>NZ_CP012752.1:10544846-11759770 GCF_001302585.1 Kibdelosporangium phytohabitans | reverse complement strand
TCAGCCGCGGGCGCGCTGCTTTATCCGGGAGGTGAGTTCCTGGACCTGGTCGTAGGTCCGGCGGCGCTCGGCCATCTCCTTGCGGATCTTCTTCTCCGCGTGCATCACGGTGGTGTGGTCGCGGCCGCCGAAGGTCTGGCCGATCTTCGGCAGTGACAGGTCCGTCAGCTCGCGGCACAAGTACATCGAGATCTGCCTCGACTGCGCCAGCGCCTTCGTCTTGCCGGGGCCGCAGAGGTCCTCGATCGTCACGCCGAAGAACTCGGCGGTCACCGCCATGATCGTCGGGGCGCTGATCTCCGGTACCTGCGAGTCCGGGATCAGGTCGCGCAGCACGATCTCGGTCAGACCCAGGTCGACCGGCTGGCGGTTGAGCGACGCGAACGCCGTCACGCGGATCAGCGCGCCCTCGAGCTCGCGGATGTTGGCCTCGATCCGGGCCGCGATGAACTCCAGCACCTCGGCGGGGACGTTGAGCCGGTCCTGCGCCGCCTTCTTGCGCAGGATCGCGATGCGGGTCTCCAGCTCGGGCGGCTGGATGTCGGTGATCAGGCCCCACTCGAACCGGGTGCGCAGGCGGTCTTCCAGGGTTTCCAGGCGCTTGGGCGGCCGGTCGCTGGAAACCACGATCTGCTTGTTCGCGTTGTGCAGCGTGTTGAAGGTGTGGAAGAACTCCTCCTGGGTTCCTTCCTTGCCCTCCAGGAACTGGATGTCGTCGACCAGCAGGATGTCGATGTCCCGGTAGCGGCGCTGGAAGGCGACCTTGCGGTCGTCACGCAGCGAGTTGATGAAGTCGTTGGTGAACTCCTCGGTCGACACGTACCGCACGCGCATGCCGGGGAACAGCCGCTGGGCGTAGTGCCCGACCGCGTGCAGCAAGTGCGTCTTGCCCAGCCCGGACTCACCCCAGATGAAGAGCGGGTTGTACGCGCGGGCCGGCGCTTCGGCGACGGCGACCGCGGCGGCGTGCGCGAAGCGGTTGGACGCGCCGATCACGAACGTGTCGAACGTGTACTTCTCGTTCAGCCGGGTCTTGGACGTCTGCGGCTGCGCCGGCGCGGTGAACGGCTGGCCCACCGCGGCGGGCTGCTTGCCGTTGAACGTCGGCCAGACCTCACGCGCTGTGGCGAGCGCGTCGCCTTCTTCGTCGACCTCGTCGCCGTCGCCGTCCGCGCCGAGATCGATCTCCGTGACGGGGACCGGGACGGCTGCGGCCATCGGCGCGCTCACACCAACCGGTTCGACCGGTGCGGCGGGCGGAGCCACGGCGGGGGTCGGTGAGCCGACAGTGTCCACTTTCACAGCGAGGGAGATGGTACGGCCCAGCCGCCGGGACAGCGCGTCGGTGATCGGTTCGCGCAGCGCGCGCTCGATCGCCTCCTTGGCGAAGTCACTCGGTGCGGCCAGCAGCGCCGTTCCGTCCAGCAGACCGATCGGCCGGGTCACCCGCATCCACGCCTGTTGCTGGCGTGACAGGATCCCGGCAGACAGCTCCCGCACGACCTGTTCCCAGACGAGACCAAAGTTGATCTGGTGCTCGGACACCTGGCGGGCTCCCCTCCCCTCGTACTTTTGTGAATCGCGGGCGTGGCCGCTGCCCGAGGTCACCCGAACCGGAGGGCATCCACAGGGTTGTCCACAACTGTGCACGAAGATACGGCGTAGCGCAGCGAAGCCCTTGTCGGTTCAACGTACCGAGTGGCGGAACGCGACACGGCGAGGCTCCCACTTCCCCGTGTGACAAACCGGAAGCCGCACGCTAACAAGCGCCGCCCTCGCCCACAAGACGTGCCCGTCCCAAGCTCGGCGAGCGGCGGCGTGTCGCGGCGAGGCGTAGTTAGGCGGACCCGGATTTGGCCGCCGACCGCAGGGTGCGTACCCTCGAAAGGTCTCCCGCTAGCGTCGGGTGTGTTCTGCGTGCCCATTCCGCCGCGGGCCACACAAACGTCGCGCCGGGTCCATCGAGGGCCAACCTCCAGCTGGGGACACGCGACCTCAAGAACAGACCGGGAGAACCAAGCCGTGAGCAAGGGCAAGCGCACCTTCCAGCCGAACAACCGTCGCCGCGCCAGGACCCACGGGTTCAGGCTGCGCATGCGGACCCGCGCGGGCCGGGCCATCCTGTCGGCTCGTCGCCGCAAGGGCCGCGCCGAACTGTCGGCCTGACAGGCGGCACGGCATCGTGCTGCCCGCAACCGCCCGGCTCACGCGTAGCGGCGACTTCGCTCAAGTGACCCGGCGCGGTCGGCGCGCCGGGCGACCCCGGCTCGTCGTACACGCGGTGCGGGCCGTGGAGCCGACAACTGAGACCACGCTGACCCGGACGGGAAACCCCGTCCGGGTTGGCTTCGTTGTGAGCAAAGCGGTGGGCAACTCGGTGGTCCGCCACCGGGTCACCCGCAGGCTGCGTCATCTCGTGGCCGACCGGCTCGGAACTCTCGCTCCCGGCAGCACGTTGGTTGTCCGGGCGCTCGCGCCGGCAGCCTCTGCGTCGAGCGCGGAACTCGCCCATGACTTCGACGCGGCTGTCCGGCGGCTGAAGCTGGCGGTGGAACAGTGACTGACTCCCCTGACGAGAGCACGGATGGCGCACCGCGCCGGACCGGACCCGTCGCATGGGTTCTGCTGCTGCCGATCCACGTGTACCGCAAGGTGATCTCGCCGCTGCTGCCACCCACGTGCCGTTACTACCCCAGCTGCAGCACGTATGCCGTGGAGGCACTGAAGACCCACGGCGCCATCAAGGGATTGTGGCTCGCCGTATGGCGGTTACTGCGCTGCAACCCTTGGAGCTCGGGGGGAATCGACCCCGTGCCACCCCGTCGCCCCCGGCGCAAGGCGTCCGGGACCCCGGCTCACCACAGTTCCGCCGAGGAGTAGCTCCGTGCTCGATTTCATCAACTACCCGGTGTCCTTCATCCTCTGGTGTTGGCACAAGGTCTTCGGGGCCGTCTTCGGCCCGACCAGCGGTGTCGCCTGGTTGCTCGGCATCGTCTTCCTGACGTTCACCGTCCGCGCGATCCTGATCAAGCCGTTCGTCAAGCAGGTCCGCTCCATGCGCAAGATGCAGGAGTTCGCGCCTGAGATCAAGAAGCTGCAGGCGAAGTACAAGAACGACCGGCAGAAGCTGGCGCAGGAGATGCAGAAGCTGCAGTCGCAGCACGGCGTCAACCCGCTGGGCAGCTGCCTGCCGATGCTGCTGCAGATCCCGGTCTTCTTCGGTCTGAACAACGTGCTGCGCGGGTTCGTGCCGAACGCCCAGGGCAACTACTTCTTCGGTGCCGACGAGGTCTCCTCGTACCTGCACGCGAACCTGTTCGGCGCTCGCCTGTCGAACTACATCGCGCAGGCGAGCAAGGAGATGACCGACCTGGGTGGCAACCTCCAGTCGGTCATCATCGTGTCGGCGCCGCTGATGGTGATCGCCTCGATCGCCACGCACTTCACGGCCAAGCACAACGTGGCGCGGCAGAACCCGGCGACCGCCACCGCGCAGACCGGCATCATGAACAAGATCACCCTCTGGGTGTTCCCGCTCGGTGTGCTCGTGTTCGGTGCCTTCTTCCCGATCGGTCTGCTCATCTACTGGCTGAGCAACAACATCTGGACGCTGGGCCAGCAGTACCTGATCTACAAGAAGATCGACCGCGAGGAAGAAGAGCAGAAGGTCCAGGCGCAGGAGAAGCGCACCAACCTCGGACCGAAGGTCGGCCAGAAGCCCACCCAGCCGAAGAAGCGCCCCACGCCGCCGAAGCCCGCCGCCGCGGACGAGGCCTCGACCGACGAGACGAGCGACGAGACCACGAGCACGGGCAAGCCGGAGAAGAAGTGGCCCGCCAAGCAGCCCACCGTGCGTCCGAACCAGAAGAAGCCTGCCTCCGGGAACACCTCCGGCAACGGCAGCACCGAAATTCCCGGTCTGATCTCGGACCGATCCCGCAGCAAGAAGTCAGGCCGGAAGCGTCCGTGACGCAAGCCGAGCCTGGAGAGGAGACACCGTGACGGCAGCCGACACCGACCTCGGGGCCGAGGGCGGGCAGGTCGACAAAGACGCCGCCGAGGAGAAACCCGCGCGGTCCGGGCCCACCGGTGAGGAGTTGCTCGTCCAAGAGGGCGACATCGCCGGGGACTACCTGGAGCGCCTGCTCGACTTGCTGGACTTCGACGGCGACATCGACCTCGACGTCGAAGCCGGTCGCGCCATCGTCAGCATCGACGGCGGTGACGATCTGGAGAAGCTGGTCGGCCCGCGTGGCAACGCACTCGAGGCGCTGCAGGAGCTGACCCGGCTCGCCGTCCAGCAGGAGACCGGCGTGCGCAGCCGGCTGATGCTGGACATTGCCGGGTGGCGGGCAGAGCGCCGCGAGGAGCTCCGCGATCTCGGCAAGGCGAGCGCGGAGAAGGTGCTGAGCTCCGGTGAGAAGGTTCGCCTGCAGCCGATGACGCCGTTCGAGCGCAAGGTCGTGCATGACGCGGTAGCCGAGATCGATGGTGTGCACAGTGAGAGCGAAGGCGAGGATCCCCGCCGCCGCGTGGTGATTTTCCCGAAGCCCTAGCTCTATTGAGTGAGTTTGGACGCGGTCCGTCGATCAGGCGGGCCGCGTTCTTTTTTTGCGGGGTGAATGTGAGAAGCTGAGCCGGGTCCCCACTCGGCACGTGTTTCACGTGAAACTGCCATTCGGATGCGGTGAGTCCGGTGGGGCGATGGTTGCCGATCGGCGACAATCAAGCCGACGTGGTTTCACGTGGAACATCGGATGGAGCTCATGACCGACGTGGTGTCCCAGGCGTTCGGTGCCGGTTCGGATCAAGCGACACGGTTCGTCGAACTGCTGACAGTCCACGGCGTCGAACGGGGATTGATCGGCCCACGTGAAGTCGACCGGCTGTGGGATCGGCACGTGCTGAACTCGGTGGCGATCGCGGAGTGTGTGCCGGACGGCGCGACCGTCATCGACGTCGGGTCCGGCGCCGGGTTCCCCGGCATCCCCCTGGCGATCGCCCGCCCGGATCTGGACGTTGTCCTGCTGGAGCCGATGGCACGTCGAGTGGCGTGGCTGGAGGAAGTTGTCACCAAGCTCGACTTGGATGTCACGGTGGTCCGCGGTCGCGCTGAGGAGAAAGAAGTCCGGCGGACGCTCGCCAACCGGGACGTGGTGACCGCGCGGGCGGTGGCGCCGATGGGCAAGCTGGCTGGCTGGTGTCTTCCCCTGCTTCGCGGCGGGGGCCGGATGGTCGCGCTCAAGGGGTCGAGTGCCGCCGAGGAGATCGAACGAGACCGGACCGAGATCGCTCGTGCGGGCGGTGTCGACCCGGAGGTACGGACGTGTGGTGGTGAGTTCCTCGACGAACCCACCACCGTTGTGGTTGTGCGGCGCGCCGAACCGGCTGCCGGGCGCAATCGCAAGCGGCGATAAGGAAGGATCGGACCGAGCATGTTCCACGTGAAACTTGAGACGGTGCCGTGGGCGCCGAGGAGGTGCGGCCACCCGTGAGTCATCCCACGCCCACTGGCGCGGTCAACTGGACGCCGATCGCCGAAGAGGCCGAACGGGCGGCCAAGTTGCTGCACCCGGACAAGCAGTTCCCCAAGCCGTCGCACCGGCGCGTCTTCACCATCGCCAACCAGAAGGGTGGCGTCGGCAAGACGACCAGTGCGGTGAACCTCGCCGCCGGTCTCGCGATGCACGGTCTCAAGGTGCTTGTCGTCGACCTCGACCCGCAGGGCAACGCCAGCACTGCGCTCGGTGTCGACCGTCGCTCGGGCACCCCGTCCATCTACGAGGTGCTGATCGGCGAGGTGTCGTTGAAGGACGCTTCCCAAGTCAGTGACCAGTCGCCAAACCTGTGGTGCGTGCCGGCGACCATAGACCTCGCCGGTGCCGAGATCGAACTGGTCGAGATGCACGGCCGGGAGTCGCGGCTCAAGGCGGCGCTCACCGATGAGGCGTTCAACGAGCTCGGTCCCGACTACGTCTTCATCGACTGCCCGCCGTCGCTGGGGTTGCTCACGGTGAATGCGATGGTCGCCGCGCAGGAAGTGCTCATCCCCATCCAGTGCGAGTACTACGCGCTGGAGGGTCTGAGCCAGCTGCTCAAGAACATCGACCTGGTGCAGAAGCACCTGAACCCGGACCTGGACCTGTCCACGATCCTGCTGACGATGTACGACGGCCGGACCAAGCTCGCCGACCAGGTGAGCGCTGAGGTCCGCCAGCACTTCGGTGACGTCGTCCTGCAGACGGTCATCCCGCGGAACGTGAAGGTGTCCGAGGCGCCGAGCTTCGGCCAGACCGTGCTCGCGTACGACCCGGGTTCACGGGGGGCCATGAGCTACCTCGACGCGTCCCGCGAACTCGCTGAACGGGGTGCGGCGCGATGAGCAAGCCGGAATCGGCACCTCCGGCTCGGAAGGGCGGCCTCGGCCGTGGCCTGGCCGCCCTGATCCCCAGCGGACCCGAAGCAGACGCGGCCGCCCCGGCCATCCCCCGGCGCCCGGTCCCGACTCGCGGCACACCCGCGCCGGAGCCGGGTGGTGAGGTCGCCGGTGCGGTGTACCGCGAGATCCCCACCTCCGCGATCAAGCCCAACCCGAAGCAACCGCGTCAGGTCTTCGACGAGGACGCGCTGGCCGAGTTGGAGCACTCGATCCGCGAGTTCGGCTTGATGCAGCCGATCGTGGTCCGAGATCTCGGCGGTGGCTCGTACGAGCTGGTGATGGGTGAACGCCGGCTGCGCGCGTCGCAGCAGGCCGAGCTGGAGAAGATCCCGGCGATCGTCCGGCAGACCGCGGACGACGCGATGCTGCGAGACGCCCTGCTGGAGAACATCCACCGGGTCCAGCTCAACCCGCTCGAAGAGGCGGCGGCGTACCAGCAGCTGTTGGACGAGTTCGAGGTGACGCACGAGGAACTGGCGTCCCGGATCGGGCGCAGCCGCCCGGTCATCACGAACACGATCCGGTTGCTGAAGCTCCCCCTCCCCGTGCAGCGCCGGGTCGCGGCTGGCATCTTGTCCGCCGGGCACGCCCGCGCGTTGCTCGGGCTGGACGACCCGGAGCGCCAGGAGGCGCTCGCGGCTCAGATCGTCAAGGAAGGCATGTCGGTTCGCGCGACCGAGGAAGCAGTGACCCTCGCGAAGCACGACCAGCCGGCCAAGCCGAAGGCGGCGCCGCGCAAGCCGATGCACGCTCCTGGGTTGCAGGACCTGGCGGAGCGGCTCTCCGACAAGTTCGACACCCGCGTGAAGGTCGAATTGGGGCAGCGCAAGGGCCGGATCGTGGTCGAGTTCGGATCGGTTGACGATCTCGAACGGATCATTGACATCATCAACGAAAATGGGACAAAAGGAATTCGTTCCGAGGACGTATAACCACCCCAGGGCATTACGTCACGGTGACGATCCCGATTTGTCCGATTCGGCGGAGGCGTCGACCGGGTCTCGACTCGGTCGCTCGGCTCACAAGAAAGCCCCGGCGAGTGCCGGGGCTCTTTACTTGTTTCACGTGAATCATCGGTCGAGCCGTGGATCGGGCGACTGGCTGAGTCAGCTCCGGGCGATGGCGCGGTCGACGAGTTCGGCGTAGATCTCCCCGAGTGACCGCCCGTCCGCCTCGCTCGCCATCGGCAGGAGCGACGTCTCGGTCAACCCGGGCGACACGTTCACTTCGAGGAAGTAGATCGAGCCGTCGTCGGCGACCACCGCGTCGGTCCGTGACACATCGCGCAGACCGAGCAGCCGGTGCGCCGACACAGCCAACTCGGCGACCTCGCCCGCGATCTTCGGCGACAGGCGAGCCGGGGTGTGGAAGTTCGTGAAGCCCGCGGTGTACCGGGATGTGTAGTCGTAGACCCCGCTCTCGGGAACGATCTCGACCGCGGGCAAAGCGGCCGGCCCATCGGCGCCGTCGACGACCGTCACCGCGACCTCGACGCCGGAGATGAACCGCTCGGCCAACACGGTCTCGCCGTACGCGAGGCAGTTGACCATCGCGGCCGGGAGGTCGGCCGCGTCGCACACGACCTGAGCACCGAGCGCTGACCCGCCCTGGTCCGGCTTGAGCATCAGCGGCAGACCCAAACGCCCCACCATCGCGTCGAGCACCGCCTGCGCGCCCAACTCCCGGAACGTGCTGTGTGGCAGCACGACCCAGTCCGGGGTGAGCAGTCCGGCACGGGACAACTCGGCCTTGGCGGTCGGCTTGTCCCAGGCGCGGCGGCACGCGTGCGAGTCCGCGCCGACGAACGGCACGCCGAGCATCTCCAGCACGGTCTGGATAGAGCCGTTCTCCCCTTCACCGCCGTGCAACGCGATCACGACCGCGTCCGGCTTCTGGGTGCTGACCTTCGTCAGCAGGGAGCCGTCGGTGTCCCACTCGTCGACGGTCAGGCCGACCGCGCGCAGGGCAGTCGACAGTCGCCGCCCCGACCGAAGGGAAACATCACGCTCGTGCGAAAGCCCGCCGGACAGGACGGCAACAGTTCGATCTGACACTCCCGGATTATGCAGTGTCCGGGCTCGGGGTCTGCGGTCCGGACGTGATCCGCCGGGAAGCGGGCCCGAACGTGCGCAGCAGTTCCATCTCCTGCTCCAGCACGACAGCCAGCCGCCGGACACCCTCACGGATCCGCTCGGGCGTCGGGTAGCAGAACGACAGCCGCATCTGGCGTGAGCCGAACCGGTCCGCGTAGAAGCCGATGCCCGGCACGTACGCCACCCGCGCGGTGACCGCACGCGGCTGCATCGCCTTGGTGTCGATGCCTTCCGGCACGGTCATCCAGACGAAGAAGCCGCCGTCCGGCTTGGTCCACGTGCAGCCGGCGGGCATGTGCTGGTCCAGCGAGGTCAGCAGCGCGTCGCGGCGCTCCCGGTACATCGTCTGGAACGACTTGATCTGGCCCTTCCAGTCGTGCGTGGCCAGGTAGCGCGACACGATCAGCTGCGACAACACCGGCGGCGACAACACCGCCGCTTCCGCCGCGAGGACGAGCTTCTCGCGCACCGCGTGCGGCGCGAGCGCCCAGCCGACCCGCAGACCGGACGCGAACGTCTTCGAGAACGAGCCGAGGTAGATCACGTTGTCGGGATCCATCGAGCGCAGCGCCGGGTAGGTCTGGCCGTCGAAGCCGAGCAGCCCGTACGGGTTGTCCTCGATCACGAGCACGCCTGCCTTGCGGCAGATCTCCAGGATCTCCGCGCGCCGCGACACGGCCAGCGTCACACCGGCGGGGTTGTGGAAGTTCGGGATCGTGTAGAGGAACTTGACCCGCTGACCCTGGGCGGCGGCCGCGGCGAGCGCCTGGCGCAGCGCCTCGGGGACCAGCCCCGCCGAGTCCATCTCGACGTGCACGACGTTCGCCTGGTACGACGCGAACGTACCCAGGGCACCGACGTAGGACGGTCCCTCGGCGATCACGACGTCACCCGGGTCGCAGAAGATCCGGGTCACCAGGTCGAGCGCCATCTGGGAGCCGACGGTCACCACGATGTCGTCCGGATGTCCGGTGATCCCCTCGATGGCCATCACGTCGCAGATCTGCTCGCGCAGCCCCGGCACGCCGTGCGCGGAGCCGTACTGCAGCGCCACCAGGCCGTCGGAGGCGATCAGACCGGCCACCTCGGCCGCGATCGAGTCGAGCGGCAGCGCCGCGAGGTTGGGCATACCCCCTGCCAGCGAGACCACCTCGGGCCTGCTGGCGACTGCGAACAGCGCTCGTACCTCCGACGCCGTCATCCCTTCCGCTCGCGCCGCGTAGCGCTTCAGGTGCGGGTCGAGATTCTGGCCGGTCGAGGGCACGACCTGATTGCCCTCCGGTTCCTCCGAGTGCATGCGCCACCTCGTTCGTCAGTCAAGCGAGTGTAACTCTGGCCTCTATCAGGTCAGTGAGCTTCCGGCACTTGTCACATCCCCCTATCCTGAACCCCGGGCCTGTGGTTATCGCATGCTCTTCTCACGTTCCAACCAGAGCGGGCCGGGGAGGTTGGGTGTCGCGACGCGTCGTCGGCATCACGCTGGACAACCTGGAGCACCTCCCCAAGCATTCGCGGGGCTGCGTGTTCTGGGAACTGGCACCGCACCTGAAGGAACAGGCTGAGGCCTTCGGGGAGACCGAGCTGGAGAAGGAGGCTTGGGTTTCCAGCATGCTGCTGGAATGGGGCTCCTGCGGCCGCCTGGTCTACTCCGACAAGCTCCCGGTGGGATTCCTGCTCTACGCCCCGCCCAACGCCGTACCGCGCTCCCTGGCCTTCCCGACGTCCCCGGTCAGCCCGGACGCGGTGATGCTGACCGGTTTCCACGTCCTGCCCGAGTTCCGCGGCGGCGGGCTCGGCCGGATGCTCGTGCAGGCCGTGGCCAAGGACCTCACCCGCCGCGGGGTGAAGGCGATCGAGTCCTTCGGGGACGCCAAGCCGGACGAGGACGAGCCGAGCTGTGTCGTGCCCTCGGAATTCCTCTCGGCAGTCGGCTTCAAGACCGTCCGGCCGCACGCCCGGTGGCCGCGGCTGCGCCTGGAACTGCGCAGCGCGATCACCTGGAAGGAAGACGTGGAGGCAGCGCTGGAGCGCCTGCTGGGCACGGTCTCGGTGACCACGGCCAGCCCGGTCTACCAGCGCTGAGAAGGTGCCGGTCAGCTCTTGGTGAGCTCGTGCCGCATCAGGTCGGCGAAGGTGAACGTGCCGGTCGGCTGGTCGTTCTCGCCGAGCAGGTAGAGCCGCTTGACCGACACCAGGATTCCCTCGGCGACCAGGTCGCGGAACGCCGGGTCGGCCAGCAACGTCCGGTCGCCCTCGTTGGTCAGGTACCCCAGCTCGAGCCGGACCGCGGGGCAGCGGGTCAGCCGCAGCGAATCCCACGTCTTGCCGTGCGTGCGGCAGTTGACCATGCCGGTGCGGGCGGTCAGCTCACGCTGGATGAACCCGGCGAGCGCCTCGCCCAGGGTGGACGCGTTGTTGCGGGCGGTCCCGAAGTGGAAGGTCGCCAGGCCGGACGCGTGCGGGGAGGCGTTGCGGTCGCAGTGCAGCGACAGGAAGACGTCACTGCCCGCCTCGTTGGCGAAGTGCGCGCGCTGGGCCTCGGTGGGGCACTGGTCGGGGCCGCGGGAGAGCATGGCTTCCATGCCGGTGGCCACCATCCGGCCTTCCAGGCGACGCGCCAGGTCCCAGACGAGGTCCGCCTCGCGGACACCGTCCACGGTGACGCCGGAGTCCGTGCCGCCGTGGCCCGGGTCGATCACGATGCGCTTGCCACGCAGCCGGGGACCGGCGTTGCGGACCTTCTCCTGTTCGCGCAGCAGGACCGGGCGGCCTCCGCTGGCGCGCGGCGACAGGCGGTTGAACGCGCCCACGGTCTCCGCGCCGCACATGCCGTCGACCGTCAGGCCGTAGTCGCGCTGGAACTCACGCAGCGCACGCTCGGTCTGCGGGCCGAACACGCCGTTGGGGCGCCCGGCGTTGTACCCGAGCTGGAGCAGCCTTTCCTGCAGTTCCAGGACGTCGTCACCGCTCACCGGCGCGGAAACCAGGTAGGCGAGCGGGCGGCCGCCGAGACGGTAGGTGGCGTCGCGCAGTGCCTGGTAGGTGGCCTGCCCGACGATTCCGTCCGTGATCAGGCCGCGCTGCTGCTGGAAAGCGCGGACCGCGTGCTCGACGGCGAGGTCGTACAGCGACGGGTCGCCCGTGCCGTTGGCCGTGGGCAGCAGGCCCAGGCTGGCGAGCGTGGCCCGCACTTCGGCTACAGCCGGTCCGGCGTCACCGGGGCGGAGTTCCCGCATGCACCCCTCACTCAAGTCATAGTTTGATAAACCGACGAACTCAGGTTGTGTCGCAGGCTATTGTGCCCCTGCCTGCGGGCCGCTCCCCGTTAGGGTCACGTCCCGCGTCCAGCCCTTCACCGTTCACTCGATCAAGTGTGAGGCATGACACGACCCGGGGCTGGTCGACTCACGAAGAGTGGACGTGTCAGCCCCGGGCCGAGGTTGCTCGTATGCGGTTGCGAGCCGGTGTCAGGCCACGTAGTCGGCCAGGTCGTTGAGCAGCGCCGCCTTCGGCTTGGCGCCGACGATCTGCTTGACCGGGCGGCCGCCCTGGAAGACGATCATGGTCGGCACCGACATGATCTGGTAGTCCCGCGCCACCTCGGGGTTGGCGTCGATGTCGAGCTTGGCCACGGTGATCTTCTCGGCGTGCTCGGAGGCGATCTCCTCGAGCACCGGCGCCACCATGCGGCACGGCCCGCACCAGGTCGCCCAGAAGTCGACCAGCACCGGCTTGTCGCTCTGCAGCACGTCCTCGGTGAATGACTTGTCAGTAACGGTGACGGTGTTGCCGCTCACGGTCTCTCCTAGGGGTCAGCTGTTGGTCGGGGCGTAGCCGCCGCCGACGAGTTCCGGTGCCTGCTGTGCGTGCTGCTCACCGTGCTCGGCGAGCCAGCGCTCCGCGTCGATCGCGGCGGCGCAGCCCGAGCCCGCCGCGGTGATGGCCTGTCGGTAGGTGTGGTCCACGAGGTCGCCCGCGGCGAACACCCCGTCGAGGTTCGTGTAGGTGCTCTGGCCCTTGACCTGCACGTATCCCTCGGCGTCGACGTCGACCTGGCCGGCGACGAGCTGGGAACGCGGATCGTGGCCGATCGCCATGAACACGCCCGTGACCGCGATGTCCTCGGTCTCGTCGGTCCGGGTGTCCCGCAGCCGGGCGCCGGAAACCTTGCCGTCGGTGTCGAGCACCTCGACGACCTCGGAGTTCAGCCGCCACTTGATCTTGTCGTTGGCGCGGGCCCGCTCGAGCATGATCCGCGAGGCGCGGAACTCCTCGCGGCGGTGCACGATCGTCACCGAGTCGGCGAACTTGGTCAGGAAGATGGCCTCCTCCATCGCCGAGTCGCCACCGCCGACCACGATGATGTCGTGGCCGCGGAAGAAGAAGCCGTCGCACGTGGCACACGCGGACACACCGCGGCCGAGCAGCTCCTGCTCACCGGGTACGTGCAGGTAGCGCGCGGCGGCACCCATGGCGAGGATCACGGCCTTCGCCGCGTACCGGACGCCGTTGACCGTGACGTACTTGACCGGCCCGGCCAGTTCGACCGCCTCGACGTCCTCGGCCTTGAGCTCGGCACCGAACCGCTCGGCCTGTTCGCGCATCTGCGCCATCAGGTCGGGGCCCATGATGCCGTCGCGGAAACCCGGGTAGTTCTCGACCTCGGTGGTGGTCATCAACGCGCCACCGAACTGGGAGCCCTCGAAGACCAGCGGAGACAGTTGCGCGCGCGCCGCGTACACCGCGGCCGTGTATCCCGCCGGACCGGACCCGACGATGATCAGGTTGCGGACCTCGTCTTGCGCCGCCATCTGTCCTCCGTGACTTTCCCGCCAATGACAACTAGGTCAACCGATCGTAGGTGCTTGTTGTTCCGCACCATCCGGGTGACCGGGAGCACTGGATTGTGACCGGCGGGAAAGCCGGGGAGTACTACTTCACGCCCGGTTTGTTCGCAAGGGTCGAAGGATTGCCCGGACCGCAGTCCGGACCGACCGCGAGCAGCCGGAACGTGCCGACCGGCGTGGACGCGAGCACGAACAGCGTGCCCTGTTTGCCGCCGACGGTGACCTGCTTGGCGCCGAGCGGCTCGGCGTTCCTGCTGATGCCGTTGGCCTCGAAACAGGCCGCCAGCTTCTGCTTGTCGGAGAACGGCCCGTAGTCGTTGCCGCCCTTGGCCGCCTGCAACTGGTCCGGGCCGATGTTCTGCTCCTCGAAGCTCAACGGTCCCGGCGCCGCGACATTGCCGCTCGGGCCGTTGTCGCCGCCACCGGGCAGCGCGGCGAACGTGATGCCGACCGCCGCGGCTGCCGCCGCGAAGACCCCGATGGCCCACCCGCGGTTGCGGCGCTTGCGGGCCGCGTCGATGCTCACCACGGGCGCTACCGCTGGCTGTTGCTGCTGCGGCGGCGCGGTCTGGACCCCCTGTGACCGTGCCTGTGACTCCGCCGCGATCGCCGCGTCCAGCTGTGCGGCGAAGTGCGCGGGCATGGGCGGCGCCGGAGCGTCCGCGAACTCGCGCAGATCAGCCTGTGTCGCCTCCAGAGCGGCCAGGATCTCCATGGCCTCCGGGTCCGCGTTCACCCGGGGCCACAGCTCGTCGGCCTGCCGAGGGTCGAGCGCACCCGCCTGGAGGTCGGCGAGCAGGTCGACCGACCACGGCGGCCCGCCACTCCCCCGTCCGATGCTCGTCATGTCCCCTCCCACTGACGCCGTGGACGCCCCTCGCGCTTTTCGCTTGCGTCACCTGGGACGTTCGCATCAGCAATCGGGTTCCGCAGATGCCCGAGAACTTTGGCGAGCTTGGCCCGCCCCCTGGCACAACGGCTTTTCACGGTGCCTTCGGCGATGCCGAGCATCTTGGCCGTCTCGGCGACCGAGTAGCCCTCGACGTCGACCAGCAGGATGGGCACGCGCTGTTCCTCCGACAGTTCGGCGAGCGCGTTGCGCACCACCAGACTGGTCTCCCGGTCGGACATCGCGTCGCCGGGCGTGACCGGCTCACCCGGTCCGGTCTCCGGCAACGGCACAGTCGGGCGCGCTTGACGGCGCCGGACGCGGTCCAGGCACGCGTTCACCACGATCCGGTGCAGCCACGTCGTCACCTGCGACTCGGCCCGGAACGACCCGGCGTTGCGGAAAGCCGAGATGAAGGCCTCCTGCAGCGCGTCGGCGGCCTCTTCCGGATCACGGAGAGTGCGCAGCGCCACGGCCCACAACCGGTCTCTGTGGCGACGAACGATCTCGCTGAACGCGTGTGGATCCCCGGCGGCATGGGACGCGATCAGCGATGCGTCCGAGCTAGCTGCGGCGGTCACCCGGGCAGCTTATCCGTGGCGGGTTTGACGCCCTTTTACTGGGCCATTCGGAACTCGATCTCCCTGACCTGGCTGACGTTCTTCTCGTCTTCGTCCACGGCGAGCTTGGTGATCCACACCAGCACGTACTGGGTCGGCTCGGTGCTCGACAGCGCGATCTCGGTCGTGCCGTCGGCGAGCGTCGCCTGGCCGATCAGCTTGGTGTCGTCGAACTTCGCCGTCGGCGACGCGGCCGAGCGGATCTCCACGACCGTGCCCGCGCTCGGCGAGTCGATGACCACCTGGGCCAGCTTGGTCGCGTCCGCGAAGGTGGCCAGCACGCCGATGCCCGGCTTCAGCGCGGGGAACGGCTTCTTGTACTCGTCGGTCGACCACGCGGTGTTCGGCTTGCCGTCGATCACGCGGCCCGCGTTCCTGGCGTTGTCCTTGTCGCCCTTGACCGAGTAGATCTGGGCCTTCGTCGCCTTGACCGGTCCGGCGGGCTTGGGCGCGGGCGGCGGGTTGGCCTGCGGCTGGTTGCTGGTGTTGCCGCCGGGCGTGGCCGGCGCGGTCGCCACCGGCTGCTGCACGGCCGCGGGCACCGGGTCACTGCCGAAGAAGCTGATCAGCTGCATGCCGACCCACGCGAGCACGCCGACCGTCGCGACCGTCAAGGCGGTCACACCGATGGCCAGCTTGCGGCGCCTGCCGTCGTCCTTGGGCGGGCGCTTGCTGGTGGTCCAGATCGTGTCCTGGTCGGCCAGCGGGTCGGCGAGCTGCTCGCCGCCCTGCAGCGCCGGCAGCAGTTCGGTCCGCTGGTCGAGCAGCTCGGCGCGCTGCGCGATGCCTTCGAGTACGGTCAGCAGCGCGGAACTGGTCCGGATACCGCCCAGCGACGTGTCCGCGATGCTGCGCACCGCCAGATCGGCCAGGTCGTCCGGCACGTCGGGGCGCAGCGTGGCCGGCGAGATCGGCGAGCCGGAGCGGTCCCGGCGCGCGAGGGGCATCGTCGGCGGGCCGCCGGGCAACGCCCAGCGCCCGGTCAGCAGCAAGTAGAGGATCGCGCCGAGGCCTTTGACGTCGTCCTGCAGCTGGGCCTGCGGCAACGGGCCGGGGAACGACAGCCGCAACGAGCCGTCCGGGCCGATCCTGACCCGCTGCGGGTGATCGACACCCAGCACCAGGCCGGTGTGGTGGGCCTGCTCCACGGCGATCGCGAGCGGTTCCAGCAGCCGGGCGGCGGTACCCGCGGGCAACGGGTGCTCGGCGACCAGGTCCACGAGGTCCGTGCCCTGCGCCCAGTCCGCCACGACGACCCCGAGAACACCTTCACTCGGGTCGATCCCGCTGCCGACACCCAGCACGTCCAGCACACGGGACACGCTCGGGCTGGTGAACCGGGCGGCGTGGGCGGCACGTTCCAGCGTGCGGCGCGCGGCGACGGTGGCGTTGCGGTCGGTCGGATCACCGACGAGAACTGTGAGCGCGACATCGCGGCGCAGCTGGCCGTCGCGGGCACGCCACATGTGGGCGTTGCCGCGGATGTCCACACCGAACGGCGCCAGCAGACGGTAGCGACCATCGCCGATGACACCGCCCGGGAGCAGGTCACCACCGGTCGCGCGAACGCCCTGGACGGTCGCGTCGTTGGTGAAGTCGGTCCTCCTGGTCGTCACCGCACTCTCCCGTCAGACGCGCCACCTATCCGCGCGCAACGGATACCTCGTAGCGAGCGTACGGGAAACCCCCGGGGCATGACGATCGTCCAATTCACCGCCGACGAATCAGACGGGTGATTTTCGCGGTCGCCGGCTTGAGCTCGTCGACCTTGAGCATGACCAGCACACCGAACGACACCACACCCGCGACCAGGCCCTCGATGATCAACGACAACAGCGCCCGCAGCGCCGCGGACTGCGGCAGGAACCCGCCCATGAGCTTGGCAACCCCGAGCCCGGCCGCGACCCCCAGCCCACCGGCGAAGACCGAGAAGAGCGTCACGCCGACGACCCGCTTGGTCTTCAGGTGACCCAGCCGCAGCCACAGCCACGCCTGGCCGAGCACCGCGCCGACCACGTAGCTCAACGAGTTGACCATCATCACACCGATGACGACGTGCTCGGGTGCCAGCAGGCCCTCGCACATGTAGAGCAACGGGATCTTGACCGCGGTCATCACGATCATGATCAGCGTCGGCGTCTTGGCGTCCTTCATCGCGTAGAACACCCGCAGCTGGAGCATCACCAGCGCGTACGGCAGCAGACCGAACGCCGACACGGCCAGCGACTCACCCAGCCTGGTCGCCTGGTTCACGTCACTGGCGCCCCAGGAGAACACCACGATGCCGACCGACGTGCCGGTCACCGTCAGCACAGCCGAGATCGGCACGAGGATCACCGCGGACACGCGGCTGGCGTACGACAGGTCGGCGATCAGCTTGCGGTCGTCGCCGTCCGCGGCGGCCCGGCTGAGCCTCGGCATGATCGCGGTCAGCAGCGAGACGCCGATCACGCCGTACGGCAGCTGCAGCAGCAGCCACGCGTAGCTGTAGATGGCCGCGCCACCGTCGTCGCCCGCTGTCAGCACGCGGGTGCTGATCGTCCAGCCGACCTGGCTGACCGCGACGTAGCCCATGATCCACAGCGCCAGCCCGCCGAACTCCTTGAACCGGGCGTCGAAGCCCCAGTTCCAGCGGAACTTGAAGCCGATCCGGCGCAGCGCCGGGACCAGCATCACCGACTGCACCACGATGCCGACCGTCACGCCGACGCCGAGGACCAGCAGTTTGACGTCGCCCATCCTGACCGGGTTCAGCGAGATCTCACCCGGCACGATCGCGTAGATCCCGATGGTCGCCATGACCACCAGGTTGTTGACCACCGGCGCCCACGCCGTCGGGCCGAACACCTGCTTGGCGTTGAGGATCGCTGTCAGCAGCGCGAACAGCCCGTAGAAGAAGATCTGCGGCAGCAGCAGGTAGGCGAAGGCGTTGACCAGCTCTGGGTTGGCCTTGCCGGTCGAGTCGTCGACGTAGAGCTTGGTGATCAGCGGTGCCGCGGCGATCGCGACGATCGCGCCGAGACCCAGCAGCGTCAGGCCGACCGTGAGCAGCCGCTGCGTGTAGGCCAAACCGCCGTCCGGATCGTCCTGCGACCGGACCAGCAGCGGTACGACCACGCTCGCCAGCACACCGCCGATCAGCAGCTCGAAGACGATGTTGGGCAGCGTGTTGGCGATGGTGAACGAGTCGTTGACCACGCCGATGCCGACCGCGGCGGACAGCAGCGCCTTCCACAGGAAGCCGGTGATCCGGCTGATCAGGGTGGCGATCGCCATCGACCCGACAGCGCGCCCGAACGACCCCCGGGCCTGTTCGGGCTGCTTCTGGGGCGTCGGGGGTTTGCGGGGTTGTGGTCTGCCGCCGCCGGCGGGGGGCACGGGTGTCCTCGCTCTGGTCAAGCCGGGGTGGGCTCCTGGTTCTTGCGCTGCTTGATACGACGGTAGACGCGCCTCGCGGCGAGCAGTACCAGCATGCCACCGGCGACACTCGTCACGGCGACCGTGATCGTGCCGTACGCGCCCGACGAGATCTCGAACTTGGAGACGTTGCCCAGCTGGTTGCCACCGGGCGTGGTGACCCAGACGTCGACGCTGAACTTGCCCGACCTGAGCAGCTCGACCGGCACGAAGTCGGTGAAGCTGTTGCCCGCCGGGATCCGCTTCTGCTGCACCACACCGGGCCGCAGACCCGCGCTCTCCCTGATCACCAGCTTGACCAGCACGTCGACCGGGAGGTCGTTGACGATCCGGACCGGGATCGGCGCGTTGGACGACGCGGGCACGATCGGCGGCCCCGGCGGGTTGACCTTCACCAGCCCGCGCACGGCGTCCAGCTGCTTGACCACATTGGTCACGGCCTGCTTGCCGCCTTCGACGTTGCCGCGCCACCCGCTCGACGACGCCCGCAGCAGCCCGTTGCGGATGGGGTTCATCACCGTCGCCGGATTCACCGGCCGGGTGTCGTCGGGCAGCATCGCGCCCAGCAAGTCCCGTTGCACCGCGTTGGCCTGGGACACCTGGCTGATGACACCCGAGGGGACCTCGGCGGCCACGTCCCGCTCGGGGTAGTCCATCGCCGTCGCCGAACCTTCGGGCGATTCGGCGAGGTCGGCCAGTGGGCTCGCGGTGGCCAGCCTGTCGGTGAACATCCGGCCGATGGTCCGCAGGTACTCGGTCAGTTCGCTGGCCGGTGCGGTCCACCGGCGCGGCGGCGCGACCAGCACCGACTGGCCGGACTGCATCGCGCGGAACAGCAGCGCGGCCAGTCCGTTCTGCACCGAGACCGCCCCGGCCGCCGACGGGGGCCCGGCCAGCGCCGACGACGTCAGCTGGTCGATCGGCAGCACGCGGTCGTTCTGCCCGAGCGTGAACGGCCCGGGGCCCTGCACGCCCTTGAGCCGCTCGGGGTTGGCCAGCACGACGGTCGGCGTCAGCCCGCCGACGTCGCTGAGCGCACGCGGGTCGACCGTGCCGTCGACCGGCCAGAGCACCCCCGGCTGCGGCTTGGCCGACTCCAGCGCCTTGCTGACCGAGGCAAGGCCCTGGTTGACCGAGGTCTTGGCGAGATCAGCCGCTCCGGCGCGCGACAGCGCCGAGACGTCCGCGTCGGCGTACGGAAGCGCGACCACGCACTGCCCGGCGGTCAGCGCGCGCAGCGAGACCAGCCAGCGCTGGGCGAAGTCCTTGCCCTTGCCGGGCACGGTCTTGTCCTCGCTCACCTGGACCTGGTAGCCGTTTGTCATCGCGTCCAGGGTGTCGAGCAGGTCGCCGTCGACCGCGAAGCACAGCGACGACATCAGCGCCGGGTTCTGCTTGGTGGCGATCTCGTACGCGTTGAGCATCCCGTAGAGCCTGCCGCCGACCTGGACCGACGAGGCCAGCTCGTCGTCGGAGAGAACCAGCTGCCTGTCGTTCTCGCGCTGGCGGACCACCCTGGGGTGGTCGTCGACCAGCGGCCACAGCACGGTGACCTTCGGCGGTGCCTGGGTGGGCGGGGCACCGCGGCCGGGCAGCGACAGCACCGGCATCAGCAGGTTCAGCCCGGCCAGCCGCTCGGCCCCGCCGTACTCCGGCCTGCCGTTGACGTTGATCAGCACCGGGTACACGCCCGGCTGGTCGAGTTTGAGCTGGTCCAGCGTGTACGTGGCGGTGAAGGCGCTGCTCGCGCCCTTGTCCAGCGACTTGGCGATCGGCGTGAACGACGACGGCTTGGCGGCCTCCGCCGTCGGCGGCTGCGCCATCGCGGCCCGCAGCTTGCCCTCGTCGCTCACCGCGTCGCCGCGTTGCAACCGGACCTCGACCTGGTCGATCCGCCGGTCGCCGACGTTGGTCACCTTGCCGCTGACCGTGATCTGCGGGGTGTCCGACCGGACCACTCTGGGGTTGAGCTGGTCGATGTCCAGCCGCAGGCGCGGCGGGCTGTTGGCCGGCTGCGTGCGGGCCAGCCCGATCGGCGCGAACAGCGGCTCCGGGCCCGGCGGCTGGGCGGACGCGGTCCACGGAGCTGATCCGGCCAGCACGAGACCCGCCGCGACCACCGCGGCAAGCTTGTGACGGGTTGCGT
The DNA here is from genome assembly GCF_001302585.1 of Kibdelosporangium phytohabitans. Taxonomy (GTDB): domain Bacteria; phylum Actinomycetota; class Actinomycetes; order Mycobacteriales; family Pseudonocardiaceae; genus Kibdelosporangium; species Kibdelosporangium phytohabitans. Next base: position 11,739,319 of record NZ_CP012752.1, on the reverse strand, counting down.
AACGCAGCCCACTCATTGTTTTCGACCCTTCGGCGCGTCAAGGCCGTCCGAGAACGACACATCACCTTCGAATGGTGTGTTTGCCGGCTCAGAGAGTAGTTGCATCGCCTTGCGCACCAACCGGCGCTCGTCCGCATACGCCAGCCGGTCGTCAAGATCATCGAGCGCGACCCACGCCACCTCGGTCACTTCGATGTCCTCATCGGACAGGTCGCCGGACAGCGCGGTCAGCAGGTAGTGGTGGACGGTCTTGTGCACCCGGCGGTTCTCCGCGACGAACCAGTAGTCGATCGACCCGAGCGAGCGGACCACCTCGCTGGTGATCCCGGTCTCCTCCCTGACCTCGCGGACCGCGGTCTGCTCGGGCGTCTCGCCCTCCTCGATGTGGCCCTTCGGCAGCGACCACAGCAGCCGCCCCCTGCGGTCGAGCCTGCCGATGATCACCGCGTTGGCCCTGGCCACGTCGATCACCAGACCTCCGGCCGAGGTCTCGTCGACCGTGGTCAGCCGCCTGCTCCGACGCCTGCCGCGGCGCCCGGACCGGGTACCGTCGGATCGTCCGGATGACGGGGACATGAACTCGATCGTAATCGTCTGGCCACGTCAACTAGCCTGATTCGCCGTGTCGACGATGCTTGCCAAGCAGAATGCGGTTGTGCAACTGATGCGTGTCTCACCGGTCGCGGAAGAGTTGTCCGCGCTGTTCGCCAAGGCCGGGCACAGCCTGTTCCTCGTCGGCGGGAGCGTCCGCGACGCACTGCTGGGCAGGCTGGGCACCGACCTGGACTTCACCACCGACGCACGGCCGCAGCAGGTCATGCGCCTGGTCTCGGGCTGGGCGGACGCGGTGTGGGACATCGGGATCGCCTTCGGCACCGTCGGCGCCACCAAGGGCGGCCTGACCTGCGAGATCACCACGTTCCGCGCGGACACGTACGACGGCGTGACCCGCAACCCGGAGGTCCAGTTCGGCGACTCGATCGAAGCGGACCTCAAGCGGCGCGACTTCACGGTCAACGCGATGGCCGTGAACCTGGCCACCAAGCAGTTCGTCGACCCGCACGACGGCATGTCCGCGCTGGCCGAGAAGGTGCTCGACACCCCGGCCACGCCGGAGGAGTCGTTCGGCGACGACCCGCTGCGGATGATGCGGGCCGCGCGGTTCACCAGCCAGCTGGGTTTCACGCCCGCGCCGCGCGTGGTCGAGGCGATGAGCCGGATGGCGGGCCAGATCGAGCGGATCACGGCCGAGCGGATCCAGGTCGAGCTGTCCAAGCTGCTGTGCGGGGCGCACCCGCGCCGGGGTGTGGAGCTGCTCGTGGACTCCGGGCTGGCCGACCACGTGCTGCCCGAGGTGCCCGCGATGCGGCTGGAGATCGACGAGCACCACCAGCACAAGGACGTCTACCAGCACTCGCTCGTCGTGCTCGAGCAGGCGATCGACCTCGAGGCGGACGGCAGCGAGCCGGACCTGGTCCTGCGGCTGGCCGCGTTGCTGCACGACATCGGCAAGCCGGACACCCGACGGCACATCCCCGGCGGTGGCGTGAGCTTCCACCACCACGAGGTGGTCGGCGCCAAGATGGTCCGCAAGCGTTTGCGGGCGTTGCGGTACTCGAAGGAGATCATCGAGAACGTCGCCAAGCTCGTCTTCCTGCACCTGCGCTTCCACGGCTACGGCAAGGGCGAGTGGACCGACTCGGCGGTCCGCCGGTACGTCACCGACGCCGGTGACCTGCTCGACCGCCTCAACAAGCTGGTCCGCGCGGACTGCACCACCCGCAACCGCCGCAAGGCCCAGGCGCTGCAGCGCTCCTACGACGAGCTCGAGACCAGGATCGCCCGGATCGCCGCCGAGGAGGACCTGGCCAAGGTCCGGCCCGACCTCGACGGCAACGAGATCATGCGGCTGCTCGGGCTGCCGCCCGGACCGGTGGTCGGCAAGGCGTGGAAGTTCCTCAAGGACCTCCGGCTCGACCGCGGCCCGCTCGACCACGACGAGGCCGTGGCCGAACTGCGGCGCTGGGCGGCCGAGCAGGGGCTAGACGACGTGGGTGGCGTGGTCGCGCCTGCTGGCGAGCAGGTAGCCGACGACACCGAGCAGGTAGAGCACGATCGTCGCGACGATTAGGCCGTGCGAGTAGCCGTTGGCGGGGACGATCGCCGCGGCTACCGCGATCGACGCCACCTGCATGACGTTGAGCAGCGTGTCGTACAGCGAGAACACCCGGCCGATCGACTCGTCACCGATGTCGGCCTGGATCACCGCGTCGACGCACAGCTTGATCACCTGACCGGCGCCGAACAGCAGGAAGGCCGCGCCGAGCATGGTCGGCAGGACCATCGGCAGGCCGAGGCCCGCCATCCCGGCCGCGACCACGAGCAACGAGCCGACGATCACCTTGTGCCTGCCGAACCGCTCGACCAGCTTCGGCGTGATCACCCCGGCGATGAAGATGCCCGCACCGGCGAACGCGGCGATCTCGCCGAGCCCGGTCAGCCCGGCCTTGAGCCAGCCGTAGTCGGTGAAGTAGTAGCGCATCAGCAGGACGGCCATCAGCAGCGCGATGCCCTGTGACGCCCGGTGCGCGAGCAGCGCGACGAACCCGGCGATGACCCGAGGCGCGTTCCATGCCGCCTTCGCGCCGTCGATCAGGCCGCGGGCGACCGCGACCACGGTCCCCGACGGTTCGTCGACTTGGTCGGGCCCGAGCCTGCCGCGTTCGTAGCGCAGGGCGAACACCACGGCCAGCAGCGTGCCGACGATCGCGAACGACGTGGTGATGCCCGAGCCGAAGTCGTCCTCGCCGAAGATCTTGCGCAACCCGATCGCGCACCCGCCGCCCACGACGGCGACCACCGACCCGAGCGTCACGGCGATCGCGTTGGCCTGCACCAGGGTGCGTTCCGGCACCAGGTGCGGCAGCGCGGCGGACAGTCCCGAGCCCATGAACCTCGTCGCACCGAGGACCAGCAAGGAGATCAGGAACAGCGGCCCGCTCGGCAGACCGGCAAGCAGGCCGATCGTCGCGAACAGGATCAGCACAGCCCGAAGGAGGCTGGCGACCACAAGCACCTTCCTGCGGTCCCACCGGTCCAGCAGCGCGCCCGCGAACGGCCCGACAACGGAGTACGGCAGCAGCAGCGTGGCGAACCCAGTCGCGATCGTCAGCGGATCGGCACCGCGCTCAGGGTTGAAGATCACCGCCCCAGCCAGTCCGGTCTGGAACAGCCCATCCGCCCACTGCGAAGAGAACCGCAGGTAGAGCAGTCGACGGAACTCCCTCAGCGTCAGCAACTGCCGCGCAAGGACCTTCTGCTTCTCGTCGACCACCGCTGTCACGAGACTCCAGCGTACGCACCACGGAAAACCAGCAGCCAACAAAGATCCACGATGGAATGAACCCAGCCGCCCAACCCACCACACCCAGCGCCAGTGACCAGGCGAGCCGAGCGAAGCAAGGCGAGCAAGGGCGCCCGGAAGCTAGCGGTCGACGCGCCTGGTCGCCTCTCGGCGGATGGCGCGACATGGCTCCTGCGTTACCGGTATTCCATGAAGGCTTTGCAATTGAGCCCGGGGGACACAGATGCGCGTCGACCTAGCGTCTAACGTTACCGGGTGCCTTGCGTGTTCCCGGGGATCATCCGGCGATTTTTTCTAACGCGCCCGGGGCTCAAGGTGTTCCCGGGGCTGATGGGATCATGTGCGCTGTGCGACCCGACGCTGACGTAGAGCCAGGAACGCTGCTAGTGGCGGCGCCGACCCTGCTCGACGAGAACTTCCGCCGGACGGTGGTCTACGTGATCGACCATCGTCGTGGTGAGGGCACGCTCGGCGTCGTGCTGAACCGTCCAAGTGAGGTTCCGGTCAACGACGTCTTACCCGCTTGGGGTGATCACGTCACCGAGCCGCAGTCGCTGTTCGTCGGCGGTCCGGTCGACCAGAAGACCGCGCTGTGTCTCGCGGCGCTGCGCACGGGCCAGGACGCGGCCAGCCTCAAGGGCGTGATCAGCGTGCGCGGTCCCGTCGCGCTCGTCGACCTCGACGCCGATCCGGAGACGCTCACGCCGAAGGTCAAGGGGCTGCGGGTGTTCGCCGGGTACGCGGGCTGGGACGTCGACCAGCTCGCCGGGGAGATCGAACGCGGCGACTGGATCGTGGTTCCCGCGCTGCCCAACGACGTGCTGGCCGCGCCGGACCAGGACTTGTGGGGGCGGGTGCTGCGTCGTCAGGGCATGCCGACGGCGTTGCTCGCGACGCACCCGGACGACGTCCGGCTGAACTGACTCGACCTAGCCGCGGAGCTTGGCCACACCGCAGTTGCCGCACGCGCACCCGGCGCACCCGGCGGGCAGCTCCGGTTCGGGTTCCGGCACGGCGAGCGCGGCCTTGTGGCCGAGCAGCCCACCGGCTCCGGCGATCACGAGCATCCCGCCCGCGCTGACCAGGACAGCCACCAGGCCACCGGACTGCAGCACCAGCAGCAGGATGCCGCCGAGCACGCCGATCAGGCCCGCGACGACGAACGGGAGTCCGGCCACCTTGTTGGCGACCCGGAACGTGTCGGCGTCACGCATCGACGCCGTGGTGCGCACGCCCGCGTACCTGTTGAGCGGCAACCGCTCGCGGAAACCGAGCAGACCCGTCACAGCGACGGCTAGTCCGCCTACAGCGAGTGCGATTGCGGCGAGCAGGGATGCGACCATCACAAGGTCGATGTTAGGTGTCAGGTGCGTTTAACCAAACGGACACCCTCATTGGATGTGCTTCACGCCATGTCTGCACGTTTTCTCGCGGCCACCGCCGCCGCGGTCATCACCACCGGTCTGCTGGCCTCGCCCGTGTCCGCCGGGCAGCGCGTTCGTCTGATCGGCGAGCGGATCGTGCCGAACGGCCTGGTGTACGAGGGGACCACGGTCGGTGGCCTGTCCGGGATCGACAGGGATCCGCGCACCGGCGAGTACGTCCTGATCAGCGATGACCGGTCAAGTCTCGGCCCGGCGCGGTTCTACACCGCGCGCATCGACGTGAACGCCAAGCGCCTCGGCGATGTCACGTTCACCGGTACACGTCCGTTGCTCCGGCCGGACGGTACGACTTACCCCAAGGACGCCGTGGACCCGGAGGAGATCCGCGTCGACCCGTGGACCGGTCGCTACACGTGGTCGCAGGAAGGCGGGCGGCCACCGGCGTCGGCAGACCCGTCGATCCACCAGGCCACGAGGACCGGCAGGTTCGCGGGCGAACTGCCACTGCCGAAGAACCTGCACGTCACCCCCACCAGCGGTCCGCGCTCCAATCTCGCGCTCGAAGGCCTGACCTACGCGGCGGGTGGCACGTTGCTCGTCAGCTCGGTGGAGGCACCGCTGACCGAGGACGGTCCGGTGCCCACGCCCGACAACGGCGCCCTGACGCGGATCACCGTGCAGACCAGGGCCGGTCACTTGCTGGCCCAGTACGCCTACCCGCTCGAACCGATCTTCGCGCGACCGGTGCCGCCGACCGCGGCCGCGGACAACGGCATCTCGGCGATCGTCGCGGCCGACCCGTTCGACCCGGCACGGCTGCTCGTGGTCGAGCGGAGTTTCGTGACCGGTGTCGGCAACAAGGTGCGGATCTACGAGGCCAGCACGATCGGCGCGGGCAACGTCGCAGGCAGGGCGCTGACCGGCGCCAGGCCGATGCGCAAGAAGCTGATCGCCGACCTCGCCGACTTCGGGCTGAGCAAGGTGGACAACATCGAGGGCATCACGTGGGGACCGGACGTCGGCCGCGGCGAACGATCGTTGATCTTGGTCAGCGACGACAACTTCTCCGCAGGTCAGGTCACCCAGGTCGTGGCTTTGGCGGTCCGCTATCCTCAATGACATGGGCACGGCCCGCCGACTTCTTCGCTGGCCGCGCTGACCCGTTCAGGACTGGTTGGCGCGGCGACCCCTCATGCCCGGATCGGGCTGGGGGGTTTCGCGTTGTTCAGGGCCGAAAATCCAGGAAGGACGAGCGATGAGCGAAAGCGCTGAGGCAGTTCCGGCGCACCGCTACACGGCCGCGCTGGCCGGCGAGATCGAGCGGAAGTGGCAGGAGCACTGGCAGGAGCACGGCTCCTACCACGCACCCAACCCGGTCGGCCCGCTCGCAGGGCCCGTCCCCGACGACAAGATGTTCGTCCAGGACATGTTCCCGTACCCGTCGGGCGCCGGTCTGCACGTCGGCCACCCGCTCGGGTTCATCGGCACGGACGTCTACGCCCGCTACCACCGGATGCTGGGCCACAACGTGCTGCACACGATGGGCTTCGACGCGTTCGGCTTGCCCGCCGAGCAGTACGCGATCCGCACCGGGCAGCACCCCCGCAAGACCACCGAGGACAACATCACCACCTACCTGCGGCAGATCCGCAGGCTGGGGCTGGGCCACGACGAGCGCCGCCGGATCTCCACGATCGACCCGGAGTACTACAAGTGGACCCAGTGGATCTTCCTGCAGATCTACAACTCCTGGTACGACGACAAAGCCGACAAGGCCCGGCCGATCAACGAGCTGGTCACCGAGTTCGCGCAGGACAAGCGGCGCACGCCGGACGGCCGCAACTGGTGTGAGCTGACCGTCGCGCAGCAGCAGGAGATCGTCAACTCCTACCGGCTGGTCTACCTCTCCGACGCGCCCGTGAACTGGGTGCCCGGCCTCGGCACGGTCATCTCCAACGAAGAGGTCACCTCCGACGGCCGCTCCGAGCGCGGCAACTTCCCCGTGTTCCGCCGCAACCTGCGGCAGTGGATGATGCGGATCACCGCGTACGCCGACCGCCTGATCGACGACCTCGACCGGCTGGACTGGCCGGACAAGATCAAGGCCATGCAGCGCAACTGGATCGGCCGCTCGCACGGTGCGCAGGTCAAGTTCGCCGTCGCGGGCGCGGACATCGAGGTCTTCACGACCCGCCCGGACACGCTGTTCGGCGCGACCTACATGGTGGTGGCGCCGGAGCACCCGCTCGTCGACGCGATCGCCACGGCCGCATGGCCGTCCGATGTGGACAGCCGGTGGACCGGCGGCGCGGCGACCCCCGCCGAGGCCGTCGCCGCGTACCGGCGGGCCGCGTCCATGAAGTCCGAACTGGACCGCCAGGAGAACAAGGACAAGACCGGTGTGTTCACCGGTGCCTACGCCACCAACCCGGTCAACGGCGCCGAGATCCCGGTGTTCATCGCCGACTACGTGCTGATGGGCTACGGCACCGGCGCGATCATGGCGGTGCCCGGCCAGGACCAGCGCGACTGGGACTTCGCGACCGCGTTCGGCCTGCCGATCATCCGCACGGTCGAGCCGAGCGAGGGCTTCGACGGCGAGGCGTTCACCGGCGAGGGACCGGCGATCAACTCGAGCCAGGAGAACGGCCTCAGCCTGGACGGCATGGCCATCGACGAGGCCAAGAAGACGATCATCGCGTGGCTGGAGGAGCACGGCCACGGCCACGGCACCATCCAGTACAAGCTGCGCGACTGGCTGTTCTCCCGGCAGCGCTACTGGGGTGAGCCGTTCCCGATCGTCTACGACGAGGACGGCCAGGCCCACCCGCTGCCCGAGTCGATGCTGCCGCTGCGGCTGCCGGATGTCGACGACTACTCCCCGACCACGTTCGACCCGGAGGACGCCGACACCGAGCCGTCGCCGCCGTTGTCGCGCGCGACCGACTGGGTGAACGTCGAACTGGATCTGGGCGACGGCACGAAGACCTACCGCCGCGACACCAACACGATGCCCAACTGGGCGGGTTCGTGCTGGTACCAGCTGCGGTACGTCGACCCGACCAACCACGAGCGGTTCGTCGCCGAGGAGAACGAGCGCTACTGGCTGGGCCCGCGCACGGAGAAGTTCGGCGCGAACGACCCGGGTGGCGTCGACCTGTACATCGGCGGTGTGGAGCACGGTGTGCTGCACCTGCTGTACTCGCGGTTCTGGCAGAAGGTGCTGTTCGACTTGGGCCACGTCACCTCGCCCGAGCCGTACCGCAAGCTGTTCAACCAGGGCTACATCCAGGCGTACGCGTACACGGACTCGCGCGGCCAGTTCGTGCCCGCGGCCGATGTCGTCGAGGAGAACGGCAAGTTCTTCTACGAAGGCCAGGAAGTCACGCAGTCCTACGGCAAGATGGGCAAGACCGAGCGCAACGTGGTCACGCCCGACGCGATGTGCGACTCGTACGGCGCGGACACGTTCCGGCTGTACGAGATGTCCATGGGTCCCATGGAGGTTTCGCGTCCGTGGGCGACCAAGGACGTCGTCGGTGCGCACCGGTTCCTGCAGCGCTTGTGGCGCAACGTGGTCGACGAGGTCAGCGGTGACGTGCGGGTCACGGGCGACGAGCCGACCGAGGCGGACCTGCGTCAGTTGAACAAGGCCATCGCCGGTGTCCGTGAGGACTACAGGGAGATGCGGTTCAACACCGCGGGCGCCAAGCTGATCGAGCTGAACAACCACCTGACCAAGACCTACAGCTCGGCCGCGGGCACGCCGCGTGCCCTGGTCGAGCCGCTGGTGCTGATGCTGGCCCCGCTGGCTCCGCACGTGGCGGAGGAGCTGTGGTCGCGGCTGGGCAAGGACTCGCTCGTGCACGGCCCGTTCCCGGTCGCGGACGAGCGCTACCTGGTCCAGGACACGATCGAGTACCCGGTCCAGGTCAACGGCAAGGTCCGCTCGCGCGTGACCGTCGCCGCGGACGCGAGCCAGGACGCGGTGAAGTCGGCCGCGCTGGCCGACGAGAAGATCGTGGCGCTGACCGGCGGCAACGAGCCCCGCAAGGTGATCGTGGTGCCCGGCCGCCTGGTCAACATCGTCCTCTGAGGTGCTATTCGGACGCCGTCAGGATGTGCCTGGCGGCGTCCCGCACCTCGGCGTCCGGATGTCGGCGCAGCTCTCGCAGCAGGCTGCGCCAGCTCTCGGGCCAGCCGAAATGCGGCCCGCCGATCGCCAGGATCCGCAACGCGAGGTGACCGCTTCGGACGCTGCGCGCGGCGGTGAGCATCGCGTCGATGTCCCAGTGGTGCGGCGGCCTTGGGCGGCGCCAGGCGTTGCTCGCGAGAACCGGCCGGTCGGCCACGAGTTCGTCGATCGCTTTGAAGTCCGCGACCGGGTCGTCCGGGTTCGCCGACTGGAACCGGATGGTGGCGAACTTCAGTCGCACGAGCTCACGCCGGACTTCCTCGACGCCGGACAGCGCTTCGACCAGGGTGTCGGCGAAGGCGGGAATGATCCGCTTCCAGAACGGCATGCTGTCGAGCGCGTCGAAGACCGCTCGCATCCGTTGCAACGCGGGCCGGTCGCGGTCCGGCTCGGCGTCGGGCCCGATGTGTCCGGCCAAGGTGCGCAGGATGCCGAGGACAGCGTCCCCGGCAGCGGGTTTCACGACGTTGCGGACCAGGCCGTTGACCGCGTTGCGCCAGGCCGCGCGTTCACCCAGGTCAGTGATCGCGCTGCCCAGCACCGCGAGCGCGTCGGGATACCACTCCACCCAGTTGCCCAGCTGTTGCAGCGCCTCACCGCGCAACCGGTCGTCATCGCCGGCCGTGACCTGGCGGATCAGCCCGGCGATTGCTGTCCTGTGCCGCACGGGAACCATGTACGGCTGCACTCGCAGCGTCTGCGTGGCGACTTCCCGCGGCCCGGTCACGGCCGCACGCAACAGCTCCCACGCCCTTGGATCGTCCAACCAGGACAACGCCTGGAACGCGATCGCGGCACGGACATCGCGGTGCTGGTTGTCCATGTGCCACGCGCGGTGCAGCAGGCCGACCGCGTCGGGCAGGCGGAAGTCGCTGACCAGCCGGACGAGCTCCTTGCGGACCGTGACCGGTCCGCCTTCGATGACCAGCAGTTCGCCGAGCGCGCTCGGCGGGATCCTGCGGGCGCACCGCCGGATCGTGTGCGTCGCCGTCAGCTCCGCCTGGCCGCGGTTGCCGGAGAGGGCCCGGTCCATCAAGTGCCGCAACGCTTCCATCGGGTCCGGGTGGGACGGCAGGACCGCGATCGCCGCCTGTGCGACGAGTTCGTCCTCCGCTGACAGGTAGCGCACGGCGTTGTGGCCGCGCACTGTTCCCAGCGTCCGGACCGCCGCTGCCCGGAACTCGCGGGAGTGATCCGAGTCGGCCACTGCTTGCAGCAGTTCGGCGTACCGGTCCCGTTGCCCGGGTAGCCAGCGGTGGGTTCGCCGCATGCCCAACGGGATCCGCCGGACCTCGCCCGGCGCGAACCTGCCCTGCGGTGGTTCGTCGCCGAACACCACGTCCAGCAGGTCGGTCCTGGTCGACTCGACGACGGACAGCACCTTCGGCAGGAAGACCGCACTCGGGTCGATGCCGAGGATCCGGCCGGTTCGTTCGCCGCGGGTGCGGGGGTCGGCGAGCAGGTGCTCGATCGCGATCCTGGCGTAGTGGTCGATGTCGTTCTCGATCGCCGCCCACAGCGGTTCCAGCAGATCGGGCATGTCCCATGCGCGGCGGCCCAATGCCGCGACGAGGTTGAGCGCCGGGGTGTAGATGGTCCACCCGGCGTTTTCGTCGATGACCGGCTTGAGCACCCGGTAGATCTCGTGCTCCTGGCCGCGTCGCAGCAGCTGGTCCAGTCGCCCGAACCCGATCGAGCTGTCCCGCTTGACCATCGCTTCGACGACGCCGAGCGCGACCGGCGAATCGTTGTGCGCCAGCAGCTTGACGCACAGCCGCAGCAACACGCCGGTCGAATCCGATGACAGGTCACGTGCGTCGAACGCGTCCGCGGCGAGCCGGGGCAGTTCCCGCGCCTCGCCGAACGCCCGTGGACTCGCGGCGAGCAACGCGCGGAAAGCGGCGAGCCGCACGGGATCCTGGTCCCGTTTGAGCCGGTCGGCCAGCCACGGCAGGAGCTCCTCCAGCCGGAAGTCCTTGGCGGCGCACGCGATCAGCAACTCGTAGCCCAACTGCCGGTCGATCGCCTCGCCCGCGCGCGTCAGCTCGGTCAGGATCTCGGCTGCTTCGTCGTACGGCAGGAACTGCGCGAGATTCCGGGCCTTCTGCTCCTCGCCCTTGGTCAACGCGATCGCACGCATGCGCCGTGCTTCGTCACCTCGGCGCCTGAGAGGCAACGCGCGCAGTGTCGAGTCGTCGAGGTCCGCGTGGCTCATGTCCTTGTCCGCGTTGACGGCGTCCCAGAACGCTTCCCGCCGGGACGGCGGCAGGACGCGCAACACGGCCAACGGGTCCTGACGGCCGAGCCACACCAGCTCAGGCGGGTTGGCCTCGATCAACACGCGGTACGCGGGCCGGCTCAGCCGGTAGGTCCGGTCCTCCAGGGTCCGGATGAACCGGCCGGCGTCGACTTTCGCCAGGTAGACGGACTTGGCCTGGGAGAACGGCGTGTAGGTGGCCGGGCCGAACCGTTCGATCAGATCGAGCACCTCGGCTGGGTGGTGCGGGATGAGCTCGTCCACAGCCCAGAGGTGGCGCGACCACCAGTCGGCGCGGTCGGCACCCGGCAACTCCTCGAACGCCTTGGCCAGCATGAACTCCGGGTGGTGCTTGGCGATCGCACCCATCGACACGGCGTGGTCCAGCCGCGGCAGCCACTCCCGCACAACCACACGGCTGCAGACCGGCAGCAACCGTGCGCTCTCCCCGGCGCCCCAGTGTTCGTGGACCGACGGCAGCAGTGCGTCGGCCAACGCCGTCATCCGCTTGGACCGGATCCGGCGGAACAGCACACGCCGCACGTCCATCGGCAGATCCGGCACGGCCCCGGCGACGAGCCCGGGATCCAGCCGCGGCAGGCTCGACGACGCGGCCACCCGTTTCTGCAGGTCGACGACACCGGAGGTGAGCCCGCGGTGCAGCGTCGGCAGGTGGTTGACCACCTCGGCCATGTCGAGCGCCAGGTCCGGGTCCTCGGTCCAGACCTCGGCCGGATCGGCCAGTGGGGCGTCCTCGGTGATCCGGCGGCGGCGTTCTGCGTGGGACATGCCGCCATTCTTCAGTCGACGTTCAGCCCCGCGTCGGCGACCAGGTCGGCCAGCATGACCTCGAAGAAGTTCTCGGTGTTGCTGATCAGCATCGGGAAGTGGCCGAACACCTCCAGCGCGACCTGGCCGTACAGCCGCACCCAGAACTGCAGGATCATGTACGTCGTCCCGATGCTCAGGATGTCGCCGGGCACGTCGACGCCGGTCTGCGCGATGGTCGACAGCAGGTCGGCCCGGAACGCCTCGAGGTCGGGCCGCATGGCAGGCGGCACGGTGTCGTCCGGCGGCGGGCTGATCTGCTTGGCGATGAGCACCTGACCCGCGACCGACAGGAAGATCCGGCCGAACGGATCGGCGGACAGGTCGTCGGGCCCGCCCCGCGGCGTGGCGAAGACCATCGAGAACTCACGCGGGTGTGCCAGTGCCCAGCGGCGGAAGCCGCGGCAGATGGTCAGCACCTGCTGCACGGTGTCGCTCTCGGGGATCCCGGCGAGGTCCGCGGTGAGGTCGTCGGCCAGGTCGGCGCAGATGTCCATCCGGACGTGGTGGACCAGGTCCTCGCGTGAGGAGTAGTAGCGGTACAGGGCCGGTGCGGTGATCCCGAGCTGCCGGGCGATCGCGCGCAGGGTGACCGCCTCGGGACCCTCGTTGATCAGCAGGGTGCGGGCCTGCTGGCGGATCTCGCGGTCTGTCGCCGCACGGGCACGCTCGCGCCGTGTGGGCTCGCTCATGCTTGACTCCATCGTCTTGTAAACACCGTTAACCGTCCGTACGCTGGGCCTCAGAGTCAGTGAACGATGTTTACCGAGTTGCTCGGCCCGTTCACGCAGACGGTAGTCACGGCGGCCGTCGTGCACCACCGAAACGGGAGGGCGCAGAAGTGTTCAACAGGTGGGGAATGGTCGCACACCGCCGCCGCTGGACTGTGCTCGTCGCCGTGGTCGCCCTCGCGGTGATCGGTGGGTTGTGGGGTCTCGGTGTTTTCGACCGGATGAAACAAGGCGGCTACTACGACGAATCCAGCCAGTCCGCCGAGGCGCGCCGGATCGCTGAGCAGACCCTCGGCCAGCGGGAAAGCGATGTCGTGGTGATCTACGACGCCGGCGACGGCAAGTCGGTCGACGACCCGACCGTGGCCGCCCGCGTGGTCGGCAAGCTGAACGCGTTGCCCGCCGATGCCGTCAAACAGCGCGTCTCCTACTGGGAAACGAAGAATCCCGCGCTTGCCGACGCCGGAAAACGATACGGCCTTGTGACCATCACCCTCACGGGCAACGACGAGAACGCGCGACTCGCCAATTACGAGCGGATCAAAGACGGCTTCGCGGTCGACGGCCTGCGCGACCGAGTAGCGGGCACCACCGCGATGGAACACACCATCAGCGAACGCTCCAAGTCCGACCTGACCACGGCCGAGGCGATCTCCCTGCCGGTCGTGCTCGTGCTGTTGTTGCTGATCTTCGGCAGCGTCGTGGCCGCATTGCTGCCGGTACTGGTCGGCGGATTGGCGATCCTCGGCTCGCTCGGGGTGCTGAACGCGTTGTCGTACGCGGTGGACGTGAACAACTTCGCCATCAACGTGGCGACTCTGCTCGGCCTCGGCCTGGCCATCGACTACGGCTTGTTCGCGGTCGGCCGATTCCGTGAAGAACTTGCCGACGGCCGCGGCACCAGCGAAGCCGTGCGCCGCATGGTGGCCACAGCGGGCCGCACAATCGCGTTCTCGGCAACGCTGCTGGTGATCGCACTGGCCGGACTGCTGGTCTTCCCGCTCGATTTCCTCAGGTCGATGGCCTACGGCGGAATGTCGGCGGTCGCGATCGCGGCACTGATCTCGTTGACTCTGCTCCCCGCGCTTCTCAGCATCCTCGGCCCGCGCGTGGACAAGCTGTCGCTGCCGTGGCGGCGTGACAAGCAAGTCCGCGACCCTCGCGGGCTCGCCCGCCTCGGGCGTGCCGTGATGCGCAAGCCGGTCTTGTTCGCGCTGCCCATCCTGGCCGTGCTGGTCGTGCTGGCTCTGCCGTTCTCCGGAGTCAGCTTCGGCGCGGTGACCGAGAAGCAGCTGCCGGCCGACGACCCCACCCGGCAAGCCGTCGAGACCATCAACCGGAACTTCCCCGCCGCGGGCAACAACACCGCTGAGATCGTCGTGCGTGGCAACGCCGACGTGGAGCAGTTCGTCTCGCAGGTGAACGAAGTCCCCGGCGTGCGGCAGGCGGCTGTCGTGGCAGGTCAGGACGGCGTGGTGCTGATCCGTGCCCAGCTCGACGGCGAAGCTGTCGGTGACGCCGCACGTCAGGCGGTCGACGGCCTGCGCGCGTTGCCGCAGCCGGGCGGTTCGCATGTGCTGGTCGGTGGGCTGACCGCCGAAGTCACCGACGCCAACAAGTCCATTGTGGACAACGCGCCGCTGATGGTCGGGATACTGGCCGGTGCGACGCTGGTCCTGATGTTCCTCGCGTTCGGCTCGGTCCTGCTGCCGATCAAGGCCGTGCTGATGAGCGCGCTGAGCCTGTCGGCGACCTACGGCGTGCTGGTCTTCGTGTTCCAGTCCGGCCACGGCGCCGACCTGCTCGGGATAACCCCGCAACCGTTGCAGGCCGGGATGTTCGTCCTGATCGGCGCGGTCGTGTTCGGACTGTCCACCGACTACGAGACATTCCTGCTGTCGAGGATGGTCGAGGCGCGGCATTCCGGGATGAGCACACCGGACGCCATCCAGACCGGCCTCGTCCGAACAGGCCGGATGATCAGCGCGGCCGCCCTCCTGCTGATCGTGGTGACGGGCGCGTTCGCGTTGTCCGAGCTTTCGATGATGCGGTTCGTCGGCGTGGGAATGATCGTCGCTCTCATTCTGGACGCGACCTTCGTGCGAATGACCCTCGTCCCCGCGATCATGCGACTACTGGGTGACACGATTTGGTGGGCCCCGAAGTTCCTGCGCAAGCTCCAGCAGCGCGCTCACTTGGGCGAGGTCAGCGACCCGGACGCCCGCCAGCTGCAGAAGGTTTAGTCACCTGCGGAGTGAAATTGCACGAAGAAGCTCAACGTCGGTGAGTGTTTTGTTGTTCGGTGTCGATCGCCCTGGTTGGCGCCGCGGGGCTACGCGATCGCTCGGTGTTCGATGGGTTTGTTGTGGGTGCCGATTCGCCCTGGTTGGCGCCGCGGGGCTACGCGATCGCTCGGTGTTCGATGGGTTTGTTGTGGGTGCCGATTCGCCCTGGTTGGCGCCGCGGGGCTACACGATCGCTCGGTGTTCGATGGGTTTGTTGTCGGTGCCGATTCGCCCTGGTTGGCGCCGCGGGGCTACACGATCGACCAGTGTTCGATGGGTTTGTTGTCGGTGCCGATTCGCCCTGGTTGGCGCCGCGGGGCTGCACGATCGACCAGTGTTCGATGGGTTTGTTGTCGGTGTCGATTCGCCCTGGTTGGCGCCGCGGGGCTGCACGATCGACCAGTGTTCGATGGGTTTGTTGTCGGTGTCGATTCGCCCTGGTTGGCGCCGCGGGGCTGCACGATCGCTCGGTGTTCGATGGGTTTGTTGTGGGTGTCGATTCGCCCTGGTTGGCGCGGTGGGGCTGCGCGATCGCTCGGTGTTCGATGGGTTTGTTGTCGGTGTCGATTCGCCCTGGTTGGCGCCGCGGGGCTGCACGATCGACCAGTGTTCGACGGGTTTGTTGTCGGTGCCGATCGCTCGGGGGGCTACACGATCGACACCGACAACCACAGAAGTCCAGTTTCGCCTTTCGGCGGAACTGAACCCCAGCACCGCGATGATGGTCGCGGCGAGGGTCTTTCCCGTCACCGACGGGTATACACGACTGTCACTCACATTGTGGCATCAACCATCCACTGGGACCCGCAATCGTTAACAGATGCGCATGACCGGCACGCCGATGCATGGTTAGGTGACGCCGTGGGAGTTGATCTCGGACTTGATCTTATCGTGGTTGGCTCGGCCAATGCCGACCTGGTAGTCGCTGTGCAAAGGCGGCCGGGGCCAGGTGAGACCGTGCTCGGTTCGGACACTTCGGTGCTGCCGGGCGGCAAAGGGGCCAACACCGCGGTCGCGGCCGCCAAGCTCGGTGCCAGGGTCGCTCTGCTCGGTGCGGTCGGCGAGGACGCCAACGGCGAGTTGTTGCTGGACTCGTTGCGCGCGGCCGGTGTGGACACTTCGCTCGTTCGGCGCAGTCAGCGGCCAACCGGCGTCGCATACATATTCGTCACGCCGGACGGTGAGAACTCCATCCTCGTCTCGCCCGGTGCCAACAGTGCGCTCACTGAGGACGACGTGGACCTGGCCGACGCGCGTGTGCTCGTCGCGTCGCTCGAAGTGCCTGTGTCGACAGTGGAACACGCTGTTTCGGTTGCGGCGGAGCGCGGAATCCGCCCAGTTGTCAACATTTCGCCAATGGCCGAGTTGTCGGCGGGAACGCTTGCGGCGCTGGACCCGGTTGTGGTCAACGAACACGAGGCAGCGCAGTTGCTCGGCGGTGCGGACGTGGATCCGCGGGGCCTGCTCGACCTCGGGCCGCGCTCGGCCGTGGTCACGCTGGGAGCCCGTGGCGCACTGGTGATCGACGCGAACGGCACCCAGCGGGTCGAATCGCCGCAGGTGGAAGCGGTGGACACGACCGGGGCGGGCGACGCGTTCACCGGCGCGCTCGCCGCGCGGCTGGCCGAAGGTTCCGATCTGGTCACCGCGGCACAACTCGCTGTCAAGGTGGCGGCCATCTCAGTCACTCGTAAGGGAGCGCAGCCTTCCTATCCGACGGCGGGCGAAATCGCCGGGTAATGTCCGGACCATGCTCAGTGGCGTCGGCGTAAGTCCTGGTCGGGCCGCAGGCCCGGTGGTCATCGTTGCGCAGCCCGCGGGTGAACCGCCCGCAGGGCCGCCGCCGACGGACCCCGCGGCGGAAGCGGGTCTGGTCGCCCCGGCCGCGAACCGTGTCGCGGCGGGTCTGAACGCGCGTGCGCAAGCGGCGAGCGGTGAGGCGAAACAGCTGCTGGAGACCACGGCGATGATGGCCGCGGACCCCACCCTGGTCACCCAGGCCGAGCAACTCGTCACCACCAAGCAGTTGCCTGCGGCGCGTGCGGTCTACGAGGCCGCCGCCGGGTTCGCCGACGCGTTGCGTGCGGCGGGCGGGTACATGGCGGAGCGCGTCCGCGACATCGAGGACGTGCGCGATCGCGTGGTCGCCGATCTGCTGGGCGTCTCGGCGCCGGGCGTTCCCGACCTGAGTGAGCCGAGTGTGCTTGTCGCGCAAGACCTCGCGCCCGCCGACACGGCCGGGCTCGACCCGGCGAAGGTGCTCGCCCTGGTCACCGAGGAGGGCGGGCCGACCAGCCACACCGCGATCCTGGCGCGGGCGCTGGGCATCCCGGCGGTCGTCGCGGTTCGCGGTGTGCTCGCGGCGAGGCCCGCGCAGTTGGTCGTCGACGGCTCGACCGGTGCGATCGAGGTGCCGGCCGAACCGATCACGCCGTTCGCCGCGGAAGCCGTCGTGACCGAGGACTGGAACGGCACGGGCGCGACCTCCGACGGCCTGCGGGTCAAGGTGCTGGCGAACGTCGGATCCGCCAAGGACGCGAGAGCCGCGGTCGAAGCGGGTGCGGAGGGCGTCGGCTTGTTCCGCACCGAGTTCTCCTACCTCGACGCGACCGACGAGCCGAGCGTGGCGGACCAGCAGGCCGCGTACGCCGCTGTGCTGGCACCGTTTCACGGGAAACCGATCATCGTCCGCACGCTCGACGCGGGAGCGGACAAGCCGTTGGCGTTCCTCGCACCGGACCCGGAGCCCAACCCGGCACTGGGTGTGCGCGGCATCCGCGTCTCACGCGAGCGGGTCGACGTCCTGGACCGGCAGCTCGCCGCGATCGTCGGCGCGGCGGCGGAGACCGGCGCCGAAGTTTCGGTGATGGCACCGATGGTGGCGACAGTGGAAGAAGCAACGTGGTTCGCCGACCGCGCACACGCCGCCGGTGTCGAGCGGGCCGGCGTGATGATCGAGGTCCCGGCGGCGGCACTGGTCGCGGACGAGATCTTCGGCGCCGTGGAGTTCGTCAGCATCGGCACGAACGATCTCGCGCAGTACACCCTCGCGGCGGACCGCCAGCTCGGCGCGGTCGCGGCGCTCAACGACCCGTGGCAGCCCGCGTTGCTGCGGCTGATCGGGATGATCGGCAAGGCAGGACTCGCGGCGGGCAAACCGGTGGGCGTGTGCGGCGAGGCAGCGGCCGACCCGAACCTCGCCGGCGTCCTCGTCGGCCTCGGGATCACCAGTCTTTCCATGAACGCGGGCGCGATCCGCAAAGTCGGAGCCGCGCTCGCCAAACACACCGAGGACACGTACCGCCAGGTCGCGAGGGCCGCGCTCGTGTCGCACAAGGCGTCCGACGCCCGCGCGACCGTGCACGCGATGCTGTCCTAGCGGTCTGCTAGCCGATCCGGTCGATCTTCAACGGGAACCGGACCTGCACCGAGCCGAGCCGCAGCGCCGCGGGCCGGGTGATGGTCAGGGTGCCACCGCGCACCTTGCCGCTGAGGTCGAACCGCGGCCCCGGCACCTGCCCCGGCCGCACCTTGTTGATGTAGCGGCAGTTGAGCACCTGCAGCATGGTCGCGTCCAAGGTCGATTCGAACGGCAGCATCACCCGCACGTGCGCGGCCCGCACGTCGAACTCGACCCGGACCACCTCGTAGGGGATCCGCGCCACGGTGAAGTCCAGGTCGCACGCGCTCTGGTCGCACCGCACCACCAGTTCGCTCGGCACATCCCACTGCCCGCGGCGGCGCACCTTCGACAGCACGCTGTGCAGCTCGAGCCGCTGCTCCTGCACGGTGTCCGTGCGGACCAGCCCCGGGATGTCGATCAGGACACCGTTCAGCTCGGATCTGGTCACCGCGGCCAGCGCCTTCCCGGTGCGGGCGGTGAACTCGTCGAGCGAGATCAGCGCCTGGGACAACGCCTTGTGCAGCAAGCCGACCACGTGTTCACGTTCACTGTCGGTCACCCGGAGTTCGCGGGGATCGGTCACACGAAAACCCTACTGTCACTCGGCATCCAGCCCGTGCTCAATCGCATAACGCGCGAGCTCGACCCGGTTGTGCAGCTGCAGTTTGCGCAGCGTTGACTGGACATGGTTCTCCACGGTCCGGTGCGACAGCACGAGCCGGTCGGCGATCTGCCGAGCGGTCATTCCCTTGGCCACCAGCCGCAGCACCTCGGTCTCCCGGTCGGTGAGCTTCGGCGCGGCCTCCGCCTCCGCGGGCGCGGCGGCCATCCTGCGGTACTCGCCGAGCACGAGCCCGGCCAGCCCCGCCGTGAACACCGCGTCGCCGTGCGCGGTGCGGCTCACCGCGTCCACCAGTTCCTCGGCCGACGCGGATTTCACCAGGTAGCCCGACGCCCCAGCCTTCACGGCCTCGAGCACGTCGCTGTGCGCGCCACTGGCCGACAGCACCAGGACGCGGGTGGCGGGCAGGTGCTGGACGATCTCGCGGGTCGCGTCCACACCCGACTCGCTGCCCAACTGGAGGTCCATCAGCACGACATCGGGTGTGACCGTCCGGGCGATCCGCACCGCGGCGCCGGCGTCACCGGCCGTCGCCCGAACGTCGAAACCTCGTTCGGACAGGTCACGGGCCACACCGTCACGCCACATCGGGTGGTCGTCGACGACCATCACCGAGATCGTCCTCGCGGTCATCACACACCTCCCACTCGGTGACGTCCTTTCCTGCCACCCGGCTCGACAGGAACCCGGATCTCCCACTCGGTGCCCGCGCCGGGAGCGGTCTCCAAGGTGATCGTGCCACCGAGGTCCGCGACACGCCCACGAATGGACCGGGCCACTCCCATCCGGCCGTCGGACGCCGCCTGGTCGAGCCGTCCCGCCGGAATGCCTGCGCCGTCGTCGCGGACGCTGATCACCACCTCGTCGCCGAGGTCCTCCAGCAACACCCACGCCCGTGCGCCGTCGCCCGCGTGCTTGGCGACGTTCAACAACGCCTCGGACACCAGCGAAGTCAGTTCGGTGACCGTCGTCCCCGGCAACCGGACGAGCGTGCCCGGCACCGACACCTGCACGGTCCCAGTCTCCATCACCTGCAGACGCGGGCGCAGATCGGTGAGCCCGTCGTCGCTCGACTCCGGCGGGGTGGTGGCGACCAGCGACCGCAGCGCGACCTCCTGCTCACCGGCCATCCTGGCCAGCTCGGCCGCCTCACCACCGAGTTCGTTGCCGCGCTTGCGGACACGCGCCAGTACTTGCAGCACGCTGTCATGGATGTTGCGGGCGAGCCGTTCCCGTTCGGCGGTCGCGGCTTCGACACGCGCTGCCTGCGCCATCCGCTCCTGCGCACGCCGTGCCGTGACGGACGCGAGCCCGACGACGAAACCGCTGCCCATGAGTAAAACGGCGTCCCGGGTCACGTCCGTTGTCAACGCTCCACGCGTCAGCCCGGTCGAGATGGCCACGGCGGCGCCCGCGAGCACACCTGCCGTGCGGCCGTTGAGCACCGCTGCCGCGATGGGCGGCTCACTGACCCAGACCGTGGTGATCAGGGGCGAGATCTCGGTCATCTGCTGCGGCGACAAGATCCACACCGAGGTGTACATCAGCGCACACGTGACCGCCACGTCCGCCCACACCACCGCCACCCGGCGGCCGAATCTCAGCAGGTACGCGGGGACGGTGAACAACGTCCACGCCGCGATCACGCCGAGCACGATCCACGCGAGACCCGGCCGCTGGTAGCTGTCCTGGTGCACGAACACGGCGACGACCGCGAAGCCGAACGTCACCACCCGCAGGATGGCGACGCTCGACCACAGCGGTGTGGTGGCATCACTCTTCTGCACGGCTTCCCGGCCTCGAACCCGAGTCGTCCAGCACGTCCACGTCGTCGCCGTCCACGTGCCGGTCGCGGTCGCTGAGCAACGACCGGATACCCGCGTTGAGCACGGCCAGCAGCGGAACGGCCAGCAGCGCGCCGGGGATGCCCGCCGCGACCAGGCCCGCCGTGATCGCCAGGACCACGGCCAACGGGTGCAGCCGCACCGCGCGGCCGAGCAGCCACGGCTGCAGGATGTGGCTCTCCAGCTGCATCACCGCGATCACGATCGCCAGCACGATCAGCGACGCGACGAAACCGTTGGCCACCAGCGCGACCAGGACGGCCACCGCACCGGCGATCACGGCACCGATGATCGGGATGAACGCGCCGAGGAACACCAGCGCGGACAACGGGACCGCGAGCGGCACGCCCACGATCGCCAGCCCGATGCCGATGCCGACCGCGTCGACCACCGCGACCGCCGCGGTCGCTCGCACGTAGCTGACCAGCGAGGCGAAGCTGCGCCGGCCGGCCACGTCCACCCGCTCGCGCACGTTCGCCGGGACGCCGCGGCACAGGAACTTCCAGATGCCCTCGCCGTCGTAGAGGAAGAAGATCAGGATGAACAGCGTCAGGATGAACCCGGCGAGCCCCTCGCCGATGCTGGCCGCGGTGGTCAGCGCGCCGGAGGTGATCTCGGCCTGGTTCTTCTTGATCGTCTCGATGATGTTGTCGAGGAAGTCCTTGAGCTGTTCCTGGCGCAGGTGCAGCGGGCCGTCGATCAACCAGGCCTTGATCGTCTCCAGCGACTGCGCGACCTGGGTCTGCAGCTGCGGCAGGCCGGTGGAGAACTCCGAGATGACGAACGTCAGCAGACCGCCGATCACCGCGAGGCCGGCGATCAGCACGATCGCCGCGGCCAGACCCTTCTTCAACCGCCACTCGACCAGCTTGTCCACACCCGGCACCATCAGCGCGGCGAGCAGCAAAGCGATCCCCATCGGGATGAGCACGGTCGCGAAGTACCCCGCGACCAGCATCAGCCCGTACAGCGCGAGGGCGACGACCGCCAGGCGCCATGCCAGCGCGGCCGCCACACGCAACCCGCGCGGCACCACATTCGTCACTTCCAGCGGGGCCAACGGCCGCTTCCTTGGCTCGCTTGTCACGCGAGTCACGTTATCGGTACGGGAGGACGAAATGAGCAGCCTGTGCACGCGTCCCCGCGAAAGAATCCCGGCGTGTCCCGTTACGAGCTGACCGAGGCTGAGCAGCAGTTGACCACCGAGTTCCGCCGAGGTGAACGGATCGACCTCGGCGGCAAGGAGATCCGCGGCCAGGTGCTCGCCGAACTGCTCGACAGCACCGGCACCCCGAGCCTGCTGCGGCTGACCGGGGCGCGGATCACCGAGTACTTCAGCCTCCAGGGCAGGCACGTGCGCAAGGTCGTCGACCTGCGGGAGTGCGTCTTCGAGCACCGGCTCGACCTGCGGATGACCCGGTTGGTCGGGCTGCGCATGAAGGCTTGCCGGATGCCCGGTGTGATCGGCCGCAACCTGCGCGTCGAGAGCGACCTGATCCTCGAGCCCCGCTTCACCTGCGACGGAGCGCTCGACCTGACCGACGCGACAATCGACGGATCCCTGCGGCTGTCCGGCGCCGTGCTGCACGGGCCGTTCCTCGGTGCGCGGCTGCGGATCTCCGGATCGCTGCAGGCCGTGGTGTTGCGCGTGAACGGTGAGATACGTCTCTACGGCGCGAAGGTCGGCGGGAACCTCCAGCTCACCGGGGCGTGCCTGATCAACCCGCACGGCGTGGCGCTGGACGCGTCCGGCCTGACCGCCGAGGGCAACCTGCTGGCGGACGCGCGCGGCGGGCGGTTCCGCTCCTCCGGCCGCGTGTTGCTGCGTGGCGCGCACATCTGCGGTGACGTCCGCTTCACCGGCGCGGAACTGGACGCCTCAGGCCGGTCGCCGCTGGACGCCGACCGGATCAGGGTCGACGGCAACGTGCAGCTGGACCGGGGTTTCACGGCTCGCGGCGCGGTCCGCCTCGCCGACGCCAGGATCGGTGGCTCGCTGCGGCTCACCGGCGCCACCCTGGGGTGCGAGCAGACGGAGTCCGGTGCGGAACGTGATCGCGGCCCTGTCGCGTTGTTCGGCGACGGCATCGAACTCGGCGGCGACCTCAACGCGCGGTCGGGCGCGATGGCGGGCGCGCCGAACGACAAGCCGCTGACCGCGCACGGCCAGGTCCGGCTGCCCGGCGCCAAGGTGGACGGCAGCGTCAGCCTGTCCGGCGCGCGCCTGTACTGCCCCGGCCGGGACGCGTTGTTCGCCGACCGGTTGAGCGTCGGCGAGACGCTGTTCATGGAAGGCGTCGAGGCGACTGGCTCCATCCGGTTGCAGGACAGCAGGATCGGTGCCTCGTTGAACGTGACCGGAGCGACCCTCACCGAACCGAGGCTGCGCGCCGACGGCAGCCGCAAACCCTCGCTCGACCTGCAGTTCGCCGGGATCGGCCACAACCTGTTGTGCAGCAGGAACGTTGTCGCGAAAGGCGGCGTCAGCGCGCGGCTCGCCGAAGTCCGGCACACCGTGCACCTGTCGTACGCGGTCATGGGGGACGGCAAGCCGGACAGCGTCGCGTTCGACGGCTACGGGCTCAAAGCGCACCACCTCGTGATGCAGTACGCACAGGACGAACCGCCGCGGGGTGCCGTCCGGCTCGGCAACGCGCACGTCCGCAAACTGTCCGACGGCCCCGGGCTGTGGGCCGCCACGGGCGGGGTGGACGTCGACGACTTCGTCTACGAATCCATTGGCACCAACGGTGACGCGACGGTGACGGACCGGCTGGCGTGGCTGCGGCAGGTCCAGCCGGACTTCGCGCCGGGACCGTACGACCACCTCGTGACCGTGTACCGGGACGCGGGCGAGGAGGAACTCGCCGAGAAGGTGCTGATGGAGAAGCAGCGCAGGCGGCACGCGGAACTCAAGCTGGCCGGCCGGATCTGGGGTTTCCTGCAGGACAAGACGGTCGGCTTCGGCTACCGGCCGTGGCTGGCCGTGGTGTGGATCGCGGTGTTCTGGTTGCTCGGCACGGTCTGGTTCGCGTTCCACCGGCTGTCCCATTTGGACAACGACCAGAATCCGGTGTGGAACCCCGCGTTGCTGGCACTGGATCTGCTGCTGCCGATCATCGATCTCGGCCAGGACAAGATGTGGCGGATGGACGGCAACTCCGAATGGGTGTCCGGAATCCTCATCGCCGCAGGTTGGGTGCTTGCCACGACGGTCGCGGCCGGTGCGACGCGGCTGCTGAAGCGAACTTGAGCATGTTCACACGATCGGGCGGACTGGTCGTGTCCGGCGTGCAAAACGCCCATCGGCTTTGGCAGTCTTGCGAACGCACCCCGGTCGTGATGCTTTCGTCGCCGGGCTGCGACCACCATTCGCCAGACCGGAAGACAGGCATAGAACCGTGGACACGGCAAGGACTGAGAGGGCCGCTCGACTGCGGCGCGTCCTCTCACGTGCTGCCGTTCTCGTCGGTGGTGCCGCTGCCGCCTGGTTGCTCTCGACGGCGACCGCATCGGCCGAAACGTCCGAACAGGACGTGGTGAAGCCGATCGTCGACGCGTTGTCCCAGCAGAACCCGCAGCAGGTCAAGGCATTCGCCGACGCCGTGCTGCCGGAGCCGCCCGCCCCGCCCGCCGAACTGGAAGAAGTCGGCAACAAGGTGCAGGGCGCGGTCGAGCAGGTCGCGTCGCAGCTGAAGCTGCCCGCGCCGCCGGCCGGGATCGGTGAGGTCAAGGAACCCGCCGGGCTGAGGATGCTGACCGTCGACGACGCCGACGCCGAACCGCGGTCGGTCGTCATTCCGATTGCCGCCAACCCCCAGCTCGCTCCGGCCCAATCCGCCGGACCGGAGCGAGCGGCGGCGCACGACACCAGTCGTGCACCCGTTGCCGAGTCGCCCCGGCTCGCCCCGCCGGTCGGCGACGCGGCACCGGAACTCCCCGCCCTCCCCCGCCTTCCGCTGCCGATGCCACTGCCCGTGCCCGCGCCTGCCGGCGCGTGCACGTCCTGTGGCGGCGGCGGATCCGGCAACGACGACTTCTTCGGCGTCGCCTTGGCACACGCGTGGCCTTTTCCCGCTTCGGGATTCGCCACCTCGCAGGCGCTGCGCCTGATCTCGCAGCACGTTTCCCCGGCTGCTGGTGAGCAGCCCGGCGTCACCCCTGACTGACACTCGCACGCGCGGCCCTCGATAGCGCCTCGTGTGCTTTTCGCTGTCGGCTGCGCACTTCCACCCCCCTTCAGACCCGGGTGGTCGCATGCCCCGACGCTTCTGCCGTCCGGCCACCCGTTTCCCCAATCCCTTGCACTGATCAAGGAAAAAAGGAGAGACACCTCGATGCAAACCTGGGCGCGGCGTGGTCTGCAGACCGCGCTGGTCACCGGTGGTTTGCTGATGCTGGGTACAGGCATCGCTTCTGCCAATGAGAACGTGAACCCGGATCGGCCGGCGTCGCCGCTCGATCCGAAGGTGGCGGTTCCGGTGCGGTTGCACGACAACGCACTCGGCACACCGCTGGGTCAGAAAAACCTGCCTGCCGTCAACCGCGACGTCGTCGTGAGCAACGACTCGCTCACCAAGGGCCTGCCCGTCGCCAACAAGGCCACGCCGGTTCTCGGCAAGGCACAATCCGTCGCCAACAAGCTGCCCGGTGTTCAGCGGATCACGCAGCCGTCGGCTGGCGTGCTGCAGGGCAACAAGATCACCCCGCACGTCGTCGTGCCGCTCGAGCTCGCGGGCAACGCGATCGCGGCAGGGGGTGACGCTCACGTGAACGCGACATCCAGCGAGACGCACACCAATTTCAGTCCGGTACGGACGAATGGCTCGGACGGCGCTCTCGCGGGCAACGTGGTCAACCTCGACTGGGCTCTGCCCATTCGGATCAGCGGCAACGCCGTAGCGGCCGCGAGCAAGGCGACCACGCACTACACGTCCGAGAACACCACGATCTCCGGCGGCGACATCGTCACCGACGGGAAGAGCAGCTCGATCTCCGGCAACGTCGTCGACGTGCCGTTCGCCACACCGGTGAACGTGACCGGCAACGGAGTCGGCGCGGCCGGGAACGCCCTGGCCGACACGCAGATGCACGACCAGGCGCACGCGCCTGGAAGCATCACCACCAACGGTGACAACGGTTCGTTCTCCGGCAACGGAATCGGCGTCCCGCTGGCACTGCCCGTCGGTGTGCACGGCAACGGCGCGGCCAGCGCCGGCAAGGCCACCGTCGAAGAAGTCAACACAGTCACCACCAGCGCGGGCCAGAACTTCGGCCCACGCGGGAAGAACACCGACTTCATCGCCACCAGCGGCAAGGAGTCGGTCGTGTCCGGCTCCGCGCTGCAGGTCGCGCCCGCTGTGCCGACCGACGTCACGTGCAACACCGCGACGCTGGGCGGAACCGCGCTGTGCGAGGGCGCCACCGGCGCCGTGACCAAGGCAGGCGGCTCGAACTCCACCAACGGCGACCAGTCGTTCCTCGGCGGCAGCGTCGTCTCGCCGTCGGTCGCCGAGCCGGTGCAGGTCTTCGCCAACGCGGCAACACTCGGCGGGATCTCGAAGATCACCGGGCACGACAACACCGACCACACCCAAGCCGGTGGCAACAGCAAGACCAGCGGCAAGGAAGGTGTGGTCGCCGGCAGCATCGTCGACCCGGCTGTCGCCGGTCCGGTCGAGGTGTTCGGCGACGCGGTGTCGCTGGTCGGTATCGCCAAGACCGAGTCGGGCAACGACACCGCCACCAAGGCCGGTGGCGACGCGGTGTCTCACGCGAAGGACAGCGTCATCTCCGGTAGCGTGGTCAGCGCCGCGATCGCCGAACCCGCCGAGGCCTTCGGCAACGCCGTGTCGTTGGGTGGCCAGGCCGAGGGCATCGCGTCCGAGAACAAGACCTCGACCGCGGGCGGCGACTCGGTCGTCCCCGGTGACAACTCGGTGCTCGGCGGTAGCGCGGTGCGCCCGTCCGTCGCCGGTCCCGTCCAGGTGCTCGGCAACGCCGTGGCCGTGGTCGGCAAGGGCAACGCCGACGTGTGCAACGAAGTGCTCACCGAGGCCGGTGGCTACACCGGCACGTCGGGCAACGACAGTTCGATCGGCGGCAACGCCGTGACCCCGACTGTCGCCCTGCCCGGCGAGGTGTTCGGCAACAGCGCGAACCTCGGTGGCCTGACCAACGCCACGGTCAAGGAAACCAAGGTCACCACCGCGGGTGGTCCGACCAACACGATCGACGACGCCGGTGTGCTGGCGTCCAACGCCGTGACCGCTGACGTGGTCGCGCCGGTGCAGGTCTTCGGCAACGCCGTGGCCGGTGCCGGAATCGCCAAGGCCAACGCGGTGCACGACACCATCGCGAAGGCCGGAGGCCCGATCTCCGCCAAGGGAACCGGCGGCGCCGGGTCCGGCAACATAGCTTCCGTTCCCGTGGCCCTGCCTGTGCAGGTCTTCGGTGACGCTGTCGGCGCACTGGGCAAAGCCAGTGCGTGGGCCGTCGGTGACACTGCCGCCACCTCGGGCGGCAATGCCACCACCGACGGGAAGATGGGCACGATCAACGGCAACGTGGCATCGGTGCCCGTTGGTGGTGCCGCGCAAGTTCTCGGCAACGCGGTTGGCGCCGCGTCGGTCGTGAACAGCGCCGGTGACAACAACACGGATGTCGCCTCCGGCGGCGACATCCTGACCAGCGGTGACGACGGTTCGATCTCGGGCAACGCGATCGCGGCCGAGCCGATGCCTATCGTGCAGGTGTTCGGCGACGCCGTCGCGGCCACCGGTCTGGTGAACGGCACGGGCGTGAACGACCTCGCGGTCGACAACGGCGGTGACATCACCACCAGCGGCGACCGCGGTTCGATCTCGGGCAACTTGGCCGACGTGCCAGTCGGCGTCATCGCCCAGGTCTTCGGTGACGCCGTCGCCATCGGCGGCACCGCTGTCGGGGTCGGCCCGAACGAGACCGACGCCGTCACCGGTGGGAACAACACATCGTCCGGCAAGGGTGGAAACCTGGCCGGCAACCTGCTGTCGGTGCCCGCGGGCGTCGACGCGCAGATCTTCGGCGACGCCGTGTCGGCTGCCGGCACTGCAGTCGGCATTGGACCGAACGACACCACCATGCTCGTGGGTGGCGACGGCAAGAGCAACGGCGAGTACGGGTCCATCTCGGGCGACGTACTGGCTGTGCCGGTCGCTGCTGTCGTACAGGTCTTCGGTGACGCCGTTTCGGTGGCGGGGCACTCGACCGCCATCGGGCCGAACGACACCACCGCGCTCGTAGGTGGCCACTACGAGTCAGTGGGCCCGTTGGGCACGCTGTCCGGTGTCGCGCAAGCGATCCCGGTCGGCACTGTTGTGCAGATCTTCGACATCCCCGTCCCTGTGCTGGCACACGCCATCACAGTTGCCCCGAACAACACCGTGGTCAAGGTCGATGACACCGCGCCGATCATCGACCTGCCCATCGGTGGCAGTGGCCTGGCAGCCGACAAGCTGCCCAGGTTGCCGCAGCGGGGGTTGTTGCCTCTGCCGCAGAACACGCAGTCCCGCTCGGGCCTGCCGACGTCGAACCTGCCGATCACGCCGTCAAGCGTGAACGGCATCGACATCGCCGGGTTGCCGGGCAAGCCGGTACTGCCTGGAGTCAACGTCACGCCGAACGTCGAGGGTTCCAACCTCGGCGGCGTGCAGGCTCCGAGCTTGCCGGGTGTGGCAGGCGACATCACCCAGTCGTTGCCGTTGCCGCAGAACAAGCAGTCCCGTTCGGACCTTCCGGTCGCGCCGCCGAGTGTGCAGAACGTCGAGATCGCCGGGCTGCCTGGTCAGCCGAAGTTGCCTGGCGTCAACGTCGTTCCGGGCGTCGGTGGCATCAATGACCTGAAGGCTCGGAAGGTGCAGGACCTGACCAGTGGCAAGGCACTGGCCTCAGCGGGCGGCGTCACCCAGACGTTGCCGCTGCTGCAGAACAAGCAGTCCCGTTCGGACCTTCCGGTCGCGCCGCCGAGTGTGCAGAACGTCGAGATCGCCGGGCTGCCTGGTCAGCCGAAGTTGCCTGGCGTCAACGTCGTTCCGGGCGTCGGTGGCATCAATGACCTGAAGGCTCCGAAGGTGCAGGACCTGACCAGTGGCAAGGCACTGGCCTCGGCGGCCGACGTCACCCAGACGTTGCCGCTGACGGACGTGGCCAAGCTGCTGAAAGCTCAGCCGAACCTCTGAGCCACGGGTGGCCGGGGTCGCACCCGCCCCGGCCACCTGCAAACCCCCATTCACCTCACCCGTTTTTTGGGAAACAAGGAGAGTTCTCGTGCGTAAGACCATCCGTCGTGGCGTCCTGATCACCGCCACCGCCGCGTGTGCCCTCGGCTTCGGCCTGACCCAGGCGTCCGCCACGACGGTTCCCGCTCTTCCGACCGTGCCGCAGCTGCCGGTGACCTCGCTGACCGACATCGGCCAGAAACTCGGCCAGAACCTGGGCGACAGCCTGATCGCGCCGTCGAGCATGCCGCTTCCCGCGCTGCCCGGCGAGGAGCGCGCCCTGCCGACCGACATGCTGGCCAACGGCAGCCTGCTGCCCACCAACGGCCTGCCGGCGACCGGGCTGCCCACCGACGCGCTGGCCACCGACGCGCTGGCCATCGGTCAGCTCGGCGAGCTGACACCGCTGGGCGGACTGACCGAACTGGCCAACCTCGGTGGCCTGACCGACGCGACCCAGGCCATCGCCCCTACCAACCTGGGCACCCCCGCGCTCTCGCCGACCGACCTGCCCCTCAACGTCAGGCAGTCGCCGCTGCCCGCGACGCCGCAGCTGCCGTCCGTCGACAAACTCCTCGACACGCCGCTGACCGTGCTGCCGGTGAAGGACGGCAAGCTGCCGGTCGAGCTGGGCATCGAGCACAACGACCTGCCGTCGCACCTGATCCCGGACACCAGCGGTGTGTCGGTGCAGGGTGTCCCGACCGGGCCGCTGCAGGACGTGACCGCGGTCACCGACTCCGTCGCGCTGCCCGGCACGCCCGTGTCGGCCCCCGGCATGCAGAGCATCAGCCTGCCCCGTGAGCTGCCGCTCGACGTGCCCACCTCGACCATCCCGAGCCTCAAGCAGCTGACCAGCGGCGGCCTGACCGGCGCTGTGCAGGCGCCGGCTGGGCTGCCCCAGCTGCCGACCGGCCTGACCTCGCTGCCGCTGGCCTGACCGGCCAGCCGGTTGCCCTGAACGGGCCTGGGAGCAACGCAGCTCCCGGGCCCGTTTTTTGTGTGTTCGCGTCAGATCAGGGCGGCTTCGGCGCGGAACAGCACCTCGTGCACGCGGGCGTTGCCATCGCTTGTGTACCAACCGGTTCTGGCGTTCGTGACGGTTCGGACGCGCTCGACGATCGGCTTCGCGTCACCGTGCGGGTGTTCGGCGACGATCGCGACCAGGTCGGGTTCGTACTGGGCCACCGTGTGGTCGTCGCGCATTGTCTGTCGCAACTGGACGGCCACCTCCGCGTCCCCCGGCACGAGCACGAGACTCACGAGCGTGCCGTGTGTTCTGACGCGGGTCAGCGCCAGGCCGAGGCGGTCGATCAGCAGTTCTCGGCACGGCAGCCCGGTATGGGGGTCAAGCAAGCCTTTGCCGCGCAACACTCCCACAATGAGTTCCGGCGCACGCATGGGCCAGAGTCTTCACCGTCCAACAAGGACACTCAAGCACCGCGCCCGGTGAGTTCCTCAATCGAATTGCAGCGACCGCTTCGACAGGCCGTACCAGTAGCCGTCGATGGTCGTGTCCGCGTGCTCGTTGCGGTCGATGCTGGCGCCGAGCGCGACGAACAGCGGCGCGAAGTGCTCGGTGCGCGGGTGGGCCAGCCGGGCGGCGGGCGCCTTGTTGCCGAAGTCGAGCAGCGCGTCGAAATCCCGCTCGGTCAGGGCTTCCCTGCCCCACTGGTCGAACTCGCTCGACCACTGCGGCGGGGTGACGTCGGTGCCCGCGGCCATGTTCAGGCCGCTGAGGTTGTGGGTGAAGAAGCCGCTGCCGATGATCAGCACACCTTCGTCCCGCAGCGGCGCAAGTTTGCGGCCGAGTTCGAGCAGGCCGGCCGGGTCCAGCGTCGGCATCGAGATCTGCAGCACGGGAACGTCCGCTTCGGGGTACATCTCCACCAGCGGGACGTACGCGCCGTGGTCGAGCCCGCGGGCCGGCTCGTCCCGAACGGGGGTTTCGGGCGACTGGACCAGTTTGCGGACCATGGCGGCCAGGCCGGGCGCACCCGGCGCCGCGTACTCGACCTCGTAGAAGCGGTCCGGGAAGCCCCAGAAGTCGTAGACCAGCGGTTGGGTCGTGGTGGCCCCGATGGTCAGCGGGGCCTCTTCCCAGTGCGCCGACACCACGAGGATCGCGGCCGGCTCCGGCAGCTCCGCCGACCACCGCGCGAGTTGCCTGGTCCAGAGCGGATCGTCGGCCAGCGGTGGCGCGCCGTGGCTGAGGTACAGCACGGGCATCGTGCTCATCGGGCGCCTCCTGAAGGTTGAATCTTCAACAACCAGGCTACACCAGCGCGGAGGCGTTTGTCGCTACTCGCTCGCGCAGCCGTGCCACCTTCGCCCGGCTGCTCACCTCGTTCGTCGACCGCCTTGACAACGCGGCTATGGTGAACCAGTCAGTTAATTAACCAGACGGTTTAGCAGGTGGCATGGTCGATCAGCTGAGCAGCACGTTCGCGGCGTTGGCCGACCCGACCCGCCGGGCGATCCTCGCCAGGCTGGCCAAGGGCGAAGCCGGCGTGACCGAGCTGGCGCAACCGTTCGCGATGAGCCTGCCCGCGGTCTCCAAACACCTGAAAGTGCTGGAGAAAGCCGGACTGATCATGCGCGGCCGGTCCGCGCAGTGGCGGCCGTGCCGGCTCGACGCCGAGCCGCTGAAGGCCGTCGCCGACTGGGTCGGCGACTACAAGCAGTTCTGGGAAAGCAGCTTCGACCGGATGGACGACCTGCTCAAGGACCTGCAGAAGGGACAACCCGATGGTTGACATGAGGATCACCCGGGTCTTCGACGCGCCACGCGACCTGGTCTTCGAGACGTGGACGAAACCCGAGTACATGGCGGGCTGGTACGGCCCGGTCGGGCTGACCACCCCGTTGTCGACCATCTCGATGGACGTCCGCCCAGGCGGCACCTGGCGCGCGACGATGATCAAGGACGACGACGGCACCGAGTACCCGCAGGGCGGGACGTACCACGAAGTCGTTGCCCCGCAACGCCTCGTGTTCACCTGGGGAGAACCGGACGACCCGAACCGCCAGGCGCTCGTCACGGTCACGCTGACCGAGTGCGGCGGCAAGACCACCATGAACTTCCAGCTCACCGGCCTGCCGGACGACCTGCGTGACAGCGTGTACGAAGGCTGGACCAGCGCGTTCGACAGCCTCGCGACCTATGTGGAGCCGAAATGACCATGCCGCCGATCGTCAGCCGCGACGAGTGGCTGACCGCCCGCCGAGCGTTGCTGACCAAGGAAAAGGAACTCACAGCCGCCCGTGACGCGGTCGCCGCGCAGCGCCGCAGGCTGCCGATGGTCGAGATCACCGAGGACTACGCGTTCGAGGGCCCGTCGGGCACAGTGCGTCTGCTCGACCTGTTCGAGGGCCGCCGCCAGCTGGTCGTCTACCACTTCATGTGGCGATTCGACCAGAACGACGGGTGCCCGAGCTGTTCGTTCGTGCTCGACAACGTCGGCCACCTCGCGCACCTGCACGCCAGGGACACCTCGTTCGCGACTGTCACACGTGGACCGTTCGCCGAGGTCGAGGTGTTCCGCAAGCGGATGGGCTGGGACGTACCGATGGTGTCCTCGCACGGCAGCGACTTCAACTACGACTTCGACGTGTCACTCGACCCGGCCGTCAAACCGCCCGTCTACAACTACCAGCCGCTGCCGGCGGACTCGTCCGGGGAAGCACACGGGCTGAGCACGTTCGTCCGTGACGGATCACGGGTCTTCCACGCGTACTCGACCTACGCCCGCGGCGCCGAAACCGTGGTGGGCACGTACAACTACCTCGACCTCACGGCTTTCGGGCGACAGGAAGTGCACGAGGACTCGCTCGAAGGATGGCCACAGGCCTCTGTCATGTCCTGGCTGCGCCACCACGACGAATACTGAGTTGTGGCGCCCGGCGCCCAGCGGCCATCCTTGCCGGCATGGACTCGGTGGCGATCAACAAGGCACGCTGGGACGAGCGGGCGCCCGCCCACGCCGCGTCCCCCGACTACGGCATCGCCCGGTTCCTCGCCGACCCGGCGCACCTGAGCTCGGTCGTCCGCTTCGACAAGCCGCGGCTCGGGCCGATCGACGGCCTGCGGGGCGTGCACCTGCAGTGCCACATCGGCACCGACACCCTGTCGCTGGCCCGGCTGGGCGCGCACATGACCGGACTGGACTTCTCCGGCGCGGCAGTGGCCGAAGCCCGCAAGCTCGCCGAGTCGGCCGGTGCGGAGATCCCCTTCCACGAAGCCGATGTCCACGACGCGGCAGACGTGCTCGGCGCGGAGTCCTTCGACCTCGTCTACACCGGGATCGGCGCCTTGTGCTGGCTGCCGTCGGCTTCCCGGTGGGCACGGGTGGTCGCGTCGCTGCTGCGGCCCGGCGGCAGGCTGTTCATCCGCGAGGCCCACCCGATGCTGTGGGGCATCGACGAAACCGCGCCGGTCCCGTACCCGCACTACTCGTACTTCGAACAGCCCGAACCCATGGTCTTCGACGAGGCCGGCACGTACGTCGCGACCGACGTGAGCTTCAAGAACGGCTTGTCCCACAGCTGGAACCACGGGATGGCCGAGATCATCACTGCCTTGTTGGACAACGGCATGCGCTTGACCCAGTTCGTCGAACACGACAGCGTGCCGTGGCACGCCGTACCCGGTCACATGACCTTGGATCCGGCGACCGGCGAGTGGAGCTTCACCGAGAACCCGAGTCGTGTCGCCTGCTCGTACACCTTGCAAGCGGTCAAAGACGTATGACTCCTACCGTTCGCATGCCTTGACTGTGCTGGGCACAGCGAACACCCGGAGCCTCATCAGCCTGGCGGATCCAGCCGTGGCCACCAGCGCTCCGACAGCAACCCATTGCACCGCGGGGAAGCCCGTTCCGAGGAACACACTTCCCAACAGGCCGACGCCGAGAGTGCTTCCCAGTTGCTGCACCGCATTGAGCAGACCCGCCGCCGAACCGGCCTCCTGCGGGCTGATGTCCCTGAGCGCCAACGTGAAGAACGGTGTCGTGAACAACCCGGCGCCGCAACCGCCGATCGCGAGCGCCACCAAGGAAACCGGCTGCGGCAACCCGAGTAGCAGCACACCCGTCACCATCACACCAGCCCCGACGAACAGCACCCGGTGCCCATATCGCGGCACGAAGTACGCCCCGGCCGCCCATGAAGCCACGCCCATACCGACCGACCACGGCACCATGGCCAACCCGGCCGTGCGTGCGTCCATCCCTTGGCTCAACTGCATGTGCAACACCAACACGAGCATCAACCCGGTGAGTACAGCGAAGAACAATGTGGACGTCACCAACGCGGCCGGGAAACCGCGCCCGGCGAACAAACTCGACTCGATCAGCGAACCACGCCGTTGCTGAACCGCGAACAGCGCCAGGACGGCGAGCCCCGCGACGACCACCAGCCACGGTGGTACGAGCCAGCCGTCCCTGTCGGTCTCGATCAGCGGGTACACCACGAGCCCGCTGCCCACCGCGGCCAACGCCGTGCCGGGCAGATCCAGCTTCGGCCGTTGCGGCGCACGGTCTTCCGTGATCAGCGGACTGACCGCGAGCACCGCGGCCGACAGCGGCAAGTTGATCAGGAACACCGCGTGCCACGACAGTCCCTGGGTGAGCAACCCACCGGCCACCGGCCCGCACACCGCGGCCAGTCCCATCACCGGCCCGATGCTGCCCAGCGCCTTGCTCAGCTCCGCGCCCTGGAACATCGCTTTGACCAGGCCGAAAGTCTGCGGGATGACCAAAGCCGCAGCGGCCCCCTGCACCGCGCGAGCGGCGATCAGCAGCCATGGGGCGTGCGCCACCGCGCACACGGCCGACGCCGCCGCGAACACGGCGACACCCAGTTGGAAGATCCGCCGCCGCCCGGCGATGTCGCCCAACCGTCCGCCGGTGATAAGCAGCAACGCGAAGGGCAACGTGTACGCGGCGGTGTACCACTGCACCTGCGAGGCCGAACCGCCCAGTTCGTTGTGCATGGCCGGGGCCGCGACCTGCACGATCGTGCTGTCCAGCATGTTCATCGCTTCGGCGACCAGCACGGCCGCCAGTCCGATCCAGCGCCACCGGTAGTCCATGTCGTCCTCTCCATCGGTGGATCCCGACGGCTAGTCTCAGGATCGTGAAGCGAAATCGATAACAACCAGCGTCCGCATGCAAGAAACTGCCATCTGGTGTTGTGATGTGGAGATATCAGCCATGCTCGATGACCTGGACCGTGCGCTGACGCACGCTCTGCACATCGACGGCCGGGTGCCGTTCAGCAAGCTGGCCGACGTGCTCGGCACCTCGGCGCAGACGGTGACACGGCGCTACCAGCGGATGCGAGCCGAGGCCGGGTTGCGGGTGATCGGCCTGCCGGCCCCGAACCTCGACGGGTACCAGCAGTGGATCGTGCGGCTCACCGCTGGCGCGGCCAGTGCGCAGGACATCGCGCACGCCTTGGCCCGTCGACCGGACACGTCGTGGGTGCAGCTGACCTCCGGCGGCACCGAGATCTCCGCGATCGTCCGCGCGCTGCCCGGCGCCGACCAACCGCACTCGTTGCTGTTGCGCGACATCCCGCGCACCGCGAGTGTCACTGCGGTGTCGGCGCACTGCATCCTGCACATGTACCTCGGCGGCCCGACCACCTGGCACGGGCGCACGGCCGCGCTCACCGAGGACCAGATCGCCGCGCTCAGCCCGCCGGCACCGACCGGCCCAGGAGTGGACCTGGGTCCCGGTGAACAGCGGTTGCTCGCAGTGTTGCTGCACGACGGTCGCGCGGGCTACGCGGCACTCGCCGAGGCAACCGGCTGGTCGCAGTCCACAGTGGCCCGTCGCCTGGCTGAGCTGCGGTCGGGCGGAGCCGTGTTCTTCGACGTGGACCTCGACGCCGAACTGCCCGGCGGGCAAACCAAGGTGATGCTGTGGATGTCCGTGCCCCCGGCGCAGGCCGACCAGGTCGGGCGAACCCTGGCCCAGCACGGTGAACTCGCTGTCGTGGCCGCCACGACCGGCCCGACCAACCTGCTGGCGACCGCGTTGTGCCCGAGTCCGCAGGCCTTGCACGAGTACCTGGTGCACAGGCTGGCCCTGCCGGCGATCACCCGCATCGAGACATCGCCGGTCCTGCGCACGGTGAAGCAGGCCGGCCCGGCACCACACCGGGCGGTATTTTAATACCGAGCATGCTACGGTGGTATTATTATACCGGCGTACGGCGAGTGAGGGACCATGATCGAGTTGAAGTCGCCAGCGGAGATCGAGCGGATGCGCACCGCGGGGCGGTTCGTCGGACACATCCTGTCCGAACTCGGCGACCTCGCCGACGTGGGCGTCAACCTGCTCGACCTGGAACACCACGTCCGCAACCGGATCAGCGAACGCGGAGCGCAATCCTGCTACTGGGACTACGCCCCCTCCTTCGGCAACGGCCCCTTCCGCAACGTCACCTGCCTGTCGGTGAACGACGCGGTGCTCCACGGCATGCCCCACGACTACGCGCTGCGCGACGGCGACATCCTCAGCATGGATCTCGCAGTCGGCATCGACGGCTGGGTCGCGGACTCCGCCCGCACCGTCATCGTCGGCGCAGCGGCCGACGAAGACCTGCGACTCCTCCGCGCGACCGAGGAAGCGCTCACCGCGGGCATCGATGCCGCACGACCAGGAAACCGCCTCGGCGACATCTCGGCAGCGATCGAAGCAGTCGCCATCGCCCACGGCTACCCGGTCAACACGGAGTTCGGCGGCCACGGAATCGGGCGGACGATGCACGAGGACCCCCACGTCGCCAACAAGGGCCGCGCGGGCCGGGGCCTGAAACTCCGGGCGGGCATGACCCTCGCACTCGAACCCTGGTTCGCCCGCACCACCGACGAGATCGTCTTCGACCCCGACGGCTGGACCATCCGCTCAGCCGACGGCTCACGCACCGCCCACTCCGAGCACACGATCGCCATCACCGAAGACGGCCCGCGAGTACTCACCCAACGCTAGAGCCACACCAAGGGGCCAGCGTCAGATGCCGAAGCGGTCGCTACTGCGCGGGCGGTGCGGGCCAGCGCCCGGTCTGCTTCGCCAGGTCGATCTGGGCCTGGCCGGCGGGGCGCATGAGGTCCGCGGCGATGAGGTTCTCCGCGCGGGCGCGGTTGATCTGGCTCCAGTTGCTGCGCGGGCGGCGCGGGGTGAAGCGGAGGTAGAAGCTCTCGGCGTCGCGTTTTCTGGCGTGGCTGTCGATCCAGCCGAAGCACAGGGCCTGCTCGACCGCCTCGGGGACGAGAACGCTCGGAGTGGGACTGCGCTTGTGGTAGATGACCAGCCAGATGGCGCGCTGCGAGGCGGCGTGCTCCTCGAGCCAGGCGCGCCAGTCCGCCGCGGTCGTGGCGTGGAGAGTGGGGTCGCCGTTGGCGAGCTGCGAGACGGTGGCCGTTGCCTGCGACATGGTGCTCCTTGGTTCGTCGTCGATGAGTTCAGCGTCGCGGGCAAAGTGCTCACCTGCTGAGCACTTTGCCCGGCGACCTGCCGACACGCGACAACGACAGGAGCGTTCGGGGATTCAGGCGGACGCGCCGGTCAGGCCTGTGCGAGGTCCGCGAACTTCGAGTAGTGCAGCTGGTGGGCGACGGTGATGGTGGCCGTCGGACCGGCACGGTGCTTGGCGATGATCAGGTCAGCCTCACCGGCACGAGGATCGTCCCGTTCCCACGCGTCCGGGCGGTGGATGAGCACAACCATGTCCGCGTCCTGCTCCAGCGAGCCGGACTCACGCAGGTCAGCGAGCATCGGGCGCTTGTCGGTTCGTTGTTCGGGACCACGGTTGAGCTGACTCATCGCGACGACGGGAACCTCGAGCTCCTTGGCCAGCAGCTTCAGGGACCGGGAGAACTCCGAGACTTCCTGCTGACGGCTCTCCACCCGTTTACCCGACGTCATCAGCTGCATGTAGTCGAGCACGATGAGCTTCAGGTCGTTGCGCTGCTTGAGCCGCCGCGCCTTCGCCCGGATCTCCATCATCGTCATGTTCGGCGAGTCGTCGACGAACAGCGGCGCCTCGGAGATCTCACTCATCCGCCGCGCCAGCCGCGTCCAGTCGTCGTCGGTCATCCGCCCACCACGCATGTCCGCCAGCCGGATCTTCGCCTCGGCGGACAACATGCGCATGACGATCTCGGTCTTGCTCATTTCCAGCGAGAAGATGACGCTGGACATCCCGTGCTTGATCGACGCCGACCGCGCCCAGTCCAGTCCCAGCGTCGAGTTGTGCGTGGGGATCATCGAGCGGCCCGCCAGGTACAAGTGGTCGGCGTTGTCGACTTCGACGCACCGCACCGGCACACTCACGACCGCTCGCACGCCCGTTATGTACCGCACCCTCGGCTGCTGCGGCCGTCCTGCCAGCAGTTCTTTGTGCAGCAGGTGCTTGCGCTCCAGCCAGAAGACCCTGT
Source organism: Kibdelosporangium phytohabitans (assembly GCF_001302585.1). Classification (GTDB taxonomy): domain Bacteria; phylum Actinomycetota; class Actinomycetes; order Mycobacteriales; family Pseudonocardiaceae; genus Kibdelosporangium; species Kibdelosporangium phytohabitans. The sequence goes on along the minus strand of NZ_CP012752.1, from coordinate 11,700,702 downwards.
CCTGCGTGGTGAAGGTCAGAACGAAACAGGTCGGCGTCTGCGCTGTCCGGCCCTTGACGCGCTTGGTCGTCATCCCGCACCGGTAGCCGAGGCTGGTGATCAACTCGTGCGCGCCCTGCGCCAGTGCACGGCTGGTCGAAGTGAACCGCACCGACCCGCTTGCGGTCACAGTGCCACCAGTGTCGAGCAGCCCTGCCAGCAGCGCGCGTCGCTGCGACACCGAGGCACGCAGGTACTCGGCTGGAATGTGTTTGTTGTCGAGCACTCCGATGGACCGCAACATCGCGTCGACGGTGAACGGTTTGCCGCGCCCGTCGTCGACCTCGTGCGTGTCGGGTACGCGGAGTTGGTAGAGCATGTTGCCGCGCGGGAACGCGTCGATGCCCTCGCGCTCGATGTACCAGATGATCTCCGGGTCCGCCGCCGTGAACCGAGCCGCGGCCGGGTGGCCGTCGCCCAGCCACGCACCGAGGACGTACGGCGGCAGCAGGAGATCACGTTCCGGCAGGTCGAGCGGCCGGGTGTTGGTCACGGAGTGATCGGCGCGGCCGTCGGCGCTCGCGCGGCCAACCGCGTCCGCCAGTTCCCGGGTCGTGCGGATGTCCGCTGGGACCTTGCGGTCCCCGCGGGAAACGCGCGTGTCCGTCAGCCATTGGTGTTCGGCGTCCGCTGTGATCACGGTGCCGTCGGAGAACTCGACCTCGTAGCACGGGCGGTTGTGCAGCACGTCTGTCGCGGCGACCACTGTGGTCGGTTTGCCGGAGGCGTCGATCAAGCGGTCGCCGACCTGGACATCGCCCATGGTGGTCCAGCCGGTCGGCGTCGGCAGCGGGGTGTCCAGCGCCAGTGCCTTGCCCACACCGGGACGGGCGGCGACGATGATCATCTGACCGGGGTGCAGGCCGTTGGTGAGGTCGTCGAAGTCGGCGAAGCCGGTGGGCACACCCAGCGACGAGCCGCCGCGGGAGGCGATCGCGTCGATCTCGTCCATCGTGGGCTGGAGCAGTTCCTCCAGCGCCACGTAGTCTTCCGTCGTCCTGCGTTCGGTGACCTCGTAGATCGCCGACTGGGCCCGGTCGACGATCTCGTTGATGTCGCTGCCGTCCTGGCCGGCGTAGCCGAGCTGGACGATCCGGGTTCCCGCTTCGACCAGGCGGCGCAGGACCGCTTTCTCCGCGACGATCTCCGCGTAGTAGCCCGCGTTCGCCGCTGTGGGGACCGTGGCGATCAGCGTGTGCAGGTAGGGGGCGCCGCCGATCCGGCGCAGCTCTCCCCTGCGTTCCAGCTCCGCCGCCACCGTGATCGGGTCGGCGGGTTCACCGCGGCTGTAGAGGTCGAGGACGCAGTCGTAGACGTTCTGGTGCGCCGGTTTGTAGAAGTCTCCCGGCCGCAGGACCTCGACCACGTCGGCGATCGCGTCCTTGGACAGCATCATTCCGCCGAGCACCGACTGCTCCGCTGCCTGGTCCTGGGGCGGCTGCCTGTCGAACGCCGGGGTGCTTGACCCGCCGTTGTCCGCCGGTGCCGGTCCCCGGTCATCCGTGAGCGCCACCGGGCAGCCCCTCCTCGCTCATATGTTCGAACTTACACCCCTGTCAGCGTGCTGGAGGCAGCGGTGGCGGGGGTGTCCCGATGCACGCTAGAGGTCGTCCCCGGTGGTCGCCAAACCGTCGTTGTGGACAACCTGTGGATGAATGACCGAAGCTGACCACAGGGTCGGGTGGCCCTGTGGGCAAGCTGGGGACAACTGCCGGTATAAGAATCGAATGCCCAGGTCAGGGGCTGTGCGTAAGGTGTGGACGAACTTGTTGAAACTGCCTCGGCGTGTCGCCGTGAAACGGTGTCGTCGGCGTGTCGCGGGAGGCGGTTAACCCCAAAGAGGGACTCAACCTGTGGATAGAAGAACCACCCTCCCGACACGTGACAAGGGAGGGTGGTTCGACGAAACCGCGTCAGCTCGCGGCGGTGACTTCCAGCTTCACCGAGACGTTCACGTCCGGGTGCAGCCGGACGCTCGCGGTGTGCTTGCCGACGTTCTTGATGTGACCGGTCAGCTCGACGGTCCGCTTGTCCAGCTGCGGGCCACCGGCCGCCTTGATCGCCGAGACGATGTCGGCCGTGGTGACCGAACCGAACAGCTTGCCCGACCCGGCAGCCGCCTTCGCCTTGAGCGTGACCGCGCCGAGCCCCTCGAGGGTCGCCTTGATCTCCTTGGCGTGGTCGAGGTCGCGCACCCGGCGGGCGTCCTGCGCACGGCGGATGGTGCGGACGTTCTTCTCCGCGCCCTTGGTGGACTGGATCGCCAGGCCACGCGGGAGCAGGTAGTTGCGGCCGTAGCCGTCCTTGACCTCGACGATGTCGCCGGGGCCGCCGAGACCGCTCACATCGGTGGTGAGAATCAGCTTCATTTCTCAGTCTCCGATCAGCGCGCGGTCGACGTGTAGGGCAGCAGTGCCATCTCGCGTGCGTTCTTCACCGCGATGGCGACGTCACGCTGGTGCTGGCTGCAGTTGCCGGTCACCCGACGAGCGCGGATCTTGCCGCGGTCGGAGATGAACTTGCGCAGCAGCGCCGTGTCCTTGTAGTCGATCAACGTGTCCACGGCGTCCTTCTTGCAGAACGCGCAGACCTTCTTCTTCGGCTTGCGAATGGGTGGCTTTGCCACGGGAACTACTCCTGAGAGGTCTTGGGGTTAGAAAGGCGGTTCGTCGGAGAAGCCGCCACCGCTGCCGCCACCACCCGCCGGAGGCGCGGAGCCCCACGGGTCGTCGGACGGAGGTGCCTGGCGGTTTCCGCCGCCACCGCCACCGCTGTTGCCGCCGCCACCGCCACCGAATCCACCGCCGCCGCCTTCACCACGGCTGACACGGTTGACCTTGGCGGTCGCGTACCGCAGCGAGGGACCGATCTCGTCGACCTCGAGCTCGATGACGGTGCGCTTCTCGCCCTCGCGGGTGTCGTAGGACCGCTGCTTGAGCCGGCCGGTCACCACCACCCGTGCACCACGGGTGAGCGACTCGGCCACGTTCTCGGCGGCCTGGCGCCAGATGCTGCACCGCATGAACAGCGCCTCGCCGTCCTTCCACTCGCCGCTCTGGCGGTCGAAGGTGCGCGGGGTCGAAGCCACCGTGAAGCTGGCAACGGCCGCACCGGACGAGGTGAACCGCAGTTCCGGGTCGGCGGTCAGGTTGCCGACCACCGTGATGATCGTGTCGCCTGCCATATCGGCTCCCTAGCTGAGGGTGTTGGAGATCAGGCCCGAGCGGCCGGACGCTTGTCGACGCGGCGCAGCACCTTGGTGCGCAGGATCGACTCGGACAGGCCCAGCTGACGGTCCATTTCCTTGACGGCGTCAGGCTCGGCGTTCACGTCGAGCACCGCGTAGATGCCCTCGGCGTGCTTGTTGATCTCGAACGAGAGCCTGCGCTTGCCCCAGACCTCGACCTTCTCGACCGAACCGCCGGAGTTGCGGATCACGTTGAGGTAGTTCTCCAGCGACGGCTGCACGTTGCGCTCGTCGGTGCTGGGATCGAGGATGATCATTACTTCGTAATGACGCATGAAGACCACTCACCTCCTGTGGACTCGCGGCCATGGTGTCTCCATGGCAGGAGGGTCTACGGCAGGAAAGGGTAACAGGACGCCACACACGGCTTCGTCGCGCCGGTCGTTTACGCACCGCAACGCGCCCGATATCGCCCCGGCTCAGCTGGCAAGCGGGCCGAAGCGAAGATGTCGGTTGCGTGGAGCGGGGTGGAAATGGAGGGCGGTCCTACACGGCAGCTTTGCGCAGAACCCACGTCCGCACCAGAGCCGCGGTCACACCGGACAGCGCGAGCACCGCGAGCAGCACGGACACGTCGATGTCGTTGCGCCCGGACGTGCCGCCGATCGCCTCGGCGTGGCCGGCGGCCTGGACGCCGTCGTTGGGCGGGTTGTCCACGCCGAGGATGCCGAACTGCGGGCTGTAACCCGGCACGCCGGAGCCGTACCGCACGGCCGGTGACGGCGCGTACAGCCCGGCCTGGGCGAACGGGATCGTGCTGTAGTCGGTCATCGGCGAGCGGCCGGTGTTCAGGCCGGTCCAGCCGGAGAGCGTCGGCGCGGAGGGCAACCCGCCGATCACGGGCAAGGTGGTCTGGACCGGGGGCGGGGCGCCCGGTGCGACGCCGCCACCGCCGCCGCCTGCCGGAGGCTTGCCGGTCTGGCCACCACCGTTCGTCGGCGGCTTGCCCGTGCCGGGCTTCGAGCCACCCGCTCCGGGCGCCATCGACCTGGCGAGCTCGTTGGCCTTGTTGGCCAGCGCACCGGTGGTGTCCTGGGCCTGCGCCGCGGCGGTGTTGGCGACCTGCACGGTCACGCCGCACAGCCCGGCGAGCGTGTCCTGCACGCCCTTGGCCACGCCGCCGATGATCGGGCCGACCAGCGGGATCTTGTTCAGCTCCTTGATCACGCCCGAGGCGATCTGACCCGCGGTGATGTACCCGCCGCCGACGGGGATCGCGCCGATCGGGATGGGCGGCAGCGCCGCGAACACCGACCGGACGGTCGGCGTGATCAGGTTCAGCGGGTCGAGCGCCCTGACGATGTTCACCACCGGCTCGAGCACCGCGGCCGGTTTGAGCTGGATCGGGGTGCCCGCAGCGCCTTGGACAGTGGCCGCGCAGCTGCCGATCACCACGGGAGTCGCCGCGACCGCGGTGCTCCCGCCAAGCAAGCTGCTCGTCAACACGACGATGGCAACCGCGAACGCGGCGGCCAGCCGTTTGGCGAGTCGCATATCCAGTCCTCCGTCGTACCGGCGAGTAGCCTCTAGGAGATCCAACGACCGTACGCGCAGTTGGTGACGCTGAACACCGGTAATCACCCGCACGTCGGTATGGGCGGCCACGCCCCGTGTTCTTCCTCCAGGTGGAGTAGCGCGCCCCCGGCAGGCCTACCACCGGCTCGTTTGCTATTGGAGGCCGACTACGCTCGCTGGCCATGCGTATAGGTGCCCATGTCCGCGACGACGATCCGCTCGCCGCGGCGCGCGAGCGTGGCGCCGAGGTGGTCCAGTTCTTCCTCGCCGACCCGCAGTCGTGGAAGAAGCCGCCTGAGCACCCGCAGGCCGAGGCGCTTCGGGCCACCGACCTCGATGTCTTCGTGCACTCGCCGTACCCGGTGAACATCGCGTCGATGAACAACCGGATCCGGATCCCCTCCCGCAAGACCGTCACGCAGCACGCCGAGGGCGCCGCCGCGATCGGTGCGAAGGGCCTGGTCGTGCACGGCGGCCACGTCACCAAGGGCGAGGACCCGGCCGACGGGATCGGCAACTGGCGGAAGTTCTTCGAGCGGCAGGCCAAGGACGGCGGGTTCCCGCTGCCGATCCTGATCGAGAACACCGCGGGCGGCGACAACGCCATGGCGCGCCGGTTCGACGTGCTCGCCAGGCTGTGGGACGCGGTCGGCGAGTTCGGCGCCGGGTTCTGCCTGGACACGTGCCACGCGTTCGCCGCGGGTGAGGAGCTGGTCGGCATCGTCGACCGGGTGAAGGCCATCACCGGCCGGATCGATCTCGTCCACCTGAACAACTCGCGGGACGAGTTCGGCTCGTCACGCGACCGGCACGCGAACATCAGTACTGGCACCATCGAACCGGAGGTGCTCGCGGCGGTGGTCGCCGCGGCAGGGGCCCCGGTCGTGGTCGAGACCCCGTCCGACGGCCAGGCGGAGGACATCGCGTTCCTGCGCCAGGCGCTTGGCGGGTGAGGACGTGGTGCGTCCGGGGCAGGTGTCCGAGGAGGCGGAGGAGTCGGTGGGCCAGCAGGAGGCGGGCGAACCGGCATCCACGGAGCGGCAGCCCGGCGGGAAGGCCGTCCAGTTCGGCCGGGTCGCGCTCGCGTTGATGGTGTTGCTGTGCGGGGTGACCCTGCTGCTCGGCTTCGCCAACAAGGACAGGTGCACCGGCCCGCGGTTCGACAAGTGGGGCCGCAGCGAACCGGACTACACGCAGCGCGCCCGCAGCGACGCCTGCTACTCGGACATCCAGTACCTGTGGGTGGGCCGGGACATCGAGAAGCACGTCTTCCCGTACGTCCACGGCGGGATCAACGCCAAGGGCGAGCTGACCGGCGGCACGGTCGAGTACCCGGTGCTGACCGGGGTGGTGATCTGGCTCGGTGCCCTGTTCGCGGGCACCGACGCGGGGTTCCTGCTCGGCTCGGCGATCCTGATGGCGCCGTTCGGCCTGCTCACCGCGTGGATGCTCGGCAAGCTCAGCAGGTGGCGCGCGCTGTTGTGGGCGATCGGGCCACCGCTCGTGTTGTACGCGTTCCACAACTGGGAACTGCCGGTCGTGCTGTGCGCGGTCGCCGCTGTCTACGTGATGCACCGCGGCTGGGGCAAAGCCGGGGTGAACCGGCCGTTGATGGAACGGGCGACGTTCGCGGCTGTGCTGCTCGGCCTCGGGTTCACGTTCAAGCTCTATCCGGCGATCTTCGTGATGCCGTTGATGCTGTACGTGCTGACCGGCGGCAGAGACGGCCGGGAGCTGCCGGAAGGCAGGCGCCACAACGTCAAGGGCATGCTCCAGGTCGCGTGGGTCGCGTTGCTGACCGCGGTGCTGGTGAACCTGCCGTTCGCGCTCGCCGGGTTCGAGGGCTGGAAGGCGTCGTTCACCTTCCAGGGCCTTCGGCAGGCCGACATCACCACGAACTCGTTCTGGTTCTGGGGTTTCCGGCCGGAGTCGGACCCGAAGAACGTCGAGTTCCAGGACATGGTCACGTTGTGGTCGCCGTTGCTGGTGCTCGCCTCGTTCGCGCTGGCGCTGTACCTGGGCTGGCGGCGGTACCGCAAGGACGGGACGTACCCGTGGATCGCGGTGTCGGCCGCGATGCTGTGCGGGTTCCTGCTGCTGCACAAGGTCCACTCGCCGCAGTACACGCTGTGGCTGGTGCCGATGTTCGTTCTGCTGCGGGTGCACATCGGCTGGGCGATCTCGTACTACATCGCGGACTTCGCGATGGGAGTCGGGATCTTCACGTGGTACCACGCGATCGACGTCAACAAGGCGACCACGATCTACGACGGTTTCACCGCGCAGATGGTGATGATCGGCGTGTGGGGCCGGGCGGCGCTGCTGGTCGGGCTGTTCATCGGGTTCCTGAACGCCAAGTCCACTGTGGACGATGATCCGGTGCCGGAGTTCCTGCCCGGCGTACCCAGACCGGCCACGCTCGGTTAGCGCCGCTGTCCGCTCAGCCGCGGATTGTCAGCCGATCGGCGGTGGACCGGAGATCATCGCAGCGAGCACGTTGATCGGATGAGACGACTGCTGGCTGCGGGCATGGTGGCCGCCGCGACGATCGGCCTGGTGGCCACGTCCAGTGGCGCCCAGACTCCGGGTGGGTGGATCGGCACGTGGGCCGCCTCGCCCGCGACAGGCGTGGCGAACACCGACGACGGCTACCCGAACTTCTCCATCCGCAACGTGGTGCACACCAGCGTCGGCGGCGGTGTCGTGCGGGTGCGGCTGTCGAACGCGTTCGGCGCGAAACCCTTGCAGTTCGGCCAGGTCACGGTGGCTGTCGCGGCCGAGCCGAACAGCCCGCGCGCGGTGCCCGGCAGCGTGCGCACCCTGAAGTTCGGCGGGTCGCAGACGGTGACCGTGCCACCGGGCGCCGAAGTGCTGACCGATCCCGCGGTGCTGCGCGTGCCCGAGGACTCGGACCTGCTCGTCACGACCTACGTACCGACGCCGTCCGGCCCGGTCACCTACCACCCGGCCGCGCTGCAGACCTCGTTCTTCAACCGCACCGGCAACTTCACCACCGACGAGTCGGGCACGCCGTACAACGAGCAGACCCACGTCTGGCACTACGTCAGCGGAGTCGACGTGCAGGGCTCACCCGCGTCCGCGTCGGTGGTCACGCTCGGCGACTCGATCACCGACGGCGTCGGCTCGACAGCGGGGACCAACCGGCGCTGGCCGGACGTGCTGGCCGATCGCCTGAAGACCTCGCAGCGCAGGCTCGGCGTGCTCAACGCCGGGATCAGCGGCAACAGGCTGCTGCTCGACGGCGGCGGGTTCGGCCGCAACGCGCTGGCCCGGCTGGACGAGGACGTGCTGAGCCTCGGCGGGGTACGGACGTTGATCGTGCTGGAAGGCATCAACGACATCCAGCAGACCCCGCACCAGACCGACCCGGCGCAGCTCATCGCCGCCTACAGGCAGATCCTCGCGCAAGCCAAAGCACGGGGCATCCGCGTGGTCGGTGGCACGATCACGCCCTTCAAGGGCTGGGGCGTGTGGACCGAGACGCTCGAAGCCACCCGCCAGGCCGTGAACACGTTCATCCGCGCCGGCGGCGCGTTCGACGGCGTGGTCGACTTCGACGCGGCGGTCCGCGACCCGCGGGACCCGCTGCGGATCAAACCGGAGTACGACACCGGCGACCACCTGCACCCGAACGACGCCGGGCTGCGGGCTATGGGCGAAGCGGTGCCGCTCGGCCTGCTCTGAGCAGGAACCTGTCGGCGGCCCCGTCGAGCACGCCACCGGCGGGGTCGTCGTCACCGGACTTGCGGACCAGGTCGCGTTCCGGGTGGTAGATCTCGTAGATCACCAGCGCGCACAGGGCGATCACCACGACATCGCGGACGAGCACCGCGCCGAGGAACCACTCGACCGGCAGGCCTTTGTGGTCGGTGCCGAGGTAGTACATCATCCGCGGCGCCCAGACGAACGCGTCGACGGTCATCCACGCCAGCAGGATCTTCCACCGCGGCAGGGCGAGCACGGCCAGCGGCACGAGCCACAGCGAGTACTGCGGGCTCCACACCTTGTTGATCAACAGGAACGAGGCGACGAGCAGGAACCCCAGCTGCGCCAGCCGCGGCCGGGTCGGTGCGGACAACGCCATCCACCCCACCGCCGCGCACGCGATCAGGAACAGGACCGCGGTCAGCGTGTTCAACACGGTCGGCGTCTGCCACGGCCCGAGTTCGCCGTCGAACCCTGGCCAGCCGGTGAACCCGGAGATCACGTTGTAGATGGAGTCGGTGTCGGCCGCCCGCGCGGTGTTGCGCCGGAAGAACTCCCACCAGCCCGCGGGGTACTGCCACGCGATCGGCGCGTTCACCGCGAGCCATGTGCCGAGCGCGGCGACGGTCGCCCGTTGCCACTCGCGCAATTTCCCGGCTCTCAGACAGAGCACGAACAACGCGCCGAGGAAGAACAAGGGGTAGAACTTCGCCGCGCCGCCCAGACCGATCAGGACACCGGCGAGCACCGGTTTGCGCCGTGCCCACGCCAGGATCCCGGCCGCGGCAGCCGCCGTGGCCAACGTGTCGAAGTTGGTGAACGCGTGCACCACGACCACTGGCGACACGGCGACGAGCAACGCGTCCCACGGCCGTCGACGGGCCGTCCGCATGGTCGCCCACACCGTGACGAGCCACGCCAGGGCCAGCCAGAAGGCCGTGATGTTGAAGTAGATCGCGACCGGCAGCGCGCTGGCCAGCCCCATGTCGAGCCAGCCCGCGGTGAGCTTCGCGTTGACCCACTGGAACAACCCGGTGATCACCGGGTACTCCATGTAACGGGTCTGCTGGGTCGGCTTGCCCTCGTCGTCGATCCAGCTCGTCCTGTACGGGAACGTGTCCGGCTTGTCGAGCTGCTCGGCGGTGTAGAGCGGGACGACGTCCGAGTAGCACATCGCGATGTACGGCCGGGCCGTGCGCCAGTCGAGCTCGAACTGGCCCTGCTCGTTGGTGTACTGCTGGATGCAGCCGACCTTGCCGAACCAGCTCAGCGTCAGCGCGAACACGCCGACGAGGAACGCGATCCGCAGCGGCGTCCAGAACCACTGCCTGCCCACCTGCGCGTGCTGCCCGAGCGGACCACCGATGACGGCCGCCGCGCCCTTGGCCAGCGGTCCGGTTCTGGTGGGAGCGACTCGCTCGGTCGGGTCGAGCGAGTCGGTGTCACCGGTTTCGTCGGGCTGCACGCGCGAGATGCTACGTGGATCGGATCATGCGGTGTCGACTATCCGTGCGACCCGATCAGATCGTCGGGATTGCTCGGTTCGCCCGTGGGACATCCCGGGCGACCGGGGCAACCTGGCGGGTTGGTGCCGCCCGGACCACCAGGACCGCCGCCCCCGGGCCGCCTGGTCGTCGTGGTGGTCGTCTCGGTCGTCGTGGTGTTCGTCGCGGGCGGCTGCTGGGTCTGCGTGTTGGTCGACGGCGTGTTGTTGGCCGAGGAGCTGGCGTTCTTGCGTTCCTCAGCCGCCCGCGACTCCGCCTCCGCCTGCTGCGGGGACTTGCCGATCGGGGTGAACTTGCCGAAGTCCTTCGCGTCTTTGCCCTTGAGGTAGGAGTCCATGAACTCCTTCCAGATCTCCGCGGGCAGGCCGCTGCCGTAGACCGCGCCCCGCTTCTTGTCCCGCAGCGCCGAGTTGTCGTCGGAGCCGACCCAGACCGCGGTGGAGATCTGCGGCGTGTAGCCGACCATCCACGCCGCGCAGTTGTCGGCCGATGTCGTCTTGGCCGTCTTGGCGCAGTTGTGCGTGCCGGTCTTGCCGGCGCACTCGTGGCCGCCCTCGCACTTGTACTTGCCGTTCTTGGTGGTGTTGATCACCGGGATCAGCGACTCGGTGACGTTCCTGGCGATCTTGGCGTTGTCCCCCGGGTCGCTCTTGTTGAACGCGAGGGTCGCGTTGCCCAGGTTCTTGTCGCCGTCCCAGACCACCCGGTCACCGTCGTTGGGGTTGGTCACCTTCGCCACGACGTGCGGGGTCCGCTTGTTGCCGTTGGCGGCGAAGGTCGCGTACGCGCCCGCCATGTCGATCGGCCTGGCCACGTAGCGGCCACCGCCGATGGCGATGTTCAGGTCGAGCGGGTTGTCCTTGTCGCCCTCGAGCGGCGTTCCGGCGCGGCCGATGTTCTTCGGGATGCCCGCCTCGATCGCGGCCTTGGCCACGGCCGGGTACCCGACCTCCTTGAACGCGATCTCGGCGAACACGGTGTTGATCGACATCTCCATGGCCTTGGCGACCGTGCACTGCTCGCCGCAGCTGTCGTTGCCCTCGGAGTTGTTGATCGTCGCGCCACCGAACTTGCGCCCGGACCTGCCGTCGTAGGTCTGGCCGAGCCCTTTGCCCTCGTGCAGCAGCGCGACCAGGTCGAACGGCTTGAACGACGACCCGGGGTTGTACCAGCCGCGTGCGTAGTCCGTGGCGTTCGTGCCCTGGTTGTAGCCGTAGTAGGCGATGACCCGGCCGGTCTGGGGGTCGACGGCGACGAGCGCCTTGCGGAGGTTCTCCGGCTGCCCCTGCATGATCTTGTCCGCCGCGGCGGCTGCCGCCTTCTGCGCGCCCGGGTCGATCGTGAGCTGGATCTTGTAGCCGTTCTTGTTGATCTCGTCTTCCTTGATGCCCTGTGCGTCCAGTTCACGCTTGGCCTGCTGCCAGAGGAACTGCATGTCCGGGGTCATCTGGCCGGAGCCCTCCTGCACGGGGACCGGCTCGGGGAACGGCTGCTCCGCCTTCTCCTGCGGAGTCATCCACTTGTTCTCGATCATCTTGTTCGTGACGTATTCCCAGCGCGACTTCACGTAGTCGTTGTCGTTGCTGGCGCGCGACGGCGTCTGGATCACTCCGGCGAGCACGGCGGCCTCGGACTTGGTGATCTTGTCGAGGTCCTTGTTGTAGTACGCCTTCGCCGCGGCGGCGATGCCGTACGCCCGCTTGCCGAAGTAGACCGTGTTCAGGTAGCCGGTGATGATGTCGTTCTTGTCCGTGGTGTTCGACAGTTTGTACGCCGTGACCAGCTCGAGCGCCTTACGGGTGAGGGTCGGGTCCTCGTTGCCGGTCGCCTTCTTCACGTACTGCTGGGTGATCGTCGAACCACCACCGGTGCCGCCTGTGAGGTTGTTCCACACGGCGCCGGCGATACCCATCAGGTCGAAGCCGTCGTTCGTCTCGAACGTGGCGTCCTCGGAGGCGTAGACCGCGTGCAGCACGTCTTTGGGGATCTGGTCGTACTTGACGAGCGTGCGGCGGCCCTGCGGGGCGACCGTGGTGAACGGCGAGTCGTCGGCGTAGGTGACCGTGACGGTCTTGTCCAGCTGGTCGGCCAGCTTCTCCGGGTTCGGCACGTCGACGAGCTGGTACGCGATGAAGAACGCGATGATCGGGCCGATCATCATCAACGCGAGGAAGACGTAACTGGTGCGCCTGATCCGCCGCCAGATCTTCTTCTTGCGCCTGCGGCGCGCCTCCTCGTCGGAGATGACCGGCTCGGCATACTGGCTGTCAGGATCGTCGTACTCGTCGTAGTCATCGAATTCGCGGTGCGTGAGCAGCTCGGGCTCAGGCGCGACTCGACCACGGCCACCACTGCCGCCAACGGCGCTGACCACGTCGGTCGGCTGCTCGGCTGGGGCGTTCTGCGGGACTCGGACGGTCTGCTGGCCTGGGGGTGGACCGGCTGGCGGGCGTGCACCGGGCGGTGGCGGCATCGGCTGGCCGGGCCGCGGGCCGCCGGGCGGGCGACCAGGTGGGCGAGGGGGACCGCCTCGGGGTGCTCCCGCCGGTGGGCGCTGACCGGAATGGGGACGCTCGGGTGGCGCTTCGGTCGGCCACTGCGGTTGCTGGGCAGCGGGCGCGTCGTCATCATCGAAGGACGGCTTCCAGAAGCCGGTGCTCTCCCCCGACTGTTCCTGGCGACGCCCGCGCCTGCCGGCGTCCGGGTCGTCACCCGTGGGCCATTGCGGGTCTCTATGGTCGTTCACAACTGGGCCTTCCAGACGTCCGCGGGCATGCGGAGCAGTTTGTGACGGGTCAAGTGCGTTTGCAACCGCCTCACTCCGCCACTGTCCTCCTGCGTGGCTTGCCGGAACGCAGACCACGCGTTCCCAAGACGTATGACTGCACTAGGTGGTTCCATGAACATGTGCGGCAAACTTCTACCGCATACACGGTGAACTCCTCGTAGAGGTTCGCCAGCTTGGCGAGTTCCTCGGGAGCTCGGGCGGAACCGGACGCGTGCTTGAGCTCGTCACCGTAGATCCACGACACCAGAGTCAGCGGTTCCTTGCGGCAGACCGGACATTGCACGTCCGTCGGCTGGCCGTGGAACTTCGCGGCTCGCAGCAGATATGGGCTGGCGTCGCAGACCTCCATCGTGCCCACCCGGCCGGAGTAGACCTCGGCCAGCAGCGCACGGCGCTGCAGCGCATAGTCCACTACCTGACGTTGGGTCCGCACACCGCACAGACTACGGGTCCTCACCTGTCTGCCGCTGCGCCGTTCAGACCAGCGCGTTCCCGGCACGCCCTCCACCTGCGGTTCGTGCCGTGGGTGTCGATTGCCACAGCCTCATATCGTTGAAACGCGGCCCGATGTATCGGCACGATATAATCGGTCGGTAGGTCACCGTGTCCGGGAAGGAGGTCTCGGTGCTTGAGTTCGCCATCCTCGGGCTCCTGCACGAGGCTTCGATGCACGGCTACGAACTGCGCAAACGCCTGTTCGACCTGCTCGGCACCCTGCGCACGTTCTCGTACGGATCGCTCTACCCGACTTTGCGCCGGTTGCAACGCGCCGGCTGGATCGTCGAGGAGGAACCGGACGAGAGCCGGACGTGGGGCCGCCGTGCCAAGCGGGTCTACAAACTCACCGCGGACGGCAAGGAACGCTTCGCCGAGCTGCTGGCCGACGCCGGCCCGCAGACTTGGGACGACGAGGGGTTCGGCGTCCACATGGCGTTCTTCTCCCGGACACCCGCCGAGGTCAGGATGCGGATCCTGGAAGGCCGTCGCAGGCGTGTCGAGGAACGCAGGGAAGGCCAGCGCTCCGCGATGTCGCGGATGGGCGAGCAGATCGACCGGTACACCCGCGAGCTGCACCGGATGGGATTGGAAAGCAGCGAACGTGAGGTCCGGTGGCTCAACGAGCTGATCGCCGAGGAGCAGCGCGAGCAGGACGGCGGCGCGCTGTGAGGCGGCGGAAAGACCAGTGACGGCAGCTGAAGGCGCCGTCAGCGGAAAAAGGATAAGGAGAACCGGCATGGGCCAAAGCGTGAAAGTGGCCATCGTCGGCGTCGGCAACTGCGCGGCTTCGCTGGTGCAGGGCGTCCACTACTACCGCGACGCCGATCCAGCCACCCGCGTGCCCGGCCTGATGCACGTGCAGTTCGGCGACTACCACGTCCGCGACGTGCAGTTCGTCGCCGCGTTCGACGTGGACGCCAAGAAGGTCGGGCGTGACCTGTCGGAAGCCATCGTGGCCAGCGAGAACAACACGATCAAGATCTGCGACGTGCCCCCGCTCGGGGTGACCGTGCAGCGCGGCCACACCCTCGACGGGCTCGGCGAGTACTACCGCGAGATCATCACCGAGGCCGACGAGGAGCCGGCCGACGTGGTCAAGGTGCTCAAGGAGTCGGGCGCCGACGTGCTCGTGTCCTACCTCCCGGTCGGTTCGGAGGAGGCGGGCAAGTTCTACGCCCAGTGCGCGATCGACGCGGGTGTCGCGTTCGTCAACGCGCTGCCGGTGTTCATCGCCTCGGACCCCGAGTGGGCCGAGAAGTTCCGCGCGGCGGGCGTGCCGATCGTCGGTGACGACATCAAGTCCCAGGTCGGCGCGACGATCACGCACCGGGTGATGGCGAAGCTGTTCGAGGACCGCGGGGTGGAGCTGCTGCGCACGTACCAGCTGAACTTCGGCGGCAACATGGACTTCATGAACATGCTGGAGCGCAAGCGCCTGCAGTCCAAGAAGATCTCCAAGACGCAGTCGGTCACGTCGCAGATCCCGCACGAGATGGAGAAGGCCGACGTGCACATCGGCCCGTCCGACCACGTGCCGTGGCTCGACGACCGCAAGTGGGCGTACGTGCGCCTCGAGGGCCGGTCCTTCGGCGACACCCCGCTGAACCTGGAGTACAAGCTCGAGGTCTGGGACTCCCCCAACTCGGCAGGCGTGATCATCGACGCGGTCCGCGCGGCCAAGATCGCCAAGGACCGGGGCCTCGGCGGCCCGATCCTGTCGGCGTCGTCGTACTTCATGAAGTCCCCGCCCGAGCAGTACTCGGACTCCGAGGCCTACGAGGCGGTCGAAGCCTTCATCCGCGGCGACGCCTGACCCTCTCGTGAGTGTTTTGGCCGGTTCTAACCGGCCAAAACACTCACGAGGTTTTTCTCAGTCGCAGATCGAGCCGCGGCGCGGCCAGACCGCGACGACGGACGGACGCGGCTGGCTGGTGCCGCCGTCCGGCCAGTGCGACAGCGGGTTGTCGGCGCTGGCGCCGGTGAGCTCACCCGGGTGCTGCACGGACACGAGCACGAAGTCGTTCTCGATGACCGGCCCGCAGGTCTCCGCGCCCTTCGGCACGGTCAGGAACTGCTTGACCCGGCCGCGGTAGCGGCCCTCGGTCGGCACGGCGAACAGGCCGTCGTTGGACTTCAGCGCGTTGCCGTCGGTCGAGATCCAGAGGTTGCCCTTCTTGTCGAAGGCGACGTTGTCCGGGCACGAGATCGGGCTGACCTGGGTCTTGTCGTAGCCGCCGAAGTACGTGTCCGGCGACGCCGGGTCACCGCAGACCAGGAACAGCTTCCACGAGAACTTCGTGGCTGTCGGGTCGTTGCCGCGCTCTTCCCACTCCAGCACGTGACCGTGCTTGTTGTTGATCCGCGGGTTGATCTCGGTCGGGCCTTCCTTGCCCGCCGCGACACCGCGGTCGGTGTTGTTGGTCAGCGCGGCGTAGACGCGGCCGGTCTTCGGGTTGGGCTCGATGTCCTCAGGGCGGTCCATCTTGGTGGCGCCCACCTTGTCGGCGGCCAGCCGCGTGAAGACGTAGACCTCCTCGGCGGTGAATCCGTCTACAAAGGACTTGTCGCCGCTGGCGAGCGGGATCCACTCGCCGGAGCCGTCGAACTCGCCGTCGGACGGGAGTTTCCCCGAGCCGTCGATCTCGCTCGCCGGGCTGTCGCCGGTGAACTTGGCGACGTACAGCGTGCCCTCCGACAGCAGCTTCTTGTTCTCCTCGCGCACCCGCTGGCTGCTGCCGTGCTTGACGCGGTTCTTCGAGACGAACTTGTAGATGTAGTCGAAGCGCTCGTCGTCGCCCATGTACGCGACGACGCGGCCGTCACGCGCGACACGCACGTTGCAGGCCTCGTGCTTGAAACGGCCGAGCGCGGTGTGCTTGACCGGCGTCGAGTGCGGGTCGTTCGGGTCGATCTCGACGACCCAGCCGAACCGGTTGAACTCGTTCGGCTCCTGCGCGACGTCGAAGCGCTTGTCGAACCTCTCCCACTTGCGCGTGGTCGACTTGCCCAGCTTGCCGTAGCGGGTCACGCGCGGGTCGGTCGACGCGGCGCCGCTGTTGGCGAAGTAGCCGTCGAAGTTCTCCTCGCCGGACAGGATCGTGCCCCACGGCGTGACGCCACCGGCGCAGTTGCCGAACGTGCCGAACACCTTGCGGCCCGACTTGTCGGCCGAGGTCTGCAGGAACTTGCTGCCCGCGGCCGGGCCGGTGAACGCGAACTCGGTGGTGACGGTGATCCGGCGGTTGTAGTGCCGGTCCAGTTTGGGCACGAGCTTGCCGGAGAAGAAGTCCTTCTGCACCACGACGACCGAGAAGCCGTGCGCGGCCCAGCCGATCCTGACCTGCTCCTCGGTCGGGTTCTCGGCGTTGTAGCCCTTGAACATGAAGGTCTCGGACGTGTACTCGTGGTTGGAGCCCATCAGCCAGCGGTTCCAGCCGAGCGGGACCAGGCCGCAGAAGTCGTTGTTGAAACCGAACTGCTTGGCCTGCGCGGCGGCGGTCTGCTTGTCGAAGTCGAACCTCGGCGCGCCGGGCAGCACCGCGTCGCCCCAGCGGATCACGACCGCCTGGTCGTAACCCTCCGGCGTGACGATCCGGTCCTCGGTGTTCGGGGCGACCGGGTCGAAGTTCAAGCCGTCGCGGCGGTCCGGCCGGCCACGCCCCTGGGCGTCGACGGCCTGGTCCTTGGTGTCGGGCGCGGCGGCGGCCGTGCCACCGAGCGCGGTCACCCCGGCTCCGGCGACGGCGAGCACCGCGCCCGCCTTGAGCATCCCGCGACGGCGGACGACATCGCGGACGACGTCACCGAAGTACTCGTTGTCAGAGGTGTTGGGCGCATCGTGGAAACACGCGTTGTTGCAGCGGTACTGGCAGGTGATGGCCTGCCGACCGTGGTGGTCCTGGGTGAGCAAAGGCAGCATGGGGCGGCCAGGCTCGGGGCGTGAGGACACGCGAAGCCTCCCGTACGAGGGTCAGTCCGGAACGGCTGAAACGTAAGCGCGACAGGGGGTGATCAGCCGAAATCCAGGTGAACGCGGAGCGAACAGCTGACGCCATCGCACGGGAGAATCGCCTGGTTACCGCATGTCATGACCCGATCTTGGCCGGACCGTGCCGCCCCGGCTTCCACACCGCGACCACCGACGGCCGCGGCTGGCTGGCACCGCCGTCCGGCCAGTGCGACACGGGCTTGTCGGCGCTCGCGCCGTCGAGCTCGCCGGGGTGCTGCACGCAGACCGTGACCAGCCGTTCCTGCACGATCGGCCCGCACGTCTCCGCGCCACGCGGCACCGTGAGGAACAGCTTGAGGTTGCCGCGCTGCGGGCCGTCGACCGGCACGGCGTACAGGCCGTCGTTGATCCCCAGCGCGCCCGCCGAGTCGGTGGAGATCCACAAGTTGCCGTACTGGTCGAAGGCGACGTTGTCCGGACTGGAGATCGGGCTGACCTGGTCCTTGGGGAAACCCGCGAAGTAGGTGTCCGGGTCCTTCGGGTCACCGCACACCAGGAACAGCCACCAGTCGAACCGCAGCGACAACGGGTCGTGCTCGGTCAGTTCAAGGATGTGACCGTGCTTGTTGTTGTTGCGCGGGTTGATCTCGGTCGCGCTCTCCTTGCCGGGCAGCACACCGCGGTCGACGTTGTTGGACAACGCCACGTAGACCTTGCCGGTCTTCGGGCTGGCCTGCACGTCCTCCGGGCGGTCCATCTTGGTCGCCCCGGCCTTGTCGGCGGCCAGCCGCGTGAAGACGTAGACCTCCTCCGCGGTCATGCCCGGCACGAACGAGCGTTTGCCGCTGGCCAGCGGGATCCACTCACCGGTGCCGTCGAACCGCTTGTCGGACGGGAGTTTCCCGGTGCCGTCGATCTCGCTCGCCGGGCTGTCACCGGTGAACTTGGCGACGTACAACGTGCCTTCGTCGAGCAGCGTCATGTTGTAGCGACGCGCGGCACTGCTGTTGCCCTTGCGCATCTTGTTCTTGGACACGAACTTGTACAGGTACTCGAAGCGCTCGTCGTCGCCGGAGTACGCGACCACACGCCCGTCACGAGCCACACGGATGTTGGCGCACTCGTGCTTGAACCGGCCCAGCGCGGTGTGCTTGACCGGCATGGACTCCGGGTCGTTCGGGTCGAGTTCGATGACGTAGCCGAAACGGTTGACCTCGTTGGGCTCCTTGAGCATGTCGAACCGCTTGTCGAACCGCTCCCACTTGCGGGTGGTCGCGCCGGTCGCGACGCCGTAGCGCGCGGCCCGCGACTTGACCGGTTCGGCGGTCTGGCCCGCGTTGGCCCAGTACCCGTTGAAGTTCTCCTCGCCGGACAGGATCGTGCCCCACGGCGTGACGCCGCCCGCGCAGTTGTTCAACGTGCCGAGCGCGATCGTGCCGGTCGGGTCGGCGGACGTCTTGAGCAGGTCGCTGCCCGCGGCCGGCCCGGTGATCCGGAACGGCGTGGTCATCGTGATCCGCCGGTTGTGGCGGCCGATCACCGGCTTGAGCCTGCCCGAGCCGCGGACCTGCTCGACCTCCACGACCGACAGGCCGTGCGCCGCCCACGCGATCCTGGCCTGTTCCTCGGTGGGGCCGGCCGGCGAGTAGCCCTTGAACATGAAGCTCTCGGAGGTGTACTCGTGGTTGGTGACCAGCAGCTGGTTGCGGCCGGGCAACGGCATGAGCGCCGCGAAGTCGTTGTTGAAACCGAACTGCTTGGCCTGCGCGGCCGCGGTCTGGTTGTCGAAGTCGAACTTCGGCGCCCCCGGCAGCACCGGGTCGCCCCACCGGATGACGATCGCCTGCTCGTAGCCCTCGGGCACGACCACAGCGTCCTGCGTGTTCGGCTGGACGCGGTCGAAGTTCAGGCCGGGGGTGCCGCCGCCACCCCGGGCCTCGTCGCCGTCCTGGTCGCCGGCCGTGGCTGTGCCGCTGAGCCCGGCCACACCACTGGTGGCGAACGCGACCACGGCGCCCGCCCTGAGTGCCGACCGCCGGTTGATCACGTCGGTGACGATGTCGCCGAGGTAGCCGTTCGCCGTGGGGTTGGGCGCGGGGTGCGAGCAGGCGTCGCCGCAGCGGTACTCACAGGTCACCGCCGCCCGGCTGCCGCCGTTGAGCAGGGGCAATGGGATGCGTGGTGGTGAGGTCAAAGCTCCTCCAGTCCGCTCGGGAGGAGATCGACACTAAGCCGCCGCGGCCGGAAAGTGAACGACCGAACGTCGCCTTGTGTTCACCATGCGTTCATACGCCGTTGTAGAAGATGTCGTCGGCATCGTTGTACAGCGAGTACGCCAGCGGCGGCTTGGACGAGTTCACGAACGCGCCGAAGAACACCACGTCCGCGCCGAACTCCTTGGTCGTCGCCGGTATCAGCTCGTTGTTCTCGGCTCGCCGCAACGTCATCTTGACGGCCGGCCGGCTCATCACGTACAGCCAGATGCCCTTGTTGCCCTCGAGGAACTTGTCCGGAACCTGCCTGCGCCCCCACTCGAACTTGCCCGCCTTCGGCGGGGTGAGCGGGATGCAGTCCGGCTCACCGTAGGTGAGCTGGTCCGGTCCGTTGATCACGCCGCCTTCCACGGTCTGGGCGATGCACATGTGCCGGTCGCCGTTGCTCGCCTGGATGACGTACGCCCACGTGATCAGGTTCTTCCTGTCCGCCATCACCTTGTTCGTGATCTGCGTGGGCTGGGTCACGACGGTCTCACCGTCGCGTGGCTCGTAGCTGACCCGCCACCTGCCATCCGGGAGCGTCGACCTGCCGGTCGTCGTCCGCTCCGGCGCGTTCGACACCTCCGGCAGCGCGCCCGGGTCGACCGGAGCGTGCCCCTGCTGGATGACCATGATCGGGACGGCGATCAGGACCGCCGCCGCTGCCGCCACGATGGCCGTGACCGCGGGGCGAACCCGATGTTTGCGGCTTTTCAGGGCGAGCCTGCGCTGTTGCTCGTTCCATGCGCCGTGGCTTGGCGGCACCTCCTCGGCCATCGAGGTGAGTGTCGAGCGCAGCTGCTGCTCCAGCTCGTCCATCACCACTCCTCCAGGTGCTTGCGCAAGTTCGTCATCGCGTGCGATGTCGTTGCTTTGACGGTGCCGACCGCGACCCCGAGTGTGTCGGCGATGGCCGCCTGGTCCAGGTCCAGCCAGTAGCGCAGTACGAGAACTTCTCGTTGCCGGCGGGAGAGCTTGCCGAGTGCCTCCCTGATCCGTTTGTGTTCCTGTCGCGCCATCGCGTGCGTTTCGGCCGACAGTTCGTCCAGCATCACATCCGGCGGTGTGCGACGCACGACACGCAGATGCCTCAGCCGCGAGCGGCTGAGGTTGACGACCATCGTCCGCAGGTAGGGCAGGGCTTTGCTGTCGTCGTACAGCTTTTCCCAGCGGTCGTGCAGTCGGACGAACGCCTCCTGCGCGATGTTCTCCGGGTCGTCCGCACCGAGCAGGTACGCGAGTCGCTTCATCGCCTCGAAGGACTCGTCGAACAACGCTGAGAAAGCAGCCGTCGCGCTCGCCCTGAACGGCCCGGCATCGGACCCGGAAGCCACCGCTTTCACGGTTGCTGCACGCCTGAAACCGGTCACGGGTTTAGTGGTCATTCGCCGTTCTGCAATGTCTGGTGCTGCGCGTCGAACACCGTGAACTGCTTCGGCGGCTTCGGCGCGTTGACGTAGGCGACGAACACCGCCAGGTCGGCACCGATCTTGGGGCTGGTGGCCTGCGTGTAACCGGTGCCTTCGGGCTGCTTGAGCAGCATCTCGGCGGCCGGGCGGCTCATCACGTAAACCCACATGGCCCTGGTGGTGTTCGTGATGCCCTGCATGCGGCCCCATTCGAACTTGCCCTGCTTGGGCTCGTTGAGCTTGACGCAGTTGGGCTCGCCGTACTTGGCCTGCTCGGGGCCGTTGATCGGCGCACGCTCCGGCGCCTGGGTGAAGCACAGCCGACGGTCACGATGCTGCGCCTCGACCACGTACGCGTACGACATCAGCGGCTTGTCGCTGCCGGGCTGCTGCTCCGCGCTGAGCACCGCGGGCGGCGTCAGCAGGGTCTCGCCCTCGCGAGGCCGGTACTCGACGTCCTGCCCGGGAAGGCTGCTGATCGACGCCGTCGACAGCGGCGGGTTCACGCCGGAGACCACCGGCAGCGCGCCGGGCTCGAGCGGACCGTTGACCTGCTGGACGACCATGATCGGGACGGCGATCAGAACCGCCGCCGCAGCCACGGCCGCCATAACCGCGGGACGAAGTCGATGTCGGCGACTTTTCAGGGCCAACCTGCGCTGCTGCTCGTCCCATGCGCCGTGGCTTGGCGGCACCTCCTCGGCCATCGAGGTGAGTGTCGAGCGCAGCCGTTGCTCCAGCTCGTCCATCACCACTCCTCCAGATGCTTGCGCAAGTTCGTCATCGCGTGCGAAGTGGTCGCCTTGACCGTGCCGACCGCGACCCCGAGCGTGTCGGCGATCGCCGCCTGATCCAGGTCCAGCCAGTAACGCAGCACGAGAACTTCTCGCTGCCGACGGGAAAGCTTTCCCAGCGCCTCCCTGATCCGTTTGTGCTCCTGCCTGGCCATCGCGTGCGTCTCGGCCGACAGTTCGTCCAGCATCACATCCGGCGGCGTACGACGCACAACGCGCAGATGCCTCAGCCGTGACCGGCTCAGGTTCACGACCATCGTCCGCAGGTAGGGCAGCGCTTTGCTGTCGTCGTACAGCGTGTCCCACCGATCATGCAACCGGACGAACGCCTCCTGCGCGATGTTCTCCGGGTCGTCCGCACCGAGCAGGTACGCGAGTCGCTTCATCGCCTCGAAGGACTCGCCGAACAGTGCTGAGAAAGCAGCCATCGCGTCCATTCTGGACGGTCTGACATCCGCGTTCGCAGCCACCGCTTCCACACCCCCTACACGTCCCGGCCCATGCGGAGGTTTAGTGGCAAGATACGGGCCAGTCCGAGGCCAACTGTGAACGTTTGTTCGATAGGGTGTGGGTGTGGCTGATCTTCGCGAGCAGGCGGCCCTGTTGCTGGCACTGCGAACAAGCGAGCTCGCATGGCCCGTGATCGCCCGCAGGGTGGAGGAATCAGGCTCTGCGCTGCGGATCCTCGACGACCTGACAGCTCCGTCGACGCCCACGCTCGACCATCGCCCGCTTGATCTCGACTCGGCGATCGCCGCGGTACAGGATGAGATCGAGCAGTGGTCGGCCGAAGGTGTCAGCTTGGCCACGTTGCTCGATGAGAGCTATCCCACACAGCTGTTGATGGTCCACCAACGACCGCCGTTCCTCACGTTCCGAGGCTTGCCCGATCCGTCCGAGACGAACGCCGTCGCCGTCGTGGGCAGTCGCGCGGCCAGCCCGGCCGGCCTTGAACGGGCCCGTGATGTCGCGACGCTCCTCGCGAATCATGGGACGACTGTGGTGAGTGGGCTGGCCGCAGGCATCGACACCGCGGTGCACCGTGCGACGCTCGATGCCGGGTCGCGGACAGTCGCGGTTGTCGGAGTCGGACTACGGCACTGCTATCCGGCTGAGAACCGTGAGTTGCAAGAACAGATCGCGCGTACTGGTGTGGTGATATCGCAGTTCTGGCCGGATGCCGGACCAGCGAAACACCAGTTCCCCATGCGCAACGCGGTGATGAGCGGTCTCAGCGTGGCGACTGTCGTCGTCGAGGCAGGTGAGCACAGCGGAGCCCGAACGCAGGCTCGTCTCGCTCTCGAGCACGGCAGACATGTCTTCCTGATGCGGGAGACTCTGGTGAACGAGTGGGCCCGAGCCATCGCGGATCGCCCCAACACCACTGTGCTCGAAGGTCCTGACCACTTGATCAAGGTGCTGGATGATCTGCTCGCCGAGGTTCCCGACCTGATTGCCGGATGAGCCCGAGGTCGCGGATCCTGGAGCGCTACCGCAACGTGCTGGTGGCTGTACCTCCATCGGGAGCCGATGTCTGCCGGGTCTGCTGGCGCGACACGAAGCGCCATCCGTATTGCTGGCAGTGCCATCAGCAACTCCAGGAACACGGGAGTCTGCTCGCTGATGTCGTGGTCCCGATCGCACTCGCCGACCAATCGAGGCAGTTCGCGCACGAACTTCGTCAGTACAAGGACGGGCGAGACGATGTTCGCCGCGGGCTGTACGTTGGCCTCACCGCGGTGCTTGCCGAGTTCCTGCGCCTGCATGAGCAATGCCTCGCCGCGGCAGCTGACGTGGGCGGCTTTGATCGGGTCACATACGTGCCCAGTACGGGTGGCCGGCAGCCGCATCCGTTGGCGAGGATGCTCGGCGAGGCCATTCTCCAGACGAAGCCTCGGTTCGCGCGAGCAATGGAGCCAGTGGAAGGTGTTCCCACTGATCGAATCGTGCGTCCTGAACGGTTCACCGCGCGTGAGGACGTGACTGGACTGAACATGCTGGTCGTCGATGACGTGTGGACAACCGGTTCCCGCATGCAGTCGGCAAGCATCGCCCTGAAGAACGCTGGTGCGGCCAACGTCATCGGGTTGGTGCTCGGTCGCTGGTTTGCCGACGACTACCCGCCCGCGAAGGCATATCTGCGAAGCGCCAAGGCGGAGCCGTTCGACTGGGATCGTTGTTGCCTTGGCCGGTCGGGACGCGGTCATTGCTGATCTCTTAGAGTCAGACCGTGAAGAGAGCTTTGGTGACGGGTGCGTCCGGCGGGATCGGGGCGGCGATCGCCCGGCTGCTGGCGCCGACGCACGAGGTGTGGCTGGGCGGCCGCACGATCCCCGACGACCTGCCGGGCCGGCCGTGGCCGCTGGACCTGCGGGACTTCGACGCGTTCGAGGAGCGAACAGCCGAGATCGGTGACCTCGACGTGCTCGTGCACAGTGCGGCCATGAGCGACCTCGGGCCGGTGGCGACCACGTCGCTGCAGACCTGGCGTGACACGTTCGAGCTGAACGTCTTCGCCGTGGCCGAGCTCACCAGGGTGTTGTTGCCCAAGCTCAGGGCCGCGAAAGGACACGTCGTGCTGATCAACTCGGGCGCGGGCATCCGGATCAACGCCACGTGGGGCTCGTACGGCGCCAGCAAGTTCGCGCTGCGGGCGTACGCCGACGCGCTCAGGGCCGAGGAGCCGGATCTGCGCGTGACCTCGGTCTTCCCCGGCCGGACGGCCACCGAGATGCAGCGCAAGGTGCGCGCGCTCGAGGGCGGCGAGTACGAGCCGGAGAACTACCTCAAGCCCGAGACCGTCGCGCGGGCCGTGCTGAACGCGATCAACACGACCGACGACGGCCACCAGACCGAGGTGGTCATCCGCCAGCGAGCAACCGCTGTGTGACCGCCCCGGCGAGGGCCTGTGCCTCGGCGCGGTCCACCCGTGTCGTCTCGAAGTCCTCGACCACCTTGTCGCCCGCGACCCACACGTCCGCGACCTGACGCGCACCCGCCGCCCACACCACATTGGACAGCAGTTGCGCGTCGGGCACGTCGACACCGGCCGCGAACGCGGGCGCGTCGGTGCTGATGTGCACGAGGTCCGCCCAGCGGCCCTGTTCGATCGCGCCGATGTCGTCACGGCCGATCGCTGCCGCGCCGTGCCGGGTCGCCATCAGCAGCACGTCCGGCGCGACCAGCGCTGAGGCGTCCATGGTGGACAGGCGGCTGAGCATCGCGGCCAGCCGCACCTCCTCCCACAGGTCCAGGTCGTCGTTGCTGGCTGGGCCGTCCGTGCCGATGCCCACTGTCACGCCGGCTTCGCGCAGGTCACGCACCCGCGCGATGCCGGATGCCAGCTTGGCGTTCGAGCCGGGGCAGTGCGCGACCGCGACGCCGTGCCTCGCGAAGATCGAGATGTCCTCGTCGGACAGGTGGACGCAGTGCGCGGCAATCACCCGGCCGCCGTAGAAACCCAGTGATTCCAACAACTTCGGCACCGAACCGTGCTCGGCGCGCTGCACCGGGTCCTCCAGCGCCGCTTCGGCGACGTGGATGTGCATCAGGGCATCGCGGTCGTGCGCCGCAGCCGCGACCTCGGTCAGGATCTCCGGCGTCAGCGTGTACGCCGAATGCGGGCCGTACCCGATCTCGATCCGGTCGCCCGGCCCGAACCGCAGGCCCTCGACGTCGATCAGCTTGCTGATGTCGTCGATCAGCGACCGCACCTCGAAGCCGGGCGCCTCGATGATCCCGCCGGTCAGCACCGCCCTGCCACCGGTGCGCAGCACTGCCTCGGCCAGTTTGTCCAGGTGGAAGTACATCTCGACGCTGGTGGTCACCCCGGCGCGGAGCATCTCGACCGACCCGAGCAGCATGCCCGCCGCCATGTCCGACGCGCTCAGCCGCTCCTCGGCCGGCCAGATGACCTCCTGCAGCCAGCGCAGCAGCGGCAGGTCGCCGCCCATCCCGCGCAGCACGGTCATCGGCGTGTGCGCGTGCGTGTTCACCAAGCCGGGCACCAGGATTCCGGACAGCTGCGTGACCGGTTCGTCGCCGGGCGCGTCGGCGAGCGGGCCGACGTACCCGATGCGGCCGTCGTCCTCGATGTCCACAACGGCATCGCGCAGCACAGAACAGTCCGGGTCGCACGGCAGGACGATCGGGGCACGCAAACGCTGACGCATGCGGAAACGCTATCCCAGGAAACTGGGCGCGTGCCTCTCCGGTTCGCGCCTGGCAGGGCGCGCGTCCCGCGGCGCGATGCTCACACCCGCTGATCGGAACGAATGCAGCACCGCCCGGTCGAGTACGAGCGCGGCGCGTTCTCGCCACCGTGATTCGTCGGTCGCCGTGTCCAGGCCGAGGTGCTCGGCGATCACCCGGCTGAACCCGTACGCCCGGTCGTCGCCGAGCGCGTCCGCACCGATCGCCGACGACGTGTGGATCCCGTTGAACACCACCGGGTACTCGACACCACCGATCGACAACAGCTGCGAGCGGGCGCCGACCGCGTGCCAGCGCAGTCCGAGATCGACGAACCAGCTGAGCTCGGGGTGTTCCAGCGGGACCTCCCGCACGACGTCCCGTGGCAACGCGAACAGGCGCACACCGACGTGCTCGTCGCGCACGACGAGAGGAAGCAGGTCGAAGGCGCTGCGCGCGGTCGGCGAACGCCAGCCCATCTTGCGGACCGTCTCGGTGAACGCGACATGCCTGCGGTCGCCCATCACCTGACCGTGCTGCGCGTATCCCGCGTAGCGGATCAGTTGCTCGTTGATCAGCCTCGGGCTGTCCGGCGCGAAGACGGTCACGGTCGGCTGGACCCGGCCTTTGCTCGCGGCCAGCCGCAGGTGCCGCACGCACCCGGTCGCGACCTCGGTCGCCGTGCGGGCCGCGCGCAGATCACGCACCAGCAACCCGCGCCACGGAACCCCGTCCGTGTAGACACCGCTGTCGCGCAACGCGATCCGCGCGCCGTACGCCAACTCCGCACGAGTGTGTTCGTACGTACCGGTTTCCGCGATCTGCGCGCGGACTTCGCCGAGCCTCGCCCGCACGCTCCCGGCACGCGGGCGCGCGCCGTGGTAGCGGTGCAGGAACTCGTCGGCGGCGACCAACTCGGTGGATAACAGGGCAGTCACCCACTGCTTATCGGCCGAATGCCGCAGTGGGCTCAACTACCTGGTCGGGTGTTGCCGCTGCCGGGCGAACTACGCACAGTGGCCGGACGTGCCGAGCGGAGTGAGGCAGTCAGGCACTGGGCGCCTTTTCGAAGACGAGGTCGCGGATGTCCCGCCCTTCGGTGTGCGCGCGCGACTCGAACTTGGTCACCGGCCGCCATTCGGGCCGCGGCGCCCAGCCCGAGTACACATTGCGCAGTCCCGGCTCGGCGGAACACACCTCGAGCATGTGCTCGGCGTAGTGCTCCCAGTCGGTCGCCATGTGGAACCGGCCGCCCGGCGCCAGCCGCGACGCGACCAGCGACACGAAGCCGGGTTGGACGATCCGGCGCTTGTGGTGCCGTTTCTTGGGCCAGGGGTCCGGGAAGTACAGCCGGACCTCGGACAACGTGCCGGGTTCGATGTGGTCGGTGAGCAGGACGACCGCGTCACCGCGCAGCAGCCGCAGGTTGGTCACGTCCAAGTCGGCCGCGCGCATCATCAGCTGCGCCAGGCCCGCCTGGTACACCTCGACCGCGAGGTAGTTCACCTCCGGTGCCGCCGCGGCCAGTTTGGACGTGGTCTCGCCCATCCCCGACCCGATCTCCAGCACGACGGGCGCGGACCGGCCGAACCACGCGCCGGTGTCCAACGGACCGGCCGGAAGGCTGGAAACGTCCTGCCCCAACTCGGGCCAATGGCGTTCCCAAGCCCGTTCCTGGCCGACCGTCATCCGCCCGCCGCGCTGTACATAGCTGACGACAGTGCGCCTGCGTACTTCTTGTTCCACCCGCAAGAAACTAGAACACGCTCTCCCACCGGGCGAGGTTGGATCGCAGATCGCCCATCCCGTTCACCGCGAGCGGGGCAGGCGCCTGCCCGGTGGTCGTGTGCACGGGCTGGATGTCCAGCCAGCCGTTGTGCCGGTGGGTGAGCACCAGCGTCGTCGGCACGGCAGGCCCGGAAACCCGGCGCTCGGAAGGCATGTACTCCCAATAGCCGCTGTCGCCGTCGCTGTACCACGGCACGAAAACCCAGCCCGGCCTGGCGTCGAGCAATTTCCCGACCCGGTCCTCCAGCAGGAAACCTTCCGCCCGCGAGCTCAGTCCACCCGCCGCCAGCGCCTTGAGCCACCACGGCGCGGCGAGCTGCTGGTCGACCTCGGCGGCCGAGGCGTACAGGGCCAGCACCTGGTCCTCCGGTGCGCGGTGGATCCACGCGCGGCGCGTCTCGGCAGGTCTGGTCGAGCCCGCGATCGACGCCAGCGCGGCGTGCGGCTCGATGGCCTGCGACCATTCGAGCTCGATCATCGGTTCTACTCGTAGTTCACGGCGTGCCCTTGGCACAACCGGCTCCGGTGGTTCGGTAGGAGCGCTTACATCAGTGACCGTCAACGTCCACCTCCGATGGTTCGTGACGGGGTCAACATCGATCTGAGCGCTAGTCGAACACCGTTGTCCGCGAACTGTGTAAGGCCTCACAGCCTCTTTACGTGGTCTTAACCAGACCTCATGCGCTAGATCGCTTCGTTACATCCTTGCAAGCGCGTGCGGTGATCGCAACCGTCCGTGACCAGACCAACAAAGGAACCCGAGCCACCCCCCGACAGGTGACCCGGGCTCCCTTTCCCCCGTTGTACCCGGCAGATCCCCCGATCGACCCGCCAGGTGGTTCTTTCGTTCAGGCGTCGCGCTTCTTGGCGACCACGATGGCGATCACCAGCATGACGACGGAGAAGCCGGCGAAGTAGGCCAGCGCCGCCCACGGCGGCAGCGTGCTCGTCGACGAACCGGGCCCCTGGAAATCGCCCGCGCCGTCCGGGTTGCCGGTCAGGAACCGGTTGGCGACGTTGAACGGCAGCCACTTGTGGATGTCGGCGCCGACGCTCGGGATCAGCTGGACCAGGTTCTCGGCCACCAGCGAGTACGCCAGCAGGATCGACACGGCACCGGCGGTCTGCCTGATCAGGATGCCGACGGACACCGCGACCACCGCGGCGAAGAGCGTCACCAGTCCGGTGCCCGCGACCTGGCGCCAGTCAGCCTCGCTGTTGAGCGCCAGGTCGGCGTCCGGCTGGATCAGCGTCGCGACGCCCAGCGACCCGAAAGCGGCGATCACCCCGAGCACACCCGCGGTGAACGCGACCACGGTCGTCTTGGCCAGCAGGGCGGACGTCCGGCTCGGCACGGCCTGGAACGTGGTCTTGATCGTGTTGAAGCGGTACTCGGTGGTCACCGACAGGGTGGCGAGCACCAGGATCACGGCGAGCGCGAAGGTGAACCCGAACTGCGAGACCGGGACCGACACCTGGCCCGCGTTGCTGGCCGACGCGCTGACCAGTCCGGCGAAGCCGACCATCAGCCCGAGTGCCAGTGCCATGCACCACCACGGCGAGCGCGTGGAGAAGAGCTTGATTCGTTCGACTGCGAGCAGCGTCATCGGTTCACATCCACCATCTGGTCAACGGATTCGGCAAGTTCGGTGTGGTACTCGACGGAGTCGCCGGTCAGCTGCATGAACGCCTCTTCCAGCGATCCGCGCTGCGGGCTGAGCTCGTGCAGCACGACCTGGTTGGCCGCGGCGATCTCACCGATCTGCGCGGCGTCCACACCGGACACGATCAGCGCGTCGGCGTCGTCGCGCATGGCGGCGCCCGTTTCGCTCAGCGCGTCACGCAGCTTGCTCACCTGCGGGCTGCGCACCTTGACGGTGTTCTCCGTCGCGGCGTGGATGAAGTCCTCAGTGGAGCGCTGCGCGATCAGCCTGCCGCGGCCGATCACCACGAGCTCCTGCGCGGTCAGCGACATCTCCGACAGCAGGTGGCTGGAGACCAGCACGGTCCGCCCCTCGTCGGCCAGCCGGTGCATGAACTTGCGGATCCAGAGGATGCCTTCCGGGTCGAGGCCGTTGACCGGCTCGTCGAACAGCAGGATCCCCGGGTCGCCGAGCAGCGCACCGGCGATGCCCAGGCGCTGCGACATGCCGAGCGAGAAACCACCCGCGCGCTTCTTGGCCACGGCGGTCAGGCCGACCAGGTCGAGCACCTCGTCCACCCGGCGGGTGGGGATCTTGTTGGACACGGCCATCCAGCGCAGGTGCGCGTAAGCCGACCTGTTCGGGTGAACCCACTTGGCGTCCAGCAGCGCACCGATCTGGCGCAGCGGGTTGCGCAGTTCGCGATAGTGCTTGCCGTCGATCAACGCGACACCGGAGGTCGGGTTGTCCAGGCCGAGCATCATCCGCATGGTGGTGGACTTGCCCGCGCCGTTCGGTCCGAGGAAGCCGGTGACCCGGCCGGGCTGAACCGTGAACGACAGATCGTTGACCGCGAGGGTCTTCCCATACCGCTTGGTGAGGCCCCGTGCCTCGATCATGGTCGCTCCTTCAACAGTGGTTCCCGCCTCGATGGATCAATCGTGTCGTCCCGGGCTGTCCCACCGCGTCCTCCCACGGTCCGGAGTTGTCTCCTCCCGTGGTCCGAACTCGGGGTCGGCCCGCAGTCGTAGCGTGGCGGACAATCTGTCAACCCGCGATCCGGGAAGTCCCCCACCTGTCCTCGGGGTCGGGGGTCAGGGTCGACAGTGTTAATGAACCATGCTTCACTAATGGGATGGCAAGGCCTCGAACCATCACCGACGAGCGGCTGCTCAGCGCGCTGGGCACGGCGATCGGCGAACACGGACCGAGCTTCACGGTCGCCGACGTCGCCGCGGTCGCGGGCGTCTCGGTCGGCACGGTGTCCCAGCGCTTCGGCTCCAAACACGGCCTGCTCAAAGCACTCAGCCGCACGGCGGTCGACCAGGTGCGCGCGCAGGTCCGGGCGGCGCCGGACCTGCGCACCGCGATCCTGGAGGTCTTCCGGGCGCTGGACGACTCGTCGACGGCCGCCAACCACCTCGGCCAGCTGGCCATCGACCTGTCCGACCCGGAGCTGCGCGACCTGCACGGCGAGTTCTTCGCGGCCTTCGAAGCCGAGCTGGCGATCCACGCGCGCGGCGTGCCCGGCGCGCCGCCCACCGCGGCCCGCATCCTGGTCTGCCTGGCCAACGGGACGGCGATCTCCTGGTCGGTCCGGCCGTCGGGTGGCCTGCTCGATCGCCTCGCCGCGGACATCGACGCGGTACTGAAGGGATGGCAGGACAATGGCTGAACTGGTTGCGGTGGTCGCGGGCGCGACAAGGGGCTGCGGCCGGGCGATCGCGGTCGAACTGGGAGCGATCGGCGCGACGGTCTACGCGGCGGGCCGCACCACGCGGGCATCGGCGAGCCCGATGAACCGCCCGGAGACCATCGAGGACACCGCGGAGCTGGTCACCAAGGCAGGCGGGCACGGCATCGCGGTCCGCTGCGACTTCACCGTGCAGGCCGACGTGGCCGACCTGCGCTCCAGACTGGACCGGCTCGACGTGCTGGTGAACGACGTCTGGGGCGGTGACCCGTTCGTCGAGCACGGCACCCCGTTCTGGGAGTCCGACGTGGACGCGGCGATCGCGGTGCACCGCAACGGCATCGAAACCCACCTCAGGGCACTGCACACCCTGCTGCCGCTGATGGTGGAACAGGGCAAGGGCCTCGTCGTCGAGGTCACGGACGGCGACGACGAGACCTACCACGGCGTGGCCCTCCCGTACTACCTGGTGAAATCCGGCATCCGCCGGACAGCGCAGGCCATGGGCGCGCAACTGACCGCCCACGGCATCACCGCGCTGGCGCTGACCCCCGGCTACATCCGCTCGGAGGCGATGCTCGAAGGCATGGGCGTCACCGAGGAGAACTGGCGTGACGCGACAGCGCAGGACATCCACTTCGCCATGGCCGAGTCCCCGCACCACATCGGCCGCGCGGTGGCCGCACTGGCACGGGATCCCGAGGTGAACCGCTGGTCAGGCCAGTCGCTGTCATCCTGGAGTCTGATGCGGGAGTACGGCTTCACCGACGTCGACGGCACCCGCCCCGACTGGGGCCGCTGGTTCGCGGACATCTTCGGCAAGGGCCTCGACCCGCACACCGTCAACCCGGACGACTACCGCTGAGCCGCGTGGCATGAACCAGCCGCCGGACAACGCACCCGCCGCGTGGTGCGTGCTAGCGACGTGAACACACGAATCCGATTCACGCTCGGTGTGGTGATCGCACTCATGGTGGGCACCGGCCGGCCCGCGACCAGCGCACAGGACACCAGTCGGTCCGTCGTGCGCGCCGTGTACGACCTGGGCGACACGGCGTACACCGATGCCCAGAGCGGCACTGTCAGCGAGATACGGGCGGTGGTGCACTCCCCGCGGCGGCTCACCGGCACGCTCCCGTTGATCGTCATGGCCCACGGCTCGTGGTGGGCCTGTGACGTCCAGGAAGCCGCCACCTGGCCCTGCCCGGCCGGGTCCCGTCCGTTCCCCAGCTACCGCGGATACGACTACCTCGGCGCCGAACTGGCCTCCCGCGGCTTCGTCGTGGTCTCCATCAGCGCCGACGGCATCAACATGACCTCGTTCGACTACGGCGACCGGGCCAGGCTGGTCAACGAACACCTGCGGCTGTGGCAGCAGCTGACCACCACCGGAGGCGGACCGCTGGCCGGTCGGTTCACCGATCCGGACACCGGACGGCCGGTCGCGGCGTCGTTCCAAGGCCACGTCGACATGACACGCGTCGGTACCCTCGGCCACTCACGCGGCGGCAAGGGAGTCATGTGGCAGGCGTCGGACAAGCACCGCAACGAATGGCCCGCGGGTGTACGCGTCCGCGCGGTCCTGGGCCTGGCGCCGGTGAAGTTCGACCACCCGGAAGGCGACCACAGCGACACACTGAGCACCACGGTCCCGTTCACCGCGGTCACCAGCTCCTGCGACGGCGCGGTCGGCGAAGCGGGCCAGGAATACCTGGACGACCTCAAGGGCCGCAACACCGTCACGGACTTCACGGTGTCCCTGCGCAACGCGAACCACAACTACTTCAACACGAAATGGACACCGCCGTTCCTCTTTGGAGAGGACGACAGCACCTGCCCGACGCGTGAGTTGACGCCCGCGCAGCAACAGAACGCACTGACCGCCTACGCGGTCGCGTTCTACCGCTACGAGCTCTACGGCGACATCAGCGGACTACCGACGCTGACCGGCCATCGCCCGCTCCCCGGCGCCACCTCGACAGCGCGCGTGGCCTGGCCAGACCACGGATAGCCGCCACCGCAACACCAATTCCCCCAAGGGGATCCCTTGTTTTCAACGTTACCGCAGTGGTCTGACAGTTCCGGCGGAAACTAGGCCTCACCTGGGCGTACGAGACCGGTCTCGTACGCCAGCACGACAGCCTGCACGCGGTCGCGTAGCTCCAACTTGGCGAGCACGCGACCGACGTGCGTCTTCACGGTCGCCTCCGACAAGAACAGCTTCCGGGCGATCTCGGTGTTCGACAGCCCCTGAGCCATCAGCACGAGCACCTCCCGCTCGCGGTCGGTCAAAGCGTCCAGCACCGAAGCGTCCCGCAGCTGCCCGCCCGACGCGCCGAGGAAACGGTCGAGCAGACGCCGGGTCACACTCGGCGAGACCACGGCATCGCCGCTCGCGACCGACCGCAACGCGGCCACCAGGTGATCCGGCGGCGTGTCCTTGAGCATGAAGCCGCTGGCGCCGTTGCGCAGCGCGGTCAGCGCGTACTCGTCCAGGTCGAAGGTGGTCATCACGAGCACCTTCGCCGTGCCCGCCTCGGTGATCAGCTTGGTCGCCTCCACGCCGTCGAGCACAGGCATCCGCACGTCCATCAGCACCACGTCCGGCCGCAGCCGCGCCGCCAGCTTCACGGCCGCGTCGCCGTCGCCCGCCTCGCCGACGATCTCCATGTCCGGCTGGGCGCCGAGCACCATCCGGAAGCCGACGCGCATCAGCTCCTGGTCGTCGACCAACACCACTTTGATCATGTTTCCCTAGGTTCCCTGGATTGGTAGTACCGCGTGCACGTGCCAGCCGCCGCCCGGCCTCGGGCCCGCCTGCAGCGTGCCACCGAAGACGTTCGCCCGCTCCCGCATCCCGATCAGCCCGTTGCCGCCGGAGATCGACACCAGCTCGTGCGGCGTGCCGAAGCCGTCGTCGGTGATGTCCAGTTCGACGTTGTCGCCGAGCCGCGCCACGCGCACCACCGCGGACGCCCCCGCGCCCGCGTGCTTCAGGGTGTTGGTCAGCGCTTCCTGCACGATCCGGTAGATCCCCAGCCCGATCCCCGCGGGCAACCCGTCCAGTTCGCCCTTGAGCTTCAGCCGCACCGGCAGGCCGACGAGGCGGACCCGCTCGGCGAGGTCGTTGAGCGAGTTCGTGCCCGGCTGCGGGGTGCGTTCGTCGCCGCTGTCCTCGGCGCGCAGCACGCCGAGCAACCGGCGCAGCTCGGTCAGCGCCTCCCGGCCGGTCGACGAGATCGTCTTGATCGCCCGCGCGGCCAGCTCGGGATTGGTGTTCACGGCGTACGTCGCGCCGTCGGCCTGGACGACCATGACGCTGACCGCGTGCGCCACCACGTCGTGCAGCTCACGGGCGATGCGGGCGCGTTCCTCGGCGACGGCGATCTTGGCCTGGTGGTCGCGTTCGGTCTCCAGCAGCCGCAGCCGCTGCTCCACCTCGGCCTGGTAGGCGCGGCGGGCGCCGACGAACTCGCCGAGCGTCCAGCAGAACGCCAGCAGCACGAAGATCGAGATGCCCGCGATCCACCACTGGTCGGTCCGCGGCTTCACCAGCCAGACCGACCACATCACGGTCCCGATCGTGATCCAGCCCGCGTAGATCAACGCCTGGCGGCGGCCGACGTAGACGACCATCGTGTACAGCGCGATCCCGATCGCGATGTTCGCGGGCCTGAGCACGGTCGGCTCGTCCGCCAGCGCGTCGGTGACCAGCTGGGCGAACCCGGTGACGAGGATGAGGTAACACGCCACCATCGGGCGGCGCCTGCGCAGCACGATCGGACCGATCATGCCCAGGTCGACCAGCAGGTACAGCCACATCGGCTGCGGTGGGCGCTCGGTGAAGAAGATCGGCGACTCGAACAGCGCCAGGGAGAAGGCCAGCAGGGAGTCGCCGAACGTCGGATGCTGCCGCATCCACAAGCTCAGCCGTCGCACACGAGCAGCCTAAGCCCGGCACAGCCCCCGGCGCGTCGAGCCGGAGGCTGAGTCGGGTAGCACCAAAGGCTGACCTTCTACGGGGCCAGGTACGGCGGCGGCGGATTGGTCCTTGTGGTGGGTGCCGTGGTCGGGGTCGTGTCGATGCTCGGCTCCGGCGGCTGCTCACCGCGGATCGGGGAGTGCGGGTGCGTCATCTCCTCAGCCAGCTGCTCCTGGATCTGGTGTTCCTTGATCCGCGCGAGGATCGCGATGGTGACCCCGTGCGCGGCGGCCAGCAGCAGCAGAACGATGCCCAGCCGAAGGATCACGCCTTCGGTCTGGTTCTCACCGACATCGACGGTCGAGACCAGCATCAGCAGACCGACCACCACGAGGTGGAACAGCACGGTGACCAGGCGCGCCATGGACGTGCCCGAACCGGAATCGCCATAGGAACGCTCGAGGTACTTCCGCCCGCTCCGGTAGATGATCTGCCCGTCGATGGCCACGAGGATGACACCCATCACGAGGAAGGCGATGTAGCTGTTCGTGTCCATGGCAGGTGGATACCCCTTAATGCCGGGTTTGCAACCGCGCGTCGCCTGGACGTGGCACGATTTCCGCGTGACTACGGCGACCGATCGACAACAGCACCTGGCAGGCCCGCTGTCGGCTGCGGTCGCCCAGTTATGCGTACGCCTGCAGTCGCAGGTCACCGCCCGTACGGCCGCCGGATTCCGCGAGGTGCTGCGCCGGTTGTCGGCGCCGCTGCAGGTGGCCGTCGCGGGCCGGATCAAGTCCGGCAAGTCGACGCTCGTGAACGCGCTCATCGGCCGCCGGGTCGCGCCCACCGACGTGGGCGAGTGCACCCGCCTGGTGACCAGGTTCCAGTACGGCACGGTCGACCGGGTCGAAGTGATCTTCAACGACGGCCGCAAGCAGGTGCTGCCGTTCGACGCGAGCGGCATGATCCCGGCGACCCTCGACCTGGACTTCGACCAGGTGTCGCACATCGAGGCGTACCTGACCAACGCCGTGCTGCGCGACCTGACGGTGATCGACACCCCCGGCCTGGGCTCGCTCGACGCCGCGTCGGTCGCCCGGACCGAGCAGCTGCTCGGCGCGGCGAAGCCGGCCGGGGCCGGGGAAACCGACGGCGAGGAGTCCAGCGACGACCTGGACGACACGTCGCGCAACGCGGTCGCGGGCGCCGAAGCCGTGCTCTACGTCGTGACCCAGGGCGTGCGCGCCGACGACCAGCAAGCGCTTGCGGCGTTCACGGCGGCGACCGCCAGCCGCGAAGCCGGTCCGGTGAACGCGATCGCCGTGCTGAACAAGGCGGACACGATCGCGCCCGAGTCGGTGACCGGTGCGGACGGCGACGTCTGGAAGGCCGCCTCGCTGCTGGCCGAGAAGCAGGCGGTCACGCTCAAGCCGAGGGTCGCCGACGTGCTGCCGGTGATCGGGCTGCTCGCCGAGACCGCCGAGTCCGGCGGGTTCACCTCGGCCGACGCCGAAGCGCTCAAGCAGCTCGCCCAGCTCGACGACGTGACCTGGGAGATGTTGCTGGTCTCGGCCGACATGTTCACCTCGTGGGACTGCGACGTGCCCAGTGGCACGCGGCTGCGCCTGCTGGAGAAGCTCGACCTCTACGGCATCAGCCAGGCAGTCGAGGCGCTGCGGCAGGACCCGGACCTGACCGCCGGTGCCCTGCGCCGCAAACTGCTCGACACCTCAGGTCTGGCCAGCGTGCGCGCCCGGCTCGACGCGGTGTTCCGCGCCAGGGCCGACGGCATCAAAGCCGCCGCCGCGCTGGCCTCCGTGACCGCGCTCGCGCAGGCGTCCGGTGACCTGGGCGAGCGGCAGCGCGTGCACGACGCGATCGAGGTGCTGCTGGCCAAGCCGGAAGCACACGCGTTGCGCCTGCTCGAAGCCCTCACCCTGGTCACGTCCGGCGCGGTGTCGATGCCCGAGGACCTCGCCGAGGAGGTGCTGCGGGTCGGCGGCAGCGCGGACGTCGGTGAACAGCTCGGCATGAAGGGCCGTCCGCAGCAGGAGCTGGTCGCGTACGCGCTGGAGCGCGCGGGCTGGTGGCGTTCGTTCGCGTCCTTCGGCGCGACGCCGGCGCAGAGCCGTGTGGCGCACGTCGTGCACCGGGCGTATTTCCTCATCTGGCAGCAGCTGCGTGGCAACTAGAGGTAATTTCGGCCCGACAGTCGTTCTCATCTCGCAGACAGGGTGATCTCGTTGGCTTCCCTTTTCCGGCGCACCAAGGCCGACGACACCGACCCGACCACCGAAGTGAGCGCGAACATGATCGCGGGCATCGCCAATCCCGAGCCAGCCGACCAGACCGAGACGCTCAAGAAGGCGCTCACCGAGCGGGACACCCTCGTGCAGCTGTGCCTGTACGCGCTCGACCGCGCCCGCAGCCCCGGTGTGGTGGAACGGATCGAGGACGGCCTGTCAGGCATCGGGGTGTCGGCGATCCGGCCCGACGGCGACGTGTTCGACCCGGCGCAGCACGAAGCAGGCGGCACCGTGCCGACCCAGGACGTGACGATGGACGGTGTGGTCGCGGAGACGGAAGTGGTGGGATTCGCCGACCGCGGGCGCCTGCTGCGCGCGCCGATCGTGACGGTGTACAAGGTGAAGCAGTCGTGACCGCACCCGCTCAGCCCAGTCTGCCCAAGCAGGTCGCCGCGCACCGCGAGCAGATGCTCAACCTGCTGCGCGAGGTCGCGCCCGACTCCGCGGCGTGGGTGGAGGAACTGCGTGGCCGCCGCAGGCGCCAGCCGACCGTCGTCGTGGTCGGCGAAACCAACCGCGGCAAGAGCTCGCTGGTCAACGCCCTGCTCGGACAGCCAGGACTGTCTCCTGTGGACGCCGACGTGGCGACGGCGACGTACCTGGTGTTCGGGCACGCCGAGCAGTGGGAGGCGCGGGCCTGCTACCCCGGCCACCTCGCCCCGATCCAGGTCGACCTCAGCCAGCTGATCAACTGGGTCTCCGCGTCGCACGAACTGCCGGAAGGGCACCTGCCGCCGCGGTACGTCGAGGTGGACGGCCCGGTCGACCTGCTCGACAAGATCTCCATCGTGGACACCCCCGGGGTCGGCGGGCTCGACTCGGTGCACGGCGAACTCGCGCTGGAAGCCGCGGCGAGCGCGACCGCGTTGCTGTTCGTGGTCGACGCGTCGGCGCCGTTCACCGTGGGAGAGCTGAACTTCCTGCGCAACGTCGGCGACCGCGTCGAAACCGTGCTGTTCACGTTGTCCAAAGTGGACCAGTTCCGCGGATGGCGCCAGGTGCTGGCGGCCAACCAGGAGCTGCTGCGCGAGCACGCGCCCCGCTTCGCCGACGCGGAGTTCCACCCCGTGTCGGCGCGGATGGCCGAGATGGCAGGCAAAGCGCCCAACGAGCAGGCCGCCGACATGCTCAAGGAGAAGTCGGGGCTGTCGGCGTTGGCCGGCGCGCTGCAGGAACTCGTGATCGGCAAGGCCGCGATGCTGGCCGAGGCCAACACGATGCGGGCGCTGACGACCGCGCTGGAAGAGGTCAAGGTCAAACTGACCGGCGAGTCACGTGCGCTGACCACCGGCGCCGACGAGGTCAAGGCCCTCAAGGCGCGCAAGGAGGAACTGGCCGTCCAGCGCAAGTCGGCCACGCGCGGCTGGCAGGTCAAGATGCGAGGTGAGATCCAGCGAGCCCGCATGGAGAACACCCACGAGGTCAGCCGCGAGATGCGCGACATGCAGACCTGGTTCCGCCAGCAGATCGACGCGGCCGACAAGGACGCGTTGGCGTCGCTGTCCGGCCAGGTCGACGCGGCGCTGCAACTGGTCTCCCGGCGCGTCAGCACCTCGGTGGGCGCCAGGCTGAACAAGATCGGCGAGAACGTGCTGACCGGTCTGTTCTCCGCGGACGAGCTGGCGATCCTGCAGGCGCAGTACGCGCGAGCGGGCCAGCCGCCGGTCGTGCTGCGCTCGCCCGAGAAACGCCCGGGCACCTCGGAGGACAAGCTCATGGTGATGATGGGCATCTCCGGCGGCGTGGGCCTCGGCAAACTCGCCACGCTGCCGCTGGGCCTGTTCGGCGCCGCCGCCGCCGGAACACTCGGTGTGATCGTCGCCCCGGTGACGATCATCCTCGGCCTCGGCGCGGGCTGGTGGATCTCGAAGACCAGGCGCCACGCCCAGGACAAGCAGCACATGAAGACGTGGCTGACCGACGCGATCGCCGACGCCAGGTCCACACTGGACCAGATGGTCGCCGACCAGCTGATCCAGGCCGAGCAGGAGCTGTCACTGGCGCTGGACGACGCCCTCGGCCGCCGGATCACCGGCATCGAGACCGAACTGCGCGAAGTGGACAAGGCCATGCGGCTGGACGCGACCGAGCGGTCCAAGCGCCTCCAAATCGTGAACAAGCAGATGGCCCAGGTCGAATCGGGAACCGAAACCGCCAAGACCCTGCTGACCCGCATCCGCACCGCGAAGGTCAAGGTCGCCACCCCGGCCTGACGCTCGGTTCCGCGCCCGGCAAGCAAAACGGCCCCGAGGAATGATCCACGGGGCCGTTGTCGCGTCTGGCTACGCTGACAGACGCTGCTTGAGGGCCTCCAGCTCGTCACGCAGTGACGTCGGGAGCTTGTCGCCCATCTTGTCGAACCACTCCTCGATCAGCGGGATCTCCTTGCGCCACTCGTCCGCGTCGACCTTCAGCGCGGCCTCGAGGTCCTCGGTGGAGGCGTCGAGGCCCTCGGTGTCCAGGTCGGCCAGCGTCGGGACCCAGCCGATCGGGGTCTCGTGCGCGGCGGCCTTGCCCTCGATGCGCTCGATCGCCCACTTGAGCACACGCGAGTTCTCGCCGAACCCGGGCCACAGGAACTGCTTCTCCTCGCCGCGGCGGAACCAGTTCACGTAGAAGATCTTCGGCAGCTTGTCCGCGTCGGCGCGCTTGCCCGTGGCGATCCAGTGGGCGAAGTAGTCCGCGGCGTTGTAGCCGATGAACGGCAGCATCGCCATCGGGTCACGCCGCACGACGCCGACCTTGCCCTTCGCGGCGGCCGTCGTCTCGCTCGACAGCGTCGCACCCATGAAGGTGCCGTGGTTCCAGTCACGCGACTCGGTCACCAGCGGGATGGTGTCCTTGCGGCGGCCACCGAAGAAGATCGCCGAGATCGGCACGCCCTTCGGGTCGTCCCACTCCGGCGCCAGGATCGGGCACTGCGACATCGGCGTGCAGTACCGCGAGTTCGGGTGGCTCGACGGCTCGTCCGAGTCCGGCGTCCAGTCCTGCTTCTTCCACGACGTCAGGTGCGCGGGCGGCTCGCCCATGCCCTCCCACCAGATGTCGCCGTTGTCGGTCAGCGCGACGTTGGTGAAGACCGTGTTGCCGCGCTCGATGGTGCGCATCGCGTTGGGGTTGGTGTGCCAGTCCGTTCCCGGGGCCACACCGAAGAAACCGGCCTCCGGGTTGACCGCGTAGAGACGACCGTCCTCACCGAACTTCATCCACGCGATGTCGTCACCGAGCGTCTCGACCTTCCAGCCGGGGATGGTCGGCTCCAGCATCGCCAGGTTCGTCTTGCCGCAGGCGCTGGGGAACGCGGCGGCGATGTAGTAGACCTTGTTCTCCGGCGAGATCAGCTTGAGGATCAGCATGTGCTCGGCCAGCCAGCCCTCGTCACGGCCGATCACCGAGGCGATCCGCAGCGAGTAGCACTTCTTGCCCAGCAGCGCGTTGCCGCCGTAGCCGGAGCCGTAGCTCCAGATCTCGCGGGTCTCCGGGAAGTGGCTGATGTACTTGGTCTCGTTCGCGGGCCAGGCGACATCCTGCTGGCCCTCGTCCAACGGCGCGCCGACCGAGTGCAGGCACGGCACGAAGTCCGCGTCCTCACCGAACTTGACCAACGCCTTCGAACCCATGCGCGTCATCACGCGCATGGACACGACGACGTACTCCGAGTCGGTGATCTCCACACCCAGCATGGGCTTGTCCGCCTCGAGCGGCCCCATGCAGAACGGGATCACGTACATCGTGCGACCACGCATGCAGCCCCGGTAGAGCTCGGTCATGGTGGCCTTCATCTCGGCCGGGTCCAGCCAGTTGTTGGTCGGACCGGCGTCCTGCGGGTCGACCGAACATATGAAGGTGCGCTCCTCGACCCTGGCGACATCGCCAGGATCCGACGCTGCCCAGAAGGAGTTGGGTTTTTGCTTCAGCGCCGTGAACGTCCCTGCTTCGACCAGCTTCGCGGTGAGCCGGTCCCACTCCTCGTCCGAACCGTCGGCCCACACCACACGGTCCGGCGTGGTCAGCTGGGCGACCTCGTGCACCCACTCGAGAAGCCGCTGGTGCGTCGTCGGTGCGGTGTCCAGACCTGGAATGGCCAATGCGGTCATCTCGCCTCGTCTCCTGACTGGGGGTTCATAGCCCGCGACCGGACGCCGTTGTCTCAAGCGCGGGGACTTCGACGTCCTCACCAATGGCTTCGCCCACCCACCGGAGGAGATGGGCGTGCCGTGAAAAGGGATGAAGCGAGGTTAACCAGGTGTCGCCCGGTTAAACGACAGCTGGCGTGTGGGTTGCCTCACCGGACCGATAAGGGAATCGATTCAGCACTCGAATGCGCACGTGGGCTTTCCCACACAACCGGTGATCCCCGGGAAGATTTCCGGACGGACGGCATTTCCTGATCGGTTCAGCAAATCGGTTCAGAACCAGCGGCATTGCCGCCCGGTCACGCCACGCTCCGCAGTCCTTTTGCCGGATGCCACCGAAAGAAGATGTGTCCGCCGCCACTCTGCCAGAGCCTTTCCTTACCCCGCAAGCCATCACCCGACCCATCGCTCCCAGGTAGACGGTCCCTCACCGGAGTTCAGGAACCCCGCTGGCGCCCTCAGTCGTGACGCGGTCCCAGAGTGAAACCCCACCGGGCGCAGACCACCGCACGAGGAAGCGGTCCGTACGCCTGTCGCTGGGCTCGCGAGTTGCGTGGTTGGGCTCGCCCAGGCCATACGCAAGGCAACCAACCCCGAAGACGCCTCAGCGCTCACGCGCCAACCACGAGCCCAAGCCCGCTCCCCCACAGGCGAAAACCCGTCCACCCCAGGCAACTCACCCCACGCAGCACAGCACAGCAGCACCGCAACACAGACCAACTTCCAACCGAACTTCCCCAAAACCCCAACAAACAAGCCCCCACCCAACCCGGGGGGCGTCCCTGCTCCAGTCTATCGGTAATGGGCCTGGTCAAGGGGGCTACTGGTCGGTTGTGGACAACCAGATTCGACGATGATCCCTCCGGCGCGCCCGGACTTGGCTTGAGCGAACCGCTGAGGCCTGACCGACATGTTCTGACCGGCGTGGCTCGACTGACATGACTTGACGGCGCGGCTCGACTGGCGCGGCTCGACTGGCGCGCCTTGACCGGCGTGGCGGGCGTGGCGGGCGCGGCGTGTCCGGCGTGGCTTGATCGGTGCGGCGTGACTGGCGCGGCTTGACCGTTGCGACTCGACCGGCGCGGCACGACTGACATGGCCTGGACGGTCAAGAGCTCCGGACACGCGAAAGCCCCTGCCGCGAAGTGCGGACAGGGGCTGGAAGCGTCGGACGTCAGCGCTTGTTGTCGGGGACGTAGTTGCCGCTCGAGTCGACGTGCCCCTTCTCGACCTCGGTCCACTCGTCCTCGCCGGTGTGCTGCGAGATGGTGACGGTGCCGTCGGACTCGATGACGGTCATCTGGTCGGCTTCGCCGTCGCCGTCCTTGTCGGTGAAGCCGATGGTGTCGCCGTCGTCGGTCTTCACGACCGCCGTGTCGTTCTTGCCGTCCTGGTTCATGTCCACAGTGGCCGGACCGGCGCTCTTGTCGGACGATTCGCCTGGAACGTCCACTTTGATGTCACCGCCGGCCGAGGAGGAGTGGCCCGCGGTCGATCCGGTCGATCCGGTGGACTCGTGGCCGTCGCCGTCGCTGCCGTTGCCCTTGGGGTCGACGGGGACCCATTCGCCGCTGGCTTCGTCGTAGCGCGCGGCGCCGGTGACGTTGCCCTTCTCGTCCATC
The DNA here is from genome assembly GCF_001302585.1 of Kibdelosporangium phytohabitans. Taxonomy (GTDB): domain Bacteria; phylum Actinomycetota; class Actinomycetes; order Mycobacteriales; family Pseudonocardiaceae; genus Kibdelosporangium; species Kibdelosporangium phytohabitans. The sequence continues at coordinate 11,657,673 of NZ_CP012752.1, read as the reverse complement.
TCCACCGCCACGTCGGCGTCGCCGTCGTTGTCCACGTCGGTGAAGGCGACTTTGGTGCCGTCGTCACCGGTGATGACCGCGGTGTCGTTCTCGCCGTCCTTGTTGAGGTCGTAGTCGGCCTCGACCTCGTACTGCTCACCGTCGACCGTCACGGTCATCTCGTCGCCGTGACCGCTGTTGTTGGAGTGGTCCTGGCTGGAGTCGTCTTCGTACACAGCGGCCCCCTGGGGTGAAGTAGATCTCGGTTTTTACGGCAGGTTGGACTCACGATAGGGCCATTCGGTTCCGGTCGCGGCCCGACCCGGCAAATTCTGTCCTATCCACAGCTGATGCGACCCATGTGGCCATTGTTACCAGTGGTGCTCTGGGGCGGAGCTGGGTATCCACGGATTTGTCCACAGGTTGTGGATGGATCTGTGCACAGCCTGGGGACGAGACCTCCTCGTGACCGCGTCGAAACTCAGTTGTCCACATCCACACCGAACGAGGACCCTGGTCGCGCGTCATACAGAGACGAGGAACACACACGAAGGTGGTGTCAGAAGTGATCGTCGCCGGACTGGCCATGATGGTGCTGGCACTGGCCGCCTTGTTGATGGTCGTCATGACGTCGACGGAGACCGACCAGGAGCCAGCCGACAGCGAGCCCGTCGCGCCCGCGCGTGACGGGCTCCGCCCGCTAGCTGGGCAGAGCGCCCTGGCCTAGGTTGCGCAGCCGGACCTTCACCGGCCGCGCGGCTTCGGCGAAACAGACCACATTGGTGTAACCACGGGCCCACGACTCGGCGTTGGGCAACCGCCACGCGACTGACACCTCTTTGCTGTCACCGCCGAGGTACTTCTTCACCAACGCTGGGCACCTGGTGCTCGCCGTCCGGTTCATCGTGTCGTTGCCGGGGATCGACCCTCCCGGTTTGCCCACGTTGATCACACCGGGCACCGCTTCACCGAGGTGCGGCCCGTCGCACGGGCCGCGGCGGAGTTTGGCCTCGCGTGACGGCGAGGACACCGAACACGTCTGGTACCGGAACAGTTCGTTGCCCTGCAGCGCGCCTTCGAGCGAGCCCGTGCGTTTCGCGGGGCGTTCGTCCGCGCCGACCTCGGCGACGGTGCACAGCAGCCACCGCTCGCCCTTGGCCCACTGCTCCTGGTTCGGCCACAGCGGCATGGCCACGAGGTTGGTCGCGTCCATGTCCGGTCCGCCCAGGTACTCGGCGAGTTTCTCGCGGCACGGCGGGATGGTGAGCGTGGCCGCGGTCGCTTCGTCGGGCATGGACGTCGCGGTGAGCTTGCCGGTGTTGACCACCTCGGCGTCGTGCGGGTCGGCGCAGTCGACGACGATCGCGTTGCCGGTGTCCAGGCACTGCCCCGGCTTCGGGGGATTCTCGCCGTACATGTTGGCGGGCACGGTGACGCGCCCCGAAGGTGCCGTCGCCGGTGGCGCCGGTGGGGACGCGGCTGGTTCACAGGCGGTGATGCCGAGCAGGACTGCGCAAACGGCCAGCCCCCAAGCGATCCGCATGACGTGACCGTACCTGCGCTGGTGCGTTCTGTGACTGTCCGAAGTCACGATTCGGCCACTGGTCGCCGATGGCTGGAACAAGCCGGGATCCCGCGACCGGAATGTAATGCATCCAGTGCCCTGTCATGTCTACGATCCGGCGAACGTACTGGCCTGATGCGGGAGTGGGACGTCGATGTCAGAGTCACCTGGGAAGACCGGGTACGGCCTGCGCTGGAACAACTGGAATCTGCTGTTGCTGGTTCCGCTGGTCATGTTGATCACGCCGCTGATCAACTTCGATGGCCCGCACCTGTTCGGCATGCCGTTCTTCTACTGGTCGCAGTTCGTCTTCGTGGTCATCGGCGTGCTCTGCGTGTGGGTCGTCTACGTCAAGACGAAGGATGAGCCGGTCAGCCACCAGCCCGACCGGCTGAGCGTGGACGACCTGGACGAGGGGGACGTCAAGTGAACAACCTGCAGTGGACCGAGATCATCGTCTTCGCGGTCCTCTTCCTCGTCGTGACCGTCCTCGGTTTCGTAGCGGCGCGCTGGCAGGCCGGCAGCACGCTGGACCACCTGGACGAATGGGGGCTCGGCGGCCGCAAGTTCGGCTCGTGGATCACCTGGTTCCTGGTCGGCGGTGACCTCTACACCGCCTATACGTTCGTGGCGGTGCCCGCACTGGTGTTCGGCGCCGGTGCGCTCGGCTTCTACGCCCTGCCGTACACCGTGATCCTGTATCCGATCGTGTTCCTGCCGTTGCTGCGGATGTGGTCGGTGTCCCGGGTGCACGGTTACGTCACGCCCGCCGACTACGTGCGCGGCCGGTACGGTTCGCGGACGCTGGCGCTGCTGATCGCGATCACGGGAATCGTCGCCACGATGCCGTACATCGCGTTGCAGCTGGTGGGTCTGGAAGCGGTGCTGCGCACCATGGGCTTCAACGGTCAAGGCTTCCTCGGGCACCTGCCGCTGCTGATCGCGTTCATCGTGCTGGCGGTCTACACCTACCAGTCCGGGCTGCGCGCGCCCGCGCTGATCGCGTTCGTCAAGGACATCCTGATCTACATCGTCATCCTGGTCGCGGTGTTCTACCTGCCGTCGAAGCTCGGTGGCTGGGAGACGATCTTCAACACCGCGCAGGCCAAGTTCGCCGCCACGCCGAACCCCAACGACGGCGTGCTGCTCAGCCCGGCCAACCAGTTGCAGTACGCGACACTGGCGCTGGGTTCGGCGCTCGCACTGTTCCTGTACCCGCACTCGCTGACAGGTGCGTTGGCGTCGCGCGGACGTAACGTAATCAAGCGCAACATGGTCGCCCTTCCCGCTTACTCTCTGTTGCTGGGTTTGCTGGCGCTGCTGGGGTTCGTGGCCATCCAGGCGGCGTCCAAGCCGATCGTGAACCAGGCGACCGGGCGGCCGGACAGCAACACGATCGTGCCGGTGCTGTTCGACCAGCAGTTCCCGGCGTGGTTCGCCGGTATCGCGTTCGCCGCGATCGGCATCGGCGCGCTGGTGCCCGCCGCGATCATGTCGATCGCCGCGGCGAACCTGTGGACCCGCAACATCTACAAGGAGTACGTCAAGAAGGACGCCACTCCGAAGCAGGAAGCCAAGCAGGCCAAGCTGGCGTCGCTGATCGTGAAGTTCGGCGCGGTGCTGTTCATCCTGTTCATCGACCCGCAGTTCTCCATCGACCTGCAGCTGATCGGCGGCGTGATCATTCTGCAGACGCTGCCCGCGGTGGCGATCTCGTTGTACACGCGGTGGTTCCACCGGTGGGCACTGGTGGCCGGCTGGATCGCCGGTATGGCGTGGGGCTTCGCGATGCTCTACGAGATCCCGAACCCGGCGGCGAACAAGGCGCACTTCGGTGGGTCGGCGCTGCCGCTCGGACAGCTGAGCCTCTTCGGCTGGCACCCGTTCGCCGGGTCGCCGACCCAGATCTACGTCGGGTTCGTCGCGCTGATCGGCAACCTGGTCGTGGCGGTGGTGGTCACCTGGATCATGCGGGCCCGCAAGGTGTCCAACGGAATCGACCAGACCCAGAACGCGGACTACCACGCCGACGAGGGCGATCCGCGGCTCAAGGAGGTCGCTGCCCACTAGCGACTCGTCGCGAGCGGTACAGCCGGCCGTTCTGTCCACAGCGGACAGGGCGGCCGGTTTCGCTCACGAGGAGCGGGTCTGCAGGGCGGCGAGGGCTCGCGAGGCGTAGTCGCGCGCCGGTTTGCACGGCGCCAGCCGCGGATCCGCCGCACCCTGCTGGCGGTAGACGATCATCAGGATCTGGTCCTTCGCCACGTCGAGCGCGACGCGGCAGGAGGCGATGCCGTCACTGCCGGATCCGTTGGACAGCTGGATGGCGGGGAACCTGCTGATGCCGAGCCAGCGGACCGTGTCGCCGTCGACATCGGCGGAGTAGCGGCGCAGACCGCCGTCGGTGTGGGGGATGACGTAGATCTCGGCCGTGCCGTTCTCGGCCATCAGGTGGCAGCCGGAGGTGATCCGGTCGGCGCCCAGCGCGGCGCACACATCCTTGTTCTGCAACGGGATGTCGGCAGGTCGCTCCAGTGGCGACATGGGTAAGTCCCACTGGTTGTCGGCCATGCCGCACCCGGCGAGTAACCCCGTGGCGAGCATCGCCGAGCCAATACCGGTGATGGCGCGACCAGGCACGCCGACCTCCTCGAAACAGCGGAATTTTCCCAGGTGCCCACCAAACCACTGTTCGGCTGGTTAGTCGATGCTGCGTTCGAGTGTGATTTGTTCAACCCTGCACGTGCAATTGCGTTCCGCGCTTTTTCGACTACCGGTCGTAAAGCTCCTTGCGCCAGGTCTCCGCCGTCTGACCTGGGGCAAAAGTGTCGTGATGCTCGGATTCGACCAACGTGAAACCTCGGCTCTGGTATATCCGTCTGGCCGAGATCAACACGTTCATCGTCCAGAGTTCAATTGTTCGGTAGCCGACCGAAGTCGCGAACCTCAGGCACTCGTCGACCAATCGGCCGCCGACGCCCATACCCCGGGCACTTGGTTCAACCAGTAGTAACCGCAACTTCGCTGTGTCGTTGTCCTTGCGTGTGCAGAACACGCTACCGGCGCGTTCCCCATTGATTTCCGCAATCCAGCCCGCTTCGCGCGCCGGGTCGTGGCCGGCCGCGTAGTCGGCGACGATCCGCGCGACGACCGCCTCGTATGTCGCGCCCCACTGGTGTTCCTGCGCGTAGAGCGCGCCGTTGCGCTCGACGACCCAGCCGAGATCGCCCGGCCGCGGCGGACGCAGCACGACCGCGTTGTCCTGGCGGTTTTTGGTGAGGCGGCGCCTGATCACGTCCATCGCCGCGACGAGTTCGCGCTGGTCGTCGTCGCCGAGCGGGTCGAGCAACCGGTGCACCTCGGCGTCGGACCGCTCGTTGAGCATCTTCATGGTCGACTGGCCCGCTTCGGTCAGCCCGGCTACCTGGCGCCTGGCGTCGGTCGCCGACTTGTCGCGGCTGACCAGGCCGTCGCTCTCGAACCGGGCCAGCAGCCGGGACAGGTATCCGGCATCCAGCCCCAGATCCCGGCGCAACGCCGTGACCTCGGTGGATTCGCGCTGGCTCAGCTCGAACAGCACCCGCGACTCGGTCAGCGAGTAGGGCGTGTCGTTCAGGCCTTCGGCGAGCACCCCGAGCACCCGCGTGTAGAAGCGGTTGAACTCGCGGACCGACTGGACGCGTTCGTCCGGGATCATGTGACCACCTCAAAGAATACTTTGACGGAGTCAAATATATCGGGCCGTCAACCCCCGGCCGTGATCACCAGTGCCGCGGCCCCGACCAGGCCGGCGTGACCGCCCAGTTCGGCGGGAACCACGCGCAACGCGTCGACGTAGGACAACTTCGCGTAGTCCTGGAGCGTGCGGCGGATCGGATCCATCAGTAGGTCACCGGCCTGCGCGATCCCGCCACCGACCACCGCGAGGTCCAGATCGCACAACGCGGCCGTCGCGGCGATCCCCATACCGACCGCTCGGCCCGCTCGGTCGAACGCCGAACACGCGATCTCGTTCCCGGACAGCGCGGACGCCGCTAGATGGGCGGCGTCGGCGTTGTCGGGCGCGCGCCAGCCTTGCTGGCGAGCCCACCGCACCAGATGCGGTCCGCCCGCCACGGTCTCCACGCATCCCAAGCCGCCGCAAGTGCACGGCGAACCGTCTGGTTCGACGACGACATGACCGATGTGACCGGCGTTTCCGGTACGTCCGCCGTAGGGCTTGCCGTTCAGGACGAGCCCACCGCCGACACCAGTCGAAACGACCAGGCCGATCAGGAAGTCCGCTCCCCTGCCCGCGCCCATCCAGTGCTCGCCCAGTGCCATGCAGACACCGTCGCCGGCGAGGTGCACGGGCGCGTCGAAAGCTCGGTGCAGCCGGGTGGCCAGCGGGAAGTCCTGCCAGCACGGCACGTTGATCGGGTTGACGGTGCCGTCGGACGCGTTGACCGGGCCCGCGCAGGCGACGCCGACGCCGTTGATCGTCCGGCCGTCGAGCACTTCCGCCGACACATCGAGCACGGCCTGCCAGGCTTCGCCGGCATCGTGCAGCGGAGTCGGCCGGGTGGCGCGGGCGAGGATCTCGCCGCGGCCGTCGACCACACCTGCCGCGATCTTGGTTCCACCGACGTCCAATGCGAGAACGGTCATGCCCACGCAGGACACCCTAACGAGGGAACGTCGGCCTGGATCGTCACCGGCTGACACGGCCCCGGACATGGAAGACCCCGGGATGCTGCCAGGTCGGGGGTCCGCCAGCATCTCGGGGTCATTGGGAACATCGCCGGTCTGTACCAAGTCGTTACCGACTTCCCGGATGTGTTCCAGCTCACTCTTTCGAGTGCACTTATTCAGCTGTTGGTGGAAGACTCAATCACGCTGCGTGCTGACCCGACCCTGGGTCAGCGAAGGTGGTTGGCCTGCTGGTGCTGCGCGATCATGATCAGCTCGTGACGCATCGCGGGCGTCGCGGCGCTGTCGATCGCGCGGTTGACTGCTCGCCGGGTACGGGCCTCGGCGCGGCGGGCACGAATCTTGGCGGCGATGTTCACAGGTACTGCACCCCTTGGCTTGTGTCTCAGTGGTTCTGTACCTATTATGCGCGCCCGCGCGCCGCAATGCACCCGATTATCCGGTGACATGAGGCACAGGCCGATGATTCGTTGGTCAAACTAGGTAGTTGGCCGGACATGTCGTCTTACCCCGCCGTCTACCTGGAGGACTGGAGTTCGTTGGACTTCACTCCTCGCGGCCCAGCAGGAAGCGTCCGAAGTGCGGCACGGTGAACGCGATCCGGCCCCGCTCGGCGGAGTACACGAGGCCCTTCTTGATCAAGCTGTCCCGCGCGGGCGACAGCGAGGACGGCTTGCGGCCCAGGAAGACGGCGATGTCCGCGGTGCTGACGCCCTCGTCGCGGCCCTCGGTCAGCTCGGCGATCGCGCGCAGGTACTCCCGCTCAGCGGGTGTCGCGCGCTCATACCGTGACCCGAAGAAGCCCACAGCCAGCTCGGCTTCGGCTTCCGGGGCCGCGACCTGCACATCCTCGGCCGTGATCGGATCGCTCGGCGCCGCGTCCCACGCCGCCTTGCCGTACGCCTGGATGAAGTACGGATACCCACCGGACGCCTCGAACAGCGCGTCCAGCGCGTCGGAGGTAATGTCCGCGTCCTCGCGGGTGACCGGTGCGAGGATCGCCTGGTAGGCGTCCTCCTGGACGAGCCGATCGATCCGGACGTACCGGAACAGCCGCTCCGAGTACGACTTGCTCGCCGACAACACCGCGGGCAGGTGTGGCAGCCCCGCGCCGACGACCACCAGCGGCGCCTGGTTCTGCGACAGCTCGTGGCACGCGGCGCACATCGCGGACACGTCGTCGGGCAGCAGGTCCTGCATCTCGTCGATCAGCAGCGCGACCCCGGTGCCCACGTCCTGCGCGAGTTCGGCGACGTCGGTGAACAACTCGACGAGGTCGATCTCGATGTCGCCGGAGTCAGCGCGGCCGTTCGCCGCGGGCACGTCGATACCCGGCTGCCAGCGGTCCCGTAGCTTGGCGCCCTCCGGTGCGGCCCGCAGCGCAAACGCCTTCAGCACGCCGAGGACGTACTCGACCCGGTCCGGCGCACGGTGCCGCACGGCCAGATCCCGAACCGCGCGGTGCAACGCGGCCGACAACGGCCGGCGCAGGTCCGCGTCGGGACGCGCCTCCACCTTGCCCGCGCCCCAGCCGCGCTTGAGCGCCATCGACCGCAGCTCGCCGAGCAGCACGGTCTTGCCGACACCCCGCAGTCCGGTGAGCACGAGGCTGCGTTCCGGCCGTCCTCGCGCGATGCGTTCCAGCACGACCTCGAAAGCGGCGAGTTCCTTGTCCCGACCGGCGAGCTCGGGCGGGCGCTGACCCGCGCCGGGGGCGAACGGGTTGCGTACCGGGTCCATCATCGGAAGGTATCGGCCTGTCTAGCGTCGATCCGATATTCCCGGATACATCCGTACGGCGTGTCGTTCATCAGATTGTCTACGGCTTTCTAGTCATGAAACTAGAAAGCCGTAGACGCTGCTACTCACTTCTCGACGATGGCGGTGACGCCCTGACCGCCCGCCGCGCAGATCGAGATCAGCCCGCGGCCGGAGCCGCGCTCGTTGAGCAGCTTGGCCAGCGTGGCGACGATCCGGCCGCCGGTCGCGGCGAACGGGTGCCCGGCCGCCAGCGACGAGCCGTTGACGTTGAGCTTGCCCCGGTCGATCGAGCCGAGCGGCTCGTCCAGGCCGAGCTTCTCCTTGGCGAAGGTCGAGTCCTCCCACGCCTTGAGCGTGGCCAGCACCTGCGACGCGAACGCCTCGTGGATCTCGTAGAAGTCGAAGTCCTGCAACGACACCCCGGCACGGGCCAGCATCCGCGGCACCGCGTACGCCGGAGCCATCAGCAAGCCTTCGCCGCCGTGCACGTAGTCGACAGCCGCGGTCTCGGTGAAGGTCAGGTACGCCAGCACCGGCAACCGCCGCGCCTTGGCCCACTGGTCGTTGGCGAGCAGGACAGTGGAGGCGCCGTCGGTCAGCGGCGTCGAATTGGCCGCGGTCATCGTTCCCTCGGCCCCGCCGAACACCGGTTTCAGCTTGGCGAGCTTCTCCAGCGACGAGTCCGCCCGCAGGTTCTGGTCGCGCTGCAGACCGAGGTACGGCGTGATGAGGTCGTCGAAGAACCCGCGCTCGTAGGCGGCGGCCAAGTTGTGGTGGCTCGCCACAGCGAGTTCGTCCTGGGCGGCCCGCTCGATCGCCCACTCCTTGGCGGTGATCGCCGCGTGGTCACCCATCGACAGCCCCGTGCGCGGCTCGGCGTTGCGCGGGATGTCCGGGATGATGTGGCCCGGCCGCAGCTTCGCCAGCAGCCGCAGCCGTCCGCCGAGCGTCTTGGCCCGGTTGAGCCGCAACAGGATCGCGCGCAGGTCCTCGTGCACACCGATCGGCGCGTCGCTCGTGGTGTCCACGCCGCCCGCGACGCCCGCCTCGATCTGGCCGAGCGCGATCTTGTTGGCCACCTGGATGATCGCCTGCAGCCCGGTGCCGCACGCCTGCTGGATGTCGTACGCCGGGGTTTCCGGGGAAAGCCGTGAGCCGAGCACGGACTCACGGGCCAGGTTGAAGTCGCGGCTGTGCTTGAGCACCGCGCCCGCGGCGACCTCGCCGAGCCGTTCGCCTTGCAGTGAGAAGCGGCTGACGAGTCCGTCGAGTGCCGCGGTGAACATGTCCTGGTTCGAAGCGGTGGCGTAAGGGCCGTTCGACCGGGCGAACGGGATCCGGTTACCGCCGATGATCGCGACCCGCTTCAAGCCTCGTGGCGCCATCTCGTCCTCCCACATAGGTCGTACTGGCCATCCTAACCTACTCGCAAGTAGTATTACCGCGAGTAGGGAGGCGCCACGATGACCGATGGCTACAGCCGATTCGCCCGTTCGGGACCGGGAAAGTTCCTGGTCAAACGGCTAGGACTGCCCAACCCGACACCGCTGCTGCGCTACCGGCCGGGCCAGTCGGCACTGCCCGGACCAGCCGTTGTCGGGTCGGCGAAAGGTGGACGTCTGGAGGAACAGGTCCGCAAGGTCCTGGGCCAGTCCGGTGTCGAGGTCATCGACACGGCCGACCGACCTGGTGCTTTGGTGTTCGACGCGACAGGCATCGACAGTCCCGAGCGGCTGCGTGAGCTCTACGACTTCTTCCATCCACGCATCCGGGGCATAGCCCCCTCCGGCCGCGTCGTGGTGCTCGGCACCACCCCGGACGGCTCGAAGGAGTCGATCCCCCAGCGCGCGCTCGAAGGCTTCACACGCTCGCTCGGCAAGGAACTCAAGCGCGGCGCCACGTCACAACTGGTGTACGTCGCCCCGGGCGCCGAGGACAACATCGAGTCGACGCTGCGGTTCCTGCTGTCGGCCAAGTCCACCTACGTCGACGGCCAGGTGATCCGGATCGGCGCGGGCTCCGTCACGCGCCCGGACAACTGGCTCACGCCACTGGACGGCAAAGTCGCGCTGGTCACCGGTGCGTCACGCGGCATCGGCGCCTCCATCGCCGACGTGCTCGCCCGCGACGGCGCCCACGTCGTCGTCCTGGACATCCCCGCACAGGGCGAGGAGCTCTCCGCGGTTGCCAACCGCGTCGGCGGCTCGGCCCTGCAGCTCGACATCACCGCACCCGAAGCCCCCGCCCAGCTCGCCGAGTACTTCAAGACGCGCCACGGCGGCGTCGACATCGTCGTGCACAACGCGGGCATCACCCGTGACAAGACGATCGCCAACATGACCGACGCCCAATGGGACTCGGTGCTGTCGGTGAACCTGGCCTGCCAGCTGCGGATCAACGACGTCCTGCTGGCGGGCACCTTGAAGCCGGGTGGCCGGATCGTCGGCGTCTCGTCGATCGCTGGCATCGCGGGCAACGTCGGCCAGACGAACTACAGCACCAGCAAGGCAGGTGTGATCGGGATGGTGAACACGTACGCGCCGCTGCTGGCCGAGAAGGGCGGCACGATCAACGCGGTCGCGCCCGGTTTCATCGAGACGAAGATGACCGCGGCGGTCCCGTTGTTCATCAGGGAAGCCGGCCGGCGGATGAACAGCATGTCCCAGTCGGGACTGCCGGTCGACGTCGCCGAGGCGATCGCCTGGTACGCCAGCCCGGCATCCGGCGGGGTGAACGGCAACGTGGTGCGCGTCTGCGGCCAGAGCCTGATCGGAGCGTGACCCGTGCCGATCACACACACCCGCGAACTGGACGCGCCCCCGAACCTGCTGGCGCTGTACGGCAAAGCCGCCATCACCGGCATCGGCAGGAACGGCGGCAGCTTACCGTCCACTGTGTACACCAGGCCGTCGGTGGCGATCGACCAGGAACACCTGTCCCGTTACGCGAAGGTGTGCGGCTTCCGCCTCACCGACCAGCTGCCGGTGACATACCCGCACATTCTGGGCTTCCCGCTGCAGGTGAAGCTGATGACCGACAGCGACTTCCCCTTCCCCCTGGTGGGAACAGTGCACGCGGCCAACCGCATCACCCAGCTGCGCCCACTCCACGTAACCGACGCACCCCAGTTGCGCGTCCGCGTGGAGAACCTGCGCGACCACCCCAAGGGCAAGCAGTTCGACGTGATCACCGAAGCCCTCCTCGGCGAAGACCTGGTGTGGCACAGCACCAGTACTTACCTGCGCCGCAAGGGCTCCGGCTCGTCGGGAGAGAAGAAGGCCACCGAAGCCCCCAAGGCGCAGGCGGAGTGGTACGTCCCGGACGACATAGGCCGCCGCTATGGCGAGGTCTCCGGCGACCGCAACCCGATCCACCTGCACGCGCTGACCGCCAAGCTGTTCGGCTTCCCCCGCGCGATCGCCCACGGCATGTGGACGAAAGCCCGCAGCATCGCCGCGTTCGAAGGACGGCTGCCGGACGCGTACACGGTCGACGTGTCGTTCAAGCTGCCGGTGATGCTGCCGTCGAAGGTCGGCTTCGCCGGGGTCCGCACCGATGCGGGGTGGGCGTTCGACCTGTTCAACGCCCGCGGCGGAAAACCTCATCTGACCGGCACGATCACCGGCTGACCGGCGTACTTCGCGCCAATGGGATCATCGGCGAATCTGGTTGTCCACAACTGGCCGGTAACCCCGTTGACCAGGCCTGTTGCCGATAGAATGGAGCCGGGGACGCCCCCCGGGTTGGGCGGGGGACTGTTGTGGGGATGGTGGGCTTCGAATTCAGTGCTCGGCCGGGGACCAGACGTTGCCTTCGACCAGGTCGCCGAAGCCCATCCAGACCAGGTTCATCAGCCAGGCCACCACTGTCCTCGTCGGTACCGCCGGGTGGTCGAGCCACCAGTCGGCCAGTGACTCGCTGGCGCCGACGAGCGCCGCGGACATCGCCTCGGTGCTTTTCTGCGCGTGCTCGTCCATGCCTCGTTTGGTGGCGACGCCCACCAGCAGTGCGTCGACCAGGGTGATCGCCCTCGAGCGCATCGCCAGTACTTCGTCGCTGAACGGGCCGCCCTGCGAGATCACCTGCCTGTGCAGCACCCGCCAGCTTTGCTTGTTGCCGCCCACGAACTCGAAGAAGGCTTTCAGGCCCATCCACAGCTGCATGTCCGGCGCCACCGTCGCGTCCACGCCTGCGACGATCGCCTCGAGCAGCAGCCCCGCCTCACGCCTGATGCACGCCGCGAACAGGTCTTCCTTCGAACCGAGGTAGGCGTAGATCATCGGCTTGGACACGCCCGCCACCTCGGACACCTCGTCCATCGAGGCTTCGTGGTACCCGTGCTCCGAGAACACGCGGACGGCCGCGTCCAGGATCTGCTTCTCCCGGACCTCCCGTGGCAGCCGTTTGACTCGCCTGTCCTCCACGCTCACCGCATCCACCCCTCCGTGTCGCTTATGGCAGATTGCCATCGTATCTACCCGACCGTATTCTTACTCCGGAGTAGGTAACGAGGAGGCGTTCATGCCCGACCTCAGTGTTGAGGCCATCAGCCGGCTCAGCCCCAGTGAGCTGATCGCGCTGATCGACCAGCTGGAACCCACGACCGACGGCCTCGCCGACATCGACATCGACGAGATCGCGCGGCTGATCGACCCGGCCAAGCTCAAGGGTGACGAGTTCGTCCGGCTGATCTCCGGCCTGCAGCGGCTGTCCGGCGGCACCGTCGACATCGCCAGGATGGGCCCGCAGACCTTCGCGCGGCTGATCTCCGGCGCGTCGAAGGGCCAGCTCGACGAGGTGCTGTCGCGCCCCGAGCTGCGTGCGCTGATCCTCGGCGAGATCTTCCGCCGGATGACCACGCACCTGCGCAAGGAGAAGGCGCGTGACGTGAACGCCGTGGTGCACTGGCGGTTCTCCGGTGGCAGCGGCGAGGGCGGTTACGACCGCTACGAGACCGTCATCGCGGACGGTGCCTGCACGGTCAACCGGGACATGGCGAACTCCAGCCGGGTCACGATCACCATGCCGCCGCAGGACTTCCTGCGCCTGATCACGTCGAACGCGTCGGCCCCGGTGCTGTTCATGACGGGCAAGCTCAAGCTGCGCGGCGATCTGCCGTTCGCCGCGGGCATGCTCAGCATGTTCGACCTGCCGAAACCTTGAAGACCTGGCACCGGCTGCCGGACGAGCCGGAACTGGGCGCGTTCGACGCGTTCGCCCGGTCGATCGACATCGGCAAACTCGACCCCGGCCAGTTCGTCCGTCTCATCGAGACGATGGACATGCTCGGCAAGGCCGGGACCGGCGTCGAGCTCTCAGCATTGCGCACCAGCACGTTCATCCGGATCATCGAACAGGCCTCGGTCACGCAGCTGGACGCGCTGATGGCGCACGCCGTGCTGCGGCCGGTGGTGCTGGCCGAGCTGTTCGAGCGGATGGGCAGGCACGTCAAGCCCGGCGCGCCGGATCTGGTGCTGCACTGGCGGTTCACCGGCGGGTGTGAAGCCGGTGGTTACGACCGGTACCAGACCGTCATCGAGAACGGACAGTGCTCATCGGGCATCGTGCAGGACCGCGATCCACGTGCGACTGTCACCATTGTCCCGACGGACTTCCTGAAGGTCGCCACCGGCAACGCGTCCGCGCCGCTGCTGTTCCTGCGCGGCCGGGTGAAGGTCAAGGGCGACATCCCCTGCGTCGCGAACTTCCCGAACCACTTCGACCTATCGAGTCCTTGAGCACCGCGACCGCGTCGGCCACCGAACTGTCCGCCAGGTTGCCGTAACCCAGCACGAGCCCCGGATCGCCCGGCCGGGTCCGGTACGCGTCCAGACTGACCAGCTTCAGACCCTGTCCGGCGGCGTGGTCGACCACTTCGGACGCGTCGATGTCCAAAGGCAACACCAGATGCAGGCCTGCCGCCGCGCCAGAGACGGCCAACGGGTCGAGCGCCTCCAGCAGGGCGTCGCGTCTGGCGCGGTACCGCAACCGGGCGGCGCGCAGGTACCGGTGATACGAGCCCCGCTCGATGAATGTGGCCAGCGCCAACTGGTTCACGACCGACGGCGCCGCCGTCGGAACCCTGTCAATCCACTGTGGCGGGACGACGTACCAGCCGATGCCGAGCGCCGGGCTCAGCGTCTTGCTGACCGAGCCGAACAGGAACACCCGCCGGGGATCCATGCCCTGCACCGTGCCGACCGGTTTGCGGTCGTAGCGGAAGTCGGCGTCGTAGTCGTCCTCCAGGATCACCCCGTCGACGTCCCGGGCCCACGACAGCAGGGCCGCCCGGCGCTCCGGTGAGAGCACGACTCCGGACGGGAACTGGTGCGCGGGTGTCACGACCACCGCGCGCACACCGGCCGGGATGTCCTCGACACGCAACCCGTCCGCGTCGACCGGCACGGGGACGGGCTCAAGTCCCGCGTCCTCGGCGGCACGCCAGACCTTGGTCCAGCCCGGCTCCTCCACCGCGATCCGCGTGATGCCCTCGGCGTGCAGCGCACGGCCGACCAACGTCACGCCGTGGCACACGCCCTGCGAGATGAGCACGTCGTTGGTGACCGCACCTCGGGTCCGGTGCAGGAACTCGGCCAGGACCGTGCGCAACCGGGGATGGCCGCCCGCGGCCGGTATGCCGAGGTCGGTGTGCGGCGCCGTCGACAACGCGTCACGGACCGCGTCCGACCAGCGTTTACGGGGAAACGCTCGCAGGTCGGGCAGTCCGGGTGCGAGGTCGTACCGCGGTGGTGGCGCGGCGGGTTTGGGAGGTACGGGCCGCCAGATCTCGTCCGCCCAGCAATGCACGCGCGTGGCCGACCCGGCGCGGGCCTCCAGGTATCCCTCGGCGACCAGTTGGGCGTACGCCTGCGTGACCACCCACCGCGAGCACTGCAGATCCCCGGCCAGCCGTCGGCTCGGCGGCAGTGTCGCGCCCTTGCGCAGCACCCCGTCCCTGATCGCTCCGCGCAACGCGCGGGCGAGCTGGTCCGCACCCGGCCCGGACACGGCCAGCAGGACGTCCCACCCCAAATTGGTCTGCGATCTGCTCACAGAAGTGGACTGTAATACCGGACCGATCACTCCTAGGTTTGATCACATGAAGAGAGTTCAACTGGGAGAACAGACCGTCAGCCAGGTCGCGCTCGGCTGCATGTCCATGGGCACGCTCGCCGACAAGCCGACGTCCAGCCGCATCCTGGACGCGTACCTCGACGCGGGCGGCGACTTCCTGGACACCGCCGACTGCTACTCGTGGTGGAACTCGGACACGAGCGAAGGCGGCGAGAGCGAGCAGATCCTCGGCGAGCTGCTGAAAGGCAGGCGTGACAAGGTCTTCCTCGCCACCAAGGTGTCGGCGCTGCTCGCCGACTACGCGGCGGCACGGGAAACCGGCGACGCCGAGCCGTACTTCGTCGGCGCGGGTGCCGACGTGATCCGGCGCGGCATCGACGACAGCCTGCGCAGGCTCCAGACCGACCACGTCGACCTCTACTACATCCACGTCGACGACATGGCGACTCCGCTGGAGGAGACGCTGCAGGCGCTCGACGAGATCGTGCGCGCGGGCAAAGTCCGTCACGTCGGCTGGAGCAACGTCTGGACCTGGCGGCTGGAGCGGATCCGCGCACTGGCCCGCGCCAACGGCTGGGCCGTGCCGATCGTCGCGCAGCAGCAGTTCACGTACCTCGACCCGGTGCGCAGCCGCCGCAATGTCGCAGCCGCCGACATGCTGGCGTGGCTGGAGCACAACCCGGACGTCACGTTGGCCGCGTACGCGCCGATCCTCCAGGGTTCCTACGAAGAAGGTGGCAGGGCCAAGTCGATCTACAAGCAGTACGACAGCCCGGAGGCCGACGCGAAGCTGGCGGCCCTCGGCAAGGTCGCCCGGGAGCTGGGCGTGACCGCCAGCCAGGTCGTGCTGGCCTGGTTGTTGCAGGTGTCGAACCAGGTCGCGCCGATCGTCGGGCCGCGGACATGGGAGCACTACGAGGCGTACGCGCGCTCGTTCGACCTGGAGCTCGCGCCGGAACACGTTGCCCTGCTTGACGTTGCTCAGTAGCGCTCCGCGTAACGCGTCGGCGTCTCACCGAACATCCTGGTGAAGTCCCTGGTGAAGTGGGCCTGGTCGGCGTAGCCGAGTTCGGCGGCGAGACCGGCCCAGTCGATCGCGTCGCCCTTGGCCATCCGCTCGGTCACCTCGTGCAACCGGTAGCGGCGGATCACCCATTTCGGCCCGACACCGACGTGTTCGGCGAACAGGCGCTGCAACTGCCGGACAGTCGTGCCGAACGCCGTCGCGAGTTCGTCGACGCGCACGATCCCGGGTTTCGCCGTGATCAGCTCGACGACCCGCGCGGCCAGCTCGGCCTTGGGGTCGGGTTCGGGCAGGTTCGCCCGCAGGAAGTCCTCCACCTCACCGATCGCGTACTTCGCCGGCGTGCCGGGGAAAACCCCGGTGGCCGGGATGACCCGGTCGGTGATGGTGGCGACCGCGCGGCCGAGGAACGGCCGGAACATCCCCGGCCGGAACGCGATGCCGAAGACTTTCCTGCGGCCGTCGAGCACCTGGAACACGTGCCCGCTGGAGACGCCGTTGACGTTCGCCCCATCTCCCACGGCACTGTCCTCGTGGAAGGTCAGGTGCACGTTCGGGTACGGCACGATCAGCTGCCGGTACGGCTCCGCGTAGTCCCACTCGACCATCCAGTACCGGGCGACGTACGGCGCCAGATCCGCTGCGGGCGCGGCGAACTCGTGGCTCTGGAACTTCCGCCAGGCCAGTTCACGCGGGTCCCGTCGCATCCGTCGCCTTTGTTCAATACACGCCCCGCAGCCCACCCTACTGTTGCGCGCATGTCAGGAAACCAGCTGATCGAGCACGCCACCGGCCCCGTCATCGACGTCGTCAACGGGATCAAGCCGGACCAGCTCGGCGCGCCGACGCCGTGCCGCGACTACGACGTCCGCAAGCTGCTCAACCACCTGCTGTACTGGGGACCGTCGCTGGAAGGCGCCGCACGCAAGGAACTCGTGCCGCCGCCGGACACTCCCGAAGACGAGACCGACGTCCCGGACGACTGGCAGGACGAGCTGGTCGCGAACTTGGCGAAACTCGCCGCGGCCTGGAGCGAACCGGCCGCCTGGGACGGCACCACGCACATGGGCGGCCCGACCGAACTGCCCGCGGCGCTGGTCGGCGGCATGGTCACCGGCGAGGTCGTCATCCACGGCACCGACCTGGCCCGCGCCACCGGCCAGCATCTGGAATTCGACGCGGACCTGCTCGAATACGTGCACAAGGAGCTCGTCGCGAACGTCGAATGGGGTCGCGACATGGGCGTCTACGGGCCGGAAGTGCCCGTACCCGCAGACGCCCCACTGCTGGACCGGATCCTCGGCCTCACCGGCCGAAACCCCTCGTGAGTGGTTGGTCCGGTTCTAACCGGACCAACCACTCACGAGGTTCTAGTAAGTGATCGCGATGCTCGGGTCGGCGAGCAGGGCACCCACGTCCGCGAGGAACTCGGAGCCCTGCTGACCGTCGATCACGCGGTGGTCGAAACTCAGCGACAGCTGGCAGATCTTGCGCGGCACCACCTGGCCGTCGACCACCCACGGCATGTCGCGGATCGTGCCGAGCGCCAGGATCGCGGACTCGCCCGGGTTGATGATCGGCGTCCCGGTGTCCACACCGAACACCCCGATGTTGGTGATGGTGAACGTGCCGTTCGCCATCTCCGCCGGGGTGGTCTTGCCGGCACGGGCCTTGTCGGTCAGCGCTTCGAGCGCCTGCGCCAGTTCCCGCAGCGACAGCTGGTCCGCGTCGTGGACCTTGGGCACGACCAGGCCACGCGGGGTGGCCGCGGCGATCCCCAGGTGCACGTAGGACTTGTAGACGATCTCGTCGCCCGCCCACACCGCGTTGATGTCCGGCGTCCGCTTCATCGCCAGCAGCACGGCTTTCGCCGCGAAGGTCAGCGGTGTCAGCTTCACGTCACGCAACCGCGGGTGGTTCTTGAGCCTCGCCCGCAGTTCCATCATCGGCGTGACGTCGATGGTCATGAACTCGGTGACGTGCGGCGCGGTGAACGCACTGTCCACCATGGCCTTCGCGGTCGCCTTGCGGACACCGCGGACCGGGACGCGGCGTTCCCGCTCGCCCGAGGACACCACGGCGGGCGCCTCCGGGGCAGTGGCGGGCGCCGCCGCGCGTTCGACGTCGTCACGCGTGATGACCTGGCCCGCGACGGCCAGTTGGCGCAGATCGACGCCCAGGTCCTTGGCCAGCTTGCGGACTGGCGGCTTGGCCAGCGGCACGTACCCACCGGGCAGTGCCGTCGCGACGGGTTCGGGCTCCGGCACCGGTTCGGGTTCGACGACGACCGGGGCCGCCGCGACCGGGGCAGGAGCGATTGGGGCAGGAGCGACTGGAGCGGGAGCGGAACCCTTGCGGGCACGGCGTTTCGCCGCACCGGTCTTCGGGCCGTAGCCGACCAGGCTCTGGATCCGGCCGTCCGCGCTCTCCTCACCGATCTTGGTACCGCCGCCGGACGAGTCCGGAGTGGACTTCGCCGCGCCGCCGGGGTCCACGTCGAACACGATGATCGGCGTTCCGACCGCGACCGTCTCACCCGGCTGGGCCAGCAGTTCGGTGACCACGCCCTCGTACGGCGCCGGCAGTTCGACCGCCGCCTTCGAGGTCTCGATCTCCACGAAGATGTCGTTGACCTTGACCGTGGAG
This sequence comes from Kibdelosporangium phytohabitans, assembly GCF_001302585.1. Lineage (GTDB taxonomy): Bacteria > Actinomycetota > Actinomycetes > Mycobacteriales > Pseudonocardiaceae > Kibdelosporangium > Kibdelosporangium phytohabitans. The sequence continues at coordinate 11,638,936 of NZ_CP012752.1, read as the reverse complement.
CCGACCTGGACGTGCCAGGTCAGGATCTCCGCCTCGACAAGGCCTTCACCGACGTCAGGAAGGGGGAAGTGCTTGAAGTCGGGCACGGGTCACCACGCCAGCGAACGGTCGACGGCATCGAGCACGCGGTCCAGGTCGGGGAGGTACTCCTCCTCGACTTTGGACGGCGGGTACGGCGTGTCGAACCCGGTCACCTTCAGCACCGGCGCCTCCAGCGAGTAGAAGCACTCGCGCTGCACCCGGTCGGCGATCTCGGACGCGATCGACACCTCACCCGGCGCCTCACTGGCCACGACCAGGTGCCCGGTGCGGCGCACCGACTCGAACACCGGGTCCAGGTCCAGCGGCGACAGCGTGCGCAGGTCGATCACCTCGAGGTCCTGCCCGTCCTCCGCGGCCGCGGTCGCCGCGTCCAGACAGGTCTTCACGAGCGGACCGTACGACGCGAGCGTCGCGGTCGTCCCGGGCCGCACGACACGCGACTTGAACAGCGGGTACGGCGTCGCGTCCGTGTCGATCTCGGCTTTCTCGTGGTAGCGCCGCTTCGGCTCGAAGAAGATCACCGGGTCGTCGCTGTCGATCGCCTGCTGGATCATCCAGTACGCGTCCACCGGGTTCGCGCAGGACACGACCTTGATCCCGGGCATGTGCGCGAAGTAGGCCTCCGGCGACTCGGAGTGGTGCTCGACCGCGCCGACACCGCCGCCGAACGGCACGCGGATCACCAGCGGCAGCTTCAGCATGCCCTGCGTGCGGTAGTGCAGCTTGGCGACCTGGCTGGAGATCTGGTCGAACGCGGGGAAGATGAAGCCCTCGAACTGGATCTCGCACACCGGCCGGAAACCGCGCACGGCCAGGCCGACGGCGGTGCCGACGATGCCCGACTCGGACAGCGGGGTGTCCAGCACGCGGTGCTCGCCGAAGTCCTTCTGCAGTCCGTCGGTGATCCGGTAGACGCCGCCCATCTTGCCGACGTCCTCACCCATCACGAGGACCTTGGGGTCGCGCTCCATCGCGGCGCGCAGCCCCATGTTGATCGCCTTGCCCATGGTCAGCTTCGTGGGCGCCGCGGGCACAGCCACCTTCTTGTCCATCACTGGTGCCGCCATCAGTGCGCACCTCCCTCGAAACCGGCCAGGTAGTCCAAGTACTCGTCGCGTTGCTGGTCCAGCACCGGGTTCCCGCCGGCGTAGACCTTCGAGAAGATCCGCTCGGCGGGCGGGTCCGGCATGTTGAAGCAGTACGCGCGCAGCTCGGACGCCAGCTGGTCGGCCTCGACCTGCACCTCGTCGAAGAACTCCGGCTCGGCCATGCCGCTGCGCACCAGGTGCACGCGGACGCGCTCGATCGGGTCCTTGAGCTTCCACGCCTCCAGCTCGTCCGACAGCCGGTAGCGCGTCGGGTCGTCGGAGGTGGTGTGCGCGTCCATCCGGTACGTGAACGCCTCGATCAGCACCGGGCCGTTGCCCGTCCGGCACTCCTCCAGCGCCCAGCGGGACACCGCCAGGCAGGCCAGCACGTCGTTGCCGTCAACGCGGATGCCGGGGAAGCCGTAGCCGCGGGCCCGCTGGTACAGCGGGAGCCTGCTCTGCCGCTCGGTCGGCTCGGAGATCGCCCACTGGTTGTTCTGGCAGTAGAAGACGACGGGGGCGTCGTACACCGCGGCCCACACGAAGCCCTCGTGCACGTCACCCTGGCTGGTGGCGCCGTCGCCGAAGAAGACCATGGTGGCCTCGGCGTCCGGCTCGTTGCCGACCTTGCCGTCGAAGCGCTGGCCCATCGCGTACCCGGCCGCGTTCACGACCTGGTTGCCGATCACGATCGTGTACGGGTGGAACCGGTGCTGCACCGGGTCCCACTCGGAGTGCTGGGTGCCTCGGAACGTGGCGAGGATCTGCTCCGGCTTGATCCCGCGGCACCACGCGACACCGTGTTCGCGGTAGCTGGGGAACGCCATGTCCTGCGGCTTGAGCGCACGGCCCGCGCCGATCTGCGCGGCTTCCTGGCCCAGCAGCGGGACCCAGATGCCGAGCTGGCCCTGGCGCTGCAGGGCGTTGCCCTCACGGTCGGCGCGGCGAACGAGAACCATGTCGCGGTACAGGCCGCGCAGCTGTTCGGCACCGATGTCGTCGACGTACTTGTCGAACTCGGGGTTCGCTACTCGCTCACCCTCCGGCGTCAGGAGCTCCACCAGCTCCGCGCCGCCTTCGTTGGTCGCACGCAAACCCGCGATCACCTGTTCTGGGGTCGGTTTCGCCGCGGTTGCGGCTGGACCGCCTCCCGGCTCCGGGTGCGTCCACTGTTCTGGGGACGACATGCGGCTTTCTCCTCGTGTTCGAGGCCACGGCATCGCTCGTGACGGCGCCTGGGGGCCTACTCCGGCGCGCGCCGCCACCTCGGGTTGGGAGGCGGACAGCGGCGGTCGGCGTTGACGGCTGTCACATTCCATCCTGGCATGCCATTCCCCGATCTGGTGAGTCCGGCGCGGTCGTGAAATTGGCTCGAAATCCTCTTGAGCAGGGGAAATCGTAGGATCACCGATGATCGGGCTGCCTAGCGAGCAGGCCCGCCGCGCACGCCAGAGCACGTTCGGCGCAATCTCGATCCTGCGGTCGGCGGACACCCGGCCGGGCAAATGTGATCTGGGCCACCCACGCACTCGTGACAGGATCGGGGGGTGGAGCACAACACCCTGAACTCGACCGTCAGCCGGCTCTGGGATGCGGAGATCCTGCCCAGTTTGTCCGAGCTGGTCACGATTCCCGCGCTGTCACCCGCGTTCGACCCGAACTGGGCGGCGACGGGGCACCTGGACGACGCCGCCGCGCACGTCAGCAAGTGGATCACCGCGCGGAACCTGCCGGGGGCGACGGTCGAGACCGTGCGGCTGGAAGGCCGGACGCCACTGGTGATGGTGGATGTGCCGGCAACCCCGGGCGCGGAGGACGCCGGGACGGTCCTGCTCTACGGGCACCTGGACAAGCAGCCGCCTGTCGGCGGTTGGGGCGAGGGACTCGGTCCGTGGACGCCTGTTCTGCGCGACGGCCGGTTGTATGGGCGTGGCGCCGCGGACGACGGTTACTCGGGTTACGCCGCCACGGCAGCCATCGAGGCCGTACGGGCCGGGGGCGGTTCGCACGCGCGGTGCGTGATCCTGCTGGAGACCAGCGAGGAATCGGGCAGCCCCGACCTCGCGCCCTACCTGGAGCACCTGCGTGACCGCCTCGGCGACGTGACTCTGGTGGTGTGCCTGGATTCGGGCGGTAGCGACTACTCGCGGTTGTGGCTGACCACCTCGCTGCGCGGCATGGTCTCGGTGGACGTGACCGTGCGCGTGCTCGACGCCGGCGCGCACTCCGGGCTGGCGAGCGGGATCGTGCCGAGTTCGTTCCGGATCATGCGGACCCTGCTCGACCGGCTGGAGAACTCCACCACCGGCGAGGTCCTGCTGTCGGCGATGAACGTGGACATCCCGCCGCACCGCATCGAGGAGGCCAAGGTCAGCGCGGCGGCCGCGGCGGGCAAGGCCGGCACGGCGTTCCCGCTGGCCGCGGGTACCCGCCCGGTCGTGGCCGACGACCTCGAGCTGATCCTGAACAACAGCTGGCGGCCGACGCTGTCGGTGATCGGCGCTTCCGGCATGCCCGAGCCGCTCGACGCGGGCAACGTGCTGCGGCCGTTCACCACGCTGTCGCTGAGCTTCCGGCTGCCGCCGACCGCCGGGGCGACCGCGGCCCTCGAGCAGTTGAAGCAGGCGCTGACCACCGACGTCCCCTACGGCGCACAGGTCGAGCTGACCCGTTCCGACCTGGCCGACGGCTGGGACGCGCCGGAGCTGGCGCCGTGGCTGCGGACCACTTTGGACGACGTGAGCACGACGGTGTTCGACGCGCCATGGGGCACCGTGGGCCTCGGCGGCTCGATCCCGTTCATGGGCCTGCTGGCCACGACCTACCCGGCGGCCCAGTTCCTGGTCACGGGCGCGGTCGGCTCGGACAGCAACATCCACGTGCCCGACGAGTGGCTGCACCTCAGCCAGGCCGCGCGCGTGACGACGTCAGTCGCGCACGTCCTGCACTCCCACGCGACCCGCTAGGGCCTCGCGACCGAGGTGGTCGGCTGCCCGGGTGGTCTCGGGCAGCCGGTACCGGGGGCTCAGTTTCAGCACCAGGTCGCACGCGGTGTCGAGGTCGATCCGGTGGCCGACGGACACGAACACCGGCTTGACGTCGTCCTGCGTGCGCAACGCGCGTCCGACGGTCTCGCCGTTGTCCACCAACGGCTTCCAGTCGCCGCGGGTCGGTCCCGGCGCCTCGAATTGGCCAAGCGCTTGTTTCCCCACCCCGATCGACGGCAGCCCCGTCTCGACCCCGATGTGGCAGGCGAGCCCGAACCCGCGCGGGTGCGCCAGCCCCTGCCCGTCGCAGACCAGCACGTCCGGGCTGGTGGTCAGCTTAGCCAGCGCCGGGAGCAGCGCGGGCAGCTCGCGGAACGCGAACAGCCCCGGGACGTAGGGGAAGTCGGCGACGGCCTCGTGCACCGCACTGTCCACAATCGTCAGTGTCGTCATGTCGACACACACCGCTGCCGCGATCAGCCGATCCGAGTCCTGCGCGTACGCCACATCCAGCCCCACCGCGACCTTCGGCGCGAAGCCCGCGGGCGCCGTCTGCTCGACCAGGTGCGCCATGCCCAGCTGCAGCCGGACAGCTTGCTCGACCGCCGGGTCGTTCACGCGGTGTCGTAGGCGTCGAGGGACGCCGGGTCGATGGGAACCGGCTTCCGGTCACGCCAGTCCTGCGGGCGTTTCATCGGGACCGCGGCGTAGAAGTCGATGAAGAGCCCCTTGTCGATGTAGAACCCGCCGCCGCGTTCGAGGAACAGCAGGTACGGCTCGTACGGGTCAGGCAGGTCGGGCAGGTCGGCGGCGCCTTTGACGACGTCCCAATGCAGTGCGGCCTCGGCTGCCCTGCGCGCCTCGTAGCGCCCGAGGTACGTCTCGACCTCGGTGAGGCGGTCGAGCACGTCGGGAGCCGCCCGCAGGTCGGGCGCCACGTACGTGCCCAGGTCGATGAAGGGCCAGTGCCGCTGGGGCGGGACGTCGTACGCGTCGCTCCAGAGCGCGATCCTGCGCAGGAACTCCACCATCAGCTTCGTGCGGGACCGGATGTGGTCGAGCCCCAGGTCCTGGTTCTCCCAGTCGGCCGCGAGAAGACGGCTGAGCGCGGTCATGTCACCAGTCCGGGTAGCGGGCGTACCAGGCCGAATCGTGCAACGGCTTCGGCCCGAACTCCACGACGGCGTCCAGGCTCAGCCGTTCGATCACCTCGCGCAGCTCCAGCTGGGCCAGCCACTCGGCCGGGACCGCGTCGATGCCCCACGCGGCGCCCAGGATGTTGCCGCAGATCGCCCCGGTCGAGTCGCTGTCGCCGGAGTGGTTGACGGCCATCAGCAGGCCGTCGGCCATGGTGTCGGCGCACAGCGCGGCGCACACCCCGATCGCGAGGGCCTCTTCGCCGACCCAGCCGCCGCCGAGTTGCGCCGCGATGGTCTCCGGATCCGGCCGGTGCGGCGACAGTTCGACGGCTTTGTCCAAGATGTCCAGCTGTTCCTGGTGGTCGTCCCAGCGCAGCAGGTGTTCCCGCGCCACGGTGATCGCGTCCGGCAGCGCCGTGCCCTCGAGCAGTTCGCTGACGATCACCGCCAGCACACCCGCGGACAGGAAGCCGCTGGGGTGGCCATGGGTGAGCGCGGCACTCCGCACGGCGATGTCGAAGATCTCCGCCGGGTCCTCCGACCAGAACGCCACCGGAGCCGCCCGCATCACGCCGCCGCAGCCCTTGGAGTCGTTGATCCGCTTGTCCGGCGTCGTCGGGCTGCCCGTGTTCACGAACGCCCGCAGCGACGCCAGGCACGTGCCACCTGGCGCGCGCCGGTGGAACAAGCCGCGGTTGGTGATCAGCCAGCCGTCCGGCTCGGCCGACTGCTGCGCGAACACACCGCCGCAGCGCTCCCACGGCGTGCCCTGCGTGTGGTGCCAGCGCTGGTAGGCGTGCTGCATGACCATGGTCAGGTCGATCGCGGTCCCCCGCCGCTGCCCCGCGTGCGCCCTGAGCAGGCCTTCCAGGGTGAACAGCGTCATCTGCGTGTCGTCGGTGATCTCGCCGGTGCCGGTGTACGAGGGGACGTAGTCCTGCAGGCCCTGCGGGCCGTACCGCTGCCGGATGCCTTCGATGGAGTCGAACTCGATCGGCGCGCCGAGCGCGTCGCCGACCGCTCCCGCGAGCATCGTCCCGAGCACTTTCGACGGTGGCAGCGATCGTCTGGTCACCGTGGGAATCGTAGGCGACACACCGGACCGGCGAAGCGGATCGGCCAATCAGCTGCTCGGTGACCAGGTCGTAACGGGTGCTTGCTGGGAACGGGCGCTAACAAGTGGCAGTATGCGGACACTTGACCAAGAGAAGGAGTGACCTGTGGCGCTACGGACCAGGCACAAGTTGCTCGCCCTGTTGCCCACGATGGCGTTGGCGACACTGGCGGCGGCGTGTGGAACCGTGCAGGACAACCCCGGTGGCGGTGGTGGGGCGCCCGGCAACAGCCAGTCGGCGGAGATCCCGGCGGCGGCGAAGGACGACAAGCTCGCGGCGCTGCTGCCCGCGGAGATCAAGGCCGACGGCAAGATCCTCATCGGGCAGGACCAGAGCTACCCGCCGAACGAGTTCGTCGAGAACGACAAGGTCGTCGGGATGGACGTCGACCTCGGCAAGGCCATCGGGCAGAAGCTCGGTGTCACAGTCGAGTACCAGAACACGGCGTTCGACGGCATCATCGCCGGGCTCGCGTCCGGCCGCTACGAGGCCGCGATGTCGTCGTTGACCATCAACGCCGACCGCCTCAAAGAGGTCGACATGGTGTCGTACTTCAGCGCGGGCACCTCCGGTGCCGTGCTGAAGGGCAACCCCGACAAGCTCACGCTGGACACGCTGTGCGGCAAGAACATCGCTGTCCAGAAGGGCACTGTCCAGGTCGAGGACCTCGAGGCCCGCACGGCCAAGTGCAAGCAGGCCGGGCAGCCGGACATCAACGTCCAGCAGTTCCAGAACCAGACCGACGCCAACCTGGCGCTGAGCTCGAAGCGCGTCCAGGGAATGCTGGCCGACTCGCCGGTCGTCGACTACGCGCTCAAGATGACCAACGGCCAGCTCGAGCAGTTCGGCCAGGTCTACGACAGCGCGCCCTACGGCCTCGCGCTGCCCAAGGGCAAGGGTGAGTACGCCAAGGCCGTCCAGGGTGCGATCCAGGCGCTGATCGAGGACGGCACGTACAAGAAGATCCTGGAGAAGTGGGGCGTTCAGCAGGGCGCGGTCACCAAGTCTGAGGTGAACCCCGCACCGGCGGGCTGATCTGGAGAGTCCCTTGTCTTTGTCAACCGAAGAACGCCGCCCGGAACCGATCAAAGCGGTTCCGGTGCGGCACTACGGCCGCTGGATCGGCGGCGCGGTCGTGCTCGTGCTGGCCGCGCTCGCCGTCCGCAGCATCATCGTCAACCCGAACTTCCGCTGGGAACTGGTCGGCCCGTACCTGTTCGACACCCGGATCGTCAAAGCACTGGTCACCACGCTGTGGCTGACCGTGGCGGCGATGGCCATCGGCATCGTCGGCGGCGTCATCCTCGCGGTGATGCGGCTGTCGCCCAACCCGGTGCTCTCCGGGGCCGCGGGCGTCTACATCTGGCTGTTCCGCGGCACACCGCTGATCACGCAGCTGATCTTCTGGGCCAACCTGAGCGCCCTCTACCCGACGTTCGGGCTGGGCATCCCGTTCGGCCCGGAGTTCGTCACCTTCGAGACCACCGCGACGATCACGCTGCCGATCGCGGCCCTGCTCGGACTGGGGCTCAACGAGGCCGCCTACATGGCCGAGATCGTCCGCGCCGGTATCTCGTCGGTGGACGAGGGGCAGACCGAGGCCGCGGGCGCGCTGGGCATGACCAGGGCCAGGACACTGCGCCGGATCGTGCTGCCGCAGGCCATGCGCGTGATCATCCCGCCGACCGGCAACCAGCTGATCTCGATGCTGAAGACCACCTCGCTGGTCACGGTGATCGGCTACACCGAGCTCACGGTCGTCGTCCAGCAGATCTACGCCCAGAACTACCGGGTCATCCCGCTGCTGATCGTCGCGGCGATCTGGTACCTGGTCTGCACCAGCGTGCTGACGGTGTTCCAGGGCTTCATCGAGCGCAAGTACAGCCAGTCAACGGTCCGCACGACCGGCTGGGCGAGCCGGATGTTCGGCTTCCGGCTCGGGCAGCGGAAGGAGCGCAAGTGACCGCGATGGTGAAAGCCGAGGGCGTGTGCAAGCGCTTCGGCAGCCTCGAGGTGCTCAAGGGCATCGACCTGGAGGTCCAGCCCGGTGAGGTGATGTGCATCATCGGGCCGTCCGGCTCCGGCAAGTCGACCTTCCTGCGCTGCATCAACCACCTGGAGAAGGTGGACGCGGGCCGGCTGTCGGTGGACGGCGAACTCGTCGGCTACCAGCAGCGCGGCGACAAGCTCTACGAGCTCAAGGAGAACGAGGTCGCGCACAAGCGCCAGGAGATCGGCATGGTCTTCCAGCGCTTCAACCTGTTCCCGCACATGACCGCGCTTGAGAACGTGATCGAGGCGCCGGTGCAGGTCAAGGGCGAATCCAAGGCGCTGGCCCGTGCGCGCGGAGCCGAGTTGCTCGAACAGGTCGGGCTGGCCGACAAGGCGAAGAACTACCCGCGTCAGCTCTCCGGCGGCCAGCAGCAGCGCGTCGCCATCGCGCGGGCACTGGCCATGCAGCCCAAGCTGATGCTGTTCGACGAGCCGACCTCGGCGCTGGACCCCGAGCTCGTCGGTGACGTGCTCGCTGTCATGCGCCAGCTGGCCAAGGACGGCATGACCATGGTCGTGGTCACGCACGAGATGGAGTTCGCGCGTGAGGTCGCCGATTCCGTGGTGTTCATGGACGGCGGCGTCGTGGTCGAGGCGGGTGCGCCGGAAGACGTGATCCGCTCGCCCAAACACGAACGCACCAAGGCGTTCCTGTCCCGCGTGCTGCGCAAGGACTGACGGTTTGCCGGGCAACCGTGGCGGCTCCGCACCGGAGGAGCCGCCACGCCTGGACGTGTCCGACCCGAATCCCGGCAAGTGGGCCCACATGTCCGCCTCGGACGTGGTCCGCCGGGTGACCGAGCCGGACGGCGCGGGCTTGCGGCTGCGTCGCAGGTCCGCGAGCCCGCCGGTGATCCTCGTCGAGGACCGCTTCCTCACCGGTTCGCTGAACCTGCGGGCGCTGGAGTTCCCGTACGTCATCGAGTTCGTCCGGTGCCGCTTCGAGCACCCGCCGGACCTGCGGCAGGCCAAGCTCGCCGGACTGGAGTTCCGCGACTGCTGGCTGCCCGGCCTGCAGGCCAAGAACATGCGGTGCGACAACGACCTCGTCCTCGCGTCGACCACAGTGGACGGTTCGGCGGTCGACCTCGTCGACACCCAGATCGAGGGCTCGCTCAACCTGGCGGACAGCAGGCTCGGCAACCACACCGGCCGCGCGCTGCAGGCCGACCGGCTGGTGTGCGCCGGCGCGTTGCTGGCCAACAACTTGGTGGCGCGCGGTGAGATCCGGATGCCCGGACTGCGCGCGGGCGGCAACGTGAACTTCTCCGGTGCTGTCCTGGACAACCCCGAAGGCTACGCGCTCAACGGATACGGCCTGCACGTCGGCGGGAACCTGTTGTGCGGCATCGACGTCAACACCGGCGCCCGGTTCTCGTCGACCGGCTGGGTGTTCCTGCCCGCGACCAGGGTGGAGAGCGACTTCTCGCTGCGCGGCGCCGAGCTCAACCACGGCGACACGACCGGCACCGAGGTCACCGGCGACCCGGGTTTCGACGTGAGCGCGACACTGATCGCCGACCGGCTCAGGGTGGAGGGAAACCTCGAACTGGACCGCGGCCTGCGGTCCAACGGCACGCTGCGGATCGTCAACGCCGTGATCGGCGGCTCGCTGCGGTTGTCCAGTGCGGACATCGACGTGTCCGGCGAGCAGGACCCGCCGTGGCCGCACCGGGCACTGCACCTGGACGGAACGCAGATCAGCGGTGACTTCGACGCCCGGTCGATGCGCCTGGCCGGGCAGGCGCGGATGGTCGACGTGTCCATCAGCGGCAACCTGTTGCTGGACGGCACGAACCTGCGCAACCCCGATTCGGACGTGATCCTCGCCCGGCGGCTGGCCGTCGGCAGCAACCTGGACGGCCGGTTCATCGAAGCCGCCGGGTGCCTGTCGTTCCAGGGCGCCAAGATCGGCGCGAACCTGGACCTGCGCGGCTCCCGGTTGACCGAGCCGGGCAAGAACATGCGCACCGGCGCGGTGGCGCCGTCGGTCGACATCCGCGCCGCGACGATCGGGCGTGACCTGATCCTCGCCGCCGGGCACCGGCCGTTCGCCGCGCACGGCGGCGTGCGGATGCACCGCGCGGAGATCGGCCGTGAAGCCAATTTCGACGGTGCGATCCTCGGATCAGGCCTTGGCGGAACGGCGTTGAACGCCCACGGCATGGTCGCGCAGGAGCTCGTGCTGACCGTGGGCCAGGCACCGCGTGGCCGTGTGACGCTGCGGCACGCGCGCTGTGCCTCGTTGGCGGACAACGAGAAGTTCTGGGACGGCACGGGACGGATCGACCTCGAGGACTTCCGCTACGAGTCGCTGGCCGTCCCCATCGACCTGAAGGACGACGAGAAGGTCCGCACCCGATTACGGTGGCTGCGCACCTCGATGCAGGGCCATTACAGCCCTGGCCCGTACGACCAGCTGGCGGCCGTGTTCCGCGCGGCGGGCAACGAGGAACACGCGGCGACGGTCCTGATCGAGAAACACCGATGGCGTTACGCCGCATTGGCGGAGGGCATGCGTGTCCTGTGGCCGGGCGTGCGGCTGTGGAGCTGGTTGCAGCGTTCGATGGTCGGCTACGGCTACCGGCCGACGCGCGCCCTGGTGTGGCTGCTGGTGTGCCTGGTGCTCGGCAGCGTCTGGTTCGCGCTGCGCGGCGAGCCGAACGAGATCAACTCCGACGACACGCTGATCTGGAACCCGGTTCTCTACACATTGGACCTGCTCGTGCCGATCATCGACTTCGGCAACAAGAATCGCTGGCAGGCACCGGGAGCCTCACAATGGGTGGCGACCGGGCTGATCGCGACCGGCTGGGTGCTGGCGACCACGGCGGCGGCGGGCCTGACCCGGATGCTCAGGCGCAACTAAGGGAGACGGGATGCAACCCACCGCGACCGGCGAGATCACGGTGAACGCCGCGCCGGAGTCGGTCTACGAGCTGATCAGCGACCCGCGGTCACTGGCTGGCCTCGCGGAGGAGACCGTCAGCTGCACCCTGCTCGACGGCGCGACAACGGTGACGATCGGAACCCGCTTCCGTGGCGTGAACCGCCGAGGCGTGCGCCGCTGGTCGACGGTCTCGACCGTGACCGACGCCGCGCCCGGCCGCCGGTTCGCGTTCAACGTGGCCTCGATGGGCATCCCGGTCTCACGCTGGACGTACTCGATCACCCCGGCGGAAAACGGCTGCGTCGTCACCGAAAGCACGTGGGACCGCCGCCCGCGCTGGTTCCTCGGCCTGGCCTACCTGGCGACAGGGGTGTCCGACCGGGGCAGGACGAACACCGAGAACATCGCCACGACCTTGCGCCGCCTCAAGGAAAAGGCCGAAGCATGACCCCGCTGCTGATCATCGACGCCGCCAACGTGGTCGGCTCGGTCCCGGACGGCTGGTGGCGCGACAGGTTCGGCGCGACCGAACGCCTCCGCGACTCCCTCGCGGACCTGCCGGCCACGGGCGTTGCCGGTGTGCGGCCACCTGTCGACGTGGTGATGGTCGTCGAGGGCAAGGCACGCGGCGTGGAGTCCTCCGACACGGTCCGCGTGGTCCCGGCGTCAACTTCGGGCGACGGCGACGACGCCATCGTGGGCCTCGTCCGCACCGAGGGCACGGACCGGACCTGCTACGTCGTCACCGCCGACCGCGGCCTGAAAGCCCGGGTGACCGAACTCGGTGCGGCAGTCCTCGGCCCGAGCTCAGTGCGCTAGCCGGCTGGTCGACGCGGCGACGAGCAAGTTCTCCGGCGAGAACCGCACGACCGTCTCGAAGTCCGGTCCGGTCAGCGACATCGTCGACTGGGCGTCGTTGACCTCGACACCCAAGCCCCGCACAACGGCGTAGCGGTGCAAGGCGTGCCGGTGGTCCGGCAGCTGAAGGCGGTCGAGCGCGTCCACGATCCGCGACATCGAGGACACGCTCGGCGGGGGCAGCTCAAGATCGGGGTGCTCGACCATGATCGCGATCCGAGATCCGCGGCCGAGGTTGCCGTTGTACATGGTCCAGGTGTGCGTGACCGCCTTGACCAACTCGCCCATCATCCACGCGACCCTCACCGGATCGGTCGGCGAACCAGGCAGATCGGCGAACGGGACCTCATCGTCGACGAGCAGCGAAATGCCGTGCTCCACACCATAGGCCTGGGCCTGCAAAGCCAGCTCGACCAGCTCGGGGAGGTAGTCGGCCTCCTTGTTCGCCCAGCTCCACAACCACGACTGCGGCCCGGGCGCGGCCGACCCGAGAACGTGGAAACCGGTGCACTCCAACGTCCGGTCACCGGTGAACCTGAAGCTCGGCGGACGGAACGTCGCGTCCCAGCGGAACTCCCCGAGCACTGCGAGCATGTGCTCCTGGTGCTCGAACGACATCAGTGCGGATTCGTCTAGCAACTCGTCGATGACGGACACCGCTGCAAGTTAGCCAACCGGCGCGTTCCCAGCAGGCGGATCGGTGAAATACCAGGTACCGGGTGTGGTGGTGCCGGACTTCTGGCCGTTCTGCTGCCTCAGCGCCGCGTCGGCAAGTCGCTTGGCACTCCTACACGGCTGGCTCGACTTCGGTCGGCGCGCTGAGTTCCAGCGCACGACGGGCTCTGTCGATCAACTGTTTGTACGTGACGACCTCAGTCCGAGAACGGTCGGCGTTGTGGACTCGAAGGACCTCGTCGACCTGCTGCTCGGTGAATTCGACGTCGTACATGGGGTGCCCGGCAACCACCGTGGCACTCGCTCGTCTCGCGTCGATGCCATGCCGGGTAGGGACCCCGACTCTGTCCTCGTCGAACGCACGCAGGTAGTTCGCGACTTGCGCGCAGGCCTGGTTCACCTCGTCGGTCGTGATCGGAAAACCACGGTGCAACTTCACCAAGCGCGTGTTCGCTCATGTAATTCGAGTAGCAGGAATTTGAGTGTGGAGTCGTTCTTGAACGCCATGGTCAGCGATCCTGGTGTAGCCGAACCGTCTTGGCTACGGGAGTTCGTCCCGTCAGGTGGATCAGGAAATACCAGGTGGCAGTAGTCGTGTTGACTAGGTGCGTGACCTCCTCGACCACACGCCGCGCCCGTGTCAGGGCACCGGAACTCGTCGGCCGCGGCTGGCTGAACACCGGTGACAAGGACCTCGCGCTCGCGGACCTGCGCGGCAAGATCGTGCTGCTGGACTTCTGGACGTTCTGCTGCATCAACTGCCTGCACGTGCTCGACGAGCTGCGGCCGCTCGAGGAGGAGTACGCCGACGTCCTCGTGACGATCGGGGTGCATTCGCCCAAGTTCGTGCACGAGGCGGACGCGGAGGCGCTCGCTGCCGCTGTCGAGCGCTACGAGGTCCACCACCCGGTGCTTGACGACCCGGAGCTGACCACGTGGCAGAACTACGCGGTCAAGGCGTGGCCGACGCTCGTGCTCATCGACCCCGAGGGCTACGTGGTCCACCACGCCGCGGGCGAGGGGCACGCGGAGGCGCTCCGCCGGGTCATCCGTGAGCTGGTCGGCGAACACGAGGAGAAGGGCACGCTGCACCGCGGCGACGGCCCGTACTCCCCGCCGGAGCGCGTGCGCACCGAGTTGCGGTTCCCGTCGAAGGTTGTCGTGACGCCACAAGGGACTTTGCTCGTCGCCGACGCGGCCAACCACAGTGTCGCCGAGCTCGAGGCCGACGGCGAGACGCTCGTGCGGCGGTTCGGCACGGGCCAAAGGGGACGGTCCGACGGCACCGCCCCGAGTTTCTCGGAGCCGTCCGGGATCGCCCTGCTGCCGGACGAGGTCGCGGCGCGGACCGGGTACCAGGCGGTGGTCGCCGACACCGTCAACCACCTGCTGCGCGGGCTGAACCTGGACACCGGCGAGGTCACCACGATCGCGGGCACGGGTGAGCAGTGGCGCGACGGCCCCACCGACGGCCCCGCTGCCGAGATCGACCTCTCCAGCCCGTGGGATGTCGTGTGGTGGGACGGGAAGATCATCATCGCGATGGCGGGCAACCACACCCTCAGCGCGTTCGACCCCATCACCGCGACCGTCTCCCGGTACGCGGGCACGACCGTCGAGGGCCTGTCCGACGGCCCCAAGGCGGAGGCGTTCTTCGCGCAGACGTCCGGGCTCGCCGCCGACGGTGACCGGTTGTGGCTCGTGGACTCCGAGACGTCCGCGTTGCGGTGGATCGGCACCGACCACGTCGTGCACACCGCGATCGGCAAGGGCCTCTTCGACTTCGGGCACCGCGACGGCGACGCCGACCAGGCGCTGTTGCAGCACCCTCTCGGCGTCACGGTCCTCGGGGACGGCAGCGTCGCGATCGCGGACACGTACAACGGCGCGATTCGCCGCTACGACCCGGGAACCGGGCAGGTCTCGACGCTCGCCGACGGCATCAAGGAGCCGTCCGCGGCCGCGGTCGTCGACGGCAAGCTCGTGGTCGTCGCGTCCGCCGCGCACCGGCTGGAGTGGCCGGTCTCACCCGGTGACAACGAGCAACTGGTCGCGGGCAAGGCGCATCAGGTCAAGCGCCCGCCGACCGTGCTCGCTCCCGGTGACGTCGAGCTCACGGTCGTGTTCCAGCCGCCGCCCGGCCAGAAGCTCGACGAGCGGTACGGCCCGTCGACCAGGTTGGAGATCACCTCCTCACCGCCGGAATTGCTGGTCGACGGCGCGGGGACCGGTACAGATCTCAGTCGGCGCCTTGTGTTGGCCGAGGGCGTTGACATGGGTGTGCTGCATGTGGTTGCCCAGGCGGCCAGTTGCGACGACGATCCCGCGATCGAGCACCCCGCGTGCCGCCTGACCAGGCAGGACTGGGGGGTGCCGGTCAGGGTGGAGCAGGCCGGCCTGCGTCGTTTGCCGTTGATGTTGGGAGGAATGGACGACTGATAAGGTGCCGTGCACTTTTCAGTCCCATTCGGTGGACAAGTACGATTCCTGACGTGTCCGAACTCAAACTCGAGATCCAGATGCTGCACGACCGCGTGCTCGTGCGGATCTCGCCCGAGGATGGGGAACGGCGGAGCACAGGCGGCATCGTCATCCCGGCAACCGCGCAGATGGCCAAGCGGCTGGCGTGGGGTGACGTACTGGGGGTCGGCAACAGCGTCCGGCAGGTCAAGATCGGCGACCGGGTCCTGTTCAACCCCGAAGACCAGCTCGAAGTCGAGGTGCAGGCGCAGACCTACCTGGTCATGCGCGAGCGCGACGTGCACGCCATCGCCAGCGAACGCACCGAACACGGAACCGGGCTGTACTTGTAGTCCCGCGGAGGATTGAGCCTTGCCGGAACAGCACCACTGGCCGGAGTCGCACAGCGAGCAGACGGATGTCCTGCCAGCTGTCCGCGTACAGCCGTCGACGCCTGCCCAGACGCCTCCGCACGAGGTGCCGCCGTTCAAGGCCACGTCCGCCTACGACGAGCCGACCGCGCGGTGGGCGGACGAGCAGCCCGAAGCCGAACCGGCACCGGACCGCAAGAAGCGGAACCTGCGCAAGACGGGCCTCGCGGCGGGCGCGGTCGTCGGCGTGCTCGGCGTCCTCTACCTGGTGGACGTCCTGGTCAGCCAGGGCAACGTGCCACGTGGGGTGACCGTCGCCGGTGTCGAGGTCGGCGGGATGACGCGGACGGCGGCCGAGAAGAAGCTCCGCGAGCAGATCGAGCCGCGGCTCAACCACCCCGTCCAGCTCAAGGCCGGTGACCTCACCACGGAGCTGGAACCGGCGAAGGCCGGCCTGACGCCCGACTGGGCCAAGACCCTCGACGCGGCGGGTGAGCAGCCGATCAACCCGGTCACCCGCCTGACGTCGTTCTTCAGCAACCGCGAGGTCGGGTTCACCACCCAGACCGACCAGGCCGCGCTGACCGTCGCGGTCGACGGGGTGCGCGGCAAGGTCGACCAGGACCCGGTCGAGGGCAGCATCAAGTTCGACGGCACCACCCCGGCGATCACCGAAGCCAAGCAGGGCCGCAAGCTCGACCAGAAGGCCGCCGCCGACCAGATCGTCGCCGACTGGGTCAAGGGCGTGCCGATCGAACTGCCGGTGGCGGTGACGCCGGTGAAGGTCGCCCCCGATGCGGTGAAGGCCGCGCTCGAGCAGGCCAAGATCGCCACGTCCGGGCCGATCGTGCTCAAGGGCGAAGGCAAGGACGCGACGCTGACGCCGCCCCAGATCGCCGCGGCGCTGCGCTTCGAGCCGGTCGAGGACAAACTGGTCGCCAAGGTCGACCCCGTGAAGGTCGCCGAAGCGGCGGGACCGCAGCTGAAGTCGACGGAGAAAGAGGGCAAGGACGCCACCATCGTCTTCGAGGGCGGCAAGCCCACCGTGCACCCGTCGGAGGACGGCAAGACGGTGAACTGGGAACCGAGCCTGGTGCCGTTCGCCGAGACAGCGCAGAAGCAGGACGGCCGCGAACTCAAGCTGCAGTACACGGTCAAGCCCGCGAAGGTGACCACGGAGCAGGCCAACGCTCTGGGCATCAAGGAGGTCATCGGCGAGTTCACCACCAACGGCTTCGCGTCGGACTCCGGCGTGAACATCCGGATGGTGGCCCAGAAGGTCAACGGTGCGATCGTGAAGCCCGGCGACACCTTCAGCCTCAACGGCTTCACGGGTCCGCGCGGCGCGGCGCAGGGGTACGTCGAGGCGGGCGTGATCAAGGACGGCGCTCCCGGCCGGGAAGTCGGCGGCGGCATCTCCCAGTTCGCGACGACGCTCTACAACGCGTCCTACTTCGCGGGCCTGAAGAACGTCGAGCACAAGGAACACAGCTACTACATCAGCCGCTACCACAAGGCCAGGGAGGCGACCGTCTTCCAGGACCACGGCGGCAAGAGCGTGATCGACTTGAAGTTCGCCAACGACGCGCAGACCGGGATCGCGATCCAGACGGCGTGGACCCCGAAGTCGATCACCGTCAAGATCTGGGGAACCAAGCGGTACCAGGTCGACTCGGTGACTGGCCCTGACACCAACCCGACTCCTCCGACGGAGAAGGCCGGTCCGGCTCAGAACTGCTCGCCGAGCAACGGCGCGCCGGGGTTCACTGTCACCGACACCCGGGTGATCAAGGATTTGAACGGCCGCGAGGTCCGGCGTGAGAACCGCACGGTGAAGTACAACCCGCAGCCCAAGATCACGTGTCCGGCTCCGCCGGCCTAGCTCTGGCGGTGCTGTCCCGGCACGGAACACGCAGGAGCCTGTGACGGGTCTCCGCTGCGCCCGCCTTCTCGGATGGACAGCCAGAAGGGCGGCGATCCCCCGCCAGGGATCGCCGCCCTTTTCCGCCGCGGGAGCGGGGTCTCAGAAGGCTGCTTCGTCCAGCTCCATCAGGGAGTTGTCCGCCGCTTCCACGATCTTGCGGCCCGCGGCGAGCTCAGGCAGGACGTTGCGGGCGAAGAACGACGCGACGGCCACCTTGCCCTCGTAGAACGCCTTGTCGCGGGCGGAGACCTCGCCGGACAGCGCGCCGAGCGCCACTTCGGCCTGGCGCAGCAGCAGCCAGCCGATCAGCAGGTCGCCGGTGTTCAGCAGCAGCCGGACGGTGTGCTGGCCGACCTTGTTGATGTTCTGCGGGTCTTGCTGCGAGCTGGTCAGGTGCCCGATCAGGGCTCCGATGATGCCCTGGACGTCCTCGAGCGCCTGCTTGAGGGCCGCGCGCTCCTCCTTGAGCCTGCCGTTGCCGCCTTCGGCCGAGAGGAAGTCGTTGATCTCCCCCGCCACGTGGGCCAGTGCCTGGCCCTTGTCGCGGACGATCTTGCGGAAGAAGAAGTCGAGCGACTGGATCGCCGTCGTTCCCTCGTACAGCGAGTCGATCTTGGCGTCCCTGATGTACTGCTCGATCGGGTAGTCCTGCAGGAAGCCGGAGCCGCCGAGGATCTGCAGCGACTGGGTCAGCTGCTCGTACGCGCGCTCCGAGCCGACGCCCTTCACGATCGGCAGCAGCAGGTCGTTGATCCTCGAGTTGAGGTCCGTGTCCTGGTCCAGCGCGATCCGGTCCTGGAACGTCGCGGTGTACAGGTACACCGCGCGCAGGCCTTCGGCGTACGCCTTCTGCAGCATCAGGCTGCGGCGCACGTCCGGGTGGTGCGTGATGGTCACGCGAGGCGCCGTCTTGTTGAGCATGTTCGGCAGGTCCGCGCCCTGCACGCGCTCCTTGGCGTAGTCCAGCGCGTTCAGGTAGCCGGTCGAGAGGGTGGCGATGGCCTTCGTGCCGACCATCATCCGGGCGTACTCGATCACCTGGAACATCTGCGCGATGCCGTTGTGCACGTCGCCGAGCAGCCAGCCGACCGCGGGCTTGTCGTGCTGGCCGAAGGTCAGCTCACAGGTGGCCGACGCGTTCAGGCCCATCTTGTGCTCGACGTTGGTCACGTAGGCGCCGTTGCGCTCGCCCAGTGCGCCGCTCTGCGAGTCGAAGTGGAACTTCGGCACCAGGAACAGGCTCAGGCCCTTGGTGCCCGGCCTGGTCTCGATTCCCGGCCCCTCCGGGCGGGCCAGCACCAGGTGCATGATGTTCTCGGTCATGTCCTGGTCGGCCGAGGTGATGAAGCGCTTCACGCCGTCCAGGTGCCAGCTGCCGTCCTCCTGCAGCACGGCCTTCGTGCGCGCCGCGCCGACGTCGGAGCCGGCGTCCGGCTCGGTCAGCACCATCGTGGCGCCCCAGCCGCGCTCGATCATCAGCTCGGCCCAGTGCTTCTGCTCGTCGTTGCCGTTGCGGTGCACGACCTCGGCGAAGTTCGGGCCGGCCATGTACATGAACAGGGCCGGGTTGGAGCCGAGGATCAGCTCGGCCGCCGCCCAGGTCACCGACGGCGGGATGCCGAGGCCGCCGAGCTCGTTGCTCAGGCCGATCCGGTACCACTCGCCGTCCCACAGCGCCTGGTAGGACTTCTTGAACGCCTCGGGGAGCGTCACCGAGAAGGTCTTCGGGTCGTACGTGGTGCCTTTGCGGTCACCTTCGACGAAGGAGTCCGCGAGGGGGCCGACGGCCACCTTGTTCAGTTCGGCCAGCACGCCGCGCGCGGTGTCCTCGTCCGCCTCCGCGAACGGTCCCGTGCCGAGTCGCTCCTGGACCTTGAACACCTCGAAGAGGTTGAACTCCAGGTCGCGAACGTTGCTCTTGTAGTGGGCCATTGGGTCGCTCCCCTGTGTGTCTGCGTTTCCGGGGCAGGCTTGTGCTACTCGCCGGTAACAACAGGATATTACTTGCCGGTAACCTGGGCAAGCGGATCCCGCCGATGTGGTGAACCAGACGCCCTGCCGCCGTCAGTACGGGTGCTCTTCCTGGTTCACCGTGAGTACTCCGGAGCGGAAGGCCACCGCAACCGCGTGCGTGCGGTCTCGTGCGGACAGCTTGCGCAGGATGCTCTTCACGTGCGTGCGGACCGTCTCCACCGACACGTACAGCACCTTGGCGATCGCCTGGTTCTCCAACCCGTCCGCGATCAGCTGCAGCACCTGGTACTCACGCCTGGACAGCGGCTGCTGCCCGTGCGTGGGCATCACCGGCCCGCCGCCCTTGCCCTTCGGCGTGCCCAGCGCGGGTGCCAGCGTCGGGTCGATGTACCGGCGCTCCGCGTGCACGCGCTGGATCGCCTGGATCAGCTGAGGCGGCTCGCTGCGCCGTGAGATCACGCCGTGCACACCCGCGGCGATCGCGCCCGCGATGTACTGCGTGTTGCGCTGCGCCTCGCGGATCATCAGCAGGACCCCGAGGTCGGAGTCGTTGCCGATCAGCATCCGCGACAGGTGCCACCTCGGGTCGAGACCCGAATCGATGATCACCGCGTGCGGCCGGAACCGCTCGCACAGCTGCAACGCGGCGTGCGGGCTGCCCGCCGCGCCGACCCACCGCAGTCCGCGGGTTCGCATCACCAGTGCTGACAGGCCCTCGCGGACAAGCGGAACCGAGTCGACCAAGGCGATGCCCAGCCCGCCTTCTGTCGACCGCCCGGTGACGACCGCTCCTGTCGGCCGCACCTGGCGGTGGTCGATGTTGTTCACCATCCGCGCCTCCACGCCCGGTCACTCGTCCGATAGTGCGACGTCAGGACACTCGCCTCGTGACGTTGTAGTCGTCTGTGACCGCCGGTAACACAAAAACTCACCCCTGCGGGTGATAAGCGGGCGATAAATCTCGTCCCGCGGACCGGAACGGGCGCTCGCCACCGCGCGTTGGCCAGGTATGGAGATGATGTGGGGCGTCTCACTGCCTGCGCTCGCCGTGTTGCTGATCGGCATGGCGATCCTCGAACTGGTCTGGCGCCGGATCCGCCGGGCGAAGAAGTCGGGCGCGCCCTTCTCCGGGATGGCCTTCGACGAATTCACGGCGTTCCTCCACGGCAGCAAGCGGGTCGAGCTCGATCAGCGCGTGACGCAGTCCCTGATGCGCGAGGAAGAGCAGGACGGCGCGCCGCCGCACCTTGTAGATCTCGACCGCGGCGTGGTGTTCCTCAATCGCCCAGACGGTGACAGCAAGAAGTAGAACACGTTACAGTTGTTCTTCCTGTCGGCCCGGGAAGGACGGCACCGCCCATGAAGTTCACGGTCGCAGTCGCGTTGAGCCCGCTCGACCAGCTGACCGAGCTGGCGCGTACCGCACAGGAGTGCGGATACTCGGCGATTGCCCTGCCAGACTCCATTTTCTACTCCGAGAAGGTGTCGGAGGACTATCCGTACACACCGGACGGAACGCGGTTCTGGAACGAGCACACGCCGTGGGTCGACCCGCTGGTCGCCGCAGCCGCGATGGGTGCGGTCACCGATGAGATCAGGTTCTACACACAGGTTCTGAAACTCGGTCCGCGCAACCCGTTGCTGCTCGCCCGCCAGGTGCAGTCGGTCGCCTGCCTCACCGGCAACCGGTTCGGGCTCGGTGTCGGCATCGGCTGGACGCCCGAGGAGTTCGAGTGGTGCGGCGCGCCGTTCGCCAACCGCGGCGCACGCGTCGACGAGGCCATCGACGTGCTGAAACTCGTCCTCGGCGGCGGGATGGTCGAGTACCACGGCGAGCACTTCGACTTCGACAAGCTGCGGATGAGCCCGGCGCCGAGCGAGCCCGTGCCGTTCTACGTCGGCGGGCACACCGAGCGCGGGCTGCGGCGCGCCGCGCGGATCGGAGACGGCTGGACCTCGGCCATGATCAAGTTCGACGACCTGAAGGCCACCGTCGACCGGCTCGGCCGGCTGCTCGCCGAGTACGAGCGGACCGAGGTGCCCTTCGAGATCCAGGCCGTCTGCATCGACCGCTTCGGCCTCGACGGATACCGCCAGCAGGCGGACATCGGTGTCACGGACGTGCTCGTCGCGCCATGGGTGTTCTACGGCGTCGGCATGGACGGTGACCTCGCCGCCAAGAAGGACGGCATGAAGCGCTTCGCCGACGAGATCCTGCACAAGATCTGAAAGGGGACCCAGATGACTGCCGTGACCTGGAGGGCGACCGAGACCGAGCACCCGGCGCGCACCGCGTCCCGCCGTTCGATGAGTGCGGTCGGCCGGGGCGCGGAGGACGAGTGGGTGGCGTTGTTCGCGCCCGACGCCGTGATCGAGGACCCCGTCGGGGTGTCGCCGATCGACCCGACCGGCCTCGGGCACCACGGCCACGACGGGATCCGGGCGTTCTGGGACAAAACGGTTGCCACGGTGGAGCGGTTCGAGTTCGACATCGACGACTCGTTCGCGGCAGGCGACGAGGTCGCCAACGTGGGCACGATCCACGCCTTCCTGCCTGGTGGCATGCGCCTCGCCACCCAGGGCGTGTTCGTCTACCGGGTGGGGCCGGACGGTCTGATCCGCTCGCTGCGGGCGTTCTGGGAGATGGACCGGGCAATGGGAACCCTGCGCAAGGCTAACGATTCATCTACATGAAAGCGAGTCACGAATGTGACTCAGTTGTGGCCGAGACCTTCCCCTCCGATGTCACGCGTCCGTAAGACGTACGTCACAAGCCGGGCGCTTGGTCGACGTTGGAGGTGCGATGGGCACTCTGGACTGGGTAGTCGTTGTCGGGTACTTCTTCGTGATGGTGGCTATCGGCGTCTGGTCGAAAGCCAAGGTCGCCAACACGAGTGACTTCTTCACCGCGGGCGGCAAGATGCCGTGGTGGCTCTCCGGGATCTCGCACCACATGTCCGGTTACAGCGCCGTCATGTTCGTGGCGTTCGCTGGTGAGGCGTACAAGTACGGCCTGACCGTCTACATCTGGTGGGCGTTGACGATCGGTGTCGGCGTCGGTATCGGCGCGTGGCTGTTCGCGCCGCGCTGGAACCGGTTGA
This sequence comes from Kibdelosporangium phytohabitans, assembly GCF_001302585.1. Classification (GTDB taxonomy): domain Bacteria; phylum Actinomycetota; class Actinomycetes; order Mycobacteriales; family Pseudonocardiaceae; genus Kibdelosporangium; species Kibdelosporangium phytohabitans. Next base: position 11,616,260 of record NZ_CP012752.1, on the reverse strand, counting down.
GGTCCAAGTACAACGTGGCATCGCCGCTGGAGTACCTGGCCAAGCGCTACAACGTGCCGACGCAGCAGGTGCTCGCGTGGTCCGGCTCGTTGCTCAAGGTCGTGGACATCGCGGCCAAGTGGGCGGCCGTGGCCGTGCTGCTGCGCGGGTTCGCCGGGGTCCCGATCGCGTGGGGAATCATCCTGATCGGCGCGGTCACCATGGTCTACTCGGTGATCGGCGGCCTGTGGGCGGACGCGCTCACCGACTTCGGCCAGTTCGTCATCCAGGCCGTCGCCGGGTTCGCGATGTTCGGCGCGGTGATCGCGCACTTCGGTGGCGTCTCGTGGATCTGGGACATGTGGGGCCAGCTGCCCGCGCAGAACAGCCAGCCGCTGGCCGGGCCTTACACGATCACGTTCTTCCTGGCGCTCTTCCTGATCAAGACACTCGAGTACAACGGCGGCATGTGGAACCTGGCGCAGCGCTACATGGCCGCGCCGGACGGATCGGCAGCGCGCCGCTCCGCCGCGCTGTCCAGCGTGCTGTGGCTGGTCTGGCCCTTGGTGCTGTTCCTGCCGATGTGGGCCGCGCCGCTGATCGTGCCCGGCCTCGGCAACGCCGACGACGCGTACGTCGCGATGGGCGTCCAGATGCTGCCCGCCGGCCTGGTCGGCCTGGTGCTCGCCGGGTTCTTCTCGCACACCATGGCGATGGTGTCGTCGGACGCCAACGTGATCTCCGCGGTGATCACCCGCGACATGCTGCCGCGGATCTGGAAGGGCACCACCCGGCTCGGCGAGGCCGCCCAGCTCCAGTTGGCCCGGATCACCACGTTCCTGTTCATCGCGGTGAGCATGCTGATCGCGATCAGCACGAGCGGCACCGGTGTGGTGATCAAGATCGTGGTCGACGTGGTCGCGGCGACCGTCGGCGTGATCGGCATCCCGCTCCTGCTCGGTCTGCTGCCGTGGTTCCGCCGCTCCGGCCCGCGCGCCGCGCTGTCGGCCGTGCTGCTCGGCCTCGGCGTGTGGGCGGTGCTGTTCATCTCGCAGAAGAGCGGTGTCACGGTGTCCAAGGAGGCGCTGGTCGCTTACCCGATCATCACCTCGACGCTCGTCTACGTCCTGGGTGGACTGTTCTTCCCGGAACGCACGGCCAAGCGCGACGAACTGATCGACACGCTCGGATCGGACGACCCCGCCCCCGAAGTGGCGGCGGCGAAGTAAATCAAGGAGTTGCCAACCCGATTGGCAACGCGACTGCGGGCGGGCAGCGCCGCTGCCCGCCCACAGCGCTGTGCTGGACCGGATGGACCAGCGTGGACACGAACGAATGGTCCAAAGTGGATCGGGTACGTCCGGCGCAATGTTTCGACGGCTAAGATATTTCGCTACCGTGTGGCCGTGGCGGATGACGCGAGGGCTACTGCGCAGCCGTACGGCCGGGTGGACCCCCGTGATCTGCGGGTTTCCGACGCCGAACGGGAGCACGTGGCGAGCCTGCTGAACAAGGCGCTGGCCAGAGGCCTGATCGACGTCGACGGGTTCGCGGACCGGCTCGGCGCGGCCATGGGCGCGAAGACCCGTGGCGAGCTCAACGCTGTCATCATCGACCTGCCCGGTGTGGTCGTCCGGATCGATCCGAACGGCCGTGGTGGATGACCGAGCGGACGTGGAACCGTAAGCCGATTTCCCGAGTCAATCTCATGAACAGGGCAACACGGCGACATGCCGGAGTGGACTTCTGACGCTTTGTGATTGACTCGTGACGGCAAGCATCTAAGGTCCCGTCAGTCGGTAGCCGCCGGGGCGTACATAAGGGGTCGGTGAGTGACGGAAGCACCGGGGCGAGTCACGTTCCGCGACGTGTTCGCCGTAGCTGAGTTTCGAGCGCTGTGGTTCGCCGAGATCTTCTCGATCGTCGGCGACCAGATGGCGAGGGTCGCGCTGTCGGTCCTCGTCTTCAAGCAGACGGGCTCGGCGACGCTGACCGGCCTGACCTACGCGCTGACCTTCGCCCCGTCGCTGCTCGGCGGCATCCTGCTGACCGGGCTGGCCGACCGCTTCTCCCGGCGCAACGTGATGATCACCGCGGACCTGATCAGAGCCGCGCTGATCCTGCTCATCGCCATCCCGGGGATCCCGTTCTGGCTGATCGGCCTGCTGGTCGCGCTGGCGACCCTGCTCAACCCGCTGTTCAAGGCGTCCCAGCTGGCCACGCTGCCCGACATCCTCAAAGGCGACCGGTTCATCACCGGCATGGCCATCCGCAACATCACCAGCCAGTCCGCCCAGTTGCTCGGCTTCGCCGGCGGTGGCGTGCTGATCTCCCAGATCGACCCGAGAATCGCGCTGGTGATCGACGCGGCCACGTTCGTGCTGTCCGCCGCGATCCTGCGGTTGGGGATGCGCGCACGGCCGGCCGCGGCGGCCAAACAGGACCGGCCCTCGTTCTTCGGTTCGATCAGCCAGGGCAGCAGGCTGGTCTTCGCCGACCCGGGCCTGCGGACGTTGCTGCTGATCACGTGGCTGATGGGGCTGCTGCCGGTCTACGAGGGCATCGCGGCGCCCTACGCCAGCGTCTTCGGTGACGCCAGCGGCACCGCCACCGGCCTCATCCTCGCGAGTGACCCTTTGGGCAGCGTTCTGGGCGCTTTCATCTTCACCCGATGGGTGCCCGCGTCCGTACGACCGCGGCTGCCGGGCCTGTTGTCCCTGGCGGCGGCCGTCCCCCTGTTGCTGTGTTTCCTGCAGCCCGGGCTCGTGGTCTCGCTGGTGCTTTTCGTTCTGTCGGGGGGCATAGGTACTGTGGCATTGATGCAGGCCACAGCCTCGCTCTCGCTCGGCGTGCCCGATTCGAGCCGGGCGCAGGCGATGGGCCTGTCGAACACCGGCCTGACGACCGTGCTGGGGGTGTCGCCCCTGATTGGAGGACTTCTCACGGACATGACGACGCCGCAGACCACGGTCGCCGCCTTCGGGACCGCCGGACTGCTCGCGGCGATCCCGCTGGCGATCGCTTGGCACCGGAACATCCGGAAGGACCCGGAGCGGTGGGTTTCTCAGTGACACCACACCCACGAAATCGTGACAGACGTTTCCAGTGGGTGTGGCCGTCAGGCGCGGCAGGTGGAGGCCTGGCGCGGAGACATCACTGATCCTTGGTGCTGGCCATTAGTGCTCACCTTTCCCTTTGCTGACTATCAGAAAATACACACCTATGGCCCTTGTCGTCAGCCTGCTATCCGGTGGAAACTGTCTGTAAACGGGCAGTTCGCCTAGCGCGACAATGAGGGGTTTTGGGGGACGGATGACTAGTACAGCGGAACCGGCGAGGCGACAATGGGTGCCCGTCCGTAACTGGGCGTTGTGGGAACGCCCGGGTCGTTGGGTCGCCTACACCCTGACCACCGAAGCGCTCACCCTGGCGCTCACGGTCGCCGCGATCGTGTTCATGCCGGTCAGCAACCAGCAGATTCTCATGTTCGGCGTGCTCGCGGTACTGGGGGTACTGCAGGCCGAGACGAGCCGCAAGATCGAACGCGCCCGCCGTTCACTCAACGTCACGCCGCACATCAACATGACGTCGGTCTGGATGCTGCCCGCCATCCTGCTGCTGCCGCCGCAGTTGATCGCCGCGCTGGCGTTCACGTTCTACCTGCACTTGGCGATCCGCAGCTGGTCAGGGCTGCAGCACGTGGCCCCGCACCGCACTATGACCAACGCCACAACCGTAACGCTGACTTGTTTCCTCGCCAGCTGGGTCACGCACTCCTTCTTCGGTGCGAGCCCGCTCGAGGGGACCAAGGAGGTGGCCGCGGGGGCGGTCTGCGTCGCGGGGGCGATGTACTTCCTGGTCAACACGGCGATCACCGGTGGTGGTCTGTACCTGGCGGCGCCGGAGAAGGCGAGCGTCAAGCGCATCGTCGGTACCTGGGACGACAACCTGCTCGACCTGGCCACCCTGTGCATCGGCGGCATGATGGTCATCGCGCTGATCAACCAGCCGCTGATGGCGCTGGTCACGTTCGTGCCGATGTTCGTGCTGCAGCGCTCGGTGCTGGCCAAACAGCTCGAGGACCTGGCGTCGAAGGACCAGAAGACCGGCCTGCTCAACGCCACCGCCTGGCACCAGCGCGGCAACCAGGAGCTGTCGCGGGCCAGCCGCAGCGGCGGCGAGTTCAGCGTGCTGATGATCGACCTGGACTTCTTCAAGAAGATCAACGACACCTACGGCCACCTGGCCGGTGACGACATGCTGATCGCACTCGCCGACCTGCTGAAACGCGAAACCAGGTCGCACGACCTGGTCGGCCGGTTCGGCGGCGAGGAGTTCGTGGTGCTGCTCGGCGGCTCGTCCGAGCTCGAAGCGGTGGTCGCGGCGGAGCGGATCCGTCACATGATCACCGAGCTCGTGGTCGGCACCCAGACCAACGACGGCACGCCCGTCCTGATCAGCGAACGGACCGCCTCGATCGGTGTCGCGGCGTATCCCGAGGCAGGTCAGACCCTCGATGAGGTACTTGCCGCCGCGGACGCGGCCGTGTACGTGGCCAAGGAAAGCGGGCGAAACAAGGTCGTCGGTGCCGGGAATCGCCCGGTCGTGGTCACCACTGCGGGTTAACTCTCGCCGTTGACTATCAGCTCACCGTAACCGCCGTCGCATTAAGTGCTACGGCGGTTACTTTTTGTTTTTACCTTCCGAGGGTGATTGACATACCATCGGTCATCCTTTTCGGCAGAAGTTGCTCTTTCCCCACTGAGATCTTGGTGACAATTCGGGTTCGGCTGGCTGGCGAACAAAATCATCGCCGTGACACCACGCACAGCTTCGATCACCAATAGTCGACGACGACGCCGTGCTCTCCAGTTCCAGTGGATCGACAGCCACCGCCGGTGCGGGCCGCCTTCCGCGATCCTCGTGCACTACGTCAAGTCGTGGCCGCGCCGTACCGGGGCACCGGCGCGTGTGCCAGGACGAGTTCCCGCGTCAATGCCGGATGTCCACGAACGCGGCTCCCACACCGCTCACAGGCGGCCCGACAGGAGCCTTGCCTGTGGCTGTGGCCAAGGCGGTGACGTCGTCGGCTGGCGCGGTCATCGTGCACGTGTAATCAGCCTTGTCCCTGAGCTCCCCCAGCACCCGGGCGCAGTCGGGCGCGACGGCGGTCGTGACCGTGACGTCGGTCAGCGGCACGTCACCCGTGTTGCGCACGCTGACCGTGAACGTGACCGTGTCACCGGGCTTGTACGGGCCCGCGGTGGTCAACGCGATCGAGATGCCCGGGTGGATGACCGCATAGGAGGCGTCGTCGGTCGCTGTCACCGTGCGTGTGGTGATGTCAGTGCCGGTCACGGTTGCTTTGGTCGTCGTGCTCGCCGCCCCGGCGACCTGCGTGCACGTGTACGTCCGGGCGTCGCCAGCGCCGAGTTCACCAACCTGCTTGCCGCAACCGGGAACGTCATCGGCGACCCCGACCCCGGACAACGGCGTGTCACCGGTGTTCCGGACGGCGATCGTGAACGTGACTGTGTCGCCCTGCCGCACCACGCCCGGTGCGACGTCCTTGGTGACCTGGATGTTCGGGTGGATCACCTTGACCGGTGCCTGCGCGGCGGCGGTGACGCGCTTGCCGAGCCGGTCCGCGGCTCCGACCTCGGCCACGTTCACGTCGTCCGGCACAGGTGCCGTCGCGGTGCACGTGAACGTCGACGGCTCGGCGAGTTTCCGCGCACAGCCCGGGGTCTTGGCGTCGACCACCTCGATCCCGGTCAGGGGCGTGTCGCCCGCGTTGTCGACCTTGATGGTGAAGGTGACGGCGTCGCCGACCCGGTACGCGGGCCTGTCCGCCTGCTTGGTGAGCTTGACGGCCGGGTTGAGCACCTCGACCGGCACCGACGCGCTGCCGTCCACCTCGCCGATCGGCGTGGCCGCGGTGACGGCAACGGTGTGGGTGAAGTCGTCCGGCGGCGCGGTGACCTGGCACGTCACCGCCTGGGACTGGCCGGGCTCCAGCGCCTGGATCCGCCCGCAGTCAACGTCCCGGGCGGCGGTCGTGGACGACACGCGGACGTCACGGACGGGCACGCCACCGGAGTTCGTCACCGTGGTCGTGAACGTCACCTGGTCGCCTGGGTGCACCGCGGGCTTGTCCGCTGTCACAGCGACCTGCAACGCAGGGACGGCGATGGACACCACGACGTTCTGCGCCAGGTAGCTGTCGCCGGTGGTGGCGAACCCGAGGTCCACAGTGGTCGCGCCGACACCGACCGGGACGGTGAGCGTGCGTGCGTCCACACTGAAGTTGTTCGGACGGCCTTCGGCTTGGGAGACAAAGAAGTTGTCAGCCGGGCTGCTGCCGTTCACGAGGAACCGGTCCCCGCCGATTCCCCAGTCCCCCTCGTACGCGGTCAGGCCGACCCGCGCCTCCGCGGTCGCGGCGCGGAATCCGTTGACCCGCAACGTGGTCGCCTCGTCGCCGATGTTCTGCCGGACATGCCCGTCGAACACCATCACGTGGCGCTTGGCGGCACCCGACTGGCTGTACACGAGCACGATCGACCAGCCGCCGACACAGCCGAAACCCTTGGGAGTCCACACGTTCGCGACCGTGACAGGCGCCGGCCCACCGGCGAACGCGGCCGTCACGTCGGCCGAGGCGGTGTAGAGCTGACTCGACCCGCGAAACGTGCCCGGTGCGTCCACCCGGAACGTCGCAGGCGCCACCTCGCTGGTCGCGGACCCGACAGTGAGCTTGACCGGCTGGTTCGGGCTGCCACCGGGGAGGATCGCGGGCCGTTCGGACTCGCGCGACTGGCACATCCGCACGGTCGAATCCGCGAAGACACCGGTGTTCCCGCCCCAGCTCAACCGGGCGTGCTCCACCTTCGCACCAGCGGGCAGCTTCGGCGTGGCGGTGCTGGAGTTGAACGTGGCCGGATCACTGTCCACATCCGACCACTGCATGAAGAAGTTGTCGTTCACCCGGTTGTTGCCGCGGTTGGCCGCGTCAGCACAGGCTTGCGGCGAGTTGCCGTCACCAGTGGACGGCGCGTTGTCCGCAGCCACCGGGCACCGCACAGAACCGTTGCCGGCGAGAAGAAAATCACCGTCGAGGATCTTCGCGTACGCCTGCGAGAACGACTGCACCTCATCGGCGCGCGCACCGGCTGTCAAGCCTGCCAACAACATCAGCCCGACCAGCACACGGCGCATACCGGCCGAGTCTGCCAGCGAACGCCGCCACAGCCGCTACTTTCACCCGCTTGTGTCGCGCCTCGTATCCACCCGGTGGAAATTGAGGTAAGCCCTTGACGGCGTCGGCCCGCGCTGCCCCTGATAACGCGACCCGGCCTTCTGCGACCCGTACGGGTGCTCAGCGGCACTGGACAGCCGGAACAGGCACAACTGACCGATCTTCATCCCCGGCCACAACGTGATCGGCAGATTGGCGACGTTGGACAACTCGAGCGTGATGTGCCCGGAGAAGCCGGGGTCGATGAAACCCGCGGTGGAGTGCGTGAGCAGGCCGAGACGCCCGAGCGACGACTTGCCCTCCAACCGGCCGGCGAGGTCGTCGGGGAGGTTGACGAACTCGTAGGTCGACCCCAGCACGAACTCACCGGGATGCAGCACGAACGGGTCGTCGCCCTCCTGCTCGACCAGTGACGTCAGCTCATCCTGCTGCTGCGCCGGGTCGATGTGCGTGTACTTGGTGTTGACGAACACCCGGAAGAACCGGTCAAGACGCACATCGATGCTCGAGGGCTGCAACATCGCCGGGTCGTAGGGCTCCACGCCCAGCCGTCCCGACTCCAGCTCCTTGGTCAGATCACGATCACTCAGCAGCACGCCCACACCCTAGCTGCGCCCGGCAGCTGATGTTGTGTATGCTCGGTCAGGCGTTGCGGATGTAGTTCAATGGTAGAACATCAGCTTCCCAAGCTGAATACGCGGGTTCGATTCCCGTCATCCGCTCTCTTGAAGTTTTAGCAGGTCAGAAGGGCCGTCTCCCGATCTTGGAAGGCGGCCCTGCTGACTGTAGATGATCTCCACGTGGTGTCGGCGTGCTATTCGGCCTCGTCCGCCTGGCCCTCGGTGTCACCGTCGTCACGGTGCTCGTCGACCAGGTCCGACAGCCGGTCGGCGATCTTCTTGTCGGCATCGCTGGTCGCCTGCTGGTAGCGCAGCGCGGCCCGCATGTCGTCGTGCCCCATCCGGGCCATCAGGTCTTTGGTGCTCGACCCGGCCTGAGCCGCCCAGATGTTCCCCGCGTGCCGCAGGTCATGGAAGTGCACGCCCTTGAGGCCCATCTTCGTGACCAGCTCGGTCCACTTCACCCGCTGAGCGAAGTTCGACTTCCGGATGGCGTTAACGAAGAAGCCTTCTTCGGCTACTATCCAGTCCGCGAGCACGTGATCAACCTGGGTGGAGAATCCCAGGCGATCTACGACATCATGGGCAAGGACGCCATCCTCTTCCACCACTCCATCAGTGACGACGACACCAGCACCGGCAGTCAGTACGTCGAGCAATCCCGCATGTGGTTCGACAGCATGTGGACCACCGTCGCCCGGGAGTACATCCGGTGACCGTCCCCATCGACGACCCGGACGCGATAGCCCGCATCTTGGCCAACACCGATGCCCTCCTACTCGACTTCGACGGCCCCATCTGCTCCGTCTTCGCAGGCTTCCCCGCTCCAGTCGTAGCTGGACAACTCGCCGAAATCCTCACCGAAGCCGGACACGACCTACCACCCGACGTGGCCACCGCGACCGACCCCTTCGACCTCCTGCACCACGCCGCCACACTCGGCACCCACGAAGCCGAGCTCGTCAACGCTGCCTTCCGGGCCCACGAGGTCGAGGCCATCCACAGCGCCGAACCCACACCGGGCGCCCACGAGCTCATCGAAGCGTGGAAGCACACCGGCCGCAGTCTTGCCATAGTCACCAACAACTCGCGTACAGCGATCGAAACCTACCTCGATCTCTATGATCTTGGTGGACACGTAGATTTTGTCGCAGCACGTACGAGTAAGGTCACTTCGCTGCTCAAACCGAGCCCCTATCTGGTGACGCGAGCTGTTCGTGAACTGGCAGCTCAACCGAACCGGTCCACGCTCGTTGGCGACTCGGTGACCGACATTGTCGCCGCGAAGGCCGCTCACGTGATGGTGATTGGCTACTCCAACAAACCCGGCAAGGCTGATCGGTTCTTGGAGCTTGAGCCGACAGCGCTTGTTACCACTATGGCCTTGTTGCTGCTCCCAGTGCAGGCGGAGCATCCAGATATTGCGTACGAGCCTTAGTTGTCCACAGCCGGGTTTGCGGCTGCAAGACTGCGACACGCCCGAGAAGGTATTTTCGGACGACACGCCGGTGGCAATCTGTCTTCGTAGGAACGTTCGGGTGCAGGCGTCTGACCAGCAGATTCGTCAGTAGCTTCAGAAGACTTTCTCGTCCTCAGCAGATTGTGTGGCCGGTTCGGATTAACTATCCACAAGCTGTCCACAGAGTACGGTTTGGCGAACGTCGTGTGGACAGTCCAGACTGCTCAGCACGCACCACGGCCAGTGGTGATGGAAGTGGAACATCGCCTTCCCCCGTTTCCGGTCATGAGCGCTCGGGCCGGGAAGGTCGGCGCCGGGCCGAGTAGTAGCCCAGCCGACGAGGAGTAGAAGGTGGCGAGTTGCCACGACGAAGAGGATGACAGCCTCGATGACGAATCGAGGGGTGGCCGGAGCGGGAAGTGGCACCTTCCCGTCCGACCAACCACCGTCATCTTCTTCACCCAGTTCGTCGTTTTGATCAACGAGATTGTCGACGTACTGGGCCGCTGAAGAACCCGCTGGGTGGGGAGCTCTGCTCTCTACCCAGCGGGGCGCGAACCCTACAGCACCGCGCCGCAAGGTTGGTACGTCGGGAGCGTGCCTGAACTATGGCCCGAATGCAAGTTCAGGAAACGTAGTTACTGGTCAAAGTCGCAGGTCACCAGCGATAGTTCACTTGTCGAATCAGGCACTTGAATACTTGACGAGGCGCCTTGCGACGCATCCAGCTGCCGAACCTACCTCTAAAGGATCAAGCGCGTCGGGACCGCGACCAGCCGACGCATGATGGGACGATCGCCGAGTGCCCGACCTGGACGAGCTGGGTACGGCGATCGACGCCCGCCGACGCTCCGCGCCAACGGCCAACGGTTGAGTCAGACCGGCAGGGTTCAACGTGCGGGCCACAGTGGACAGAAGGGGGCCGCGTGCTGTCCACGTGCTATTAGTAAAGGTCAGAAAGGGTCACCAGCGGTCACTCGGGGGCGAGCCGCGATGCTGGTCAGGGGCGCTGTGGGCGGTGATCCTTCTGATTCCCAAGCTGAATACGCGGGTTCGATTCCCGTCATCCGCTCTCTTGAAGTCCTAGCAGGTCAGAAGGGCTGCCACCCGATACCGGGAGGCAGCCCTTCCGGCTGTGGCGGTGTCCCGTGCTGTGCGGCTTCGTCCGCCGGGTCAGCGCAATGCGTTGAGGTCGGCCGCGAGGCGAGCGATCTCGGCGGGGGTGGCGCTGGAGACGTACACGCTCGCTGGGCCGAACCACCGCTCCCACACGTCGACCACAACCGCGGGCTCGATCGCGTCCCCGTGGGCGAGGAGACGGACGAAGTCCTCGGCCTCAAAGTCGTATTCGTCGTCTGGCGCACCCAGGTCCAGCAGGCCTTCGGGGTCGTGCTCGTTGAGCACTGCCCGTACTGCTTGCAGCGAAGGTGGGGGCTGCTGATCTCTCACTGTGTCAGTATCACCATTTCGTCACATCGAGGCGACAAACGCTCAGGTCGTCTTGAGTTCTTGCCGAGTTCCAGGGCCAAGAGCCGGCAGGTGGGAATGTATGGAAACGCCATTTCCGACTGTTTCCGCTGGTTGAACTCGGTCAACTATCACCGAAGCTTCACTCTGCCGGATGCTTGACTGGTTTGACGATGCAGGACTGCGGGTTGTAGAGGTTGAACGGGATGGTCACGCGTTGTCTCTTCTCTGTTTGCGATAGGCGTTCTAGCAGGTAGAACGTGGTTTCGCCGTGATGGCGGCCGAAGTGGGAACGTTATTTTTGTGCACGATGACTGAATTGTTTGTCGACGGGTGACTGTGTGTTGAGAAATGGGATGCGGGGTCCCGTATATTTGGGGATACGTGGCGAATCGCGAGTCCGGGGACGGTGCACATGATCAGCCGGAGACAACTGCTTGGCGGCGCGGGTTCGAGTATTGTGCTCGCGGCTTCGGGGGTGTCGGCTCTTGGTGGATGCGCCGCTGCTCCTGTTGTGGCGGGTCCTGTTGTGGCCGGGGCTGTCGGTGCGTGGTTCTCCGAGTTCGCGAAGGCTGTCGCGGGCGAGTTGGCGACGGCTGCCGTGGACGGCGCGAAGTGGGTGTTCACGGAGGCGTGGAAGGCGTGGAAGGCGCCTTCGGAAGAGCTGACGCGGCGTCAGAAGGGCGAAGGATTCGGCTACTACACCCTCGACGTGTACGGGCACATGATCCCGGGGACGACCCTCGTGGGACTGGCGCGGGGCAAGAACCTCGATCCTGCGGTCGATCGGCTCGGGTGCGCCCGCAACACCGGGGAACTGATCATCCTGGAGAGCTGGGCCTGGAAGGCGGTGCAGGCGTTCATCAGGAACGAACTCGGTGACAAGAAGGACGACGACCGCCTCCACCTCCTGCAACTGCTGGTCGGCACGCTCATGCCGCATGCTCCGGGTACCGCTGGTAAGAGCCCGAAGGCGACGACCAGCTGGGTCAACTACCGCGCGCGCGACGGTGACGTCGAGATCGTCAAGTTCACCGACTCCGGCAAGCCCAAGGTCACAGTCACCGCGTCCGGGTACTTCACGAACGCGCCGGGCACTCCCACCAAGCGAACCTTCGACCTCGCCTGACAGGGAGAGCACGGTAAGCCAGATCGTCGGCCTGAGGCTCTGTTCGCTACAGCAGGCCGTCGATGGTCGAGTCCGTCACCGCGCACCGCACGTCGAACTCGGCGTCTTTGGCTTCAGCCAACGCTTTGGTGCCGCGGCCGAGGAACGCCGACTGGCCCGGGGACACGTGCAACGACAGCACCGCTTCCCCGTCCCAGTCGGCGGTGATCGTGATGAGCCCGGAGTCGTTGTCCGCCATGGCGTTGGCTAAACCGCGCAGCACCGTGCACGCCCAGATCACGCTGGGGAGCTGGAAGTCGGCCCGCGTGTCGAAGTCGACCGCGAGCGAGCCGGTGTCCGGGTCGAATCCGAGCGTCAGCTCGTCAAGATCGCGCCACAGGCCGGCGTAGTCGCCGTCGATCCAGCTGTCGCATTCCTTGACGGCGTCGGCGAGTTCGTCACGGTACCGGCGCCGTGTTTCGCTGTCGCTCCAGGGATCGCAGACGCCGGTCCAGTCTTGCAACGCCCACGTGGACGCCGGAGCCACCGGTGTTCGCAGGTACGTCTGCAGGCGCGGCTTCGTGATGGTCATCGCCGCTGCCACCGACACGTATTGGGACACGGGCGGAGGCTACCGGCGGGCACCGACAATCGTGGCCGCGTCACGCACGTACCGGGCGAAGATCTTCGGGTGTGTCATCGGCAGGTAGTGGCCGGTGCCGGGGATCACAAGCAGGCGGGCGTCCTGGGCGGCAGCGACGAACTTGCGTTCGTGGTAGCGGAGGTGGTCGTGCCCGCCGTTGATGAACCACGTCGGCCCGGGGTAGTCGGCCACTGCGCGCAGCGGGTCGAACGAGCGCAATGCGGCCACGACGGACGGGATCGCGGGCGTCGCGATGGGTGCCGTGGTCAGCGCCGCAGCGACGTCCGGGGGCAGGGTGGCGCTGAACATCCGGCGGCTCAGTCGTTCGCCGCCGTCGGCCATGCTCGTCAGAACCTTGTGCATCGCGAGGAACGGTGCTGTGGCGTAGCGGTCGGGCACGGTGGTCGATCCCGCGATGACGAGTCCGGCCACGCGGGACGGGTGGGCCGCCGCGGTCGCCATGGACACGTAGCCGCCGAGCGAGTGGCCGACGACCAACGCGCTGCCGCCCACCGCGTCGATCGCCTCGGCGACCACGGACACAGCCGCGTCCATCGTGAACGTGCCGCCGAGGCGTGCACCGTGGCCGGGTAAGTCGACCGGGTGCCCGAAGTCGTACGAGGTCCAGGCACCCGCGTGACAGCGGATGCCGTGGACGAAGACAATTGGGACCATAGTCCCGATACTACTGCCGACGGATGATCACTTCGATCACGCGCTTGCGCCGCAGGCCCAGACCGGCGACCAGGCCGAGTGCCACGCCGACGGCCACCGGAGCGAACCGCTTCAGCAACGGCACCAGCACGAGCGCGGTGCCGTCGAGGGCCTCGGGCTCGGCAGCGGGAGCCACCATCGACGGTGTCGGGTCGTCGAACGACTTCTCCACGTTCTGCGCGAACTGGTCGATCAACCGCTGCGACACCTCGCCGATCACGCCGCGCCCGAACTGCGCGACCTTGCCGCGGATCATCAGGTCCGTCTCGATGGAGATCTTCGAGCCGTCGCCGTCGGCCAGCACGCGCGCGGTGACGTGGGCGTCCGCGTTGCCCTGACCGTGTTGTTCACGGCCGGACGCCTTCAGCACCGCCGTGCGCGCGGCCTGGTCGATCGACAGGAACTTCACCGTTCCCGTGTACGACACGCCGAGCGGGCCGACTTTCACCTTCACTTCGCCGGAGTACGTGGAGTCGTCCACGCGTCCGGTCAGCTTGCTCCCCGGCATGCACCCGGCCACCCGCTCGACGTCGAGCAGTGTCGAGAACACCGTCGCCGGGTCCTGCGCGATGTGGACTTCGTTGGTCAGCTTCATCTCAGATGTCCATCAGTGCCTTGCGTTGCCCGCCGTCGACGGGGATGTGAGCGCCGTTGACGAAGCTGGCCCGGGGCGAGGCCAGGAACGCCACCAGCGCCGCCACCTCGTCCGGTTCGCAGATCCGGCCGAACGGGATCGAGCTGGTCGCCAGCTCGTGCGCGCGGTCCTGGTCGACGCCCTTGTCCCGGGCGAAGGCCTTTTCCAGGGTGTCCCAACGGTCGGTGTTCACCGGGCCGGGGTTGACCGTGTTGATCCGGACGCCGTAGCGGCCGTACTGCTCGGCGATGGAGGAGGCGAAGTTGATGTCCGCCGCGTTGGCCACGCCTGCCGTCAGCTCCCAGTAGCTCGGCTTCAGGCCGTCGTTGCCGACGACGAGCACGATCGAGCCGGAGCCGCGTTCCCGCATGTGCGGGATGACCGCGCGGACCGAACGGACGTAGCCCATGAACTTCAGGTTCAGGCTGGCCATCCACTGCTCTTCGGTGAGGTCCTCCAGCAGTCCGCCCGGTGAGCTGCCCGCGCACGTGACCAGCGTGTCGATCCGGCCGAACCGCTCGAGGGTGGCCGCGACGCAGCGTTCGACGTCCTCGGTCCTGCTCATGTCGCCTGCCATCGGCACGACCGACCGCCCGCTGGCCGCGGCGATCTCCTTCGCTGTCACCTCAAGGGATTCGGTGGTCCGCGCGGTGATCACCACGTCCGCCCCCTCGGCGGCGAGGTGTTCGGCGACGGCCCGGCCGATGCCCTTGCTGGCTCCGGTCACGAAGGCGACGTTGTCCGTCAGCTGCAGGTCCATCCACCACTCCTCACCTCGGGATTGATATTTGGCATACCAGGTCGGCGCGGGCGGAAGCGAGCGCCGATCCCGCCGCGGTCTGTTCGATCATGGTCCCGAGCCGGCAGAGTATCGATTCCGTGCCCGGCCTGCCGATCAGTTGCGCACCGACCGGCAACCCGCCGGCCAGCCCGGCCGGGACCGACAACGCGGGCAACCCGGTGATCGACGCCAAAGCGGTGAACCGGAAGTACTTCGACTCCAGCCCCGCGGTGCCCAGCGGTGCGGCCGGAACCGGCGTGACCGGGAGCAGGATCGCGTCCACGTCGGGAAAGGTCCAGCCGTCGAACGCAACGACCTCCGGTGGCGGCGCGAGTACGTCCACCAGGTGCGGTGACAGCGAATCCCGGTCGGGCCAGTACAGCTCGCGCGCCTCGGACCGCATCAGCGCGGACGCCGCGAACCGGGCGTCGGGTATCTCGGTCTCGGCGAAGGAGATCTCGGGTAGCGCCGCGATCGTCGACCGCAGCACGTCACGGACCTCGTCGGCGCAGAACCGCAGGTTGTAGCCGACACGCAACGACGACGGCACAGGCGCGGCGACTCCGCCCATGGCCGTGAACATCCACAGGCAGTCCCCTGCTGTCGTGGCGATCGGGCCGACAGTGTCGAGCGACGGCGCGAGTGGCGTGACACCGTCCATCGGCAGAACGCCGTACGTCGGCCGAAGCCCCGCCACGCCGCACAACGCGGCGGGGATGCGAATCGATCCGCCGGTGTCGGTGCCCAGTGCGTGGCCGACCGCGCCGACGGCGACCGCGACGGCTGAGCCGCCGCTGGAGCCGCCCGCGTGCCGGGAACGGTCCCAGGGATTCGCGCATCCCGGTGTCAGCACTGAATAAGCCAGCTCCGGCATGGCGGTCCGGCCGATCGAGTGGCACCCGGCCTCGGCCAGGCGGCGTACGACAGTCGCGTCAGGGGCGATGTTGTCCTTGACCGCCAGCGGGATTCCCCCTTCCGCACCGGAAACCGACACGAACGCGCCGAGGTCGACGGCCCGTTGCACGGGCGAGACCAGGCGGTTGCGGTCGAGCTTGCCCATGTGGTTGCGCGGCAGGCTGTTCACCTCGAAGAACTGCTTGGGCACCTTGTACGGAGCCAGCACCGACTTCGCGTGCGCGGCCAGATCGGCTTCGCCGTCCAGCACGACCCACGCGGTGACCTGCTCGCCCCACTTCGGATCCGGGATTCCCGCGACTGCCGCCTCGACGACGGCGGGATGGTCCTCAAGAGCCAGTTCCACTTCACGGGGGTACACGTTCATCCCGCCGGTGATGATCAGCTCCTTGCTCCGCCCCTTGATCACCAGGTGCCCGTCGACGATCTCACCGAGATCGCCCGTGCGAAACCAGCCGTCCGGCGTAAACGGATCATCCACATCGCCCCGGTAACCCGTGAACACCTGCGGCCCGCGCACCTGGATCTCCTCGTCCACCAGCCGGACGTGCACGCCGGGCAACGGGACGCCGACTGTGTCGCCGCGCGGGGAGCCGACCGGATTGGACACGTCCAGACCGGATTCGGTTGTCCCGTAACGGACCAACGGAATCCGCGGCAGCTGCGCGGCCAAAGCCGTGCTCAGCGGGGCCGAACCGCACACGCACAACCGCAAGCCGGAGAACGCCTCCGGTGAGGACGCCAACCGCGCGTAGATCGTCGGCACGGCGAACAGCACCGTGGCGGTACGCATCGACGAGACCAGTTCGTCGGAGAACTTCGAGTACAGCCGCGCGGACGACCCGGCGATGAGCGTCGCGTGTACTCCGCTGAGCCCGTGCTGGTGGAACAACGGCAACGCGTGTGTGAGGACGTCGTCTTCGGACCACCGCCACGCGGCCATCGCGGAGCGGATGGACGTGAGCAGGTTGCGGTGCGTCAGTGGGACGCCCTTGGGTTTGCCTGTCGTTCCTGACGTGTACGCAAGAACGGCGACGTCATCCGGCTCGCCGGCCGGCTCGACCGGATCACCGGCCACGGCGTCGAAGGCAGTCAACGTCAGCGCGGCGCCCGAGTCGGCGACCAGGTGCGCCAGTTCTGACTCTGTGTAAGCGGGATTGGCCAGTACGACGATCATCCCTGCGCGCAAGGCACCCAGATAGCACCGGACGAAGCCGGGAGACGACGGCCCGGACAGGACAATTCGTGTGCCAGGGGCGAAACGCGCGGCGAACCAGCCTGCGGCGGACCCGGCCTCGGCGTCGAGTGCACTGTGCGTGATCGCGGTGCCGTCGATGTCCAGCGCGAGTTTGCCGGGGAAGCGCGCGGCGCTGGCCTTGGCCAGCAAGGGGATCGTGGATTCGCCCATGGAAAGCACGTAGGACAACGGGTCCGGCGTGTCCGGTAGGTGCACTCGCCAGGACGCCTCGCTCCACGCGACGCTCATACCGCCTCCATGCTGAGCAGTTCCAACTCCGGTCACAACCACGAGAATGGTGCCGTCGTCAGATGATCGCCCGGGGACGAGACTTATGTTGAAATATGGTATACCAAATGTGTTGGAAGGAGCCCTGTGAAGCCAGCGGCGTTCACCTACCACCGCGCGTACGACGTGAACGACACGATCGCGCAGCTGGCCGAGCTCGGCCAGGACGCGAAGATCCTGGCTGGCGGGCAGAGCCTGGTCGCGATGATGAACTTCCGGCTGGCCAGGCCGAGCGCACTGGTGGACATCACCAGGATCGCCGGCCTCGACTACCTGGAGCGGGACGCGCACGGTCTGCGGATCGGCGCGCTGACCAGGCACCGGACCGTCGAGACCACCAAGGTCGACGGGTTCCGGGTGCTGGCGAGGGCCGCGCGGTGGATCGGCCACTACCCCATCCGCTGCCGCGGCACGTTCGGCGGCAGCATCGCCCACGGCGACTCCACGGCCGAGTGGTGCGTGCTCGCGGTCCTGCTCGAAGCCCAGGTCGTGCTGCAGGGACCGCGCGGGCGGCGTGAGGTCCCGGCGACCGAGTTCTTCCACGGCTTCTTCATGACCGCGGCCCAGCCGGACGAGATGATCGTCGAGGTCCGGTTCCCGAAACCGGCGCCGCACGCGGCGCTGACCGAGTTCTCCCAGCGGCAGGGCGACTTCGCGATCGTCGCCGCGAGCGCACGGCTCGACCTGGCCGAAGACGAGGTGCGCACGTCCCGGATCGTGCTCGGCGGCGTCGGCCAGCAACCGGTGGTCGTCGACGCCGACCTGGCCGGGCAACCCGCGAACGAGGAAACGTGGCGTGCGGCAGGCGAAACGGCCGCGGCGCAGGTCGATCCCCCGTCGGACGGGCACGGCAGCAGCGCGTACCGCAAGAAACTCACCGCCGCGCTCGTGGCCCGCGCGCTCGCCGAGGCAGCGGCATGACGGCGTGGGTCGGGGCACGGGTTCCCCGCAAGGAAGACCGCCGGATGTTGCTGGGACGCGGTCGTTTCGTCGCCGACATGGCGCGCACGGACACGCTGCATGCCGGATTTGTCCGCAGTCCGCACGCTTCCGCGACGATCAAGTCGATCGACGTCAGCGCGGCCAAGCGGGTCGACGGTGTCCTGGACGTGCTGACCGGCGCCGATCTCGGCGACCCGTTCCTGCGGTCGGTACTGGAACGCGACGAGTTCGTCCCGACGAAGATGCCGATGCTGTCGGGTGACCGGGTCCGGTTCGCCGGCGAACCGGTGGCGGTCGTGATCGCCGAGGACGCGTACGCGGCCGAGGACGGCGCCGAGGCGGTCGAGGTCGAGTGGGAGACCGGGCCGGTCGTGATGGACATCGGCGCGGCCGTCGCCGCCGACGTGGAAGTCCACAGTGGAACCCGGAACTGCCTCGTCGACCTGGTCATGTTCGACGATCCCGCACTGGACCGGATCTTCGCGGACGCCCGGCTGACCATCGAGGCGACGTTCACCAGCGCACGGGTTTCCGGGCTGCCCATCGAAGGCCGCGCGACCATGGCCGAATGGGACGATCGCGACAGTCAGGTCATCGTGCACACGTCCACTCAGGTACCGCACCAGTGCCGGTCCGGAATCGCGCAGGCACTGGGCATCCCCGAGCGCGGCGTGCGCGTGATCGCCCCGGACGTCGGCGGCGGATTCGGCCAGAAGTGCGTGGTCAGCCGCGAGGAGGTGGTGATCGCCGCCGCCGCGATGCGGTTGCGCCGCCCGGTGATCTGGGTGGAGGACCGCCAGGAGAACCTGACCGCGTCGGTGCACGGACACGAACAGCGTTACGACGTCACGGCCGCGTTCGACGCCGACGGCCGGATCCTCGGCCTGGCAGCGGACATCACGTGCGACATCGGCGCGTACTCGGTCTTCCCGTTCACGTGCGCGGTCGAACCGCTGATGGCGGCGACGGAACTGCCCGGGATCTACAAGGTCCCCGCCTACCGGGCGCGCGGCCGGGGTTTCGCCACGAACAAGGCGCCGACCGCGCCGTACCGCGGTGTGTCGAGGCCGCAGATCGTGCTGGTCATGGAACGCCTGATGGAGAAGGCGGCGGCCCGGCTCGGCGTCGATCCGATCGAAATCCGCCGCCGCAACATGATCCTGCCCGGCGAGTTCCCGTACACCGGCGTCAACAAGATCACGTACGACGAGGGCAGCTATCTGGAATCCCTCGACCTGACCGAGAAAAAAATCACCGAGGCCGGTTGGTATACCGAACGCGACCGGTTGCGCGAGCAAGGACTTCTCGCCGGAATCGGTTTCTCCTGTTTCTCCGAACGAACCGCGTACGGCACGCCGACGATGTCGCAGCGCAGAATGCGCATGACCCCCGGATACGACACCGCGCACGTCCGAATGGACCCGTCCGGTGAGGTCATCGTGACCACCGGGACATCGGGGCACGGACAGGGTCACGAAACGACG
This sequence comes from Kibdelosporangium phytohabitans, assembly GCF_001302585.1. Taxonomy (GTDB): domain Bacteria; phylum Actinomycetota; class Actinomycetes; order Mycobacteriales; family Pseudonocardiaceae; genus Kibdelosporangium; species Kibdelosporangium phytohabitans. The sequence continues at coordinate 11,596,731 of NZ_CP012752.1, read as the reverse complement.
TTCGCGCAAATTGTCGCAGATCAACTGGGCATTCATCCCGATCAAGTGCGGCTGCGGCAAGGCGATACCGATCTGACCTCCTACGGGTGGGGCACATTCGGCAGCCGGTCGATCGTGATCGGCGGTGGCGCGGCCAGCAAGGCGGCGGCCTCGGTGGCGGGCAGACTTCGAAAAGTGGCGGCGCACCTGCTGGAGGTCGGCGAGGACGACGTGCAGCTGGCCGACGGCCGCGCCGGGGTGCGCGGGGTGCCGGACGCGTCGCTGCCCATCGCTGAGCTGGCAAGAGTCGTGCATTTCCAAACACACCAACTGCCCGAGGAATGCCGTTACGGGCTCGAGGCGCGGGAAAGCGCGGACCCGCCGGGAACGTTCTCGAATGCGTGTCACGCAACACTCGTTTCCGTCGACCCGGAAACGGGGGACATCCGTGCGCGGAAGTTCATGGTCGTGGAAGACTGTGGGGTCATCATCAACCCGTTGGTAGTGGACGGCCAAGTGCGCGGCGGTGTCGCGCAAGGGATAGCGGCCGCACTCTACGAACGGATCACGTTCGACCAAGAAGGACAGCCGACGAGCGCGACCCTGATGGACTACCTGGTACCGACAGCGACCGAGATCTGCCCGATCGAGATCCACCACCTGGAAACGCCATCCCAGTTCTCTGAGAACGGTTCCAAGGGGATGGGTGAAGGCGGCACGATCGGCGCGCCCGCCGCCGTGCTCAACGCGATCAACGACGCGCTGGCGCACCGCGGTGCCGAGTTCGACCACATTCCCGTCATGCCGGAGGACGTGCTGTCATGAAGGACATCCACCTGATCGCGCTGGCGGTCAACGGCAACGAGCACGAGATCGTGGTCGAGTCCCGGCGCACGCTGGCCGACGTGCTGCGGCACGACCTCGGCTACACCGGCACGCACGTCGGCTGCGAGCACGGGATCTGCGGTGCCTGCACGGTTCTGCTCGACGGCGAGCCGGTGCGGTCCTGCCTGGTGTTCGGCGTGCAGGCCGACGGCTGCGAAGTCCGCACGGTCGAAGGCCTCGCGGACGGCGAGGAGCTCTCCGACCTGCAGAAAGCGTTCAGCCGGTGCCACGGGCTGCAGTGCGGGTTCTGCACGCCGGGGTTCCTGATGCTGTCCGAGGCGTATCTGTCCGAACAGGACACTGTGCCGGACGAGGCCGAGGTCCGCGAGGTGCTGGCGGCCAACCTCTGCCGGTGCACCGGCTACCAGGGGATAGTCGAGGCGGTCCGGCAGGTCGCCGAGGAGCGCATGGGATGACGTCGATCGGCGAGCGGCTGCCGCGCAAGGAGGATCCGCGTCTGCTGCGCGGCCTCGGCCGGTTCTGCGACGACCAGGACCGGGCCGGGCAGGTGTGGATGCGCGTGGTGCGCTCGCCGATCGCGCACGGCAGGCTCGTCGAGGTCAGGAAACCTGGCAGCGCTCCCGGAGGAAGTGTTGTCACAGCGCGGGATCTGCCACCAGGGCTGCGAATCCCGGTGCGCCTCACCGTGCAGGGCATCGATCTGACCGAATATCTGCAACCTGTTCTCGCTGCCGACGAGGTCCGGTACGTCGGCGAACCGGTCGCCGTCGTCCTCGCGGACGACCCGTACGAAGCCGAGGACATAGCCGAGCGCGTCGAGGTCGACATCGACGAACTGCCGGTCACAGTGGACACCGCGAGCGGTACGAAGGCGGCGGAGTTCGAACTCGGCTACGGGCCCGTGGAGTCCGCGTTCGCGCAGGCGGCGCACGTTGTCACGGTCGAGTTCGACGTCGGCCGCCACAGCGCGGTCCCGTTGGAACCGAGGGCTTTGCTCGCCGACGTGGATCCGGCGACCGGCGCGCTGCGGATCTTCGGGATGACCAAGGTGCCGGTGTTCAACCGGGACGTGCTCGCGGGGATGCTCGGCGTGGACGAGAACCTGATCCACGTGCACGCCATGGACACGGGCGGCGGCTTCGGCGTGCGCGGCGAGTTCTACCCGGAGGACTTCCTGGTCCCCTGGCTGGCACGCAAGCTGCGCCGTCCGGTCAAGTGGGTGGAGGACCGGGCCGAACACCTCGTCGCGGCCAACCACTCCCGCCAGCAGCGCCACGTCGCCTCGGCGGCGTTCGACGAGAACGGCACGTTGCTCGGCCTGAAGGACGACGTGCTGCACGACAACGGCGCGTACGCCAGGACGCACGGGATCATCGTGCCCGAACTGACGCTGGCGATGCTGCCGGGTCCTTATCGCGTCCCGGCGTTCCACGGCCGCATCCAGGTCATGCTGACCAACAAGACTCCGTGCGGTACCTATCGCGCGCCGGGCCGGTTCGAGGGAACCTCGGTGCGTGAGCAGTTGTTCGACGTCGCCGCGGATCGGATGGGCATCGACCGCGTGGAGTTGAGGCGCAGGAACCTGCTCACCGCGGACGAACTGCCGCACACCAGGGCGATGAGCACCCTGGGCACGGACGTCGTGCTCGACTCCGGCGACTACGCCGGCCTGCTGGACAAGGCGATGGTCGAAGCCGACCGCCTCGGCTACCGGTCCCAGCTGGAATCGCTGCGGGAACGAGGGCACAGCGCCGGTCTCGGTGTGGCGGTGTTCCTCGAGAAGAGCGGACTCGGGCCACAGGAGACCGCGGACGTCGTGGTCGGCACGTCCGGCGAGGTCCGCGTGCACTCCGGCGGAACCTCGCTCGGCCAAGGCATCGAGACCGTACTGGCGCAGGTCACCGCGGACGCGCTGGCGGTGGACCCCGCAGTGGTCACTGTGGTCAACGGCGACACGGTGCTGCAGCCCTTCGGCGGTGGATCATGGGCTTCGCGGTCCACAGTCGTCGGTGGCAGCGCGGTGCACAAGGCAGCGCTGGCGGTGCGGGAACGTGCGATCCAGCTGGCTTCCCGGATGCTGGAGGTGTCCGAGGACGACCTCGAGGTCGCCGCGGGCACGATCCGCGTCAAGGGCGCGCCGGGCATGAGCGTGTCGTACGCCGAGGTTGCGACTGCTTGCCGCCCGGGCAGTCCGCATCTGCGGAACGACGAGCCGGCGGGGCTGTCCGCGCGGCGCAGGTTCGAAGTCGAGCACATGACCTATCCCTACGGTGTCCACCTCGCGCTGGTGGACGTGGACACGGGAACAGGGCACGTGAAGGTGTTGCGCTACCTCGTGGCGTACGACGTCGGCAGGGCGATCAACCCGACATTGGTCGAAGGTCAGCTACTCGGTGGTGTCGCACAGGGGGTTGGTGGCGCTTTGCTGGAGGAGTTCCGGTACGACGATGCCGGACAACCACAGGCGGTGACGTTCATGGACTACCAGTTGCCGACAGCGGCCGAACTGCCGCACATCGACATCCTGGTGGCCCAGGACGCTCCGGCACCGGGCAATCCCCTTGGGGTGAAGGGGGCCGGTGAAGGCGGGGTGACCGCGGCCGGCGCGTCGATCGCGGGGGCGATCAGAGACGCGTTGGGCCTCACCGGTCCGGTGGGGCGTTTGCCGATGACCGCGGAGCGGGTGCGCGGTCTGATTGAGGAGGGGACATGACCGAGACCGGACAACCGGCGTTGAACTACGTCAGCAAGACCGACATGGTGGTCGCGCTGATCCGCGAGCTGATCATCACCGGTGAACTCGCCGCGGGAAAGCAGCTCAGACAACGCGATCTGGCCGCGCGGTTCCACGTCAGCCAGACACCGGTCCGCGAGGCGATGCGCAGGCTGGAGTCCGAAGGGCTCGTGGTCGGCGACGCGCACCGCGGGTTCACGGTCGTCGAGGCCGATTCCGGGTCGACCGAGGAGAACTTCCAGATCCGCGCGGCGCTGGAGTCGCTCGGCGCCGGGCTGGCCGCGGCGAAGATCGACGAGGCCGGGATCGCCAGGCTGACCGAGCTGAACGAGCGGATGCGCGGGCTCGCCGAGCAGGACCCGCTGTACTCCGAGCTCAACCGGGAATTCCACTTCACCATCTACGAGTACGCGCACAGCCCGCTGCTGCTGTCGCTGATGCGCCTGATGTGGCAGGCACTGCACGGCGGCCCCCGCGTCACCCGCAGCCACGCCGAGTCGATCGGCCAGCACGAGCTGATCGTCGACGCGTTGCGCCGGGGCGACGCCGACGACGCGCGCAAGGCGACGTACGAGCACATCATGGGCGCGATTCCCCTGGACTGAGGTGGAGGGCTTGTGGTCCGCATCGAGACCGACGACGGGGTGGCCCTGCACGCGGAGGTGACCGGAACCGGTTTCCCGCTGCTGTTCGTGCACGAGTTCGCGGGCGACCACCGCAGCTGGGAACCACAGGTGCGGTACTTCTCCGGCTCGCACCGCTGCATCACGTACTCGGCTCGCGGTTACCCGCCGTCGGACGTCCCGACGGACCCGGCGGCGTACTCGCAGGAACGCGCGGTCAAGGACGTGGTCGCTGTCCTCGACGGCCTGGATGTGGCGAAGGCGCACGTCGTCGGCCTGTCGATGGGCGGCTTCACGACGTTGCACCTCGTGCTGCGGCACCCGGACCGGGTGGCTTCTGCCGTCGTGGCGGGCGCGGGTTACGGCGCGCAACCCGAGAAGCAGGAGGGATTCCGCGCCGAATGCCACGCGACCGCGGACTCGTTCGAGCACAAGGGCGCCGCCGAGGTGGCCAAGACGTACGCGATCGGCCCGGCGCGTGTGCAGTTCCAGAACAAGAACCCGCGTGGCTGGGCCGAATTCGCCGACGCGCTGGCCGGGCACTCCTCGATCGGCTCGGCGTTGACGATGCGCGGCGTGCAGGCGTCACGTCCGTCGCTGTACTCGCTGACCGACGAGCTGGCCAGGATCTGCACGCCGGTGCTGATCGTGGTCGGCGACGAGGACGAAGGCTGCCTCGAGCCGGACCTGATGCTCAAGCGGACCATTCCCACGTCCGGTCTGGCCGTGCTGCCGCAGACCGGTCACACGGCCAACCTGGAGGAACCGGACCTGTTCAACTCCACAGTGGACAGATTCGTCGGCGCGGTCGACCGCGGCGCGTGGCGGACACGCGATCCGCGGTCGCGAACGGGCTCAACCATGTAGTTCCCTGCCGTAGCGCGCCAGAACCTTGGCGCGCAGGTCAGGGTCGTTGCGCGGCACCGGTTCCAGGAAGATCTCGGTCAGCTCGGCGAACTCCGACCGCAGGTCAGCCTCGATCCGGACGCACGCGCGTTCCAGGTCGGCCGCGCCGAGCTTGTCGTCGAAGTCCAGACGGGCGCACAACAGCACGCTGTCGGTGCCGGTGGTCATCGTCAGCAGGTCGACCACCGCCTCGACCTCCGGCGTCTCCCGCAACCGCATGCCGACGGCCTTGACCAGCACCGGGTCCGCCTGGCGGCCGATCAGCAGGCCCCGGTTGGTCCGGCTGAGCAGGTACGCCACGGCCGCGAGCAGCAGACCGATCATGACCGACGCGATGCCGTCCGCCAGCTGCGAACCGGTGAGCTGGTGCAGCCCGATCCCGGCGAACGCGATCAGCAACCCGACCAGCGCGGCGCTGTCCTCGAACAGGACGGTCTTGCTCGTCGGATCGTCGCTGTGGCGCAGGTACTCGAACAGCGAGCGGCTCTCGGCCTTGGCGTCACGGCGGGTCTGGCGCACGGCCTGCGTCCACGAGATCGACTCCAGCGCGAACGCCAGCGCCAGCACGACGTACGCGACGACCGGCGACTCCTGCTCGACCGGTTCGCCGAAGATGGCCGAGAAGCCTTCGTAGAACGAGAAAACCGCGCCGGACACGAAGATCGACACGGCTGCCAGCAGCGACCAGAAGTAGCGCTCTTTGCCGTACCCGAAGGGATGTGCGCGGTCGGCGGGCCGTGCGGACGTGCGCAACGCGGTGAGCAGCAACGCCTCGGTGAAGGTGTCGGCGACCGAGTGCGCGGCCTCGGCGAGCATCGCGGCCGAGCCGGTGATCAACCCGGCGATCGCCTTCATGATCGCGATCGCCAGGTTGACCACGAGGGCCAGTACGACGGTGAGCGTGCTCTCGCCGCCCGGTTTGTCCTCTTTGGTCTCGCGCGCCATGCCCATCAGTGTGGCGGTCAGGACCTGGGCACGCACGACAACCGGCCGTCAGCGGGGAGTGGCGAGAATCTGCAAGAACATCGGCAACCGGCGCCACCGGTTCCTGCAGATCCAGAAGCTCGATCGGATCGAACGACATCTCGAACGGCTCATCCGCCTCGAACCTGCCACCTGCCGCTTCCTTGGCGATCAGGTCGTGGTCGCCGTTGGCCAACCGCCACAGCCGAACCGACGCCTGCTCCTCGACCAGACTGACTTCGCCGGCGGTGCCCCTTCGATGGGCAGGTACCGCTCGGCGAGGTCGGTGGTCCAGACCCCGTACAGATCCACCAACGGATCGAAGGACTCGATCCTCTCCGCCTCGGCGACCACGGAAACCACATCCTCGATCATGTGTTCGGGTCACCCGGCTTGCCGAGGTCAACGCGCCTGCGATCAGGTCGTTGACAAGTCCTCCTTGGCTGGCTCTGCTGCCGTCTTCGCGGGCTGGCCGCGCTTGACGGCGGTGAGCAGCAACTGCGACACGTCCACCACCTCGACGTGCTCGCCGGCGAGGCCGTCACTCTTGCGCTGGGTGAGGCCGTCGTTGAGCATCACGCGGCAGAACGGGCAACCGGTGGCGATCTTCGTCGGCGCCGTGCCGAGTGCCTCGTCCACGCGGGCCACGTTGATGCGCTTGCCGATCCGCTCCTCCATCCACATCCGCGCGCCACCGGCGCCGCAGCACATGGACTTGTCGGCGTGCCGCGGCATCTCGCGCATGGACACGCCCGAGGACTCGATCAGCTCGCGCGGTGCCTCGTAGACCTTGTTGTGACGGCCCAGGTAGCACGGGTCGTGGTACGTGACGTCCTCCGCGACCGGGGCGACCGGCACCAGCTTGCGCTCGCGCACCAGCTTGTTGAGCAGCTGCGTGTGGTGCACGACCTCGAACGTGCCACCGAGCTCCGGGTACTCGTTGCCGAGGGTGTTGAAACAGTGCGCGCAGGTCGCAACGATCTTCTTGACCTTGCGGTCCTCGAAGACGCCGTTGAGCACTTCCACGTTCTGCTGCGCCAGCATCTGGAACAGGAACTCGTTGCCCGCGCGCCGCGCCGGGTCACCGGTGCAGGCTTCATCCGAGCCGAGCACCACGTACTTCACGCCCGCGATGTGCAGCAGCTCGGCGACCGCGCGGGTGGTCTTCTTCGCCCGGTCCTCGAACGCTCCCGCGCAGCCGACCCAGAACAGGTACTCGAAGTCCTGGCTGCCGTCGAACACCGGGACCTCGAAGTCCAGGTCCTCGGTCCACTGCAACCGGTCCTTGGCGTTCTGGCCCCACGGGTTGCCCTTGTTCTCCAGGTTCTTGAACATCCCGTTCAGCTCGGCGGGGAAGTTCGACTCGATCAGCACCTGGTAGCGGCGCATGTCGACGATGTGGTCGACGTGCTCGATGTCCACCGGGCACTGCTCGACGCACGCGCCGCAGGTCGTGCAGGACCACAGCGCGTCCGGGTCGATGACGTCGCCGACGAGCGCCTTCTCCGACTCGGCCAGCGCCAGGACGTCGATGCCGGCGTGCGACTCGAGGCCGATCTCGTCACCGGCCATGTCCCGCTTGCCGCCCGCCAGCAGGTACGGCGCCTTGGCGTACGCGTGGTCGCGCAGCTGGGTGATGACCATCTTGGGCGACAACGGCTTCTCGGTGTTCCACGCCGGGCACTGGGACTGGCAGCGCCCGCACTCCGTGCACGTGGTGAAGTCCAGCCAGCCCTTCCAGGAGAAGTCCTCGACCTTGCCCGCGCCGAAGACGTCCTTCTCCGGGTCGGCCTCCTCGAAGTCCAGCGGCTTGCCGCCGCTCATCATCGGCTTGACCTTGCCGAGCGCGGTGCCTTCCTCGCGCTTGAAGTAGATGTTGAAGAACGCGGTGAAGCGGTGCCACGCCACACCCATGGTCTGGTTGAGCGAGATCACGATCAGCCAGACCATCGCGGAGAAGATCTTCATCGCCGCGAAGACCGAGACCAGCGCGGGTTCGGCGGGCAGCACCGAGCCGATCAGCTTGGCGACCGGCGCCGACCAGGTCGGCACGTCGAAGTAGCCCGCGGCGTACTTCGCGGCGCGGATGCCCATCACGCCGAGGCCTTCGACCAGCACGACCGCCTCGACGAAGTACGCGCGCCCCATCCGTGAGCCGCTGAACCGCGACGCGCGGCCCTTGAACCGGGGGTGGTTGCTCTGCCGGATGTAGATCAGGCCGAGGATGCCGAGGACCGTTGCCAGCCCGAGCAGTTCCACGAGCAGGTTGTACGGACCCCAGTGGCCGATCCACGGCAGGTCCCAGCTGGGCACGAACACCTCGCCGTACGCGGCGACGACGCTCAGGATCAGCCCGCCGAACCCGGCCATGACGAACCAGTGCAGCACCCCGATGTGGCTCCACTTGAGCATCCGGGTGTGCCCGAGGACCTCTTTGACCATCACGGCCATGCGCCGGCCGAACGGGCCGTTGCGCGTGGAGTCCGGCTGGCCCAGCCGGATCGTGGCCAGCATGCGCCGCACCGTCATGGTGGTCATGACGATCGCGACCGCGGTCAGCACCACGCAGAGGATGCCGAGGATCAGCCCCAAGCCTGTCATGCGGCTGAAGGTAACCGGGGTTACTCGTCAGTAACCAGTCCAGCGTGATCTGGATCGCTCAAATTGCCTTGGTATTGGGACGATCGTCCCGTTAACTTGGCACTATGCCCCCATACCTGCTCCTGGCGGTCGCCATCGCCGGGGAAGTCGCGGCGACCACATCGCTGAAGCTGTCGGAGAACTTCTCCAAGCCGGTGCCGTCGGTGGTGGTCGTGGTCGGCTACGTGATCGCTTTCGGCGTGCTCGCCAAGCTCCTCAAGGACGGTTTCCCGGTCGGCGTCGCGTACGCGGTCTGGGCCGCGGCGGGCATCGCGCTGGTCGCGGCCATCGGCGTGCTGTTCTTCAAGGAGCCGCTGACGTGGACCATGATCGGCGGGCTCGCGCTGATCATCGGTGGCGTCGTCCTGCTCGAACTGGGCAGGTCGCACTGATCACGCAACCGGACGGCCGCAAGGCCAGGGGCGACCGGCGCAGGCAGGAGCTGATCGAGGCGACCCTGCGGGTGATCGAACGCGACGGCGTCGCGGGCGTGACGCACCGCACTGTCGCCAAAGAGGCCGGCGTGCCGACGACGTCGACCACGTACCACTTCGCCAGCCTCGAAGACCTCCTCACCGCCACGCTCACCTGGTGCGCCGGTGGGTTCACCACGGCCGTGCGCGACCTCGTCGAGCGAGCCAGGATCAGGGGAAGTCAGGGTGCCCGCGAGGTCGCCGAGATGATCGTCGAAGCCCTCGGCCCCGAGCGCGGCCGGACCATGGCCGAGTACGAGCTCTACCTGTTCGCCGCGCGCAAACCGGCACTGCGCCCGGCCGCGCGACTGTGGCTCGACGTGCTGACGAGCCTGGTCCAGCACGACGACGAGGTGGCGTTCCGCGCGTTCCTCGCCGGGATGGACGGACTGCTCATGCAGGGCCTGATCGACGACGAACCGCCGACCGTGGCCGAGCTCGAACCGGTGGTCGCGTACCTGATGCGACCCTCGAAACCCTGATCTTGACCGGTCGGGGTTCAGCCCGGATGGCGTATCCACCGCGAGTCGCAAGGCTTCGCGGCATGAGAAAAACCGTTGTCGCGCTCGCCGCCGCTGTCGCCGTCGGCGTCTCGGCACTGCCCGCACAGGCAGCCACTTTGCCGCCGCCCAACGACACCCTCCTGACAGCGGCGCTGGAGGGCTTACCCGACGCCGAGGCCACGGGCGCGCTCGTCCGGATCACCGGTTCCGCAGGGCGCTGGCAGGGCACAGCGGGCAAGTACGACATCGACAAGGGCGGCCCGATCCGGCCGGACGGCCGGTTCCGGATCGGCAGCGTCACCAAGGTCTACACCGCCGTGCTCGTGCTCAAGCTCGCCGACAAGGGCAGGATCGACCTGAACCAGCCGGTCCAGCGCTACCTGCCGGGCGTCCTGCCCGCGGACTACCCGCCGATCCCGGTGTACACGCTGCTCGACCACACCGCCGGACTACCGCACGTCGACATTCCGCAGATGGGCGAACCGCGGTGGGTCCTCGAGCACCGCTTCGACAACTGGACGCCCCGCCAGGTCCTCGACACGGTGATCAAGCAGCCGACGGTGTTCACGCCGGGCACCGCGCAGCGGTACAGCAACTCGAACTACATCGTCGCCGGTCTGCTCGCCGAACAGGTCACCGGCAAGTCGTACGCCCGTCTGGTGCGGGAATGGATCGCCGACCCGCTTGGCCTGTGCCACACCTACTACCCCGAGGCCGACCCCCGGCTGCCCGGCCCGACTGCCCGTGGCTACTTCGCGGTCGACGGCGAACTGCACGACGTCACCGAGATGAACCAGTCCATCCCGTGGGCCGCGGGCGGGCTGATCTCCACCGCGCCGGAGCTGGACACGTTCATCAGCGCGCTGCTGCGCGGCCGTCTGCTCGGCAAGGAGTCGATGACCAGGCTCTTCACCGTGCCGAAGGTGAAGAACTTCGACGACGGCCGCCCGGCGAACTACAGCCAGGGCCTGCAGACCGAGACCTTCAACGGCGTCACCGTGTGGGGCAAGACCGGTACCCGCTACGGCTACGCCAGCGGTGTGTTCGCCACGCGTCCCCAGCCAGGGACAGGCCGGATCGAGCGCACCGCGGTGTACTCGGTCAACGCGACCGACAAGTCCACCACCGGGCCGGGCGAACGCATTCGCCGGATAGCGGACGCCGCCACGCGCTGAGGAATTCACCGCACACGGGTAGTTTCGCTGGTGTGATGGGACTGCCGGATTCGATCAAGGCCCTGCTGTTCGATCTCGACGGAGTGCTGACCGGCACCGCCGAGCTGCACAAACAGGCCTGGAAGCGAACATTCGACGACTTCGTGGCAGGCAGGGAGGGACAGCGGCCGTTCTCCGAGCAGGACTACCTGGACTACGTGGACGGCAGGCCGCGCGCCGACGGGGTGCGCACGTTCCTCGCGGCGCGCGGCATCCACCTGCCTGAGGGCGACCCGGACGACCCGCCGTCCGCCGAGACGGTCAACGGGGTCGGCAACCGGAAGAACGAACTGCTGCTGTCGATCATCGAGAACGAGGGCGTCCGGCCGTATCCCGGTTCGCGGCGGTACCTCGAAGCCGCGCACCGGGCCGGGCTGAAGATCGGCGTGGTGACGTCGTCGGCCAACGGCGAGGCCGTGCTGGCCGCCGCGGACCTGGCCAAGTTCGTCCAGAACAGGGTGGACGGGCTGACCATCGTGGCGCAGGGCCTGCGCGGCAAGCCCGCGCCGGACTCGTTCCTGGCCGGTGCCAAGGCATTGGGCGTCTCCCCGGACGAGGCAGCGGTGTTCGAGGACGCGCTGTCGGGTGTCCAGGCAGGGCGAGACGGGAAGTTCGGCTTCGTCGTCGGAGTCGACCGCGCGGGCCAGGCGGACGCGCTGCGGTCGCACGGCGCCGACGTGGTGGTCGAGGACCTCGCCGACCTGTTGGAGGAACGATGACGACGCCGGGCTACGAGATCTCGCCGTGGCAGCTGCGCTGGCGCGGACTCGACCTGGACGGCTTGCGCCGCACCGAATCCACGTTCGCCCTCGCCAACGGCCACATCGGACTGCGCGGCACCTTCGAGGAAGGCGAGCCGCGCGGCCTGCCGGGCACGTACCTCAACGGCTTCTACGAACAGCGCAAACTGCCGTACGCCGAGGCGGGCTACGGCTTCCCCGAGGACGGCCAGACAGTCGTCAACGTCACCGACGGCAAGATCATCCGGGTGCTGGTCGAGGACGAGCCGCTGGACATGCGGTACGGCAACGCGCTGAAGCACGAGCGCGTCCTCGACTTCCGCTCGGGCACGCTGCGCCGCCACACCGAATGGGAGTCGCCGACCGGTCGCCGGGTCCGGATCACCTCGGAGCGGCTGGTGTCGTTCACCCAGCGCGCGATCGCGGCGATCCAGTACACCGTCGAGCCGTTGGACGACAAGATCCAGCTGGTCGTGCAGTCCGACCTGCTCGCCAACGAACCAGTGCTGTCCAGGACCGACGACCCGCGCGTGGCGGCCGCCCTGGACAAACCGCTGATCAGCGACCACGCGGCGGCGGCCGACTACCGTGCCGTGCTCGCCCACCACACCAGGCTGTCCGGTCTGCGGCTGGCCGCGGCGATGGACCACGAGATCGACCTCGCCGAGGACAACGTCCGCACCGAGATGACCGTCGAGGACGACCTCGCCCGGCTGACCATCGCGGCCGACGTCCCCAAGGGCAGCAAGCTGACCCTGACCAAGTACATGGCCTACGGCTGGTCGAGCAAACGGTCGTCGCCCGCGCTGCGCTCGCAGGTCGACGCGGCGCTGGTGGGCGCGTTGCAGACCGGCTGGGAAGGCCTGCTCGCCGAGCAGCGCGCGTTCCTCGACGACTTCTGGGACACCGCGGACATCGAGGTGGAAGGTGACGCGGAACTCCAGCAGGCGGTGCGGTTCGCGTTGTTCCACGTCCTGCAGGCCGGCGCCCGCGGCGAGTCGCGGGCGATCCCGGCCAAGGGGCTGACCGGCCCAGGGTACGACGGGCATGCCTTCTGGGACACCGAATCCTTCGTCCTGCCGGTGCTGACGTACACCATCCCGGACGCGGCGCGCGACGCGCTGCGCTGGCGTCACTCCACTTTGGACAAAGCGCGGGCGCGGGCGAAGACGCTGGGCCAGCGGGGCGCCGCGTTCCCGTGGCGCTCGATCAACGGCGACGAGTGCTCCGGCTACTGGCCGGCGGGCACGGCCGCGTTCCACATCAACGCCGACATCGCCGACGCTGTGGTGCGTTACCTCAACGCCACGCAGGACAAGCCGTTCCAGAACGAGTGCGCGATGGAGTTGCTCGTCGAGACGGCACGGCTGTGGATGAGCCTGGGTCATCACGACACGCACGGCAACTTCCGCATCGACGGCGTGACCGGGCCGGACGAGTACACGGCGATTGTGGACAACAACGTCTACACCAACCTGATGGCGCGGCGGAACCTGCGCGCGGCGGCGTCGATCGTCGAGGACAACCCGTCGCTGGCGCGTGAACTCGGTGTGGACACCGAGGAGTCCTCACGCTGGCGTGACGCGGCCGACGACATGGTTGTGCTGTACGACAAGGAACTCAGGGTGCACCCGCAGTCGGAGTGCTTCACCCACCACGCCCGCTGGGACTTCAAGAACACGCCCGCCGAGGCGTATCCCCTGCTGCTGAACTACCCGTACTTCGACCTGTACCGCAAGCAGGTCGTGAAACAGTCCGATTTGGTCCTGGCGCTGCACCTGTGCGGCGACGACTTCACGCCGGAGGAGAAAGCCCGCAACTTCGCGTACTACGAGGCGCTGACGGTCCGCGACTCGTCGCTGTCGGCCTGCACCCAGGCGGTGGTCGCCGCCGAGGTCGGCCACATGGAGCTGGCGTACGACTACTTCGCCGAAGCGGCGCTGACCGACCTGCACGACCTGCACGACAACGTCCAGAACGGACTGCACATCGCCTCGCTCGCCGGGGCGTGGATGGCGGTGGTCGCCGGGTTCGGCGGGATGCGCGACCACGGCGGGAAGCTGACCTTCGCGCCGCGCCTGCCACCGGAACTGACCAAGATCACCTTCCGGATGTCGTTCCGCGGCAGCAAGATAGGCGTGGAGATCCGGCCGGAACGGGTGGCCTACCGGCTGCACTCGGGCGAACCGCTGGAGCTCTCGCACCACGGCGAGCCCTTCACCCTCGGCACCGAACCGGTGATCCTGCCCGTGCCGCAACCGCCGAGCCTGCCGTCGCCCCAGCAGCCGCACGGTCGCGCACCGGCACGTCGTCGCCCCAGGTAGTGGCTTGTGTCATCCTTTCGGCAACGCGTCCATCGTCCGGACGACTGAGCCGAACGGGGGTAGGGCTACCACCAAGGTGCGAATGGCAGCCAACTCCAGCGCGCGGCACTTCCCCTGCGCGTAACTTCCTTGCTGACGGTCCACTCAGGGTTCTCGGTCCGGGTCGGATCCGGGTAGTCCCGGATGCCCCCGGTCGCCGGGCTCACTAGGTTTCGGGCTGTCGCAAGAGAATGAACGCCGATGGGGAGCAGGAGATGGACATGTCTCGTCGTGTTGTGCTGGGGGTCTGCGCGATCGGCGTGGGCACGCTCCTGCTGTCCGGGTGCGACGGTTTCCGCGTGAACTCGTCGAATTTCAGCGACACCACCGACATCACGCAGAAGATCGCCTCGGTGCGGATCGACAACGGTTCGGGGGCCGTGCGGATCCGGACCGGGGCGACGTCGTCGGTCAAGCGGACCGTGTACTACCGCAGCGACAACAAGCCCGGGCAGACCCACCGGGTCGAAGGCGACACGCTGGTCCTCAACGAGTGTGATCAGAACAACTGCTCGGTCGACTACGAGGTCACGTTGGCGGCCGCGGCCAAGGTCATGGGGGAGAACAGGTCGGGCGAGGTCGAGGTGACCGGCATGTCGGAGGTGGGGGTGCGGGCGGGCTCCGGGGACATCCGGATCAAGGACGTCCCCGGTCCGGTCACCGTCAACGTGCGCTCCGGCCGGGCCGAGCTGGCCAACCTCGGCCAGTCGGCGGTGGTCGAGGCGTCGTCCGGGGACGTGGTGGTGAACGGCGTCAAGGGCGACGTGACGATCAAGGCCCACTCCGGCGGGACCGAGGCGACCGGTGTCGAGGGCAAGGCCTCGATCAGCAGCGCGTCCGGCGACGTCCGGCTCGACATGGTCACCGCGCAGAGCGCGAAGGTCACCGCGCAGAGCGGCACCATCAACGTCCTGGTCCCGCGCGGGCAGGCGTACCGGGCCAACGTGACCACGAGCAGCGGCGACAAGACGATCAACGTCGACACCAGTCCGGACTCGAAATACGTCCTCGACCTGGAGGCGCGCAGCGGTGACGTGCAGGTCGACTACCGCTGATCGAGGCGCCGGGAACAAACCCGGCACCCCGCTCGTTGGCCTGTCCGGAAGGTTGAGCGGAACCCGCTCAAGTCTGATTTGACCGGCGAGAACTCCCGGGTGCAGACTTGAGTCATCCACGCTCAAGGGCGAAGAAACACTACCGGGAGGATTCCATGGCGCGAGCGGTCGGCATCGACCTGGGGACGACCAACTCCGTCGTCGCCGTTCTCGAAGGCGGTGAGCCGACGGTCATCGCCAACTCCGAGGGATCTCGGACGACCCCGTCCATCGTCGCATTCGCCAAGAACGGCGAAGTGCTCGTCGGTCAGCCGGCGAAGAACCAGGCTGTCACCAACGTTGACCGCACGATCCGCTCGGTGAAGCGGCACGTGGGCAGCAACTGGAAGACCGAGGAGATCGACGGCAAGACCTACACCGCGCAGGAGATCAGCGCGCGTGTGCTGCAGAAGCTCAAGCGGGACGCCGAGTCCTACCTCGGTGAGCAGATCACCGACGCCGTGATCACCGTCCCCGCCTACTTCGAGGACGCGCAGCGGCAGGCCACCAAGGAAGCGGGCCAGATCGCGGGCCTGAACGTGCTGCGGATCGTGAACGAGCCGACTGCGGCGGCACTGGCGTACGGCCTGGACAAGGGCGAGAAGGAACAGACCATCCTGGTCTTCGACCTCGGTGGCGGTACCTTCGACGTCTCCCTGCTGGAGATCGGCGACGGTGTCGTCGAGGTCCGCGCGACCAGCGGCGACAACCACCTCGGTGGCGACGACTGGGACCAGCGGATCGTCGACTGGCTGGTGGAGAAGTTCAAGCAGTCCAGCGGCATCGACCTGACCAAGGACAAGATGGCGCTGCAGCGCATCCGCGAGGCGGCCGAGAAGGCGAAGATCGAGCTGTCCAGCTCGACCAGCGCCAACATCAACCTGCCGTACATCACGGTCGACTCGGACAAGAACCCGCTGTTCCTCGACGAGACCCTGACCCGCGCGGAGTTCCAGCGGATCACCTCCGACCTGCTGGACCGCACCCGTGCGCCGTTCCACAACGTGATCAAGGACGCCGGGGTCAACCTCGGCGACATCGACCACATCGTGCTCGTCGGCGGATCGACCCGCATGCCCGCCGTCACCGAGCTCGTCAAGGAGCTGACCGGCGGCAAGGAACCCAACAAGGGCGTCAACCCGGACGAGGTCGTGGCCGTCGGTGCCGCGCTGCAGGCCGGTGTGCTCAAGGGTGAGGTCAAGGACGTCCTGCTGCTGGACGTGACCCCGCTGTCGCTGGGTATCGAGACCAAGGGTGGCGTGTTCACCAAGCTCATCGAGCGCAACACCACCATCCCGACCAAGCGCTCGGAGATCTTCTCCACCGCGGACGACAACCAGACCACCGTCGGCATCCAGGTCTTCCAGGGCGAGCGCGAGTTCGCCGTGCACAACAAGAAGCTGGGCACGTTCGACCTGACCGGTCTGCCCCCGGCGCCGCGTGGCGTGCCGCAGATCGAGGTCACCTTCGACATCGACGCGAACGGCATCGTGCACGTCTCGGCGAAGGACCTGGGCACCGGCAAGGAGCAGTCGATGACCATCACGGGCGGCTCGGCGCTGCCCAAGGAGGACATCGACCGGATGGTCAAGGACGCCGAGGCGCACGCGGAGGAGGACAAGCTCCGCCGCGAGGAGGCCGAGGTCCGCAATCAGGCCGAGACGCTCGTCTACCAGACCGAGAAGTTCCTCAAGGACAACGAGGAGAAGGTCCCGGCCGACGCCAAGGACAAGGTCAACGCGGCCATCGCGGAGGCCAACGAGGCGCTCAAGGGCGAGGACACGGCCAAGATCAAGGCCGCGGTCGAGAAGCTGTCGCAGGAATCGCAGGCCATGGGCGCGGCGATGTACGCCTCCGCCAACGCGGCCGGCGGCGGCGAAGGTGCCCAGGCCGGTGGCCAGGGCGCGCAGCAGCAGAAGGACGACGTTGTTGACGCCGAGATCGTCGACGAGGACGAGAAGAAGTGACCGACCAGGCACCGCACGACAACAGCAACTCCACCGACACCGAGCAGACCGGTCAGTCAGGGGAGCCACGAGTGGTGGTGCGCGACCGTCGCCGGATCGACCCGGAGACCGGTCAGGTCAAGACCGTGACCGAGGAGGTGCCCGTCGACGAGGCGGGCGCCCCCGAGGGCGGCAGGCACGCGGCGCCGGACGAGGCCGCCGTGCCTGAGGTCGAGGCCGAGATCGTTCCCGACACGGTCCCCGAAGAGGTCTCGCTCAAGACGCAGCTCGAGGAGCGCACCAAGGACCTGCAACGACTGCAGGCGGAGTACGCCAACTACCGCAAGCGGGTGGACCGCGACCGCGAAAGCGTGGTCACGGGCGCCAAGGCATCGGTGGTCAACGAGCTGCTCGCGGTGCTCGACGACCTCGAGCGGGCGGCTGCGCACGGCGACCTGACCGGCGCGTTCAAGGCAGTGGCGGACAAGCTGACCGCCACCCTGCAGCGCGTCGGGCTCGAGCCGTTCGGCCACGAGAACGAACCGTTCGACCCGTCCGTGCACGAGGCCGTCCAGCACGACACGTCCCCGGACGTGCAGGGCCCGACCGTGACCGCGGTGCTGCGCCGCGGCTACCGGATCGGCGAGCGGACGCTGCGCCCGGCGCTGGTGGCCGTGACCGACCACGAGCCCGGCGCGGCCACGGCACAGCCACAGGAATGGGTCGAGCCGGCCGAGGAAAAGGCAGATGGCGACCCGGCGGATCGGAACTGAGCAGCAGAAGGGAGGGGACGTCCGGTGAGCGCGAGGGACTGGATCGACAAGGACTTCTACCGTGAGCTGGGCGTCTCGTCCAGCGCGACGGACGCGGACATCAAGAAGGCCTACCGCAAGCTGGCCAGGGAGCTGCACCCGGACGCCAACCCCGGCAACGCCGAGGCCGAGTCGCGGTTCAAGGCGGTGTCCGAGGCGTACGGCGTGATCGGCGACCCCGAGAAGCGCAAGCAGTACGACGAGGCCCGCAGGCTGTTCGGCGGCGGGTTGCGCGGCTTCGGCGGCGGTGGGGGTGGCGCGGGCGGCTTCGACGTCAGCGACATCTTCGGCGGCGCCAACGCGCAGGGCGCGGGCAGCGGCTTCAGCGGACTCGGTGACATCCTCGGCGGCCTGTTCGGCAGGCGCGGCCAGGGATCGACCGCGGGCAGGCCGCGCCGCGGCGCCGATGTGGACACCGAGGTGCGGATCGACTTCCTGGAAGCGGTCCGCGGCGCGACAGTCCCGCTGCGACTGTCCAGCCCGTCCACGTGCGGCACGTGCAACGGCAACGGTGCCCGGCCGGGCACCACCCCGCGCACCTGCCCGACGTGCAACGGCGCCGGCCTGAACACGCGCAGCCAAGGCGCTTTCGCCTTCAGCGAGCCGTGCCGAGACTGCCGCGGTACCGGCCGCATCGTCGACGACCCGTGCCCGGAGTGCGGCGGCGACGGCGTGAGCACCAAGAGCCGGACCCTGACCGTCCGCATCCCGCCGGGAGTGGAGGACGACCAGAAGATCCGGCTGGCCGAACAGGGCGAACCCGGCCAGAACGGCGGGCACGCCGGGGACCTGTACGTACGCGTGCACGTCACCCCGCACCCCATCTTCGGCCGTTCGGACAACGACGTGACCATCACCGTGCCGGTCACGTTCCAGGAACTCGCGCTCGGCACCACGCTGACCGTGCCCACACTGGACGGCAAGGTCTCCTTGCGCGTCGCACCGGGCACAGCCAACGGCCGGGTGTTCCGGGTTCGCGGCAAGGGCGTCGTCAAGCGCGACGGCGTGGCCGGGGATCTGCTCGTCACCGTGCAGGTATCGGTGCCGGGCAAGTTGTCCGACGAGGCGCAGGCAGCGCTGGAGGAGTACACGAAGGCCACTTCGGGCCAGGACCCCCGGCCTGAGCTGACCGCCTTGCTGAAACAGAGGAGCGAATGATGATGCCCTCGTTCCCCAGCGGTGTCCCCTTCCCGGCCAACGCCGACGAGGACACCCCGATCTTCGTGATCTCGGTGGCCGCCCAGTTGTCCGGCCTGCACGCGCAGACCCTGCGCAGCTACGACCGCCTCGGTCTGGTCTCCCCCGGCCGGACCTCGGGCGGTGGCCGCAGGTACTCCATGCGCGACATCGCGGTGCTGCGTGAGGTTCAGCGCCTCTCCCAGGAGGAGGGCGTGAACCTCGCGGGCATCAAGCGGATCATCCACCTGGAGAACCAGGTGACCGCGTTGCAGGCACGTGTCGAGGAACTCACCCACGAACTGGCGGCGGCCTACACGGCGGCCGAGCAGGCAGCGGCGGCTGTGCACGCCTCCTACCGGCACGAGCTGGTACCGGTGCACAAGCCGAAAACCGCGCTGGTGGTCTGGAAACCGCAGCCCCGCCGCTACTAGTCCAGCGTGAACGGGTCGTACGTGATGTGGTCCAGCGGCGTACCCGCGACGAGCATGCGCGACACGGTCGACCTGATCATCGCGGGCGACCCGCTGACGAGCACGTCACGGTCGGCCCACGCCCCGTAGCGCGTGACCACGTCCGCCAGCGTGCCGTGTTCGACGCCGGTGGCGTCCGGTTCGGACTCGAGCACGGGGACGACGGTCAGCCAGGGGTTGGTGCTGGCGAGCTGCTGCAGGTTCTTCAGGTCGTACAGATCAGACAGCACGCGTCCGCCGTAGAACAGGTGCACGCGTGGGTTCTCGCCCCACTGGCTGAGCTCGTCGATGATCGCCCGCATGGGAGCCAGACCCGTTCCGCCGGCGACCATGACTAAATCCTTGGTGCTCTCCCTGTCCACCCGCATCCGGCCGAGCGGCGGACCGAGCCGCCACGTCTCGCCGACCTGCGTGTGTCCCACGATGGCCCGGCTGACCCAGCCGCCTTCGACCGTCCGGATGTGGAAGTCGATGGTGCCGTCCTCACGCGGCGCGTTGGCAGGCGAGAGGTACCGCCACAACCGGGGCCGGTGCGGAGTCTCGACGCTGACGTACTGGCCGGGCGTGTACGGCACGGGGTGATCGGTCTGCACAGTGACCACCGCGAGGTCGTAGCCGATGCGGTGGTGGTCGACGACGGCCGCGGGCCACCAGGCGGGTCCGTCGTCGGCGTTGGCCGCGTCGAGCATCGCGCGGGCCATGATCGTGTACGCCTCGGCCCACGCGCGTTCGATCTCGTCGGTCCAGGACCTGCCGGAGAACTTCTTCACCGCGGCGATCAAGGCCGTGCCGACGGCCTCGTAGTGCGCGCTGATCACGCCGAACTTGCGGTGGTCGCGGCCCAGCTGGCGCAGGAACGGGGTCAGGTCGTCCGGCCGGTCGACAAGCTGCACGAAGTGCACGAGCGCGCGCAACAGCCGGGAACGCTGGACCTCCATGTTGGCGGGGAACATCTCCCGCGCGTTCGGCGACAGGCTGAACAACATCCCGTAGAAGAACTTGGCCACCTCGTCGGCCTTGGGCTCGACGACGGCGAAGCTCTCCCGGATCAGCCGCACCATCGCGGCCGCGCCGGAGGCGGCGTCCGCCGATCTCGCGGGTGCCGGGCTCGGGGACTTGGGGGATTGCGGTATCGGACTCACTACGGCATTTGCGGTCATGGTCGGGGCACGGACTCCAACCTCTGGCTCAGACGTCTTGACGGGCGTCACGGTCTACTCATGCATCCATCCCCCGACAGGGTTGGACAGTAACCCGATTCTCGTGTGATGTCCGCCTTGATGCCACCTTCGTGTACTTGTGTGTGACGGAATGTCCCCCGTGTTCCCTCTTCCGGTGGACAACCGATGGGCGGGCTGGGCGCTCGCTGCTTGATATGAAACTGTTACGCGCGTGCCTTCCGCAACCCCGACCCCGACCGGCACCGCCGAGGCGCATCTGCTGGACCTCGAACTGGCGGAGCCCCCACCCCGGCCACGGCCCGACCTCGCCGTCGCCGGCACCGAAGTGCCCGGCCCGCTCGCCGACCCCTTCGTCGACACCGAAGCCGCTGAGCTGCCCGGATCCAGAGGCGAGCACCTCCTGCAATGCGCGTACGGCAGCCGCGACCGGGCCAAGAGGTTCTACGACAACCAACTGCTCGACCACCTCAACGAAGCGATGATCGAGTTCATCGGCCGGATGGAGATGGCCTTCATCGCCAGCGCGGACGCCAAGGGCGAATGCGACTCGTCGTTCCGCGCGGGCCCACCGGGATTCCTGCGCGTCCTCGACGCCAAGCACATCGCGTACCCCGAATACCGGGGCAACGGCGTCCACGCCAGCCTCGGCAACGTGAGTGAGAACCCTCACCTGGCAATCCTGATGGTCGACTTCGTCAGAGACCTGATCGGCCTGCACGTCAACGGCAAAGCACGGGTCGTCGAAGACGCGGACATGCGCGCGAACCACCCCGGCCTGCCCGGCGACCACGACCGCGGCCGCACCCCCGAACGCTGGGTGGTGGTGCAGGTGGAAGAGGCGTACATCCACTGCCGCAAACACATCCCCCACCTGCGACCGGTGGACCGCACCCGCGAATGGGGCACCGACGACACCAGGCGCAAGGGCGGCGACTACTTCTCAGCCAAGGCCACACAGCGATCTGACCGGCAAGTGGTGCACACTTCCCGGCAGTGAACAGCACGAGCACCCACCCGACCGGCGACCGGGAGTCCGCGACCCACGCACTGGAACGCGAACTGTCGGTCCTGTTCGGCCGGGCTCGAAGCGTCTCACTGAGCCTCGCGGCACGAGTCCACCCGGAACTGGACGCGGCCTGCTACGCCCTGCTGCTCCACCTCGGCGACATCGGCCCGGTAAGAGCAGCGGACGTGGTGGAACGAACCGGCCTGGACAAGTCGACCATCAGCCGCCAGATAGCCCGCCTGGAAGAACTCGACCTGGTCGAACGCGTGCCAGACCCCCACGACGGCCGCGCCCGGCTCGTCCAACTGACTGACGTGGGAACCCAGCGCCTCGACACCGTCCGAACAGATCGCCGCGCCCGTCTGCACTCCATCCTCGACAGCTGGCCCACCGAGGAGATCACCACGTTCTCCACTCTTCTCGGCAAACTCAACAACGACCTCTGACGTGGCTGCTCGCGCCGATCGCCCCCTCGTCGATGCTGTCCACACGTGGCCGGTGGTCACCAGTCAGTGACTGCTGTGGCTCTGGGCAGTGATCGCCGCTGTGAGCACCGCGTGGGACCTGCGGCCAGTGGAAACCGGCTGGTGATCGTCGGCTCAGTGGTGTCCGTACGACCGCGTCGAGGCAAAGGGATCGTCGTCAAATCCCGTTGTCCACAACTGGCCGGTAACCCCCTCGACCTGCTGTTTCCCCGTTAGACTGGAGCAGGGACGCCCCCCCGGGTTGGGTGGGGGACTGTGTGTATAGGTGCTAGGGATTTTGTTGTGGTTTTTGCACGGAACAAGATGGTCCCTCGCCGGGTGGCAGACCTCTGGGCAGGAGCACCCCCGAAGCCCACCTCTGCGCTTGCGCGCACGCCGTTGTGGCTGGTTCCGTGCTTGCACGTCAGCAGCGATCTCCGCTTGTCCTAGCCGCGACCGCCCTGCGCGCGGGCGGCACATTGCGGGTGCGCGCTCGGCTGACCAGGTCGGTTGTGTTCAGGCCTTCAACTGCCGCCAGCGCTGAGTCCTCGTGACGGTGTCGGTGGGCTTACGACGTGTTCACGTCCGACCACTCACTCTTGGGGCGTTCGCTGTGCTGATCAAGGCACGACCTGACGGCCATGGCTCATGCGAGGGAGTCATGGCCGTTTTGGGCTGCTGATATAGTTGTATTTGACAACCAGTGGTGGAGGTTCGGCGATGAAGCCCACTTCCGAGGAGTACATCGGGCTGCTGCGGCAGGTCCGGGTTCTGATGGAGATGCAGCACGCCGCCACCATGCGCAGCTGGGAGGAGACTCGCCTGCAGCCCGGGGCGGGCAAGCTGTTGGCCGAGTTGTCCCATCGCGGTGAGTCCCGCGTTTCCGATCTGGCCGGTCAGCGTTTCGTCGATGCTTCCGTTGTCAGTCGTCAGGCTGCTCAGTTGGAGAAGATCGGGTTGATCACTCGGCGTCCCGCCCCCGATGACCGTCGTGCTGCCTTGCTGAGTGTCACCGAGGAGGGTGAGCGGGTTCTCGACCAGTGGCGCAAGCATCAGGCTGATGCCATGGCCGATGCGCTGAGTGACTGGGACGCCGAGTCCGTCACCGTCGCCACCGAGTACCTCGCCCGGATCAACGAGGGTCTGCGGGCTCGCCTGTCCGGCTAGCGGTGTGCCCAGGTCCACCCGGACGGACGCTTGCTCGTGTGTGCCTGTGTCGGTTGTCCACTTGGCTGTGGATAGCGACCTGCGGTTTGTGGACAACTGGGCACTTTGTGTGGACAACCGCGTTGGTACATGTGAGTGAACTTGGGTTGAGTGGAACAGACTCAACTTTTCTGACGTTGAGCATGGTGACGGCTTCTGCGGAAAGCTGGCACCAGGCATCACACGCGTACTGAGGTGAGGGATGGACGCTTTCAACCCGACCACGAAGACCCAGCAGGCGGTTTCCGCCGCGGTCCAGGCGGCCACTGTCGCCGGGAATCCGGACGTCTCGGCGGCGCATCTGCTCGCCGCGCTGCTCGCACAGGGCGACGGACTGACCGCGCCGCTGCTGACAGCGGTCGGAGCGGACCCCCGGGTGATCGGCAAGGAACTGGAGAAGGTTCTCGCCGCCCAGCCCGCCGCGACCGGCGCCACCGTGTCGCAGCCGAACCTGAACGCCGAGGCGGCCAGGTCGTTGTCGCAGGCGCAGAAGCTCGCGACTGAGATGGGCGATGAATACGTCTCCACCGAGCACGTCCTCTACGGCCTTGCCTACGAGCGGGGCGCGGTCGGCGAGCTGCTGCGCAGGCACGGTGCGACCGCCGAGGCGATCAAGGACGCGTTCACCAAGGTCCGCGGCTCGTCGCGGGTGACCAGCCCCGATCCCGAAGGCACCTACCAGGCGCTGGAGAAGTACGGCGTCGACCTCACCGAGCGGGCGCGCAAGGGCGAGCTCGACCCGGTGATCGGCCGGGACGCCGAGATCCGCCGTGTCGTGCAGGTGCTTTCCCGTCGTACCAAGAACAACCCCGTCCTGATCGGCGAGCCCGGTGTCGGCAAGACCGCCATCGTCGAGGGCCTCGCACAGCGCATCGTCGCCGGTGACGTACCGGAATCCTTGCGCGGCAAGCGAGTCGTCGCCCTCGACCTCGGTTCCATGGTCGCCGGTGCGAAGTTCCGCGGTGAGTTCGAGGAGCGCCTCAAGGCCGTGCTCAAGGAGATCACCGACTCCGCCGGGCAGGTCGTCACGTTCATCGACGAGTTGCACACCATCGTCGGCGCGGGCGCGACCGGCGAGGGCGCGATGGACGCGGGCAACATGATCAAGCCGATGCTGGCGCGCGGTGAGCTGCGCATGGTCGGTGCGACCACATTGGACGAGTACCGCGAGCACATCGAGAAGGACCCCGCGCTGGAGCGCCGGTTCCAGCAGGTGCTCGTCGGCGAGCCGTCAGCCGAGGACACCATCGGCATCCTGCGTGGCCTCAAGGAGCGTTACGAGGTACACCACGGTGTCCGCATCACCGACGCCGCCCTTGTCGCCGCCGCCACCCTGTCCGACCGCTACATCACCGCCCGGTTCCTGCCCGACAAGGCGATCGACCTGATCGACGAGGCCGCGTCCCGGCTGCGGATGGAGATCGACTCCCGCCCGGTCGAGATCGACGAGGTCGAGCGCGCCGTGCGCCGCCTGGAGATCGAGGAGATGGCGCTGGCCAAGGAGGAGGACCCGGCTTCCAAGCAGCGGCTGTCCGCCTTGCGCGCCGAGCTCAGCGAGAAGCGGGAGGCGCTGAACGCGTTGACCGCGCGCTGGCAGAACGAGAAAGGCTCGATCGAGAAGGTCCGCAACCTCAAGGAGGAACTGGAGCAGCTGCGCGGCGAGGCCGACCGGGCCGAGCGCGACGGCGACCTCGCCAGGGCCTCCGAGCTGCGCTACGGCCGGATCCCCGGGCTGGAGAAGCAGTTCGAGGCCGCCACCGAGTCGACCAGGTCCGAATCCGTCATGCTCAAGGAAGAGGTCGGCCCGGACGACGTGGCCGAGGTCGTGTCCGCGTGGACCGGCATCCCGGCTGGCCGGATGCTCGAGGGCGAGACCGCCAAACTGCTGCGGATGGAGCACGAACTCGCCAGGCGGGTCGTCGGTCAGGCCGAGGCCGTGCGCGTGGTGTCCGACGCGGTCCGCCGGTCGCGGGCCGGAGTCGCGGACCCGGACCGCCCGACCGGGTCGTTCCTGTTCCTCGGCCCCACCGGTGTCGGCAAGACCGAGCTGGCCAAGGCGCTGGCCGAGTTCCTGTTCGACGACGAGCGGGCGATGATCCGCATCGACATGAGCGAGTACGCCGAGAAGCACTCGGTGGCCCGCCTGGTCGGCGCCCCGCCCGGTTACGTCGGCTACGACCAGGGCGGGCAGCTCACCGAGTCGGTGCGGCGGCGGCCCTACAGCGTCGTCCTGCTCGACGAGGTCGAGAAGGCCCACCCGGACGTCTTCGACGTGCTGCTGCAGGTCCTCGACGACGGCAGGCTGACCGACGGCCAGGGCCGCACGGTCGACTTCCGCAACACGATCCTGGTGCTGACCTCCAACCTGGGCTCGCAGGCGATCGCCGACGTGAACCTGGACGAGCAGCAGCGCAAGGACGCGGTGCTGGCTGTCGTGCAGCGGCAGTTCAAGCCGGAGTTCCTCAACCGGCTCGACGACATCGTGGTGTTCCACCAGCTCGCCACCGAGGAGCTGACCTCGATCGTCGACATCCAGATCGACCGGCTCGGCCGCAGGCTGGCCCAGCGCAGACTGGTCCTCGATGTCACCCCCGCGGCGCGGGACTGGTTGGCGCTCAACGGGTTCGACCCGGTGTACGGTGCGCGGCCGTTGCGGCGCCTTGTTTCGTCGGCGATCGGTGACCAGCTGGCGAAGAAGTTGCTGGCAGGCGAGATCACCGACGGCGACACGGTCAAGGTGGACACCACCAACGACACAGCGGCCTTGGTCGTAGCGCGCGCCGAATGATCCCTGACGGGGATGTCCGCTAGTCTCTGACTGGTGGGCATCTCCGCGTGGGTGTGGTTCGCCGTTGCCGCTGTGGCGGCCGTCGGTGGAGCCGCGCTGCTCGCCAGAGACCGTGCCGTCAGGACATCCCGCAACCGTGAACGCCGCAGGTGGGCCGCCTTACGCGGCTGGCAGTTCACCGAGACCGACAACGTCCTGCCGACCCAGTGGGACGGCGGCGCGCTCGCGTACTACGGCGGCGGCATCGCCAGGGACGTGGTGGCCGGTTCGACCTTCACCGCGGACGGCAGGCGCCGTGTCTACGTCTACGACCTCGACAACGGTGGCCGCGTCAGCGCGGTGATCGTGGCGGTGCAGTGCCGCCGCAAGCACGAGGTCGTGGTGGAGCTGTGGCTGCCGAGCGTCCCGTTCGAGCAGGAGCACATGCCCGAACTGCTCGGCCCGGTCGGCCAGCGGTACGCCTTCGTCTCGGACCTGGCCAAGGCCCGCGCCCTGATCACCCCCGACCTGGTGGACGCGTCCGAAGAGGTCGGTCCGGACGTGATGGTCGCCTGGATCGAGGACGGCTGGGTGCTCGCGGCCGCGCCCGTCAACGCCAATCCCTCCCGGCTCGAGCGCCTGCTGCGCAGCCTCGGCGAGGTGGCCGACGTGGTGGACCCGTTCGAGGACGACGAGCCGTCGGACGGCGGCACCGCTCAACTCCCGCCGGGACGGCACGGCCAGTAGTTTGGCCGCATGCCAACTGCTCTGGTCACCGGTGCCACCGCGGGAATCGGAAACGCTTTCGTGCACCGCCTCGCGGCCGACGGGTACTCGGTCGTGCTCGTCGCCCGTACCGAATCCCGCCTGCGTGAAGCAGCGGCGCAGGTCGAGGCCGACTACGGCGTGCGAGCCGAAGTGCTGCCCGCGGACCTGTCGACAGCGGCGGGCAGGCTGGCCGTCGAGCAGCGCCTCATCGGCGGCGACCCGGTGGACCTGCTGGTGAACAACGCCGGTTTCGGCACCACCGACCAGTTCGCGGACATGCCGTTCGACCGGATGCAGGGCCAGTTGGACGTGAACGTGACCAGTGTTCTGCGGCTGACGAGAGCGGCGCTGCCAGGCATGGTCGAGCGCGGCCACGGCGCCGTGATCAACGTGTCCAGCATCTCGGGCTTCTTCCCCGCCACCGGCGCGCTGTACGGCGCCACCAAGTCCTACGTGACGGCGTTCTCCGAGGGCATCGCGCCGACGCTGAAGGGCACGGGTGTGCGTGTTCTGGCCCTCTGCCCCGGCTTCACCCGGTCGGAGTTCCACGAACGCGCTGGCGACAAGACGCAGACCCTCCCGGACTTCATGTGGCTCTCGGCGCGAAAGGTGGTCGACGAGTGCATGACCGACCTGGCCAACGGCCGGATCCGGTCGATCCCGGGCTGGCAGTACAAGTTCCTGGTAGGGACAACCCGGTTGGTGCCGCACGGCCTGCTGCGCAGGCTGGAGGCCCGCGTCGCCAGAGACCGCACGTGAAAGGAAGTCCCCGATGAGCCAACCGCCCGGCTGGTACCCAGAGCGTCCAGAGTCCACGGTGCTGCGGTGGTGGGACGGTACCCAGTGGACCAACCACACCCAGCAGAAGTCGGACGCCAGCGCGTGGGAGGTCGAACTCGGCGGCGGGCACGACCCGGGCCGGGTGCAGCAGCAGGTCCAGCGGGCCGGGGGCGGCGCACCGGGCGGGCAGGGCGGCGGGACGCTGTTCACCGAGCCGGTGCTCGTGGTGAACCAGAAGACCAAGCTGATCGAGATGGCCAACGAGTACGCCGTGTTCGACCAGCAGGGCCGGCAGCTGGCGTCGGTGGTGCAGGTCGGTCAGAGCGCGTTGAAGAAGGCCGTGCGTTTCTTCTCCAGCTACGACCAGTTCATGACGCACAAGCTGGAGGTGCGCGACCTCAACGGCCAGACGCTGCTGCGGCTGACCAGGCCGGCGAAGGTGTTCAAGTCCCGGATCGTCGTCGAGCACGGCAACGGCCAGCCGATCGGCGAGATCGTCCAGGAGAACATGATCGGGAAGATCAACTTCGCGTTCGTGGTGAACGGCCAGCAGGTCGGCGGGATCCGCGGCGAGAACTGGCGTGCGTGGAACTTCATGATCCACGACCACACCGGCCAGGAGATCGCCAGGATCACCAAGACGTGGGAGGGCTTCGCCAGGACCATGTTCACCACGGCGGACAACTACGTAGTGCAGATCCACCGCCAGCTGCAGAACCCGATCGCGAGCCTGGTCGTCGCGGCGGGCCTCGCGGTCGACACGGCACTGAAGCAGGACGATCGCGGCTTCGGCTGACCGGCGGTGGCTTGAGGCGGCCAACGGTGTGCAGGTCGCAGCGAAGAAGTCGGTCGCGCGGGGCGCGGTGGCGATGACCGGCTGCCTGGCGGCCAAACCCGTCCGAGCGGAACGAGGACAATGGGCTCCGTGCTTGTTGACCAGAACGCCAAATCCGAACTCGCTCGGCTCATCACCGAACTCGCTGTTGTCCGCGGCCGTGTGACGTTGTCCTCCGGCAAGGAGGCCGACTACTACGTCGACCTCCGCCGGGCGACCCTGCAGCACGCCGCCGCCCCGCTGATCGGCAAGCTGCTGCGTCAGCTCACCGCCGACTGGGACTACGTGGCCGCCGGCGGCCTCACGCTCGGCGCCGACCCGGTCGCGACCGCGATGATGCACGCCGCCGCGGCGCAGGGTGACGTGCTGGACGCGTTCGTCGTCCGCAAGTCGGCCAAGGGCCACGGGATGCAGCGGCGGATCGAGGGCATCGAGGTCGCCGGGCAGCGTGTGCTCGCCGTCGAGGACACCTCGACCACCGGTGGCAGCGTCCTGACCGCCGTGGAGGCGCTGCGTGAGGCGGGCGCCGAGGTCGTCGGTGTGGTCACTGTCGTTGACCGGGCCACCGGTGCGAAGGAGGCCATCGAGGCAGCCGGTCTGCGGTACCGGTACCTGCTGGGTCTGGCCGATCTGGGTCTGTGAAGGGTGCAGGCTGCCCACCTTGGGGGTGGGCAGCCCCACTACCTGCGTGAACAGTTGCTTTCACCGCCATGTCAAGGCCAGACTTGGTGGCAAGGGGAGAACTGCAGGGTGGTGATGGCGGGTGGACGCGTTCCTTGCCGGTGTGACGGTTGTCGTGCACTTCGCCGCGCTGGTTTTCATAGGCCTGGGCGGTTTCCTGGCGTGGCGCTGGCCGAAGACCATCTTCGTCCACATGTTCTTCGCCGCGTGGGGTGTCGCGGTCAACGTGGTCCCGTGGCTGCCGTGCCCGCTGACCGCGCTGGAGGACTACTTCCGGCACCGGCAAGGTCTCGGGTCGCTGCCCGGCGGCTTCAACGAGTACTACATCTACGGCGAACTGGTCCCGCGTAACCTGTTGCCGGTGGTGGCAGTGCTAGCGATCGTGGTGCTCGTCGTGTCCTATGCCGGCGCGTACGTCCGGTGGCGCAACCAGGCCAAAGTGCCCGCGTGACCGGACCGACGGAGTGGGTGTTCGGCGACCCCGTCGGCGTCGGCCCGTGGGACGGCCCGTTGCCGGACGACCCGAAGTACGACCCCGACCTGCTGGCCGACGGGGACAAGCGCAACGTGGTGGACGCGTACCGCTACTGGCGCCGTGAGGCGGTCATCGCCGACCTCGACACCAGGCGCCACGATTTCCACGTCGCGATCGAGAACTTGCAGCACGACCACAACATCGGCACGGTCGTCCGCACCGCGAACGCGTTTCTGGCCAAGGCGGTGCACATCGTCGGCAGGCGGCGGTGGAACCGCAGAGGCGCGATGGTCACGGACCGCTACCAGCACGTCGTGCATCACCCGGATGTGGGCTCTTTGCTCGAGTTCACCCGTGCCGAGGAGCTGGCGCTGGTCGGCGTGGACAACACGCCGGGCGCGCAGCGGCTGGAGACTGTCAAACTTCCGCGGCACTGCGTGCTGCTGTTCGGCCAGGAGGGCCCTGGCCTGTCCGAACAGGCCCGCGAGGCGGCGACCATGACGGTGTCGATCGCGCAGTTCGGCTCGACCCGCTCGATCAACGCCGGGGTGGCCGCCGGAGTGGTGATGCACTCATGGATCCGTGACCACGCGAACCTGGATTCCGCCTGGTGATGGATTAATTACCCCAAGTGGGGCACGTACCACGCTGAGGGGTACCTCGGGACCGATCCAGATACCACCATGGGCGATATGGCCAGAGAGCTCGTCGCCACCGCCCGCTTGTGGGCGGCGCGCGCCGCGGTGTCGGAGTTGGGTGTGCACGCCAGGCACCTGCGCCGGCTATGGGCGCGCCCCGGCACGTTGCTCGGCGTCGACGGGTGGCCACCCACTCGTGGTGAGCGCTTGTTCGGAAGGTGGAACTACTTCGCCCAAGCACACCTGATCGACTGCTTGGTGGACGCGCAGGAGCGCAACCCGACGGCGGCCCGTGCGACCTCGATCGCCCGCATCGTGCGCAGCGTCCGACTGCGGCACGGCCGCAGATGGGTCGACGAGGACTACGGCGACGCGGCGTGGCTGGGCCTGGCCTTGATGCGCGCGGCGCAGTACACGCCCGTGAAAATCGCGGTCCGCGACATCGTCCGCGGTCTGCGCGGAGCCTGGACCGACCACGCGGGCGGCGGCCTGTGGTCCCGCGCGGACGAGAACCTCAAGAGCGTCAGGGTGAACGGCCCGGCGACGATCCTGCTGGCCCGCTGCGGCGACCGGGTCGACATGCAACGCGCGCGGGCGATCGCCGAGTGGATGGAAGACAGCCTGCTCGACGAGATCACCGGCCTGGTCTGGGTGGGCCTGCACGTCAACCTCGACGGCGAGGTCCGCGAGACGATCAAAGAGGCGTACACCTTCATCCAGGGCGTCTACCTCGGCGTATGCCTGGAACTCGCGGCCGGTGACCCGGTGTGGGCGGAACGCGCCGAGCGCACGATCATCGCGGTGTCCGAACACCTGGCCAACAACGGCGTCCTACGCGGCCAAGGCGGTGACGACGGCGGCATCTACACAGGCATCCTGGCGCGCTACCTGGCGCTGGCGGCACTGCGCCTGCCCGCGCTGACAGGAGCGTCAGCGACGGGTATGGCCGCGAGTCACGTGGCGGAACGCCTGGTCATGACGAGCGCGGCGGCAGCATGGCGAAACCGCGCCGTGGCACGCGGCGGCCCCCTCTTCGGGCCGGACTGGACGATCCCGGCCCGAGTCCCCCGGTCACCGCGGCACAAGATCGCCGAGCGGGAACTGGCGTCCCAGCTGGGTGGCTGGATGGTCCTCGAAGCAGCGGCCTTGCTGGAGAGCAGTCACTAGTCTGGCGGGATGGGTGTTGTGATCGTGACCGGCGGGAGCCGGGGAATCGGTGCGGCGATCTGCCGCGTGGTCGCCAAGGCCGGGCACAAGGTGGTCGTGAACTACGTCGGCAACGCGCAGGCCGCGGAATCGGTCGCGAAGGACACCGAAGGCCTCGCGGTCAAGGCGAACGTGGCTGACGAGGCGGACGTCGTCCGCCTGTTCGACGCGGCCGCCGGACTCGGCCCGGTGACAGGTCTCGTCTGCAACGCGGGCATCACCGGCAACAAGATCGCGCGACTGGACGAGCATGAAGTCGGCACGGTCCGCGAGGTGCTCGACGTGAACGTGGTCGGCACGTTCCTGTGCAACAGGGAAGCGGTTCGCCGAATGTCAACGGCGCACGGCGGTTCCGGTGGCGTGATCGTCAACATCTCTTCCACCGCAGCGCATCGAGGCTCCCCGGGTGAATGGGTCCATTACGCGGCAAGCAAAGCAGCAGTGGAGACCTTGACGAAGGGTCTCGCCATCGAGGTCGCCAACGAGGGCATCCGGGTCAACTGCGTCGCCCCGGGCACGGTCGAAACGGACCTGCACGAGGCGGCGGGCGCGCCGGACCGCGTGGCCAGGATCGCGCCGTTGATCCCGATGCGGCGCGGCGGCCAGCCCGAGGAGATCGCCGACGGCGTGATGTGGCTGCTGTCGGACTCGGCGTCGTTCGTGACCGGCTCGATCGTGACGATCAGCGGCGGTCGTTAGCGCCGCCCACGGTCATACCGTCCCAGATCGGTATCCACACCGGTGCGACTGTCGCGCCTTACGCATTCGCCGCTGCCGCGGCTGTGATCGGCGGAGCGCTGCCGGCCCGGCGCTTATGGGCAGCCGCAGGAATTGCGGTGCATCAATGTCGGCTGCAGCCGGGCGGTTGTCGGCTGGCGGGTGGGGTCGGCGATCCGGTTGAGCAGCATTCGTACCGCTGTCCGGCCGATTTCCGCGATCGGTTGCGCCATTGTGGTGATCGGCGGGTCGATCAGGTCCGCCCATTCGACGTCGTCATATCCCACGACGGCGAGTTCCCGGCCGATTTTCAGGTCACGCCTGCGTGCCTCGTGCAGGACACCGGACAACATCACGTTGTTTCCCGCGACGACGGCCGTCGGCGGATTGTCTAAGTCGAGCAGCCTTCCCAGTGCCGCTGCCGCGGGTTCCGCCGCTGATTCGCCGGACTGCACCAGGGCTTCGTCCCAGCTCAGGCCCGACCTGCCCAGACCGAGGCGGTAGCCGAGCACGCGCTCGGAGGTCGTGGCCAGGCCTTCCGCGCCGCTGATGATCCCGATCCGCTTGTGCCCGAGTTCGGCGAGGTGCTGCACCAGCGCCGATGTGGAGTGCACGTTCTCGGGTCCCACCTGGTCGAAGTCCGTGCCCACCGTCAGCCGGTCGACCAGCACCATCGGGATGCCCAGTTGCTTGAGCTCCGGCAGCACTGTCCCCGCCGCGCGTGGTGATGGCGTCAGGATCAGCCCGTCGACCCGGCGGGACCTCAGCGTGCGGACCGCTGACTGCTCCGTGGACTGCTCGTCGTGGGTGTCCGTGAGCACGAGTGTGTAGCCCGACTTGGTCGTCTCGTGCTCGATCGCCTGGATCAGTTCGCCGAAGTACGGGTTCGCCACGAGTGAGATCGCGACACCCAGCGATCGGGTACCTCCGGTGACCAGCGATCGGGCGATGGCGTCGCCGGTGTAGCCGGTGCGCTCGATCGCGTCGAGCACCCTGAACTTGGTCTCCGGCGCCACCGCACGCGTGGAGTTGACCACGTGCGACACCGTCGTGATGGAGACGCCCGCCATCTGGGCGACATCCTTCATGGTGACCAAGCTTGTCTCCCTGTGACAAAAGCGGCGCCAAGCGTTTGCGCAAACGGTTGCGACAGGCTAGGTGAATCATTAACTTCCCCGCAACCAGGCACGCCAGGCTCGCCAGGAGGAAGTCATGGGACGACGTGGTCTCGCCATCATCGCCGCCGGTCTGCTCGCGTTCGTTGCGAGTGGTTGTACCAGCCAGAAGACGGGCAGTGGTGGCCAACCCGCCGATGGCGGCCGGATCAAAGTCGGGCTTGTGACCAAGACCGACTCGAATCCGTACTTCGTGGCCCTGCGCGACTCGGCGAAAGCCGAGGCCGGCAAGGCGGGGGCCGAGCTGATCGCGCTGGCGGGCAAGTTCGACGGCGACAACGAGGGCCAGGTCGCCGCGATCGAGAACCTCGTGCAGCAGGGCGCCAAGACGATCATGATCACGCCGAGCAACTCGACCGGTGTCCTCGGCGCCATCAAGAACGCCCGTGACCGGGGCGTTCTCGTGATCGCGCTGGACACCGAGACCGACCCGAAGCAAGCCGTCGACGCCACCTTCGCCAGCGACAACACCGAGGCCGGGCGCATGCAGGGCACCTATGTGAAAGCCGCGCTCGGCAGCAAGGCGCCCAAGGTGATCATGCTCGACGGCACGCCCGGCTCGACCGTGAGCGAGCAGCGCCACAACGGATTCCTGCAGGGTGTCGGCCTGAAGGACGGCGACGCGGCGATCGTCGGCGTCGAAGCGACCAACGGCGAGCAGAACAAGGCGCAGACCGCGACCGAGAACCTGCTCCAACGCGACGCCACGCTGACCGCTGTGTACACGCTCAACGAGCCCGCCGCGCGGGGTGCGTACGTCGCTTTGCAGGCAAAGGGAATCGCCACCCAGGTCGTGATCGGCTCGATCGACGGCTCGTGCCAGGGCGTCAAGGATGTCAAAGAAGGCAAGGTCGTCGCCACCGTCATGCAATTCCCGAAGAAAATGGCGGCACAGGGAGTTCAGGCCGCGGTGGAATTCGGCAAGTCCGGAAAGAAGCCGAGCGGGTTCGTGAACACCGGCGTCACCGTGATCACCGACAAGCCGGTTTCCGGCCTGCGGAGCCAGGACACCTCGTGGGGCCTGCAGAACTGCTGGGGCTGAGCCGATGACCACAATCAAAGAGCGCAGCGAATTCATCCTGCGCACTCCGGCGGTCGGTCCGGCGATCGCGTTGGTCGTGGCGGTGGTGGTCTTTTCCGTCACCACGGACACGTTCCTCAACGTCGACAACCTGTCGCTGGTCGTCCAGCAGTCGCTGGTGATCGGCACCCTCGCGCTCGGCCAGACCCTGGTCATCCTGACCAGCGGCATCGACCTGGCCAACGCGGCGATCGCGGTGTTCGCGACCCTGCTGACGGCCAAGCTGACGCTCGAGTCCGGCATGCCGGGCATCGCCGCGCTGCTGATCGGGATCGTTGTCGCGGCGGGCATCGGCGCGGTGACCGGTGGCATCGTGACCGGATTCCGGTTGCCGCCGTTCATCGTCACGCTCGGCATGCTGACGATCGTCACGGCGGTCAGCCGGATCTACGCGTCCGGCCAGAGCTTCCCGGTCGACGACGACACCCTCGGCTTCCTCGGCCAGAAGCAGTACCTGTTCGGCCAGATCGAAGTCACCTACGGCATGGTCCTGATGCTGGTGATGTACATCGGGTTCTGGTACGCGCTGACCCGGACCGCTTGGGGCAAGCACGTTTACGCCGTCGGCAACGACCCGGAGGCCGCGCGGCTGTCCGGTATCCACGTGCGGCGCAGCCTGCTCGGCGTGTACGTCGTGGCCGGAGTGATCTACGGGATCGCGGCGTGGCAGGCGCTCGGCCGCGTGCCCAACGCCGACCCGAACGCGTTCCAGCTCGGCAACCTCGACTCCATCACGGCCGTGGTGATCGGCGGGACGAGCCTGTTCGGTGGGCGCGGCAGCGTGATCGGCACGCTCGTCGGCGCGTTGATCGTCGCGGTGCTGCGCAGCGGCCTGACCCAGGCCGGGATCGACAACCTGTACCAGGACGTGGCCACGGGTGTGCTCGTGATCGCCGCGGTCGCGGTGGACCGGTTCTCCCGGGGGAGGCAGCGATGACTCCGGTGCTCGAAGCGAAAGGCCTGGTCAAGCGGTACGGCCGGGTGACGGCGATGGACGGCGCCGACTTCGACCTGACCGCGGGCGAGGTGCTCGCGGTGGTCGGTGACAACGGCGCGGGCAAGTCCACGTTGATCAAAACCCTGTCCGGGGCGGTGATCCCGGACGAGGGCGAGATCTTCGTCAACGGCGAGCCGGTCCACTTCCACGGCCCGCTCGACGCGCGCAAGCACGGCATCGAGACCGTGTACCAGGACCTGGCGCTCGCCCAGGCGCAGGACATCGCCACGAACATGTTCCTGGGCAGGGAGAAACGGCGTCCCGGATTCCTCGGCGCGGTGTTCCGGCTGCTGGACTCCGGCGGTATGCGCGCCGAGGCGCGGCGGGTGCTCGACGAGCTGGGGATCAACATCAAGTCGATGACCCAGCCGGTGGAAACGTTGTCCGGCGGGCAAAGGCAGGCCGTCGCGGTCGCGCGGGCCGCCGCGTTCGGCACCCGGGTCGTGATCATGGACGAGCCGACCGCCGCACTCGGTGTCGCGGAGTCCGCCAAGGTGCTCGAACTGATCGGCCGGATCCGCGACCGCGGTCTGCCGGTGGTCCTGATCAGCCACAACATGCCGCACGTGTTCGAGATCGCCGACCGGGTGCACGTCCACCGCCTGGGCAGACGCGTCGCGGTGGTGTCGCCGAAGACGCATTCGATGAACGAGGTCGTGGGCCTGTTGACGGGTGCGTTGCGGATGGGCGACGACGGCAGGATCGACGAAGTCGGTGTGACGACGGGTCTGGGCCGTTGATCCTCGCCGTCGGTCTGTGCACAGTGGATCTTGTCCAGCGCGTGGACGTCCTCCCGGTGCCGGGTCAGAAGGTGCAGTCCGGCTCGGTCGAGCTGGTCGCGGGCGGTCCGGCGGCGAACGCGGCGATCACCGTCGCCGCGCTCGGCGGGCAGGTCAGGCTGGTCACTGTGCTCGGCGCGCACCCGTTGGCGGACTTGGCAAGGCGCGATCTCGAGCACTACGGCGTCGAGGTGGTCGACGTCCGGCCGGATCGCGCCGAGCCGCCGGCGGTCAGCGCGGTGTCCGTGCGGATCGGCGACGGCGAACGAACAGTCGTGTCCCACAACGCCGCCGGTACGACAGCCACCGCGGCAATCGATTTGTCCGATGTGGACGCTGTGTTGCTCGACGGGCACCACCCGGCGCTGGCGCTCGCGGCGGCCCGTGCCGAGGTGCCGGTGATCCTGGACGCGGGCAGCCGCAAGGCTGTTTTCGACGAGTTGCTGCCGATGGTCGACGTGTGCGCGTGCTCGTCCGCGTTCCGGGATCCCGTCGAGTGCCCGGTCGTGACGCGCACGAACGGCCCCGGCCCGGTGCGCTGGTGCGCAGGTGCCGAGAGTGGCGAAGTGCCTGTGCCGCCAGTGGAAGCGAAGGACACCTCGGGGGCTGGTGACGTCTGGCACGGCGCGCTGGCGCTCGCGATCTCGCGGCTCGGCCGTGTCCCCGCAGCCGCCGACTTGCCGGACCTGATCCGATACGCCAACCGCGTCGCCGGTCAGCGTGTGCTGCACGAAGGAGCGAGCTGGCGCGATGGACTTCGCTGAACTGGTTGACCGGGCGCGGGCGCTGGCCGCGGCGAACCGGGCCATGCTCGGCATCTGCGGCGCGCCGGGCGCGGGCAAGTCGACGCTGGCCGCCCGGCTCGTCGAGGCGCTCGGCGATCTGGCGGTTTATGTCGGGATGGACGGTTTCCACCTGGCGCAAGCCGAGTTGGTGCGGCTGGGCCGGGCCGAACGCAAGGGCGCACTGGACACCTTCGACGGCGCCGGCTATGTGAACCTGCTCAGGAGGCTGAGAGGCCAAGGTGACGAGGTGGTGTACGCGCCGGAGTTCCGCAGGGCGATCGAGGAACCGGTGGCCTGCGCGGTCCCGGTGTTCCCCGAGACCCGGCTGGTGGTCACGGAGGGCAACTACCTGCTGGTGCCGGACGAGCCGTGGGCCCAGGTCCGCGACCTGCTCGACGAGGTCTGGTTCATCAGCCTGGACGAGGGCGAACGGCATCGCAGGCTGATCGCGAGGCACGAGGAGTTCGGGCGCAGCCCCGGCGAGGCCCGTGACAGAGCGTTGGGGTCCGATGAACGCAACGCAAGCGTGATCAACGCTACGGCGGAGCGTGCCGATCTCGTGCTACGGGGGTAGCGGGCACATCTCGCGCTGTGGAATGTCCTATAACAGCGTGCTCACGACGCCGGATTTGTAGACAGTCGTGCGGCACTATGGCGGAGCGGCCTTCCCCCGATCTGCAGCGGCCGCACGAAAGGACGGACCGAGATGCCCACGTTGAGCGGCGTGCATCACATCGCGCTGACCGTGACCGACGTGGATCGCAGCGTCCCCTGGTACGAGCGTGTCCTCGGGTTCAGCGTCGTCGGCACCCAGGACGAGGACGCGCTCGGCGTGCGGAAGGTGTTCCTGCGCGGCCCAGGTGACGGTTTCGCGCTCACCCTGATCCAGCACCCCTTCGCGGCTGGCAGCTCGTTCGACGAGAAGCGGCCGGGTCTGGACCACCTGTCGTTCTCGGTTCCCGACGAGGGCTGCCTGACCGAGTGGACCGACCGGCTCGACGAGCACGGCGTGATGTACTCGCCGATCACCGAGGAGCACAGCGCCCCGGGTACGTCGGTGATCGCGTTGCGCGACCCGGACGGGATCCAGCTGGTGCTGTGGGCGGAGAAACCCTAGTCGCCGGACACGGACACGAGTTCGGTGGGTTTGCGCATTTCCTGGCGGTAGCGCCAGATCCCCCACGCGGTGCCCACGACGAAGAACGCGATGCCGACGGTGACAGCGGTCGTGATCACCCACGGGTACTGGTTGAGCAGGCCCGCGCCGTAGAAACCGAGCAGGACGAGCGTCGGCACCCACAGCACGGCACCGACCGCGGTCGCGGTCATGTACCTGCGCGGGTCCATCGCCGCCGCGCCCGCGATCATCGGCGCCAGCGTGCGGATCCACGGGATCCAGCGGGCCAGCACGATCGCCCAGAAACCGCGGCGGTCGAGGAAGTCGCGGGCTTTGGTGAGCTTTTCCGGGGTCAGCACGCGGCCGCCGAGCCGCCCGGTCAGCGAGCTGCCCGCCTTGCGGCCGATGTGGTAGCCGAGCTGGTTGCCGACCACGGCGATGATCGTGGCGGCGACGGACAGCGCCCACGCCTCCGCGTCGTGTGAACCGTGCTGGGCCAGGACGAGTCCGGCGGTGAACAGCAGCGAGTCGCCCGGCAGGAACAGCCCGACGATGAATGCGCACTCGACGAACACGAAGCCGAGCACGATCAGCCAGACCATCAGCGGACCGTTCTCCGCCAACCAGCCAACCACGTTCACCTGACGGAGCGTACGTCAGAGATCGTGCGGCTCAAGAGGAAACGAAGTCGGCCACGTAACGAATCGCTTGCCTGCCCTCGGGCACCACGTTGGAGAACAACGGGAAGACGTGCACCTGGCCGGGCCACTCCTGCAGCTCGCACCGGATTTCCGCACCGCGCAGCGACGCGGCGAGTCGCCGTGCGTCGTCCAGCAGGCACTCCGTGTCACCGACCTGGATCAGCGACGGCGGCCACCCGGACTTGTCGGCGGTGAGCACACCGGGCCGCTCCGCGCGCGGGTCCCGGTCACCGAGATACGCCCGGCGGCACTTCAGGATCGCGCTGGGGGCGACGAACGGGTCACGGCGGACGAGATCCCTGCCCTGCGCCAGTTCACCGCTCAGGTCGAGCCACGGGGAGAGGAAAACGGCATGGCTGGGCATCGGCAGGCCGTGCCGTTTCAGATCGGCCAGCAGGCACGCGGCCAGGTGCCCGCCCGCCGAGTCCCCGGAGACCACGATCCGGTCCGCCGGAATCCCGCGGTCGAGCAACTGCCGGTACACCTCCAGGCAGTCGTCAGCCGCCGCCGGATACGGGTGTTCCGGCGCCCGCCGGTAGTCCGGCAGGAACACCGGGCGTTTGGTGCGCCGCGAAAGGATCACCGCGAAACCGCGGTGCGAGCGCGACGACCCGAACACGAACCCGCCGCCGTGCAGGTGCAGCACGATCCCGTTGGCCACGCTCGCGCCCTTGGCCCGCACCCAGACGCCTCGGACGTCGCCGTAGCGAGCCGTCCACGTCCTCGTGCCGCGCGGCAGCCGTCGCAGGCCACCGGAGTCGGCGACCCGGCGGAGCATCCGCAGCTGCACGCCGCCGAATGCCCACCGGTCCGCCGCGGGGCGCACCCGGGTGGCGAAGAAGTGCTCGAGCCGCGCACTCTGCACACTCGCTGTGGCCGGTACGTCCATGGCCCCGATTGTTGACACTCGGTCAACTACGCGCAAGCTCACCCAGCAGGGCCCACGTCCGCTTGCGGTCCTCGGCCGAGCCGAGCGAGGTGTTGCTGAACACGACGTCGGTCGCGCCCGCGTCGAAGAACCGCTCGACCTCCGCCGCGACCGTCTCCTCGTCGCCGATCACCGCGACGTCCGCGGCGTGCTCGACCCCGGCCTGGTCCAGCACCTTCCGGTACGACGGGATCGAGCCGTACAGCTCGAGCTGACGGCGGGCCGTCGCCTTCACCTCGTCGACGTTCGCCGTGACCACGCCGGGCACGGTCGCCACCACCCGCCGCTTCGCGCCGCCGGAGGCCTTCGTCAACGCGGGCACGATGTGCTGCTCGATCACCTTGGGCGCGGCCAGGTACGGCAGGGTGCCGTCGGCCAGCTCGCCGGTGACCTTCAGCGCCTGCGGACCCATCGCCGCGACGATGATCGGCACCGGGTCCGCGCCCGGCAACGCGCCGGGCAGGAAGTTCTTGGCCACCAGCGTCTCGCCCTGGTAGTCGGCCTCGCCGTCGGCCAGCAGGGTCCGGATCGCCTCGAGGTACTCACGCAGGTACGTGATCGGGCGTTCCCACTTGATGCCGTAGGCGGACTCGACGATGAACGGGGCCGACAGGCCGAGGCCCAGCGTGAACCGGCCGTGCGTGGCCGCCTGCGCCGTCCTGGCCTGCGCGGCGACCGCGAGCGGGTGCCTGCCGAAGATCGGCACGATCCCGGTGGCGACCTCGATCCCCGGCACCTCCCGGCCGGCCAGCGCGGCCATGGCGGGCGCGTCGAAGTCGTAGAGCTGCGCGAACCACACGTGCGACAGGCCCGCGTCGGCGGCCTCCCGCGTCAGGCCGACGTACGTGTCCACAGCGTTGGGTTCGGTGGGATGGGCGAACGGGAACGAAACCCCAGTAGTCATGTTCGTTCGCAACCCGGCGAACGAGCGGGTTCTTCCCTACGCGGCGACAATCTCGGACGCGACCTCGCGGACGAACTCGCCGATCTGCCGCAGCGCCGCGTTGGCCTCGGGCAGCCACGGCGCGAACCAGTGGAAGACGTGCACCTGACCGGGCCAGATCCGCAGGTCGCAGTAGCTGCCGGAGCGGCGCAGCGACTCGGCCATCTGCTCGGAGTCGCCACGCAGGCATTCGGTGTCGCCGACGTGGATCAGCACGGGCGGCCAGCCGCGCTTGCGCACCTTCAGCACGTCCAGCCTGTGGTGGGTCAGCATCTCCCCGGCGTACGCCGTGCCGCACCAGATCGCGTAGTCCGGCGGCACGAACGGGTCCCGCAGCGCCTTGTCACGGGAGGCCAGCTCGGCGCCGGTCAGGTCGAGGAACGGCGACAGCATGACCGCCGAACTCGGCATCGGCAGCTTCTCGTCCGCGATGTCCGCCAGCAGGCACGCGGTCAGGTGCCCACCGGCCGAGTCGCCGCCGACCACGATCTGCGACGGCTGATAGCCCTCGCCCAGCAGCCACCGGTACGCCGACAGCGCGTCCTCGGCCGCTGCGGGGAACGGGTACTCCGGCGCCAGCCGGTAGTCCAGCACCAGCACCGGCAGCCCGGCCGACGCGGAGATCCGGGACGCCAGCTGGCGGTGCGTGCGCGGCGACCCGCAGACGAACCCGCCGCCGTGCAGGTACAGCATGATCCGGCCGGAATCCCTGGCTTCCCTGGCGGTGACGAGCTGGCTGGGCACACCGCCCGCGGTGACGGGCTTGACCTTCGTGCCACGCGGCAACGGAGTGCGGCCGAGCGCGTCGAACGCCTCGCGCACGATCCGCAGCGGAGTCGATCCAGGGCGGACCACGCCACCGAACACGCGCAGACTGCGCATCATGGCCAGTGCGAGCACCCGGCTCGCCACGCTGGGGGTAGCAGGTAGCTCAACCATGGCGATGCCTCCCCGACGCCTCGTCGACTGTGACGTGACACCAATCACTGTAGATCACCCGGAGGCTGGTTCGCTGCCCTCCGAAAGACTTGTTCAGGGGATGCCCCGACCTGGAGTTACCGTAAACACATGACTCTGGCAGAGCGGCTGAGGACGGCGCTTGGCGCGGACGCGGTCATCACCGACCCGGCCGTGACCAGCAGCTACGAGCGCGACATGATGCCGTTGGCGCCCAACGGGTCGCCGCTGGCCGTCGTGCTCCCGTCGAGCACTGCCCAAGTCCAGGCCGTCGTGCGGATCTGCGCGGAGCTCGGGGTGCCGATCGTCCCGCGCGGCGCGGGCAGCGGCCTTTCCGGTGCCGCCAACGCGATCGACGGCTGCGTCATGCTCGTCACCACGCGGATGAGGGAAATACTGGAGATCGACGCGGACAACCGGCTCGCGGTCGTGCAACCGGGCGTGGTCAACCTCGATTTCCGCGACGCGGTGGAGAAGAACGGGCTGTTCTACCCGCCGGACCCGTCCAGCTACGACTGGTGCACGATCGGCGGCAACGTCTCCACCAACGCGGGCGGCCTGTGCTGCGTCAAGTACGGCGTCACCACGGATTCGGTACTGGGCTTGGAAGTCGTGCTCGCCGACGGCGAGGTGCTGCGGACCGGCCGCCGGACGGTCAAGGGCGTCGCGGGCTACGACCTGACGAAGCTGTTCATCGGCAGCGAGGGCACGCTGGGCGTCGTCACCGAGATCACGGTCGCGTTGCGCCCCTTGCCACACGCGCCAGGCACGACCATCGCGGCGTTCCCGACCATCGAGGCCGCGGGCAACGCCGTGTCCCGGATCGTGCGCGAAGGCGTTGTGCCGTCACTGATGGAGATCATGGACGCCACGTCGATCAAGGCGGCCGAGGAGTACCTGAAGACGGAACTGGGCGCGGGCCAGGGTTGCGCGGCGCTGCTGCTGTGCCAGTCGGACGCAGGCGGCGAGGCGGCACGGCACGAACTCGAAGTGATCGAACAGGTCTGCCACGCGGCGGGCGCTGATCTGGCGTACACGACCCACGATCTGGCCGAGGGGCAGATGCTCCTGCAGGCGCGGCGCGTGGTGCTGACCGCGTTGGAGCTCTACGGCACGTGGCTGACCGACGACGTGTGCGTGCCGCGGACCCGGATCGCGGAACTGCTCACCGGTTGCGAACGGATCAGCCAGGAGTGCGGGCTGCGGATCGCGGTCGTCGGCCACGCGGGCGACGGCAACATGCACCCCACGATCGTCTACGACGCCTCATCGGACGATGAATTCGCCCGTGCCCGCAAGGCTTTCGACGACATCCTCGAAGTCGGCCTGGGCCTCGGCGGCACGGTCACCGGCGAGCACGGCGTCGGGAAGATCAAGAAGGACTGGCTCGAGCGTGAGATCGGCCCGGTGGGCATGCGCGTCCACCGGGCCGTCAAAGCCGCTCTGGATCCGGGGAACCTGTTCAACCCGGGCTCCATGTTCTAGCGTTCGAGCTTGGGCAGCACCTGGGTCTCGGCGCCCGCCACCGCGGCGATGTGCTTCTTCTCCTTGCGCGCCCTGACCACCTCGATGATGATCGGCACGATCGAGAGCAGCACGATCAGGATGATCATCATCTCGATGTTGTTGCGCACGAACTCGATCTTGCCGAGGAAGTAGCCGAGCACGGTCAGCCCGGCCGCCCACAGCACACCGCCGATGGCCGAGTACGTGAAGAACTTCTTCTGCTCCATCTTGCCCACGCCCGCGATGGCGGTGATGAACGTCCGGACAATGGGGACGAACCGGGCAAGCACGATGGCGCGTGGCCCGTACCTGTCGAAGAACTCGTGCGTCTTGGCGACGTACTCCTGCTTGAACAGCTTGGAGTCCGGCTTGTTGAACAACTTCGGCCCGACCCACCGGCCGATCCAGTAGCCGGTCGCGTTGCCGACGAACGCGCACACGGCCAGCAACGTGCACAGCAGCCACAGCGGCTCGGTGATGATGCCCTTGGCGTTGAACAGCCCGGCCATGAACAGAAGCGAGTCACCGGGCAGGAAGAAGCCCACCAGCAGCCCGCATTCGGCGAAGATGACCAGGCAGAGGCCGACGAGCATGAACCCGCCGAGCCCGGTGAGCAGTCCTTCTGCGCTCAGCCAGCTAGGCAGGAACGACATGGTGTTGGTGGTCACGGCCGACCACGGTACCCGGGATTCCTCAGAGCACGGTGAGCAGACCCACCACGGCACCGCACGCGAGCCCCAGCGCGACCGCGACGAGCATCATCGACCAGCCGCCCAGCTTGCGCCTCGGCAGCGGCATCGGCGCTTCTTCCTCGGCCATGGCCTGGGTCTGCAGCCGCGCGGCCAGCCCGAGGTCGTCGCCGGACAGCAGCCCGAAGCCGGGCATCGCGGGCGGACCGGTCTGGACGGCCTGTGCGCGCAACGCCTCCGAGAGCAGCTGCTCCGGGTCCTTCTCCTTGGCCACGAGGGCCAACCTACTTGACCCACTCCCCGCGGGCCATCACACCGGTCGGCCGCAGCTCGGCGTCGAGCAGCACGAAGTCCGCCGCGAGGCCCACGGTCAGCGACCCGGTCTCCTCGCTCAGGCCCAGCAGCGCGGCCGGTCGCGTCGAACACGCCGTGACCGCCTCGCGGATGGTCAGCCCGCAGCCGGTGACCAGGTTGCGGAAGGCCGCGTCCATGGTGAGCGTGCTGCCTGCCAGCGATCCGCCGCCCGCGATCCTCGGCACCCCGTCGGTCACCGTGACCTCGAGCCCGCCCACGTCGTACACGCCGTCACCGACACCGGCGGCCGCGATCGCGTCCGTGATCAGCACGGTCCTGCCCGGCCCGGCGTGCCTCGCCGCCAGCCGGACGACCGTCGGGTGCACGTGCACCAGGTCGACGATCAGCTCGACCGTGATGCGCGGGTCGTCCAGCAGCGCGCCGATCGGCCCGGGTTCGCGGTGGTGCAACGGCCGCATGCCGTTGAACAGGTGCGTGGCCACGGTCGCGCCCGCGTCGATGGCGGGCAGCACGGTCGCCTCGGTCGCGTCGGT
Source organism: Kibdelosporangium phytohabitans (assembly GCF_001302585.1). Lineage (GTDB taxonomy): Bacteria > Actinomycetota > Actinomycetes > Mycobacteriales > Pseudonocardiaceae > Kibdelosporangium > Kibdelosporangium phytohabitans. Next base: position 11,552,016 of record NZ_CP012752.1, on the reverse strand, counting down.
GTGCCCGAGCGCCGCGATCACCCCGTTGTCGACCAGCGTGTGGACCGCGTTGACCGCGTTGTCCAGCTCGGGCGCGATGGTGATCATGCTGACCGCGCCGTCGCCCGCGGCGAGCAGCTTGCGGATCGACGACGGCTCCGGCGGGCACAGGATGGCCGGGTCGTGCGCGCCGCAGCGGGCCGCGGACAGGAACGGGCCCTCCAGGTGGATGCCCGCGATCAACCCGTCCTTGACCAGCTCGGCCAGTGCGGCGACCTGGTTGACCAGCTCGGGAACCGGGCGTGAGACCAGCGAGGCGAGCATGGTCGTCGTGCCGTGCCTGCGATGGGCCTCGACCGCCGTGCCGATGCGCAACGGATCGGTGTCGGTGAACGCCTCTCCGCCGCCACCGTGGCAGTGGATGTCGACGAAACCGGGCACGACCCACGCGCCTGCCGCGTCCGTCACGGGGACGCCTGACTGCTCGGGGTGACCCGAGCCGATCGCGGTGATCGTGCCGTTCTCGACTTCCAGCCACCCGGGATCGATGACGCCGTCGGGCGTCACGACCTTGGCCCCACTGATCACCAGGTGCGTCATGGTGACGATGATGGGACATGAACCCGTGATTGGTCTATACCAACGAGCGAGCGTCACTCGCCCGCATGAGTACGGACGTCTTGGTGTAGCGCCAAACGGCCGCTACGCGGGGCCCGCCATAATTTTCTGCAGCGCGTCCAGCGCACGGGACGCCGTGGACTTCACGGTGCCCTTCGAGATGCCGGCGGCATCGGCGATCTCCGCTTCGGACAAACCGCCGTAATAACGCAGAACAAGCACCTCACGCTGCCGCGGCGGCAGCTGGGACAGCGCCTGCACGACAGCCTGGTGCTCGGCCGTGAGCATGGCGAGGCTCTCGGCGGAACGCGCGTTCACCGCGTGCGGCGGCGTGTAGTCACGAGCGGTCTTGCGGCGGCGCAACACACTGCGGGACCCGTTCACCACGGCTGTGCGCAGGTAGCCGACCGCAGCCGCGCCGTCACGCAGATTGGACCAATGCCGGTGCAGGCCCGTGAACGCCTCCTGCACCACGTCCTCGGCCGTCGCGGGCTCGTCGACCAGTAGCAACGCCAGCCGGACAAGCCGCATCCGGTGCATTCGGTACAGGTCTTCCAGCGTCAGCCGGGCCGGCGTCTCGGCGATGCCGCCGCCGTCGAGCGCGCGCAAGCGAGTCAGCGTGGTTTCCACGCTGCGCTCCGCGTTGTTGTCCGGGCCTGGCCACATCGGTGTGCCGCCCCGGGACTGCTGCGACGGCTGGTTGCCGCCGAAAGTGCCGCCATGACCTGTCACGCTCTGAGCGTATCGGTCGCCCGGCCTGACCACAGCGTCCGATCATCAAGAACATCCCGGCAGGCCACTACCATCGGCGCCATGGCCTGGTTCACCGCTGACGTCACGTACACGACAGACCGCGACAAGCTCGCCGCCGTGCGCCCCGCGCACCGCGACTACCTGCGCGAACTCACCGACCAGGGGGTCGTCGTCGCGGCCGGGCCGTGGGCGGACGACCTCGGTGGCTTCGTGGTCTACCAGGTCGAGGACCGAGCCCAATTGGACAAGGTCCTCGCCGGCGACCCGTACACGACCGAAGGCGTCGCGGCCGAGCGCGCGGTCCGGGAGTGGAAGATCACTCTCGGATCCTGGCTGCCCGAGTCCTGAGCCCTAGTACGTCCCGCCGAGCTTGCGGTGGTCCCAGCTGACCACTTTGGTCGGCCGGAACACCAGGCCGACGCGCTTCTCGGCCTGGGTGCGGATGAACTGCGCCGCGGCCGTGACCACCTCGGTGTTGCCAGGGGACATCTTGCCGAGCAGCTCGGTGCCGATCAGGACGATCTGCTCGGTGTCCTCGACGATCTCCACGTCGCACTCCATGGACACGCCCTGCAGTTCCTCGTAGGCGACACCGCTCTCCACGAGCACGGTCGCCTCGGCAAGTCGGCGTAGGTTCGCCACTTTCTGCGACGTGCCGTAGGTCCACGTGGCGATGCCGTCGCCATCCATGATGTAGAACACCGGCACGATGTGCGGGCGTCCCTTCGGGCCGATCGTGGCCACGTTGGCCACCCGCCCGGTCTCGAGGTACGCGCGGACCTCGTCGGGCGTCATCTTGATCTGCTCGCGGCGTGACATGGAGCTGATCTAACCCCTCCTGGCCTCTGTCCGTGCGTCGAGATCGGCCCGTGCACCCGGTCCGACGATGCTGGCTTCCTTGCTGCCCCGCTTGGCGATGTCCTCGATGGCGGCCTTGTCCGCCTTGGGGATCATGCCGCGGGTGGCCAGCTCGACGATCCGCGGCAGCAGCGCGCGGACCAGCTTGGTCGCACCGACCCAGCCGGGCACGTGGATGGCACGGGCGCGCTTGACGATGCCGTTGCTGATCAGGTCGACCGCCAGCGAGAGCGGGTACGTCTTGCCCGCCAGGCCGGGTGCGTTCGTGCGCAGCGAGCCGAAGACGGGGTGCTTGTCGGCGCTGTTGACCATGTCGGTGGCGATCCACGTCGGGTGTGCGACGCCAACGGACACACCCAGGTGATGAACCTCGGCGCGGAGGCTGTTGGCGAACGCCTCGGCGCCTGCCTTGGCCGCGCTGTAGGCGGCGTTGCCGGGGATGTGCATGATCGCCGCGGCGGAGGACACGATCAGCGCGTAACCGCGTCGCTCGATCAGGTGCGGCAGGGCCACGCGGACCGTGCGCCAGACACCGAGCAGGTCGACCTCGATCACGCGCTCGAACGCGTCGCGGTCGATCGAACGCACGAAGCCGGTCGCCGCGATCCCGGCGTTGGCCACGACGACGTCGATCCCGCCGAAGTGCGCGACCACACCGTTGACGGCCTGCTCCAGCGAATCCCAGTCGGTGACGTTGGCTTCCCAGTGCGCGGCGTCCGGGCCGCACTCGGCCGCGACCTTCTTGAGCTCCTCGGGCTCCAGCCCGACCAGCGCGAGCTTGGCGCCTTGCTTGGCCAGGCGTTTGGCCACGCCCGCGCCGATCCCGCGGGCGGCCCCAGTGATCAGTACAACCTTGCCGTTGACGTTGCGACTGCCCACTGGGGCCTCCTCACCCTCGGGTCCGGCTCGGTCCGCCGCACCCAACCTACTGTTAGTAAGCTACTGTGAGTCAGGAAGAGGCCTGAGTCAATCCGTCCAGCTCGTCAGCGGTCAGTTCCAGCGTGACGGACCGCAGCAACGCAGGCAGTTGCTCCGGGGTGCGAGCGCTCGCGATCGGCGCGGTGACGGTCGGCTGCTGCCGCAGCCACGCAAGCGCGACACTCCCCACCGGCACGTCGTGCACGGCCGCGATCTCGTCCAACCGGGACAACACACGCTTGCCCCGCTCGTCGTAGTAGTTCGACGCACTCCTGGCACGGACGCTGCCCCCGCCGTCACCGTCCCTGCCCCGGTACTTGCCCGTCAGGAATCCCCTGGCCAACCCGTAGTACGGGAACACGGCAAGGTTCTCCTTGGCCGCGATGGGCGCGTACTCCGACTCGTACTGATCGCGCTCCACCAGGTTGTATTCCGGCTGCAACGCCACATACCGGGCGAGACCGTCCCGATCAGACGCCGCCAGCGACTGCGTGATCCGCTCGCCACTGAGGTTCGACGCACCGATGTACCGGACCTTGCCCTCCTCGACCAGCTCGGTGAACGCGCCGAGAGTCTCCTCGACCGGGATGCCCGGCTCGTCGAAGTGCGCCCAGTACAGATCGATCCGGTCAGTCCCCAGCCTGCGCAGCGAGGCCTCGGCGGCTGCCTTGACTGCCCTGGCTGACAGGCTCTTGAACTCGGGGTGCGCGCCGACCTTCGTGGCCAGGACGACGCGGTCGCGGTTGCCGCGCTCGGCCAGCCACTGGCCGATGATCGTCTCGGACTCCCCGCCGGCGTTGCCCGGCGCCCACGCGCTGTAGGAGTCGGCCGTGTCCAGGAAGTTGCCCCCGGCTTCGGCGTAGCGGTCCATGATCGCGAACGAGGTCGCCTTGTCCGCCGTGTACCCGAAGATGTTGGTACCGAGGTTGAGCGGGAACACATCGAGATCGGTTCCGGGAATGTTCGACATGCGTCGAACGTATCTTCCTGTGGGTATTTGACGCAGTCGATATCGAAGGGCGAGCACATGCAGCTGGGCAAGGTCGGTATCTGGAGCATGGTCCACCTCTGGGCAGATCGGCCGGAAGTAGCGGCCGACCTGGAGAAACTCGGGTTCGGCACGCTGTGGCTCGGCGGATCGCCGAGTGCCGACCTGCGGATCGCCGAAACCCTGCTGGACGCCACCAGCACGCTGAAGGTGGCGACCGGCATCGTGAACGTCTGGACATCCGAGGCGGCGGAGGTGGCCGAGTCCTACCACCGCATCGCGGCGAAGCACCCCGACCGCTTCCTGCTCGGCATAGGCGCTGGCCACAAACTGTTCAACACCCAGTACGAGAAGCCATACAGCAAACTGGTGTCCTATCTGGACGAGCTGGACGCGGCGGGCGTGCCCACCTCGGGCCGCGCGTTGGCTGCGCTGGGACCCAAAGTGCTGACCCTGTCAGCGGAGCGCAGCGCGGGCGCCCACCCGTACTTCGCCCCCGCCGAGCACACCCGCCAGGCGCGGCAGACCCTGGGTGACGGTCCGCTACTGGCCCCGGAGGTGGCGGTCGTGGTCGAACCGGACCGTGACGTGGCCGACCGGATCATCCGCCAGTACACCCGGATGTACTTGCAGCTTCCCAACTACACCAACAACTTGCTCCGCCTCGGGTACACCGAGGAGGACTTCGCCGACGGCGGCAGCGACCGGCTGATCGGCGCGCTCATCCCGCAGGGCGTCGACAACATCGTCGCCACAGTCGCCGCACACCAGGCCGCCGGCGCCGATCACGTGAACCTGCAAGTGCTTACCGTTGACGGATCTCTTGATGTGGAAGCGTTCGAGGCTTTGGGTAACGCACTCACTTAACTCGCGTCGATGGCACCTTTGTCAAATCTCCCTGTCCACAACTGGCCGGTAACCCCCTTGACCAGCTGTTACCCCGTTAGACTGGAGCAGGGACGCCCCCCGGGTTGGGTGGGGGACTGTGTGTATAGGTGTTAGGGCTTCTTGGGCGCTTTTCGGGGTGTGGTTCTTTGTCATGGTCCTGGTTTTTGCACGGAACAAGCCTGGTCCCTCGCCGGGAGGCAGACCTCTGGGCAGGAGCCTGTGACGGGTCTTTGCCCTCGCCAGAGCTGAGTTTTTGGGGCGTGGGTGCTCCTGTCCGTCGGCTTGCCCGGAGGGAACCACGGACTGTCAAGAGGTCCGTTTGGCTTTCGCTGTGTGTTGGTTTGGGTGGGCGGGCGCCTCCTGACAGTCCGTGGTTGGCGTAGCTCAGGCCGACGGGCAGGAGCACCCGAAGCCCACCTCTGCGCTGGCGCGCTCGCCGCTCGGGGGTTGGTTTGCGCTGACACTTGGGCTGCTGTGGGTTGGTCTGCTCTTGTCCGCTGGTTTTGCAGAGTGTTGGGGGGAACGGTTTCATCGTGCGCGGGGTGGTCTGAATGCTGGGCGGTCGCCTCGGTTTCGGCGGGAGCGGATCCAGGCCAGGCGGTGCTGGGTTTCCGCGTAGTGGTCGGTGATCGTGACGCGGGCGGTGTCGAATGAGTGCAGCACTGCCCGGTTCAGTTCCAGGGTCGCGCGGTCGCGCCACAGTGTCCGGTCGGTTGACGTGTCCAGGCCCAGGTGGTCCGCTACTGGGCGGAGCATCGCGTAGGCCGATTCGTCTGCGAGGCCGCGGGTTCCGATGTCGGTGCCGACGAACCACGTGTTGAACGGTGCCGCCGGGTAGTCGATTCCGCCGATGCACAGTCGCATGTTCGTGATCACCGGCACCGCTGGCCAGCGCAGGCCCAGGTCTGCGAACCACGGCAGGTCCGGGTGCGTCAGCGCCACCTCTTCGACCACGTCGCGGGGGAGCTTGAACGGCTGCGGGTCCTGCGTGCCTGTGCTGACCACCAGGGGGAGGTGGTCGAAGGCCGTGCGTGGGACGGGTGGTTGCCAGCCCAGGCCTTCGACTGACTCGGTGAACTCGATGTTCCGCGCGTCGCCCATTTCCTGGTAGCCCGCGTAGCTGACCAGTTGGGCGTTCCAGATCCGTGGACCGGGTGAGTCCGGCCTGTCCGGGGCGAACACCGTGACGAGTGGTTGTATTCTCCCGCCGTTCGTCGCCAGCCTGAGGTGTTCGATGCACTGGGCAGCGACGGCCTGTGCTTTGTGGATGCCGCGCAGGTCCCGGACTTTCAGCCGTCGCCATGGCAGGCCGCTTGTGCACCAGCCGCTGTCGCGCAGTGCGACCCTGGCGCCGTAGCAAAGTTCCTCGTTCGTGTGCCGGTAGGTGCCGGTCTCCGCGATCTCCGCGCGCACCTCGGCCAGCCGATGGCGCACAGCGCCCGCCTCGGGGTGCGCGTCGTGGAACATCCGCAGGAAGTCCTCCGCCGCGGCGAAGGCGACCGGACCGCCGGTGATCGTTTCGTTGTACAGGGCGGTCACGGGCCAGAAATCTACGTGCGCGCCTGGCTTTGTCGACACTGCCAGACGGGTCACCCGCGAGACTCAGCCGTTCGGGTGGGTGGTGTACCCAGTGTGAGGGTGTCGGCATGTGATGCTCGCGGCTTGAGGCCTCGATCGGGCCGAATAGGATACGGGTCAACTGAATCGATCGCGAAGGCTGCTACCACGGCGTTGTCACTGCCTGTCACCATTGGTGCTCGCCGGTGACCGCCTGCCCGGCCCTCGTAGGATTCGGCTGCACAGGCATCCCAGCCCCGAGGAGGACGAGACCGATGCCCATCGCCACACCCGAGGTCTATGCCGAGATGCTGGACCGGGCGAAGCAGAACGAGTTCGCCTACCCCGCCATCAACGTCACCTCCTCGGAGACGCTCAACGCCGCGCTGCGCGGGTTCGCCGAGGCGCAGAGCGACGGCATCATCCAGGTGTCGACCGGTGGCGCCGAGTTCGCGTCCGGCACCAAGGTCAAGGACATGGTCACCGGCTCGGTCGCGCTGGCCGAGTTCGCGCACGTGGTCGCCGACAAGTACCCGGTGAACATCGCGCTGCACACCGACCACTGCCCCAAGGACAAGCTGGACAAGTTCGTCCGCCCGCTGATCGAGATCTCCAAGCAGCGCGTCGCCAAGGGCCAGAACCCGCTGTTCCAGTCGCACATGTGGGACGGCTCGGCCGTGCCGATCGACGAGAACCTCAAGATCGCGGCCGAACTGCTGGCCCAGGCCGTCGAGGCCAACATCATCCTCGAGGTCGAGATCGGCGTCGTCGGCGGCGAGGAGGACGGCGTCGCCAACGAGATCAACGACAAGCTGTACACCTCCGAGGAGGACTACCTCAAGACGATCGACGCGCTCGGCGCGGGCGAGCGTGGCCGCTACCTGCTGGCCGCGACCTTCGGCAACGTGCACGGCGTGTACAAGCCGGGCAACGTCAAGCTGCGTCCCGAGGTGCTCAAGCGCGGCCAGGAGGTCGCTGCCGAGAAGCTCGGCCGCCCGGCCGGCTCCAAGCCGTTCGAGCTGGTCTTCCACGGCGGCTCGGGCTCGGAGCTCGCCGAGATCCACGAGGCGCTGTCGTACGGCGTGGTGAAGATGAACATCGACACCGACACCCAGTACGCCTTCACCCGCCCGATCGCGGCCCACATGTTCAGCAACTACGACGGCGTGCTGAAGATCGACGGCGAGGTCGGCAACAAGAAGACCTACGACCCGCGCAGCTACCTCAAGAAGGCCGAGACCGCGATGGGCGACCGCATCATCGAGGCCTGCCAGCACCTGAAGTCCGCCGGTCGCATGATCGCCGGCTGACAGCCCGAACACGCGACGAGGCCCGCGCCGTGATCGGCGCGGGCCTCGTGCTTTCGGCGTCAGATCCGCGGTTCGGCCTCGTACACGACCGTGCTCCGTTCGCCCGCTCGCACTCCGGCGTTGCTGACTGGGTCGCCGTACTTGAGCCACCAGCCCTCCGGCGTCCGCACGCGGGTCTCGTACACGCCGGCGGGCAGGTCCGGGATCACGAACTCACCGTTCGCGTCGGTGGTCGCGGACGTGACCAGCTCGATGTCGTACAGGCCGACGACAGTCACGCGGACGTTCGCGAGGCCTTCGCCCGGGTCCTTCCTGCCGTTCTGGTTGCCGTCGACGTAGCTGAGGCCGGTCAGCGTTCCCTTGCCGCCGGGGACCGAGGCGCGGGCGTTGGCGTAGTTGTTCGTGTCGTCCGACTCGCCGTTGCTCGCGCTGAACCCGCCGGAGAAGGCGACGTTGCCCGCGGTGAACGAGCCTTCCGGCACCGTGCCGCGCAGCTTCGCTGGCACGGTTTGACCGGCGGTGATGGTGATTCCCTCGTCGAGGTGTCCGACGCCGCCCCAGTCGGTGACGTCCAGTTCGCTCGAGTCGCCGCTGCCGCCGGAGACGATCTTGACGTTCTTGGCGTCGACCGGGCCGATGTTGCGCAGGGTGAACACCACCACGGCGCTGTCACCCGGCGCGTACACGTACTTGTCGAACCGCGTGGCCTGCACGTGGACGTTGGGCTGGTCGGACGCCGCCGACGCGGTGGTGGACGCCACGGGCAGCACGGCTGCCGCGCTCAACGCGGCGATCGCCGCGACCCCTCTGACACGAGTGAACTTCGACATGATTCCCCTCCCACGATCGCTGTCGCACTCAATGTGCCGCCGGGCGCTTGCACATTTCTTCCGACCGCTGGGCGAGGAACGCAAGTCACCCGTTCGGGCGGGTGAGCTTCCTTGTCGCGCAACCGGTCGCGGTGAACAGTGCTCGGATGATGCCGAAACGCCTCGTCGCGGTCGTGATCCTCGCCTGTCTCGCACTGGCCACCCTCGGGGCGCTCGCCAGTCTGCTGGGCTGATTGGATGGGGCCATGTCGAACAACCTGCTTGGCCCCGAACCCACGCTGCTGCCCGAACGTGCTGAGCAGCAGGCCGCCATCGAGTCGGGCAAGGACGCGGCCGAGGTCGCCGCTGCCTGGCCGGACTTCAGCGAGGCCTGGGCTGCGCTGGCCGAGCAGGCCCTCGAGAAGGGCGAGCACGTCGCCGCGTACGCCTACGCCCGCACCGGCTACCACCGCGGCCTGGACCAGTTGCGCCGCAACGGCTGGAAGGGTTTCGGCCCCGTCCCGTGGAGCCACCGCCCCAACCAGGGGTTCCTGCGGGCACTGGCGGCGCTGGGCAAAGCCGCCAACGCCATCGGTGAGACCGAGGAGTACGACCGGGTCCGCAAGTTCATCGAGGACTCCGACCCGGCCGCGCCCCAGATCTGACCTAGCAGCTGCCGAGCATCGAGGTCAGCGCGGACTTCTCCGCCGAGTTCACGGTCAGCGCCCACTTGTGCTTCGAGCCGATCCACATCCGGGCGTACGTGCAGTGGTAGGACGTGAGCGGTGGCTTCCACACGTCCGGTGACTTGTCGCCCTTCGCCTGGTTGACGTCGTCGGTCACCGCGATCAGCTGCGGGCTGGACAGGTCGTTGGCGAACTGCTGGCGCTTCGACGTCGTCCACGATCTCGCGCCGGTCTTCCACGCGTTGGACAGCGGCACGACGTGGTCGATGTCGACGTCGGCCGCGGCCGACCAGGTGGCGCCGTCATACGGGCTGAACCACTTGCCTGACGTGGCGGCGCAGGAGGTGTCGACGACGACGTTGGTCCCGTCGCGCTTGAGCACTTCTTCTCTGGTGTTGCACGAGCCGGAAACGGTGCTCCAGTGCGGGAAGAGGTCGCGGTTGTAGCCGGTGCTCGGTCCGTCCGGAGCCACTGTCAGCCCGTTGAGCTGGGTACGTGCGGTGGCTGCGCTGGGAATGCCTGGCGGTGTCGCCCATGCCGCGACTGCCGTGCCGAGCAGCAGTGCGACGACGAGGAGCAGGGCCCGTAAGGCACTTTTGGCGATCATGTCACCTCCGTGTCGTGGGTCACTCGACCGTGACTGACGGAGGTAGCGTGAGCAATACCTTCGGGTGACACCCCTACGACGGATGCCGTAACTCGACGTCGATGATCGCGCGCATCATCTCGGCGGTCCGGTCCGCGATCTCCCCCGCTGAACAGGGACGATCGTGCAGCAGCCACCAGGTGATGGCCTGCACCGCGACCGCCCCGACAACGGTCGGCGCCAAGTCGTTGCCATCTTTCCCAGTCAGGTGGTGCGCGCTGACGGACGCCATCTTCGCGCGCATCATGTCGGCGAACCACGTGCCCGCTTTGCGGCTCAGCAACGCCTTGTAGAGCCGCTCGTAGGTGGCGACGTGGTCGAAGAACTCCGTCCAGCGCTGCGGCACGTCCTCCGGCGCGGTGGCCATCAGCGCGGTGAGCGCGTCGTCGAAGACCTGCTCGGCGAGGTGGTACTTGTCGCGGTAGTTCCGGTAGAACGCGGCCCGGCTGACCATCGCGCGCGTGGTGAGCTCACCGACGGTGATCCGGTCGAAGCCGCGTTCGTCGATCAGGTCGACCAGTGCGTCGCGCAACAAGATCCGGGTTCGGCGCACCCGCAGGTTCTCCTGAGACAAACGGCCTCCTTTGTCCGGAGTGGGACAGACCGTCTCGGTTGCGTCTTGGCCACCGACCAGCGCTCGGACAGTCTGCCTCATGAGAGACACAGTGTCTCGCTTGGAGGCAAACATGCGAGTGATCCGGGTCCACGAGTTCGGCGGCGCCGACGTGCTGGAAGTCGGCGAGGCCGAACGGCCCGAGCCGGGTGAGGGGCAGGTTCTCGTCGCGGTCGAGGTCGCGGCGGTCCTGTTCGCGGACACGTTGCTGCGGCGCGGTGCGGTGCCGTCGTGGGCGATGCCGTACGTCCCCGGCTTCGAGATCGGCGGCGAGGTGGTCGAGGCCGAGGACCAGGCACTTGTCGGCAAGCGCGTGGTGGCCAGGACAACTGGTTTTCAAGGCGGGTACGGGGAGTTCGCGCTGGCCGACCACGTGCACCTGGTGCCGGACGGCCTGCCGATCGAGCAGGCGGTGGCCGTGTTCGGCGGTGGGGACATGGCGACCGGCCTGCTGGACGTGATGCGCGTCGGTGAGGGCGACACGCTCCTGGTCACCGCCGCGGCAGGCCGGATCGGCCTGATGCTGGTCCAGTTGGCACGGGTTCGTGGTGCCCGCGTGATCGGTGTGACCAGCCCGGACAAGCTGGCCGCGGTCAAGGAGTTCGGCGCGGATGCCGTCACGTACGACGACGAGGACTGGGGCCGGCCCACCGTGGTCCTCGACTCGGTCGGCGGCGAAATCGGCAAGCGAGCCGTCGCCGTCGCCCAGGACCGCGCCGGGCTCTACGGCTACGCCTCAGGAGGATGGCCCGAGCTCGACACGCCGTTGATCGCGCAGCGCGGGCTGACCGTCGTCGGCGCGTCCGGCGTGCTCCAGCGCCGCACGCCGCAGCAGCAACGCGCGGATGCCGAGCAGGCGCTGCACAGCGGCCTGACCGCGAAGATCCACGCCGTTTACCCACTTGAGCGGGCCGCTGAGGCTCATACCGACCTCGAACGGCGCCGGAACACCGGAGCCGTGCTCCTGCGGCTCAGATGAGCCCTCTGGCAACGCGCAGATCCGAGGTGTGCCGGTACCAAGTCCACCGCGACACCTGCCGGGGATGGGTCACGCCGTCCCTGACCGGCAGCACGGGCAGGCTGCCCAGCTGGAACGCCCGGCCCTTGTACTCGTTGACGCGTTTGCCCAGCAGCCCGCGGCGGATCACGCGGACGACGAGCCCGTTGCGGCCGGTCGGGTCGGGCGTGATTTCGATCGCACTGACCCGGCCGCGCAGCGCCGTCGTGTCGTCGCAGTAACCGACACCACGCGTCGGCCCGATCTGGCCAAGCCCGACCAGCACGCCACCGGCGTCGTCGCGCAGCAGCGGGATCGGGTCGACGTCGCCGCGCAGCGCCACCTCGATCGCCTTGCCCGTGTCCGACGGCAGGTCCCACAGGTCCGCGACCGGGGAGTCGCCGGTCGGCACGAACCCCACGGCCACCTGGTCCACGAGTTCTTTGCGCAACAACCTCAGTACGACCGCGGCCAGGTCCGCGTCGGTGCCGAGCACCACGAGACGGCGCTCGCCGAGGCCCTTGAGCAGGGGATCCACGTCCGTCCGCCCCGGTGTGGCAGGCACCGCGGACACCTCGACGTCATCACGCTCGGTCAGCGCCGCCAACCGATCGTGTCCGGCCGAATCGCCGCAGGCCAGTACGAGTGCACCCACGCTGAGCTCCTGGTCTAGTCTCCATTACCGGCATTTCGCACGCCCGAATCCACCTGGAGTTTCACATGCCGGCCATCGTGGTCATCGGCGCCCAATGGGGCGACGAAGGTAAAGGCAAGGCAACCGACCTGTTCGGTGACCGCGTCCAGTGGGTCGTCCGCTACCAAGGCGGCAACAACGCCGGGCACACCGTGGTTCTTCCCGACGGGCAGAACTTCGCGTTGCACCTGATCCCGTCCGGGATCCTCTCGCCGAGCGTGAACAACGTGATCGGCAACGGCGTGGTGGTCGACCCCGGTGTCCTGCTGGAGGAGCTGTCCGGGCTGGAGGCGCGCGGTGTCGACACCGGCAAGCTGCTGATCTCCGCCGACGCGCACCTGATCATGCCGTACCACGTGGCGATCGATAAGGTCACCGAGCGTTACCTCGGCAAGGCCAAGATCGGCACGACCGGTCGCGGCATCGGCCCGTGCTACCAGGACAAGGTGGCCCGCGTCGGCGTGCGCGTGCAGGACCTGCTCGACGAGAAGATCATGCGCCAGAAGGTCGACGCGGCACTGGACTTCAAGAACCAGGTGCTGGTCAAGGTCTACAACCACCGCGCGCTCGACCCCAACCAGGTCGTGGACACCGTGCTGGAGCAGGGCAGCAAGTTCCTCAGCCGGATCGCCGACACCCGCCTGCTGCTCAACCAGGCGCTCGAGCGCGGCGAGAACGTGCTGCTGGAGGGCTCGCAGGGCACCCTGCTGGACGTCGACCACGGCACGTACCCGTTCGTCACCTCGTCGAACCCGACCTCCGGTGGCGCGTCGGCGGGCTCCGGCATCGGCCCGACCCGGATCACCACGGTGATCGGCATCCTGAAGGCGTACACCACGCGCGTGGGTTCCGGGCCGTTCCCGACCGAGCTGACCGACGAGATGGGCGAGAACCTGCGCAAGCAGGGCGGCGAGTTCGGTGTCACCACCGGGCGTTCGCGGCGCACCGGCTGGTTCGACGCGGTGATCGCGCGGTACGCCGCCAGGGTCAACGGCATCACCGACTACTTCCTGACCAAGCTGGACGTGCTGTCCGGTTTGGACACCGTGCCGATCTGCGTCGGGTACGAAGTGGACGGCCGCAGGGTCGGCGACATGCCGATGACGCAGACCGACGTGCACCACGCCATCCCGGTGTACGAGGAGATGCCGGGCTGGTGGGAGGACATCAGCCAGTGCCGGGAGTTCGGTGAACTCCCGGCGAACGCACGGGCGTACGTCGAACGGTTGGAGGAGTTGTCGGGCGCCAGGGTTTCGGCGATCGGCGTCGGCCCCGGCCGCGACCAGACGATCGTGCGGCACGAACTGGTGCGCTGAGAAGCCCCGTTCACCATCTGGGAATCGTTGACCACCGGCTGACCGGCTGAGAACACTCGGGGCTCATGAGCGAGCTTGCGAGCGAATCACCACACACAGGGCCCGCTCATGCGACGGGAACGCCCCACAGCGGGGAGAAGGCATGAGCTCCGTCGTGGTCGAGCCGGTGACCGCCCAACCCGTTGCGGCGCCGCCGAAGAAGCGGCGCCGCAGAACACCCGACCTACGCAGGTGGATCAGTCCACTTGCGATACTCCTGCTCTGGCAGCTGGCGAGTTCGACCGGTGTCCTGCCGCCGGACAAGCTCAGCTCCCCGTGGACGGTCCTCCAGTCGGCCGTCGAACTGGCCCGAACGGGCGAACTCGGTGAGGCGTTCGTCGTCTCCTTGCGCCGCGTGGCCATCGGTTTCGTGCTCGGCGCCGTGGCCGGGCTCGTCCTCGGCGTGATCTCCGGCCTCTCCAAGTGGGGCCAGGCGCTGGTCGACCCGCCCGTGCAGATGCTGCGCACGTTGCCGTTCCTCGGGCTGATCCCGTTGTTCATCCTGTGGTTCGGCATCGGCGAGGAACCCAAGATCGCACTGGTGACGCTGGGCGTCGCGTTTCCCCTGTACCTCAACGTGCATTCCGGGATACGGAACACCGAGCCGCAGCTGATCGAGGCCACCACCGCGCTCGGCTTCACCAGGGCCGAGCGGCTGTGGCACGTCATCCTGCCGTCCGCGGTCCCCCAGACGCTCGTCGGTGTGCGGCAGTCGCTGGGCATCGCGTGGCTGTCGCTGATCGTCGGCGAGCAGGTCAACGCGGACGCCGGACTCGGCTACCTGATCAACAACGCCAGGGATTTCCTGCGCACCGACGTGATCGTGGTCGGCCTGGTGGTCTACGCGATCCTCGGCCTGGTCACCGACGCGCTGGTGCGGCTGCTGGAAAGGAAGGCACTGCGATGGCGGGCGTGACGGTTCGCGGGCTGACCAAGCGGTTCGGCGCACGGGTCGTGCTGGACGGACTCGACCTGGACATCGCCCCAGGCGAGTTCGTGGCCTTGTTGGGGCACAGCGGTTCCGGCAAGTCGACCTTGTTGCGCGTGCTCGCCGGGCTCGACCGCGACGTCGAAGGCGAGGCGCGTGTCGACGGCACGGTGTCCGTGGCGTTCCAGCAGCCTCGGCTGTTGCCGTGGCGCAAGGTCTGGCGCAACATCGTCCTCGGCCTGCACCGGCCCGACGTGGGACGGGACCTGGCGTTGCGGGCGCTGGAGGAAGTGCGGCTCGCCGACCACGCCGACAAGTGGCCGCGGACGTTGTCCGGCGGTGAGGCGCAACGCGTTTCCCTTGCCAGGGCGCTTGTCCGCAAGCCGAACCTGCTCCTGCTGGACGAGCCGTTCGCCGCGCTGGACGCGTTGACGCGGCTGGCGATGCACAAGCTGGTGCGTGACCTGTGGCAGGCGCACAACCTGTCGGTGCTGCTGGTCACGCACGACGTCGACGAGGCATTGCGGCTGGCGCAACGGATCCTCGTGTTGTCCGACGGCCGGATCGTCAGCGAATACGGACCCGGCCAAGGTGTCCGGGCACAGGTTCTCGCCGACCTCGGAGTGAGTGAGAATGCGACTGCGTAACGGACTACTGGCGATCGCCGTGTTGTCGGGTCTCGCCGCGTGCGGGCAGGGCGCGCTCACCGCGAGCGGCCCACCGCCGCCGGTCGGCGCCGAGGACCTGGCGAAGGTCGTGCTCAAGGTCGGCGACCAGAAGGGCGGCTCGAAGACCCTGCTGACCACGGCGGGGCTCGCCGACACGCCGTACAGGATCGAATGGTCCACGTTCACCTCCGGCCCGCCGCTGCTGGAAGCCGCGTCGGCGGGCGCGATCGACATCGGCGGGGTCGGCAACACGCCACCGATCTTCGCGGCCGCCGCCAAGGCCAAGATCGCGATCGTCAGCTCCGGCAAGGGGAACGTCGAGAGCGATGTGCTGCTCGTGCCGTCCGGCTCGCCCGCGCGGACCGTCGCCGACCTGCGCGGCAAGAACATCGCGGTGGCCAAGGGCAGCTCCGCGCACGGCCAGATCCTGCTCAACCTGAAGAAGGCCGGCCTGTCCACCAAGGACGTCAAGCTGAACTTCCTGCAGCCGTCGGACGCCTACGCCGCCTTCACGCAGAGGCAGGTCGACGCGTGGGCGATCTGGGACCCGTACACGTCGCAGGCGTTGCTGGAGGCCGGCGCCCGCGTCCTCGTCGACGGCAAGGGCACCGCCAACGGGTACACGTTCCAGGTCGCGGGTCAGCCGGCGCTGGCCGACGCGGGCAAGAACGCGGCCATCAAGGACTACGTCACGCGGATCGCGAAGGCACAGCGGTGGTCCGACGCGCACCGGCCGGAATGGGCGAAGGCGTGGGCGGCGGAGACCGGCCTGAAGATCGAGGTGACCACCAAGGCCACCGACCGCGGTCCCGACCTGCCGGTCGCGCTGGACGACACGGTGGTCGCCTCGGAGCAGGAACTGGCGGACGCGTTCACCGCCGACAAGGTCCTGCCCGGCAGAGTGGATTTCGCCAGTTTCGTGGACAAGCGGTACGCGGCCGATCTGGGGAGCGTTGGATGAGCATCACGTTGCACTGGTTCCTGCCCACTTCCGGCGACGGCCGGACGATCGTGGAACGCTTCCACGCCAACCGTTCGCTCGGCGCCCCGGCGCAACGCCAGCCGGACATCGACTACCTCGCCCAGGTCGCGCGGGCAGCCGAGCAGCTCGGCTTCACCGGCGTGCTCACCCCGACCGGGACCTGGTGCGAGGACGCGTGGCTGACCACGGCGGCCCTGATCGCGCACACGTCCACGCTGAAGTTCCTCGTGGCGTTCCGGCCCGGCGTGATCTCACCGACGCTCGCCGCCCAGATGGCCGCGACCTACCAGCGGATCTCCCGTGGCCGATTGCTGCTCAACGTCGTGACCGGCGGCGACTCCATCGAGCAGCAACGCTTCGGCGACTGGCACGACCACGACCAGCGCTACGCCAGGACCGGCGAGTTCCTGGACGTCGTGCGCGGCGTGTGGTCGGGCAAGCCGTTCGACTTCGACGGCGCGCACTACCGCGTCGCCGGTGCGACGCTGCTCGCGCCGCCCGACCCGGTGCCGGAGATCTACTTCGGCGGGTCGTCGGCGGCCGCGCTGCCGGTTGCCGCGAAGTCCGCCGACGTGTACCTGACCTGGGGCGAGCCGCCCGCGCAGGTCGCCGCGAAGATCGAGGCCGTGCGCGCGTTGACCGACCGGCCGCTGCGGTTCGGCATCCGGCTGCACACGATCTCCCGCGACACCTCCGAGGAGGCCTGGGCCGAGGCGGCGAAGCTGTTCGACGCGCTCGACCCGGCGCAGGTCGCCAAGGCGCAGTCCCAGCTGGCGGCGAGCGAATCCGTCGGCCAGCGGCGGATGGTGCAGCTGCACAACGGCGCACTGGACAAGGGCGTGCGAGGCCTGGAGATCCACCCGGGACTGTGGGCGGGCATCGGTCTGGTGCGCGGCGGCGCGGGAACCGCGCTGGTCGGCAGCCACACGGAGGTCGCCGACCTGATCGCCGAGTACCACTCGCTCGGCATCACGGAGTTCGTGCTGTCCGGCTACCCGCACCTGGAGGAGGCGTACTGGTTCGGCGAGGGCGTCCGGCCCGAGCTGGCCCGCCGCGGCCTACTCGTCCCTGGTGAGCTTGGCCTCCTCGAGGTCTAGCTCCCGCAGCACCCGGCGGAGGACTTCGTCGTCGATCTCGCGCGCGTCGCGTGCGGCGACGAAGACCTCCCGCTCGGCCTCCAGCATCACCCTTCGCAGCCTGCGGTGCGCCGCGGCGGGACTCTCGGTCTCCTGACGCCCCAGCCGTTCCCACGCGGCGTTGCCGCGCATCTCGGCCACGCTGCGCAGGCGTTCCACAATGTACTCAGGCGCCGCCCGCTCCTCGATCGCCTCGTCGAGGCGGGTCACCGAAACCTCAGCGGCGCGGTGCTGCACCTGCGCCTCAGCCAAGTTGTCGGCCTGCTGCTCGTGACCGCGCACCCCGAGCTTCCTGATCACCCACGGCAACGACAGGCCCTGGATGAGCAGCGTGCCGACGGTGACGACGAACGTGCAGAACAGGATCACGTTGCGGCCGGGCATGGTCGGCGGGATCGCCGCGGCGGCGGCCAGCGACACCACACCCCGCATCCCGGCCCACGACAGCACGACGATGTCCCGCCAGCCGGGCTGGTCCTCCTTAGACTTGATCCGTTTGGACAGGTACACCGGCACGTAGGCGCCGGGGAACATCCACACGAACCGGATGACGATCGTGACCACGAGGACGGTGACCGCGCCGACGACGACCGGGGTGGAGATGTCCGCCGTGATCACCGACCGCAGCTGGAGCCCGATCAGGGCGAACACCAGCGACTCCAGCAGCACGTCCGCCGACCGCCACACGGCGGTCTCCTGCAGCCGGGTCGCGTACCCGGCACGCGGTGCGTTGTGGCCGAGGTACAGCCCCGCGACCACCACAGCCAGCACCCCGGACGTGTGCACGGACTCAGCCAGCAGATAGGTGCCGAACGGCACGAGCATGCCGAGCGCGCTCTCCAGCACCCCGTCACCGATCCGCATCCGGACCGCGTGCACGACAACACCGAGCACGTACCCGATGACGATCCCGCCGACCGCGCTGATCAGGAACATCGTCACACTGCTGCCGAACGAGACAGCGGCCTCGCCGGTCGCCGCCGCGAGCGCCACCCGGAACGCCGTCAGCGCGCTCGCGTCGTTGGCGAGGCTCTCCCCGGCGAGGATGGTCATCGTCCGTCTCGGCAGGCCCAGTTTCCGTCCGATGGAGACAGCGGCGACAGCGTCCGGCGGTGCGACAACAGCGCCGAGAACGAACGCCGCCGCCAACGACAACCCGGGAATGAGCATGTGAGCGACGAACCCGACCGCAGTCATCGTCGCGAGCACGAGGCCGACCGACAGCAGCCCGATGGGCCGCAGGTTGGCCCGGATGTTCAGGTACGAGCTGTCCAGCGCGGCCGAGTACAGCAAAGGCGGCAGCACCAGCAGCAGGATGAGGTCGGGCTCGATCTCGAACGTGGGCATGCCGGGGATGTACGACACCGCCAGCCCGACCGCGACGAGCAGCAGCGGCGCGGACCAGTTGAGCCTGCGCGCGAGAGCAGTGATCGCGAGCGAGCCCACCAGCAGCATGAGCAGGTCAGTTCCGTGCAAGTCCTCACCCCGGGAAGTCATTCCGGTCAGTCCGGCGTTGAATCACACCATGAGTTGTACGCACGTCGCCGAACTACCACCCGAACCGCGGGCGGACAGCGTCGAAGGATGCCCGGAATGCCTGGCTGTCGGCGAAACGGGCTGGGTCCACCTGCGCAAGTGCCTGACCTGCGGCCACATCGCCTGCTGTGACTCGAGCCCGAACCGCCACGCCACCGCCCACTTCCACGCGGAAGCCCACCCGGTGATGCGTTCACGCGAGCCGGGAGAGTCCTGGCGCTGGTGCTACGTGGACAACCAGCTGGTCTGACCGGCCACGGTGATCACAGGGGAGCCTTCCGGGGGCGAGTCCTCGCGAACCCGGTCCCGCCGGAAGGCTCCCTGGTGGGTTTCGGCGTCAGCGCCTGTTCTTGCGGGCTTCCACAGCCGTGTCCGTGTTGTCGGTGAAAACGCCGTCGACACCGGTGGCGAAGAACTTCTCGAACTCGCCGAAGGCGTTCCCGTATTCCGCGGCGACCGCCGAGGAACGGAAATCCGCAGGCAGGAAGCTGTTCTCGTTGCGGAAGGTGTACGGCACGACCTTCAACCCGGCCTTGTGCGCGTCAGCGACCAGCGAGGTGGGTGCCTTCAGGAACCCGGCCGCGTCCCGCGGGATGATCTGGGCCTTCTCCGGGCCGAGCCAGTCGGCGTACTTCGCCACGTCACGCAGGCCGGCCGGGCTGACGATGTCGGCGTACGTGCGCGGATCGCCCTTGACGACGAAGTCGTACGGCGCGCCCGTCGCGCTGGTCAGCTGCACGAGTTGGACCCTGAGCTGGCGGTTGAGCGACACCAGGTTGCCGACCTCGAAGGACTGCACGACGACCTTCGCACGCGGGTGGTTGAGGCCGTTGCGGTCGAGCGTGCGGACCACGCCGGGCTCGAGTGCCTTGCCGATCGACTGGAAGTACGTCGGGTGCTTGGTCTCCGGCGCGATCCCGATCTCCCTGTGCAGCTCCCATGACAGGCGCCTGCTCAGCTCGATCACTTCCTGGAAGGTGGGCACCTCGAAGCGCTTGTTGTAGATCGTGTTGCGCTGCCGGATGTCCGGGATGCGCTCGGTCGCGCGCAGGGTCTTGAGCTCGGCCAGGGTGAAGTCCTCGGTGAACCAGCCGGTCAGCGGGGCACCGTCGATGTTCTTCGTGGTCTTCCTGCCCGCGAACTCCGGCCGGGCGGCCACGTCGGTCGTGCCGCCGATCTCGTTCTCGTGCCGGGCCACCAGCACGCCGTCCTTGGTCGACACCAGGTCGGGCTCGATGTAGTCGGCGCCCATCCGGGCCGCCAGCTCGTAGGAGGCCAGCGTGTGCTCCGGGCGGTAGCCGGAGGCCCCGCGGTGCCCGAAGATCAACGGCTTGGCCTGCTCACCGCCGCCTTGTGCCTGCGGGTCCGCTGTCGCCGGGCCGACCATCGCGACCAGCGCGATCCCGGACAGCGCCAACGCGGCGAGTCGTTTCCCCATCACGTGCCTCCTTCGACCTTCGAGTGCGTGGACGCTACCGGGCATTCCTGCACGGTCGGCCACGCCCGGATGAACGTTGTGCGCGTCTGTCCTAAGGCAATGCAAAGAACAGTGTGATGCCGACCACCTCAGCAGGTACGTTCGCCGGGTGACCACCGCAGAGCAGCGCAGTCTCGACGACATCGTCGGCGCGCACGACGAGGAACGCCCCGCGCGGAAGTTGTCCCCGCGCTGGGAACGGGCGTTGTGGATCGTCGGCGCGGGGGTCGCGCTGCTGGTGCTCAAGCAGGTCTTCCTGCCCTTCGACCAGGGCAACCAGTACTACCTGGTGATCTTCCTCGCGGTCACACTGCCGCTGGTGTTCCTCGCGTACCGGCCTGCGGGACGTGGCACGAAGGAGAACGACGACCCCGGCGTGATCGACTGGGTGCTCTCCGCGCTCACGCTCGTGGTCGCGCTCTACCCGTTGCTCACGGGATTCGACGCGTTCCTCGACCGGCAGGGCCAGCTGTCCACTGTGGATGTCGTCGCCGGTGCCGTCCTGCTGCTGCTCATCCTGGAAGCGACCAGGCGGACGACCGGGCTGATCCTGCCGATCATCTGCCTGGTCTTCGTCGGGTACGCCTACTACGGCGGATTCCTGCCGCAGAGCTGGGCGATCTCCCACGCGGGGATGAACTTCGACGAGATCATCAGTGCCCTGTACGACCCCAGCAACGGGTTCTTCGGCACACCGCTCGACGTCGCCGCCACCTACATCGTGCTGTTCACGATCTACGGCGCGGTGCTGGCCAACTCGGGCGCGGGCAAGTTCTTCGTCGACTTCAGCTTCGCGTTGTTCCGCAAGTCCCGCACGGCTCCCGGTCGCACGACCGCGCTGTCCGGGTTCCTGCTGGGGACCGTGTCCGGTTCGGGCACGGCGACCACGGTCACGCTCGGCGCGATCACGTGGCCGATTCTCAAGAAAGCCGGGTACCCCAAGGAGAACGCGGGTGGGTTGCTGGCCGCGTCCGGCATCGGCGCGATCCTCTCGCCGCCGACGCTCGGCGCAGCCGCGTTCATCATCGCCGAATACCTGGAGACGTCGTACCTCACGGTCCTGCTGTGGGCGATCGTCCCGACTCTCCTCTACTACCTCGGGATCGTGTTCGCGGTCGAGGCCGACGCCCGCCGGTTCGGCGCGCACTCGGTGGACGTGGACACGCCGAAGGCCTGGGCCGTGCTCGCCAAGGGCGGCTACCACTTCGCGTCGCTCGCGATCATCGTGGTGTTCCTGGCGCTGGACATCCCGCCGTTCTCCGCAGTGGTCTACGCGTCCGGTGTCGCGGCGCTGTTCTCGTTGGCTGGCAAGCTTTTCGGTGCGGACAAGCGAGCCGCGCTGATCGCGTGGACCAAGGAGCTCGTCGACTCGCTGTCGGAGGGCATCCGCGGTGCGCTGCCGGTGATCGCGGTCTGCGCCGCGGCGGGCGTGATCACGTCGACGATCACCAAGACCGGTCTCGGACAGGTCCTGGCGGACGCGTTGGTGAAGGCCGCGAGGTCGTTGTCCGACAACCCGACTGTCGTGCTCGCGTTCACGGTTGTGTTCTGTGCCTTGGCAGTGTGCGTGCTCGGGCTTGCCGTTCCGGTCACCGCGTCGTTCATCATCTCGTGGGTGGTGATCGGGCCCGCACTGATCGCGCTGGGTGTGCAGCCCGCCGAGACCGCCATGTTCATCTTCTACTACGCGGTGCTGTCCGAGGTCACGCCGCCGACCGCGCTCGCGGCCGTCGCGGCGTCGGCCATCACAGGCGGCGCGGTGCTGAAAACCATGTGGCAGACGTGGAAGTACACGCTGCCCGCATTCCTGGTGCCGCTGGCGTTCGTGCTCACCGACAACGGATCCGCGTTGCTGTTGCAGCGGCCGTTCCTGGATGTCGTGTGGGTGACGGCCGTGTCCGCACTCGGTGTCGCCGTGCTCGCTGTCGTCACGACCGGCTGGCTGATCGGTCCGGCGAAGATGCCCGTCCGGATCCTGTGCGTCCCGGCGGCGCTCCTGCTGCTCTACCTGCAGCCACTTTCCATCGCGATCGGGGCGGGCTTCGCCGTTGCCGCCGTAGTCGTGCACTTGCTGTTGCGGCAAAAGGACAAGGAGATCAACAGTGTCGACAGTGCGTAGGGCACTCATTGGTGTGGTGGGGGTCGCGCTGGTGGCCACCGGGTGCGGCGGCAAACGCGAGGACAACAACCAGTCCGCGCAACAGCCCGGCGGGCAGACCTCGTGCGAGGCGGCCGAGGGCCGCGTGACCATCGCGACCGGCAACGTCGGCGGCGTCTACTACGTGCTCGGCGGCGGTCTCGCCCAGGTGATCAGCAACAGCTCGAAGCTGAAGGCGACCGCGGCGGACACGGGCGCGTCCGTGCAGAACATCCAGCAGCTCACGGACAAGACCTACGACATCGCGTTCTCCCTCGCCGACACGGCGGCCGACGCCGTGCAGGGCAAGTCCGCCTTCGAGGGCAAGCCGCAGAAGATCCAGGCCCTCACCCGGATCCACTCGAACTACACGCAGGTCGTGGTGCGCGCGGACAGCGGGATCAACAGCGTCGCGGACTTCCGCGGCAAGCGGATCTCCACCGGGTCGCCGAAGTCGGGCACCGAGGTGATCGCCAACCGCCTGCTGCAGGCGGCCGGGCTCAAGGACAGCGACCTCTCCCCGCAGCGGCTGGCGTTGCGCCAGACCGTCGACGGGATGAAGGAAGGCAAGATCGACGGGCTGGTGTGGTCGGGCGGCCTGCCCACCCCGGAGATCACCGACCTGACCACGTCCATGGGCGACAAGGTGAAGTTCATCGACATCACCCCGCAGCTCGGCGCGCTCAAGCAGCTCAACCCGGTCTACGACCAGGGCAGGATCCCGGCCGCGACCTACAAGCAGCCGTCGGACGTACCGACCATCGTGGTGCCGAACTTCCTGCTGGTCCGCGAGGACTTCCCGGCGGGCAACGCGTGCGCGATCACCAAGCTGATCTTCGACAAGAAGGCCGATCTGGAGAAGACGCACCCGTCGGCGAAGGAAATCACGAAGGAAACGGCCGTCAAGACCGATCCAGTACCAGTCCACCCGGGTGCCAAGCAGGCCCTCGGGGTGAGCTGAACGGAGCGCGGCACCTATCCTTTTCAGTCGTGCGAGTTCTCGTCATCGGGTCTGGGGCCCGAGAGCATGCCCTGGTCCTCGGCTTGTCGCGGGACCCGAAGGTCACCGCGCTGGCCTGTGCGCCCGGCAACGCCGGGATAGCCGCGGTCGCCGAGCAGTACGGCGTCGAGGTGTCCGACCCGGCCGAGGTCACGGCACTGGCCGGCAAGTGGCAGGCCGACCTGGTCGTGATCGGCCCCGAGGTCCCGTTGGTCGCGGGCGTCGCCGACGCGGTCAGGGCGGCGGGCATCGCCTGTTTCGGCCCGTCCGCCGAGGCCGCCCGGATCGAGGGCTCGAAGGCGTTCGCCAAGGACGTCATGGCCGCCGCCGGGGTCCCGACCGCGCACAGCGAGATCGTGGACAACCCGGCACGGCTGGACGCCGCGTTGCAGCGCTTCGGCCCGACCTACGTGGTCAAGGACGACGGCCTGGCCGCGGGCAAGGGCGTCGTGGTGACCCAGGACCTGGCGGCGGCCCGCTCGCACGCGATGACATTGCTGGACGGCGGGCACCCGGTCCTGCTGGAGTCGTTCCTGTCAGGACCGGAGGTGTCCCTGTTCTGCCTGGTCGACGGCCAGACCGTGGTGCCGCTGCTGCCCGCGCAGGACTTCAAGCGCGTCGGCGACGGCGACAGCGGCCCCAACACCGGCGGCATGGGCGCGTACACACCGCTGCCGTGGGCCGGGGACGACCTGGTGGCGACCATTGTGGACAAGGCCGTCCAGCCGGTCGTCGACGAGCTGGCCAAACGCGGCGTGCCCTTCTCCGGCCTGCTCTACGCGGGCCTGGCGATCACCCCGACCGGCCCGCAGGTGATCGAGTTCAACTGCCGCTTCGGCGACCCGGAGACCCAGGCGGTGCTGGCGCTGCTGCGCAGCCCGCTCGGCGAACTGCTCAACGCCGCGGCCACCGGAACCCTCGCCGGCCAGCCCCCGCTGGACTGGGCGGAGGGATCGGCGGTGACCGTGGTGGTCGCCGCCGAGGGCTACCCGGGCAGGCCGCGGACCGGCGACGTGATCGCGGGCAGCGAAGCCGAAGGAGTCCTGCACGCGGGAACCCGCAGGCGCGACGACGGAGCAGTGGTGTCGTCGGGCGGCCGGGTGCTGTCGGTCGTCGGAATCGGCGACGACCTGGATGCGGCGCGCCAGGATGCGTACCGTCGGATCGAGAACCTGCACCTCGCCGGGTCCCACCACCGGACGGACATCGCCCTGCGCGCGGCACGCGGAGAGGTCGCGGTTCCGGCTAGCTGATTCGGTGGAACCGCGTGGCCGGTTTCTCCGTCAAACTTCAGGTAGGGGTCTACCAGCGTTGGTAGCCTACGAAAAGAGACCGGACGACTACAGAACGTACGGGGGTGCGTGAATGGAAGAGACGACCGGCTCACTGTCCTGGGCGCAAGCGCTGGCCTCGATTCCCCAAGCCCCGGCGGGCTCGGCGACATTGAAGGTCAACCACGACAACGTGCTCGCCGCGGCCAAGATCATCCAAACCCAGATCGACGCCTTGAACGACGCGTTCGCAACGCACAGCCGGTCCTTGATGATCGAGCCGACCGCTGAGGACCCGGTGAGCGTCGACGCGGCGAACGCCTGGAACTTCCGGTTGGTTCTCGCGGACGATTCCTACGCGGCACGGATCACCGATTATGTGACCAGCCTCCGCAATGTCATGACCCAACTCCAGAACAGCGCGAAAACCTATGGATTCAACGACCAGGACATCGCAGCGGTTTTCGGGACGACGACGGTTGCGTAAGCCGATCATGGTCGCGCTGCTCTGTGCGGTGGCGCTGACCGGGTGCACGGACAGTGAACCCGGCCAGGCGGTTGCGGCGGGCACAGGCGGCGGTGGGCAGAGCTCCGGCGGTTCGAAGCCGAGCGTGACCATCCCGCCGAGGCCGAAAGACCTCAAGCTCGACGGGGTCGATCCCTGCAAGCTGTTCACCCAGGAGCAGATCGCGCAGCTCAAGGTCAAACGGCAGCGCACCAAGACTCAGGACGGCGACGCCTTCAAAGGCTCCCCCCAGTGCCTGATGGACGGCACGGAGGGCAAGACCGCTTTCGACTACGAGATCTGGGCCATCACCAGCGAGGGATTCGAGCCCTGGCTGTCGGGCAAGCGGAATGTCGAAGCGAAGCTCGTGACGATCGACGATTTCCCGGCGGCGGATTACCACATCCGCGGCAGTGGCGGCGCATTCGACTGTGCGACCGCGGTGGGCGTGGCCGACGGTCAGCAATTGATGGTGGTTTTCCGGCCGAGCCGCAATGCGTTCACGCAGGATCAGATGTGTGCCAAGAGTGAGCAGGCCGCGCACTTCGCCATGCAGACCCTCAAGACCCTGAAGTGAGGAACCGCCATGTCCGGAACCGAGATCGGTGATTACCGATTCGCCGGCTACAGCAACGAGGAACTCGCCGTCATGGTCGACCAGATCCGGCAGGGTCGCGGGTCGGAGAGCATGAACCGCGCGGTCGACGCGCTCACGGCGATCGCCAACAGCCTCAAGCAGACCGACGAGGTGCTGCGCGCCGAGCTGGCCAAGATCGGTGTCGAGTGGACCGGTGCGTCCAGTGACGACGCCCAGGTCGTGATGTCCGATTCCTCGCAGTACGGCGGTGAGGCGACCGGGACCATCACCAGTTCGGCCGGTGCCGTCTGCAACCAGGGTGACGACTACTCCCGCACCCGCAACTGCGCGCCGGAGTCGAGCGCGTTGCGTGGCGCGAAGGACTACAACCTCGCCGACAAGCTCCTGCTGCACACCACGGACCACTCCAAGGAGGTCCAGCGCACTCAGGCCGCGCGGGCGCAGGCTGTCGACGCCATGAACAGCTACGCCAATGCCAGCAAGTCGAATCTGGGCGGTTATCAGGCTCTTCCTGTTCCTCCTGGGCTCAGCCTCGTCGCCGCTCCGCCGGCCAAGGCATCCACCGGCACCAGCATTTCCAGCGTCGGTGGTGGCTCGGCTGCTTTCGCGCCGGGTGGTGCGTCGATCGCCGGTGTGCCGGGTGGCGGTCCTGGTGTTCCGGTCGGCTCGTTCGACGCGACGGGCCAGCCTGTCGGCGGTGGCAGCGGTCAGCCTGGGCCAAATTCCGGGTTGCCGGGTCAGCCGGGGCAGCCTGGTGTTCCCGGCAAGATGACGGGCATCGGTCCGATGCCCGGGCCTGGCGGCGGTCCGTTCCAGCCCGGTATGGCGCCGGGTGCGCCGCCGGTTCGCCCGTACTACGAGGGCATGACCAACGCTGTGGCCGGGATGGTCGGTGGCGCGCAGGGTGGGGCTGCCGTCGGGTCTGTCGCGGACAAGGAGCGTCTCGCGCCTCGCGGTGGTGGTGGCGCTGCCGCCGGTGCCGCTGGTGGTCGTTCGGGTGCGCTTCCGCCGGGTGCTTCACGGGGTGCGGCCGCGCTGGGTGGTTTGCCTCCCGAGGAGGCCGCCGCCGCGCGGACGGCTGAGCGTGTCGGGGCCAAGAGCAAGCCCGGCGCGTCGATGATGCAGCCTGCCGCGGGGACCGCGCAGGGCGAAGAGGATGAGGAGCACGTGCGCAAGTACGGCATCGAGGCTGAGGACGTGTTCGCTGACGGCAGGATGGTCATGCCGTCGGTGCTTGGGGAAGACGACGACGAGTGAGCCTGGTTCTCTCCGCGACCGAGTTCGACGTCATCTGGGAGAGCGAGCGGCTGCCTGACCGGCACGTCGCGCTCGACGTGCCCAGTCCCGGCAAGACCCACGCCGAACGGGCCGAGCTGGTCCGCAAGACGTGGCGTGCGCTGGAGTCGCGTGGGCTGGCGCAGTCCGGCCGGGCGAATCCGGAGCTCGTGGACACCCTGGAGGTCCTCGCCCACCCGCACGTCAGCATCGACGCGTGGATCTGGGCCGGTCGCGAGGTGAAAGCGTTTGCGGCCGTGGCCGGCAGGCAGGCCCAGCTGGCCGTGGTCGACGAGGGCCAGGTGTGGCTCATCCCGGCACGGGACAGCTCGCTGGCGGAGTCGGCCGTGTCGGTCGCGGGTGAGATGCCCGCGGGCCGGGGCCGCTCGGTCAGCCTCCCCAACGACCTGGTGGCCGCCGCGGACGACGAATCGCACGGCGACACGAAGAAGTTCATCACCAATCTCGAGGCCAAAGGCATCGTGTTGCGGGACGCGCAGGCATTGACCTCGATGCTGTCCGGAACGACCACTCGCGGGCAATTCGGCGCCGAACGCCACCACCGGGACAAGCGAATTGTCCGGGCTGAACGAGTTGTCGCTTTTCACGACAACGCCGACGGCCGGTACCTCGACCTGGTGAAGCCCAGCCAGGACGGTCGCACCTGGTTGACCGTCTCGCCGAGCGACAACCAGCGGCTTGCCACGTTTGTGTGGGAACTGTTCGAAGAGATCTGAATTCGCTCTATGGTTGTCGGGAACCAGTGAGGGGTTCTCGGGCGTCACACATGTGGCGAAGGGTGGGGACGTGGCCGGCTACGACATCGAGGCGATCAACAACTGCATGACGACCGTGCAGAACTTCAAACCGAAGTTCGGGCAGATCGCTGATTCGTTCCACAACGTGTCGAGCGACGCGGGAGCCTACGGCGAGTTGCCGAGTTCCGCTGCCGTGTCGGCGGCCGTCGACGAGGTGAACCGGCTGATGCTGGGCGAGTTCGACAAGGCCGAGCAGCTGCTCGACGGGATCGCCCGCGCGCTGGACGCGGTGATCCAGAGCGTGCAGAACGTCGAACAGCACACCGCCAGGACGTATTCGGTTTGATGCTGGGGAGGAGCTGAGCGGTGAGCGCTGCGGCTGAGTTGGGGAGCTACCCGGGCGGCGAGGCGGTGGTGGCGGCCGCGCGGAAGGTCGAGAACGCCAACAGCGGCTCGATCAACGCCGCCGCGCAACGCCTCACGCAGGCGGGCACGAACGTCGGCGAACACGGCACGGGCGTGGCCAGTTCGGTCAAGTCGCTCGACGCGGCGTGGCAGGGGGCGTCCGCCGACCAGTTCGTCGCCTACATGGACCGGTTCGCCAAGGCGGGCACGGCCGGCGGCGAGGCACTGGCCAAGGCCGGTGCGGCGCTGACCAGGGTGGCGTCGGCGATCGACGACGCCAAGCACTTCGTGTCCACCCGGTGCGAGCAGGCCCTCGGCGAGATCAACCGGATCAAGCAGGCCAACGTCGGCGCCGACGCGGCCACGCTGGACGCCGAGTTCCGTCCGGTCACCGCGGCGGCCGCGACGGACATCGAGAACAAGCTCAAGGAGACCGAGGAGCAGGTCAAGGCCGCGGCGACCGAGATCAAGGCGGCCGCGAACCCGAGCGCCCGGTTCTCCGACATCCCCGAGCCCGGCAGCCAGCCGTACGTGCCGGGCCCGGGCAAGACGATCGAGTGGAAGCCCGAGGCGCCGAGGGACGACAAGACCACGCCGTCCGGCACCGACGGCAGCCAGTCCGGGCAGAGCGGCACGGGCAACAACACCGGTGGCAGCAGCGGTTCCGGTCACAGCGGCAGCGACAGCAGTGGTGGCGGCCACGGTGGCGGTGGCGGCGGAGGCGGTGGGGGCATGGGCTCCAGCGGTGGCCCGCCCGCGGGT
The DNA here is from genome assembly GCF_001302585.1 of Kibdelosporangium phytohabitans. Taxonomy (GTDB): domain Bacteria; phylum Actinomycetota; class Actinomycetes; order Mycobacteriales; family Pseudonocardiaceae; genus Kibdelosporangium; species Kibdelosporangium phytohabitans. The sequence goes on along the minus strand of NZ_CP012752.1, from coordinate 11,522,909 downwards.
CCCCCGCCCGGCAACGTCCAGGAGTGGATCAAGCAGGCGCAGGAGATCCTGCGCGCCAACGGGATCAACGTCAGCGACGAGGACGTGCCGAAGATCTGGGCGATCATCCAGCACGAGTCGAACGGCAACCCCAACGCCATCAACAACTGGGATTCCAATGCGGCGAAGGGCACACCGTCCAAGGGCCTGATGCAGTGCATCGACCCGACGTTCAACAGCTACAAACTGCCCGGCCACGACGACATCTGGAACCCGGTCGACAACATCTGCGCGGGTGTGAACTACGCGATCTCCCGCTACGGGTCGCTCGACAACGTTCCTGGCATCAAGGCGATGGCGGGCGGCGGCGCCTACCGCGGGTACTGACACGCGATTTCCGAGGTCCCGCCGACGCGTTCGCCGGCGGGATATCGGTGTGCGCATGAGGCAGTAGTCCGCAGTGACGGGATCAGTGGCGAGAAGTGGTCCTATTCGGTCGGACAATTCCCGCCGAAAGTCTGATGTGCAGTCATTTCCCGGCTCCTAGGTTCGCAGTGTCCGTGGTGCGTGACAGGAGTGGGTCTGCGTGACAGGAATGGGCAAGACCAGAAGGAGCCGGATGGCCTGCGCCGGGGTGGGCGTGCTGGCCGCGATCGGTGTCATGACGGGGGTGGCACCGGTCGCCAGCGCGGCTGTTGCTCCTGGGTTGCAGGAGTTCTACGGCCAGAAACCGACGTGGAAGCCGTGCGCGGACGAGGGTGAGCTCGCCACGCTGCAGTGCGCGACCTTGACGGTGCCGATGAACTACCGCAAACCCGGCGACGAGCGCATCGCGGTGACGATCAGCAAGCTGCCCGCGAAGGACCCGGCCAAGCGCCGCGGTGTCCTGCTGCTCAACCCGGGTGGTCCCGGCGGTGAGGGTGTCGACCTGCCGCTGGCGTTCGCCGACCGCCCGATCACCCAGGTCTACGACCTGATCGGGTTCGACCCGCGTGGAGTCGGCCGGTCGACGCCGCTGGAGTGCGAGCTCAGCCCGTCGATCGGGAGCTTCCCGTCGCGGCCGACCGACGACCAGTTCGCGGCGTTCACCGCGCAGGCGCGCAACGACGAGGCCGCGTGCGAGCGGGCCGCGGGCGGGCTGCGGCCGTACATCAACACCCCGAACACCGCTCGCGACATGGACGTGATCCGTGGCGTGCTCGGCGAGAAGAAGATCAACTACTTGGGCTTCTCGTACGGCACCTACCTCGGCGCGGTCTTCGGCAGCCTGTTCCCGGCCAGCCTCGACCGCAACGTGCTGGACTCCTCGGTCAGCCCGGACTGGATCTGGCGCGAGCAGTTCAAGCAGCAGGCCGTCGCCATGAAGCAGAACACCGAAGCGATGTTCGGCTGGATCGGCGAGCGCGACTCCGTGTACGGGCTGGGCAAGTCCCAGGCCGAGGTGTTCGCGACCACCGAGGCACTGGCCGCGAAGCTGGCGACCAAGCCGATCGAGGACCCGATGTTCGGCACCGTCGACCGGACCACCTACGACGTGATCGTGGGCATCTACTCGCGCTTCCGCCCGCTGTGGGACGAGATCGGCCGGATCGTCAAGGCGTTCAAGGCCGCGTCGGACGGCACCCTCGCCGCCGGGTCCGCGGAGGTCAGGGACGCGGCCAAGGCCGCGAAGCTGATGCAGGAGCTGGGGATCGCCAAGACGGTCAACGGTGTGTTCCAGACGGTCACGTGCGAGGCCGACTGGCCGCAGGACCTTCAGATCTACTACAGCGACATGCGGCTGTTCCGCGAGAAGAACCCGTACGGCTACGGCGTGTACCGCGCCGCGCCGACCGAGTGCACCTTCCGCAGCTTCAAGCCGGCCGACAAGGTCACCAACCTCAAGCGCGCCGGTTACCAGACCGGACTGGTGATCCAGGCCGAAGGTGACTCGCAGACGCAGTACGACGGCGGTCCCGCGATGGCCACCAGGCTCAAGGACCAGCTGGTGTCCGTGGCCGACGAGGGCACGCACGGTCTGTACAGCCGCAACGCCTGCGCGTCGGACATCATCGACAACTACCTCGTCAACGGCGTGCTGCCCGGCTCGCGCGTCACCTGCCCCGGCGACCCGCGTCCGGACATCCCCGCCGACGAGGCGGCAGCCGGTCGTTCCGCTCGCGCGCCGCAGCCGGCGGATGTGACGGAGTCGGTGCAGCGCTTCATCTCCGAGAAGCGGCTGGGCAAAGGCGTCTTCTAGGTGATCACCGGAGGCATGTGCGGAGTTAGGGTGATCGCATGGCTCACAGCCCGCTGACAGTCGCCGCACGTGCCTCCGTTCCGCCGTTCTACGTCATGGATGTCGTCGAAGCCGCCAACGCACGGCAACGCGCCAAAGGCGACGTGGTGTCGTTGGCGGCAGGGCAACCGTCGGCGCCCGCGGCGGCGCCCGTGCTCGAAGCCGCTGAGAAAGCCTTGCGGGGCAACAAGCTCGGCTACACCGAGCAGCTGGGCATCCCGGAGTTGCGGGAAGCCATCGCCGGTCACTACGACCGGAAGTACTCCGTGCGGGTCTCGCCGCAGGACGTGGTCGTCACGACCGGGTCGTCCGGCGGCTTCCTGCTGTCGTTCCTGTCCGCGTTCGACCCGGGTGACCGGGTCGCGCTGGCCCGGCCGGGATACCCGGCGTACCGCAACATCCTGACCGCGCTGGGCTGCGAGGTCGTCGAGATGGACACCTTCCAGCCCACTGTCGAGCTGCTCGACACCCTCGGCCCGATCAAGGGCGTGGTGATCGCCAGCCCGGCCAACCCGACGGGCACGGTCGTCGCGGGTCCGGAGCTGGCGGCGATCGCGGGCTGGTGCGCCGAGCGCGGCGTCCAGCTGATCAGCGACGAGATCTACCACGGCATCGACTACGGCATCGAGCCCGCGTCGGCCTGGCAGTACAGCCGGGAGGCCCTGGTGGTGAACTCGTTCTCCAAGTACTTCGCGATGACCGGCTGGCGACTGGGCTGGCTGCTCGTGCCGCACCGGCTGCACCGGGCGGTGGAGTGCCTGATCGGCAACTTCAACATCTGCGCACCGGCGATCGCGCAGCACGCCGCCGTCGCCGCGTTCACCGACGAGTCCTACGCGGAGCTGGACGGGCACGTCGAGTCGTACCGGGCGAACCGGGACACCCTGCTGGCAGGCCTGAAACAGCTCAAGATCGACCGTCTCGCGCCCGCCGACGGCGCGTTCTACGTCTACGCCGACATCGGGCACCTCACGCACGACGCGATGAGCTGGTGCCAGCGGCTGCTGGCCGGCACCGGCCTGGCGATCGTGCCCGGCATCGACTTCGACCCCGAGCACGGCTCCAGGTTCATCCGGCTCAGCTTCGCCGGCGCGCACCACGAGATCGAGGAGGCGTTGCGCAGGCTCGGCGGATGGGTGACGCCCTGAGCCGGTAAATCGGGGTCATTCCCGATGGTCGGCGCCCCGGCGCGCTGGTTGACTGGGAACCACGGGTGAGCGCGGATCGTTCACTTCATGACCCGATGGGGAGGCAGGACATGTTGGTGAAGATCCTCGGCGCGATCGTCGTCATCTGGCTGGCGTTCATGGTGATTGGCTGGATCTTCTCAGCCTTCAAGTGGCTGCTGATCATCGCGGCGGTCGCCACGGTGGGAACGCTCGCCTACGGTGCCATCAAGCGTTCCCAGATCAAGTCGTAGCTACAGCACGCCGATGGCGGCCAGGTGCGCACGCGCCTCGGCCGCTGAGACCCACAGCCGTCCGTCGATCCCGGCCGCGACGGCGCCGTCGATGTTGACCTGGCGGTCGTCGAAGAACACGCAGTCCTGGGGCTGGGCGCCGAGGCGGCGCAGCAGGTGCGCCCACATCTCCTGGTCCGGCTTGGCGATCTTCAGGTCGCCGGAGAAGATCAGGTGGGTGAACGGCTCGATCCACGCCTCGAGCTCCACCATCCGCCCGAACGCCGACGGGGCGTTGGACAGCAGTGCGAGGCCGTGCCCGGCCGCCTTGATCTCCGCGATGAGTTCCAAAGTCGACTCGCGGGTGGTCATCCAGCCGGTCCCGTCGATCTTGGCCAGCTGGGCGGAAGTCGTTTCGTCCAAAGGCTTTCCGGCAACCGTCGACCAGTAGTCCAGATCGGGCATGCCCCGGTCGTAGGCCTCCCGGTGCGCCCAGTAGGCGGTTTCGAACTCGACCTGGTCCGCCCCGAGCGCCTCGGCGAGCTCGGGCAGCGCGGCGGTCCGTTCGCTGATGACCTCGCCGTAGTCGAACACGATCCAGCGCACAGTCACTCCTTGCCCAGCCGGCGCAGCACTTCGGTGATGTCGTCGGTGGAAACGTCGCGGTGGGTGATGAAGCGGACGCGGCCGTCCATCGGGACCGCGAGCACGCCGACCCCGCGCAACTGGGCCAGCGCCTGGTCGAGATCCGGCACGGTGGCCAGCACGATGTTGGTGTCCGGCTGCGTCACGTCCCAGCCGCGCTCCCGCAGTCCGTCGGCGAGCGTCGTGGCCTTGACGTGGTCCTCGGCCAGTGAGTCGATGTTCTCCAGCGCGATGAGCCCGGCCGCCGCCAGCACACCGCCCTGCCGCACGCCACCGCCGAGCATCTTGCGGGCCCGGCGGGCCTCGGCGGCGAACGCGGCCGACCCGGCGACCATCGAACCGACCGGCGCACCCAGGCCCTTGCTGAGACAGACCTGCACCGTGTCCACACCGGCGGTCAGCGCGGACGGCGCCAGGCCGAGCGCGACCGACGCGTTCCAGATCCGGGCGCCGTCCAGGTGCACGGCCAAGCCGCCCTGTTTGGCCGCAGCGACCAGCTCCGCGTGCTCGTCCGGCGGGGTCACGGCCCCGCCTCCGGCGTTGTGCGTGTTCTCCAGGCACAACAGCGTGGTGTACAGCCCGAAGTACGGCTCCGGCGCGCCGATCGCGTGGCGGACGGTTTCGGGCGTCGGCCGTCCCGGACCGCCGTCCCATGGCAGCGGCTCGGGCATGCCGCCCGCCAGCCACGCCGCGCCGCCCTGTTCGTGCGCGAGGACGTGCGAGCCCTTCGTGGCCAGGAACCGGTCGCCGCGTTTGAGGTGCAGCATCAACGCGATCAGGTTGCCCATCGAACCGCTCGGCACCCACAGCGCGGCCTCGAGGCCGAGCAGCCCGGCGACGGTCTCCTCCAGCCTGGCCATGGTCGGGTCGTGGTCGAGCACGTCGTCACCGACCTCGGCGGCGGCCATCGCGGCCCGCATCCGGTCGTCCGGTTTGGTGACAGTGTCCGAGCGCAGGTCGATGATCGATGCGGTCACGGAATCGATCCCACCAATGTGGTGGCCCCGGGGGCAACCCGGATCGGGGTGTGGCGTAGAACTCATCCACGAACCGTGCAACCGTGGAGGGGGCCCGGTCCGTCCCCTATCCGAAGACGACGAGCGGAGAGAGTCCGCGTGGATCAGCGCGACGAGCAGGAGTTCGCGGAGTACTTCGAGGCTCGGCGAGACGCCGTGCGTCGAACCGCGTATCTGCTGTGCGGCGACTGGCACCGTGCGGACGACCTGGCTCAGACCGCGTTCGTCGCGTTGCACCGGCGGTGGCGCAAGGTGCGTGACCGTGGGGCGCTGGACGCCTACGTCCGCCGGACGGTGGTGCGCGCGATGATCGACGAGTCGCGCCGGCCGTGGCGCCGGGAGCGGTTCGTCGAGCAACTGCCTGAGCCCGCGCCGGCGGACGCCGAGGTCGGTGACACGGTCGCGACGAGGTCCGCGCTGCTCGACGGCTTGAAGCAGGTGCCACCACGGCAACGTGCGGTGCTTGTGCTGAGGTTTCTGGAGGGCTTGGACGTGGCGGCCACCGCCGAGGCGCTCAAGTGCTCCGAGGGCACGGTCAAGAGCCAGACCGCGCGTGGACTGACCGCTCTGCGGGAAGCGCTGGGCGACTCGCTGGACGACCTGCGACCGGCGTCGTGAGGAGGTGGATGTAGGTGGACGAGAAGAAGCTGGCTGAGCTGTTCAAGGATGCGGTGGGTGACACGCCACCGGCCACCTTCGGCACGGGTGAGGTCAGGCAGGCGTCCCGACGCGCGGCGGCGAAACGCCGTAACACTGTCGTGGGTGCTTCGGCCCTCGCGTTCGTCCTGGTCGCGGGCGGAACGGTGACGGCTGTCGCCCTTTCGGGTGGAATTGCGGACACAACAGCGGCGAATGCCCCCGCTCTCTCGGGCGGAGGACCCCCAACCGGTGGCACTATGTACGGAGAGAAGGAGCCCGCTCCAGCGGACGGCCCGTCGGTCATGGAGGGGACTTCGACTCAGCGGGACAACCGGTCGGATGCGCCTAAGCAGGGAGGACATCCGACTGGTAATGCCGGCACAGCCGGCAGCACCCCGAGTGGGTGCCAGGCGGACCGGGAGCTCGCTGCTGCCCTCGCGGGCGAGCTCCCGGCCGTCCCTGGAAAAGTCCAGGTCAGCGTCCCGTTCGGCTGCCCGCCGGGCTCGCGCGGCGCGGCCTTCACGGTGACCGACGGATCCAAGGCCGGAACGGTGTCCGTGGTCCTGGTGCCCAAGGGCACGTACTCCATCGCACCGCTCGGCGCGGAGGTCCAGGGCACGGCGAACGCGCAGAGCGAGGCCGCGAGCGGCAACCAGCTGCACGTCGTCAGCCAGCCCGACCCGAACGTGCGACCGGTGGAGGCGCCGTTCACGGACTCCATCGCCAAGTTCGCCACCGACATCGCGCCCCGGTTCTAACGAGGTGCGGCGCACCCGCGTCCACCTGCCCCGGTCCGCCACTACGCTTGGTGGACTATGACTGCCGCGAGTACGCCCAAAGGTGAACGCAGGCGCCAGGCTCTCGTCGACGCGGCGGCGCGGTTGCTCGCCGATGGCGGGTTCGACGCGATCCGGCACCGCGCCGTGGCCGAACGGGCCGGGCTGCCGCTGGCGTCCACCACGTACTACTTCGACTCGCTCGACGAGTTGATCACGGCGGCGGTCGAGCACCGCGGCGAGGAGGAGTTCGCCCGCGGCTGGGCACAGCTGGAGCGGACGCCGCAGGACGCGGGGTTCGACGTCCTGGTCGATCTCGTGCTCGACCTGCTGCTGGGCGACGAGCCGGAGTCGGGTGACGCGGAGGCCGTGCTGCTGCGCTACGAGCGGCTGGTCGCGACCGGGCGCAGGCCGTACCTGAAGCCCGTGATGGGCAGGGACGCCGTCAAGCTGCGGGAACTGCTGTCGGCGATCTTCACCAAATGCGGCATGCCCGTCGCCGCGGACCGCATCGAGCAGGTGATCGCGCTGGTGGACGGTGCCGTGCTGAACGCGATCATCGAGATCCACGCCGACCCGCGGGCGCGGGCCCGCCGGATGCTCCGGGCGGCGTTCTCGCGATAACCGTGCAACCTTCGCCCCAGGCCGTACGTGAGATAGGTCGGGAATGCGAAGGGAGCCCATAGTGCGCAAACCCGACGAAGAGAGCTTCCGGGCTTTCGCGGGCAAACACGCCGCGGGGCTACGCCGCTGCGCCTACTTGTTCTGCGGTGACTGGCACCTCGCGGAGGACCTGACACAACAGGCCCTGATCAAGATCTACCGGGCGTGGGCGAAGGTGCAGAAGCAGGACAGCCTGCAGAACTACTCGCGCCGGGTGTTGCTCAACACCTGGCTGGACGAGAAGCGCAGGCCGTGGCGGCGCAGCGAGCTGCGCTACGAGACCGTACCGGACACACCGGACGTGTCGGCTGATCCGGAGGCGGCGCAGGACCGGTCGTGGGCCAAGGACATGACCCACCGGGCGTTGCTGGAGCTGCCGCCGCGTCAGCGGGCCGCGCTGGTCCTGCGTTATTTCGACGACCTGTCGGTCGCCGAGGCGTCCGCGGTGCTCGGGTGCTCGGAGGGAACCGTGAAGAGCCAGACCGCCCGCGGCCTGGCGACGTTGCGGGAAGTGGTGGAGAACCTGACGGCAGGCAGGCCGGCTAGGAGGGTTGTGTCTTGAGTGAATCCGAGCTTCGGGAAGGCTTGCGGCTGGCCGTGTCCGACGAGCCCCCGATGTCCTTCGACATCGACGAACTGGTGACCACGGCGGAGCGCGCGGTGCGGCGCCGCCGTGCCCTTGTCGCCGTCGGCGTGAGCACGGCCGCTGTGGCCGTCGTCGCCGTGACCGTGCCCGTGGTGCTGGGCATGGGTGGCGCGCCGGAGGAGATCCCCGTGGCCGCGCCGCCGTCGGCCACTGCGTCGCCTGCGCCTTCGGCGCCACCGTCGTCGGCGGAGAAGCCACCGCTGACGAAGCAGCAGCTCACGCAGCGCGGCAACGAGATGCGGACGTACCTGAACACCCAGCTGCCGAAGGTGGCGCCCGCCGCGAAGAACGTCAGCACCCAGCAGTTCGGTGGTGAGGCCGTGGGTGACATCTCGGACGGCCAGAACTACCTGGAGACGTTCGTCAAGTTCAAGGTGAACACCGCGCAGACCGCGGCCGCGGTGCAGGTGCGCAACGACCAGGAGCACGAGAAGTGCTCGGCCGAGTGCCAGGAGTTGCCGCAGCAGGACGGCAGCAAGGTCCTCATCTCGGTGGAGAGCGGCCCTGGAGGCAACAACCCGGCGATGACCATCGCCAGCGCCACGCACCTGCGCAACGACGGCACGATCACCCGTGTCACCGCGTACAACTACGACCCGACCAGCGGGTCCGCGCCCGTGTACCAGGCGGATGTGACGCTCACCGTCGACCAGATGGTGCGCCTGGCCACTGATCCGGCTCTGCACCTGTAGGTGGCATACCCTGTGTCACCGTGAAGCCGCGTATCCCGAACGTCCTCGCCAACCGCTACGCCTCGGTCGAACTGGTCCAGCTGTGGTCGCCCGAGCACAAGGTGGTCCTGGAGCGCGAGCTGTGGCTCGCGGTCCTCAAAGCACAGTCGGAGCTGGGCGTCGACGTCCCGGACGGTGTCGTCGCGGACTACGAGCGGGTCGTCGGCGAGGTCGACCTCGCCTCGATCGCCGAGCGCGAGCGGGTCACGCGGCACGACGTGAAAGCGCGGATCGAGGAGTTCAACGCGCTGGCCGGGCACGAGCACGTGCACAAGGGCATGACGTCACGCGACCTGACCGAGAACGTCGAGCAGCTGCAGATCAAGCGGTCGCTCGAACTGATCGCGGCGCGGACGCTGGCCGTGCTCGCCCGCTTGGCGCGGTTGGCCGCCGAGCACACGGACCTGGTGATGGCGGGCCGTTCGCACAACGTCGCCGCGCAGGCGACCACGTTGGGCAAGCGGTTCGCCACCGCCGCCGACGAGCTGCTCGTCGGGTTCGAGCGGCTCACCTCGCTGGTCGACCGGTACCCGCTGCGCGGCATCAAGGGACCGGTCGGCACCGCGCAGGACATGCTGGACCTGCTCGACGGCAATGAGTCCACTTTGGATGAACTGGAGCGCAAAGCCGCCGAGCACCTGGGTTTCCAGCGGGTGTTCACCAGCGTCGGCCAGGTGTACCCCCGGTCGCTCGACTTCGACGTCGTGTCCACTTTGGTGCAGCTGGCCGGTGCGCCGGGCAGTGTCGCCAAGACGATCCGGCTGATGGCCGGGCACGAACTGGTCACCGAGGGCTTCAAGCCCGGCCAGGTCGGCTCGTCGGCCATGCCGCACAAGATGAACACGCGTTCCTGCGAACGGGTCAACGGGTTCGCCGTGATCCTGCGCGGCTACCTGTCGATGGTCGGCGAGCTGTCCGGCGACCAGTGGAACGAAGGTGACGTCTCGTGTTCGGTCGTGCGCAGGGTCGCGCTGCCGGACGCGTTCTTCGCGCTGGACGGCCTGTTCCAGACGTTCCTGACCGTGCTCGACGAGTTCGGCGCGTACCCGGCCGTGATCGCCCGTGAACTGGACAGGTACTTGCCCTTCCTCGGCACGACGAAGGTCCTGATGGCCTCGGTGCAGGCGGGAGTCGGCCGGGAGACCGCGCACGAGGCGATCAAGGAGAACGCCGTCGCGGTCGCGCTCGCCATGCGGGAGCAGGGCCAGGCCGGCAACGACCTGCTCGACCGGCTGGCCGCCGATGCGCGGATCCCGCTGGAGCGCTCCCAGTTGGACGCGCTGCTGGCCGACCGGCACTCGTTCACCGGAGTGGCCGACAGCCAGGTCCGCGCGGTTGTGAAGCGCGTCTCAGAAGTGCTCGAGAACCACCCGGAAGCCGCGGGCTACGCCCCCGCGCCGATCCTCTAGCGGTTAACTTGGTGCCATGGGGCGTGTCGTCGAACTGATCCGGTACATCGTCAAGGGCTGCGCGGGCGAGTCGCTCCAGCGCAGCGCTGTCGGCCCGATGGGCCTCGCCGAGGACAGGCTGTTCATGGTCGTCGACCGGAACGGCAAGTTCATCACCCAGCGCACCAAGGCGAAGATGGCGGTGGTGCGGCCGACGCTCGGCGACGGGACGATCAAGCTGGCCGCGCCCGGGTTCGACGACGCCGAGTTCGACGTCGTCCACGACGGTGACCAGCTCGAGGTCTTGCTGCACAAGTGGACGGGCAAGGCCGTGGACCAGGGCGCGGGGCCCGCCGAGTGGTTCTCGCGGTTCATGGGCGAGCCGGTGCGGCTCGTGCGGGTCCCGCCGGACCTCGAGCGGCACTCCAACGGTGTCCTCGGCGGCCAGGTCGGGTTCGCCGACGCCGACGCGATGCACGTGATCGGCGAGTCCTCGCTCGCCGACCTCAACGACCGGATCACCGGCAAGGGCGAACCGGCCCTGCCGATGAACCGGTTCCGGCCCAACGTGGTGGTCAGCGGCTGGGACGAGCCGTACACCGAGGACCGGGTCAGGACGATGACGCTCGGCACGGTCGAGGCGGGCTGGGAGAAGCAGGCGATCCGGTGCGTGGTCCCGACCGTGGACCAGGCGATCGGCCAGAAGGCTGGCCACGAGCCGACCAAGACGCTGGCCGGTTACCGGCGGGTGGAAGGCGGGGTCACCTTCGGCGCCAAGTTCGCCGTGCTCACCGCGGGCGAACTGGCCGTCGGCGACCCCGTCTCCGTCACCTCGTGGCTCGACTAGCAGGTGCCGCCGATGATGCGCGGCGGGCAGTCGCTGTAGCTCAGGAACAGCGAGACCGCGCGGTCGTTGCGCTGCGTCTCCCGGACGATGACCTCGTCGGGCGGGTAGAAGCCGCCGCCGCCCGAACGCGGGTACATCTCGAAGGTGTAGCTCCAGATCTTGTGCACGCCCCACATCCAGTCACCGATCGAGCCGTCGGTGATGTAGAGGTCGCTTGACTGCTGTGGCGTGTAGTTGTTCGTCTGCGCCATCTGCTGGCCGAGCGTGCGGAACGTGCGTTCCTGGTTGGCGTCCAGACCCGGAGCGGTGTTGTTGTACGTGTAGCCGTACGGCCACAGGATCAGCTCCGAGTAGGTGTGCCAGTCGATGTGCGTCTTGATCTGCTGCACACCGCCGACCACGCGCGAGCTCACGAAGTCGCGCAACCGCTGGGTCTCCGGCGCGGAGAACGCCGACGGACCGCGGTAGGTCTCGCTGCTGGTGGAGCCGCTCGACCCGCCACAGCAACCGAACTGGTAGCCCCAGTTGCGGTTGAGGTCGGTGCCGACGTTGGCCGAACCGGCGTTGGGCTGGCGGTTCTTGCGCCACGACCGGTACGAGCCGGTGGCGATGTCGTACTCCGAACCGTCCGGGTTGACGCTCGTGACGATCCAGATCTCCTTGCTGTTCACCTCGTTGGTGATGGCCGTGTCGGTGCCGTAACCGTCGGTGTACCGGTTGGCGATCCGCAGGCACATCTCCGGCGTCAGGTGTTCGCGGGCGTGCTGCTGGCACGTGAACAGGACTTCGGGCTCGTTCTCGTCGGTCGCCACGTTGTCGCTGATCTTCAGCAGCCACAGGTCCCGGTTGGAGTAGCTCTTGCCGATGCTCGACAGCGTCGCGATGGACGGGTGGTCCGCGACGATCTTGCGCAGCTCCGCGGTCTGCTCGGCGTAGTTGTGGTACATCGAGTCGGCTGGCGGGAAGTCCAGCGTCGACGCCTGTGGCGTCAGCCGGAAACCGGCGTCCCGCAGGGCCTTCGCCTGGCTCGCGGATGCGGCGAACGTGAGCGTGCCGCTGTTGGTGCCGTGGATGTCGACACCGAACCGGCTGATCGCGGTACGGGACACCGGTGTGGTGTTGTCGACCGTGTAGACCGCGGACGCCTGGCTGACCGCGGCCGTGCTCTGGTCGGAATGCGCCGATGCCGTGATCGGCAGCGGCAGCAGGATGGCAGCGCCAAGCGCCGCCGCGGCCAACAGACCGCGACGAGACCTCATGGGCCCTCCCTTTTGTGAACTCATGTGCAGGGTGTCTCGTAGCCTGGGTCGGCTCACCGAGCGTGCGCAAGACACAACCGCGCGATTACCCACGTACGGCCGAAGGGGTGAAGCCCTTTGGCGGCGAACCGATCGTCGGTTCCGGCAATATGGGAACGTGACAACGGTTCACCAAGTGCGGAAACGCTACTCGCGCAGCGGGCAGTGGGTGCTCGACGGCGTCGACCTGACCCTCGAACCGGGCATGACCACGGTCATCGTCGCCGGTAACGGCATCGGCAAGTCCACATTGCTCCGGATCGTCGCCGGTGCCTCGATGCCGACCGGCGGACGCGTCACCGACCGGCCGCGCACGATCGGTTACGTCCCCGAACGAGCGCCTGCCGCGATCCGGATGACCGCACGCCAGTACCTGGCACACATCGGACGAATGCGCGGTCTGTCCTCAGCGGAAACCGGTGCGCGCACGAACGAACTGGCCGAGCGACTGCGGCTGGTGCCGGGCCCGGACGTGCCGATCGCCGCGCTGTCCAAGGGAAACGGCCAGAAAGTGGCTGTCATCCAGGCGTTGCTGAAACGGCCGGAGCTGCTGGTGGTCGACGAGCCCGCGACCGGTCTCGACGCGCCCGCCCGCGCCGAACTCGCCGCGCTGATGACCGAGGCCGAACAGGACGGTGCCCAGATCCTGTTGAGCGCGCACGAAAGCGCGGTCCCCACCGGCAGGCTGTACCGTCTCACCGACGGCAAGCTGGTGCCGGAGTCCTTGCGCGGCATGCGAATCTCGCTGCGTCCGGCTCGGCCCGGGTTGCGGGCGGCCGATCTGGCGGCGGAGATCCTGCTGGAGGAACCGGGTCGCGTGGTCGTACGCACCGAAGACGCCGACACGTTCCTGCTGAGAGCGTTGGCCGACGGCTGGTCGCTGGTCGAGGCGGTGTCATGACCCCGCTGGTCCGCTATCTCGTCGCCGATGTCCTGCGCGGTCAGCGTTGGGCCGCGCCACTGCTGGCCTACCTGTCGATCCTCATGATCATCGGACCGCCGACCGGCCCCGTGCTGCCGACCTACGCGATGGCGTCCGCCGCGCTCGTGCCGATCGGGATGTGGATCACGATCGTGGTGATGCACAACGAGGAGCCGATGCAGGCCGCGATCACCATGTCGGTCAACGGCGGCTTCCGCCGCGTCTGGCTGGCCAAAGTCGGCGCCGCACTGCTGTGCACGAGCGTGCTCGGCCTGGCCGCGCTGATCTGGCTGACCGCGACGTCCGTCCAGTTCGCGCAGGTCGGCCTCGGCGCGCTGGACTTCGCCATGACCGTGCTCGCCGGTGTCGCGTTCGGCACGGTGATCAGCCGTCCGGTGCTGCCCAAGCTCGGCTGGACCATCGTGCTGGGCGTCGGGATCTGCTTCGCGCAGCTGTTCGTCCGCCACGCGCCGCCGGTGAACGCCCTGATCGACCTCTACGCGGGCGACCGCCCCGGCTCGACGGGCACGCTGTTGCTGATCGCCGCCGAATCGGTCGTGCTGTCCGTGCTGGTCATCGTCGCGGCGCACGCACTGGCCAGGCGCAGGGTCTAACGCCTGATCTCGGCGATCGGGTCGCGCTGGCCGACCATCAGCAGCGACGACGCGAACCCCTGGTTCACCGCGATCGCCACGTGCCCGGCCGAGTCGACGTACACCAGCGCCTCGCCGGGCTCGACGTCGTCGAACGTGCGGCCGATGGTCGCGTCGACGGTGTGCATCCCGATCTGCACCTGCACGCCCGCGCCCGGCAGCAGCAGCCCGGTCGCGATGATGTCGCGGACCTGCGCGGCCAGTTGGATGTTGCCGAAGTGGTCGACCGACAGCACTTCGGACTGCAACCGCTGGCTGCCCGCGACGACCTTCGGCTCGGGCAGCCGCACCAGCGTCGCCGGGTCGATCTCCGGCCCGAAGTCCGACGGCTGCACACCCAGCGCCAGGTACGCGGCGGCCGGGGCGAAGACGTCCCGGCCGTGGAACGTGTGCGACACGGCGGGAAGGCGGTACTCCTCGGCGACGAGTTCGTGCACCACCTGCGGCCCGCCGAGCGCGCCCGCCGCGGGCAGCAACAGCCCGTTGTCCGGCCCGACGAGCACGCCTTCCTCCGTGACGACGAGAATCCCGCGGCGGCTCGTGCCGACTCCCGGATCCACCACGGCGACGTGCACCGACGGCGGCAGGAACGGGACGACCTGCGCGAGGATGGTCGCGCCGCGCCGCACATCCTGCGGCGGCACGGCGTGCGACACGTCGATGACCTGGGCTTTCGGTGCCCGCTGGGCGATGACGCCTCTGCACGCGGCCACGAAGCCGTCAGCCAGCCCATAGTCCGTGGTGAGCGAAACCCAGTCGAAGGCCATGCGTATTAGTACCCTGTTTGACTGCCCTCGCACCGCTCGGGCGTCCTTGATCGCTGCAAGCCGGTCGTCGCCACCCCGCTCCGCGCGACCGGCTTCTTCGCTGTGACCTGCTGATCAGCGTGCCCGGGGCGATGCGGGGCGGCGACGGCCCGCACGACCAAGCCGTGTGTGACGCGGCTTCTAACGCATGGCTCCCCGTTTCTCCCCGGAAATGCTGCCGACCAGGGCCGCGTACGAGCCCTGCGCGGCCATCAGCTCGTCGTGGCTGCCCAGCTCGACGATCCTTCCGCCGTCCATCACGGCGATCCGGTCGGCGTTCCTGGCGGTCGAGAGCCTGTGCGCGATGGCGACAACCGTCCGGCCGGACAGTACAGCGTTCAACGAACTCTCCAGCTTCCCGGACGCCGACGAGTCCAGAAGGGACGTGGCCTCGTCGAGCACGAGCGTGTGCGGGTCGGCGACCACCAAGCGGGCCAACGCGATCTGCTGGACCATCGCCGGTGCGATCGCCTCGCCACCAGAACCGACCACGGTGTCCAGGCCGTCGGGCAGCGACTTCGCCCAGCCGGCCGCGTCCACAGTGCGCAGTGCGTGCCACAGCTCGTCGTCGGACGCGGCCCTCGGCAGCGTCAGGTTCTCCCTGAGCGTCCCGGCGAACACGTGCTGCTCCTGCGTCACCAGGACGATCTCGTTGCGGCGCTTGATCAACGGCAGCGATGTGACCTCCACGCCGCCGATGGTCACCGAACCGGAGCCGGGCGCGTTGA
Source organism: Kibdelosporangium phytohabitans (assembly GCF_001302585.1). Lineage (GTDB taxonomy): Bacteria > Actinomycetota > Actinomycetes > Mycobacteriales > Pseudonocardiaceae > Kibdelosporangium > Kibdelosporangium phytohabitans. The sequence goes on along the minus strand of NZ_CP012752.1, from coordinate 11,507,495 downwards.
TCCCGGCGAGCAACCGGCCGAGCGTCGACTTGCCCGCACCGGACGGCCCGACGATGACCAGCCGTTCACCCTCCACAATGTCCAGGTCGATGCCGTGCAGCACCTCGCGGCCGGTGCTGTACGCGAACTTCGCGCCCCGCACCGCGATGGCTGTGCCGTCCGGCTTCGCGGACTCGTCACCCGGGTCCGGTTTGATCTCCTGCACGCCGAGGATCCGCCGCAGCGCGGCGTTGCCGACCTGCAGCTCGTCCATCCACGTCAGCGCCCCGTTGAGCGGTTCGACCATCGCTCGCGCGTACAGCACCACCGCGGTGATCGCACCGATCCCGGCGAGGCCTTCCGCGTAGGCGAGACCACCGACCAGCAGGATCGCGGTGAGCGGCAGGATGAACGCGACATCCAGCCCGCCGAGGAACCACGCCCACAGCCGGCTGCAGTACCACTCGACGCCCGCCGCCTTGTCCAGGTTGCGGTCGTTGATCGCCATCCGGCGGTCACGCAACCGCAACGCTTCGACTGTGCGTCCGCCGTCGGCCGTCTCGTGGGTACTGGAATGCAGTTCGGCCCAGTTCGCCAGCGCCTCCTCGTACTTCGGCAGCACCCTCGGCCGGTACCAGCGTGTCGCCACGACCAGCACCGGCACCGCGACGAGCATGCCGAGCGCGACGACCGGTGACGTGATGAACATGGCGACCGCCGTCAGCGCCACCGTCACGGTCGCGATGGTGATCTCCGGCGCCGCCTGCCGCAGGCCCTCGTCCAGCTTGTCCACGTCCGACGTGGCCCGGCTGAGCAGGTCGCCCGTTCCCGCCGATTCCACCGTGGACAGCGGGAGCTTGACGACGTGCTCGACCATGCCCTCGCGTGCCTCGGCGAGCAGCCGCTCACCGAACACGGCCGCCCGGAACTGGGCCTGCCTGCGCAGCACCGCGTGCAGGATGAGCACACCGACGAAGATCAACGCGACCACGTCGATGTGCGCCGTCGTGGTGCCCTCGGACACCGAGTCGACCAGGTCGCCCAGCAACTGCGGGCCGACGAGGCCGACGAGGGTGGCCGCGCCGAACAACGACATCATGCCGGCGAACGCGCGCTTGTTCTTCGACGCGACCGACCAGATCCACGTGCGGACAGCGCGTTTGTCCGCCAAAGGCAAGGTTGTCCTCATGGCACGTACACCTCGTCCGCCACTCGTGTCCACAACGGACTCTGACTGAACACGACGGTCGTCCGGCCCCGGCGCAGCTCGGCCACCCGCTGGGTGATCCTGGCCTCGGTGTGGGCGTCGACCGCCGACGTCGGTTCGTCGAGCACGAGCACGTCCGCGTCCCGGCTCAACGCGCGGGCCAGCAGCATCCGTTGCCGCTGACCACCGGACAGCGTCCGGCCGCGTTCGGCGAGGAACTCCTGCGTCCCGTTCTCCAGGCCGTCGACGACATCCATCGCGTCGGCGGCCCACAGCGCGGTGTCCAGTTCGACGGACCCGCCCATGTCGATCTCGTCGGCGAGCTTGCCGGAGAACAACACGTCCTGGTTGTGCGCCACCAGGATCCGGTTCCTGACCTCCTCGATGTCGGCTTCCCGCAACGGGACGTCACCCGCCCGCACCGGCGCGTCGACGTACCGGCCGAGCCGGTCGGCGAACGCGTCCGACCCGGTGGTCGACACCACGGTCAGCTTGCCCGCGGCGAACGTGAGCCCGGACGTCTCGTCGTGCAGCCCGAAGGAGCCGGGCGGCAACGGTTTCGGGTGCTCTGGCGACTCGAACGCCGGTTTCATGGCCAGGATCGTGCAGGCGCGCTTGGCCGCGACGATGCTCTCGTTGTAGTGGTGCACCGATTCGGCGGCGACGCCGACCGGGATCACCAGGAACGCCGAGAGACCGTAGAAGGCGACCAGTTCGCCGACCGTGATCGTGCCGTCGAGGGCCAGCCGCGCGCCCAGCCACAGCACCAGGATGGTGACCAGGCCCGGCAGCAGGATCTCGATACCCGACAGCCACGAATCGATCCTGGCGGCGTTCACCCCGGCCTTGCGCACGCGCTGGCTGGTCTCGGCGAACCGGTCGGTGAACTGCTTCTCACCGCCGATGCCACGCAGGATCCGCAGGCCGGACACGATGTCAGCGGCCATCGACGTGGCCGCGCCCACCTCGTCGCGGTGCTTCTCGGTCCGTTCCCGCAACGGCCCTAGCAACGGCACCAGGCCCAACGTCGCCAACGGCACGCCGATGAGCACGATCAGCCCGAGCAGCGGTGAACTGGTCAACATGGCCACAGCGGCGACGACGAACGCGATGAACCCACCGGCCAACCGGCCGATGACCTCGAGCACGCCACCGATGCTGTAGATGTCCGACGACCCGATCGCGACGATCTCACCGGTCTTGATCTTGGACGGCAGCGTGGCCCCCACACGGGTGGCGTGCTGCATGACGGACCGCTGCATCAGCGTGGCGCCGTCGAGCCACGCCCTGTCGCCCGCGCGGGTCAGCATCACCGTGCTTGACGCCGAGACGGCGCCGAGCGCGAGGATCACACCCGCCCACTGCAACAGGGCACCTGTGTCCCGCGGAGCGATGCCGTGGTCGATCGCCGCGCCGATGGCCAACGGGATGAGCGTCAGCGGGCCCATCCACAACATTCCGAACACCGTCGACACCACCAGGGGCCGCGGCGTTGAGCGGATCACCCACCACAGGAATCGCAGCGGGGATCGCGAGTCTGGAGTGAGTCAATAGTTGTGCATGTCGCGCAAGCTACCGGGGCGCGTGTGACCGCCGCTACGCAATTAAGCTCTTCGTGTGCCTTCGCTGACTGAGTATCCGCAGGTAGCCGCCGGGAAGATTCGTGAGCTGTACGCAGTGGACGACGATCACCTGCTGCTGGTCGCCTCGGACAAGATCTCGGCGTACGACTACGTGCTGCCGACGACGATCCCGGACAAGGGCCGGGTGCTCACCGCGATGAGCGTGTTCTGGTTCGGCCTGCTCGACGGCCCCAACCACCTCGTCGCGTGGGACGACCCGCGGATCCCCGAGCAAGTGCGCGGCCGGGCGCTGCTCGTGCGCCGGTTGACGATGCAGCCGGTCGAGTGCGTGGCCCGCGGCTACCTGACCGGCTCCGGGCTGGTCGACTACCGCGAGACCGGCGGCGTGTGCGGCGTTCCGCTGCCGCCTGGCCTCGGTGAGGCGGCCAAGCTGCCCGAGCCGATCTTCACGCCGACCACCAAGGCCGAGATCGGCCAGCACGACGAGGCGATCGACTTCGACGCGGTCCGCGCGGCCGTCGGCGACGAGCTCGCCATGAAGCTGCGCGAGACCACGCTGGCCACGTACTCGCAGGCGGCGGGGCACGCGCTGAGCAGGGGCATGATCCTCGCCGACACCAAGTTCGAGTTCGGCATCGACGAGTCGGGCGAGCTCGTGCTCGGCGACGAGGTCCTCACCCCGGATTCGTCCCGGTTCTGGGCGGTCGACGGGTACGAACCGGGTAAGGTGCAGCCCGCGTTCGACAAGCAGATCGTGCGCGACTGGCTGACCTCGCCCGCGTCCGGCTGGGACCGTTCGTCCGGTGAGCTGCCGCCCGAGTTGCCGCCGGACGTGGTCGAAGCGACCCGGTCCCGGTACATCGAGGCCTACGAGCGGGTCTCCGGTAAGTCCTTTGCGGACTGGGTGTAGCTCACCCCTTCGTGATTTCACGACATCGGCGCCGGTTCGTTACCCGTACGACAAGCCGGCGCCATTCTCGTGCGGCGTCATGGTGGTGTGTCCGCACGCCTGGTGGTCTCCCTGTCCGGAATCGGGATCCGGACCCTGCACCGCTGCGCCGAACTGGCTGGAGAGCTGGACCTTCGGGGGGTCTCGCTCTCGCTGTTGTTCGCACCGCGGCTGGCAGGGGCGGGTCAGCACAAAGTGGTGGTGGACTGGGTGCGGCAGCGGCGCGTTCGGGGGGACGCGCTGCTGCTGCACGGCTTCGACCTCACCGACGTGCCACGCAGGCGCGCCGAGTTCGGCTCCCTGCCCGCGCACGAGGCCGGACTGCGCCTGACCGCGGCCCGCAGGCTGATGGGCAGGCACGACCTCGAAGTGGACGCCTTCGCCCCGCCGCGGTGGGCGGCGTCGCCCGGCACGCTGACCGCGTTGCGGCGCAACGACTTCGCTCTGTGCGCGGACGCGACCAGGATCTACGACCTGCGGACCGACACCGTCCACAGGGGACGCGTGCACGGTCTGGCCGCGAACGAGCGCGTGGAGACGTGGTCCTGCTTCGCGCTGGTGCTCAGCGTCGCGCGGGCGGCCCGGCGCGGCGGGCTGGTCCGGCTGTCGGTCGACGCGGCCGACTTGGCCAAACCGGGGCCGCGGCGTGCGGTTCTCGACGCGATCGACATCGCGACGCACCACGGCGCCGAGTCGTCCACGTATCAGACCGCGGTCGTCTCCCCCGGGGTGAGCACGCGGACCTCGGTTCCGCTGGGGCCGAGTTCGGCGAACCTGCCGTAGTACATCTGCGGCACGCTCGCGACGGCCTCGTGGATCGGGATGGCCACGCGTGCCTTCATGATCCGCAGGAAGTCGATCGCCTCGGAAAGCTTCTGCCACGGTGCCGTCGTCGGCATGCCGAGCACGTCCACGGTCTGGTCGGGACGGTAGAACGAGTCGCCGGGGTGGTAGAAGGCGCCGTCGTCGAGCACGTAACCGACGTTCGGCGGCACCGGCACCTCCGGGTGGATGACGGCGTGGTTGCCGCCGACCGCGTTCACCTGGGTGCGGCCGACCTTGAAGCGCTCACCGGGTTTCACCGTCCGCGCGGTCAGTCCCGCGTCGACGACGTCCCGCGCCGACGCCGGGTCCACGATCAGCTGCGCCTTGGGGTTGGCCTTCATCAGCTCGACCAGGCGCGGCACGTCGAGGTGGTCCGGGTGCTGGTGGGTGATCAGGACCGCGTCGAGGTGCCGGACGTCCTCGAATCCCTTGGAGAAGGTGCCGGGGTCGAACAGCAGTCGCTCCGGCCCGTTCTCGGCCAGCACACACGAGTGTCCGAAATGGACGAATTGCATCCGTGTTCCTCTCAGCTCGCACTCGACACGAGTTCATCCCCCAGTGCACTGCGGCTGTAATGGACACTACGCCCGGCACGCCGCCCGCTCAGCAGCCCGGCGGCTGTGAGAGCTTTCACGTGCCCGGAGACCGTGCTCGGTGCTACGCCGAGCCGCTTGGCCAGCGTCGTCGTGCTCGCCGGATCGGCGAGTTCCCGCAGCAGGAGAGCCTTGGTCCGGCCGACCACGCCGGCGAGCGGATCACCGGCCGGCGCGGGCACGCTCTCCCACAGAACGGCCGCGCCGCGCGCCGGATAGACCACCGACGGCTGCCACGGCGGTGTCATCATCACGCCGATCCCGCTCGCGAACGTGCTGGGCACCAGCAGCAAACCCCGCTCGTCGAGGTCGATCCGCGCGCTGGAGTACGTCGGCAGCAGGATCCGGCCGCCGTCGAGGAGCACGCCGGGGTGCAGCCCGGTCAGCACCCGAGCGATCCCGCCGGTGCCGAACTGCCTGACCCGGTAGTGCACGTCGGTGTCCAGCAAGTCCTTGAGCCTCGGCCACATCGGCATGGTCAGCTGCTCCCAGCAGGCCCGCAGCTGCCCGGCCAGCAGGTCGCGGCTGTGCCCGGGGTCGGCGAGCAGGCCGTCGAGCTCGCGTTCGTCCCGGCCCGCCGCGGACATGGCGATCTCCAGCGCGACCTGGTCGGGCGAGGTCCGCACGACCCGCTCGAGCTGGTCGTCGACCGTGGTCTCGGCGTCGGCGGGTGGCGGACTGAGGAAGTCGGGGAAGTACTCGGTGCCGGCGATTAGCGTGACCAGTTCGGGTACGTCCAGCGCGGCCAGCGTCGTGCGGTTGGCGGCTGACCACCGGGCGTGCGCCGAGACCCGGCTGGGCCTGATCAGCAGCCGGATCGCGTTGAGCACCTCTTCGAGCGGCGAGATCGCCAGCCGCACCCGGTGCGCGCCGACCGCACCGAGGTGGATCTCGATCACCGGGCACCGTTCCTTTCGGCTATATCCGAATCATTATCGCGCCACGGGTGCCGGCCCGCAGCGTTGCCGCGTGAGTTACGTGCGTTGGTCCGCCGCTGCCCAGCTCCTGCGGTTACCCGGCAACATGGCGCCGCTCGCGTTCGCCCTGCTGGCGACCGAGATGACCGGTTCGTACCGGCTGGGTGGCGTGATGATGGCGGTGTTCATCGGCGCCGAGATCGCATCCGCCAGGCTGGCCGGCCGTCTGCTCGACCGCATCGGTGTGGCTCGTGGGCTGCGGGTCCTGCTCGTGGTCTCGGCACTGGGCTTGTGCGGCTTGGCCGCGGTGAGTTCGTCGCCGGTGCTGACGGTCGTCTTCGTCGTGCTGACCGGGTTCGCGGCAGGCGGGATGTCCGGCGGGATCCGCGCACTGCTGCCGAAATCCGTCAGCGCGAGCTTCCTCGAACGCGCGGTCGCGATCGACGCCGTGGTGGTCGAACTCGTCGTGGTCAGCGGACCGTTGGTGGTCGCCCTGCTCACGCCGCTCGGTGGCAGCGCACCCGTGTTCGGTATGGCTGTGGCGTACCTGCTCGCGGTGCTGTTCGTGCCGGTGGTGCCGGCTGTGCCGCGTCCCGAGGGGATCCGCCCGCCGATGGGTTCGATCATGGTGTGGCTGCTCAGTTCGTTCGGCTTCGGGTTCCTGATCAGCACGGTGGAGGTGTCGTCGCTGCCGATCGCGCAACGGCTGGGCGGCGGCGCCGGGACGGCCGTGGTGATCATGGCTGTGATCATCGGCGCGAGCATGGCGGGCGCCGGTGTGTACGCCTGGCTGGGTCCGCGTCTGCACGCCGACCGGCGGACCAGAGCGACCGTGTTCCTCACCGTCATGGCTGTCGGCGGGGTGCTTGTCGCGTTCAGTTCGTCCTGGCCGCTGCTGATCGCCGGACTGGTGACCGTCGGTGTCTGCGTCGGGCCGCTGAACACGTCGATCTCGATGCACCTCCAGCTGACTCTGCCCGAGGACCGCAAGGCCGAGGGCTTCAGCCTGAGTTTCACCGCGCAGTCGGGCGGGTTCGCGCTCGGGTCACTGTCCGTGTCGGCGTTGCCGGTGACCGGTGCCGTGCTGACAGGCGCAGGCGTGGCGCTGACGGCTGCGTTGGCGGTGTTCACAGCCCGTCGCCAAGGCGGCTACCGTCGAGTAACCTCGGCGGTAGCCAACCAGGAGGCGTCCTCATGACCACCGTCGAGCACAAAGTCGAGACGTTCGACTCGCTGAACCCGGCCACCGACGAGATCGTCGGGACGTACCCCGTGCACACCGAGCAGGACGTGGCCGACGCTGTCGCCAGGGCGCGCAACGCGTCCGCGTGGTGGCAGTCGCTCGGGTTCGCCGGGCGCGCGGAACGCCTGCAGCGCTGGAAGGGCATCATCACCCGGCGCGGCCCGCAGTTGGCCGAGGTGATCCACCAGGAGACCGGCAAGCCGCACGCGGACGCGATGCTCGAGGTCATCCTGGCTGTCGACCACACCGCCTGGGTCGCCAAGAACGCCCGCAAGGTGCTCGGCCCCAAACGCCGCGCCTCCGGACTGCTGATGGCCAACCAGGCCGCGACGGTCGAGTACCAGCCGCTCGGCGTGATCGGCGTGATCGGCCCGTGGAACTACCCGACCTTCACCCCGATGGGCTCGATCGTCTACGCGCTGGCGGCGGGCAACTCGGTGGTCTTCAAGCCGAGCGAGTACACCCCGGGCGTGGGCAAGTGGCTGGTGGACAGCTTCGCCGAGGCGGTGCCTGAGCACCCGGTGTTCCAGCTGATCACCGGATTCGGCGCGACCGGCGCGGCGCTCTGCCGCGCGGGCGTCGACAAGATCGCCTTCACCGGCTCGGCCCCGACCGGCCGCAAGATCATGGCGGCCTGCGCGGAAACCCTGACCCCGGTGCTGATCGAGGCAGGCGGCAAGGACGCGCTGCTCGTGGACGAGGACGCCGACGTCGACGCGGCGGCGGACGCGGCGGTCTGGGGCGGGATGTCCAACGCGGGCCAGACCTGCGTCGGAGTCGAACGCGTCTACGTGCACGAGAAGGTCTACGACGCCTTCGTCGCCGCGACGGTCGAGAAGGCAAGGGACGTGCGCGCGGGTGGCGACGCCGACGCCAAGATCGGCCCGATCACGATGCCCGCCCAGCTCGACATCATCCGCAAGCACATCACGGACGCGATCGCCCGGGGCGGGAAAGCCCTCATCGGCGGGGTGGACGCGGTCGGCGACCGGTTCGTGCAGCCGACGATCCTGGTGGACGTGCCGGAGGACTCGGTGGCGGTGCGCGACGAGACCTTCGGCCCGACGCTGACCATCGCGAAGGTGAAGGACATGGACGAGGCGCTGGTGAAGGCCAACGACTCCCGCTACGGCCTCGGCGCGACGGTGTTCGCCAAACGCCGCGGCATGGAACTGGCGCGGCGCCTGCGTTCGGGCATGACCGCGGTGAACTCGGTGATCAGCTTCGCCGGAATCCCGTCGCTGCCGTTCGGCGGAGTGGGCGACTCGGGCTTCGGCCGCATCCACGGCGAGGACGGCCTGAAGGAGTTCACCCGCGCGAAAGCCATCGCCCGCCAGCGCTTCCGCGCCCCGATCAACCTGACCACCTTCGCCCGCACCGAGAAGACCGACGCGACCGTGGCCAAGCTGATCACCCTGCTGCACGGCAAACGCAAGTAAGACCTCGTGAGTGTTTTGGCCGGTTAGAACCGGCCAAAACACTCACGAGGTCTGTCAGTGGAACAGGGCTGGGAGGGTGCCCTGCCAGGCGGTGCTCAGCTCTTCCAGCGTGAACGTGGCGACGTCCTGGATCTCCAGTGCCTTCGCGTCCGGGTCCACCACGCCGAGCTTGCGCCACGGCATCGAGCGGGCCGTGAGCATGTCGGTGAACCGCAGCTCCTCGGTCCGCGGCACGGCCACGATCACGCGGCCGGCCGACTCGGAGAACAGCTGCACGAACGGGTCCTGGTCGCCGTCGAGGAAGATCCGGGCGCCGGTCTGGCCGATCAGGCACGCTTCCACGATCGCCTGCGCCAGGCCACCTTCGGCCAGGTCGTGGGCGGCGGAGACCATCCCGTCACGGGAACCGGCCCGCAGGATGTCCGCCAGGAGCATCTCGTGCGCCAGGTCCACGCGCGGCGGCAGGCCGCTCAGCGACCCGTGCACCACGTGCGCCCACTCCGAACCGCCGAACTCGTCCGCGGTGTTTCCCAGCAGCAGCAACGTTTCGCCCGCTTCGGCGCCGATGCCCGTCGGGATGCGCCTGCGCACGTCGTCGATCACGCCGAGCACGCCGACCACCGGCGTCGGCAGGATCGCCGTGGCGCCGGTCTGGTTGTAGAAGCTGACGTTCCCGCCGGTCACCGGGATGCCCAGCTCGACGCAGCCGTCCGCGAGGCCGCGCACGGCCTGCTCGAACTGCCACATCACGCCCGGGTCCTCCGGTGAGCCGAAGTTGAGGCAGTTCGTCACGGCCACCGGGGTCGCGCCGCTGACGGCCACGTTCCGGTACGCCTCGGCCAGCGCGAGCTGGGCACCGGTGTACGGGTCCAGCTTGCAGTAGCGGCCGTTGCAGTCGACGGAAAGCGCGACACCGCGGCCACTTTCCTCGTCGATCCGGATCATGCCCGAGTCCGACGGCTGCGACAGCACGGTGCCGCCGCGCACGTACCGGTCGTACTGGTCGGTGACCCAGCTGCGGGACGAGAGGTTGTGCGACCCCGCCATCCGCAGCACCAGATCATGCAGGTCCGAAGTGGACGGACGGGGCAGTTCGATCGGCTGCTGCAGCGAATCCTGCTCGGCCGGGCGTGCCACCGGGCGGTTGTACACCGGGCCCTCGTGCGCGACCGTCCGCGGCGGGACGTCCACCACGACCTCGTCGTGCCACGTGATGACGAGACGACCGGTCTCGGTCACCTCGCCGATCTCGGTCGCGGTCACGTCCCACTTGGCGCACACCTGCATGAAAGCGTCCACATCGGACGGTTTGACGACCGCGCACATCCGTTCCTGCGACTCGCTCGACAGGATCTCGGCCGGGGTCATCCCCTTGGCGCGCAACGGAACCCGGTCGAGGTTCACATGCATGCCGCCGTCCCCGGCGCTGGCCAGCTCGGATGTCGCGCACGACAGGCCGGCGCCGCCGAGGTCCTGGATGCCGACCACGATGCCCTCGCGGAACAGCTCGAGGCAGCACTCGATCAGCACCTTCTCCGTGAACGGGTCGCCGACCTGCACCGAGGGGAGCTTCTTGCGCCCGGCCGTGGTCTCGTCACCGGAGAACGTGTCGGACGCCAGCACCGACACACCGCCGATGCCGTCCAGCCCGGTCCGCGCGCCGAACAGGATGATCTTGTTGCCGGTGCCGGACGCGTGCGCCAGGTGCAGGTCCTCGACCCGCATCGCACCCACGCACAACGCGTTGACCAGCGGGTTGCCCAGGTACGTCGAGTCGAACACGACCTCGCCGCCGATGTTGGGCAGACCGAGGCAGTTGCCGTAACCGCCGACACCGGCCACCACGCCCGGCAGCACCCGGCGGGTGTCGGGGGCGTCAGCCGGGCCGAACCGCAGCGAGTCCATCACGGCCAACGGCCGCGCGCCCATCGCCATGATGTCGCGCACGATCCCGCCGACACCGGTCGCGGCGCCCTGGTAGGGCTCCACATAGGACGGGTGGTTGTGGCTCTCCACCTTGAAGGTGACCGCCCAGCCGTCGCCGATGTCCACCACACCGGCGTTCTCGCCGATGCCCGCGAGCATCTTCGAGCGCATCTGCTCGGTGGTGGTCTTGCCGAAGTAGGACAGGTGCACCTTGGAGGACTTGTAGGAGCAGTGCTCGCTCCACATCACCGAGTACATCGCCAGCTCGGCGTCGGTCGGCCTGCGGCCGAGGATCTCCCGGATCCGCTGGTACTCGTCGTCCTTGAGGCCCAGCTCGCGGTACGGCTGGGCGGTCTCCGGAGTGTCTTCCGCGTGCTTGACAGTGTCGATCGTCATGCCTTCACCAGTGCGTCGATGGCGGAAAAGAACATGCCCAGCCCGTCGTCGGACGGCCCGGTCAGCGCGTCGATGGCGTGCTCGGGGTGCGGCATCAGGCCGACCACCCGGCCACGCGCGTCGGTGATGCCCGCGATGTCGTTGAGCGACCCGTTCGGGTTGCCGCCGACGTACCGGAACACCACCCTGCCCTCGCCTTCCAGCGCGGCCAGGGTGTCGCGCTCGGCGACGTAGCCACCCTCGCCGGACTTCAGGGGGATCAGGATCTCCGCTCCCTTGTCGTACCGGCTGCTCCACGCGGTCGAGGTGTTCTCCACCTTCAGCCACTGGTCCCGGCAGACGAAGTGCAGCTCGTGGTTGCGCACGAGGGCGCCGGGCAGCAGACCGGCCTCGCACAGGATCTGGAAACCGTTGCAGATCCCCAGGATCGGCATGCCCTTCGCGGCGGCTTCGATCACCGGGCCCATCACCGGGGCGAACCGGGCGATCGCGCCGCAGCGCAGGTAGTCGCCGTAGGAGAAGCCGCCGGGCACGATCACCGCGTCGACCCCGCGCAGGTCGGCGTCGGCGTGCCAGAGCGGCACGGCCTCGGCACCGGCGTACTTCGCCGCACGGCCGGCGTCCTGGTCGTCGAGCGTCCCAGGGAAGGTGATGACTCCGATCTTGGCCGTCATGCGTCGAGCCTCCGGACGGTGAAGTCCTCGATCACGGTGTTGGCGAGCAGATCAGCGGCGATCTTGGTGAGCGTCTCGTCGTCGACCGAGTCGTCCACCTCCAGCTCGAAGCGCTTGCCTTGGCGAACCTCGGTCACACCTTGGAATCCGAGACGGGGCAGTGCTTTGGCCACCGCCTGTCCCTGCGGGTCGAGGATCTCCGGCTTGGGCATTACGTCGACGACGACACGGGCCACGGTCGTTTGCTCCCATTGTCAAGAACATCACAGCGGGTCACGATGGACCTGGGAAGCCTACCTGACCTGGGAGTTTCGCTCTGCGCGAGCACGCTGGCCAACCGGGCCGGGTGACGACGAGTATCGATGACATGCGACTTCTCGTTCTGGGCGGCACGGTGTTCCTCGGTCGCGCGATCGCGGCGGAGGCCGTCGGCCGCGGGCACGACGTGACCTGCGCGGCCAGGGGGAGCACGAGCGGCGCGCCCGCCCCGTTGGTCAGGCTCGACCGCGACGATCCCGACGGCCTGGCGCCGCTGCGCGGCGAGCGCTTCGACGCGGTGGTGGACGTGGCGAAAATCTCCTATCCCCACGTCCACCGGGCCGTCGAGCAGATCCGATCCGCGCACTGGACGTTCGTCTCGTCGATCAGCGTCTACCAGGAGTTCCGCACCGGCGGAGTCGACGATCCCGTCTTCGACCCGGTGCGCGAGCAGGGCACGGCGCAGACCATGGACGACTACGGCGCCATCAAGGTGGCCAGCGAGAACGCGGTCAGGGACGTCTACGGGCAGGACGCGTTCATCGTCCGTTCCGGTCTGATCACCGGCCGCGGCGACATCAGCGACCGCTTCGGCTACTGGCCCGCCCGGCTGTCCGGCGACGGCCAGGCGGTCGTGCCGGACGCACCGGACCAGGCCACGCACCACGTCGACGTGGAGGACCTGGCGGCGTGGATCGTCGACGGTGCCGAACGCCGTGCCGGCGGCACGTTCAACGCCAGCGGCCTGCCGATCCCGCTCGGCGAACTGCTCACCCGGATCAAGGCAGCGGTCGGTGGCGACGCCGAGATCGTGCCGGTGAGCGAGCAGAAGCTCGAGGAGTTGGAGGTCAACTCGTGGGCGGGGCCCCGGTCGTTGCCGCTGTGGGTGCCCGGCGGCCACATCATCGGCGCGAACTGGGATGTGCGGCCCGCGATCGACGCCGGCCTGAGGTTCCGTTCGCTCGAGGAGGCGGCGCTGAACGCACTGGAGCACGAGCGTGAGCTGGGGTTGGCGCGCCCGCGCAAGGCGGGGCTCACCCGTGGGGAGGAAGCTCACATTCTCGCAGCGCGCTGAGTGGCAGTATCTGGGGAATGCGCGAAACTTTCGACTACGTCGTGGTTGGGGCTGGTAGCGCGGGATGTGTGCTGGCCAACCGGCTGACCGAGGATCCCGGTGTCCGGGTGTTGCTGCTGGAAGCCGGCGGCGAGGACACCGCCGACGAGATCCACATCCCCGCCGCGTTCGCGAACCTGTTCAAGACCAAGTGGGACTGGAACTACGAGACGGTCGAACAGAAGCACATGGGCGACCGCAAGTCTTACTGGCCGCGGATGAAAGCGCTCGGTGGTTGCTCGTCGATGAACGCGATGATCTACATCCGCGGCAACCACGCCGACTACGACGCCTGGCGCGACGAGCACGGCGCGACCGGCTGGGGCTGGGACGACGTGCTGCCGTACTTCGTACGCGCGGAACACAACACGCGCCTCGGCGGGCCGTTCCACGGCGGCGAGGGCCCGTTGTTCGTCGAAGACCGCCGCTACACGCACGAACTGTCCAGCGCATGGGTCCAAGCCGCGGTCGCGTGGGGCATGAAGCCGACGGACGACTTCAACGGCGCCGACCAGGAAGGCGCCGGGCAGTACCAGGTGACGTGCCACAACGGCCGCCGCTGGTCGACAGCGGACGCCTACCTGCGGCCCGCCATGGACCGCCCGAACCTGACCGTGCGCACGAACGCGCAGGCCACCAAGGTCGTGATCGAGTCAGGCCGTGCCGTCGGCATCGAATACCTGCACGAGGGCACGGTCAGGACAACGTACGTCGACCGCGAGGTCGTGCTGTCCGGTGGCGCGATCAACTCGCCGCAACTGCTGATGCTGTCGGGCATCGGGCCCGCCGAACACCTGCGGGAACACGGCATCGACGTCGTCGTGGGCATCGACCAGGTCGGTACGAACCTGCACGACCACCCAGCCGCCGCGATCCTCTACAGCACACGCGGGACAACCGATCTGATCGACTACGTCAACCCGCAGCGGCTGGTGCAGTGGCAGCTGGCCGGACGCGGCCCGTTGGCGTCGAACATCGGCGAGGCAGGCGGTTTCATCCCGACGAGCGACGGACTGCCCGCCCCGGACATGCAGTTCATCGTCGCGCCAACCTTCTTCTACGACAACGGGATGCAGGAACCGCCCGGTCGCGGCTTCACCGCCGCCGCGGTGCACGTCGCGCCCAAGAGCCGCGGCAGGCTGCGGCTGCGGTCGGGCAATCCCCTGTGGCGGCCGTCGATCGACCCGGCGTACTACGCGGATCCGTCGGACATGGAGGTGATGATCGCCGGGATCCGCATGCAGCAGGAGATCTGCGAGCGACCGGCGATCGCGCGGTACCTCGGCGCGCCGTACAAACCGGAGTCGCTGGAGTTGACCGACGCCGAACTCGCCGACCACATCCGAGACGTGACCCAGACCCTCTACCACCCGGTCGGCACGTGTTCGATCGGCACGGTCGTCGACCCCTCGCTGCAGGTCAACGGCGTCGAGGGACTACGTGTCGCGGACGCGTCGGTGATGCCGATGGTGCCGCGCGGAAACACGAACGCGCCGTCGATCATGGTCGGCGAAAAAGCAGCCGACCTGATCAAGAACCCCTGATCAACCCTCGTGAGTGGTTAGGCCGGTTAGAACCGGCCTAACCACTCACGAGGGGTTACGTGCGGACCAGGCCTGTTCCGTCGTCCTGCTGGTCGACGATCCAGCCTTCGGGCAGTTCGTTCTTCATCTCCAGCGACACCGTCATGCCGTAGGTCTCGGCGGACGCGGCGACCGCGGCCGACATGTCGATGCCGCCGCGGAAAGCGCTGTGGTTGAGGTCGATCGGCTGCGCGAACTTGCTGCCCCGCAACACGACCTTGCCGTCGAACGTCGCCTGTGCGAGCTTGGTGACACCGTCGAACTTGGACTGCTTGAGGTCCACGAGCTGATCGGCCTCGAAGTTGGCGAACCAGGCGCGCTTGTGGAACGTGGTGCCCGGGGCGATGAACTTGCCCCAGCTGTGCGCCGCGGTGAACCAGGCGTCGCCGAAGATTTCCATGTTGCCGAACGCGTTGGCCTCGTACAGGTTCACCGACCGCGCGGTGAGCTGGCCGACCACGCGCTCGGAGATGTCGAAGTACTCCAGCGTGGCCCCGGTCAGGTCCAGGTCGTACGTGGGTGCCCGGCCGTCGCCGCTTTCCGGCAGCAGTTCGCCGATCAGCCGTTGCGCGGTGAGCCTGACCTGCCGTTCGCGGTCGGCGTCCACCGACTCCTCGACGGCGTCGTCCGCGCCACGCAGGCGGGCGTAGTGCGCGTGGTCGAACGGCCTGCGTAGGTACGCGCACAGCACGTCGAGCACGGTCTGCGTGTACTCCGCGCGGCTACGGGCAAGCCCGGCGAGCGCGTGCATCGCGCCGACCCTGACCTGGTCGGCGTCGTCGCCCAGCAGCTCGATGGACCGGGCGAAGCGCTCGTCGGTCGACCGTTCGCGGTCGTGCTGCATCCGCTGCGTTTCCATCTGCTGACGGGCCTGCTCGAGGGCGTGCCGCTGGTCCTCGAGGTCGTGCCTGCGGCGCTCGATGTCCTGGCGGTCCTCGTCGATCCTGCGGCGCTGGTCGCTGAGCCACAGCGCGTACAGCGCCACGACAGCGGCGGCCGCGAGACCGCCTGTCCGGAAGGCCTCGCTGAGCGTCGACCCGCCGTCGAGCAGGATCCACCCCGCGACGGTCGCCGCCAGACCGACAGCGCCGAGCACGGTGCCGACGAGCGCGCGTGCCTGTCGGGCGAACATCACCCCGCTGCCGATCAGGAGCAACAAGCCGACGATGAGCAAGGCCAGATGCATCCGCACATTTTGGAGGCATCCGGCCCTGGCCGGTAGGGCCGGATGCAGCAGTTGCTCAGGACTTGTCCAACTCCGCGATCTCGTCGTCGGTCAGCTCCAGGTCCACGGCCTGTGCCGAGTCCTGGATGCTGGCCGGTCGCGACGAACCGGGGATCGGGATGACGTGCGGCGACTTGGCGAGCATCCACGCCAGGCAGACCCGCTGCGGGCTGACCCCGCGGGCCGCGCCGAGCTCGGCGAACCGGGCGAACCGCGACCCGAGCTCACCGGCTTTGCTGATGCCGCCGAGCGGGCTCCACGGCAGGAACGCGATGCCGAGCTCGTCGCACAGCTCCAGCTCCGGCTCGCTCGACCGGAACGCGGGCGAGAACTGGTTCTGCACCGCGGCCAGCCTGCCGCCGAGGATCTCGTTGGCCTGCTTGATCTCGGCCGGGTTGAAGTTGGACACGCCCGCGTACCGGATCTTGCCTTCGTCCAGCAGGTCGCGCACCGCGCTGACCGACTCGGCGATCGGCACGGCCGGGTCCGGCCGGTGGAACTGGTACAGCCCGATCGCCTCGGCGCCGAGCCGTTTCAGCGACGCCTCACAGGCCTGCTTGATGTACGCGGCCGAGCCGTTGAGCGACCAGCCGCCGCCCGAGGTGCGGGTGTGCCCGCCCTTGGTCGCGATCAGCACGTCGGACTTGTCACCGCCGTAGGAGGCGACGGCGTTGGCGATCAGGGACTCGTTGTGCCCGAAGTCGCTGTCGTCGAGGCTGTAGGCGTCCGCCGTGTCGATGAAGGTGATGCCGGCGTCCAGCGCCGCGTGGATCGTGGCAACGGCCTGCTGCTCGTCCGGCCTGCCCTCGACCGACAGCGGCATGCCGCCGAGGCCGATCGCGCTGACCTGCGTGTCGCCGATACGACGAGTCCGCATGGAGTTCTCTCCTTCTGCTGTCCGTTGCTTGTGTCTCCAGCCTGCGCCCGCTGCATTAATCTGTCCAACAGGGAAAACTGATCCCATTGAGCAGTGCGGGTGATGAATCATGGAGCTCCGCCAACTCGAGTACTTCGTCGCCGCCGCCGAGGAGTGCCACTTCACCCGCGCGGCCAAGCGGATGCACGTGGCCCAGTCCGGCTTGTCGTCGGCGATCCGCTCGCTCGAGCGTGAGCTGGGGGCGTCGCTGTTCATCAGGAGTACCAGGCAGGTCGAACTTACGCCCGCGGGCCGCGCTCTGCTCGTCGAAGCGCGGCGGGCGCTGAGCGCCACCGACGCGGCCCGTGCCGCCGTGGCCGCGGTGCAGGGGCTGATCCGGGGCAACTTGGCCGTGGGGTCGCTGCAGTGCGTGCACGTGGTGAACGTGCCCCAGATCCTCGCCCGCTTCCACGCCGCGCACCCCGGTGTGGAGATCCAGTTGCGGCAGGGCGGTTCCCGGCACCTGGTCGACCAGGTCCGGGCCGGGCGGCTGGACGTCGCCCTGGTGGCACGGCCGTTGCGCCCGGTGGACGACGTGCTGATCCGCCCTTTGGCCAGCGAACCCCTTGTGCTGGCGTGTGCCTTGGAGCATCCGCTGGCCAACCGGACCGAAGTGTCACTTCATGACCTGGACGGCGAGCCGTTCGTGGATTTCCAACAAGACTGGGGCTCGCGCGACCTCGTCGACTCCGTGCTCGGCGAGCGGCGGATCGCGTTCGAGGTCAACGACGTGCACTCCCTGCTGGACCTGGTGACCTTCGGCCTCGGCGTGGCACTGGTGCCACAGTCCTTTTCGGTCAAGACCGACAAGGTGCAGTTCGTCGGGATCGCGGGACGGCTGCCCTCGTGGGACACCGTCGTCGTCACGTCCGAAACGGCCAGTGCCGCGGCGACCGCGCTGCTCGACGCGGTCGCCGCGGCCAGAAGTGGTCGCGCCTAGCCGTTGGCGAGTGCCTGCAGGCGGTCGTAGGCGCCGTTGAACTGGTTCTGGTCGATCGGGCTGGATGAGTACTGCCAGATCGTGTAGAAGCCCCACGCGTAAGGCAAAGCGCCGACAGATGAGGCGTACCTGGCCACCCACAGGGGGCTCGTCGACGAGAAGTCACCGTCGACGCACTGCGACCACCAGCTGGTGCTCGTGTAGATCACCGGCCAGCGGGTCGTGCGGGCGTGGTACCGGTCGCTGAAGGACTTGATCCACGCGGTCATGGCCGGCTTGGACAGTCCGTAGCAAGTCGCGCCGCTCGGGTTGTACTCCATGTCGAGCGCGCCGGGCAGCGTCTTGCCGTCACGCGACCAGCCACCACCGTTGTTGACGAAGTAGTCCGCCTGCGCCGCACCGGTGCTCTTGGCCGGCTGGGCGAAGTGGTACGAACCGCGGATCATGCCGACGTTGTAGGAACCGTTGTACTGCTGGGCGAAGTACGGGTTCTGGTACGTGGTTCCCTCGGTGGCCTTGACATAGGCGAACCGCTTGCCCTGTCCCCACCAGTGGGCCCAGTCCACATTGCCCTGCCAGCCGCTGACGTCGATGCCGTAGACGACGGCTTGTGCGCCGATGTCCTGCGGCACCAGCACCATCTGCTGGTTGCCCTCGTGCTTGGCGATCTGGGAGCCCATCGGGTGGTCGTTCTCGACGACGTACCGATCGATCGGATCAACAGTCGGCTCCGGCTGGGCGCTGGCAGGTAACGCGCTCAACAGGAGAACAGAGGCAGACACCACTGCGGTCAGCATGCGGCGGCGGCCCCTTGGGATTGCAGGGATCTTCATGGGGATGCCCTTTCCTTGCCCTCGCTAGACGGCTAACTGAAAGTAGCCGCCTGAGTCAGGATTGTGAGCCCATAACTACCCATTTGTCACGCTTTGGTGTGAAAGAATCACTAGGGTTAACCAACTTGACAGTTGCGGGGCTGAGTACGTTGCTGTTCAAGCCGGTAAGGTTGCCTCGGCCGGCCAGTTGGATCGATCGTGCGAGTGCCGAAGGGTGTGGACGGTGGAAAGCCCGAGCTGGCCCGCGGCCGAGGGGTCGGGCGGGTGTGAGCGGTTCGCCAGGCGCTGGGCTGCGGCCGTCCGGAACACCAGCTATGTAGCGCTGGAGACCGAGGAGATCGTCGAGCGGCTGGCCGAGTTCGGCAAGGTGCTCGTCGACGTGGCGAACGCGGACGCCTACCCGCACCAGACCGTCGAGTGGATCGGCATCGAACTCGTCCGGATGCGGTTCCTGGAAACCGAGTCCCTCGCCGCGTCCATCCGGGTGATCGGCGATGGCCTGCCCGCGCTCGCCGACTCGTCCGAACGGGCGATCCGCAGGCTGCCGAAGATCCTGGCTTCGCTCGTGACCGGATTCAACGAGGCGATCAGCGAACGGAATCTGGAAGACCAGCAGCCCGAATCGGTCCGCGCGGCGGTGATGGACGCCCGCCGCGGCGCACACGCGGCGTTGCGGGCGAGCGAGGCGCGCTTCCAGGCGGTGTTCCACGAAGCGGCCGTCGGCATCGGCATCTGCGACATGCGCGGCAACATGATCGACGCCAACCGGGCGCTGTCCGATCTGCTCGGCATGCAGCTGTCCGAACTGCGCACGATGAACATCGAGGAGTTCTTCGAGAAGGACATGCCGGCCAAACTCCGCGAGGAGTACGACGAAGCACTGGCGGGCCTGCGCGACAACTACCAGGTGGAGCGGCGATTCCGGCGCCGCGACGGCGTGACGCTCAGGACGAACCTGAAGGTCTCGGTCGTCCGCGACGAAGCGGGCCGCCCGCAGTACCTGGTCGGGATGATCGAGGACATCACCGAACGGCACACCCTGCAGCGCAGGCTGCGGCACGAGGCGACGCACGACCCGCTGACCGGGCTGCCCAACCGGGCGCTGTTCCAGGAGCGACTCAACGAAGTCTTCGCGACCGGCGGGGAAACCCGCGTCGGCCTCTGCTACCTGGACGTCGACGGCTTCAAGGTGATCAACGACAGCCTCGGCCACGATGTCGGCGACCAGTTGCTGGTCGCGGTCGGCTCCAGGCTCGGCGTGCTCGTGGACGGACCGGACCGGATGGTCGCGCGGATGGGCGGCGACGAGTTCGTGGTGCTGGTCCAGGACTGCGCGTCCATGAAGGACCTGACCCTGCTGGCGGACAAGATCCTTTCGGCGCTGCGCGAACCGGTCCGGATCGGCGGCCACGACCTGACGGTGTCCGCGAGCATCGGGATCGTTGAACGCCCATGCGAGGGAACGACACCCGCGGACACGATGCGTGACGCGGACGTGACGCTCTACTGGGCCAAATCGGACGGGAAGGACCAGTACGCCTGCTTCGACCCGGAGCGCAACGCGCACGAGGTGGCCCGCTTCACCCTGTCGGCCCGGATGCCCGCGGCGCTGGAACGCGAAGAGTTCTATGTGGACTACCAGCCGATCGTCCGCCTGCCGGACGGCGAACTGCACGGCGTGGAAGCGCTGGTCCGCTGGCGGCACCCGGAGTTCGGCCCGCTGGGCCCGGACCGGTTCATCGGACTGGCCGAGGAGACGGGCCTGATCGTCCCACTGGGACGCTGGGTGCTCAGGACAGCCTGCGTGCAGGCGAAGCAGTGGTGGGACAGGTTCGGCGACGACGCGCCGTACGTGAGCGTGAACCTGGCGGTCCGCCAGTGCCGGGACCCCGGACTGGTCGACGACATCCGCAAGATCCTCGCCGAAACCGGGCTGCCCGCCCACAGAGTCCAGCTGGAACTGACCGAGAGCGCGATCATGGGCGCGACCGGCGAACCGCTGGAGATGCTCCGCACCCTGGTGGACCTCGGCCTGACGATAGCGATCGACGACTTCGGCACGGGCTACTCGAACCTGGCGTACCTGCGCGTGCTGCCGGTCCGGACGCTGAAGATCGCTGGGTCCTTCCTCGAAGGCCTCCGCGACCCGGGCAACGCCAGCCTGGTGGACACCCAGATCGTCCGAACCCTGGTCTCCCTTGCCCACCTGCTGGGCCTGACAGTGACCGCGGAGGGCGTGGAAACCACCGAGCAGGCCGACCGCCTGCGCCGGATCGGCGCGGACTGCGCCCAAGGCTGGCTCTACGCCAAGTCCGGCCCGCCGGAGGACATCGAGAAGTGGCTCACCGCGGCGACCGCGGGTCAGCGGTAGGCCCTTGCGGGCAGGCGGACAGGCCGATGCGAGCCCTATCTGCGGATTTCGGGGATATCAGGCAGCGAGATGCGCGGCGGGGACGATCGCGCTCAGCGGGCCGACGGGGTTGATCAGCAGCGGGAAACCGCTGAGCAGCGGGACCAGGTCACGTCCGCTGACGACCCGCCAACCAGGCCAGGCAGCGGGTACGTGCTCCGCCACCGTGCAGACGGGCACGAAAACGCGCCCCGCCGGGTCCGGGAAGCCGATGACGTCACGCTCCCGCGGTGACCCCGCGTAGAGCAGCAGCGCCGCGTCGAGCAGCAGGGGCGGCAAGGACGTGGCTTCCCGGTGCCCGGTCCTGATCAGCTGGAGCATCTCGTCGACCGCGCTGGGCGGCGCGGGCATCCGCAGGGCCTGCGGTGACGGCCGGTAGCGGTCGTTGGGCTGGAAGCTGTCCTCGATCTCGCCGCTCGCGTCCACCGGGTACGCACCGACCACACCCCACGGCGGGACGTCGGCTTCGGACTCGAACAGCGGGTCGATCACGTACAGCCACGTGTTCGGGTTACTCTTTGCGCTCGCCCGCATCTCGGGCGTGATGTCCGGCGGCATTCGGTGATCGTAGGTCTAGTTCCGACCACGGAGCGGAGTGGGGTCCGGGTCACACGACGGCCGCGAAATCGTTGCGCAAAAAGTTGTGAGGTTGCGGGAACCACTCCCGGACCGCATGCATCAGAGCTACAGTCGTCGCAAACACACAGGCAGATCAGGGAGACGCGCCGTGTTGATAGCTGATGGTGGGGGGTCGTCGGCCCCGAGCCCCACGGGGTCGGGATCGTCGCACACAGTGAAGGTCAACCCGCCCGCGATTCCGGGTGCCCGTGACGCGTTCCACGAAGCCGCCCAGAAGATCGACGACCTGGTCCAGGTCCTGCGGAGCATGACGACGCCCGCCTGGGCGCAGGACCCGGTCAGCAAGATCACCGCCGCCCGGTTCGAGACGGGCAACGGCGACACCGGCCGGATCGCCGCCATCCAGGCCCTGACCAAGTACGGCCAGGAACTGCGCAACTCCGGCGACGCGCTCAACGAGGCCTACGACCGCTACATGCGCGTCGAGGGCTCCAACACCGACCGGTGGCGCGGCAAGGGCTTCCAGGACGTCTGAGGGGGTTAGGCAACGATGAACAGCGACATCAGGTGGATGGGCCTCGACCACAAGGCCATCTTCGAGATGATCAACGCGGGTCCCGGCCCGAACGCATCCGACGCGCCCGCGGACTTCTGGGGAACCCTGTCGGCAGGCCTGAACGACATCAGCGCGACCCTGCACAAGAAGCTCGGCGACCTCAACGTCCACTGGGAGGGCGTGTCGTCCGAGCAGGCGCTCGCCGGGATGAACCCGCTCAAGGACTGGGCGTCCAAGGCCGAGAACGGCTCGACCGTCATGAAGACGTCCTTCGAGCTGCAGGGCAACTACGTCGGTGACGCCCGCAACGAGGTGCCGCCGCCCAAGCAGGTGACCACGCCGGAGCCGTCGGGCTGGCAGATGGTCGCCGCGGGCGCCGCCGCGCTGGTCGGCAACGGCGGCCCGGCCGCCTCCGTCGCGGCGCAGTCGGCCGACCACGAGGCGCAGGAGCGCGCGTCGGACGAGGCCGCCCGCAAGGCCGTGCAGGCGATGCAGAAGTACGAGAAGAGCAGCGACTGGAACGCCGACACGCTCGGCCACTTCGAGGACCCGCCGAAGCTCGTCGTCGACACCCCGCCGCCCGCGCCCGGACTGCACGGCGGTTCGGTGGAGACCGGCGGCATGTACAACAACACCGGCGTGCACCACAACCAGCAGACGCAGACCAGCTCGGTGCACCACTCGCCGATCGGTGGCCAGTCGGCTCAGCAGCCGAACATCACGCCGAACCAGCAGGTGCAGCACCACGGCAGCAACGTGTCGCCGAACCAGTTCACCTCGCAGCAGGGCTACACGTCGCCGCAGGGCCACCCCGGCCTGCAGCCGACGCCGCCCAAGCCGCCGATCCAGCCGCCGAACAACGCCCAGCAGTGGGGCGGCGGTCAGTTCGTGCCCGGTGGTGGCCCGTTCACCTCGGGCCAGGGCCCCACCAGCGGTGGCCGTCCCGGTATCCCCGGCGGTGGCTCCGGTGGCGGTGGCGCGGGTGGTCGCGGTGGCCTCGGGCCGAACGCGGGCTTCGGGCAGAACTCGTCGATGATGGACGACGGGCGGCAGGGGCGTCCCGGCGGCGCGGGCACCAACCCGATGGCGCAGGAAGGCGCGCCGCGTACCGGTCCCGGCGGCGGCAACATGGGCCCAGGTGGCCGTGGTGGCCAAGCGGGGATGCCTGCCAACGGCCGCCGGGCGGACGGCGAGGACGACGACGAGCACGAGACGCCGGACTACCTGATGGAAACCGACGACATCTGGGGTGACGAGCGCACGGTCGCGCCCTCGGTGATCGGCGAGAAGCCAGAGCACCAGTGATCGATCTGGGCGCTCCCGTGCAACCAAGGCCGATCACGATCTCGGCTCTCGAATTCGACGTCCTGTGGGAGCACTTCGGCTACGAGGACATGCCACTCGTGGTCAAAGTGCCCTCGCCGGGCGCGACGTGGACCGAACGCAAGCAGTTGGTGGAACAGGCGTGGACCGGGCTCGAGCAGCGCGGACTCGGCCGGGCGATCGACCTGAACCCGAGCATCGAGCGCGCGCTCGGGATCCTGGCCCGGCCCGACCGCGAGGTCGACGGCCGGACGTGGCTCGGCCGCAGTGTCCGCTTCCTCGCCGCCGCGCGCGAGGAGGAAGCGGTGCTCGCGATCCAGGCGGACGCCTTCCTGACGTTCCACAGCGTGCCCCCGCAGTCCCTGGCGAGTGTGGCCACCGGGGTGTTGTCGCCGGTGTCCGCGGGCCCGGGCCAGTCGGTGAACATCCGCGCGGACGACTTCGAAACGGCCGCCAACAACGCCGGTGGTACGCAGAAGGGCTTCGAGCAGGCCCTGCGCAACCGCGGGATCAGGGAAGACGACGTGCGGACGCTGTCGACCATGATCAAGGACGTGGTGGCGACCGGGAACTTCGGCGCAGCGGCCCGCGACAAGTGGGGCAAGCGGCACCGTGCGGAGCGCGTCGTGGCCTTCTTCGACACCGAGGACGGCCGCTACCTGCAGGTCCGCAAGGCGTCCGGCGACGGCAGCGCGTGGACGACGATCTCCCCGACCGACACCCGTCGGCTGACCCACCAGGTCGAGCAGCTGCTCGGCGAGATCGTCCGCGAGGCTGCGAGCAAGTAGTGCCCCGGAAACCAGTCGACCCGCACGAACTGCGCGCGGCGGTCGCCGCGGTGATGCCCTGGCTCACCGGCGAAACAGACCAAACCCCCGCACGGCCCGTCCTCGCGACGGCCGTGCGGGCCAGTCTGCGCACCCTCGAACAGATCGCGCCCGGCCACACCGTCGAGGTCCGCGTCCCGCCGTTCGCGGCGATCCAGTGCATCCCCGGCCCCCGCCACACCCGCGGCACGCCGCCGAACGTGATCGAAACCGACCCGCGCACGTGGCTGGAACTGGCGACCGGCCTGCTGGCGTGGACCGACGGCGTGGAGTCGACGAAGGTCTCCGCGTCCGGCACCCGCGCGGATCTCAGCGGCCTGCTCCCGATCGTCCGGAACGTGCGCCAGTAGCCAGCCCGCTCCGCACCGGTGATCCCTTCGGCAAATCCCGTTGTCCACAACCCGCCGGTAGCCCCCTTGACCAGCCCTTTCCTCGGTAGGCTGGAGCGGGGTCGCCCCCCGGGTTGGGTGGGGGACTGTATGTACGGGATCGATTTCGCGAAAGTCGCTCGGATTCGGGGCTGGGCCTGGGAAGGTGCGGCGCACGTGGCGTCGGCCATAGGCCGGTGGGGCGGAAACGCGGTCTCGAAAGTGGGGCGCACCACAGCCGGATGGTCCGAACGGGTGGCAGCGCCATTTACACTGGAGGTCAGCCTGCATTCGTCCCCAGGGAGCGCTTCGCGTGGTCACCGACCAGTCGGACCAGTCAGCCCCCCACGCCGGCACCATCGACGAGGAACCCCGCGAGGAATGCGGCGTTTTCGGAGTCTGGGCCCCGGGTGAGGAAGTCGCCAAGCTCACGTACTACGGGCTGTACGCGTTGCAGCACCGTGGTCAGGAGGCGGCGGGCATCTCCGTCGCGGATGGCCAGCAGGTCGTCGTCTTCAAGGATCTCGGCCTGGTCAGCCAGGTGTTCGACGAGCAGATCCTGCACTCGCTCAAGGGCCACGTCGCCGTCGGGCACTGCCGGTACTCCACGACCGGCTCGAGCACGTGGGAGAACGCCCAGCCGACGTTCCGCACCACCGCGAGCGGCAAAAGCCTCTCCCTCGGCCACAACGGCAACCTGGTGAACACCGCCGACCTGCTGGAACGCTCCGAGCGGGCGGGCATCACCACCAAGAACGGCGCGACGACCGACTCGGACCTGATCTGCGGGCTGTTGGCCGCGTACGCCACCGGCGACGTGAGCATCGAGCAGGCCGCCATGGAACTGCTGCCCACGTTGCGGGGCGCGTTCTGCCTGGTCTTCTCCGACGAGTCCACGCTCTACGCGGCGCGCGACCCGCACGGCGTGCACCCGCTTGTCCTCGGGCGTCTCGAGCGTGGCTGGGTTGTCGCGAGTGAGACAGCTGCGCTGGACATCTGTGGCGCCTCGTTCGTGCGTGAGGTCGAGCCAGGTGAGCTCCTGGCGATCGACGAGAACGGCCTGCGGTCGTCCCGGTTCGCCGTGCCGGAGCCCAAGGGCTGCGTGTTCGAGTACGTCTACCTGGCCCGGCCGGACACCGCGATCTCCGGTCGCAGCGTGCACGCCACGCGCGTGGAGATCGGCCGCAGGCTGGCCACCGAACACCCGGCCGAAGCCGACCTGGTGATCCCGGTGCCCGAGTCGGGAACGCCCGCCGCGGTCGGGTACGCGCAGGCCTCCGGGATCCCGTACGGCATGGGCCTGGTCAAGAACGCCTACGTCGGCCGCACCTTCATCCAGCCGTCGCAGACCATCCGGCAGCTGGGCATCCGGCTCAAGCTCAACCCGTTGCGCGACGTGATCCGCGGCAAGCGGCTCGTCGTGGTGGACGACTCGATCGTGCGCGGCAACACGCAGCGCGCGCTGGTGCGGATGCTGCGTGAGGCCGGTGCGCTGGAGGTGCACGTCCGGATCGCGTCCCCGCCGGTGAAATGGCCGTGTTTCTACGGCATCGACTTCGCCTCACGGGCCGAGCTGATCGCCAACGGCCTCGACTTCGACGGCGTTCGCCGGTCGATCGGCGCGGACTCCCTCGGCTACATCTCGCTGGAGAGCATGGTCGCCGCGACCGAGCAGCCGCGCAGCAGGCTGTGCGCGGCGTGCTTCGACGGTCACTACCCGATCGAACTGCCCGGTGCGGCGTTGATCGGCAAGCACCTGCTGGAGAGCGTGGAGAAAGGTGTCGCCGGCGCGGCGACCCCTGTCCTGGTCAACGGGTACGGTGCCGAAGACGCCCTGCAGCGTCCCTGAATCGACCTTCGGGGTCCGTGACCACATGAACAAGGACGACAGCTCGGTGATGACACCGCACGACGCCGGCTCGACCAAGACCGCGGCTGAGCACATCCAGAAGCTCAAGCCGTGGGCGGAGAAGGCGGACCGGCCGGAGGTGCTGTCCGTGCTCGGCGGGTTCGCCGGGCTGTTCAAGCTCAAGCTCGACCGCTGGCGCGAGCCGGTGCTGGCGTCGGCGACCGAGGGCGTCGGCACGAAGATCGCTGTGGCGCAAGCGATGGACCTGCACGACACGATCGGCATGGACCTGGTCGCGATGGTGGTCGACGACCTGGTGGTGTGCGGCGCGGAGCCGTTGTTCCTGGAGAACTACATCGCCACCGGAAAGATCAACCCGGACCGGATCGCCGCACTGGTCAAGGGAATCTCGGACGGATGCGTCAAGGCGGGCTGCGCGCTGCTCGGCGGGGAGACCGCGGAGCGGCCGGGCCTGATGCCGGAGGAGGACTACGACATCTCCGCGACCGGCGTCGGCGTGGTCGAAGCAGACAACATCCTTGGCGCGGAACGAGTACGCCCCGGTGACGTGGTGATCGGCCTGTCGTCGTCCGGCCTGCACTCCAACGGCTATTCGTTGGCCCGCAGGGTGTTGCTGGAGATCGCGAGGATGCCGCTGGAGGGGCACGTCGAGGAGTTCGGCCGGACGCTGGGCGAGGAACTGCTGGAGCCGACCCGGATCTACGCCAAGGACTGCCTCGCGCTCGCGGCGGAGACCGACGTCCGGACGTTCGCGCACATCACCGGCGGTGGCCTGGTCGCCAACCTCGCCCGCGTGATCCCCCAAGGCCTGACAGCGGTGCTCGACCGCGGCGCGTGGACGCCCGCGCCGGTGTTCGGCCTGATCGGCCGTCGTGGCCGGGTCGAACGCGACGAGCTCGAACGAACCTTCAACATGGGCATTGGCATGGTCGCGGTGCTCAGCGCGGAAGACATCGACCGCGCGCTGGCGATCCTGACCGCCCGCCACATGCCCGCGTGGGTGATCGGTGAGGTCGAAGTGGCGGACCCGGGCAGCCCGCTCGCGTACCTGCGCGGCGACCACCCGCGCTTCTAAAGCATTGGCATTGCGGCCCGGGGCGCGGCACACTTGGGGCATGGCTGAGAACTTGTTCGTGACGGGTGCGCTGGTGATACCAGCGGCCGAGTTGCGCGAACGCTTCTCTCGGTCGTCCGGGCCAGGTGGGCAAGGGGTGAACACCACGGACAGCCGAGTGGAGCTGTCGTTCGACGTGGCAACCTCACCGTCTATTCCGGACACACTGCGTCCCCGCATCCTGGAACGCCTCGACCGGAGGCTCGTGAACGGAGTGGTGACGGTCGCGGCGAGCGAATTCCGTGCCCAACTGGCCAACCGCCAAGCAGCACGCGACCGCCTCGCAGCCCTGCTCCGCAGCGCGGCCCAAGCGCCGCCGCCCCAACGCCGCCCGGTGAAACCGACCAGGGCGATGAAGGAGCGGCGGTTGGCGAGCAAACGCCACCGCAGCGAGAAGAAGCAGTCGCGCCGCACGACGTTCAGCGATTGACGATGGCCTCGTAGCTCGCCTGATCGTGCACGCCTTCGGTGCTGATCAACACCACCACGGCATCCGGCCCGAGCTGCTGCTGGGCAAAGAACACACGCGCCCCCGCGAGGCTCGCGGCCCCACATTCACCCGCAACGATGTTCGCTGCGGCAAGGGACCGCATGGCCTCGTGGGTCTGCTCGTCGGTCACGGTGACAGCCGCGTCGACGCCGTTACGCAGATACGGCCAGGCGTGCCCGTCGACATCACCCGCGTTCAAACCGGCCATCCCGGACGGATGCGGCCCGGGAACATGCACAGGCTTCCCCGCCTGCAACGACTTCAACAGACACGCGGCGGAATCCGGCTCAACCGCAAGGATCTCCGGCCTCGCACCATCACCCCGATAGTGCTGCACCACCGCTGACGCGAACACACCAGCCCCGACAGGCACAACCACCAGATCAGGTGCCGTGCCAGCCAACTGCTCGTCGATCTCGTGCAGAACCGTGCGATACCCCTCGGTCGCCCAGATCGGAGTCATCGAGTCACCGACGTCCTGAGCGAACAACGCCTTCGGATCCGAGTCAGCCCGCTCCGAAGCCAGCTTGACCGCGAGCGCGTAGTCACCATCGACGACATCGACCGTCGCACCCTCAGACCGAATAGCCTCGATCCGCGCGGGAGCGGTGCCGCCGGGAATGAAGATGTGCGCCCCAACCCCCAGCACCCTGGCGATGTACGCGACTGCCCGCCCATGATTGCCGGCAGTGGCACTGACCAGCGTGGTCCCCGGATCGACGTCGAGATCGTCCAGCGTGCCCGCCGTGCCACCGAGCGCCCGGAAAACCGCCCAGGCCGCCCCAAGGATCTTGAACGACGGCAACCCCGCCCGAACATGCTCGTCCTTCACCAGCACCCGGCCGACCCCGAACTCCGCCGCCAGCCCAGGCACCTCGACCAACGGAGTAGGCACGAACCCAGGCATCGCCCGATGCAACACCCTCGGATCGCCCACCAAGTCGCCAGTCCCGAGGGCAGCGTGGTTCGCGGTGGCGAGATGGCCTGCGGCGGTTAGGTCTGCGCTCGCTGGCTTTGCGCTCGCTGGGTTTGCGGTGGCTGGGTCTGTGGTGGCTGAGTGGCTTGCGGTGGCTGGATCTGCACTCGTGGGGTCCGCGGTAGCCGGTTTTGCGATCGCTGGTTGGTCTGCCCCACCTGGATGGTTCGTGGTGGCCGGGTGGTTCGTGGTGGCTGAGTGGTTCGTGGTGGCCGGGTGTGGGTTGCCTGTGGGGGCTGTTGCACTGGCGGGGTTCGCGCTAGTTGGGCGATTCGCGGTGGCTGGTTGGTCTGCGCTAGCCGATTCGGCAGTCGCGCGGTCTAGGCGGTTCGTGGTGGCGGAATGGTTCGCGGCGGCGGGGCGGTCTGCGCGAATCGGGTTGTCCGCGGGGGCTGAGTGGTCGGTGGCGGCTGGGTCCGCGCCCGCTGGGTCCGCAGGGGTGGGGTCCGCCGGAGTTGGGTCCGCCGGAGTTGGGCGGTTCGTGGTGGCTGGGAGGTCTGGGTTGGCTGCGCTGGCTCGGTGGTTGGGCGAGCGTGCTGCGGGAGTGCCTGGGGGCTGAGCGTGCGCGGTGATGGGCGGCGCATCTGCGGTGGTGGTTTTGGACGAGGTGGGCGCTGACCAGGTCTTTGCTGCTGGATTCAGGTACATGAGCTGCACTCTACATTCTGAATTCTGAATTCAGGTAGGTTGCATTCTGTGTTTGGTGCTCAGTGTGCGTGCATCCTGGCGCCCTGCGGATGGCGGTACGTCCCGCGTCGAGGGCCTGAGCGGGACGATCCGTCTGGGTCGGCGCGGGCTGTGCGTGGCGGTTCGTACTGAGTTGGCGCGGGTGGTGCGACGCGATGCGCCTGGCTTGGTGTTCATGGGCGGCGATGCACCAACTTGGCTCCCACGGTGGCGCGTGCTTTGGCGCGTGGGTGTCCCGGGGTGGCGGTAGAGTGAGCACTGTGTGTTGAATACAGCGTTCTACATGTAGCACTCTGTATTCAGGATGTTAAAATTCGGCATGGCGATCACGAGGCGGCCATTGCGGGAGCAGATCCGCGACGAGGTGCTGGAGCGGCTGGTCCGGGGTGACTACCCGGTTGGCGAGCGGATCAACGAAGGCGACCTCGCCGAGGAACTGGGAGTCAGCCGCACCCCGCTCCGGGAAGCGCTGGCGGGCCTGGCCCAGGAAGGCGTCCTCGACCTCCGCCCCAACAGGGGCTTCTGGCTCCTGCCCCTGACGGTGGACGAGATCAAGGAGACGTACCCCATCATCGGCGCCCTCGAGGCGTTCGCCCTGCGCAACTGCGACTACAGAACCCTGGTCGAAAGCGTCCCGAGGCTGAACGAACTGGCGCAGCGCATGCTCGACGCGAACCCGTCGCAAGCACAGGCGATCGACGACGAGTGGCACGACGAACTGCTGAAGTCCTGCCGCAACGAGCGCTTGATGCACCTGATCAAAGCCCAGAAGACCGTCATCCACCGCTACGAGTACGCCTACTTCACCAGCCGCAAGCGGATCATGCGAGCGGAAACCCAGCACCGGATCATCGCCAAAGCGATCATGAACAACGACATGGACCGGGCCGCGGGTGAGCTGGTCGGCAACTGGACGGTGGACGTGGGAGTGCTCCGGGAGATCATCGAGAACGGCTGACCGGCCCACCTCTAGATCCAGCGGTATCGGCGTTCGGGTCGCCCGGTTCCGCCGTAGCGCAAGGTCACCTCGGCCTTGCCTGACTCGGTGAAGTGTTCGAGGTAGCGGCGCGCGGACACCCGGGACAACTCCGTCAGCTGCGCGCATTCCGAGGCGGACAGCCCTTCAGCGTGTTGCCGCAGCACGCGGGAGACGAGTTCGGCGGTCTGGTCGGTGAGGCCTTTCGGCAGCGTGGACGCGCCGCGCGGCCGTGCGCCGAACACCTGGTCCACGTCGGCCTGTCCGGCCACTGCGAGGCGGTCGAGTTTCTCGTGCAGGGTGGCGAAGTGCCGCAGTTGGTCGAACAGTGCCGAGTAGGAGAATGGTTTGATCAGGTAGTGCAGGACGCCGCCGCGCATCGCGCGCCGAACGGTGTCCACGTCGTTGGCTGCGCTGATCACGATGACGTCTGTGTCGCCTTGGCTGGAGCGGAGCTCTTGCAGCACAGTGAGTCCGTCCATGTCGGGCAGGTAGATGTCCAGCAGCACGAGGTCCGGCCGCAGTTGCCGGGCCGCGCGCAACGCGTCCGCGCCCGTGTGCGCGACGCCGACGACCTCGAATCCGGGGGTGCGCGTGACATATCCACTGTGGACTTTGGCGACCATGAAGTCGTCGTCGACGACGAGCACCTTGATCATCGCGGCACCATCGCGGTGAACACAGCGCCCCCTTCGTTGTGCACGTCGATCCAGCCCTGTCTGCGGATGCACGTCTGACGCGCCAGCGCCAGCCCGAGGCCGCGTTTGCCGCCTTCCTCCGCGGCTTTCGTGGTGAACCCGTTGCGGAACACCTCACGGGCGATCTCCGGCGCCACACCCGGCCCGGAATCCCGTACCACGACGCGGATCGCGTCGTCGAGTTCGCTGATGTCCACCTCGATCCACCCGTCCCGCGCGCCGCCGAGGGCGTCGACCGCGTTGTCCACCAGGTTTCCCAGCACCGTCACCAGATCGGCGGACAGCGATGAGTCTACTTCGGACAAACGGCTGCCTGCTGACAGCCGCAGGCCGACGCTGTGCTCGGCGGCCACGCTTGCTTTGGCGATCAGCAGCGCGGCCACCGCCGAGTCCTCGATCCGGGCACTGACTTCGGCGTGCCATTGCTGCTGGGTGTTGGACACCGTGGTGATGAACTGGCGGACCTCGTCGTACTCGCCGAGTTCGATCAGGCCGGAGATGGTGTGCAGCCGGTTGGAGAACTCGTGCGCCTGGGCGCGCAGGGTGTCCGTGGTGTTCTGGGTCGCGGCGAGCTCGTTCTGCAACGCGACCATCTCGGTACGGTCGCGCATGGTCACGACCGAGCCGATCGACTTGTCGTGCAGCGAGATCGGCATCCGGTTCATCGTCAGCACCCGGCCGCGGCGCAACACGATCTGGTCGGCGCCCTCCGCGCGTCCGGTCAGCACGTCGGTCATCCGCTCGTTGAAGTCCAAATCGGACACGGCGGTGCCCACGCTGTCGCCGGGGATCGACAGCAGCGCCTTCGCGCGGTCGTTGACCAGCACGATCCGGTTGTTGCCGTCGAGACCGACCACGCCTTCCCTGATCCCGTGCAGCATCGCCTCGCGCTGCTCGACCAGCGCGGTGATCTCGGCGGGCTCCAGCCCGAGGGTCTGCTTCTTCACGCGCTGGGCCAGCAACAGCGACCCGAACACACCGAGCACGGTGGCCAGCCCGAGCGCGACGAGCGCGTCCGCGGGCGACTCGATGATCCCGGCGAAGAACCCCGGTGTCTCCACACTGACCGCGACGATCCCGATCACGTGGCTGCCGTTGTCCATCACGGGCACGTGCGCGACCAGCGAATCGCCGATGACACCGACCCACGACCGGGTGATGGTGTCCGAGCCGACGGCCAGTTTCGAGCCGGTCAGACCCGGTGTCGTCGCGCTCACGACGGTCAGGTCGGGCCGGGCGAGCACGACCAGGTCGGCGCCGGAGAACGCGCGGGTGCTCTCGGCGAACGACGGCAGTTGCTGGTAACGCAGCGGGTCCGACAGAGCACCGGGGATGTCGTCGTCGACACCGGGGGCTGTGTCCGTGCCGCGGATCGTGGGGGTGGCGGCGAGGTTCTCGGCGGCCAGCAGCATCCGGCGGCCTGCGACGTCCATGAAGTTCTCGTTCGCCTGGATCGCCGAGAACACCGCGACCCCGGTGAGCAGGGCGATCACGATCACGACCTGCCACGCAAGCAGTTGGCGGGCCAGCGAGCCCTTGACGCCCATGCACACCTCCTCGTGAACACAAGGACCGAAACCTTCGATACGCGCCTAATACTGCAACGACAGGTTGTAATCTGTGGTCGTGTCGTGGTAGTTGATCTTGGTGTTGGTGGAAGAGATGGCGACTGGGTGGTCGGCAAGTTTCGAGGCGTTCATGGGTCGGTTCGCGGCGCGGTTTCCCAGGGTCGAGTCCCGGCGGCAGATGCGGTCGTATGTGCGGGGTTTGCTCAGCGAGACCGAGCGGAAGAATGGTTGGACGCTGGCCGAGGCCGTGGGAGACGCTGGGCCGGAACGGATGCAGCGGTTGCTGAACTTCTACGCCTGGGATGCCGACGGTGTGCGTGATGAGGTGCGTGGCGCGGTGATCGAGGTTCTCGGTGATGAACGGCAGGGTGTGCTGATCGTCGATGAGACTGGCTTTCTGAAGAAGGGGACCACGTCCGCCGGGGTCGCCCGTCAGTACTCCGGTACCGCCGGTCGGATCGAGAACTCGCAGATCGGTGTGTTCCTGGCGTATGCCTCGGAGCGGGGCCGGGCGTTGATCGATCGGGAGTTGTACCTGCCCAAGGAGTGGATCTCTGATCGGGAGCGCTGCCGCCGGGCCGGTATCCCGGATGAGGTGACGCTGGCGACCAAACCCGTTCTGGCGCGACGGATGATTGAGCGCGCTAGGCGTGGCGGGATGCCGTTCGGGTGGGTCACCGGCGATGAGGCCTACGGCGTGGACACGAAGTTGCGGATGTGGCTGGAATCCGAGGACATCGCCCATGTCCTGGCGGTGGCGAAGAACTCGATGGTGGTCACCATGCAGTTGACCAAGGTTCGGGTCGATCGGGTCATCGCCGAGGTGACCGAGGACTCATGGACACGGATGAGTTGTGGTGACGGTGCTCATGGTCACCGGGTGTACGACTGGGCGCTGGTTGATATCCGCCCGCTGCGATTGACCGAGCGAGGGCATTGGCTGCTGGCTCGCCGCAGCCTGACCGATCCCACCGACATCGCCTACTACGTCTGTTTCGGCCCTGGTGAGACCACTCTGGAGCGCCTTGTACGTGTCGCGGGATCTCGTTGGGCCATTGAGGAATCCTTCCAGACCGCCAAGAACGAGACCGGGCTGGACCATTACCAGGTTCGAGGTTATGCGGCGTGGTACCGGCATATCACATTGTCCATGGCTGCCGCGGCATTTCTGGTGATCACCAGAGAAGCCGCGAAAAAGGGGGCACCACATCCGGTACCGACCGCGCCCTGATTCCGCTGTCCGCCAACGAGATCCGCCGCTTATGGAATCGGATCACAGCACCGGTGGTCCACACGATCCGCCACGTCGTGCACTGGTCGAACTGGCGACGAACAAGCCAGACCCGCGCCCGTATCAGCCACTACCGCAGACGCGGACATCACAACCTGTCGTTGCAGTACTAAGCGCGACATCACGGTAAACCGCGTGCAACATAAGTCAACGCTGTCGTCCAGGTCACAGAGAGGTGATGATGAAGACGCTGCTGGCCGTGCTCGGTGCGATCGCCGCCGTGCTGCTGATACCGCCGCTGCTGAGCTCCGGCAGCGACGACGACGTGGGCGATCAGGTCCGCGGGTTGCGGGTGCTGGTGCCCAACGCGCCCGGTGGCGGGTACGACATCACCGCGCGGCACGCGGCCAAGGCCATCGAGGAAGCGGACCTGTCCCGACGGATCGAGGTGTTCAACCTGCCCGGCGCGGGTGGCACGGTCGGCCTGGGCCGGATCGTCAACGAACGAGGCAACGGCAAGCTCGTGATGTCCATGGGCCTCGGTGTGGTCGGCGCGGTGTACACGAACAAGTCGCCGTCGTCCCTTGCGGACACCACCCCGATCGCCCGGCTGATCGAGGAACCAGACATCGTCGTGGTCGGCAAGGACTCGCCGTACAAGGACATCCGCCAGCTGCTGGCGGCGTGGAAGGCCAATCCCGGCCAGGTCCCGGTCGGCGGCGGCTCCCGCGCCGGCGGTCCCGACCACCTGGCGCCGATGTTGATGGCCAAGGCGGCGGGCATGGACCCGCGGCAGGTGAACTACGTGCCGTTCGACGGCGGCGGCGAGCTGCTGGCGTCGGTGCTCGGCGGCAAGATCGCTTTCGGCGTGTCCGGGATCGGTGAGTACCGCGACCAGATCCAGTCCGGTGACCTGCGGGTTCTCGCCGTGACCAGCAAGGACCGGTTGGCGGGGGTGGACGCGCCGACGCTCAGGGAGTCCGGTGTGGACGTCGAGTTCACCAACTGGCGCGGCATCGTCGCGCCGCCGGGGATCAGCACGGGCGAGCGCACCAGGCTGGTCAACCTGTTCACGAAGCTGGTCGCGTCGCCGCAGTGGCAGGACGTGCTCAAGCGCAACGGCTGGACCTCGGCGTTCCAGCCGGGCGAGGAGTTCGGCGAGTTCCTCGCGGCCGAGAACGACCGGGTCGCGGCGACGCTGAAGGAGCTGGGACTGGTATGAGCGGGCAACAGTCCACAGTGGAAAAACAGCCCTGGTACAAGGAGTACTCGGAGCTGGGTGTCAGCGTCGTGCTGGCCGTGCTCGGTGTGCTGGTGCTCGTCGACGCGATCAGCATGCCCGCGATCCCGGCACAGCGCGGCATCGGACCGGACGTGGTGCCGATCGTGGTCGGCGGCGCGCTGATCCTGGTGGCCGCGTTGCTGGCCAGGGACGTGCTCAAGGGTGGCAAGGGGGAAGCCGAAGGCGGCGAGGACATCGATCTGAGCGCCCCCGGCGACTGGCGGACAGTGCTGTTGCTGGCCGCGGCTTTCCTGGCGAACGTGGTGCTGATCGGGCTGGTGGGGTTCCCGATCTCCGGTGCGGTGCTGTTCTGGGGCGCGGCGTACGCCTTGGGGAGCCGTAACTTCGTGCGTGACCCGCTCGTCGCGGCCGGGCTCTCGCTCGTCACCTACTTTGTGTTCAACGACCTGCTCGGGGTGTCGCTGCCCGGCGGGCCGCTGATGGGAGTGCTGTGATGGGGTCCTTCGCCTCTCTGGTGGACGGTTTCGGTACCGCGTTGACCCCGGTCAACCTGATGTACGCGGTGATCGGCGTGCTGCTCGGCACGACGATCGGCGTGCTGCCCGGGATCGGCGCGGCGATGGCCGTGGCGCTGCTGCTGCCGATCACGTACGGCCTCGACCCGACGGGCGCGTTCATCATGTTCGCCGGCATCTACTACGGCAGCATGTTCGGCGGTTCGACCACGTCGATCCTGTTGAACACGCCAGGCGAGACGGCTTCGGTGGTCACGGCCATCGAGGGCAATCCGATGGCCAAACGCGGTCGCGGATCGCAGGCGTTGGCCGCGGCGGCGATCGGGCACTTCGTCGGCGGAATGATCGGCACGCTGCTGCTGGTGCTGCTCGCCCCGACGGTCGCCAAGCTGGCCGTCGGCATCGGCGCACCGGACTTCTTCGCGATCATGCTGCTCGCGTTCATCTCGGTCACCTCGGTGCTGGGCAAGTCACGGATCCGCGGGTTCGCGTCGCTGCTGATCGGCCTGGCGATCGGCCTGATCGGACTGGACGAGATGACCGGCCGGCAGCGGCTGACGTTCGGCTCGCTGCACCTGTCCGACGGCATCGACGTGGTGGTGGTCGCGGTCGCGCTGTTCGCGGTCGGCGAGTCCCTGTGGGTGGCCGCGCACCTGCGGCGCATCCAGGCGGAGCCGATCCCGGTCGGGCGCCCGTGGCTGGGCCGCGCCGATGTGAAGCGCTCGTGGCGGCCGTGGCTGCGTGGCCCGTTCATCGGGTTCCCGTTCGGCGCGATCCCGGCCGGTGGCGCGGAAATCCCGACCTTCCTGTCCTATGTGACCGAACGCAGGCTGTCGAAGAACAAGGACGAGTGGGGCAAGGGCGCGATCGAGGGCGTGGCCGGTCCGGAGGCGACGGCGTCCGCGTCGGCGTCGGGCACGCTGACCTCGATGCTGACGCTGGGCCTGCCGACCACGGCGGTGGCCGCGGTGATGCTGGCGGCGTTCCAGCAGTACGGCATCCAGCCGGGTCCGTTGCTGTTCGAACGCGAGTCCGGCCTGGTGTGGGCTCTGATCGCGAGCCTGTTCATCGCTTTGGTGTTGCTGCTGGTGCTCAACCTGCCGCTGGCGCCGGTGTGGGCGAAGCTGCTGCGCATCCCGAGGCCGTACCTGTACGCGGGAATCCTGTTCTTCGCCAGCGTCGGCGCGTACGCGGTCAGCGGTGACGTCGTGGACTTGGTTGTCCTGTTCGTCATCGGCCTGATCGGCTTGGCGATGCGCCGCTACGGCCTACCGGTGTTGCCGGCGGTGATCGGCGTGATCCTCGGCCCGTCGGCGGAACAACAGTTGCGACGGGCGCTGCAGATCAGCGACGGGAACGTCAGCGGCCTGGTGAACACCCCGATGTCGGTGGTCATCTACGTGGCGATCGCGTTGTTGCTGGCGTGGCCGTTGGTGCGCAGGCTGTTCCGCCGCCCATCAGCGCAGGACCGCGAGAAGATCGACGTGTAACCGAACGCGCCCAAGATCCTCGTTGTGCGACCCGGCGACTATCTGGCCACATTGGCCACACCGCCTGGCCGCTGCGCAAGCGTGCCCGCGACCAGGCAAGTATGGTCGCACCATGATCGAGGAGTTCGACGCTGCGAGCCCGGATTCGGGCCCGTACGGGATCACAGCAGGCCCTGACGGCGCGATGTGGTTCACCTGCGTGAAAGCGGACAAAATCGCCCGTTTCCACGCAGGTGAGGCGCGTCTTTTCGACGTGACGCAAGGCAGCGCGCCGACCGTGATCGTGCAGGGCCCGGACGGCGCCCTGTGGTTCACGCAGTACCAGGGCCACAGGATCGGTCGGATCACGGTCGAGGGTGACCTGACCGAGTTCGAACTGCCGACACCGGAGGCGGAGCCGTACGGGATCGCAGCGGGCCCCGACGGCGCACTGTGGTTCACGGAGATCAACCTCGACCGGATCGGCCGGATCACCCCGGACGGCGCGATCACGGAATTCCCGTTGCCGGTGGCGGGAGCGTTCCCCGGCCACATCACGGCGGGCCCGGACAACGGCCTGTGGTTCTCGCTCAACCAGGCCAACGCGATCGGCCGGATCGACGTCGGCGGGGACGTGACGGTCCACCCGCTGCCGACGGAAGGCGCGGCCCCGGTCGGCATCACGGACGGCGGTGACGGCGGCCTCTGGTTCGTGGAGATAGGTGCCGGCCAGGTCGGCCGGATCGCGGTGGACGGGCACGTGGACGAATTCCCGTTGCCGGACAAGGAATGCCGCCCGCACGCGATCGTCGCGGCCGACGACGGAACCCTCTGGTTCACGGAGTGGGGCGCCAACAAGATCGGCTGCATCACGTTGGCGGGCAAGATAGACGAGTACGACCTGCCCACCCCGAACTCGGAACCGCACGGAATAGCGGTGGCCCAGGACGGCACAGTGTGGGCAGCGTTGGAGAACGGGAAGATAGCGAAACTCACCCCGAGGTAGGGCCAGCCCTACCAAGGATCCGGTCACAGGGGTGACTGCGTTCGCGGCGGGAAGTCGGCAGGGTTGGAGGCGTCGATCCTGCCGAGGAGGAAAAGATGAAGTACAGCTTGCTGACCGCGGTCGTAGCGGCGGCGCTGACAGCCGGAGCGGTGACAGCGTCGGCGCACCCAGAAGCGGCGGGGCCACGCCCGGAGCTGGACAACCTGGTGCAGCGAGAGGGCTACCCGGCCGCGCTGCTCACCGTGGAGATCCACGGAAGGCCCGTGACTTACACAGCGGGCGTGTCCCAGATCGGCAGGCCGCTCCCGCCGCCGAGGAACGGTCGAGTCCGAGCAGGCAGCAACACCAAGGCGTTCGTGGCGGTGGTGGTGATGCAGCTGGTGGCGGAAGGGAAGGTGGAGCTGGACGCGCCGATCGAACGTTACCTGCCGGGAATCGTGCGCGGCGAAGGGATCGACGGCAACGCGATCAAGATCCGCCACCTGCTGCAACACACGTCAGGCCTGCCGAACTACACGAAATACCTGGGCCTGGAAGACATCGAGAAGGCGAGGGACACCTACTTCGACCCCCGGCGCCTGGTGGACGTGGCCCTGCAACAGCCGGCGAGCTTCAAACCGGGAACAGACTGGGAGTACAGCAACACCGGCTACGCCCTGCTCGGTCTCACGGTCGAACGCGTGACAGGACGCCCGATCGCCGAGCAGGTGACAACCCGCATAGTGGAGCGCATCGGCCTGCGTGACACCTACTGGCCGAACGTCGGGGAACGAACCATCCGCGGCCCGCACCCGCACGGCTACGCCCGAACGAAAGACGGCCGGATCATCGACATCACGGTCATGGACCCGTCCTGGGGCTGGGCAGCCGGGCAACTGGTGACGACACCAGCAGACCTCAACGGCTTCTACGGAGCCCTGGTCAGCGGAAACCTCGTCCCAGCAGCGCAGTTGGCCGAGATGAAGAAGACGGTTCCCGCGAAACTCTGGGCCGGAGCCCGGTACGGCCTGGGAATCATGAGCTCACCGTTGACGTGCGGAGGCGTGTACTGGGGCCACGGCGGTGACATCCACGGCTACGAAACCCGTGGCGGCGCAACAGAAGACGGCCGCAAGGCGTCGATAGGGGTGACGGCGATGTCAGGCCTGAAGAACCCCGCAGAGGGCGAACGCAACAACGCGGCCGTGCTGTCCGTAGTGGACAAAATGCTGTGCACCTGAATGCAGTGTCCGGCAGCTTTGGCTGAATGTTGTGCACCTGAATGCAGTGTGCAGGGGAGGCTGGGCCCGGGTGGTGGGCATCTGAATGCAGTGTGCGCGTTGGGCTGGCTGGATGTTGGACAACTGAATGCAGTGTTCCTGAATGCTATGTGCCTGAATGTAGATGCCCCCGGCGAGTGCCGGGGGCATCGGTGGGCCTCGTTGCGCTTCGGTGGTGTTCGGTGGGGCTCCGAGTGGTGGTTCGGTGTAGTAAGCCGAGCAGCCGAGCAGTCGAGTCGGCCGTGTCAGTCGAGTCGGCCGGAGCGGATGGCGGCGACCAGGTCCTGCACATTGAATTCAATGTTCAGGCTTGGATTTTTGGTGTCACGGACCGCGCCGAGGTCGGCACGCACCTCGACGCACTCGCTGCCGTTCACGCTGTGAGTCGACTTCTTCCAACCGGTGGGGGCAGTCATGGACCTTGTCTTCACCTCTCCAGGTTGTGGATCTCGTCGGTGATGAGCCGCATGGATTCGTCGGTGCTCAGCGCTACGTCTCGCACCGACTCGGCGGCTTCCCGGTACGCCGCGATGTCGGCTTCCTCATGCAGGAACAAACCCGATCGGCGGTTCTCCAAGTAGACAACGGTGGTGCCCTGCGCGGGTTCGATCACGCTCCAAGGGCCTTCCAGCGCAGGGTGCCAGTCTGTCGCGAACGGGATGACCCGCAAATCCACATTCTTGCCCCTGTTGAGCAGGAACTCCAGTTGCTTGCGCATCACATCTCGGCCGCCGATCTGTTGCACCAGAGCGGCATGGCCGACGAAGGCGGTCAGTTCGGTCTGGCGCAACACCTCGCGCCGACCGACCCGAGTTCTGACCCGGGACTCGATCTCGTCCTGTGGCGCACCACCCGCTGTCATGATCGCCCGGGCGTAGTCGGGTGTTTGCAACCACCCGGGCACCAGCAGCGGCGTGACCATGGTGATTCGCCGTGCATCGCGTTCGAAGCGAAGCAACGCCTCCAAGTGGCGTCGCTGTTCCGGCAAGGACACCGCCAGCCACGAGGATGAACCGGTGTCGTGTGTCAGGGCGAGGATGTCCTCGAAGGGTTCACCGGTGATCCCCAGAACGCCCAGTATCTGAGCCACGTCCTCCGGGCGGGGCACCCGTTGGCCGGTCTCCCAGCGAGACAGCGTTGCCGGTGACCTGCCAAGCCGCTCCGCAAATCTGCTGAGATTGAGATGACCAGCGCTCACGCGCGCTTCGCGAAGAGCTGCTCCTAGAGCGAGACCCTTCGAGGTCACTGTCCTGTTACCGGCCATGCAACCAGCGTAGAGGCACTTTTCGTCATCAATCATATCGCCCGATCGGGTGTTGACATGATCTTTTACCAGCCCGGAGACTGGGCGGCAATTGGTAAAGAGCGCTCGTGATCGATGAGAGGGTTACTTCGTGACTGACGACACCAGCAACGACACCAGCAACGACATCAGTGACTTGAAGGCTGCCGAGTTCGTCAAAGCCCAGGCGCCTCGCCTGTTCGCCGCCATCGTGACCAAGCTCGGCGAGGACGCCTCCACCATCATCGGCTGGGGTATGGAGTTCAAGGACAGCACCGCCTACATGGTCTCGGCCGACGGTCGTAACCAGTACTTCCTTGCCGAGGCCGAGAACGCCCTGATGTACATCCGCAGTGGGCCGGATGTCGTCCCCGACATCGTGTGGGTGTCACCCGTGAGTGGGGAAGCCGAGGTCGATGCCTGACTGGCGCGGCCACCGGGACGTCACGGCCTTGGCGCGCGTGTAGAACTTCACGCCTTCCGCGCCGTGCACGTGGGTGTCGCCGAACAGCGAGTCCTTCCACCCGCCGAAGGAGTAGTACGCCATCGGCACCGGAATCGGCACGTTGATCCCGATCATCCCCACGTGCACGCGCCTCTGGTACTCACGCGCTGCCAGGCCGTCGCCCGTGTAGATCGCCGTTCCGTTGCCGTAGGGGTTGGCGTTGACCAACTCCACGGCGGCGTCGAACGTCGGCACGCGCACCACGCACAGCACCGGGCCGAAGATCTCGTCTCGATAGATCGACATTTCCGGGGTCACGTTGTCGAACAGCGTCGGCGCCAGCCAGAAGCCGTCCTCGTGCCCGGCGGGGACGAATCCACGCCCGTCCACGACCAGCGACGCGCCCGAGGCGGCACCGGCGTCCACGTACGAGGCCACGCGATCGCGGTGCACGCCCGTCACCAGCGGCCCCATCTGGGATGCCGGGTCTGTGCCTGGACCTGTGACCAACGAGCCGGTTCGGGAGGCGATCGCGGCGACCAGCGGGTCCGCGATGTCCCCGACCGCCACGACCACCGAGATGGCCATGCAACGTTCACCCGCGCTGCCGTAGCCGGCGGACACCGCCGCGTCCGCCGCGACCTCGACATCGGCGTCGGGCAACACGACCATGTGGTTCTTCGCTCCGCCCAACGC
This sequence comes from Kibdelosporangium phytohabitans, assembly GCF_001302585.1. Lineage (GTDB taxonomy): Bacteria > Actinomycetota > Actinomycetes > Mycobacteriales > Pseudonocardiaceae > Kibdelosporangium > Kibdelosporangium phytohabitans. The sequence goes on along the minus strand of NZ_CP012752.1, from coordinate 11,465,307 downwards.
CTGCACACGCTTGCCGTTCGCCGTGCCGCGGGCGTACACGTGCTTGGCGATCGGTGTCGAGCCGACGAACGACACGCCCGCCACGTCGGGGTGGTCCAGGAGTGCGTTCACCGCGGTCGCGTCGCCTTGCAGGACGTTCAGCACACCTGCGGGCAGCCCGGCTTCGCTGAACAGCTCCGCCAGCCGGACCGCTGTCGACGGGTCACGCTCGGAAGGCTTCAGCACGAAGGCGTTCCCGGCCGCGATGGCCAGCGGGAACATCCACATCGGGACCATCGCGGGGAAGTTGAACGGCGTGATCCCCGCGACCACGCCCAGCGGTTCACGTACCGAGTACGCGTCCACGCCGCGTGACACCTGCTCGGAGTGCTCGCCCTTCAGCAGCTGTGGGATGCCGCACGCGAATTCCACGACCTCGAGCCCGCGCTGCACCTCACCCGCCGCGTCCGACAACACCTTCCCGTGCTCCGCCGTGATCAACGCCGCCAGTTCGTCCCTGTGCCGGTGCACCAGCTCGCGGAAGGCGAACATGATCCGGCTGCGCGTCGACAGCGACGACTCGGCCCATTCCCGTGCCGCCTTCACCGACGACGCCACCGCAAGCTCCACATCGGACTGTGACGCCAGCGCGACCTTGCGCGTGACCGCCCCCGAAGACGGCTCGAACACGTCACCGGTTTCCACTGACGTTCCCGTTGTCCGTGCGCCGTCGATGTAGTGCGGGACAAGCTCTGACATTTCAGCTCCTGGCTTGGGTAGTCGAACGGACCACGAGAGAGGGGTGCAACAGCTTCTTCACCGGCTCGGTGCGTTCGCCGCGGACCCGTTGCACCAGCGCCTCACCCGCGAGCCTGCCGATCTCGTGGCGCGGCTGGTCGATTGTCGTCAACGAGACGTGCCTGAGGCCTGCCAGCGACGTGTTGTCGTACCCGACGACCGACATGTCCTGTGGGACACGCAGTCCGGCCTCTTCCAGTGCGGAGATCGCGCCGACCGCGTTGAAGTCGTTGGCCGCCACCAACGCTGTCGGGAGTGGTCCTTGTTCCAGCAGTTGGCGGACGGCCTTCGCGCCGGCGAGGTCCGTGTACTCGCTCGGGATCACGCGCGGTGTCAGGCCGTGGCGTCGCATCGCCGCGGTGTAGCCGCGCCTGCGTTGCGGGGCCTGTGAGCCGACGCCACCGTCCAGGTGGGCGATGTCGTTGTGGCCCAACGACACCAGATGATCGACGGCCAGTGCTGAGCCCGCTTCGCCGTCGTCGTTCACCGTGTCCAAAGTTGACAGACGAGACGATCTGGCCACCAGTACCGTCGGCGCCTGTTCGGCGGCCTCGGCCAGCGTGTTCGGGGGCACGACCGGGCCGAGCAGCGCCAACCCGGCCGGGCGGAAGGCCAGCAGGCCGTTCACCGCGCGCTTCTCACGCGCGGGACTGCGACCACCCGTGTTGATGATCAGCTCGAAGCCCTCCGCCTGCGCCACTTCGTCGATGCCGTCGACGACTTCCGCGAAGAACGCGTTGTGCAGGTCGGAAACCATCACGCCGAGCACGGTCGACGTCCGGCTGGCCAGCGATCGGGCCATCGCGTGCGGTGAGTAACCGAGCTGCTCGGCGGCGTCGAGCACGGCCTTGCGGCGCTGCTCGCTCACCTTCGGCGAGTCGTTCATGACCAGGGAGACCAGCGCGCGCGACACACCGGCCAGCCGGGCCACGTCTTCCATGGTCGGGCGAGTCAAGAGGTCCTCCGGGCTGTAACAAGCGGGCAACGCGCCCTTGACACGACTTGGCACACAATACAGCATTGGAGCGCTCCAACAAGTAGAGCGCTCTAACAAAGACTGGCCCTGACCTGCGGATCCATTGGAGAAGCATGCGTATCGGAGTAGCCGGAGTCGGCCGGATCGGCACGATGCACGCGCGCAACCTCGCCTCGCTCGACGCGGTGGACGAGGTCGTCCTGTTCGACCCGGTCCCGGGTCGCGCCGCCGAGGTCGCGGCGAGCGTCGGCGCGCGGGCGGTCGACGACCTGGACGCGTTGCTCAGCGCCAGTGACGGTGTGCTGATCGCGACTCCGACCACGACCCACCCGGAAACCCTCCGCCGCGCGCTCGCCGCGGGGACGCCCGCGTTGTGCGAGAAGCCGATCGCGAGTGATTTCGCCGAGATGAGCGCGCTGGCGGACGACATCGATGCGTCCGGTGTCGAGGTGCTCGTCGGTTTCCAGCGCCGCTTCGACCCCGCTGTCGCCGAGCTCCACCGGCGCATCCGCGCTGGTGAGGTGGGCAAGCTCTACCTGGTCCGGTCGACCGGCAACGACGCCGAACCGCCCGACTTCGGCTACCTCCCCGCGTCCGGCGGGATCTTCCGCGACCTGCTGATCCACGACCTCGACGCCGTCCCGTGGCTGGTCGGTGAGCCGGTGGTGGAGGTGTACGCGTCCGGGTCCGTCCTGGTCGACCAGGCTTTCGCGGACGCCGACGACGTGGACAACGCCGTCGTGATGCTGAAGTTCGCGGGCGGCGCGCATGCCGTGCTCGTCGGCGGGCGGCACGACCCGCTCGGCTACGACCACCGCATCGAAGTGTTGGGCAGCAAGGATTCCCTCGCCGTCGGAGTCGACTCGCGCACTCCGTTGACGTCGCTCGAACCGGACGGTCCGAAGGTCGGTGCGGACGCGTATCCCGGCTTCCCGGAACGGTTCCACCGCGCGTACCTCAACGAGATGGCCGTGTTCGTGGACGTCGTCGCTGGTCGCGCGCAGAACCCGTCGCCCGCACGGGACAGCCTGACCAGCCTGCGCCTGGCACTGGCGTGCGACGAGTCGCGCCGCTCGGGCGCACCGGTGAGGATCGAGCAGGAGGTGGTCGCGTGAAGCTCGCTGGAGCGCCGATCTCGTGGGGCGTCTGCGAAGTCCCCGGCTGGGGCGTGATGCTCGACCGGGACAAGGTGCTGGGCGAGATGGCCGGACTCGGCCTGACCGCGACCGAACTGGGCCCGCCGGAGTACCTGCCGACCGATCCGGCCGAGCTCCGCGCCGTGCTGACCGCGTACGACCTGACCCTGGTCGGCGGATTTCTCGCGGTACCGCTGCATGATTCGTCCAGCGTCGTCGAAGCCGAACGGACGGCGAGACTTCTAGCCACTTGTGGCGCTGAGGTGCTTGTGCTGGCGGCTGCTACTGGTCTCGCCGGTTACGACGACCGCCCGGCGCTCACCGACACCGAATGGGCCACGCTGATCAGCACCGCGGCGCAGATCCGTGACATCGCCGCCGGGCATGGCCTTCAGACCGTGCTGCACCCGCATGTGGGCACGCACGTGGAAACCGAGGCCGAGGTGGAGCGGTTCGTGCGTGACTCGGACCTGCCGCTGTGCCTGGACACCGGGCACCTGATGATCGGCGGCACCGACCCGGTCGCGCTCGCCGGGCGACACCCCGAGCGGATCGGGCACCTGCACCTCAAAGACGTCCGAGCCGACCTCGCGGACAAGGTCCGCGCGGGCGAACTCGGCTACACCGAAGCGGTCGGGCAGGGCATGTACGTGCCGCTCGGTCAGGGGGACGTGGACATCGAGGCGGTCGTCCGCTTCGTCCACCAAGCGGGCTACGACGGGTGGTACGTCCTCGAACAGGACACCGCACTGAGCGAGCAGAGTCCGGTCGATACGCCGAAACGGGACACTGCGAGCAGCCTGCGCCACCTCAACCAGATAATCGGCGGTCTGTGAAAGCCGCTCAGCGAGGAGAGACGATGACGTCCGATCGCTTCGTGAAGTTCAAGTTCGCGGCAGCTGTGGCCGCCGGAGCGTTGGTACTGGCCGCGTGCAGCGGCCCGCAAGGTGACAAGCCCGCCGCGGGTGGTGGCGCCGCGCCGACCCCCAACAGCGGCGGCGGGAGCCTGCGCGTCGCCGTCGTCACACACGGCACGTCAGGTGACGCGTTCTGGAACGTGGTGAAGAACGGCGCCGAAGCCGCAGGCAAGCAACTCGGTGCGCAGGTCGACTACAAGGCCGACGGTGACCCGGGCGCCCAGGCCAAACTGATCGACAACGCCATCGCCCAGAAGGTCGACGGCCTCGTGGTGTCGATGGCGAACCCGGACGCGCTGAAAACCTCGATCCAGAACGCGGTGAAAGCCGGGATCCCGGTGATCACGATCAACTCCGGTGAAGCCAAGAGCGCGGAGTTCGGCGCACTGACCCACGTCGGCCAGAGCGAGACGATCGCGGGTGAGGGCGCGGGCGAACGCCTGAAGGACGCGGGCAAGACCAAGCTGCTGTGCGTGATCCACGAGGCCGGCAACATCGGCCAGAACCAGCGCTGCGACGGCGCGAAGAGCGCGTTCGGCAACGTGACCACGCTCCAGGTCGACATCAACAACCCGACCGACGCCCAGTCCCGCATCAAGGGCGCGGTCCAGGCCGACCCGTCTGTCGACGCCGTGCTCGCGCTGAACTCGCAGGTGGCGGCCGGTGCCGTGACCGCGATCAAGGGCGCGGGCTCCAAGGCACAGGTGGCCACGTTCGACCTGAACACAGATGTCGTGACCGCGATCAAGGCCGGTGACGTCCTGTTCGCGGTCGACCAGCAGCAGTACGAGCAGGGCTACCTGCCGATCGTGTTCCTCAAGCTCTACAAGGACAACGCGAACACCGTCGGCGGCGGTCGGCCAGTGCTGACCGGGCCCGGCTTCGTCGACAAGTCCAACGTGGACACGATCGCCCCCTTCGCCGAGAAGGGCACGCGATGAGCGTTGCGCTACAGGTCCGGCAAAACCCCCACCAGGAAATCCCCCACCACTCCCAGGGGGGACTGCCCTGCTCCAGTCTACCGGGGGTAGGGGCTGGTCAAAGGGGTTACCGGCGGGTTGTGGACAACCCGATTTGGCGAAGGGGTCATCGGTTCGCCCCCGCCCAGGCCAGGCGGTCGGTTGAGCGCGGGCAGCGAGACGGCTGCCTGGGCGCTGTGTCCGGGGAAGGCCTGGTGACTCGATGAGCGTCGCTGTGCAGACCCAGTCCGACGAGCGGCTGGCCAAACCCGGTCTGTGGGACCGGCTCGTCGTCCGCCCCGAGATCGGCGCCCTGCTCGGGGCGCTGGCCGTCTTCGTCTTCTTCTCGGTCGTCGCCGGTCAGTTCCTCAGTCCGCTCGGCGTCGCGAACTGGCTGGACGACGCCTCGACGCTGGGCATCATGGCGGTCGCCGTCGCGATGCTGATGATCGGCGGCGAGTTCGACCTGTCCGCGGGTGTGATGACCGCGTCGACCGCGCTGGTCACCGCGATCTTCGCGACGCAGGTCGGGCTCAACGTGTGGTTCGCGCTACTGCTCTCGCTGGTCTTCGCCCTCGGCGTCGGCGCGGTCAACGGCTGGCTGGTCATGCGGACCGGGCTGCCGAGTTTCATCGTCACCCTGGGCACTTTCCTGGCGTTGCAGGGCCTCAACCTCGGTGTCACGCGGCTGATCACCGGGACCGTTCAGGTTTCCGGGATGCGTTCGGCCGATGGCTACGAAAGCGCCGGCATGCTGTTCGCGTCCACCATCAACGTCGGTGGCACGGACTTCCAGGTGTCCATCCTGTGGTGGGTGCTGTTCGCCGCCGTCGCCGCGTGGGTGCTTGTCCGGACGCGGTTCGGCAACTGGACGTTCGCGGTCGGCGGTTCTGCGCTCAGCTCGCGGGCCGTCGGTGTTCCCGTTGTGCGGACGAAGATCACGTTGTTCATGACGACCGCGTTCGCCGCGTGGATCGTCGGGTCGATCAACATCCTGCGCAACGCCAGCGTGCAGGCCAACCAGGGCATCGGCCTGGAGTTCCAGTACATCATCGCCGCCGTCATCGGCGGCTGTCTGCTCACCGGCGGGTTCGGTTCCGCCGTCGGCGCGGCGATCGGTGCGCTGATCTTCGGCATGGCACGGCAGGGAATCGTGTACGCGCAGTGGAACAGCGACTGGTTCATGTTGTTCCTCGGCATCATGCTGCTGGCCGCCGTCCTGGTGAACAACACCTTCCGGCGCCGGGCAGAGAGGGTGCGTCGATGATCGAGGTCCGCGAGATCGGCAAGACGTACGGCAGTGTCATCGCGCTGGCCGACGTGTCCACTGTGGTCAATCCAGGTGAGGTCACGTGCGTGCTCGGCGACAACGGCGCGGGCAAGTCCACCCTGATCAAGATCCTGGCCGGGGTGCACCAGCACGACAAAGGCCAGTTCCTGCTCGACGGCAACGAGGTGCGGTTCTCCTCGCCGCGTGAGGCGCTCGACAGCGGCATCGCGACCGTCTACCAGGACCTGGCCGTGGTGCCGTTGATGAGCGTGTGGCGCAACTTCTACCTCGGCTCCGAGCCCACGGTCGGCTGGGGCCCGTTGCGGCGCCTCGACCGCAGGAAGGGCAGGGAAACCACGAAGACCGCCCTCGCCGAGATGGGCATCGACCTGCGGGACGTCGAACAGCCAGTCGGCACGCTCTCCGGCGGTGAACGGCAGTGCGTGGCGATCGCCCGAGCTGTCCACTTCGGAGCGAAGGTGCTCATCCTCGACGAGCCGACCGCCGCACTCGGTGTGAAACAGGCCGGTGTCGTGCTGCGGTACGTCGCGCAGGCGCGTGACCGCGGCCTCGGGGTCGTGCTGATCACGCACAACCCGCACCACGCCTATCCCGTCGGCGACCGGTTCCTGCTGCTCAAGCGCGGCCGGAGCCTCGGCTCGTACGAGAAAGGCGACATCACCATCGAGGAGCTCACCCGGCAGATGGCCGGTGGGGCCGAACTGGAGGCCCTCGAGCACGAACTCAGGGCGGTACAGAAGTGACCATCGAGGCGCTGACGGTCGGCCGGGTCGGGGTGGACCTCTACCCCGAGCAGAGCGGGGTTGCGCTGGCCGAGGTGCGGACCTTCGCCAAGTCGCTCGGCGGCACCGCGACCAACGTCGCGGTCGCCGCCGCGCGGCTGGGCCGTGAGACCGCTGTGCTGACCAAGGTCGGGCCGGACGGGTTCGGTGACTACGTCCGGGACGCGTTGACGGGGTTCGGGGTTTCGCCGTCGTACGTGGGTACGTCGCCGGACCTGTTGACCCCGGTGGTGTTCTGCGCGCTGGACCCGCCGGAGGACCCGCCGTTGCTGTTCTACCGGCTGCCCACCGCGCCCGACCTGACCATCACGCCGGACGACGTCCCCTGGGACGTCGTCTCGGCTGTGCCCGTGCTGTGGGTGACCGGGACGGGCGTGAGCACCGAACCGGCGCGCGGCACGCAGCGCGAGATCCTCAAGACGAGGGGCCGCCGGGATCACACCGTGCTGGACATGGACTACCGGCCGATGTTCTGGACCGACGTGGCCGCTGCCCGCGAGCAGATCTCGTGGATGCTCGACCACGTCTCGGTCGCGGTGGGCAACCGGACCGAGGCCGAGGTTGCCGTCGGCACCGCGGACCCCGACGAGGCCGCGCGCCGCATCCTGGACCGCGGCGTGTCGCTCGTGATGATCAAAAAGGGCGCGGACGGCGTGCTGGTGGCGACCCGGGACGGGTCGTGGACCGTGCCACCGCACCCGATCGACGTGGTCTGCGGGCTCGGCGCCGGCGACGCGTTCGGCGGCGCGCTGGTCCACGGCCTGCTGTCGGGCTGGGAGCCGGTCCGCATCGCCGAGTACGCCAACGTCGCCGGTGCCATCGTCGCGGGCAGGCTGGCCTGTGCCGACGCCATGCCGGTGCCTGCCGAGATCGAGGAGCGCCTCCAAGGTGATCAGTGACGCCCAGTGGGCCGAGCTCTTGCACACCCGTGCGAACAATCCACAGGCTGTGCATAAGCTGTATACAACTCGCGCGCGCCGTGCGTCTCTGCTGACGGACGACGGCACGATGTTCCTCGTCGCGGCGGACCACACGGCCCGTGGCGCGATGGGTGTCCCGGGCGACCCGAACGCCATGGTCAACCGCCGTACGCTGCTGGAACGCCTGCTCATCGCGCTGGCGAACCCCGCTGTGGACGGTGTGCTGGGCACCCCGGACATCATCGAGGAGCTGCTGCTGCTCGGCGCACTGCAGAACAAGATCGTCATCGGGTCGATGAACCGCGGCGGCCTGGCCGGCGCCGACTGGGAGATCGACGACCGGTTCACCGCCTACAGCGCCGCCGCCGTCGCCGGCCTCGGCCTGGACGGCGGCAAGATGCTGCTGCGGATCGTCGACAACGACGCGGGCACCGTTCCGACCTTGCAGGCCTGCGCGGACGCGGTCACGGAACTCGCCGCGCGAGGCGTGATGGCGATGGTCGAGCCGCTGCCGTACCGCCGGGTCGACGGCAAGCTCCAGCTGCTCAAGGACGGTCCGTCGCTGGCACGCGCGGCGACCGTGGCGTCTTCGCTCGGCGAGACGTCCGCGTACACGTGGTTGAAACTGCCCGCGCCGGACGACCCTGATTTCGTGCTGGATGCCACGACCTTGCCGACCGTCGTCCTCGGCGGTGTGCCCGGCCCGGACGTCGACGAGGACATCGCGTCGTGGGGCCGTTCGCTCCGGCACCCGGTCGTGCGTGGCCTGGTCGTGGGCCGCGCGCTGCTCTACCCACCTGACGGCGACGTCGCCGCCGCTGTCGAAGCCGCCGCCAACGTCCTGCGGGAAGGAGTGAGGGCATGAGTCTGCACCGTCCACATGGGACCCTGTCGGACGGGGGCGACCCGATCCGGCTCGGCCCCGGGGACGCGGGCTGGACGTACACCGGGCTCCGGGTGCTCACGCTGGCGCCCGGTGCGACCAGGACCGTGTCGACCGGCGAGTTCGAGGCGTTCGTGCTGCCGCTGGCGGGCAGCCTGACGGTCGCGGTGGACGGCTCGGTGTTCGACCTCGAAGGCAGGGACTCCGTCTTCACCAGGGTCACCGACTTCGCCTACGTGCCCCGCGACGCCGAAGTCACCTTGTCGGCAAAGGACGGTGCCGAGGTCGCGCTGCCGATGGCCCGCTGCACCAAGCGCCTCGACCCGGAGTACGGCCCGGCGCCGCAGGTCCCCGTCGAGGTCCGCGGTTCGGGCAACGCCACCAGGCAGGTCACCAACTTCGGCGTGCCGGGAGTCTGGGACCACGCCGACAAGCTCAGCGCGTGCGAACTGATCACCCCGGACGGCAACTGGTCGTCCTACCCGCCGCACAAGCACGACGAAGCAAGCGATTGCGAGGTGGTCAACGAGGAGATCTACTACTTCCGGATCGCCGGGCCGGACGGGATCACGCCGTCGCGCGAAGGCTTCGGCTTCCACAAGACCTACACCGCCGACGGCGCGATCGACGAGGACGTGACCGTCCGCGACGGCGACGTCTTCCTGATCCCCCGCGGGTACCACGGTCCGTGTGTGGCCGCGCCGGGCTACCCGATGTACTACCTCAACGTTCTCGCCGGGCCTGCCGACGACCGCTCGATGGCCTTCTGCGACGACCCGGCCCACACGTGGGTGCGGCAGTCGTGGGACAAGCAGGTCGACGACCCGCGCTGCCCGGTGACCTCGGCCGAAGGGAGGGTCGCCCCATGAAGCTGACAACCGCGCAGGCCCTGGTCCGTTGGCTTGTGGCACAACGGACCGAACTGCTCGACGGCACCGAAGCCCCGCTGTTCCCCGCGGTCTACGCCATCTTCGGGCACGGCAACGTGCTGAGCCTCGGCGCCGCCTTGGAGGAGTACCGCGCGCAGATCCCGGTGTGGCGCGGCCACACCGAGCAGGGCATGGCGCTCGCGGCCGTCGGCTACGCCAAAGCCACCCACCGCCGCCAGGCCGGCGTGGCCACGTCGTCGATCGGCCCCGGCGCGCTCAACATGGTCACCGCGGCCGGTGTCGCCAACGCCAACCGGCTGCCGCTGCTCCTGCTGCCCGGCGACACGTTCGTCAACCGCGCCCCGGATCCAGTGCTGCAGCAGATCGAGCCGTTCGGCGACGCCACGGTCAGCGTGAACGACGCTTTCCGGCCGGTCAGCCGCTACTTCGACCGGATCACCCGGCCCGAGCAGCTGATCGCCACGTTGCCGCAGGTCGCGAGGGTCCTGACCGACCCGGGTGAGTGCGGTCCGGTGACTCTGGCGCTGCCGCAGGACGTCCAGGCCGAGGCGTTCGACTTCCCGGAGTCGCTGTTCGAGCCGGTCGTGCACCACGTGCTCAGGCCGCGCCCCGACCGGCGTTCGGTCGGCCGGGCCGCCGAGCTGATCCGCTCGTCGCAGCGTCCGTTGCTGGTGCTGGGCGGTGGTGTGCGGTACTCCGGCGCGGCACAGACCGCGATCGAGTTCGCCGAGCGCCACAACGTCCCGATGGTGGAGACCACCGCCGGGCGCACGCTCGTGCGGCACTCCCACCCGCTGCACGCCGGTCCGCTGGGCATCACCGGCTCGGCGTCGGCCAACGCGCTGGCCGCCGAAGCCGATGTCGTGATCGCCGTGGGCACGCGTCTGCAGGACTTCACGACCGCGTCCTGGTCGGTGTTCGCACCGGACGTCAAACTCGTGACCATCAACGCGGCCCGCTTCGACGCGGTGAAGCACGGTGCGGTCGCGGTCGTCGCCGACGCCCGCGAAGGCCTCGAAGAGCTGCCGCTCACCGGCTGGAACGCGCCCGAGAGCTGGTCGTCGCGCGCCCCGGCCGAACTGGCGAAGTGGGACGAGCACATCACGGGACTGCGGTCGGCCGGCGGCTCGTTGCCGACCTACGCCGAGGTCGTCGGGGTCGTCAACGACATCTCCGGACCGGACGACTACGTGATGACCGCGTCCGGCGGCCTGCCCGGCGAGCTGATCGGCGGCTGGCGGGCCCGTGGCGAGTCGACAATGGACGTTGAATACGGCTTCTCGTGCATGGGCTACGAGCTCGCGGGCGCGTGGGGCGCGGCGATGGCCCGGCCCTCGGGGATCGTGACCACTCTGCTGGGTGACGGCTCGTACCTGATGCTCAACTCCGAGCTGTTCTCGGCGGCGTTCGCCGGGCACGGATTCGTCGCGGTCGTGTGCGACAACGACGGATACGCCGTCATCGACCGTCTACAACGCGGCCAGGGCGGCGCGGGGTTCAACAACATGTATTCCGACGCCCGCAGTCTGCTGCCCGAACCGCCACGCGTGGATTTCGCCACACACGCCGCCGGACTCGGTTGTGCGGTTCTCGTCGCGGACACCGTCGGAGACCTGCGCGCCGCCTATTCGAAAGCGCGGGAACACGCCGCGTCAGGCGTTCCGGCTGTAGTCGTCGTCAAGACACATCCGAGTTCGTGGACCGAAGCGGGCGCCTGGTGGGAAGTGGGCGTCCCGCAGGTTTCGCACCGCGCGGAAATCGCCACGGCACGCGAAGAACTGGATGCGGCGAAGGCGAACCAGGTGCGTTACCTGGCGCCCTAGCCTGCCCGGAGTCCATTCCGGCAGCATGAGATTCCCCGTGACCAGTCAGGGGTTTCCCATGCTGCCGCAATGGCGGAACACGGGGTGTCGCAACGGCGGACACACCGATGTCGTGCGTGAGGATCGTCCGGCACACGGACACCAGGGCAGGCCACTACCTAGCGCGCCCTGGTGTCTGTGTGCCGAGATTCAGCGACGGTAGTCGTCGTAACCGTCGTCGTAGTCGTCGCTACGGTCCTCTTCTTGGTGATCACTGGACTCGTTCGTGCCCGACAGCTCTCGCTGCAAAGCATCGAAGTCCGTGTTCCGAGTGCTGTACTTGAGCTCTCGGGCCACCTTCGTCTGCTTGGCCTTCGCCCGGCCGCGCCCCATGGCTCGACCCCCTCGCACAGGGATGGGGCGGCCGGGGGAAACGGCGGCCCCACTCGTCTCGACAACTGATTCCTGACAACTACCGTACCGTGCCGATGGGGTTCGACGCGACGCGGCACCATGTGCCGGTGATGACAGATCAGCCTCGATCGGCCGATCGACCCGTCCCGGCCCGCGCATGACAGCATGAAGTAGTGCCTCGTCCGTTCGTCGCCTACCTTCGGGTGTACGAACCGTTGTCGGCTTTTGACACTGAGTTGTCAAATCGGCTACGGAACGTAGTAGAGAGCGATCCCCTCGTGCGTTCGGCTGTCGGCGAACGCGAACGGGAAATGTGGTTCAGGTCACAACTTTCCGTGCCGCCGAGATTGCTCCCGGGCGAGTCGGCCGACGGCAGCCCGTCCCCGCGGACTCTCAAGGACGCCCTCGTCCTCCAGCCGCGGGACGTGCCGGGCGCGGCCGACGGGACCGGGCCGCTCGTCTGCCCGCTCGACGTGATGCCCCGCTCAGCAGCGGCTCTCGTCGGGTTCCTGGCCACCGCCCACCCAGCGCTGCGGGACGCGGCGATATCCGCCTCGACGGACGCCATACGGGCGCGCGCGGCCTCGGTGCTGTCCGAGCAGCCCTCCGGCGCCGTGCACGCCGTGTCGACCACGTGGACCGTCCCGCTGCCGTGGTTCGTCATGTTCGAGCCCGCGCACCGCCGACTGAACCTCGCGCCGGTGGCGTCACCCGACCGGGAAAGTTCGTGGCGCGCGACGATGGCAGACGCCCAAGCCAGGGTCTCCCGCGCCTACGAGCTCGCAGCGAGCACCTTCGGTGAGCGCGGCCCGGCCAAGGTCCTCGAGGACACCGCCGGGTGGCTCGAGCATTTCGACGGTAATTCTGCCGTCGAGCTGGACTACGGCGGCCTCGTACAGTTGCTGGACGACGAGCAGCTGGCGGGCGACTCGACGTGCGAGGACGTCAACGCGATCGTGGACGCCCTCGAATCCGGCGACGCCGAAATCGTCGCCGAACGGTTCGAACAGCTCCGCGAGTTCTGGGGCGAGCTCGCCATCAGGGAGCGGTTCAACTAGAGGTCGGGCTGGTCCTCCCGGACGCGCTCGGCCGCGAGCAGCTCGTCGACCGAGGCCTTGCCCTCCCGGTACCGCTTGGCGATCTCGGCGTTGAGCAGGTCCATCACCACCTGGACCTGGCGGCGCCGCTGCGAGACGGAGGCCTCTTCCTTGGCGTACGTCTGCAGCGCCAGCTCCAGCCGCTCGTCGGGCAGCGACGAGACGTCCGACAGGTCGGCGTCGGACACCAGCGCCTCGACGTGCCTGCGGTGCGCCTCGGCCCGCGACGGCTCCAGGGTCTGGTACCGGCCCATGCCCATCGCCGGACCGACCGCGTTGTCCGCGAGGATCGTGGCGAGTTGCTCGACGACCGAGGCCGAACCGCCCTCGGTGCGCCGCTTCTGTTCGGCCCGCACGATGTCGATCCGCCCGTGCAGCAGCCTGCGCAGGTAGGACAGGTCCGTCTCTTCCTGCGCGGCATCGTCCCGCCGTGCCCGCACCTCGGCCAAGCCGAGCCGGTCAAGGCCCTCGATGTAGTCCGGGTCGAGCACGCGGTCGATGCGTCGGCGCCCACCAGGTCGGACTTCGATCACGGGATCATCCTCCGGCAACAGCGCCTAGACCGCCACATCGGCCAGCCCCTTTTCACCCTTGACCCCCAGCAGTTCACGGACGTGAGCGACCGCCAGCGGCGGCCGCTGGGCGATTCGGGCCAGCCCGGCCGCCCTCGCCACCAGTTGCGCGTTGTCCTTGACCCGCTCACCACGTGCGTACGAGATGGTGTCCTCCATCCCGACCCGCAAATGGCCACCCGCGGACAACGAGGCGAGCATCACCGGCAGGGTGCTCCGGCCGATGCCCGTTGCCGAAAACGTCGCGCCGTCCGGAATGAGCCGCAACGCCGCGACGAGTGTCTCCGCGTCGCCCGGCATTCCGCCGGGCACTCCCATCACCAGATCGACGTGCACGTGACCACCCGCGGGCGGTCCGTACGTGTCGAGCAATCTGTGCAATGAGGCGAGCTGGCCGAGGTCGAAGATCTCGTACTCGGGGACGATGCCGCGCTCCTGCATTCCCTTGTGCAGTGCGACGACGAAATCCCACCTGTTGAGGAAAACGTCGTCGCCGAAGTTGACCGTGCCCATCGTGCACGAGGCCGAATCGGGCATCGCGTCGAGAACCGCGAGCCGGTCGGATTCCGGATCCGTCACCGCGCCCCCGGTGGACAGCTGGACGATCAGGTTCGTCTGTTCCCGCAACGCCGCCACGGTGTCCTTGAGACGACCGAGGTCGAGCGTGGGTTTGGCGTCCGCGTCCCGGATGTGCACGTGGATCATGGCCGCGCCGACCCGCTCGCAGTCCTGCGCGGTGCTCACCAGCTCCGCCAGCGTCACCGGCAGGTTCGGCACGTCCGGCTTGGCGTGCTCGGCCCCCGTCGGCGCCACCGTGATGATCGTGCCTGTCGACTGGGACATGGCGTGATAGTGACACAGCGCCGGGCTGTGTGTCGTCGGGGACCGGCCCCAGAACCCGATTGTTGCAATCGTTCGCCAGCTGCCGGCCGACGTCGTCGGGCCTGGGAATACACGCTGCTGCGGCTGCGAGAAATTCCCCGGACGAATGGCGGGGCCCATTGGGTCCATCGCCCTACCGAAGGGGTGGGCCGTTCGGCCGATCTGCGTTCACATCCGCGAAGACTTTCGTCGTTTGCGCTGGTCAGCGCCGCATAGTTCCCGCTCACACGAGTTGGTCGTCTCCTCGAAGGCAGGACTTCATGGGCGCAGCAAGATCAGGCCGCTTAGGCCTCGCCGCGTTGCTGGCTGGTGCGGCACTGGCCGTACCCGCCGCCGCGCACGCGGCACCGGCGGGCCCGCCGATCCGGTTGATCACCGGCGACTTCCACCCGCAACCCAGTCAGGCGGCGCCGTCCGTGCCGGGTCTGGGGGCGAACGCGGTCGGTGACAACGACCTCACCAGTTACCTGGTGCAGTTCAGCGGCCCGGTGCGCGGGGAGTGGGTTGAGTCACTTCGTGCTGTGGGTGCCCAGATAGTGGAATACCTGCCCGACTTCGCCTTCACAGTCCGGATGACCCCGGCGCAGGCGCGGCGGGCCGAGAAGGTGGCCGAAGTCCGCTGGGTCGGCCGGTTCCAGCCCGCGTGGAAGGTCGACAGGGCAGCCCGGCAGAAGATCGACAGCGGCAGGCCGGGGGTCTACAAAGTCAGGGCCACCAACCTGAACAACGCTCGCGTTCAGACCGAGCAAACCGGTGCGGTGGTGACCAAAGCCGCCGACAGCACCCTGATCGTGGCCGCCGAACCGAGCCAGGTCACCAAGATCGCGAGCCTCGACGACGTCACCTGGGTCGAGGAGTTCCGGATCCCGGTGAAGCACAACGAATCCGCGGCAGGCGTGATCATGCGCGGCAACGTCGCCAGCTCACGCGGCTACGACGGCTCGACGCAAACGGTCGCAGTCGCCGACACCGGGCTCGGCGGCGGTACGAAGGCCACCGCGCACGTGGACGTCCCGCAGGACCGGATCACCTCGATCCGCGACTGGCCCTCGGCGTCCGCGGCGGGCTGCTACACCGCCAAACCGGACGGCGCCGAGGACGTCGACAGCGGTCACGGCACCCACACCGCCGTGTCGGTCGTCGGCGGTGGAGACGCCAACGGTCTCGGCAAAGCCGCCGCCTACAAGGCGAAGCTCGTGTTCCAGGCGGTCGAGGACTACGTCGACATGACCGGCGCCTGCGCCGCGCAATACCCCGACGGCTACTACCTGCTCGGCCTGCCCGAGGACCTGACCTCGCTGTTCCAGCAGGCCTACGACGACGGCGCCCGGATCCACTCCAACTCGTGGGGCTCCGACGAGAAGGGCGCCTACACCGAGAACGCACGACAGACCGACGCGTTCGCCAACACCCACAAGGACATGCTGATCACGTTCTCCGCGGGCAACGCGGGCGTGGACGCCAACTCCGACGGCGTGATCGACAACGACTCGATGGGCTCACCCGCGACCGGCAAGAACGTCCTCGCAGTCGGCGCGTCGGAGAACCGGCGCTCGACCTGGACCTGCGACTCGGCGCTGACGTACGTCGCGACGGGCAAGGAAACCACGACCGTCGGCGGCAAGTCCTGCAAGGACCTCGGTGGCACGCAGCCGCTGCCGAAGTGGGGCGACTGGTGGCCGGACAGCTACCCCGCCGAACCGCTCAAGTCCGACGTGCAGGCGGGCAACGACCAGCAGATGGCGGCGTTCTCCAGCCGCGGCCCGACCGACGACGGCCGGATCAAGCCCGACGTGGTCGCCCCCGGCAGCTGGATCGTCTCCGGCTACTCGGACATGTACCAGCAGCAGTACGACTCGTCGGCCAACCCGCAGAACGGCGCGTACCAGCACGACGGCTACGGCTACCCGGTCAACTCGAAGTACAAGTACTTCTCGGGCACCTCGATGTCCAACCCGCTCGCCGCCGGTGGCGCCGCGGTGATCCGTGACTTCTACAAGAAGAAGCACGACCTGGACGCGTCCTCCGCGCTGGTCAAGGCAACGCTGATCAACAGCGCCGACGACCTGCTCGACGAGAACAACGACGGCGCCGACGACAACGACTTCCCGATCCCGAACGCGCACGAGGGCTGGGGCAGGGTGAACCTGGACCGCGCCACCGACGCGGCCGCGAAGCACGTCGAAGGCGCAGGCCTGGCCACCAACGGCACGAAGGAGTACAGCTACACCGTGACCGCGGGCCAGCCGTTGAAGGTCTCACTGGCGTACACCGACAAGGAAGCCGCCACGACCGCGTCGGTCAGCCTGGTCAACGACCTCGACCTGGAACTGATGGCCCCGAACGGGACCGTGTACCGCGGCAACGTGTTCGCCGGTGGCTGGTCGCAGACCGGCGGCAGCGCGGACCGGCGCAACAACGTCGAGAACGTGTACGTCCAGAACCCGGCCGCGGGCACGTGGAAGGTCCGCGTGCAGGGCTACAACGTGCCGCAGGGCCCGCAGACCTACGCACTGGTCACGCGTGCCGCCTTCGGCACCGACCCGGGCCCCGGCCCCGTCCAGTTGCTGGCCAACCAGGGCTTCGAATCCGGTGCGACCGGCTGGACCGGCACCACCGCGTCGATCACCAACAGCACCGCACGACCCGCGCACGGCGGCTCGTACTACGCGGCACTGGGCGGCAACGGCTCGACCTCGACGGAAAACCTCTACCAGCAGATCGCGGTCCCATCGACAGGAACGCCCACGATCTCGTACTGGGTGCGTATCGACACATCCGAGACCACCACCCGCACCCAGTACGACAAGCTCCAACTACAGGTGCTGAACTCGTCCGGGACAGCCCTCGCCACACTGGCGACACTGTCCAACCTGGACAAGAACAGTTCGTACACGCAGAGGACGTACGACCTCTCGGCCTACCGCGGACAGACGATCCGCGTGCGCTGGCAGGCCAGTGAGGACTCGTCGCTGCAGACCACGTTCGCGATCGACGACACGGCGGTGGCCGTCTCGTAGCAACAACGAACCGACGCCAGCGTTGTGCTTGTGCACAAGCACAACGCTGGGGACTCTTGCGCACAAGCACAGAACCAGCCCCGGTCGGCGAGGGCGGAACCAATCCCGGTCGGCGAGCACGCGAGCTCAGAACCAACCCGAGCGGCGAGCGCGCGAGCGCAAAGGAGCACCTACGCCCACCGAAACACACCAACGGCTCGTTTGTGGAGAGGGGGAACCGCCCCCATGGCTCCTGCCCAGAGGTTTGCCGCCCGGCGAGGGCCTTCTTGTCACTCTGCTAAAGCTCGTGCCGCACGAAAGCCCTCGCCGGGCGGGCAGACCACCACAAGGGGACAAGAGCGGTCCCAGCCCCGGGCGCGGCTTCGCGTCGGTGAGAGTGAGGCGTGGTTTCCCCCTTCCGCATGGCCTGCCGGAGGCAACCACACGTGTCAAGGGGCCCGTAAGGCTTTCAACCTGGCTGGGCAGGGCGGGCGGACCCTGGACACGTGCGGTCGGGCTGCGCCCAGGCCATACGGAAGGGAGAAACCACGAAACCGAGCCCTGTGCTGGCAGCACAGGGCTCGCCGTGGTCGTGCTGCGCCGTTCCTGACCGCTGCACTTAACGTGCTCACCTGTGCGAAGACTGTTCAGCCGTGCAGGCGCTTCATGGCCTCGCGGCCCAGGCCTGGCGTGTCCGGTGGGAGTGAGTCCGGGTCGATCGACGCGGCCACGCCGCCCGCGGTCAACTCGGTCTCCGGGCCGATCGACCGCTTGATCAGCGCCAACGCGATCGGGCCGAGTTCGTGGTGCTGCGCCACCGAGCCGACCCGGCCGACCGTGCGCTCGCCCGCCTTCACCGGGGCGCCCGTCTCGGGCAGGGCGTCCGCTGACCCGTCCAGGTGCAGCAGCAGCATCCGCCGAGGTGGACGGCCGATGTTGTGGACCTTCGACACCGTTTCCTGGCCGCGGTAGCAGCCCTTCGCCACGTGCGCCGCCGACGGGACCCAGTTGACCTCGTGCGGGATCGTCTTCTCGTCGGTGTCCACGCCCACCCGCGGTCGCAACGCCTCCACCCGCAGGGCCTCGTAACCCCAGCTGCCCATCGGGCGGGCGCCCGCCTCCGTCAGCCTGGTCCACCATGCGGTCAGCTCCGCACGCGGGATCAGCAGGTCGAACGTGTTGCCCGGCATCCGGCGCACCACGCCGTCGACGCCGTAGGTGTCCGTCGGCGCCGACAAGCCGACCGCTTCGAGGGTCTGCGTCGCGTCCGGGCCGATCAGGGACAGCAGCGCGATCTCCGCCGTCGCGTCCCTCGGCTCCACCTTCGACCAGAACTTCATCGACTCCAAGTAGTCCAGCAGCGTCAGCTGGTCGCCGCGGGCCCCGGTCGCGTGCGCGCCGGGCTCGGTGTCCATCCACACCGTTCCGTCGCGGTGGGCCAGCACCATGTGGGCGTCCACGCGGCCTTGGCTGTCCAGCACGAGCGCCTCCGTGCCCGTGTTGTCCGGCAGGTCGCTCACGTGCTGCGAGATCATCAGGTGCAGCCAGCTCAGGCGCTCGTCACCAGGAACGGCGATCACCGAACGGTTGGATCTGTCCACGACCGCCACCGTGCGTGCCGCCGCCCGTTGCTCACCGAACGGGTCGCCGTAGTGCCAGGCCACACCCTGGTCCGGGTTGTCCTCCTGCGGTGGCACAGCTCCCGGCAGCGTCACTTGCTCTCCCCGTTGATGCAGTTCCGGCACGTCCCTGACAGCGCGACATGGCTCGCGTCAAGTTTGAACCCGTACTGGTCGCGCAGTGTTCCCGAAAGGCCGTCGAGTAGCTCACACGGCACCTCCTGCACGTCGCTGCACTGGTGGCAGACGAGGTGTACGTGTTCGTGGTCGTGCGCTGAGTATGTCGGCGCGCCGTGGCCGATGTGTGCGTGACGCACCAACCCGAGTTGTTCCAACAAGTCGAGGGTGCGGTAGATGGTGGTGATGTTCACCGTCGGCGTGGTCCGCTGGACGTGCCTGCACACCTGTTCCGGCGTGGAGTGCTCCAGCGCCACGACCGCGTCGAGCACGAGCTGCCGCTGCGGCGTCATCCGCATGCCGCGTTTGTGCAGCGTGGACTTGAGCGCCGCCCGTTCTTTACGAGTCGTCTCCACCAGGCCAATATAGGCGGGAGTAGGTTCACCCTCATGCCAGTACTTGCGCTACTCGACGGAACCATCGCCGACCCGACCCACCCGCTCGTGCGCGTCGACGACCTCGGCCTCATGCGCGGCGACGGGATCTTCGAGACAGTGCTGGTGGTGGACGGGAAACCCCGTGAACTCGAGCCGCACTTCGACCGGCTGGTCCGGTCCGCGGCCATGCTCGACATGCCCGAACCGTCCCGTGCCGGCTTCGACCGGGCGACACGCGCTGTGCTCGGCAACTGGACCGGCGGACCCGAGATCGCACTCAAATGGGTGTACACGCGGGGCGTCGAAGGCGGCGACGGGACACCGACCGGCTTCGCGCTCGGCCTGGAGATCGCCGACAAGGTCAAGCGGCAGCGCGCCGACGGGATCGCCGCGGTGACCCTCGACCGCGGCTTCGACGCGGACGCCGCCGCCCGCGCGCCGTGGCTGCTGCTCGGCGCGAAGACCTTGTCCTACGCGGTGAACATGGCAGCGCTGCGGGAGGCCGACCGCCGCGGCGCCGAGGAGGTCATCTTCACGACGTCGGACGGCGCCGTGCTCGAAGGCCCGACGTCGACCCTGATCGCCGTGTCCGGCAGGACCCTGCGGACGCCACCGGCGACCATCGGCATCCTGCCGGGCACGACGCAGGCCGCCCTCTTCCGTGCCGCCGAACGGGAGGGGTGGTCGGTGAAGGTCGAGCCGATCCGGGTACCCGAGCTGACCGAGGCCGACGGCGTGTTCCTGGCCTCCAGCGTCCGCAAGGTCACCCGGGTGCACACCATCGACGGAACCCAGCTCACCGACAGCACCGCACTGCACGGCGAGCTGGTCCGCCTCTACGACTCCGAGTACTGAAAACCCTCGTGAGTGTTTTGGCCGGTTCTAACCGGCCAAAACACTCACGAGCTTCTACTTCAGGCCCGCGTCGACCGCGTTGGTCAACAGGCCCGGGTCGCCGGACATCTCCCACGCCATCGCGCCGAGCAGTCCGCGCTGTTTGATCCAGGCTGTCTTCTTCTGGATCGCCCAGACGTCGTCGAACGTCCACCACTGGCTACCGGTGTAGCAGGACGTCGCCACCGCCGGTTCGTCGTGGTAGACCGTGCAGTTGGGCACGCTGGCCATCAGGTTGCCGTAGCCCCTCGTGCCCGCTTCCTCCGGGAACTGGCCTGGCGCGGCGCCGGTGGCGCTCTGCCATTCGCCCTTCTTGCCGCCGTCGGCCACGCCTTGCCAGCCGCGGCCGTAGTACGCGAGGCCGAGTGTCAGCTTGCGTGGATTCACGCCCTTGTCCGTGTAGGCGTTGATCGCGGCTTCGGCGCTGAACTTGAACGGGTACGGGTCGTCCGCGTCGGCGTACAGGTTGCCCTGGTGACCGGTGCGGTTGGGCTCCCACGAGTTGTCGCTGCCGGATCCGTGGAAGTCGTAGCCCTGCACGTTGGCCACGTCCAGGTAGTTGAAGATCTTGCTGACGTCCCAGCCGTCGCTGACCTTCTTCGGGTCGGCCGGAGTGAACGCCTGCAGTTCGTAGCGCTTGCCGGTGGTGGCGCCGTACGCGTCCATCTGCGTGCGGAACTCGGCCAGCAACGCCGTCAGGTTGTCCTTGTCGTTGGGGCTCCAGTGGTTGCCGGGGTGACCGTCGGGGTTGCCCGGCCATTCCCAGTCGATGTCGATGCCGTCGAAGACGCCCGCGGCCGTACCCGGTCCGCCCGCGCCGCCGTATGCCTTGATGTTGCCCTTCAGCCAGGTGTCCACACAGGACGAGACGAACTTCTTGCGTGACGCGTCGGTGGCCGCCGCGTCCGAGAAGTACTTCGAATACGTCCAGCCGCCGAGCGAGACGAGGACCTTCAGGTTCGGGTACAGCTTCTTGAGCTTCTTGATCTGGTTGAAGTTGCCGCGCAACGTCTCCCAGCCGGTGTCGCCGACACCGTCGACCGACTGCCCGGCGGCGAACGGCCGCGAGTAGTCCGCCTCGGCGTCGCCGGCGCCGTCACCCTGGTTGGGGTCCTGCGGGTTGGACGACGTGCCCTTGGTGACACCGGACAAGCAGGTCAGGTTCACCGGGTCGATGTTCTGGAACGCGTACAGCAGGTGCGTCAGCTTGCCCGCCGCACCGGACGTGTGCAGGTTGCGGATGAAGTACTGCCTGCCGTAGATGCCCCACTGCACGAAGTACGCGATCTTGGCGTAGCCCGGCACGATGTCCGAAGTAGTCACGGAAACGGCAGCGCTCGCGGCTGAAGCGTTGTCGTAGCCGTCACGGGCCCTGACGGAGAACGAGTACTTTGTGGACGGTGCGAGTCCGATGACCTTGGCCGACGTCGTGGTGACGGTCTGCGCGAGGGTGGAGCCGTTGTACACGTCGTACGCCACGACACCGGTGTTGTCGGTCGACGCGCTCCACGCCAGGGAAGCGCTGCCAGCGTCGGTCGAGGTCGCGCGCAGGTTGCCGGGCACGGTCGGCGCCTGCGTGTCGTCGCTCGGGTTGTTCGTGCGGACGGCCAGCGCCGTGCTGGCCGGGGACTTGGTCCCCTTGCGGTCCACCGCGACGACGGTGAACGAGTATTCGGTGTTCGGCGTGAGCCCGCTGATCGACGCGACGGTGGTGCCGGTCGTCGCGGCCAGTGTGGTGCCGCGGTACACCTCGTAGCTGGTCACCGGGAGCGATCCGGGGGTGGACGCGTTCCATTCCAGCGTGATGGCCTTGGTTGTCTTGACGGTCGCGCGTACGTTGCCGGGCGCGCCCGGTGGTGTCTCCGCCGAGCCGTCGCAGTTGCCGTCGTCGATCCGGCAGGCCGTCGGCGTCGTCGCCGTGCTGAACCGGACGGTCGGGTTGTAGGGGAACGTGGAACGGCCAGGGCCCAGCGAGTTGATGTAGTACGCCGGGGTGACGGTGACGGACGTGCCGCTTTGCGACACCGTCGCGTTCTCGCCGGTGCTCACGGTGACGCCGGAAGGTACTTCGAAGGTGATCGCCCATCCGGTCACGGTCGCCGTGCCCGCGTTGGTCACGGTGTACGTACCGACGTTGCCGGACAGGGCGAAAGCCGCTCTCAGGCTGCCCGCGGCGTACGCGGGCGCGCTCAGCGACACGGTGCCCGCGACGGCCAGCAGGGCCGCGGCCAGCGCCGTGATGAGGCGGGTTCTGGTGGAGCGAGGTTTTCGAGACATGGCAGGGTTCCTCACGCCGTAGTGGTCTAGACCAGGTTGCGGCGATGTGAACTCGCGCACAACGGACCGCCTCAGTTGTTCTGCATGCTGAAACGGTCGCTAGCCCATTGGGCGGAAGCGGATGCGGACACCCGGCCGAGCCTGTGCGAGCGACGGCAAGCTGGCCGCGGCCACGACACCGATCACCGGATAGCCGCCGGTGGTCGGGTGGTCGGCGAGGAACACGACGGGCAACCCGTTGGGCCGCACCTGGATCGAGCCCGTGACCAGGCCCTCGCTGGCCAGTTCGACGTCCTGGTACCCGGCCTGCCTGCGCAGCTCGGTGCCGGCCAGGCGCAGACCCACCCGATTGCTCTCCGGGGAAACCTGCCACTGCCCCGCGGCCAGCTCACGGCCCGGCTCGGAGAACCAGTCGTCGCGCGGCCCGAGGAACACCGGGATCACCAGCTCGTCGGCGGCCCGCAGCGGCGCGACCTCGTCAGCGCCGACAGGCAGGCCAGGCACGCCCAGCAACAGCACGTCCCACCGCTGCAACGCGTCAGGCCCGAGACCCGACAACACGTCGGTCGCGCGGGAACCCAGCTCAAGCGGCCCGTCGACACCCCCGGAAATGCCGATGTAGCACCGCAACCCGGCCACAGGCGTGCCGATCGCGACCTCGTCGCCCCGCGCGAGGTGCACCGGGGCGTGCGATCCGACCAACCGCCCGGACACCGTGACATCGACCTGCGGCCCGGTCACCGCGATCGTGCACGACGACTCGGCACGCAGCGACACACCGCCCAGCAACGCCTCGATGCCCGCGGCCGACTCGGGATTCCCCACGAGCCGGTTGGCCAGCCGCAGCGAAGGCTGGTCCAACGCACCGGACGGCGGCACGCCCAGCTGCGCGTTGCCTGGCCTGCCCAAGTCCTGGACCAACGCCAGCGGGCCGGTGCCGAGCACCGTCACGGCCCTCACCGGATCGCCTCGAACCGCACGGAATCACCCGGCGCGAGCAAAGCGGCTGGCTCCCGCTCCGGATCGAACAGCGTGGCGTCCGTATGGCCCAGCAGCCGCCAGCCGCCTGGTGACGGCGTGGGATACGCGCCCGTGAACTCACCGGCGATCGCGACCGAACCACGCGGCACGCGCTTGCGCGGGTTGTCCAACCGAGGTTGCCGAAGCGCCTCAGGCAGGCCTGTCATGTACCCGAACCCGGGCGCGAACCCGCAGAACGCCACCTTGTACTCGGCGCTGGTGTGCAGATCGATCACGCTGGCGACATCCGTGCCCGCGGTCTGTGCGACCAGCTCAAGGTCCGGGCCGTCGTAACGTACGGGCAGCACGACCTCGCGCGGCTGGTACACCGCGCGCACGGACAGGTCGATCGTGCTGAGCAGCGGTTGCAGACGCGCCACGCCACCGGACCCCGGCCGGAACGCGGCGAGGACCGTGCGGGCCGCGGGGACCAGTTCGACCAGTCCAGGCAGATCGGCGTCGGCGAGCGCGGCACGAACGGCGTCGACCTCGTCCAGTGAATCCACTTCGACGAGCATCGCGTCCGCACCGCATCGCCTCAAGCGCATGGGTGTGGTCAGCCGACGACGCGTGTGAGGTACGCCGAGGTGTGCGGCTGGAGTTCCTGGCCGACCATCGCGCGCTCCTCGACGTACGCCAGGTCACCGTTGTTGACCAGGCCGTACAGCCGCTTGGCGCCCGTGACCTCCTTGGCCGACGACGTCCGCGCGACCGCGTCCGTGGTCAGCTCCCACGAGGTCTGGGTGCGTGGCGTGCCGTAGAAGATCTCGACGATCCCGGTCACGTGCGCCAGCAGCAGCTCGATCGTGTCGTCCGACTGCACGCGCCACCAGCCGACCTCACGGGCCGCCGGGCGGATCACGTTGCCATCGTCGTCCAGCAACCACGCGCGGGACTCGTAGGACAGGAACGGTCTGCCGTCGTGGGCGAAGGTGATCTGCTGACCGAACTTGTGAGTCTTGTCCAGTGTGGGGTAGACGACTTCGCCCTCGCCCCGCCACACCCCCACCAGCGGCAGCAACGCCAGCAGCGCGTCGTTGAGGTTCGGGCCTTCCCGCAGGTTCGCCGTGTCCGCCGGGATCGGCAGGTCGTCGAACTGGGGCAGGTTGCGGTGGCGGGTCAGCTTGGCCCGTTCCGCAGCCGCCTGCACGGCCGCGTCGCCACTCCCCGGCACGGTCTCGCTGTCATCCGTGCTCATCAGCGCTGGTCGCTGAACAGCCGGTACACGACGTAGGCCGAGAACCAGAGGACCGCGATGGCCACGATGACCAGCAACGAAGTGAAAATCAGGTGCACCCACTGAGGATAACCGCCGCGCCCGCGCTGGTGGCGACACCCCGAGGGGCCAGGACGCCGGCAGCGCACTGGCCCCTCATTCCCCCTGTCCAGGTTTGGTCCCGCCGGTCGTTCACGCCACGCAACACGCCCGACATCGCCTCCGCCAACCTGATCGGCGGGGCGAAGCGAGGGTGCCGGTCGCGTGGGGCCGGGTGGAAATGACCGGCTTCCGGCGGCCAAACCCGCCCTCGCGGAGCGAGGACCGGTCAACACTGTTGTCAGCAACCCCACATGCCGGTGACCGACACGACCTTGTAGAGCGCGTCCCACGTCTTCGGGCCGACGATCCCGCTGGGGTTGATGCCCGCGCGCCGCTGGAAGTCCTGCACCAGCGCCTGCGTCTGCGGGCCGTAGGTGTGGCCCTCCTGCGGCAGCGCGCCCTCGTAGTACGGGTGGACCCGCTGCAGGGCGTCCTACAGGGCGTTGAGCTTGTCCTCGTTCACCTCGCCGGGCTGGATGCCGAAGCCGGGCACCTGGATGCCGCCGTTCCCGGTGATCGACACGGATTTCTTGCCGACCAGGGCGTGCCACGTTTTCGACCCGACGATTCCGCTGGGGTTGATGCCATTCTTGAACTGGAAATCACGCACCGCGGAAAGCGTGTTGTCGGAATACACGCCGGTTCCATTCAACGCGTATCCCTCGAATCGGAGAGCGATTTGCAGTCCGAGCACATCCGGTCCGGTGTCGTCGTAGCCGACCTGCGGCAGACTGGCGGCGAGCTGGTCAGAGCGCTGCGAGGACGTTTCGCACGCGAGGGCGGTTCCCGCTCCGG
Source organism: Kibdelosporangium phytohabitans (assembly GCF_001302585.1). Lineage (GTDB taxonomy): Bacteria > Actinomycetota > Actinomycetes > Mycobacteriales > Pseudonocardiaceae > Kibdelosporangium > Kibdelosporangium phytohabitans. The sequence continues at coordinate 11,439,533 of NZ_CP012752.1, read as the reverse complement.
CGATACCGGCAGCGGCCGTGAAACCAGCGGTGAAGATCGCAAGAACGGCAGCACGAACAAGCATCTTCTTCACGATTTTTCTCCCCCTGGAAGACCGGATTGCGGGCCGCTGTGGCCCTCGCACAACTAGAGACGGCCATGCCAAGGGGAGGTTGCACGCGGGCAATAAAAACCGGGCGGCCGTTCGGCCACCCGGTTTCGCTGGTGATCGGGGTCAGGCGACCGCCACGGCCACCTCGTGCACGCCAGGCCCGTCAGCCTGGACGGACGCCTCGCCGTTGCCCGTGCGGTGCAGGGCGCGCACCGTCCACGAGCCGGGTGCGGCGTAGAACCGGAACTCGCCGTTGGGCGAGGACACGACCTCGCCGGTGAAGTCCCCGTTGCCGTCGAGCAGGCGCACGAACGCGCCGCCGACCGGGGCATCGCCGGACACGACCCGTCCGGACAGGACAGTCTGACCCTCCGCGCCCGCGATCGGCGCGGCCTGGTCAGGTGCTCCGCAGCTGCTGCTCACAGTCACTCCTTGCCAGTGCCGGTCTCGACCGGGACGCCGACCAGCGACCCGTACTCGGTCCACGAACCGTCGTAGTTCTTGACGTCCTCGTAGCCCAGCAGCTCGTGCAGGGCGAACCAGGTGTGCGACGAACGCTCACCGATGCGGCAGTACGCGATGGTCGCCTTGGACTCGTCGATCCCGGCTTCCTTGTAGATCTCGCGCAGCTCGTCGTCGGACTTGAAAGTGCCGTCCTCGTTCGCGGCCTTGGCCCACGGCACGTTGATCGCGCTCGGCACGTGACCGGGGCGCTGCGCCGACTCCTGCGGCAGGTGCGCCGGGGCCAGCAGCTTGCCGCTGAACTCGTCCGGCGACCGGACGTCGACGAGGTTCTTGGTGTTGATCGCGTCGACGACCTCGTCGCGGAACGCCCGCAGCTTGAGGTTCTGCTCCTGCGCGGAGAAGGACGTCTCGTCGCGCTTGACCGCGTCCTGCGACAGGGGACGGCCGTCGAGCTCCCACTTCTTGCGGCCACCGTCGAGCAGCTTCACCGACTCGTGGCCGTACAGCTTGAAGTACCAGTACGCGTACGCGGCGAACCAGTTGTTGTTGCCGCCGTAGAGGATCACCAGGTCGTCGTTGGAAACACCCTTGGCGGACAACAGCTTCTCGAAGCCGGCCCGGTCGACGAAGTCGCGGCGGACCGGGTCCTGCAGCTCGTTCTTCCAGTCGATCTTGACGGCACCCGGGATGTGCCCGGTCTCGTATGCGCTGGTGTCCTCGTCGACCTCGACGAACACCACCCCAGGCGTCTCGAGGTTGTCCTCGGCCCACTGGGCCGACACCAGCACGTTTTCGCGGCTCATCGAGCGCCTCTCGCTTTCTGTATCAGGGTTGGGGTGATCTGTCAGGCCGGTGTCTGCCGGCCGCCGGACGGGGTGAGCCTGCGCAGCAGCAGGTAGGTCTCGCAGCCGAGGCAGAACGCGAACGCCGCGTTGAGGAACGCGGCGGCCAACGCGAACGCCGTCGCGACGAGACCGACGGTGTTGCCGCCGAGTGCGAACGCGATCGCGCCGACAGCGGCGAACGCGAACCCGACACCCTGCGCGAACCGCAGCGGCGCGGCATCCTCTCGCTCGTCGGCCGGCTGCAGGCGCGGCGCGACGAGGTACTTGTAGACAAGTGAATAAGGTGCGTACTTCAACCCGGCGAACGCGCCGACGGCGAAGACAACAGCCTGAGCGGCGAGCAACGGCCACCACTGGGTGGCGAGCACGACGGCCAGGACCACGGTCGTGATCCAGGCGGAGAGCCTGGGACCGCGGGGATCGACGGGTGGGCCTGCGGACATGTGTCCTCCTGACCTGCGGGCAAGCGAGCATGGGGGTGCGCCGCGAGCGATGGCGCGCGAAATCGCCTGGTCAGAGGGTTGCTTGACAGAGACTGGAATCCACGCGGCAGTAGTCGACCGCGCGGCGCCTCGTCAGCAACGTATACACGGTCGCGAGACTACCTCGGTCTCACATTTCAGAGCACCGCTGTCCACCCTCTGAGACACACGATCGAGTGAGGGTTTCCAGCCGCAGGTCAGCGCGTGATTACCGCTCGCGTGCCGTGAGGCGGCTGGTGGTTTTCGCGTGCCTCACCGGTAGCGGGCCGTGCGCTGTCCGAACCGGGGGCAGCGCGGCACGTCCGCATTGAGGACAACGTGCGGTATTCGACCGTGGGCTCCCGGGTGCTCGCCGACGGCGGGTGCTGATGCTCTCGGGTCTGGTCGACTTCGTTGGCCGTGGCGGTGTCGTGGCGCACCGAGGGACGATCGGATGCGTCCAACGGGGAGCTGCGGTGGGGGCTCCGCTTGGTGGTCGTCCGGTTCGGCGGCTGCTGGCACGTACGCCTGCTTCAGGCGGCGAATTGGACGCCGTGCTTGTTCTGCTGATCAGCCTCGGGTCCGTCAGTTCCGATGAGGTTGCAAGCGTTGCTCGGTGGCTGCGGTCTGACGCTGCGGCGATGTGATCGACAGTGGTCGGCTTACTTACTGGGTTGAGCATGCTGGGCGGCGTGTTCGTGTGGATGCTTGTCCCGGTGGGCGTTCCGATTTCGCCACCGCCTTCGGCGTGGTTCCGCTTCTGACGTTCTTCCCGGTTTGCGCCGAGCTCTGGTGCGCTCTGGTCGAACCGGTGATCCCTTCGTCAAATCTCCCTGTCCACAACTGGCCGGTAACCCCCTTGACCAGCTGTTACCCCGTTAGACTGGAGCAGGGACGCCCCCCGGGTTGGGTGGGGGACTGTGTGTATAGGTGTTAGGGCTTCTTGGGCGCTTTTCGGGGTGTGGTTCTTTGTCATGGTCCTGGTTTTTGCACGGAACAAGCCTGGTCCCTCGCCGGGAGGCAGACCTCTGGGCAGGAGCCTGTGACGGGTCTTTGCCCTCGCCAGAGCTGAGTTTTTGGGGCGTGGGTGCTCCTGTCCGTCGGCTTGCCCGGAGGGAACCACGGACTGTCAAGAGGTCCGTTTGGCTTTCGCTGTGTGTTGGTTTGGGTGGGCGGCCTCCTGACAGTCCGTGGTTGGCGTAGCTCAGGCCGACGGGCAGGAGCACCCCGAAGCCCACCTCTGCGCTGGCGCGCTCGCCGGTCGGGGGTCTCGCTGTCGTCGGTACGAGCCGCGTCAGCGAATGCCTTCCTCTGCCGACTCGGGTTCCGACTGGCTTTGCCGGACCCTCACGACTTGTGCCTGTCCGCTGGTGTGGTCGAGGCTTCCTGTCACGTTCGCTTGCGGTGGGATACCAGGAGTAGCCGTCCGCGCCGGTCATGCCGGTCACCGTGCCGCCAGCCGGATCGGTCACTGTCACCGGCATTCCCGGCACACTGATCTCCAGTGCCGCCACCAGTCCGGCGACTCTGCTCACAACAGCTCCTTCGCCTGCGAGATCAGGGAAAGCTCGAACCACCCGTTCGGGGCGCGCACGTGGCTGGCGCGTGTCGCGGTCAGCCCAGGTGCGGGCGCAACGCGTCGAGCAGGACGTCCCGCTTGGGCACGCCGCCGACGCGCATCAGCTCCACGCCGTCGGAGTCCACCGCGAGCGTGGTCGGGGTGGACAGCACGCCGAGCGACGAGGCGACCTCGGGGTGGTTGGTCACGTCGAAATCGACGTGCCGCAGACCGTCCACCTTCCCGGCCAGGTCGGCCAGCAGGATCCGGGTGTGCCTGCACGGCGCGCAGAACGTCGTCGAGATCTGCAGCAGCGTCACCCGGCTGCCCGGATCCACCAGTTCACGCAGTTCAGGGGGCAATTCGGAAACCTTCGCAGCACGGACGCGGCCCTGGGAGCGGCGCCAGGCGAGACCGAACACGCTCACCGCGGCGAGCGTGCCGATCAACACCCAGACACCTGTCATCCCAAGCCGCGCAGCTTCACGTTCTCGGCCTTGCCCTTGATCGACAACGAGCCCGGGTCGACCTGCACCGCCGTCGGCGTGATCGCCACCGGCAGCGTGCCGGGGTCGAGGTCGACCGCGAAGCGCGGCAGCAGCTGCTGCTGGATGCTCTGGCCGAGCAGGTTGTTGCCGATCGAGTTCGCCAGCGAGATCCGCCTCGGCGTGACCTGGATCTTCTGGTTGACCAGGCTGACGATCGCGTACACCGCGATGTCGGTCGACTGGCCCGCGATGTCGATCTTCGCGCCGATCCGGACACCGGCCGTGGTGTCCTCGGTCTCCTGCTTGAGCGCCTCCTGGTCGGCCTTGTCGTCGATCTCGTCCTCGGTGGACCCCGAAGCCTGCACCCGCTTCTCGCTGACCGGCGAGATCGTCACGTTGGTGATGTCGGTCGTGCGGACCGGCAGCTTCTTGGACTGCAGCGCCCGGTTGAAGTCCGCCTCCTTGACCCGCAGCTGGCCCTCGATCTCCTTGACCGAGATCGACTCGGTCCGCCCGGCCAGCAGGTCCGACAGCGGCGCCTGCACACCGCGCAGGTCCGCGTGCACCTCGACGTCCTTGAGGATGTCCTTGATCGGCACCCCGCGGGCGTCGACCGTGATGTGGTCGTACTCACCGCCGATGGCCTGGGTCAGGAAAGGGAAGCCGCGCACGGTCACAGCCGGGTCGTCGGCGAGGTTGAACGCCGCCTTGGCCCGCTTGGAGACCTGGTACTCGGCAACGGCCGCGGCGCCGAAATCCACCCCGACCAGCAGGGCGATCAGGATCACGAGGGTGATGACCAGCGGACGAGTCTTCGATCGCTTCGGCTTCCTCGGCCGTTGCGGGGTCGCCGAGGCGTTGTGCGCTGCGTTCGGCGCTGTCGTCATGCCACCACCTGTGTCGATGTCTCTTACGTTGGACGCGTCAGCACACGTCTGGTTCAGCGAAGGTCGCGATCCGGTGTACCAGACGAGCGGCCCGCCCGTCCCCGGCATGCCCAGGATAGGCGCCCCTTCTCAGCGGTTGGTGACGCCTCGCGTTGCCGCCCGACCGGCACGTGGCCCAAGTGGTGACCTGTCCCACGTGTGTGAACCGCGTGTTACGAACAGGCGATTTTCCCTCCTCGCTCGTTATTCTGCTGGACAACCGCGTGAACCTCCCGAGAGGCGGTAGAGCCATGAGCCTCGATCTGCTCCTGCTGACCGCGGACCCAGAGCCGGGTTCGGTGCTCCCTTCGCTGATGCTGCTGCCGCATGCCGTGCGCACCCAGCAGCCGGAGGTGACGGCGCTGCTCGACGCGGGTTCCCGTGACGCGGTGCTCGTCGACGCTCGCAGCGACCTCGCCGGTGCCAAGAGCCTGTGCAGGCTGCTGACCAGCGGCGGTGACTCGGGCCCGGTGATCGCGATCGTCAGCGAGGGCGGCCTGGTGGCCGTGACCTCGGACTGGCGCGTTGACGAGATCCTGCTGCCGACCGCGGGCCCCGCCGAGGTGGACGCCCGGCTGCGGCTGCTGACCTCACGCGGCCCGGCCGGCCCCGGCAACGGCGACGGCGCGATCCGGCTCGGCGAGCTCGTGATCGACGAGGCCACGTACATGGCCCGGCTGCGCGGTCGCCCGCTCGACCTGACGTACAAGGAGTTCGAGCTGCTGAAGTACCTCGCTCAGCACGCCGGCCGGGTGTTCACCCGCGCGCAGCTGCTGCAGGAGGTCTGGGGCTACGACTTCTTCGGCGGCACCAGGACGGTCGACGTGCACGTGCGGCGGCTGCGCGCGAAGCTCGGCATCGAGCACGAGCAGATGATCGGAACCGTGCGCAACGTCGGCTACAAGTTCGTCCAGCCGCCGAAAGGAGCCGCTCCCGCGCAGGCGGCGGAATCAATGAGCTTCGACGTGGTTCAGTAAAGGTGTGACCGAACTCGTCTGGCGCCCCACCCTGTCCGAGCTGGAGACAGCGCAAGTCCGTGAGCTGCTGGCGTCCGACGAGGCCGGCATCGACCTGCCTGCCGGTGGTGAGCACCTGCTGGCCGTGCGGGACGGCGTGGTCGGCTACGCGCACGTCGACACCGCCGGTGACCAGCTGGGCAACCAGGTCGCCGAGCTGGTCGTGCACCCGGATCACCGCAGGCAGGGCGTCGGCGAGCAGCTGCTGACCGCTGTGGCCGAGCGGGCGCGGCCGTTGCGGATCTGGTCGCACCGCGACCACCCCGGTGCGGCGCGGCTGGCCGGGAAGCTCGGTTTCCAGCGGGTCCGTGAGCTGCACCGGATGGGGATGGATTTCGGTGCGGAGGAGTTCGCGGAGCCGGTGCTGCCCGACGGCGTGCGGCTGCGCGCGTTCGTCACGGGGCAGGACGAGCAAGCCGTGGTCGCGGTGAACGCGCGTGCCTTCTCGTGGCATCCCGAGCAGGGCGGGCTGACCGTCGACGACGTGCGCGCCACCGAGCGCGAAGACTGGTTCGACCCCGCCGGGTTCTTCCTCGCCGTGGACGCGCAGGACGAGGTCGTCGGTTTCCACTGGACCAAGGTGCACCCGGACTCGACCGGCGAGGTCTACGTCGTCGGTGTGGACCCGGCCGCGCAGGGCGGCGGTCTCGGCAAGGCGCTGACCCTCGCCGGTCTGCGTCACCTGCGAGGACTCGGACTGCCCCGGGTGATCCTCTACGTCGAGAGCGACAACACCGTCGCGATCGCCGTTTACCGCAAGTTGGGCTTCGGTTTGCTCGACGCGGGCGTGCAGTACGCACGGTAGTCACACGTTCAATCACACAGCGCAAACCCCCAGGTCGCGGCGAGGTCACGGCGCCGTTCCAATGGGGTAGCTCTGCTCACATTGGGTGTCTTGTTCACCTGTCGTTCACCTCTACAGGGCCGTTCGTTCGGTCTGGCTCCTTAGCGTCCCGGATCGAGCGGCGGGCTCGTCGCCACACGGCTCAAGCCAAACGGCTCAAGTGGAGGATTCAGGTGAAGATCAAGCGGCACGGTGCCGTGATCAGCCTCATCGCGGCCGGCGCCCTCGCGCTCACGGCGTGCGGCTCGGACCAGAACACCCCGGCAGCGGGTGGCGGCTCCGGTGCCGCGGCGCCGACCGGCAGCGCTCAGGTGGACTGCGGTGGCAAGAAGAACCTTGTCGCTGAGGGTTCCAGCGCCCAGAAGGGCGCCATGGACGTGTTCGCCCAGCAGTACGGCCAGAAGTGCGCGGGTCAGCAGATCGCCTACACGCCGTCCGGTTCCGGCAACGGCATCAAGCAGTTCAACGGTGGCGTCGCCGACATCGGCGGCTCGGACTCGCCGCTGAAGGAAGGCACCGAGACCGACGCGGCCAAGACCCGCTGCAAGGGCGACCCGGCGTGGAACCTGCCGCTGGTGTTCGGCCCCGTCGCGGTGCCCTACAAGCTCGACGGCGTCACCGACGTCACCCTGACCCCCGACGTGATCGCCAAGATCTTCACCGGCGCCGTCAAGACGTGGGACGACGCCGAGATCACCAAGGCCAACGGCGGCAAGGCCCTGCCGGCCAAGCCGATCAAGGTCATCTTCCGCGACGGTGACTCGGGTACCACGGACAACTTCCAGCAGTACCTCGCCGCCGCCGCACCGTCGTCGTGGACCAAGGGCGCGGGCAAGAAGTTCGTCGGTGGCACCGGCCAGAGCGCGCAGGGCTCCGCGGGTGTGGCCGAGACGGTCGCCGCCGCCGACGGCACCATCGGCTTCGTCGAGTGGTCCTTCGCGCAGGACAAGAAGCTGAACGTGGCCAAGATCGACAGCGGCGCGGGCGCCGTCACGCTGTCCGGTGAGACCGCGGGCAACGCGATCAAGGAAGCCAAGATCAAGGGCACCGGCAACGACCTCGTGCTCGACCTGAAGGCCCTCTACGCCAGCAAGGCCGCGAACTCCTACCCGCTGGTGCTCGCCACGTACGAGATCGTCTGCTCCAAGGGCTACGACGCCGACACCGCCAAGGCCGTCAAGGCGTTCCTGACCGTCGCCGCGACCACCGCCCAGTCCGGCCTGGCCGACGCCGGCTACGTGCCGCTTCCCCAGGAGTTCCAGGACAAGCTGCTGACCGCGGTCAAGGCAATCGCCTGACGAGACTGAGGCTGGCACACTCGCCATGAGTGAGATCCGGAAAAGGTCTCCGCGCCCCGTCGCCACCGGTGCCCCCGGTACGCGGCGGGGCGGTTCGGCGACCGAGACAACAGCGGAGGCACCGATCTCGGTGGAACCCCGACCCAGTGACCCTCGGCCGCCGTCGGCGGATCAGCCGGCCAAGGTCGTCGTGCGTCCCGGCGACCGGATCTTCTCCGGCGTCGCCAAGGGATCAGGCATCCTGATCGTCGTCATCATCGCGGCGATCGGAGCCTTCCTGCTCGCCCAGGCGATTCCGTCGCTTGTGGCCAACAAGGCGAACTTCCTCTTCAGCCGCCAGTTCATCGCCGGTGACCCGGACAACCTCTCGTTCGGTGTCCTCGACCTGCTGCTGGTCACCGTGTACAGCTCGATCGTCGCACTGATCATCGCGATGCCGATCGCGCTGGGCATCGCGCTGTTCCTCACCCAGTACGCGCCGCGCAGGCTGGCCCGGCCGTTCGCGTACGTCATCGACCTGCTCGCCGCCGTGCCGTCGATCATCTACGGCCTGTGGGGCGCGGCCGTGCTCGCACCCGCGCTCGACCCCGTGACGGGCTGGCTGAACTCGGTGTTCGGCTGGTTCTTCCCGTTCTCGACCGGAAACGTCGACCGCGGCATCGGCCAGACGATCTTCACGGCCAGCATCGTGCTCGCCGTGATGGTGCTGCCGATCATCACCGCGATCTCGCGCGAGGTGTTCGACCGGACGCCGCCCATGCAGATCGAGGGGGCGCTCGCCCTCGGCGCGACGCGGTGGGAAGTGGTCCGCACGACCGTGCTGCCGTTCGGCAAGGCCGGTTACATCAGCGCGTCGATGCTCGGCCTCGGCCGCGCGCTCGGCGAGACCATCGCCGTGATGATCATCCTGGCCCAGGCCGCCGGTGTGCCGTTCGGCTGGAGCCTGTTCGACGGTGGCGACACGATCGCGTCGATGATCGCGCGCGCGGCAGCGGAGTTCAACGACCCGCGCAGCGCGGGCGCGTACATCGCCGCCGGTCTAGTGCTGTTCCTGTTGACGTTCATCGTCAACGCGGTCGCGCGGTCGTTCATCGTCGGGAAGAAGGAGTACGAGTGACCGCCACCGATCTCCAGCGCCCGGCGACAGCGCCCGCGTTCCAGCAGATCTCCTCCGCCCGCAAGGCGAAGAACACCACGGCGACCGTCCTGGTCGGCGCCGCGTTCGTGATCGCCGTCGCGCCGCTGGTCTGGCTGCTGTGGACAGTCGTCGAAAAGGGCTTCAGCCACATCCTCAGCTCGGACTGGTGGCAGAAGTCGATGTCCGGCCTGACCGGGCGGCAGGCGGGTGGTGGCGCGTACCACGCCATCTACGGAACCCTGATCCAAGGCCTGGTCTGCGCGCTGATCGCCGTGCCGATCGCCATCATGGTGGCGATCTACCTGGTCGAGTACGGGCGCAACTCGAAGCTCGCCAAGTGGATCACGTTCACAGTGGACATCCTCTCCGGTGTGCCGTCGATCGTGGCCGCGCTGTTCATCTACGCGATGTGGGTGACCACCTTCGGCCTGCCGCGCAGCGCCTTCGCGGTGTCGCTGGCGTTGGTGCTGCTGATGATCCCGGTCGTCGTGCGCACGACGGAGGAACTGCTCAAGATCGTGCCCGACGAACTGCGGGAGGCCTCGTACGCGCTGGGCATCCCGAAGTGGAAGACGATCGTGAAGATCGTCGTGCCGACGGCGCTGTCGGGCATCATCACCGGCATCATGCTCGCGGTCGCCCGCGTCATGGGTGAGACCGCGCCGGTGCTGGTCCTGGTCGGCTACGCCCAGTTCATCAACTACGACCCGTTCAACGGGAACATGGCGTCATTGCCGTTGTTCATGACCACGGAACGGTTGACCACCAACGAGATCGGCGAGGCCCGGGTGTGGGGCGCCGCGGTGACCCTGATCCTGATCATCACCCTGATCAACCTGCTCGCGACCGTGATCTCGCGGCTGACCGCAGTGAAGGCGAAGTGAGGCGGCCATGGCCAAGCGCATAGACGTCAAAGACCTGAACCTGTTCTACGGCAAGTTCCACGCCGTGAACAGCGTGACCCTGTCGGTGCCGCCGCGTAACGTGACCGCCTTCATCGGACCGTCCGGTTGCGGCAAGTCGACGGTGCTGCGCTCGCTCAACAGGATGCACGAGGTGATCCCGGGAGCCCGCGCCGAAGGCGAGGTGCTGCTGGACGGCGAGGACATCTACGCGTCCGCGGTGGACCCGGTGTCGGTGCGCAGGACGATCGGAATGGTCTTCCAGCGCCCGAACCCGTTCCCCACGATGTCCATCAGGGACAACGTGGTGGCCGGCCTGAAGCTGGCTGGCACGCGGGACAAGAAGAAGCTCGACGAGGTGGCCGAGCGCGCGCTGCGCGGAGCGAACCTCTGGGCGGAGGTGAAGGACCGCCTCGGCAAGCCCGGCGGCGGCCTCTCCGGTGGTCAGCAGCAGCGGCTGTGCATCGCGCGGGCGATCGCCGTCCAGCCGGACGTGCTGCTGATGGACGAGCCGTGCTCGGCACTGGACCCGATCTCCACCCTGGCGATCGAGGACCTGATCACGGAGCTGAAGAAGGACTACACGATCGTCATCGTCACCCACAACATGCAGCAGGCGGCGCGGGTGAGCGACCAGACGGCGTTCTTCAACCTGCTCGGCGTCGGCCAGCCTGGTCAGCTGATCGAGATCGACGACACGGAGAAGATCTTCTCCAACCCCAGCCAGAAGGCGACGGAGGACTACATCTCCGGCCGCTTCGGCTGATCAGCGCGAGAACCGGACGGGCCGCAGGCAGCACGCCTGCGGCCCGTTCTCGTGTACCCGGCTGGGTGTGGCCGACTTGTCCACAACGTTCGGGTGTTCGTCGAAGGCGTTCGGCTGGGACAGTCGGAGAGGCTGTGTCGTAAGGGAACGGTCCCAGGTCGCCGATGCCGGTTCCGGTTTCGCCCAGTCCCGGATCCACACTCTGATGTGGAGTGCTCCTGGGGACGCAATCCCGGTCGAGCCTATTGGCAGAGTGTCAACCAGGCCGGACGGCTCGGTAGAACTTGATCACTCATCCGAGGCATTTTGTGTTGTGGATCACTACCGTTGGTGTGATTGGCTGGTAATGCCGCCCTTGGGGGTTACGGACCGCGTCCAGGTAAGGACCAAGTGGGTGGAAGTGGGCTCGCACTAGGGACACGCTGGGTGTTCGGTTGATACCGTGCCGTCAGGTCCGGCGCTACCCGAGGGGTTCTCATGTATGAGGATGAGAAGTCCACCGTTCCAGCGGCGTGGAACGATCCTGCGCGCAACGCCATGGATCAGATGCTCGAGAACATGCGGAACTTCAAGGAGAGCGCGGCTTCCGGCCAGTTCACCGTGAGTGCTTCCGCGGGCGATGACCTGCTGCGCGTGATCCGGATGCTGCAGGACTGGCTCGGCACCGACCAGAGCGGCACGCTCGACCAGCGACCGCTGCTCGGCGGCAGCTACGGCGCCGTCGCGATGGCGCCCTTCGTCCAGCAGGTCGCCTCCGACCAGCAGGGATTCCTGACCCAGCTGGCCCGGCTGCGCGACGTGCTCGGCGACGCGGAGAGCGGCGTGCGGCAGGCGATGGCCAACTACGGCCACACCGAGCAAGCGGTCGCGGGGACTTTCAGCAAGTAGACGAAAAGAGGTGGCCATGCCGGACGAGTCCGACGGCGTCTACATCGACGACCTGGGCAGTGTGGGCACCACCGGCCGGTCCGGGCTGCGGGTCTCGGACCTGCTCGCCAGGATCGCCGCCCGCGGGCAGACCGCGCCCCGGCCCAGCTGCTCCGACGAGGGCACGCGGGCCGCGCCGCTGCCGGAAGGCGTCCTGTACGCCAACATCGACCACCCCACGCTCAAGGCGATGGTCACCGAGAACGTCGACCCCGACCAGGTCGGCGCGCTGGCCACCGGCTGGCAGCAGGCCGGCGCCAAGCTGACCCAGTTCCAGGACGACGTGGTCAGCGCGGTCAACAGCAGCCGCGAGGACTGGCAGGGCGCCGCGGGCGAGGCCGCGAGGCAGTTCATGATGGATGTCGGGCAGTGGATCGGCGGCGCGGGCCGCGGCGCCGAACTGGCCGGCTCGCAGGCCGCCAAGCAGTCGGAAGCCCTCGCCGCCGCGCGCAACTCGATGCCGGACCCGGTCGCGTTCGACGTGGACGCCGCCAACGCCGAACTGCGCCAGATCACCGACCCCGTCCAGTGGATCTCCCGGTACGCCGAGCACATGGAGGCCTACGCCGCCCAGCAGGCCGCGCAACAGCGCGCCGCCGAGGTCGTCACCACGTTCGACGCCGCGCTGGCCGACTCGGCCACGATGCCCGCGTTCGCGCCCCCGCCGGAGATGGCCGCGACGGGCGCGCCGATGCCCAGGGCGTCCCAGGACGGCACGTCACCCATGTCGGCGTCGTCGGACGTCCCCACCCCGGTCACGTCGCCGGAGAACGCGATCCGGGACGACTCCGCACCTCAGGCAGCCGCGGCCGTGCCGCTCGCCGGTGGCTTCGCTGTCGCCCCGCTCGCCGCGGCCGCCGGGCCCAGACCCGTCGACCAGGCCGTTCCCGGCGCGCAGGCCGCCGAGAACTACATGCTCGACGGCGATCGCACGTTCGGCACGAGGCCGACCATGCCGCCGGTGATCGGCGGATGACCGGATCGTTCACGCTCTCCCTCGCCGCGACGGACATCCTCGCCGAGGCGCTCGGCGTGGAGTGCAGGCGCTACCCGTTCCAGCTGCCGGGGATCGGCGACTTCGTCGACGACCGGGTGCGGATCGCCAACGCCGTGTTCGCGGACCTGTCCCGGCGCGGTCTCGTCCGCGGCGAGCAGCTGAACCCGGCCGTCGCCGACGGGCTGCGGTTGATGTCGCGCTACCGGGTCGCGATCGCGGTGATGGGCACTCTGGACGACGAAAGCGGTTTGTACGCAAGGGTTTCCGCTGACGGCGAGCGCGGCCTGCTGGTCATCCAGGAGGGCCAGATGTTCCGGTTCGAGTTCGTCCGGCCGGAGTCGCTGGCCCGCACCGCGGTCAGCCTGCTGCCCCGATTGCGCCCGGGACACGGGCAATCCGTCACCGTGAATGCGAAATCCGTTGCCACGGAAGAGAAACGCGAAGGGTTCGCACGCGAGGTCCGTCCGGCAAGGACGACCTCGCAGGCGCAGCTGATCGCGGCGCAGGAGATGCTGCGCAAGGTCCGCACCGGCGCCGGGTACTTCGTCGTGTCCGCAATGGACAGATCGGGCCGCGAGACGCGGGCACCCGGCCTGAGCTGGCTGGACACCGAGGACGGCCGCTACATGGCCCAGGCCCACCCCGACGATGGCGGCGGCACGTTCGCGCCCGCCGACACCGTCCGTCTGGTGCAGCAGCTGGAAGACCTGATGAGCTCGCTGACCTAGATCTCGTCGGAGCTGTACCCGGGCATCTTGCCCGTCACGACGAAGACGACGCGCTTGGCGACCGACACCGCGTGGTCGGCGAACCGCTCGTAGAAGCGGCCCAGCAGCGTCACGTCCACCGCGGCGGCCACGCCGTGCGGCCATTCGCGGTCCATCAGCACGGTGAACAGGTGCTGGTGCAGGTCGTCCATCTCGTCGTCGGTCTCGTCGAGCTGACGCGCCAGCTCGATGTCCTGGGTCCGGATCACCTGCTCGGCCTGCTCGGCCATCTTGCACGCGATCTTGCCCATCTCGGCGAAGTACGGCCGGACCGCGTCCGGCAGCACCGGGTTCGGGTGGCGCCTGCGCGCGGCCTTGGCCACGTGCAACGCCAGGTCGCCCATCCGCTCAAGGCTTTCCGCCGCGTGGATGACCGCGAGCACGGTCCGCAGGTCGGTGGCGACCGGCGCCTGCAGCGCGAGCAGGGCGTAGGCCTCTTCCTCGGCTTTCGCCCTGGCGTCGTCGATCTTGGTGTCGTCGCCGATCACCTGCTCGGCGAGTGCCAGATCGGAATCCAGCAGCGCCTTGGTCGCATGCGACATGGCGTCGCCGACCATGGAACACATGTCGGCCAGCTGATCGGCGAGTTGACCGAGCTGGTCACGGTAGGCCTCACGCATGGGCGTCAGCCTACGTGCAGGTCCGTGTTCTTACCGAATCCCCAAATGAACCGTAGGTGAACCGACCCCTACATCTAGGCGCACCGGATGTCGCCCGCGTTGACCGTCGACAGGCCCTTGGGCGCCTCCGCCGCTGGTGGCGGCGTCGTGGTGCCCGGTGCGCTGACGTTGCCCTGCGAGGGCGCCTGGATCTTGCCGCCGAAGTCCTGGCCGAGCACCAGCATCACCGCTCCGCCGACCGAGTCGTCCTTCTCCAGCTTCGCACCGGGGACGGCGGCGGCCACGGTGGTCGCGGCGTTGAGGTCCGTGCCGAACTTGACCACGGTGTCCGGGCGGGTGGTCCCACCGGTCGCCTGCACCACGTCGAAGCCCTGGCCGCGCAGCTTGGTCTGGACAGCGCGGCCCTCGCCGTCCTTGCCGGTGGCGTTGAGGACCTGGACCTTGACCGACTTCGGGTCGACGAGCTGGCCGGGTTGCTGGGCCTGCACCGCCTGCGGGGTCGTGCCCGCCTGTGCCTGCGGTGCGCCGTCACCCTGCTCGCCCGGCAGCGGTGCCTTGTTGATGATCGCGTTGAACAGGGCCTTGTTGTCCTTGTCCCGCAACACTTCGTTGCCGCGGTCGTTGGGCAGGCCGACTGTCGGGACGGTGATGAACGTGACCTTGCCCGCCTGGACGCTCTGCAGCGACCGGCCGAGCGTGATCAGCTGATCGGTGTCGACGCCCTCGCCGAACGTGGCCTTGGTGAACGCGCTCACGAAGTTCTTGAGCTTGCCGGGATCGAGCAACACCTGGCTGGACATCGACTTGCGCAGCAAGGAAGACAGGAACCGCTGCTGGCGCTTGATCCGGCCGTAGTCGGAGGTCGGGTCCTCCTTGCCGCCCTTCGTGGTGCTGACGTGCCGCGCGCGCACGAAGTTCAGCGCCGCGTCGCCCTGCAACATCACCTTCTCGCCGGGCTTCTCGACGATCCAGGTGTTCAACTTGTTGTCCCACATCGGTTTCTCGACGCACATCTCGACGCCCTGCACGGCGTCGACCATGCCCTTGAAACCGTGGAAGTTGATGCCGACGAAGTGGTTGATCTTCAGGCCGGTCAGGTTCTGGACCACCTTGGTGACGCACTTGGGGCCGCCGAGGAAGTACGCCACGTTGATCTTCTGGTTCTTCTGCGGCTTGCTCTTCTGGTCGGTGTACTTCGCCGCCTCGGAGTCGTACTTCTCGCACTCCGGGATCGCGACCTCCAGGTCACGCGGGAACGACACCATCACGACGCGCTTCCTGTCCTTCGGCACGTGCGCGATCATGATCGTGTCGGATCGAGCGCCCTTGATGTTGTCGGCGCTGCCGACACCGTCCTCGGCCTCCGCTCCCGCCCGGGTGTCCGAGCCGACCATCAGGAAGTTCTCGTCACCGCGCTGCGCTTCGCCCTGCTGGATGTCGGACGAGTTCTCGTCCAGCGCCGCGACTTCGTTGAACTGGCCGTCGATCCACTCCTTGCCGCCCCACACCACGCCGGTGGCCAGGAGCAGGACCGCCGCGACGGACGCGGCGAGGATCCGGCCGGTCTTGAGGAACTTGTGCGGCGGTGGCTTGCGGGTACCCCCGCCGCCGGCGGTCTGCCGGACCGGCTCGGGGGGCTCCGGTGGAACGGACGGCTCAGCGGAACGCGCGGGTTCGATGTGAACCGTCGGCTCGACTGGCTCGTGTTGATCGACAGTGGGGGCGTCGGCCAGCTCGGGGTCGATCGCCGGGTCGATGGTGCCTGTGGCCGGGTGTTCCGCGAGGGCGTCAGGCTCTGCGCCGCCCTCGCTTTCCCCTTTTAGCCACGGCATCATGCGCTCGCGCTTTTCCTTCTTTTGTCGTTCCTCTTCGGCGAGCTCGTCGTGAACGGCGGAGAAGCGCGCGAGGGTGGCGTCCACCCTGCGGATTTCCTTGACCTCCTCGGAGATGGCTTCCATCTCGGTGGTCATGCTGACGGGGTCGAGGTCACGCCGCGGCGGCAGCGGCTTGCGCTCGCTCGGCGGCGCCGGGCGCTTGAGCGCGGGCGGGATGTTCGGGTCGTGGTCGACCGGGCCGCTGGGCTCCATGCCGTTGCGCTCGGCAACAGGCGGGATCGGCAGCTGAGCCGACATCTGCCCGGGTTGGGCCGACAGCGGCGCTGCCGGTGGGAGCGGCGGGCGCCCGTTCTGGCTCCCGTTCGGGATCGGCAGCTGCTGCGACAACTGCTGTTGCACCTGCTGCACCTGCTGCGGCGACGGGAGCTGCTGCGAGGGTTGCTGTGGGCGCGGTGGCCGCTGCTGCTGGCCGGTGTGCCCGTTGGCACCCGGTGCGGGCAGCACGGCAGAGTTCTGCCCGGCGTTCTGGGGCATCGGGCGCGGTCCCGAAGAGTGACCACGCGGTGCCGGTGGCACCTGATATGTACCGGACGCTTGCGCCGTCGGGCGTGGCGTCGGCTTTGGCTGCTTTTGTCCGTTCGGCGGCAGTTGACGCTGTCCGGTCGCGTCCCTCGGGGCGGGGCGCTGACCCGTCTGCTGCGTGTTCGCCGGAGCGGCCCGGCGGCGTGGCTCCGGGCGCAGTTCGGGTCGCGGCAGCTGCTGGGACATCTGCTCGGGGCGAGGCGCCTGTGCCTGCCTGCGTGGTGCCGCCGCGGCGCGGGACTGTGCCTGCGGTCGTTTGGCGGACGGCTGTGGTGGCTGTACTGGCGCGGCCTCGCGTGCGGCCCGCTGGGGGGCCCTCGTCTGCGTCTGCGCCGCTACCGGATTCGCCGCTGTGCCATTGACCTGCGGAATCGGCAGGTCTGTGCGCGAGTGGCGTTTGACCAGATCCGAGACGCTGACGCCCCCCGAATCCTCCATTGACCGTCTGCGACGGCGCGGCTGCTGATCGGGTGACGCTTCCTCGGTCGAGTGACGACTGCGGCGAGCACCGGTGCCGTACGGGCGATCTTCGTCGGGCACCAGGTCTCCCTCCAATCTCAGTCACATCACGATATCAACACGGCTCCGCTTGTCCAGAAGCGCCGGGGAGCTTCAAGTGTTGCAGACCGACAGTGAACGTTGCCCAGCGATAGTACGGGCGGTGTCCACCGTTGACGACCGGCCGACGAACTTTGTTTACGTTCAGTACGCGGAATCGCTCAGGCGGCTACGCCGAACGGGGGATGCTCCGACCTAGTACGCCAAGGCCCTTGACTCCGTCACCGCCCTGCGCCCCGCGGCCGGTCCTGCCAGGAAAGTCCGCCCTCCGACGTGGTACGCGACGGCGTTTCGCCCGGACTGCTTCGCCGTGTAGAGCAGCCCGTCGGCGTGCCGCAGCTGGCGCTCCGGCGTGGAGCCGAGGCTGAGCGGCGGTTCGTGCGCGATCCCGACGCTGACCGTGACCCGCAGCCCGAGCACGATCTTCGACCAGGGATAACTCTCGATCTTGATCCGCGCGGCCTCGGCCATCGCGACCGCGGTGGGACCGTCAACACCGGGCAGCACGAGCGCGAACTCCTCGCCGCCGTACCGCGCGCAGAACGCCTCGTCGGGCAGGCCGTCCTGCAGCAGGTCGACCACCCGTTGCAGGACCCGGTCGCCGATCAGGTGGCCGAAAGTGTCATTCACCTGTTTGAACCAGTCGAGGTCCACCAGCGCGACGGCGAGGCCGCCGGTCATGCTGTGCCTGTCGGCGAGCAGCGTGACCAGCCGTTGATCGAGGTAACGGCGGTTGTAACCGGCTGTGAGGCTGTCGCGGATGCTCTGCTCGCGGGCCTCGGCGTGCTCCCGGCGCAACCGGTCGACTTCCCGGCGCAGCTGTTCGGGGATGCGCGGCGCCTCGGTCTTGTCGGCGTGGATGAGTTCGAGGGCGGAGCGAAGGTGCTGATAGGCCTGGCGCCATTGGCCGCGGGACGCCAGCAGGGTGGCGATCGACTCGTGCAGCTGCACAAGAGAAGTCCCGTCGGGCGTGTTCGCACCGCCTGCGTCCTCGTGCACGGCCCACTCCGACGGGTCTGACACGGGCTCAGGCTCGGCGATACCGTGTCCGAGTCCGGTCACCGCCTTCACCTCCCTCACGTACCTCTGTCGACCGGTTGGGGGCTCGGCTTAAGACACTGAGGGCAGGTGTAGGCAGAAATCCCTCATCTGGTGGATGAACGGCTGCTCCAACCCAGTGAAGTGGTGTGACACGCCTCGCAGTCACCTTCAGCTGCGCCGAAGGCAAGGCATGAAGCCGTAAACGGCACCGTCGAGCACCACAATCCGCTCGGACCCGATCTGGTCGCCGACAATCTGACCGTCCTTGGTGACTGTCAATGAGACGGCCACCACATACACCGCGCCACGCGGGCGTTTCGCCCCCTCCGGCGCCCACTTGGCGTCGGGCCGCAGCGTGGACATGGCCGGGTCGACCGTGATCGTCACGCCGGGCAGCTCGCAACTCCGGTCGGTGAAGTCCGGGTGCTGGGTGCGGCGCAGGAAGTCCTGCTGTGCGGCGGATCCCCGCCGCGCGGAGGCGTCGAACTCGGCGAAGTACCCGGCGATCAGGTCCCGATCGCCCAGCTCGCCCGCGACCGGACTGCCCACCACAGCGGTCGAGCAGCCCGTCAGCAGCAGCAACACCGCCGCTGACGCCACACGCATGGCTAGGACGCTATCGCCTCGGCCAGTCGCGCGGGCGCATCCGTGTGGGCGACGTGCCCGAGGTTCTCCAGCAGCACGAGCTCGGCGCCGACGGCGTAGGCGAGTGTCTCGGTCGGCCTGCCGAACGGCATCGTGCCGATGGTCCTGGCCCCGAGGATGACCTTGGTCGGCACGGTGAGCGGCGCCACCAGGTCGTAATCCAGTTCGTGCGCGACGGCGGCCTGGATCTCCGCGACGCCGGAAGCCACGAACGGCAACTGCGACCGCCACATCCGGCTGCGGCGGTACTGCGGCAGGATCTCCGGCGGAGTCGGCGAGACGTCCGTGACCAAGATCTCCATGGCGGTGTCGAGATCACCGGCGTCGACCGCCCGCTGCGCGCGTTCCGGCGCGTCACCGACGAAGGACCGCAACTGGTGCCCGGTCGCGATGGGTTCGTAAAGGATGACGCCGCGTAGATCGGTCCGCTGTTGCGCGGTGAGCAACGCGATCACGGCGCCGTAGCTGTGGCCGACGAGAACGGGATCCGGGCCGACCTCGTCGAGAACGCGGTGCAGGTCCTCGATCTCGGTCTTCAGGCTGTAGTCCGCCGACAGCGCGATGCCGTTGCGCCCCCGGCGATCCCTGGCGACCACCTCATGACCCTTGGTCACCAGCTCGGAACGCACCTCATTCCACTGCGCGGCATCAGCAAGCGCCCCGTGCACCACAACCATGGCCATGTACGAAGGAACCCAACGGGTCCCGATGTCATGCCGTGACGTGTGTCACCTAGCCGCCGGAGTGCATGACGTCCGCGCCGACCGGGACCGAACGGTCGTCCGGGTCGTCGAGCCAGCCCTCGGGAAGCGTGACCTTGCCCGGCGACCCCTGGCGCCCCCGGGGGCCTTCGGCGTCGGACGGGAACGGCGCGTCGTGGTCGAGCTGTGCGATCAGGTCCTCGATCTGGGCGACCGTGTCGACGAGCGCGAACTTCTGGCGCAGCTCCGAGCCGATCGGGAAACCCTTGAGATACCAGGCCATGTGCTTGCGCAGATCCCGGATTCCCTTGTCCGGCCCGAGATGGTCGACGAGGAGTAGAGCGTGCCGGTGCAGGATCTGGGCAACAGCCCCGAGATTCGGGCCGTCCGGAATCGGCTCGCCGCGGAACGCGGCCTGGAGTTCGGCGAAAAGCCAAGGCCTGCCAAGACATCCACGCCCGACGACGACACCGTCGCAGCCGGTCTCGGCCATCATCCGGGTGGCGTCGTCGGCGGAGAAGATGTCTCCGTTGCCCAGGACTGGGATGCTCGTTACGGCTTCCTTCAGCCGCGCAATCTTCGACCAGTCAGCAGTACCGGAGTAGCGCTGTGCGGCGGTTCTGGCGTGCAGCGCGACTGCCTTAGCACCTTCAGCTTCTGCGATTCGCCCGGCATCGAGATAAGTGAGGTGCTCGTCGTCGATGCCGACCCGGAACTTTGCTGTGACAGGCGTCGAGCCTGCGGCATTCACGGTCGCCGCGACGATGTCCCTGAACAAGCCTCGCTTATAGGGAAGCGCAGCCCCACCACCCTTGCGTGTAACTTTCGGAACGGGGCAACCCCAGTTGGTATCTAGGTGATCCGCCAGGCCCTCGCCAACAATGATGCGAGTAGCTTCAGCCATGGTCTTCGGATCTACCCCATACAGTTGCATTGACCGTGGATGCTCGTCCGGGCCGAACGCGATCATCTCCATTGTTTTGGAGTCGCGTTCGACGATGGCCCGTGCGGTGATCATCTCGCAGACGTAGAGCGAGGTGGGGCTGCCGAACTCGCGGCAGAGCTGCCGGAACGCCACGTTGGTGATGCCCGCCATCGGCGCGAGCACGACGGCGGGATCGACCTGGTAGGGGCCGATGTTCAGAGTTGGAGTCCCGGAAACCACAGTCCAAGGTTAAACGGCTGAGCTGCCATCGCCGCCACGCAGGACCAGATGGGCGGCTGCTGCCGTCACCGCGACGTCCGGCCAACGCGGATGCGCGAGGTACTCGGGGTCGGGCCGGACCGGTCCGAGGTCACCGAGGACGGCGAGCAGCGGGTCGAGCGCTGCGGCGATCACATCCACCTCGTGGTGGTCGCGCAGGATCCTGCCAATGGAGTTGGCGGGGTTGAACTGTTCGTTCCCCTCTTCGTAGTAGAGATCCCAGAAGGTGTCGTCGACCAGCACGTGAACCGCGTTGGTGAAATCGGGGTCCTGCGGCTGGAGGTTGGGTGGCGTGATCGTCGCGAAGTACTCAAGGGCGTCGATGATCTCGGCACGTCGCCCTGGCCACTCGACTTTCTTCCACGTGCTCCCCCGGAGTGATTGTTGTCAATGTGTGGACTTCGGGCAGCCGAAGCTCACGTCGATGTGGTCGGCGCGGTCCTCGCCGATGATGATCTTGGTGGCCTCGGCGATGGTGGCCGGGTCGACGCCGTAGAGCTGCAGCGATCGGGGGTTCTCTGCCTCGCCGAAGGTGATCATGTGCATGGTCTTCTCGTCGCGTTCGACGATGGCCCGCGCGGTGGTCATCTCGCACACGTAAAGAGAGGTGGGGCTGCCGAACTCGCGGCACAGCTGCCGGAACGCCACATTGGTGATGCCCGTCATCGGTGCGAGCGCGACGGGGGGTCGACCTGGTAGGGGCCGATTTTCAACGAAGGGGTTCCAGCGTTCACGCCCTCAAGGCTGACTGGGATGCCCGCGAACTCGTCGTCACGATGAGTTCGCGAGCTGATTGACACGCTGGAAGGACATCCCGAGCAGTTCGCTGGCTTCGCGTTGCGACAGTCCTTTGGCGAGCAGTTCCCGAACGGCCGCCCGGGACTCCCGCGCCGCTTCGGAGGTCTTGAGCCTGGCCTCATCGCGCAGTACTTCGGCGCGGGCCAAGTGATCTTGCACCTCGGTCGGCAGATGAACCTTGACGCGGAGGTCGTAGTCGTCGACGGTCAGCCCCGTCATGATCTCGACCAGGTCGTTGGCCATGGCCGGGACATCCTTGTACCGCAATGCTTGCGTAGCGCGGTCGAGCTCCGGGATTCGGATGAGCCAGAACTTGCCGTCCCGAGTCACCTCGGCGTGGAAGGTCTTCAACTCCGCCACCACCCTTTCCCGAGTACGGTCTCGCACTCCTTGAAAATCTCCACCGCGAGATTCTCACCGATTTCCCTGTGGCGCGGAACGGGAATGATCACCGTGTCGAGGATGTAGACGGAGTGATTCGCCCCTTCTCGTGACAGCTGCCAATCGACCTCCTGGCGTTTGGCGGCCGCGGCGATCTTCCTGACGAGGTCCCGACGCTTCACATGGTATGTCTATTGCGGGCTAGACGCAACCGTCAAGCCTGAGGTAGACGATCCACTCGATCGAGGTCGGCAGATGGGATTGTCAGTGTGTTGACTTCGGGCAGCCGAAGTTCATGTCGATGTGGTCGGCGCGGTCCTCGCCGACGATGATCTTGGTGGCCTCGGCGATGGTGGCCGGGTCGACGCCGTAGAGCTGTAGCGACCTCGGGCATTCGCCGTCGCCGAAGGTGATCATGTGCATGGTTTTCTCGTCGCGTTCGACGATGGCCCGTGCGGTGATCATTTCGCACACGTACAGCGAGGTGGGGCTGCCGAACTCGCGGCAGAGCTGCCGGAACGCCACGTTGGTGATGCCCGCCATCGGTGCGAGCGCGACGGCGGGTTCGACCTGGTAGGGGCCGATTTTCAACGAAGGGGTTCCAGCGGTCACGCCCTCAAGGCTAACGGGTTGGTCCCGGTGCTACCGTGGTGCTACCCAGCGGCCTACCATCGAGGCATGGCGGTGGAGAAATTGAGCGTGTCCCTTCCGGACATCGTCGCGGCGCGAGCGCGGCGAGCGGCTGACCGGGCGGGCGTGCCGTTGTCGGCGTGGTTGGCGCAGGCCGCCGAAGCCGCTGCGGATCTTGCCGAAGCTCAGGCCGCCGCGCAGGAGTACGCGGCCAGGTTCGGCGAGCCGGATCCCGACGAGCTGGCGCAGATCCGTGGTCAGCTTGTCGAAGCGGGCGTCGGTTCGCCCGAGTCGCAAGAGGAAGCTTCGGCACGCGCGGCGGCTTTGGCTCGACTTCTCGGATCGCCGAACGAAAGGCGAGCCGGTTGAGTGCTCGTGGTCTGATCCTGGACGCCGGTGCGCTGATCCACGTGGAGGGCAATCCCAGGGGGCGCGTCTATGGGGCATGCCGTGATGCTCTCGACGCGGGAACACCTGCGCTGCTGCCGACAGTCGTACTCGCGCAGGTGTGGCGGGCGACCTCCAGGCAGGCCCCGATCTCGATGCTCCGCCGGATGTGCCGGTCCGTCCCGTTCACGGGGGATGTCGCGGAAGCGGCCGGCCGCTTGCTCGCGCTGGCTGGTACGGCGGACGTTGTCGAAGCGGCTGTTGTCATTGCCGCGATCAGCCACGGTGGTGCCGTGCTCACCTCGGATCCCGGCGACCTTGGAAAGCTCGCGAACGCCGCTGGCATACGAGTACCACTGATCACGATCTGACCGTTGTTGCTGTTCGCACACGTGCAGCGAGGTGGTACTGCCGAACTCGCGGCAGAGCGGGTCGTGAACGAATCCCGCCGTCATGCACACAGTCGGGGGCTGGTCGCAACGCGTCCCGGATGACACACTGTGATGGTCCGAGATCGTCTGTTCCTGACTCGGTGGCCGTTGCCTGGGGGGACGGCTGGCCGTGGGGGTACAGGCGTTCCTTCTTCTGCACGGCGAAGGAGGGCGCATGTCGCATGCTGTGGGCGCTTCTCCTCGTCCTTCGAGGGAGAACGCGCCATGTCCACGCTTGTCCATGTGCTTCTTAGTGCGCCATTGCCTCTTGCGACGGTAGCGCTACTGCTCCGGTATGGGCCGTCAGCGCTGGTGTTCCTGGTCGCCGGGGTCATGGCGGTGATCGCGCCGGGGCCCCAGGGGGACCGCGCCCTCGCGGTGCTCCGGCTGCTGCGGACATCGGCGCCACCACGTGCGCTCAGGGGGCGCCGGAGGATCGGGCGTGACTAGTGCTTGTCCGTGTTGCGGAACCGCGCGAGCGGTTCCTGGGCGGAGGTGCTTGCTGAGTCGAAGCCGTGGATCGTCTGCTGATCGACCGGCACGGCCGGACCGCTCAGCAGCGCGCCGTCGCAGCGGAAGCAGAAGGAGATCTCGAAGAGGAACCGCGTGTCGTCGTGCGCCCGGATCTGCCAGCCGGGGATGAAGCAGCGCTTGATCTCCTCCCCGGCAGACCGGCCACCATCGCCAGCGCGTCACGTGCCTCACCCGCTTCCCAGATCGCGGTCAGACGGCCGTCGCCGGCGAGGGCGAGCACCTCGATCAGTTCGACGCGCTCGGCTGCCGTAGGGAGGAACACCTCGCAACTGTAGCCCGTTGGCATCAAAGGGAACAACCTCAGTCTGCTGTGGACGCTTCCTGTGCCGCGACCACGTCGGCACCGTAGAGCTCGGCCCACTCGGTGAGCATCTCGATCGGTTTCATCAGCGTCTTGCCCAGGTCGGTGAGCTCGTACTCGACTCGCTGCGGCACCTGCGCGTACGCCATGCGCGTGGCCAGCCCGTGCTCGGTGAGGCGGCGGAGGGTCTGGGTGAGCATCTTCTTCGAGATGCCGCCGATCAGGTCGAGCAGTTCGCCGTGCCGCCGCGGGCCGCGTGACAGCCCGTAGAGCGTCACCACGGCCCACTTGTCCGTGATGATCTCGACTGCCAGGCGAGCCGGGCAGTCCGCCAGAAATACGTCCCCACCAGTGAAGTCACCCACGGTTCCCAGGCTACCCAGAGGTTCCCACCGGTTTTTCTACGCTCACGACCATGACGACTCTCCCGCCGAGCACGCACCGGCTTTTCGAGACCGACAGCTACGCCACGTTCATCACGACCAACGCCGACGGCACGCCGCAGGTGTCGCTGATGTGGATCTCCCGCGACGGTGACGACCTCGTCTTCGGCGCGGAGGACTTCCGCGTGAAAACCCGGAACCTGCGGCGCGATCCGCGGATCACCGTGGTCGTGCACGACGACCGCAACACCCCGGAGGGCCTGCGCCAGCACCTCGTCGTCCGCGGCACCGTGACCTTCCACGGCCCGGACATCGTCGACGAGTGGGCGGCGTTCATGGACGAGCAGTCGCACCGCTACCTCGGCACGGACTTCCCGTTCCCCAACAGGTTCACCAAGACCGGTGTGATCGGCCGGATCAAGCCGGAGCGCGTCACCGGGATCGGCCCCTGGGCCGGCTAGCACGCGCTAGGCGTCGACCGCTTCCGCGATCGCCACGAGGACCCGCGGGTCGTCGGGGTCGTTGTTGGTCCACTGGTGACCGTTGGGGCACTCCCACTGCGGGTCGGAGCCGTCACCGTGCACGACGCAGCCCGCCAGCTTGAGCCGTCCGGCCTCGCCCGCCGCCACCGCGATCGGTGTCGGCAGCCCGAACAGGATCGGCACGCCGACCTCGCCACAGGTTTCGCAGCGTTCGACGACCGGGGCTTCGATCGCCTCGGCCATCAGCGCGTGCGTCGCCGGGTCGAACGCGACGAGCCGGATCAGGTCGAAGTCCGCGGCCATCGACCGGACCACCCACGCGGCGACGGAAACGGCCTCCGCGACCGGATAGCCGTACACGCCGGTGGAGATGGCCGGGAACGCGATGCTGCGGACGCCGAGACCCTCCGCGACCAGCAACGACTCCCGGTAGCACGAGGCGAGCACCTTCGCCTCGTCCTGCCCGCCGCCCCGCCACTTCGGGCCCACCGTGTGGATCACGTGCTTGACCTGTGCCAGATCGAAAGCCGGTGTCGCGACGGCGTTCCCCGGCAGGCACGGCGCCAGCGCCGCCCCCGCCTCGGCCAGGCGGGGACCTGCGGCGCGGTGGATGGCCCCGTCGACGCCACCGCCTCCCGTCAGCGACTCGTTCGCCGCGTTGACGATCGCGTCCACCCGCTGTTCGGTGATGTCGCCGAGGACTGCCTCGATCTGTGCCATACCCGAAATGATGGCAGCTTGACTTCAAGTGTGCTTCACATCGCACGATGAGCCGATGACCATCACCACTTTGACGGTACGAGCGGACAGGCAGCCGCTGTGGCTGTGTTTCGAGCCGTGGGCGAACGAATACACCGTTCCGGCGGACACGACTGTCGTCATCCACTTCGACGACAAGCTCCCGATCGAGGTGACCCATCACCCCGACGGCATGACGTTCTTCTCCGGGGGCAAACACCCGGACATCTACGCCGAGGACGGTTCACCGTTGGAGATCCTCAGCGACGTGATGCCGGAGCCGCCGGGCGTCGCACTCGATGCGCTCCGGGCGGTCATCGCCGCGACGCCGCCGAGACGTCTCTAGTCACCCTGGTCACGGGCGCGGCTGGGAGCGACGCGGTCGGGTTCGTTGGGCTGCTTGGGGTACACCGGCGGCCACGGCGCGTCCATCAGACCGGCGGCCATGTCGCGTTCGTGCATCTCCAGCAGCGGCTCCAGCGACTGCGGGCGCATCGACTCCCACGGGTCGCCGAGTTCCGCCAGCCGCGCCGGGACCGAGGCCAGCGTGAACTCGGCAGGCGACACGGTGTCCAGTTCGGACCAGAACAGCGGCGCCGACACCGGACCGGACACCCGGTCCCGCACGGACCACGCCCCGAAGACCGTCTTGTGCGGGGCGTTCTGGTTGTAGTCGACGAAGATCCGGGCGCCGCGCTCCTCCTTCCACCACGCCGCCGTGATCAGGTCCGGCCGGCGCCGTTCCAGCTCACGGGCGACGGCCACCGCGGCGGACCGGACCTGGTACGAGTCCCACCGCGGCTCCAGCCGCACGTACACGTGCAGGCCGCGCTGGCCTGTGGTCTTCGGATAGCCCTCGAGGCCCAGCGACGTCAGCAGCGCCCGCAGCTCGTGCGCGGCTTCGACGGCCTGGGCGAAGCCGGTGCCCGGCTGGGGGTCGAGGTCGAGCCGCAACTCGTCCGCGTGTTCCGGGTCCGACGCGGTGAACGGCCACACGTGGAAACCGAGGCAGGCGATGTTCACGGCCCACGCCACGTGCGCCACGTCGGCGATGACGAGGGCGTTGGACGGCGTGCCGTTCACAGTCTGGACGACGGTCGTCGTCAGCCACGGCGGCGCCTTGTCCGGTACGCGCTTCTGGAAGAACGACGGCCCGCCCGCGCCGCGCGGGAACCGTTGCATCAGGACCGGTCGTCCGCCCATGGCGCGCATGAGCGGCTCGGCGACCGCGACGTAGTAGTTGACGAGGTCGAGCTTGGTCTCGCCGCGCTCCGGGAAGAACACCCGGTCGGGGCTGCTGATGGCCACTTCGCGTCCCGCGAGGAGCATGGTGCGGACGTTACCCGGCAGAATCGACGTGTGCGAGCGAGCCGGTTGCTGTCGGTCCTCCTGCTTCTGCAGGCCAGGGGCCGGATGACCGCGCAGGAACTCGCCGACGAGCTGGAGGTCTCGGTCCGCACGATCTACCGGGACGTCGATTCGCTCAGCGCCGCGGGCGTGCCGGTGTACGCCGACCGCGGCCCGGCGGGCGGCTACCAGCTGCTGGCCGGTTACCGCACGCAGCTGACCGGCATGACCACCGCCGAGGCGGAGTCGTTGTTCCTCGCGGGCCTGCCTGACCAGGCCAAACAGCTTGGTCTCGGTGAGGTGCTGGCAGCCGCGCAGCTCAAGCTGATGGCCGCGTTGCCGCCGGAGCTGCGGGCCAGGGCCGAGTCCATCAGGGAACGTTTCCTGCTCGACGCGCCCGGCTGGTTCCGCGAGGACGAGTCCGCGCCGCACCTGGCCGCGGTCGCCGGCGCGGTGTGGGAGCAGCGCCGGATCTCCGTGCGCTACCGCCGGTGGGGGAACTCCGAAGTGGACCGTCTGCTCGAACCGCTCGGGCTGGTGCTGAAGAACGCCACCTGGTACCTCATCGCGTCGTCGGACTCGCAGCCGCGGACCTACCGGGTGTCGCGGATCCTCGCGCTGGAGCCGACCGAGCAGAAGTTCGAGCGGCCGGCGGACTTCGACCTGGCCAAGCACTGGGAGCTCTCGGCTGAGCGCGTGCAGAGCACGCTGTGGAAGGGCCAGGCCACGGTCCGGCTCTCGCCGCAGGGCCGCAAGATGGCGTTCCTGCTCGGCCCCGTGGTCGGCCGCGCGTTGCGGGAGCACACGCCGGAACCCGACGAGGACGGCTGGGTCACCGTGACCATGCCGATCGAGACGAACCTGCACGCGCTGCACGCCATCCTGCAGCTCGGGCCGGACGCCGAAGTCCTCGAGCCGGTGGAGCTGCGGGAGATGTTCGTGCGGGCGGCGGCCGACCTGGCCAGGCTGTACACCTAGCCCACGTCCCGTGCCAGCAGGTCCTCCTCGGTTTCCCTGCGCACCAACGGGCGTGCCCAGCCGTCGCGGACACCGATGATCGGCGGACGGCAGATCTGGTTGTAGTTCGACGCGAGCGAGTGGTGGTACGCCCCGGTCACCGGCACCGCGAGCACGTCGCCCGCGTGCACGTCCGAGGGGAGCTCGATGTCCGCGGCGATGACGTCGCCGGCTTCGCAGTGCCTGCCGACGACCGATACCGTCCGAAGTGGAGCGGACGACGACCGGCCGGCGAGCCGGACGAGGTACTTGGCGTCGTAGAGGCACGCACGCATGTTGTCGCTCATCCCGCCGTCCACGGCCACGTAGCGGCCTTTCACCGTGACGACGCGGTACAGCGTGACGCCCGCGTTGGCCACGAGAGCCCGGCCCGGCTCGATGGTCAGCTGCGGCACGGGAAGCCCGAGCTGCGACGCGGTGTAGCTGACCGCGACCCGCACCCGCTGGGCGTACCCGGTCAGGTCGAACTCCTGCTGGCCGGGCAGGTACGGCACAGCATGGCCGCCACCGAGGTCCAGCGACCGCACCACGACGCCGTGCCGGTCGCGGATCGCGCCGGCGAACTCGACCATCCGCCGCGCTGCCAGCTCAAAACTGGCCACAGAGGACACCTGCGAGCCGATGTGGCAGTGCAGGCCGTCCAGCCGCAGACCGGGCTGCGCCAGCACGGCGTCGACCGCGGTCATCGCGTCCCGCAACGGGAAACCGAACTTCTGGTCCTCGACCCCGGTCGCGATCGCCTTGTGCGTGTGCCCGTCCACGCCCGGGGTGACCCGGACGAGCACACGCTGCGGATGTCGCGCCAGCGAACCGAGCTGGTCGATCTCGTCGAGCGAGTCCACGACGACGCGGCCGATCTCGTAGCCGAGCGCGGCCTTCCAGTCCTCGGCGGTCTTGACGTTGCCGTGCAGGATGATCCGTTCGGCGGGGAACCCGACGGCACGGGCGACCGCGAGTTCACCGCCCGAGCAGACGTCGAGCGAGAAACCCTCTTCGGCCATCCACCGCAGCACGGCGCGGCAGGTCAGCGACTTGCCCGCGTACGCGATCTCGAAGCCGGGCAGCGCGGCCCGGTACGCCCGGCACCGGCGCCTGACCTCGTCTTCGTCGAGGATGTACGCGGGGGTGCCGAACCGCGCGGCGAGTTCGCCGACCGGGATGCCCGCGATCCGCAGGCCGTCCGGGTGCGCGCTGGTGCTGCGCGGCCAGACGTCCGGCTCCAGTTTGGTGTGCAACGACCGGCCCAGGCTGGGCAACACATCGGTGAGAGTCACGCCTCCAGAACAGCGCCGATTCCGGGCAACGGGCCGGGGCGCGACGCCGTCATGACGACTGGGCCCGAGTTGTTAGCGCGTTGTTGACGCCCGCGTGACGCCAGCCACTCAGAAGTTCTTCGCGATGTCCCGTGCCTGGTCATGTGCGGTCGCGCGGTCCTCGTCGCCGGTCGCGGTGACCAGATCCGGCCGGAACTGGACGTCGGTGATGTCCTTGACGCCCGCCCACCGCAGCCAGTTGTCCAGGTAGGGCCGTTGGAAGTCGGCGCCGAACGACGGCGGCAGACCGTCGCCGTACACCGCGCTCGTGTAGATGACCGCGGCCTTCTTGCCCTTGAGCAGGCCGGTGTAGCCCTGTGCCGGGTCGAAGGAGAACAGCATGCCCGGCTGGCTGACGACGTCGATGAACTGCTTGAGGATGTACGGCACCGTCGAGTTCCACATGGGAACGCTGAACAGGTACTTGTCCGCCGCGTCGAACCGCTCGAACGTGCGGATCACCGCGTCCCACGCGTCGCTGGACGGCTGCCTGCCCGCGAACAGCTCCATCTTCGCCGCCGCGGCGGCCGGGCCGAACTCCGGCAGCGTGCCGTCCCACAGGTCGAACGTGACGACCTCGTCCTCCGGGTGCGTTTCCCGGTACGTGTCAAGGAAAGTGCGCGCGATCGCCAGCGACTCGGACGCCTCGCCCCGCGGTGACGCGGAGATGTGCAACACCGTGCTCATGGATCCTTCTCCCGAAATCAACCGGACTCCAGTCCGCTTGACTCGAGATTAGCGGACTACGGTCCGCTTGTCACTCCGGTGAGCACCAGCCGGGCCAGTGCCACGGCGCCCGCCGCGGCCCGCTCGGACGGGTAGTCCAGAGCTTTGCGCAGGTCAGCGGACAGTGGGGCGAGGATGGCGTGCGCGAGGTAGTCGGTGTCCAGGTCCGGCCGGGCCTTGGCGAGCAGGATCGTCACGTGCCGGTGCCACAGCTGGTATGAGCCGATCCGGTACCGCGCGCCCGGCGACGCCGTCTCCGACAGGTGGATCAGGTCGGTGTTCGCGTCCAGGAAAGCCGCGTAGGCCTCGATGAACGCGGTCAGCCGCACGTCGGCGGGCGCGTCCGGGCCCAGCGGCGGCTCGCCGGACAGGATCGCTTGCTGCAACTCGCGCTCGCGCCCGTCCAGCAGGGCCGCGGCCAGGCCGGACTTGTCGCCGAACCGCCGGAACAGCGTCCCCTTGCCCACCTTGGCCTCGGCCGCGATCTGGTCCATCGAGACGCCGGCGACGCCGTGCCGGTCGAACAACTTCGCCGCGGCGTCCAGGATCTTGCCGCGGTTGCGGGCGGCGTCCGCGCGTTCCTTCGGCGGCGATGCGCCGATTTTCAACAGCTCGTCGTCAGGCACAAAAGGACTGTAGTCCGAATCACTTCCCGGCGGCGTACGATGCGAGCCCGGTGGCGACGTCGGTGGTGAGCTTGTGCAGGGCGCGCCGGTAGATCCAGCCCATGCCGGGCACCTTCGGCCGGAACGACGTGTGCCAGCGGATGTCCGTGCCCTCGCCGGACGGCGTCAGGTCGACGTCCGCGCGGTAGTCCTTCAACGCGAGCCCGGACAGCAGCGTGTAGCTGAACCGCCTGTCGGGCACCAGTTCCGCGACCTGTTCACGAACCTTGTACCGGCCCGTGTGGAAGTTGCGGATGGCGCCGACGCTCTCCGGTTCCGGTGAACCGGGTTTCTCCAGCTCGAACCTCTCCAGCGGGGACCAGACCGGCCACGTCGAGCCGTCCCGCAGGAGCTGGTAGACCGCGCCGGGCGGGGCGGCCGAGTGGACGGTGACCTCGAATTCCTGCTTCGCCATGTGCCTGCCTCCTTCGTGTACCAGATGGTACATGTACCATTCGGTACAAATGATGGCCACGAAGCAACGGCTGCTCACCGACGCGGTGGCATACATGGCCGAACACGGAGTCACCGACCGCAGCCTGCGCCAGATCGCGGCCGGTCTGGGCACGAGCCACCGGATGTTGATCTACCACTTCGGCTCCAAGGAAGGCCTGCTCGTCGAGATCATCAAGACCGTCGAGGCCCAGCAGCGCGAAGTCCTCGCCGGCCTGGCGCACGAACCCGGCGAGTCACCCGGCGACATGGCACGCCGGTTCTGGCGGCGCGTTTCCGACCCGTCGCTGTGGCCCAACGCGAGGCTGTTCTTCGAGGTCTACGGTCAGGCGCTGCAAGGCAGACCGGGCACGGCCGACCTGCTCGACGACGTGGTCCACGCCTGGCTGGATCCCATGATCGCGCTCGGCGTGAGCCACGGGCTGTCCGAAGAGGACGCCAAGGTGAGCGCGCGGCTCGGCCTGGCCGTCGCCAGGGGCCTGCTGCTCGACCTGCTCGCCACGGGCGAACGCGAACCGGTCGACGCGGCGATGGAGCTGTTCATCGCAGACTACGAGGCGCGGCTACCGCGTCACAGTCGACAGTCGCCCGCGCCGGACCCGGGATAGAGTCACAGGTCCAGGTCAGCGGACGGATGAGGAGCATGACGGAGACCGAGAGGCCGCTACGGGCCGACGCGCGCCGCAACCGGGCACGGGTGCTCGAAGTCGCGCAGGAGGTCTTCGAGACCGAGGGTCTCGCGGTGCCGGTCGACGAGGTCGCCAGGCGCGCGGGAGTCGGCATCGGCACCGTCTACCGGCACTTCCCCACCAAGGAAGCCCTGTTCGAAGCGATCCTGATCAGCCGTGTCGACGCGCTCGTCGCGGACGCGAAAGCGCTTGCGGACGCCGACGACCCGGGCGCCGCGTTCTTCGGCTTCTTCGTCCGGATGATCGAGAAGGTGGTCGGCAACAAGGCGCTCGGCGAGGCGCTCGCCACGTCCGGCCGTGACCTGAGCGACGTCATGGGCCCGGCCAGCCAGGAACTGCGCGCCGAACAGGACCACCTGCTCGCCCGTGCCCAGCAGGCTGGAGCCGTCCGCACCGACGTGACCGGTGCGGACCTGAAGGCGATCCTCGTCGGGATCATCGCGGCCGAACGGCACATCGGTGGCGAACCGGGACGGCTCGGCGCCATCATGTTCCAGGCGTTGCGTCCCTAATTGCCCGCCATGTCGGCGATGGTGTTCCAGAACATCAGCTCGTAGTCCAGCAGCAACCGCCCGTGCCGCAAGGCCTCGTCGGGCTGCCAGCCCGCGTCCAGCGCGGCCTGGATCGCGGCCAACGCGTGCTGTTCCAGCTCCGGAACGGGTTTGGCGAAGAAGTCGAAGAAACCACACGCTTTGTCGTCGAATCCGTAGTTCTCCCGCAAGGACTCGGAGATCGACGCGCAGTACTCGCCCCACGCCGCGAAGTTGGCGAACAATGCGAGCAGCGCGTCGATCGGCGCCGCGTTCAACGCCAACGACGCGACATATGCCGGATACGCCTGACAACCCGCCTTTGGCGTGTATTCGTCCATGTCCGCACTTGTCGCCTCGGCGAGCGGGACGAGCAAATCCAGCGCCAAACTCTCCCCGACGGCGAGGAAACTGAAGAACTGCCTCGTGGCGGGATCTTCGGCGCGGGCGGCCAGCGTCAGGAACGCACGCCAGTCACTGGTGATGATGTGGCGTTCCTCCGCGGCGAGCGCCGCGAGCGCCGACACCGGCGCCCGCCAAGCCGCCACCAGCGGCAACAGGCGATTGGCACCGGGCGCCGGAGTCAGTTCTTCCTGCGTCCTGCTCAGCACCTGGCGGGCGGAGTTCGTCATTCCATGAACGTTACGCGAACGACGCATGGTGATAGTCACCCCCGCAGTGGCATAACCAATATGGTCTGCGCACGTCTCAACCTCATGCGAGCTGGAGGAGTACAAAGGGGCATGGACTACCTACCGGACTTGGTCGCGGCGCACTGCCGGCGCGCGTGGGAGTCCGAGACGGCGTACGAACGCCTCGCCGCCGAGGCGGGCGTCGGCGCGGAGCACGCGAGTCACCTGCTGAGGTTCGCCGTGCAGCGCATCGCCGAGGGCACCTCTTCGATCGTGGACCCGTACGCACTGGCGTCCGAGTGGATCGGGACAGAGCGAACCCGCGCCCAGCACTGAGACGAAACTGGGCGCGCTCCCGGGACCGGGCACTGCCTGACGCGCCACCCTGGCACCAGCAAGACCCCTAGAACATGCTGCTGTTCAAGTGCGGACACGCCTGTTACTTTCCGCTTACGGTCAACGATTGACTGCTGGGGCAGCTGTTTGCAGGGGTGACTTGTCGACTCTTTTGGGAGACACCTCCGCGTCACCCCAAAAGAGCAGGGAGGGTGCCTGTGGCCGGGACCGCGCGGCGCAGCTGGCAGGTCGAGCGCAAAGGCATCGACTGGGTCGGCGAGACCGAGCGCCACGGCAGACCGGCTGGCCTGTTCTGGCCGTGGACAGCGGCGAATTTCAGCTTCTTCACCGTCGCTTACGGCGTCTTCGTGGTGGGTCTCGGCCTGAATCCGTGGCAGGGCGCCCTCGCGGTCGCCGTCGGGCTGGCCGTTTCCTACCCGGTGGTCGGATTGGTCGCGCGCGCCGGGACCAGGGGCGGCGCGCCGACCATGACGCTCAGCCGGGCGGCCTTCGGGCACCACGGGAACAAATTACCGACATTCTTCGTGTACTTGTCGTTGGTCGGCTGGGAGACCGTCAGCGTCACCCTGGGTGCACTGGCGACCCGCACGATCCTCGAGCGGATCAGCCCGGGACTGGGCGCGACCCCGATGCTGGTGCTCGGCTTCCTGGTCACGGCGGCGCTGGTCATGCTGATCGCGATCTACGGCTACGACGTGATCCTGCGCGTGCAGAAGTGGATCACCATCGCGGTCGCCGCCGCGGTGGCGGGCTACTTCGTGATCATCATCCCGGACCTCGACTTCACCGGCGGAACAGAAGCGGGCGGCGTGGCGCTGGTGATCGGCGGTGTCTCGCTGGTGATCGCCAACGGCATCGGCTGGACACCGGGCGGAGCCGACTACAGCCGCTACACCACGGGCTCACCGAAATCCGTGATCTGGTGGACCACGATCGGCGGCGCGAGCGCGCCGGCCGTGCTGATGCTCTTCGGCGTGCTGCTGACAGCAGGCAAGCCGGATCTCGCGGCCGCGGCGGCGATCGACCCGATCGGCGCGTTCGCGGTGACGCTGCCGACCTGGTTCCTGATCCCGTTCCTGCTGGCCACGATGCTCAGCGTGATCGCGGGAGCGGTGTTCAACCTGTACAGCTCAGGGCTGAACCTGCTGGCACTCGGGCTGAGAACGCCCAGATGGGCGGCGGTGGCGATCGACGGCGTGCTGATGGTGATCGGCGGTGCCTACCTGCTGTTCTTCGCGCAGAGCTTCCTGGCGCCCGTGCAGTCGTTCCTGATCGTCATCGGCGTGGTCACGGCCTCATGGTCGGCGATCTTCGTGACGGACATGTTCCTGCACCGCCGCGACGGCTACTCGAAGGACGCGCTGTACGACCCTTCGGGCCACTACGGCGCGGTCAACCCGGCGGGCGTGGTGTCCATAGTGGTCGCGATCGTGGTAGGCCTCGGCCTGGTCACGTCGCAGGACGAGAACATCCGCGCGATCCTCGGCTACCTCCTCACCGAAGGCGCGAAGGCGGGCAGCGTCGGCGCGAGCAACATAGGCGTGGTCGTGGCATTCGTGACAGGCGCTGCGCTGTACGGGTTGCTCAGCACAACATTGCTGCGTCCAAGACGCCGTTCTGGTTGAGTCGGCACTTGTGCGCATCATCCTCGACACAGACCCGGGCATAGACGACTCGTTGGCGATCCTGTTCCTCGCAGCACAAGAGAACATGGAAATCGTCGCGGTGGGCAGCGTGCACGGCAACGTGCCCGCCCCGACAGCGGCGGACAACGCGTTACAGGTCCTCGACCTGGCAGGCCTGACCGAGGTGCCGGTGGCGATCGGAGCAGCCCGCCCCCTGGCCCAGGAACTGCGAACGACGGAGTTCGTGCACGGCGCGGACGGACTCGGCGGCCAGGCAGGAAAACCACCGGCAAGAAAACCGGAGAAGATCTCAGCAGCGGAACAAATCGTCCACCTGGCAAGGGAAAACCCGGGAGAGCTGACACTGCTGGCACTGGGGCCGTTGACGAACGTGGCGCTGGCGCTGCTGCTGGAACCGCGGCTGCCGCACCTGCTGAAGTCGGTGATGATCCTAGGCGGCGCGCTGGGAGTGCCGGGAAACGTGACCCCGAACGCGGAAGCGAACATCTGGCACGACCCAGAAGCAGCGGACCTGGTCTTCGAAGCGGGATTCGAAAACCTGACCCTGGTAGGCCTCGACGTGACGGAAACAGCGAAAGCAGACGAAGCCTGGCTGACAGCACTGGCGGAAATCCCAACCCCGAAAGCGCAATTCGCAACAGCACTGCTGAAGCACTACGCGGACTTCTACTCGAGGATGTCCGGCTACCGAACCTGCACGATCCACGACCCACTGGCAGCCGCGTTGCTCCAAGACCCAACCATGGCGGAGTACAAGGAAGTCGTGGTGTCGGTAGAACTACGCGGAACCCACACCAGAGGCCAACTGATATCGGACTGGAGAAGAATAGCCGACGACACGAACATCAAAAGCCAAGCAGGACAAGGGAGAAAGCCAATACGCGCAGCGGTGTCGGTGAACACGAACGCCTACCTGACCAGACTGTCCAACGCGTTGCGCTAGTAAGCCCTCCTGACAGACGTGGCCAGGAGCCCGAGAAGAACGCCGGTCCGGTCTGCGAAACTGACCCACGGCGCCGCCGAGGGTGCGCCCGTCCAGCACAACCCATCGCACAACCGGCCCACGACGGCTTTATGCAAGCTGAGCGAGAGCGAGACCCAGCTCGCGATGGTTCGCATGCAAGAGCAGGGATCGCCCAGCCGGTCGAGCGATAGCAGCCCACACGCCAGCGCGGAGCGTTGCCTTCCCGGCTGTGCAAGCGACAGCCCAACCCCGAGCGGCGAGCGCGCATGCGCGGTAGAGGGCTTCGGGGGTGCTCCTGCCCGTCGGCCTGGGCTACGCCAACCACGGTCTGTCAGGAGGTCCGCCACGCGAAGCAACATCAAGCGAAAGCCAAACAGACCTCTTGACAGTCCGTGGTTCCCTCCGGGCAGGAGCACCCACGCCCAAAAAAACCAAGATCCCGAACGCCAGACAGGAAGAACACCAAACACAAGGTTCCTGCCCAGAGGTCTGCCTCCCGGCGAGGGACCAGGCTTGTTCGTGCAAAAACCAAGCCAAAACCCAAAAACCAAAAACCAAAAACCAAAGAAGCCCTAACACCTATACATACAGTCCCCCACCCAACCCGGGGGGCGTCCCTGCTCCAGTCTACAAGGGGAACAGCAGGTCAAGGATGCTACCGGCCAGTTGTGGATAGACAGATTCGACGAAAGTGCCATCGGTACGAAATCACCCGACGATACGAGGAGTGGAAGCGAGAGAAGCGCGAACATCCTCAGCCCGAGGATCGTCGAGGTCAGTGAAAATAGCCAACGCGTCATGCCAAGACTCGCGAGCGGCCTCGGCCTCACCCGTGTCCAGCAGAACACGGCCCCTGCTGTGCAGGGTCTCAGCCTCACCCCACCGATCACCGATCTCCCGCCGAGTGGCAAGAGCCTCCTCGAAGTTCGCCAGCGCCTCGTCCGGCCGCCGCAACCTCGCGTACAGGTCGCCGAGCTTCACCAGCGTGTATCCCTCGCCGTGCCGGTCGGCGATGTCCCGGAAGATCCGCAGCGCCTGGTTCAGTTCGTTCAGGGCTTCGTCGAGTCGTCCGAGTTCACGCAGCGCGTTGCCCAACGATGCCCTGGCGATTCCTTGTCCTTGCTTGTTCGCCATCATCAGTTGGGCGTTGTCCGCGTGTTCGCGTTCGACGTCCGCGCGGATCCGCAGGGCTTCTGTCAGCGATGCCGTCGCCGTCGCGAACTGGCGCAGGTCGCCGTCGACGAAACCCATCGCCGTCAGTGTCCACGCCAGACCCACCTGGTCGTCGATCTGCTTGCGGATCTCCATCGCCTGGGCGAGGGATTCCTTGGCGTCCTTGAACCTGCGGAGTTCACGGAAGCCGTGCGCGATGTTGTTCAACGCCCACGCCTCGCCGAACCGGTCGCCCAGGCGGCGGGCGCCTGCGACGCCGAGTTCGTGTGCGCTGATCCACGGGCTCCAGCGCTTGCGCAGGAACACGAAGTTGAAGTTGCACACCGGGATTTTCCAGGCGATCGCGTCCTCGCCGTATTCGAGTGCGAGCCGGGGCGCGGCGATCAGGTTCGCCATTTCCGCCTCGCACCAGGCCAGTGCTTCGTCGTATGACGCGAACTCCAGCTCCGGCAGGGAGAACGGGCAGTCCTCGGGCGGGGGTTCGAACCGCTGCGGGGAGAGCACGTGGTTGGCCGAGTAGCACGTCTGCAGATACCAGTGCAGAACCCGCTGCACCGCCAGGTTTCTGGACTCCTGCGGCTCTTCCTCCAGCGCGCGCTCGGCGGCGTACACGCGCAACAGGTCGTGACACCGGTAGCGTCCGCCGCCCAATCCCTGTACCAGGTGCACGCCGACCAGACGGTCCAGCAAACGCCGGGCGTGTGCCACGGTCACGTCAGCCATCGCGGCGGCGGCGTGCACGCTCAGGTGCGGGCCGCGGTGCAGGCCGATCAGCCGGAACATCCGTGCGGATTCGCCGGACAAGTCCCGGTAGGACCACGAGAACACTGTCCGGACCGCGACCGAGTCGTCGTCTGTGGACAGTACGTCGAGCCGTTCTTCTTCCGCGCCGAGTTCGTCGGCCAGTTCGTCCACCGAGTGGTGCGGGTGGGTCGCGACTCGTTCGGCCGCGATGCGCAGCGCCAACGGCAGGTGCCCGCACCGGCGGGCCAGTCCCGCTGTGGCTTCCGGTTCGTCGTCCGCGCGGTCGTTGCCGATCACTGTGCGCAGCAACAGGATCGACTCGTCTTCGGTCAACGGGCCGAGCGTGATCCGCTGGTCCTGCCTGATCGGCAGGCCGGACAGGCGCATCCGGCTCGTCACGATCACGCCGCAGCCCGCCGAGCCGGGCAGCAGGTGCTCGATCTGACGGGAGTCGCGGGCGTTGTCGAGCACGAGCAGGATCCGGCTGCCGTCGAGCAACGACCGGTACAGCGCCGCGCGCTGGCTGGTGGACGCGGGGATCGCCGCGGCGCTCGTACCCAGCGCGACCAGGAACTCCTCGAGGACGACGTCCGGCAGCGACGGCTGGCCGTCCGGGGAGTAGCCGTGCAGGTCCACGTACAGCTGCCCGTCCGGGAACCGGTCCTTCACCTGGTGGGCCAGCCGCAACGCCAACGCTGTTTTGCCGACCCCGGGCGGGCCGTCGACGGCGACTGTCCACGGCGCACCGGGCATGTCACCCGACAGGGCGAGGTCCAATTGGCTCAGGTGGTGGTCACGGCCGACGAACGTGGCCGCGGCGGCGGGCAGCTGGGCCAACCGGGGCAGGCCTTCCGAGGTCGCCAGCGCGACCAGTTGGCCGCCCGCTTCGAGCACCTGGTCGCAGCGCCTGGCGAGTTCGCTGGTCGGCGGCTTGTCGCCGGTCTCGACCTTGCCGATGTACCCGCGCGTGTAGTTGACCAGCTCGGCGAGTTTCTGCAAGGACAGCCCGCGCCGCGTGCGCAGCCTGCGCAGCTCACGCCCGAACGGTGAGCTGTCATCCCCCAGCTTCACCTGCGGCATGTGTCCGAACCCAATCGCGTCGACGCCCGACCACGAGGATTTCAGGGTTCCCGCTACCAGAACAAACCCGGGTGATCAGCGTCGCTCGATCGGAGTAGTGCTAGCCCCGTGGCGTCACCGTCGTGACCAGCTCGCCCCACCCGGACCCGACGTCCGACCACGGCGAATCGCTGCGCAGCACGGCGAGCGTCGACGTCTTGAACGTCACCGCCGTCCCGGTCAGGTGTTCGGCGAGATCCTCCATGTCCGGGTTGTGCCCGACCACCAGGGCCGAGGTGACCTGGGCGGGCAGGTCACGGACCACTTCGACGAGCGGACCGTAGTAGATCTTGGCGTGGTGGCGGACCTCCGGCCGCGTGGCCAGTTCGGCTGAGACCAGCTCCCACGTCTGCCGGGCGCGTACCGCGGTCGAACACGCCACGAACCGCAGGTCAGGCACGTTCTCGGCCAGCCAGCGACCGGCCAGCGGGGCTTCCCGCACGCCGCGGTCGCCCAGCGGCCGCTCGAGGTCCGGTACACCGTCGGGCCACGCCGACTTGGCGTGCCGCAGCAGGGTGAGAGTCCTCGTCACCAAGCCAAAACTAGCAGGGTCAGTCCGACCAAGTGGTGATCCGACGTGTCGTTCAGCCGGGCCAGCGGCGAGCCCTTGAGCGGCCAGAACACCTCGGAGTGCAGCGGGATCAGGCCGTGCGACGGCAGCACGTAGTCGACACGCAGGTTGCCGGGCGCGTTGTCATTGAAGTCGCCGGTGTCGTAACGCGGGTTCGCGCGCTGCGTCAGGTTCGCGCCGCCCTGCTCCTTGGCCGCCTCGACCGCGCCGCGGCTGCTCGGCTTGGTGTCGATCACCCGTCCCGAGCCGAGGACCTGGGTAATCGCGCCCGGCGCGCTGTCACCGTCGACCGGGTCTGAGTTCTGGTCGCCGGCGATCACGAACTTCACGCCGCGCTCAAGGCCGCCGCGCTTGCCCTTGTCGTCGTAGAGGTAGCCGGCTTTGCCCGTGATGTAGTCGGCCCACAGACGGATCTCGTCGTGGTTACGCGTGCCGTTGCGGTCTTCGGGGCCGTCGAAGGACGGTGGCGTCGGGTGCGAGACGAGGAAGTGCAGTGCCTGACGACCGACCCGCAACGGCAGGTCCCAGTGTGATTTGGACGACAGCCGGAACACCTCGAGCTGCTGCGGCGAGTACCAGTCCGCCCTGGCCGGGGTCGCCGGGTCGTCCGGCAGCTTCGCGCCCGGCATGTCCTTCCACCGGAAGTTCTGGAACGTCCGCACCCCGCCGAGGTCGATCGGGTACTTCGACAGCACGAGCATGCCGTACTGACCTGGGAAAAGACCGAATCCGTACGCGTCGTCCGGCCCGTCGGAGCGGCCGTCGCGGTTGAAGTCCAGCCCGCTCGGCACGCCGGTGTTCACAGGCGCGGTGAAGGCGTACGGATAGTCGATGGCCCTGGCGCCGTTCTGGCCACGCCGCAGGTAGTTGGCCCGGAACAGGTCAGCCGCCTTGTTGCCCGGCACGTAGTCGAACTCGTTGACGAGGAGCACGTCCGGCCGGTCACGCTGGATCACCTCGGCGACCTTGCGCGCCTGTGCGTTGTCCGGAGTCGACAGGTCGGCGACCAACTGCCCGGTGGCCGAGCGGTTGAGCGAGGCGTTGAACGTCGAGAACCGGATCTTCGCAGGTCCGACGCTGGATTGGGCCGTCGCGGGCTGGGCCGTCACGAGGCCGAGCAGGGCACACGAGAGCAACACACGGATTCGCACGAGACATGACTCTGCCACGTCTGAGCCACCAGATCTCCCACGCGAAGGTGAACACTCGCCTACTCCGTCCGGGGGATAAAAACACCGTTTGCCGGTAGTCAGGTAGACCGATTGTTTGTAGGTTGGCCGCGAATGAACCCATTCGGGTTAACTCGAAGGAGCTGTCTCGGTTGTCTACCCCTGCAAGGGCAACCGGTGTGACTGCTGCTGTCGCAGCCGCCGCGCTGGTCATGCTCATCCCCGCTCCCGCGCAGTCCGCACCGGAAGCACAGTCCGACGAGCCCCGCTCGCTCGGCGCCGTCTCACCGTTGGTCCTGTCCCTGGTCAACGGCCTCTCGCCGGAGAAGGTGCTGCGGATGGCGAAGGGCGACCACTTCCAGGTCGACCGCGACGGCCGGATCAGATCAGTCGAGCCCAAGAACGCCCCCAAGGCACAGGACGCAGAAACCACCGCGCTGGACGTGCCGCCCGGCACCGACGTGTTCAAGCTGCACAGCCGCACGGGCTCCAACCGCACGCTCTACCTCGACTTCAACGGCCACTCGGTGCAGGGCACCGCGTGGAACGGCGGCGCCAAGATCGACGCGCCGCCCTACGACTCCGACGGCAACCCGTCGTCCTTCAACGAAGCCGAACGAGCCAAGATCTACGAAGCATTCCTGTCGGTGTCCGAGGACTACCGCGCCTTCGACGTCGACGTGACGACCGAGGAACCCACGGAGGACAGGATCACGAGGTCCGGCACCTCCGACGAGGTCTACGGAACCCGCGCGGTGATCACCCCGAAGGACGTCACCAACTGCCGCTGCGGCGGCCAGGCGTACATCGGCACGTTCGACGAGGCCAACAGGCACGCGAACTACCAGCCCGCGTGGGCATACGCGGACGGCGGTTACGACGGCAAGTCGATCGCCGAGATCGTCTCCCACGAAACCGGCCACAACCTCGGCCTCGGCCACGACGGCCAGACGACAGGCGTGGAGTACTACGGCGGCCACACGAACTGGGCGCCGATCATGGGCGTCGGCTACAGCCAACCGGTGACCCAGTGGAGCCGAGGCGAGTACACGAACGCCAACAACACCGAGGACGACCTCGCAGTCATCCCCGCCAACGGCGCACCGACCCTCGCAGACGACTTCCCGAACGACCCAGCCTCAGCAGCGGCACTCACCAACAACCAGCCCACCACCGGCATCATCACCACAGACACCGACGTGGACGCCTTCGCCATCCAGCACGGCGGAGGAACACTGACCGCGAAAGCAGCCCCCGCGATCTTCGCTCCGAACCTGGACATCGAACTCACGGTCCGAGACGCGAACGGCAACGTCATCGCGACAATCGACCCACCAGTCCAGCGCGTGTCAGCCAACGTGGCGAACGGCCTCGACGCCACCTTCTCCCGGAACCTCCCAGCCGGCCGCTACACATTCCAAGTAGAAGGAACAGGCGCGGGAAACCCAACCTCAAACGGCTACTCCGGCTACGCAACCCTCGGCCAATTCACCCTGACCGTGAACGCAGCCTGACAAACCGAGAACTGGGCAGGGCACACCACAAGCACCCTGCCCAGTTCGCATCACACCAGCAGGGAAACCACCCACGCGTACCAACCCGCAGCCGCCCAAGCGACAAGCGCAAACCAACCCCGAGCGGCGAGCGCGCAAGAGGGCTTCGGGGGTGCTCCTGCCCGTCGGGTTGGGCTACGCCGACCACGGCCTGTCAGGAGGTCCGCCTCCCCAGAGCAACACCCAGCGAAAGCGATACGGACGTCTTGACAGTCCGTGGTTCCCTCCGGGCAGGCCGTCGGGCAGGAGCGCCCACGCCCAAACACACCAAGGATCCCGAGCGCAGGACAGGAAGAACACCAAACACAAGGCTCCTGCCCAGAGGTCAGCCTCCCGGCGAGTGACCATCTTGTTCCGTGCAAAAAACAACAACGAAACGCCCTAGCACCTATACATACAGTCCCCCACCCAACCCGGGGGGCGTCCCTGCTCCAGTCTAACGGGGTAACGGCAGGTCAAGCGGGTTACCGGCCAGTTGTGGACAACAAGATTCGCGAAAGGTTACTTCACCTCAACACGAAAACCTTGGTCAAACCGAACGGCGTCCCAGCGGTGCGGCGTTTGGCGTGAACGAGTTCGCGGACCAGAGTCGCGCGGCCCGTGCCGAGGATGGCGCGTTCCTCCACCGGGTTGTAGTAGACGATCTTGATCTGCCTCGGGTTTCGGTCGAGCGTCGCCACCAGGCGCTCGATCACGGTGGTGAACACCGGCCCTTGGAACGGGTTGTTGAAGAACACCACGCTCACGTCGTCCGGGATCTCGAAGTCCAGCACGTCCGTGCGCACCAGCCGGATGTCGCGGCACTGCAGGCGCTGGCGCGTCCGCTTGACGTTGTCCTCGGCTATCTCGTGCAGGTCGGTGGACAGTTCCACGCCGTAGACGCGGCCGAAGGGGAAGCGGGCCGCTTCGAGCACCATGCGGCCCATGCCCGAGCCGAAGTCGATGAACACGTCGCGCTGGGTGATCTCCTTGCGCGCCAGTGTTCTGCGCAGGGTCCGCCAGCTCGCGGCCACGTAGTAGCCGCGGCCCTCTCCTGCTATCCCGAGCTTGTCCAGTTCGATCAGCTCCGCCGTGCGGACGCCGTATCTCTTCTCGTATGCCAGCTGGCCAAGTGTTCTGCGGAGCCGTGCGTAGGTGGTCTTCATGGCTCGCTTCCGGTCGGGGGCTGTACCCGATTAGTCCGTTTTCGCCTACCTCGGTGTTACCGGCCTTGTGAACCCGGTACCCCGCAAGGACTGCCAGGGGGAACAATTGGCAGAATCGTGACGTTCTCGTCCGAGAAGGCTAGAGGATGAAAGGTACTTTCCGATGTCTGACTTCAACACCCAGGTGATCGAGGAGTTCCGTGCCAACGGCGGCAAGGTCGGCGGCATGTTCGAGGGAGCGCCGATGATCATCCTGACCACGACCGGTGCCAGGAGCGGCAACTCCGTCACCAACCCGTTGATGTACCTGCCGGACGGCG
Organism: Kibdelosporangium phytohabitans; assembly: GCF_001302585.1. Taxonomy (GTDB): domain Bacteria; phylum Actinomycetota; class Actinomycetes; order Mycobacteriales; family Pseudonocardiaceae; genus Kibdelosporangium; species Kibdelosporangium phytohabitans. The sequence goes on along the minus strand of NZ_CP012752.1, from coordinate 11,395,660 downwards.
ACCGGATCGTGATCATCGCGTCCAACGGCGGCGCCGACAACCACCCCGCCTGGTACTACAACATCAAGGCCAACCCCGAGATCACCATCGAGATTGGTACGGAGAAGTACCAGGCGACGGCCGAGGAGGTGGCCGACCGCGCCGAGCGCGACGCCCTCTACGCCCGGATGGTCGAGATCGCCGAGGGCTTCGCGGAGTACGAGCGCAAGACCGACCGCCTCATCCCGGTGTTCGCCGTGAACCGCAAGGAATCCTGACCTCACCCCATGGTGCTGAGGAACGCGAGCCCGGCTACGCCCAGCGTCGCCGGGATCGCGATCAGCACTGTGCGGCGGCTCAGCCGAGGAGCCTCCCGCAGCCACTTGATCCCGAGCGGCACCAACGCGACGCACAGTCCGACGGTCCCGGCGATCGAGACCAGCTCGGTGCCCTTGAGCACGCCCAACGGCAGCAAACCCATGGTGGCCAAGGCGATCGCACGGACCAGCCCCAGCGTCCGGTAGGCGCCGACGGCCAGCACGTACCAGCCGAACATGATCGTGAACGACAGGAACGTGAACAGGTGCTGGTCGGTGTAGAAGTTCGCGACGAACGTGTTCGCCGCCTCCAGCCCCGAATGCCGCAGCACGCTGAACGCCGCGTGATCCACCCCGGAGTGGAACGTCCGCTCGATCAGGCCGACGAGCACCAGGACGCCGCCCCACGCGCCCCACACCCCGCCGATCGCCCTGGCCAGCCCGGCCACAGCGGCCACCATCAGCACGTTCCCGGCGGTGAACGCGGTGTAGGCGGCGTTCATCAGCACCGGGTGGTCGGCGGCCGCCGCCAGCTGGTCGGGGAAGAAGAAGTTGTACGGCGACCGCAGCAGTGTGCCGGTGAGCAGCAGCAGCGGCCCGAGAACCATCGCGACACCGCACACCCGGCGGCTGGGGAACTCATTTGTCATAGCGAAGACAGTGCCAATCAGCGGCCCGCCGGGAATCGGACCGCTGTGGACAGTTGCCGCTCCGCCCTCGGTCCGGTGCCGCGACGATCCGTCATACCTGGGGATGACCCGCTACCGTGCAGCCGTGGCCTGGGTCCGTGAAGTGCTGATCGCAGCGTTGCTGCTCGCCGTGGACATCGGCGTCGGAGGCAACGTCCTCAAGGACGAGCCGGGCGATCGCCTGCTCCTGTCGATCGTCGTCGCGTCGCTGCTCGCGCTCGCCGTCGTCGTGCGGCGGCTGTGGCCGGTGGTCACGCTCGTGGTCGTCGTCGTGGTGTCACTCGTCGCGGCTTTCCTTGGGCTGCTTTGGGATCCGTTCATCGCGGTGGCCCTTGTCAGCTATCCCGTGGTGCTCCGGCGCGCGGAACGGTTCGTCGTCCCAGGCCTGGTGGCAGTGGTGCTCGCCGCCGTTTTCAGCCAGTGGTGGTACGTCATCGGCGTTGCGCTGATCCTCGCCGCGTGGGCGTTGGGCTACAACGTCCGCGAACGGCGCGCCCAGGCCGAAGAGCTGGAACGGCAACGCCGCCACCAGATCGCGGTGGACGAACGCTTGAGGATCGCTCGGGAACTGCACGACGTCGTCAGCCACGGAATGGGCCTGATCGCCGTCAAAGCGGGCATCGCCAACCACATCGCCGACGCCCAGCCGGGCGCGGCACGGGAGGCGCTGAAGGTCATCGAGGCCACCAGCAAGGAGGCGCTCGCCGAGATCCGCACACTGCTCGGCCTGCTGCGGCAGGACTCCGCGCCGTCGCTGCGTGACCTCACCGAGGTCGTCGGCCGGGCGGAATCGGCGGGTGTCGACGTGGACATGACTATTGGCGACTGCGATCACCTACCGGAACCAGTCGTGCTGGCGGCCTACCGGATCGTGCAGGAAGCCGTCACGAACGTGGTCAAACACGCCGCTCCGACGCGCTGCGTGGTGACCGTCCGGGCCGACGCCCACCGCGTGACCATCTCGGTGGTCAACGACGGCGCTGTCACGGCGACCGCACCCGGTGGCCACGGATTGGTCGGAATGCGGGAACGGGTCGAGCTGCACAACGGCGAGTTCACCGCAGGGCCACGACCGGATGGCGGGTTCGCCGTCCACGCCACGCTGCGGCTCGGTGACCAGCGGTGATCCGGGTCCTCGTGGTCGACGACCAAGCCCTGCTGCGCGGCAGCTTCCGCGCGCTGGTCGACACCGAACCGGGCATGACGGTCGTCGGCGAGGCCTCGACCGGCAAGGAAGCCGTCGCGCAGGCCGCGGCCGTGCAACCGGACGTGGTGCTGATGGACGTCCAGATGCCCGACATGGACGGAATCGAGGCCACACAACGGATCTGCGCCGCCCAACCAGCTGTCCGCGTACTGATCCTGACCATGTTCGACCTGGACGCACACGTCTACGGCGCACTGCGAGCGGGCGCCGCCGGGTTCCTGCTCAAGGACACCCAGCCCGCCGAGCTGTGCAACGCGATCCGCGTGGTCGCGGCGGGCGATGGCCTCTTCGGCCCCACCGTCACCCGCAGGCTGATCACCGAGTTCGCCCGCGTGCCGCAACCGTTGTCCCGTCAGCTGGAAGTGCTGACCGAGCGGGAACGCGAGGTGCTGACGCTGATCGCCCGTGGCCTGTCCAATCAGGACCTGGCACGTGACCTGCACCTGTCCATGGCGACGGTGAAGACGTACGTCGGCCGTCTGCTCACCAAACTCGACGCCCGGGACCGCGCCCAGCTGGTGATCATCGCCTACGAGTCGGGGCTGATTCCCAGGTAGAACGCGTCAGCAGGTCGGCGAGGGCGGTCCGGGCGGCCTGCAACGACGAGATCCGGTCGTCCATGCCCTTGAGGTGACTGGCCAGTGTCGGCGCCGCGCAGTGCCGCAACGTCAGGCCCGGTCCTTCGACGCACGGCAGCAGGTCGCGGATGGCGCTGGTGGACAGACCCGCGGCGAGCAGGTCACGGATGTGCCGGACTTGATCCGCCGCGTCACGGCCGTACACGCGGTGACCGCTGGTGGTGCGGTACGGCGTGATCAGGCCTTGTTCCTCGTAGTAGCGCAGCAGGCGCGTGCTGATGCCGGTCGCCCGTGCGAGATCCCCGATCTTCATGTGACCCCCATCGCCTTGAAGTTCACATCGATGTGAACCCCTACGGTGACGCCATGACCTCATTCGTAGTCCAACGCAATAGCCGGACGGCTGCTGAGGCGGACCTGGCGCCGCTGGCCTTCGCCGGATACGCCCACCTGACGGCCATGCAGGTGCGTGACAGGCAGGTCAAGGGACTTGACCTGCACCTCGAGCGGTTGAGGACCGCGTCGGTGGAGATGTTCGGTACAGCGCTGCCCGACGAGCAGGTGCTGGCCGACCTGGGTGCTGCGATCGACGCGAGCCCGGCCGACGCGTCGCTGGTGGCAGTCGTCTACTCGACGGCGGGCGAGTTCACCGCGGCCGAGCCCGACCTGCAGACGCTGGTTCGCACGTCACCACCGGCGACCGGCCCACAAGGCCCGCTCGCTCTGGCTGCGTACGAGCACGAGCGCGTGGTGCCCGCGGTGAAGCACGTCGGTGAGATGGCCAAGACCTACTACCTGCGCGAAGCAGTCAGGCAAGGTTTCGACGACGCCGCGTTCACCGACCGCCACGGCAGGATCAGCGAAGCGACCATCTGGAACCTCGCGTTCTGGGACGGCTCGTCGGTGATCTGGCCGGACGCGGCCTACCTCGTCGGCATCACCATGCGGATCGTCCAGCGGCAGCTGGAGAAACTCGGTGTCCCGCAACGCTTCGAGGAGATCACCGACCCGTCCCGCTACAGCGGTGCCGTGGTGATGAACTCGTGGACGCCGGGCATCGCCGTGAACCGGATCGGTGACGCCCGGATCCCCGGATCCGCGTCCTTCCTCGACATCCTGCACCGCGCCTACGACGCCGAGCCGTTCACGACCTGTGCACGCTGACCAGGCCGCCGTCGATGATCAGGTCCTGCCCGTTGACGTAGGACGCATCGTCGGAAGCCAGGTACGCCACGGCATCCGCGACCTCGGCCGGCGTGCCGAACCGGCCGGTGGCCACCGCGGCGATCACGCCTGCGTGCTCGTCGACCGGGACGTTCTCGTGGAACATCGGGGTTTCGATGTAGCCGGGACTGACTGAGTTGACCCGGATTCCCCGCGGCCCGAGTTCGGCCGCGAAGGTGCGGGTCAGATTGTGCACGGCGGCTTTGGTCGCGGCGTAGAGCGAAGCACCGGACAGTCCACGGTGGAGCGTCCACGACGCGTTGATCACGATCGAGGCGCCGGGCGTGAGCAACGGCAGAACCTTCTGCACGGTGAAGAAAACGCCCTTGAAGTTGACCCCGATCACGCGGTCGAACTCGTCCTCCGTGACCTCGTGCGCCTCCTGGAACGACGCGACACCCGCGTTGGCGAACAGCACGTCGAGCCGGCCGTACTGCTGCTTGATCAGGGCGGCCAGGTCGTCGAGGTCGGCGAGGTTCCCGGCGTCGTTGCGTACCGCGTGGACTCCGGGCAGGTCCTCCACCGCGTCGTCCAGGCGGGTCTTGTCACGGCCGGTGACGACCACCCGCGCGCCCTCGGCGAGCAGTTTCTTCGCCGTCGTTATGCCGATACCGCTGGTGCCGCCGGTGACGAGGGCGACCTTGCCGTTGAATCGAGAAGTCATGGCGTCAGCCTGCCGACCAGGCGCCGGTGACAACCAGTGCTCGATCAACCTGGGACTGGCACCACCAGGCTGAGCAGCCGCTCGACCCGCTGTGCTGTGCCGGGACGCGGGTCGTACAGCTCCAGTGACCAGTCCGGGTGGTCGGTGGGGACGAGCGTGGTCTTGTCGAAGTACAACTCGCCCACGACCGGGTGCCGCACGGCTTTCACTGTCTGCACGGGAACGTCGACGTCGTGGCGCGCCCACAGGTCGGCGAACTCGCTGCTGGCGGCGCCCACCTCACGCACGAGCCGATCGAACTCCGGGTCGTCGGGGTAGCGCGCCGCGTCGGCACGGAACGCGGCGACGACGGAAGGCGCGACCGCCGCCCACTCCACCTGCATGCTGCGGTACCGGGTGTGGGTGAAGAACGAGATCAGGCAGTTCTGGTCGGTGTCGTCGTAGCCGAAAACCTGCCGGGTCGCGTCGTTGACCGCGATCAGGTTCCAGTGCTGGTCGTGCAGGATGGCCGGCCTCGGGTGCCACGCGTCCACGATCCGCCGCAGCTGCGGGTTCACCCTGGTGTCGCTGACCGCACGCAACGGCGGCGGGTTCATCCCGGCGAGCAGGTACAGGTGCGCCCGCTCCGGCTCGGTCAGCCGCAGCGCCCGCCCGATGGCGTCGAGCACCTCGGTCGAGACGTTGATCGACCGGCCCTGCTCCAGCCACGTGTACCAGGAGACACCGACCCCGGCGAGCATCGCGACCTCCTCGCGCCGCAGCCCCGGCGTGCGCCGCTGCCCGACTGCGACGATCCCCACATCCCCCGGTGTGAGCCGCGCTCGTCTGCTGCGCAGGAAATCACTCAGTTCCGCCCGTTTACCCACTTCAGCGGCCATGAAGCCAACCTAACAGGGGGATCGGCAGCTTGCCCTGGAGCGTGCTCCAGCTCCTACCGTCTACACCCATGGGGCTACTACCCGCGGTGAACGAGCTCAACCCGCGACGTCGACACCTGGTCCTGGCGATCTGCTGCGCCAGCATCATCGTGGTGGTGATGGACATCTCCATCGTCAACGTGGCGTTGCCCGCGATGCGCGAGGACCTGCACGCGGCAGTGTCCGGTCTGCAGTGGACAGTGGACGCGTACACGTTGGTGGTGGCCAGTTTCCTGTTGCTGGCCGGGTCGTGCGCTGACCGGTTCGGCAGGCGGCGGGTCTTCACGGTCGGCCTCACGGTGTTCGGACTCGGCTCGCTGGCCTGCGCCATGGCGCCGGGCATCGAGTGGCTGATCGCGGCGCGGGCGCTGCGGGCCGTCGGCGGCACGATGCTCAACCCGGTCGCGATGGCCATCGTGGTGACCACGTTCCCCGACCCGGCCGAACGGGCACGGGCCATCGGCGTGTTCGCCTCGATGAGCGGCCTGTCGCTGGCACTGGGGCCGATCGTCGGCGGCGCGCTGGTCGACGGCTTCGGCTGGCGGTCGATCTTCTGGATCAACGTGCCGATCGTGGTCGCGGCGATCGTGTGCACCCGGCTGTACGTGCCCGAATCCCGGGCTCCCCGGGCCCGCCGGTTCGACCCGGTCGGCCAGGCGCTGGTGATCCTGGTGCTGGGCAGCCTCGTCTACGGGCTCATCGAGTCGACCGCGCTCGGCTGGACGTCGCCGGTCATCATCGGCCTGTTGGTGGCCGCCGGGTTGGGCGTCGCCGGCATCGTCGTTCACGAACCACGCCGTGCGGACCCGTTGCTGGAGCTGCGCCTGTTCCGCAGCGTGCCGTTCACGTCCGCGATCCTGATGGCGGTGTTCGGTCTGTGCGGGTTCGGCTCCTTCCTGTTCGTGACCACGCAGTACCTGCAGGACGTGCGCGGGCTGTCGGCGCTGACAGCCGGGCTGTGCCTGCTGCCGGTCGGTGTGTTGATCCTTGTGCTTTCGCCGGTCACCGGCCGGGTTGTGGGCACACACGGCCCCCGGATTCCGCTCGTGGTCGCCGGGACCACACTGGCGCTCGGCGGCCTCGCGTCGCTGTGGCTCAGCCCAACCACGCCGCTGATGGTCGTACTCGCGATCTACGCGCTGTTCGGTGTGGCTCTCGGCGCGGTGAACCCGCCGATCACCAACACCGCGGTGTCCGGCATGCCGCGTTCGATGGCGGGCGCGGCCGCTTCCGTGGCGTCCTCCGGCCGCCAGATCGGCACGACACTGGGCGTCGCCCTCGCCGGAACGATCATGGGATCGGCCATGTCCCGCGGCGGAACTGACTTCACCAGCGCGGCCCGTGGCCTGTGGGGCCTGCTGACCGCGCTCGGCCTCGGTGTCGTCACCCTCGCACTCGTCAGCACGGGCCGGTGGGCGCGCGACACCGCCACCCGAGCCGCGGCCCTGTTCGACGAGATGGACAGGGGAGCATGGAGATCATGACCCTCCCGTTCATCGACGAACACCGGATCCGGATCGCCGCACCGGCGGCCGTTGTGTGGCGAGCGTTGCCCGCCGGCCTGCCCAACGTCGGCGACACGTTCGCGAAGCTCTACGCCACGCTGGTTGCCGCCGAACCGGCGCGCGCCACCGGCACCCTGCCCGACGAAGGCGCGACCCTGCCGGGGTTCGCGGTGTCCGAAGCCGTGCCGGAGCAGCGCCTCAAGCTGTCGGGCAAGCACCGGTTCTCGCGGTACGAACTCGACCTGATCCTGGACGCGGAGCCGGCCGCGACCGTGTTGCGTGCCCGGTCCAGCGCGGAGTTCCCCGGATTGCTGGGGAGTGGTTACCGCCTGCTGGTGATCGGCACCGGTGGGCACCGGATCATCGTGCCGCGCATGCTGCGTGCGATCCGCCGTCGAGCCGAGTCGGCTTGACCCTGACGCCGGGGTCAAGCTTTAGCGTCGGCGGACATGGAGGAAACGAACACCCTGCACGGCAAAGCCGTGATCATCACCGGCGGTGGCACCGGAATCGGCCAGGCGACGGCCCGGCAGTTCGCTGACGCGGGCGCCGATGTCCTCATCACCGGCCGCACCGCCGAACGCCTCGCCGAAACGGCCGAAGCACACCCGAAGATCCGCACGCTCGTGTCCGACATCGGCACCCCGGACGCACCCGCCGCCATCGTCACCGCCGCGCTCGACGCGTTCGGCCGCATCGACGTCCTGGTCAACAACGCCGCCATCACCCGCCCGGCACCGCTGGGCACCATCGATCGGGACGTCGCCGCCAGCGAGGTCACGACCAACCTGCTCGGCCCGGTGTTCCTCACTCAGCACGCGCTGCCGCACCTGCACGCAGGCAGCGTGATCGTCAATGTCACCTCCAATCCGCCCGAGTTCGGCTGGCCGGGCAGTTCGATTTACGGGGCCACCAAGGTCGGCCTGGACTTCCTGACCCACACGTGGGCGCTCGAACTCGCCGGGCGCGGCATCCGCGTCGTGTCGGTGGCACCGGGCATCACCGAAACCCCGGTGCTGACCCACGCGGGCTTCTCCGACGACCAGATCGCCGAAGCGGGCAACGACCTCCAGGCCCGCATCCCGCTCGGCCGGATCGCCGCACCCGCGGAGATCGCCTGGTGGATCGTGAACACCGCACGTCCCCAAGCCGCGTACCTCACGGGTACCGTCGTCCGTGTAGACGGAGGCCTGCGCGCCGGGGGATGAGATGTTGATCGGGGAGCTCGCGACCAGAGCAGGCACGACGATCCGAGCCCTGCGCTACTACGAGCAGCAGCACCTGCTGCATCCCCGGCGAACCTCGAACGGTTACCGGGACTACGACGAGTCGGCACTCGTCAGGGTCGCCAACATCCGGCAACTGCTGTCGATGGGCCTCACCGCGAACGACATCCGCGAGTTCCTGCCGTGCCTCGACCAGGAAATGAAGCACGGCCCGGTCTGCGCCGAAAGCACCGAGATCATCACCGGACGGCTCGTCGCCGTCGAGGAGAAGATCGCCGCGTTGGACGCCGTCCGCGCACGCCTGACCGAAGCGCTGGCACGAGCCGACTAGTGTCCTGAGTTTGGTTCGTCCGCTGTAGTGCGTGAATGCCGATATGGCTTCCTTTCTTGGCGGTCAGTTCGGCGAACCATCGCTCACCGAAGTTGAGCCTGGAACGTCGAGGTTGTAGTGCACGACGAACCGGGATGGGTCATCGGCCGGTGGTGGAGACGTTGTCCATCACCAGTTCCTCTGTCAGGACACGGAACCCATGTCGCGAGCGGTGTTCGGGGTGTTGATGTACGGCCGCAGCCCGCCCCCGGCCCGCTCGCACGCGGCCTCGTCGTTGCGCGCCTGCGCGGTGAACGCCGCGAACTGGTCGTCGGTCGGCCGCGACGGGAAGCTCCCGATCGACGGGCTGAGCTCGCACTCCAGCGGCGTCGACCGGCCGACTCCACGCGGATCGAACCCGATGATCGATGGCGGCCAGGGACTTCCCGAACTCGGTCGCTCGGCAGCGTGCGCGCAAGCGGCCGACGACCTCATCGGTGGTGACGTCCAGCGTGGCGTAGGCACTCAGATGCCGTGCCGTGTGCAGGCGGAGCCTGGGCCCGGCGAGCAACTCATCCAACCGGCCGGGCACGAACCGCGACCCACTCCACCACCGTTGAGCGTGATTTCCCACACTGAGGAGGGGCGCTTCAACTGATCAAGGCAACGTCGGATCGGTTGTCAGCGACGGTCACACAAACAGATCTCACGCTGCGTGACGCGCCTTTCGCATGGCCTGCAACAAGACGGGGTGCTGATCTCCTCACGCTCCTGACCTGTCAACGGTCACCGCCTGGCCGCAGTCCGATGCCCATGCAACACCGCGTTGATCGATTGGAGCCAGAAGGCCGCCTGGCGTTGTGCGCGAACTCGGGACGCTAGTTCCCGTTACGTAACCAGGAAATGTAGTCAGCGACCGCTCTTTCAGTGTTGTAGGCAGGCAGGTAGTCGGTGTCATGCAGGAGACGGGTGATGTCGAGGTACGACTGTTCGCCGGACCCGATGACAGGTAGGTCGATCCGGAAACCAGGGACGACTTTCCTGATGGCGTCGACGACTTCGGCGTTGGTCGTCGCCCGGCCGGAGGCGACGTTGTACGTGCTGTGGTTGAGGCGGTCTGCCAGTTGCAGTGCGGCGATTGCCCGGCCACAATCCTTGGCGTAGAACATGTCGATCGAGTCGTCGGCGTACACATCGGACCCGAGCTGGGGGAAATCCGGCGCTGTGCCAAGGGCGGCGGCGTTGACGAGGGCGGGCGCGGCGAAGAACGGCGAGCTGCTCTGGCCGGACGGGCCCCAGATCGCGGCGATCCGGTAGTTGACGAGTTCGATACCCGTGGCCGCGGCCAGGTGGTGGCCCATCACTTCGCCGATTTTCTTGAAAGCCGGGATCACGTGCATCGACGTCAGCGGCAGCGGCATGTCCTCCCCGAGCGCCCCGGCGCTGTCGAAACCGAGGTACACCCCGATCGTGCTCGCCAGGCCGACCCGCCGCACACCCCACTCCTGCGCCACTTGCACAACGTTGAGCAGACTGTCGACTGCCTTGCGAGCAGCGGGAACCGGCGCGTCAGGGCCAGGCGGCCACGGCATGGACCCGGCGAGATGCACGATGCCGGTGACGTCGTGTCTGGCGCCGATGGCCCGCAGCGCCGCCAGATCTCCGACATCCGCCTGCTCCACTTCGACCCGTTCCGTCGCGAAAGCGGCAGGCAGCTGCGCCGCTCGCCGTTGCACGACCACGCAGGACTCGCCCCGGTCAAGCAAAGCCAGCACGGTGTGCGCGCCGATGAAACCGAAACCCCCGGTCACCAGGATCATTGCCACTCCCATATGGTGTCTGCCTGACTGACGATCAGTACTACTGACGATCAGCTTATAGGTAGAATCGTCTTGTGTCGAGCAACGATGAACCCGGGGTCGATCTGGCCACGCGTCTTGGCTATCTGCTCAAGCACGCGCAGCTCCGCATGGATGAGCTGACCGCGGCGGCCTTGCGGCCCTACGGGATCAACGGCCGCGAGCTGGCCGTAATGCTCGTCCTCGCCACCGGCGAACCCGCGTCACAGCAGCAAGCAGCGCAGCGTCTGGGCGTCGACCGGACAACCATGGTCGCCCTGCTGGACGCCCTCGAGACCAAGGAGCTGGTCTCCCGGCACCCGCACGAGGAGGACCGGCGCCGCAACGTGGTCGAGCTCACCGAAGCCGGGCGGGAAACACTCCGCCTGGCCACCGCGGCGAGCGACGAAGCCGAACGCAAACTGCTCGAACCCCTCGGCTCCCGAGTGGACGCTCAGCACCTGAGGAACGCGCTGCGGACGATCGTGGTCCGCCCGGAGACGTGACCGCGGGCGGTCACCGGTCGGCGGCAGCCTCGATGACCTCGTCGAGCAGGTCGCGGGACGTGCTCAGTTCGGTGATCGTCCGCTGGATGCGTGCCCGCTCGGTGGCGAGTTCGTCGACCAGGCGTGGCGTGGCGATCTCCGACGGGCCGCCGTCGCCGTCCCGCATGCACGGCAGCAACTGCGCGATCTTCTTGCTGTGCAGGCCCGCGGCGAACAGGGCCTGGATCCGGATGACCCGGTCGACGGCCCATTCGGGGTAGTCCCGCTGCCCGCCGGGCGTGCGCTCCGCGGTGAGCAGCCCCTGCTGCTCGTAGTAGCGCAACGACCGTTCGCTGACCCCTGTGCGCCGGGCGAGCTCACCGATCCGCATGACGGCCCCGTCCTCGAAGTTGAACCTGACATTGATGTTAGCTTTTACCGTGGCGGTATGACGGAGAACGAGCTCTACGACTACAGCCCGATCACCGAGCGCCCCCAGATCACCTGGCCGGGCGGCGCGAGTGTGGCGTTCTACATCGGCCTCAACATCGAGCACTTCCTGGTCGACCGCCCGTCCACCAGCATCTGGCCGGGCGCCGCGAACCTGGTCCCGGACGCCCTGAACTACGGCTGGCGCGACTACGGCGTCCGAGTGGGGATCTGGCGCACGGTCGACACCCTCGACCGCCACGGAATCCGCGCGAGCGTCCTGCTGAACTCGGCGGTCGCCGACCACTACCCCCAGATCATCAAGGCGGGCCGCGACCGGAACTGGGCCTGGCTGGCCCATGGGAAAACGAACTCGATCCTGCACACGGGCATGGAACTGGACGAGGAACGAGCGTTCCTGACCGACGTGGTGGAGACCATCGCGTCGGCCACGGGCAGCCGCCCGAAAGGCTGGATGGGCCCGGGTCTCACTGAGACCTTCAACACCCCGGCCCTGCTCGCGGAGCTGGGCCTGTCCTACGTCCTGGACTGGACGAACGACGACCAGCCCTACCACCTGAACGTCCCGGGCATGATCAGCGTCCCGTACACGGTGGAGCTGAACGACCTGATCCTCCTCGACAAAGGCCTGACCGGCCCGGACCTGACCCAGATGGTGAAAGACCAGTACGACCAGCTACGAGACGACGCGAAGCGCGCAGGCAGCGGAAGGGTGATGGCCCTGGCCCTGCACCCCTTCGTGACAGGCCAGCCCTTCAGGAACAAGTACCTGGGCGAAGCCCTCGAATACCTGAAGAACCAACCAGACATCTGGCTGACAACCAGCGACGAAATAGCAACCCACTACCAAACCCACCACAAGCCTTCCCTCGCCTGACCACCCAACCCAGATGCCAACACAAGCACGCCTCACGCCCGCCAGGCAGACGACGCAGAGCTGAATGCCCAGGGCGGTAGAGGGGATGCTGGTGAGGCGAAGAGGTGCCCAGCGCTGGGTCGAAAGAAGCCCGCACCGCCAGGGGCGGGGCTTGGCCCGGAAGGGTCACGAAGCAGCCGAGCAGACCACCGACACGCAGAGCTGAACGCCGAGGCGGGAGAGGGGCTGGTGAACCGAAAAAGCGCCCAGCGCTGGGTCGAAAGAAGCTCGCACCGTGGGGGGCGTGGGGGGCTCGGCCCCCCAAAATGGAACGGGCGCCCCGGCGAGGCCGCAAAGCGACCGAGCAGGGGCACCCCAAGCCCGTGGGCCCCCGGGGGATCGAACCCCGAACCCGCGGATTAAAAGTCCGCTGCTCTGCCAATTGAGCTAGAGGCCCTGGTGTGCCACTAGCGTACCTAGTGGTTCCAACTAGTTATCGGGAGGCCTCGGTCGGCCGTGGTCAGCGGGTCGTCCATCCCCAGCGACTTGCCTGTTTCGGTGTTCTTGTCCGGTCTGTCGGTTATGACGCTGGGGTTGTCGCCAGCAGTGCGTCCAGTGCGCCGTCCTTCACGTCGCTGACCAGTGCGTGCAGCTGGGCGAGGCTCATCTGGATGCGCTGGCCGAAGTCGTCGGTGATCACGACCCGCTGCTCTTCCGTCGCGTCCGCGTCGATCCACAGTTCGGGGCAGCCGCAGTTGCACTGCCCGCAGAAGGTGGCGATCCGTTCGAGCTTGTTCATGGTCCTTGCCGTCCTCAGGTGCGGCCGATGTTCCGACGAGCAACCAAAGCAGAGCACCCGCTGCCCGGACCATCGGGCAATCAGGCGATTGACCGGCACACATGGGGGATTACGCGTCGTGACGGATCACAGGGCGGTTACTCCATGCCGGTATTCGCACGTGGCCGCATCGGCGTGGTGTTGACTCTGTGACCATGGGAGCTCCGGTCAGTGCGCCACCGACGCAGTGGAGTGACTCCGTGCGACGGATGGCTCGCTCCGCGCGGACCACGCCGGGTCGGTTGGGGATCATCGCGAGCGCGCTTGTGGCTTTGAGCGTGCTGACAGGTTTGTTCGCGGCGTTGGCTTTGCAGGCGAAACAGGACACGATCAGCGGTCTGGCCGAACACCGTGAACCGCTTTCGGCTGCGGCGCAACAGATTTACCGTTCACTGTCGGACGCGGACGCCACCGCGTCGAGCGCGTTCCTCTCCGGCGGGGCGGAGCCGGCCGCGCTGCGTGAACGCTACGAGATCGACATGGCGCAGGCAGGCGCCGCGTTGGCGAAGGCCGCGTCGGATGTCGGTGGGATCGCGGGCGCCGAGAAGCAGGTCGACACGCTCGGTCAGCAGTTGCCGGTCTACGCGGGCCTGATCGAGACCGCGCGGACGAACAACCGGTTCGGCCTGCCGATCGGCGCCGCGTACCTGCGTGAGGCGTCCACCTTGATGCGCACCAAGCTGCTGCCCGCCGCGCAGGAGCTGTACCGGATCGACATCGGCAGGCTGACCGACGAGCAGGACGACGCGGCCGGTTTCCCGTGGCTGACTGTCGCGCTCACGCTGGTGCTGCTGGGTTCGCTGATCGCCACCCAGGTGTACCTGACACGCAGGACCAATCGGTTGATCAACACAGGTCTGCTGGTGGCCTCGGTCGCTGTCGGCATCGGGTTGATCTGGGGTGTCGCGGCGGGCTGGGCATCCGCCGCCGCGGTCGGCAGCGCCCGTGACGACGGCTCGCAACAAGTGGATGTCCTGGTGCAGGCCAGGATCGTGGCGTTGACGTGCCGTGCCGACGAGACGCTCACGCTGGTCGCGCGGGGCGACGGCACCGCCTACGAGGAGGAGTGGCAGAAGCTCGCGCCGACCATCTCGGGCAAAGGCGAGAACGACAAGGATCTGCTGGCCAAGGCCCGTGCCGCGGCGAGCGACCCGGCGATCAGCCAGCAGGTGCGCGCGGCGATCGACAACGCGCAGGCCTGGCAGGAAGCGCACCGCAAGCTCCGCGAGATGGACGACAGCGGCCAGTACGACAAGGCGGTCGCCATAGCCGTCGGCGACGACGACAAGGACGCCGCGACCGCGTTCAACAAGTTGGACGAGAACCTCTCGAGTGCTATCCAGAAGGGCAGGGAGAAGTTCGTCGAGTCGACGTCTTCCGCGCAGAACGCGCTGACCGGGCTGGTGCCCGGTGTCGCGGTGCTCGCGCTGATCGGGGCGGGCGGCGCACTGATGGGGATTCGGCAACGGCTGCGGGAGTACCGGTGATGAAACGAGTCGCAGTGCTGCTGGTGGCGGCGCTGGCGCTGACCGCGTGTGGCGGACCTGAGCGTCCAGTGGACCTGGCGGTCGTCACGGCCGTCGACCGTCCCCAACCGGGTGGTTCGAAGCCCGGCGAGGCGGGCACGGGAGGCACGCAGGCGCCCAGTTGCGGCGATCCGACGGCCAGCCTGCGCCCCGCCGGCCTCGGCATCCCCGGCGGGTCGACCATGGCGAAGATCAGGGAACGGGGGCGGCTGATCGCCGGGGTCGACCAGAACACGTACCTCTTCGGCTTCCGCAACCCGGCGACGAACAACCTCGAGGGTTTCGACATCGACATGGCCAAGCAGGTGGCCAAGGCGATCTTCAACGACGACAGCAAGATCCAGTACAAGGTGCTCACGTCCCGCGACCGCGAGAAGGCACTGGCCAACGGCGAGGTCGACATCGTCGCGCGGACGTACACGATCAACTGCGAGCGGCTGCAGCAGGTGTCGTTCTCTGCCGTCTACTACACGACCGGCCAGCGCGTGCTCGTGCAGAAGGGGTCGTCGATCAACAGCATGGACGACCTCGGCGGCAAGAAGGTCTGCGCGAACGTGGGGTCGACGTCGCTGACCCAGATCGCCAAGCACCCGGCCAAGCCGGAGCCGTGGTCGGTGCTGAACTGGTCGGACTGCCTCGTGCTGATGCAGCAGGGCCAGGTCGCGGCGATGTCGACCGACGAGCCGATCCTGGTCGGGATGGCCGCGCAGGACCCGACCGTGAAGATCGTCGGCCCGAAGCTGACCGAGGAGCCGTACGGCATCGGCATCCCCAAGGCGAACACCGACATGGTGAAGTTCGTCAACGCGGTGCTCGAGCGGATGCGCGGTGACGGGTCGTGGCAGCAGAGTTACGACCGGTGGGTGGCCGCGCGCCTCGGCGAGTCCGCGACGCAGCCGACGCCGAACTACCGGGACTGACAAGGGGAATCACGATGGCCAAGTGTCAGCGACCGGACTGCGACGGCGAGACGGCGTTCGGCAAGTGCACCACGTGCGGCGCGCCCGAGCCCCAGCCTTGGACACCCCCGCAGGCGGCCGAACCGCAGCGGCACGAGGACGAGGCGGGCACCGGCTGGTTCCGGCACCCGGACGTGCTCAGCGGTTCGATGTCGTCCCCGCCGAAGCCGGCTCCGCAACCCGCGCCTGCGCCCCAGCCGCACCCGCCGTCGCAGCCGATGCCGCATCCCCCGGCACAGCACCAGCCTCAGTCCCAGACCCGGTCCCAGGCGCAGCGGCATCCCCGGCCGCCGCAGCCGAAACCCAAGTCCGACGTGGAAACTGTGATCATCCCGCCGGTCACGCCGTCGCGTGGCCAGCCAGCGCCCGCGCCGGGTCAATGGGCACAAGGTGTTCACGTCCCCGCTGTCCTGCCGCAGCACAGCCAGACACCAGTGCCGGACGTGCCACAACCCACGAGCGTGCTCGCCGTGGTGGACCCGACGCAGAGCATCGTGCCGCCGAAACCGGTTGTCGCGGAGGCGCCACCGTCCCAGGATTCTCAGCCCAGCAGTGACTCCGCGCCGTTCCCGGCGCCGGGCCGCGGCACGGGGTCGCGGCGCACGAGCTCCCGCGTGGCACGCGGCCGGGGGCTGGGCGCAGGCCTGGTCGACGTCCCGCCGGTGCCGTACCGGGATCCGGCGTCCGCCGTGATGGAGGACCCGGTCGTCGCCGAGAACAAGCGGTTCTGCGGCAACTGCGGCACGGCGGTCGGCCGTGGAGTGGACGGTCAACCGGGGGCGGCCGAGGGCGAGTGCCCCAAGTGCGGCGCGCGGTTCTCGTTCAAGCCGCGTCTGCGGCGCGGTGACGTGCTCGGCAACCAGTACGAGGTGCTCGGCTGCCTGGCATACGGTGGCCTCGGCTGGATCTACTTGGCCAAGGACCGCAACGTCAGTGACCGCTGGGTGGTGCTCAAGGGCCTCATCGACACCGGCGACCCGACCGCGGTGGCCGCGGCCGTGGCGGAGCAGCGGTTCCTCGCCCAGGTCGAGCACGCCAACATCCTCAAGATCTACAACTTCGTGCAGGCACCGGACCCGATGACCGGCACGTCCGTCGGTTACATCGTGATGGAGTACATCGGCGGTCAGTCGCTGCGGCAGATCGCGCTGGAGCACCACCGCACGCTCGGCCGGGCCGAGCCGCTGCCGATCGGCCAGGTGATGGCGTACGGCCTGGAAATCCTGCCCGCCATGGGATACCTGCACAGCACCGGCCTGCTGTACTGCGACCTGAAGCCGGACAACGTGATCCAGACCGACGAGACGCTGAAGCTGATCGACCTCGGCGCGGTCCGGCGCGAGGACGACTACGAGAGCCCGCTGTTCTTCACGCTCGGCTACAGCGCGCCCGAACTGGCCGACCGCGGCGCGTCGGTGGCGTCCGACATCTACACCGTCGGCCGCACACTGGCCGTGTTGTCCATCGAGTTCACCGGTTACACGAGCAAGTTCCGGCACACGCTGCCCGGCCCGGACGACGTACCGCTGTTCAAGCTGTTCGACTCGTTCTACCGGGTGCTCAAACGCGCGACGCACCCCGACCCGGACCGCAGGTTTCCCACGGCCGAGGACATGGCCGAACAGCTCACCGGTGTGCTGCGTGAAGTGATGGCGCTCGGCACGAACCGGCCGCGTCCCGGCGTGTCCACAGTGTTCGGCCCGGAACCGAAGACGTTCGGTGCGACTGTGCAGACCGGCGAACGCGGCGTGTCGCTCACGGTGCCCGACCCGTCCGAAGTGGTCGGCGCGCTTCCTGTGCCGCAGGTGGACACAGATGACCCGGCGGCCGGTGTGCTCGCCGCGACGGTGTCGTCGGACATGAACGACCTGATCGAAGCCCTCGCCCACGCGCCGCAGAACTCGGTCGAGGTGCGGCTGCGGATGCTGCGTGCCCGCACTGAACTCGGCGACATCGCCCGCGCGTCCGGTGAGCTCGAGCTGGCGCGGCGACTGGCCGCGGATCCGCTCGACTGGCGCCTGCAGTGGCACCGCGGTTTGCTGGAACTCGCGATGCGCCGTCCCAACGAGGCACGCGCCGCGTTCGACGCGGTGTACGACGCCCTGCCGGGTGAGGCGGCGCCGAAGCTGGCGCTGGGAATCAGCCTGGAGTACCTGCGGGACTACTTCGGCGCGGCGCGGTTCTACGAGCAGGTCTGGCGCACGGACCGCTCGTACGTCAGCGCGGCGTTCGGCCTGGTACGCGTGTACCTCGCGCAGGGCGCGCGGGCAGGGGCAATCGAGGTGCTCGAGTCCGTTCCGGACTCGTCGAGCCACTACGTGGCAGCGCAGGTGGCGGCGATCAAGATCAAGGCGAGCGCGACCGAGGTGGCGAAACTCGCGGAGCCCGACCTGTACGACGCGGCACGCCGACTCGAACGGCTCGCGTTGGACGCGGAACGTCGCACACAGTTGTCGGCGGAGGTACTCGAAGCGGCATACGGGTGGGTGAAAGCAGGCCGACCGGGTGGTGGTCACGCGACCGGAACTGTCTTGGGCTGCAACCTTTCCGAGCGTGAACTACGCTTCGGCCTCGAGCGCTGCTACCGAGCGCTTGCCCGGCTGGCCGGCACGCCGGAACAGCGCCACGAGTTGGTCGACCGCGCCAACGCCATCCGCCCGAGGACGCTTACCTGAGATGTGGAGACATATAGGTCGCGTGTGGACGACCGGTGCCCAGTTCCTCGTCATGGACAAGTACTTCCTGTACGCCTGGCGAGGCGGCGACGACCAGGTCGGCGCACTGTCCGAACTGCACTGGTCAGTGACCGCGACCGAGGTCGGAACAGGCTGGGCGGCGGTGGTGGCGACCGACGGGACAGTGAGCGACAAAGGCTGGCTCGAAGTCTTCCAGAACCGCAGAACCATAGCGATAGTCCAAGCACAGGGCGAGCCGTACTCGCGGGCGCTGGGCAAGGCGCTGGCGTACCCGGCCGACGGCGACCACATGGGCGACGTGGTCCCGGTGCCGAGCGGAGACATGTACTTCTTCAACGCGGCTCTCGGCGGAGACAGCGACTGGCCGAAAGCCAAGGCGGGCAAAGCCCCGGTGAGCTGGGAACCGGCGACAGACGCGACGGAAGCCCCAACCGGCCTCCGCTTCGACGTCCCCAGAGGCGACTACCAACTCCAGGTCCGTTGGATGACGGAGCCGGACGACGAAACCTGCTTCGCCCGCTGGCTGTTCACCCCGGCCTGACCCCCGTCCCTCACGTCGTCCTCGATCGGGACCGAGCGGCGAGCGCGCAAGCGCAGAACCAGCCGAGCAGTCTAAGCGGTAGCCAGCCCACCACGGTGAGCGCGCAAGCGCAGGGGTGTGGTTCGGGGGTGCTCCTGCACGTCGGCCTGGGCGAAGCCCAATCACACGTGTCCGGAGGTCCGCCTGCGTTTGTCGCGGGCATCAGCGGCGGTCGTACGGGCCTCTTGACGCGTGTGGTTGCCTCCGGCAGGCCGTCGGGCGGAGCGCCCACGCCTTCTCAGTACACACGCATCAAGGTCTCGGCTGTGGTCTGGAAGAACACCCACCGCCGGCTCCTGCCTTGAGGTCTGCCTCCCGGCGAGGGACCCGCTTGTTCCGTGCTCACATCCCCAGCTATGACCAAGGACCACACCCCGGGCATATCGAAGCGCTGCGGTTCAGTGCGCGGAACAAGATGTCCCTCGCCGGGAGCAGACCTCGGGGCAGGAGCGGGTGGCCGGTGTCCTTCGTCTCCACGGCTCGGGCCCCAGGGGTGTGTCCTTCGATGCGCGGGTGCTCCTGCCCGACGGCCTGCCCGGAGGGAACCACGGACTGTCAAGAGGTCCGTAGGGCCTGCGCTGTGCGTTGATTTGGGAACGCGGACCTCCTGACAGTCCGTGGTTGGCGTAGCCCAGGCCGACGGGCAGGAGCACCTCCGGACCACCCCTCTACGCTGGCGCGCACGCCGCTGCGGGACGGTCTGCGCTGGCGCGCATGCCGCAAATCTCTGCACTTGCTTGCGCGCGAGCCGCTTGGGGTTGGTTTGTCTGCGCTGCGCGTCAGCCTGGTCGAGGGTTTGTCGGTGCTTGTGGCAACGGGTTTCTCTCTGTACGAATTCTGGTGCTTCTGGCCACCCGTCGGTGTCATGATCCCGGCATGGAGCTTGTGCCTCACAGCCCGACTTCGGGCGTCTACCCTGCATCGGATGACTACGTGCACGCGATGGAGGTGCGGAATCCCGAGCGTCTGCTGTACGTCGCCGGGACCATGGGCCTCGATGAGCGTGGTACTCCCGGCGCGTCGTTGGCGGAGCAACTCGACCTGATCTGGAGCAATATCAGGGCGATCCTTGCTTCTGCGGGCATGACCGTCGACAACATCGTGCGTCTCACCAGTTATCTTCGCGATCCTGCCTATGCCGAGGCCAACGCTCTTGCTCGTGTGAAGGCGTTGGGTGGTCGGGTGGTGCCCACGACTGCGATTGTCGCGCAGACTCTGGACAGCAGTTGGCTTGTCGAGATCGAGGTCATCGCCGCCGCCTAGGCAGCGTGACGGTGAATCTGCTGCCGCGGTCGAGTTCCGACTCCACTTCCACGTGGCCGCCGTGCGCTTCGACCACCGCGGCCACGATGGACAGGCCTAGGCCCGCGCCTGCGTGTGTTCTGGACTCCGCCGCGCGGTGGAAGCGTTCGAAGATCCTTTCCACGTCCGCGATTCCCGGTCCGGTGTCCGCTACTTCGAGTATCGCGTTCCCGTCGGCTGCGGTGACCCGGACTGTTGCCGTGGCTGATTCGGGTGTGTGCTGCAGGACGTTGGACAGCAGGTTGCCGAGGACTTGCCGTAGCCGCAACGAATCGCCCAGTACGACCGCTGGGGATGCTGTCAGTGAGATCGTCCGCCCTGGTGACGTCGCCAGGGCATCGGCGACCGCATCCGTTGCCAGCGCGCACAGGTCGACTGGGTTGCTTTCCAGCGGCCTGCCCTGGTCCAGTCTTGCCAGCAGCAGCAGTTCGTCGACGAGCACGCCCATCCGCTCTGCCTCGGATTCGATCCGCCGCATCACCTTGGCCAGGTCGTCGGGGCGGGTTGCCGCGCCACGGCGGAACAGTTCCGCGTGGCCGCGGATGGTCGCGATGGGCGTGCGCAGTTCGTGTGACGCGTCGGCGACGAACCTCCGCAACCTGTCCTCGGAGGCCTGACGTTCGGCGAACGCTGTCTCCAGTTGCGTCAGCATCCCGTTCAGCGCGTCCGAAAGCTTCCCCATCTCCGTGTCGGGTGGGCCCGGTGGCACTCGCTTCGTCAGGTCGCCGGACCCGATCTCGGCCGCGGTGTCGGCTATGTCGTCCAACGGTCGCAGGCCTCGCCGGACCGCGCGCCAGGACAGCAGGGCCACGGCCAGCAGGGCGACGCCGCCGGAGACCAGCGCGACGTTCAGCGAACGCGACAGCAGCTCGTCCGCCTCGCGGTTGCTCTTCCAGTCCTGCAACGCTCCCCATGTCGCGCCCAGTCCGATGAACAGACCCAACGCCAGCAGGCCGAGCACGGTCAGGACCAGGCGGTTCCGCAGTGACATCAGCGCACTCTGACGATGTAGCCGATCCGCGGGATCGTGTGGATCAGCGGCGGGTCGAACGCGTCCACCTTGCGCCGCAGGTAGGACACG
Source organism: Kibdelosporangium phytohabitans (assembly GCF_001302585.1). Classification (GTDB taxonomy): domain Bacteria; phylum Actinomycetota; class Actinomycetes; order Mycobacteriales; family Pseudonocardiaceae; genus Kibdelosporangium; species Kibdelosporangium phytohabitans. The sequence continues at coordinate 11,374,433 of NZ_CP012752.1, read as the reverse complement.
TACGTCTGCACGACGCCGTCGTTGCCCGCGAAGTCGTACTCCCACACGTGGTCGAGGATCTGCCGTTTGGACAGCACCTTGCCCGCGTGCACCACCAGGAGCCGCAGCAGCTTGAACTCGGTCGGCGTCAGGTCGATCAGCTGACCGTCGCGGCGGACCTCGTGCGCGTCCTCGTTGATCTCCAGATCCGCGAACCGCAGCGTCTTCGTGTCGCCCTTGGTCCGCCTGAGCACCGCGTGCACTCGTAGGACCAGCTCTTCCAGGCTGAACGGCTTCGTCACGTAGTCGTCGCCGCCGACGGTCAGGCCCGCGATCTTGTCCTCGGTCGCGTCCCGTGCGGTCAGGAACACGACTGGTGCTGTGCATCCGGTACGCCGGAGCTTGCGGCAGATGTCGATGCCCGAGCCGTCCGGCAGCATCACGTCCAGCACGATCAGATCCGGCTCGAAGGACGCCACCAGTTCACCCGCTGCCCGCCCGCTGCCCGCGATTGCTGTCTCGAAGCCCTCGTACCGCAGCGCCGTCGCCACCAGGTCGGCGAGGTAATGCTCGTCGTCGACAACCAGGATCCGCCCCATGCGGCCCAGTCTGCCTGCTCGTTCTTAAGGAACCCTGTGACAGCGAAGCCACAGGGCGACCGCAGCGCCGCCGAAGATCGACTTGGTGCCCTTGTCGACATGGAAAAGCTGTCGCGGTACGTGCTCACGCACAAACGCCTGGTCGGCTGGCTGACGGTCGTGGTCGTCCTGCTCGGCGGCGGTGCGCTGGCGCTGCTGCTGCCCAACGTCTCCGAACGCAACGCGTACCCCGGCCTACTGGGGTACGAGGCCAACCAGAAGATCCTGGACACCTACGGCACGGGAGGCTACGAGCGACCGTACGTCCCTGTCATCACGCTCCCTGACGGCGTCACGGCCAAGGAGGTCGGACCGGCCTTCGACGCGGTCGCCGAACAGACCGGGAGCCGTGTGGCGTCGTACGCCAACACCGGCGATGCCCGATTGGTCAGTGGCCGGACCACGTTCGGCCTGGTCTTCGGCGGACCAGTCGAGCAGGGCGGGATCCCGGGCAGCGCACTCGGCGAAGGCACCGGGCTCGGCCCCGAGATCGAGCGGACCATGCGCCCGCTGCTCCCACCGGGCAGCTCGCTGCACGTCACCGGGCTCGACCAGCTCGCCACCGGCGTGGACACCGGCGGGCTCAACGTCCCGGTGAAACTGCTGATCACCATCGGGGCGGCGATCCTCATCCTCGCGTGGGTGTTCCGGTCCGCGCTCGCGTTCGTTCCGCTGCTGATCGCGCTCATCGCGTTGCCCGTCTCGTTCATCGGGCTGCTTCTGGCCAGCTTCGTGGTCGACATCCACGAGACGACGCTCACCATGATCCCGCTGTTCGGCCTGGGCATCGCCATCGACTACGCGCTCATCCTGGTCGCCCGGTGGCGTGAGGAGGGCTGTGTGCACCGCGCGATGGCCACGGCCGGTCACGCGATCGTGTTCTCCGGCGCCGCGGTCGCCATCGGTCTGCTGGCGATGATCGTGCTGCCCGTTCCGATCATGCGCAGCCTGGGCGTCGGCGGCATGATCGTGACCGCGACGAGTGCGTTCGTTTCGCTCACGGTCCTGCCGCTGCTCCTGCGGAAAGCCAAACCGGAAAAACAAAGCACGGTGTGGCCGAAATGGGCGCGGACGGTTGTGAAACACCGCTGGAAGGCATTGATCGCTTCTGCCGGTGTTCTCGCCGCATTGTCCGTCGCCGCATTCGGAATCAATCTCAATGTCCCGACGACCGAAAATCTCGCCCGTTCCGGAAGCGGTCACGACGGTCTGGCCGGATTGTCCGGCGCCGGAATTCCGTCCGGTGTGGTGACCGCATTCGACGTCTACGTCCCACCCGGCACGACCGGGGTCGACGGAATTGTTCGCTCGCTGCCCGGGGTCTACACCGTGGTCGAATCACAACCGGGCCTGCTGACCGTGCTGCCGGTCGAGGAAGGGGGCACGGAAGGCGGCAAGGACACCATTCGCCAGGTGCGGGACGTTGTGCCGGACGGGGTGCTGGTCGGCGGGAACGTCACCCAGCAAATGGACTACGTCGACGTGACCTACAGCGCGTTCCCGTGGATGCTCGGCCTGATCGCCCTGGTCACGTTCGTCATGCTGGCCAGGGCTTTCCGCTCGATCGTGCTGCCGCTCAAGGCGATCGCGATGAACCTGCTGTCGCTCGGCGCGGTGCTCGGCGTGACCGTGGTGCTGTGGCAGTGGGGCTGGGGAACCGAGGCCCTGCTGGGGATCCAGCCGGACGGCGCGGTCGGCACGTTCATCCCGGTGACCGTCTTCGCGTTCCTCTACGGCCTGTCCATGGACTACGAGGTCTTCATCCTCGCCAGGATGCGGGAGGAGTACGACCGGACCGGGTCGACCATGCAGGCGGTCGTCCAGGGGGTCAGCCGAACCGGGCGGTTGGTCACGTCCGCGGCGCTCGTCCTGTTCTTCTCGTTCGCGTCCATGGCCGGCGGCGGTGAGCTGGACGTGGCGATCTTCGCGTCGGCGGTCGGGCTGGGGATCCTGATCGACGCCACCCTGATCCGCTCGGTGTTGCTGCCCGCGGCCGTGGCGGTGCTCGGAAAATGGAACTGGTGGCTGCCCGAGTGGGCAGCCACCAGTTTGCGAGTGCGGGGTCGCGGACCTACCGAAGGGCCGACTTGCTGAGCCACTTGTCCCAGCTGACCGCCCAGTCGAAGTAGTCGTACTGGGTGTCGGACATGGGAACGCTGCTGCCGACCACCTCGACCGGGTCGCCGATCAACGCGCTGTCGAAGTAGAGCTTCGCGTTGGCCGGCGACAGGTTGGCGCAACCGTGCGAGACGTTCCGCTTGCCCTGGTCGCCGATCGACGGTGCGTAGCCGTGGATGAACTCACCGTGGTTGGAGAACCGGACCGCCCACGGGACAACGACGTTGTCGTAGTTGAAGGTCGGGTTGCTCATCGAGTACGTGTTGTGCTTCTCCATCACCACGTGGATTCCGCTCGGCGTGACCCGGCGCTTGTCCGACTCGAGGCCGTAGCTGGCCGGGAAGTCGTGCACCACGGTTCCGTTCTGCCGCACGATCAACCGGTGGGTCTGGGTGTTGGCCTCGACGCGCTGGTCACGGCCGATGGTGAACGTCGACGCGACGCTGTTCTTGCCGTACACGCCGTTGCCGAACGAGACGCCGTACAGCTTGGCGGTGACCGTCACCTTGGTGTCCGGCTTCCAGTACTCCCTGGGCCGCCAGTGCACCTCGGAGTCGCCGAGCCACGCCCACGCGCCCTCGGTCGGCACGGACGTCTCGACCTTCAGCGCCTTCTCGACGGATGCCTTGTCGGCGACCGCGTTCTTGAAGTCGATCTTGACCGGCATCGCGATGCCGTACGTCTTGTTGTCACCCACGTTCAGCGTCGCCTGCTCGGTGCGCTTCGGCTTCGCCGTGGTGAACGACCCGGTGATCGGGACCTGCTGGCCGCTGCCGCCGACCGCGTTGCCCGACCACGTGTAGGTCTTGCCGAAGCCGAGGTCCTCGCCGACCACCCACGTCTTCTTGTCCGCGGCGAGCGTTCCCTTGACTTCCTTGCCTTCCGGGTTGCTCAGCCGGATCTCGTTGATGGTGCCGTTCTCCACGGCCGCCTGGATCGTGCCGCCCGGACTGGCGTCTGCCGCGCCGTTCGCGGGTTGCGTGGTCACTACCGGCACCGATGCCGCTGCCTGCGGCGCGACGTTGGTATCCGTTGCCGCACCGGCGTTCGGCATGAGCGGCTTGCCGCCGCCGTTGCCACTGCATGCGGTCAGCCCCAGAGACGCGGCGATCGCCACTGCTGCGATCAGCTTGAAGCCCCGTCGATTAGTCATGATGCTTGCCCCCGTCCTCACACCCTTCACGACGCGGCTGGAGGCAGAGGCGTTGACAAGCTGTCACTGTGACTCACATCACAATTTGATATGGCGGTGACAAGAAGGTCACCACCGGAAAGATTGTGGCAGGCAGCGTGCGCATCGGCACGTTGGGTAACGGTGGAGGATCACACGAACGGCCCAGTAGATAGTGAATTGAGGCAGTAGTGCGGCTCGTTTGCAGGCGATAGGCTCGTTCTCGCAGGCCGTAAGTTTCTGTGTTCGTGCTCCATCACGCTCGCGGAACATAAACGCGGGCGTGCTGCTTTCTCGCCGAAGTTGGTGAAGAGCGACGCCCGGGACGGCCCGGGGTTGCACGGTGTAATCCCAAGCTGATCCGGCGACGGAGGCAGATGTATGGCTCAGGGCACTGTGAAGTGGTTCAACTCGGAAAAGGGCTTCGGCTTCATCGCGGTCGACAGCGGCGAGGCTGACGTCTTCGTGCACTACTCGGAGATCCAGGGCAAGGGTTTCCGGACGCTCGAGGAGAACCAGCGCGTCGAGTTCGAGGTCGGCCAGGGCACGAAGGGCCCGCAGGCCACGAACGTGCGGCCTATCTGACCTGACAGCGAAGGGCCCTGGGCGGTGGTTCCGCCCAGGGCCCTTTGTTGTTTCTCGGGGAGTTGGTTGAGTCAGCTCTGCGGGTAGCGCAGCTGCTGGGCCTCCCACGACAACCGCTCCATGACCCATTCCTGAGCCAGTGCGTGCGGGGAGGTCTGGCGGTGCGCGGCCAGTTCGCGGAGCTGCTCATTGGCGATGAGGGACAGGCGCAGCTGGTAGACCTCGGCGTTGCCGAAGCGACGGCCGGACGCGGTGGTCTCCACGTCGGCCTCTGGCGCGATGGCGGCCAGGTAGCTCTCCAGCTCGGTGTCGGGAGCGAGCTGGTCGGCTGCCGGGCGCCGGGTAGCGGCGCTCTTGCTGCGGCTGCGTCCCAGTGATGGCAAAGGCACCCGGACACGATAACGGTTCGGTTGCGAGAACCCAGTCTCTGTGAGCCGCGACACACCGTGCGAACGCAACCATACGCGGGCTCAGGCGTCTGTCTTCGCAGGTCGAACCAAACCCACGGGACCAGGCATGCGCCGCATCACAACCGCCCAAGTGCGGACGTGATCGAACCCCGGCACCCCGCCTGAACGCCCAGAGTGATCACCCGATAAGGTGAGGTCCATACCAAACCGGCGAAGAAAACCAAGCAAACCAGCCGGTACAAGCGGTACACAAGCTTGAATACACAACCAAAAACAATCCCCCCAATCACCCGCGGTAACTCCTGAAGCGCCCCACTAAACGCACACACTGCGTAACGGCAAAGAGCTTGCGTTAGCCAAAGCGAAAAGCGCCCGAGCTGAGTGGGGAGGCGCAAACGTGGTGGTCCGGTGCGAAGACGACGAAGGAGTCGGGCACCAATGCGGAGGCCCCCGCGCCAGGGGGAGGAACGCGGGGGCCGGAGGGGATCTCCACAGGCGCTGACCGGGGGTGTGTCAGCTCCTAGATTGTTGCACGCTCACCTGTCGTAGGCGAGATGTCCGCGCCCAAAAAATCCAGGGAACTGTTCACTTGATGTTTCCCTGCCTGGTGAACCGGTTGAGGTACCCGCTTGCGTGGCGTTCCAACCTGGTGACATTCGCGTGTCTTCGGCAAAAGTTTGGAACACGTTCTAGACCACGCTCCTGACAAGTGCGGTTCTAGCGGCGTGCCCGCCCGGCGGCGTGTCCAGCCGCCGCGATCGGCGACGCGCGTGCCGACCGAGGCGTGTCTCATCAGCGCCCCGTGAAGCCCGTATGCCCATGGCGGGTAGGGGTAGCGCTGGAACTCTTGTACACAACATCGTCCACGGCGCTCACCCGATTGGCCCTACCCAGATCTGTCCAAGCCGCCTAGTACCCGCCGCAGCCGGAATCAAACGTGCTGAACCGGCTACCGACTGTTGTGCGCGGTTCACTCTGCGGGGGGCTGTGTGCACGGCTTTTCCTCCCATAACCTCACGGCCACAGCCGAGCCGGGGAGGCGTCATGAGCGGGTCCCTCGAAGTGCGCAACTTCTTGATGCAGCAAGACACGATGACCGGGAGCGGAGCCGGGTTCACCGGTGGCGTCCCGGCACAGCGCGGCGGAGAAACCTCGCGGGTGACCGACGAGCAGATCCGCAAGGCACGGCTCGCCGTCGCCCGCAGCGCGCTGGACGCCGAGGACTGCCGACTGCTGCTCGACATGCTCGGCCTGGTGCCGGGCGACGACGGAATGCCGCCAGTCACCCGCTAAAAGCCAGGTCAGCACACCTGGGGGTGAAAGGCGACGGTAGCCGTGGTGAAGCAGTCGCAGAGATGTGACGAGGACCACGAAGGCGGTCCATGGGCTCAAAGTGGCGCTCATGGGCCTCCAACCCGGCCGAAAAGCACAAGTTTCCGCAGGTAGAAGCATTTTGCATAACCCGTTTTGCTGGACCACGGGGTCATGCCCTAAGCTTCTCCTTGCTCCCAGCGGCAAGCCAAAGGGACTGGGCTCCCATCGTCTAGCGGCCTAGGACTCCGCCCTTTCAAGGCGGCAGCGCGGGTTCGAATCCCGTTGGGAGCACGCAGGAAATGTAGGAAGCAAGGCCCAGTGGCGCAGTTGGTTAGCGCGTCGCCCTGTCACGGCGAAGGTCGCGGGTTCGAGTCCCGTCTGGGTCGCAACACATGTGACACACGCAGTACTTGCCACAAATCAGGTCCGGCAAGCCGCGCAAGCGGCAACCACCCCAAGGTGAACCGGACCACCACGGCCAGGTAGCTCAGTTGGTACGAGCGTCCGCCTGAAAAGCGGAAGGTCGGCGGTTCGACCCCGCCCCTGGCCACCAACCCTCTGGCCCGACCTTGCTCGTTGCTTCGCACCTTCGCTTGGTCGGGTTTCTTGTTATTTTGGGGGCCGAGCCCCCCACGGTGCTTGTTCTTTTTGAACCAGCGCTGGGTGCGATGCGCTTGGACCAACCCGGGCGCCGGAGGCGCCCCCGTGAGGAGCGCCGGAGGCGCTTCGAGCGGTGACTCCCGTGTGAAAGCGCCGGAGGTGCTTCGAGCGGTGACTCCCGGTGCGAGGGGTGGCGGAGGTGTTCCGGGCGGGGGCTGCCGTGCGAGGGGTGGCGGAGGCGTTCGTTGAGTGGTGACTATTGCGACTTCGAGGTGCGGGGCCTGCGCTGGGCCGCCACTGCCACCAGCACCAACACCGCCACCGGCACCACCACCACCACCACCACCGGCACCGGCACCGGCACCGGCAGTTGGGATTCCGCCCACCCACACCAACCCCAAACGCAAACCACACGGGCCCCTTGACGCGTGTGGTTGCCTCCGGCAGGCCATACGGGAGAGAGGGGACACGCCCCCACCTCTCTCGGAGGCCAGCCCGCCGGCGAGGCACACCCCAAAAAACCAGGCAGCGAGACACCCCAGAAACCGGGGAAGCGAACCTAGAGCAGGGAGACCCCGTGGGGGACGGCCACGGGGTCTCTGAGGGGAAGGGGGCTATTGGCGACGGGAGGCGGGGTCTACTTGGGCGAAAGTCAGCAGATCGACTATCGAGAACGTGTCGGAGGTTCGGCGGGGCAGGGTCGGGCGCCAAGTGGGTTGGGCTGACAGGTAGCTGGTCGGGTCCAGCTGGAGGAGACCTATGAAGACTTCTCCCGCGATCCTCGCGCCTATTCCCGCGAGGCTGATGCCGTCGTTGAGGACTTGGGCTTCCTTCAGGACGTAGTACCAGAGCGGGGTGTTCGCGTCGAAGCCCACGTTCAGGGCTTTCAGCTCCGGGAACACGTCCGGGCCCAGTACCGGGATGCCCATCGCACGGGCGATCGCTTGTCCTGATGGGAGAGACCAGGTCACGTGGCGCAGCAGGTTGCGCTGGGGCAGCGCGGTCGGTGGGTCCCCGGTCGCGATGGCTTGGATCGGCAGGTTGAACAGCGTTGTGCTGATCTTGGTGTCTATCCGCTTGTTCGGGCGGACCTGGTTGTCGTTGAAGTTGAAGAACGTCTGCCAGCCGATGAACCGCCGCGGTGCTCGTGCTCTTCCACGCAGGTCCACCGGGTCGGGCTGGCCCTGTCCCGCCGGGTCGAAGATGAACCCGAAGAAGGGGTTGCCGTTGTCACCCGCCAGGTTGGCCCGGTAGGAGGGCCGCACCATGCTGTGGCCGAAGCGGTACACCGCTCCCTGGAACTCCACCGGCATGAAGTGCTGGCCCGCCGCGGGGCGGTAGAACTTGCGGCCGTGCCGCATGATCTCGGCTGCCATGGGGAAACCGATGATCTGCGGCAGGAACTCGTTCACGACGATCCACTGGTAGTGCCAGGTGATCAGCCGCTTGGCCTCGTCGAACACCCGGGTCGGCGGCACGCCCTGCGACCGGACCAGGTCGACCGCGCGGTTGTGTGCGAGCAGGAACGCCACGTGGATGCCGGAGATCATCATGTTCTCGTCGTTGCGCGGGTCCGAGATGATCGCCACCCGGTCCGTGCGGCGAGGCAGGTCCTCGAACAGGCCGCCGCTCTCCACCTTGAACTTCACCCGGTCACCCGGGTCGTAGAGCTCCGGGTTGGCATTGGGCCCGCCGCCGTACACCGAATCCAGCGACAGCGTCGGCACACGGGTGTTCGGTGACGTTTCCGGTTCCGTCGGCACACCGAGCCGCGAATTCAGGTCGAACGTGAAGTCGTGGTCGACGAACTGACCGAAAAACGTCGTTCCGGCCGTGTTGAACGGGTTGTCGACATTGGTGGGGCTCAATTCCGGGTTGGTGATCAGCCGGATCGGGCCCTCGTGCAGGGGATCCTTGGCGTCCATGATGCCGCCGGGCCTGCCCAGCTCACGCAGCGCCTCCAGGACCTGCTGGGTCGGCTGGGCGAACGGGGGAAGCTTGAAGATCCGTCCGAAGAATCTCGGGTTGGTCAGCTCGGGCGCCGATTGAGCAAAAGCTGTGCCGTGGAATGAAGCAGCAGCGGCTCCGGCTGTGACCCCTCCGATGAAACCTCGCCTTGACAAACGTGCAGGATGTTTATTCGTTGATCCACTCACACAGAAATTGTCCATTTTCGGGTGAATGACGCCATGACGAACAAGTCCTAGGCGTGGCCTGCACTCCCTAGGCGCAAGTTCAACCGGCGGTGGGCATCGTCTCCTCCGGCGCTGTCCGCGCGTCCGCCCGGGGCTCCTTGCCGGGACGTTCGTACGGCTTGGCCCGGCACCCGGCCGGCAGGCGCATTGGTGATCGAACTCGCACCGGTGCCGAACTCAGCGGCCGGTGCGGGGTGTTTTTCCACGACTGTGTTATTCGGAGAGCGCATTTGTGGTCGCGTTCACATTTCACGGTTTGCTAATGGGATTGCCGGAGCGGTCGTGAATGTCACTCAGCCGGGTGATCGCCGCGTTCGAGGGGGTGAAATACCCCTCGTGGGGGATTCTTGGTCAGCTGGGCGTATCGGCGTCCGGGCTACTGTCGTTCACCAGGATGGCGGAAGGGTGCGATGCTGCGTAGTCAGTCTGGTCGATGAGGTTGGGCCGACCGGGTGAAGTTCACCGGAGGCGGTCACGGTGAGTCGTTTTCCCACGGTGACCCAAGTGAATGGCGCTCCAGGGTCATTCGTAATGTTCTAGGAGCGGTAACGGCGTCCGAAGATGGAACGACTCCTCACGGGAGCGCGGGTCTGATCATCTTTTCGCCGCTCCACCCTGCCATAGCTGCACACCAGGAGAGACTGCATGAGAGAACGGGCCGGATCGGTGCGTCGTTTCCCTCTTGCCTCCCAGCGGCATCTGCCGCAATCAGCAAGACCAATGCGGGCCTCCTGGGAAAGCCGCTATCAGCTGGCGGTGGTCTGCGCCGATCTCGCCGTGATTCTCGGCGTGGTGATCACGGTCAACGTCCTGGTCGGGGCGTCGACCGCGTGGCACGCCGGCGTCTTCGCGGTCCTCACGCTCACCGCCGTCTTCGTCGGCCTCGGCGGGGCGCGAGCGTGGAGCGTCGCCGTGCTCGGCCACGGCGCCGAGGAGTTCCGCCGCCTCTACCGCGGCCTGTTCACCGCGATCGTCCTGCTGGCCATGGGCGGGTTCGCGTTCGGTCTCGAAGGCCTGCGGCCGTGGGTCTTCCTCGCCGTCCCGGCGATGGCCCTGATCGACTTCCCGGTTCGCTACCTGCTGCGCCGCCTGCTGCACAAGCGCAGGCAAGTGGGTCGCTGCCTGCTCCCGGTGCTCGCCGCCGGTGGCGTCGACACGGTCAAGGATCTGATCGACCGCACCCGCAAGGCGCCGCACCAGGGCTGGCGGGTCGAGGCGGTCTGCACGACCGACGGCCTCGGAACCGGTCCTGACGGGCGGGTCGACACCGTGCCCGTGGTCGGCCGGATCGAGGACGTCGCCGAGCAGGTGCACCGCGGCGGGTACCGCGTCGTCGCCGTGACGGCCGACGCCTACTGGACCCCCAAACGCCTGCAGCGCCTGGCCTGGCAGCTGGAGAGCACGTCGGCCGAGCTGGTCGTCGCGCCCGTGCTGATGGAGGTCGCCGGTCCGCGGCTCAACGTCACCGGTGTGCACGGCATGCCGCTGCTGAGACTGTCCGCCCCGGCCTTCACGGGCGCGCGGCGAGTGGTCAAGGAGGTCATGGACCGCGTCGGCGGCACTGTGCTCGTCGCGTTGCTCTCGCCGTTCCTCGCCGCCATCTCGCTGTCGATCAAGTTCAACGACGGCGGCCCGGTGTTCTACCGGCAGCGCCGGATCGGCAAGGACGGCAAAGCCTTCACGATGATCAAGTTCCGGACGATGGTGCCGGACGCGCACGCCCAGCGGTTGCACCTGCTGGCGATGAACGAAGCCGAAGGCCCGCTGTTCAAGATGCGCAAGGACCCGAGGGTGACCAGGATCGGCGCGGTGCTGCGGCGGTTCTCCATGGACGAGCTGCCGCAGCTGTTCAACGTCATCTCCGGGTCGATGTCGCTGGTCGGGCCGAGGCCGCCGCTGCCGGAGGAGACCGAGCGCTACAGCTCCGACGCGCGGCGCAGGCTGCTGGTCAAACCGGGTCTCACCGGGCTGTGGCAGGTCAGCGGCCGCAGCGACCTGCCGTGGGAGGAAGCCGTCCGGCTGGATCTGCGGTACGTCGAGGACTGGTCTCTGGCACTCGACGCGTTGATCATGTGGAAGACAGTCCGCGCCGTGCTGAAGGGCCAAGGAGCGTATTGATGATCTGCCGACTCTGCGGCTCCGGCGAGCTGGAGAGCGTGGTCGACCTGGGCGCGACCCCGCCGTGCGAGCGGTTCCTCGCCGCCGCGCAGCTGGACGAGCCGGAGCCGACGTACCCGCTGCACCTGCGTGTCTGCCGCGAGTGCCTGCTCGCCCAGATCCCTCCGCTGATCACGCCGGAGGACACGTTCACCGAGTACGCCTACTTCTCGTCGTTCTCCACGTCCTGGGTCGACCACGCCGGCCGGTTCGTCGACAAGGCGGTGGAGAAGACGAACCCCGAGTTCGTCGTCGAGGTCGCGAGCAACGACGGCTACCTGTTGCAGCACGTGGTCGCCAAGGGGATCCGGTGCCTCGGCATCGAACCGTCGGTGAACGTCGGCGCCGCCGCGCGTGAGAAGGGCGTACCGACCACAACGGCGTTTCTGAGCAAGGAGACCGCCGCGAGCGTGCGTGCCGAGCACGGTGCCGCGGATCTGGTCGTCGCCAACAACGTCTACGCGCACATCCCGGACATCCAGGGCTTCACGGCCGGGCTGCGCGAGCTGGTCAAGGACGACGGATGGGTGTCCATCGAGGTCCAGCACCTGCTCAGCCTGGTCCAGTACAACCAGTACGACACGATCTACCACGAGCACTTCCAGTACTACACGGTCGCGTCCGCCCAGCGAGCGCTTGCTTCGAGCGGGTTGCACGTGGTCGACGTCGAACTGCTGCCGACACACGGCGGCTCGATCCGGATCTGGGCGCGGCCGGTGGCCGGCCAGCCCTCGAATGCCGTCGGGTTCGTGCTGGAGGAGGAACGCCGGGCAGGCCTGCACGACATGTCCGGCTACCAGGACTTCGCCCGCAACGTCGACACCGTCAGGCAGAACCTGCTCAGGTTCCTGCTCGGCGCGTCCGCAACCGGCAAGACCGTCGTCGGGTACGGCGCGCCGGGCAAGGGCAACACGCTGCTCAACCACTGCGGTATCCGGCCGGACATCCTGAAGTACACAGTGGACCGCAATCCGTACAAGCACGGCAGGTTCACGCCCGGGACCCGCATTCCGATCCACGCGCCTGAGCGCATCGCCGAGGACCGCCCGGACTACGTGCTCGTGCTGCCGTGGAACCTGCGCACCGAGCTGACCGAGCAGCTGTCCTATGTGGGCGAGTGGGGCGGCAGGCTGGTTTTCCCGATCCCCACTCTGGAGGAGGTCCGGCCGTGAAGGTCGTGCTGTTCTGCGGCGGCTACGGGATGCGCATGCGCAACGGGATGGGTGACGACGTCCCGAAGCCCATGCAGATGGTCGGGCCGCGACCGCTGCTGTGGCACGTGATGCGCTACTACGCCCACTTCGGTCACACCGACTTCGTGCTGTGCCTCGGTTACGGCGCGCACCACATCAAGGACTTCTTCCTGGACTACCAGGAGACCGCGTCCAACGACTTCGTGCTGTCCGGCGGGAAGGTCGAGCTGCTGTCCACCGACATCAGCGACTGGACGATCTCGTTCGTCAACACCGGGCAGGACTCGCCGATCGGTGAACGTCTGCGCCGCGTGCGGCACCTGGTCGACGGCGAGGAGATGTTCCTGGCCAACTACGCCGACGTGCTCACCGACGCCCCGCTCGACGAGATGGTGCGGCGGTTGGGCAACAGCGACGCGGGTGCCTCGATGATGGTCGTGCCGCCGCAGTCGTCGTTCCACTGCGTGGACATGGGTGACGACGGCAGGGTCAGCGGGATCACACCGGTCAGCAACCTGCCGCTGTGGGAGAACGGCGGCTACTTCGTGCTGCGCCAGGACGTGTTCGACCGGCTGCCACCCGGTGGTGACCTGGTCCAGGACGCCTGTGGTGAGCTGGCCAAGGAAGGGCGGCTGCTGGCTTACCCTTACCGTGGTTTCTGGCAGCCCGCGGACACGGTCAAGGAGCGGGCGGCTCTCGACGCCGCGTACGCGCAGGGCGAGCGGCCATGGATGTTGTGGGAGAACGATGCGGGTGTTGCGTCCTGATGTCCTCGACAAGGTCGTGCTGCTCGGCGCGCACTGCGACGACATCGCGATCGGCGCGGGCGGGACGCTGCTGAACCTGTGCCGGTCCCGGCCGGGGCTCCAGGTGGACGCGTTGGTGCTCAGCGGGGGTGGCACGCCTCGCGAAGCCGAGGAACACGCCGCGTTGCAGTCGTTCTGCCCCGGCGCCGAGCTCAAGATCACTGTGCTGGACCTGCCGGATGGTCGGTTTCCGGCCCATTGGGAGCGTGCCAAACAGGCGGTCGAGGACCTGCGGGCGCGTACTGAACCCGATCTGGTGATCGGCCCGCACGCGCGTGACGCCCATCAGGACCACCGCACGCTGGCGGAACTCGTGCCGACCGCGTTCCGCGACCACCTGGCGCTCGGCTACGAGATCGTCAAATGGGACGGGGACCTGGGTGCCCCGACCGTGTACCAGCCCTTGCCGGACGAGGTCGCTGAGGCCAAGGTGGAGAAGTTGCTCCGGTGCTACCCGACGCAGTCCGGGCGGTACTGGTTCGACCGCGAGACCTTCCTGGGGCTGGCGAGGGTCCGTGGCGTGCAGTGCCGTGCGCGCTATGCGGAGGCGTTCTACCTGGACAAACTGCTCGTTGGCTTGGAGGCGTGACGTGCGTGTGTTGCTGACCGGACACCAGGGTTACCTGGGCACGGTGATGGCGCCGCGACTGGTGTCCGCGGGGCACGAGGTCGTCGGCCTCGACTCCGGGCTGTTCGCGTCCTGCGTGCTCGGACCGCAGCCGAGCGACCCGGCGGGCTTCGCGGTCGACCTGCGCGAGGTGTCGGCCGCGCACGTGTCCGGTGTGGACGCTGTGGTTCACCTGGCCGCGCTGTCGAATGATCCGCTCGGTTCACTGGCGCCCGAACTGACCTACGACATCAACCACCACGCCTCGGTCCGGCTGGCCAAGCTGGCCAAGGACGCCGGGGTCAAGCGGTTCCTCTACGCGTCAACGTGTTCCGTGTACGGCGCGGCCGGTGACGGCCTGGTCGACGAGGACGCCCCGCTGCGCCCGGTGACTCCGTACGCGGAAAGCAAAGTACGCGTCGAGGACGATCTGCTCGAGCTGGCCGATTCGGACTTCACGCCGGTTTTCCTGCGCAACGCCACGGCTTTCGGGTTCTCACCGCGGCTGCGTGCGGACATCGTGCTGAACAACCTCGTCGGGCACGCCGTGCTCAGCGGCGAGGTCAAGGTCCTGTCCGACGGCACGCCCTGGCGGCCGTTGGTGCACGCCCAGGACATCGCGGACGCGTTCGCCGCCGCATTGGTGGCACCGCGGGAAGCCGTGCACGCCAAGGCTTTCAACGTGGGCACGGAGGACAACAACCTCACTGTCGCCCAGATCGCCCAGCACGTCGTCGAAGCGGTCACCGGTTCCGAACTGGTGATCACGGGCGAGGCGGGCGCCGACCCGCGCTCGTACCGGGTCGACTTCGCCCGGATCCGCGCCGCGATGCCGTTCACGGCACAGTGGACAGTCAAGGCGGGCGCGGTCGAGCTGGCCGACGCGTACACCGGGCACGGCCTGACACGCGCGGACTTCGAGCAGAAGTTCACGCGCCTGGCCTGGTTGAAAAGCCACGGCGGGCTCTAATGGTGCCAGGGTCCGGCGGCGAGGTCCCGCGCGCTGATCTCCGTCACCGGCAACGGCCAGTCGATCGCCAGCGCCGGGTCGTCGTAGCGCACCGCGACGTCCTCGCCCGGGTCGTGCGGGCGGTCGATCCGGTAGCAGACGTCCGCGACCGGTGTCAGCGCCTGGAAGCCGTGCAGCATGCCCGGCGGGATGTACAGGTGCGCGAAGGTCTCGTCGTCGAGCAGGAACGCCTCGTGGTGGCCGAAGGTCGGCGAGCCGGGCCGGGCGTCGACGACCACGTCGGACACCGCGCCGTGCGCGCAGCGCACGAGTTTCGCCTCGCCGCGCCCGGATCGGCCGTGCAGTCCGCGCAGCACACCCAGTTTGGAGCGGGACTGCGAGTCCTGGACGAACGAGTTCGGGTCGACGCCGTGCTCCGCGGCGATGGTCGCGTCGAAGGTCCTGGTGAACAGGCCGCGCGAGTCGTGATGCGGGGTGGGCACGAACAGCAGGACGCCGTCGATCGAGGTGGTCCGCACATGCATCGGTCCATTTTGGCGTGCCCATGCTGACGCCGATCTGCCGGTCCTGCCGGGCCCGCCGGGGCGAGGTCGTGCTCGACCTCGGCCGCCAGCCCGCCAGCGACTTCTTCCCGCCGGTCAGCGACAACGGCCCGGACCCGATCTACCCGCTGCGGATGTGGCTGTGCGCGGAATGCGGCCTGGCGCAGCTGGCCGAGGACCCGACCGTGCCGGAGGAGCCACGCGGTGTCGAACCCGCGGCGCTGGTCGCGCAGGCCAAGGACGCGATCGGCCGCGTGATCCGTTCCGGCCTGGTCAAGCCCGGTGTCAGCGTGCTCGAGTACGGCAGTCCGCACGGCGGTTCGTGGCTGCCGTTGCTGGCCGAACACGGGTTGCGGCCGGTCGAGCAGACAGGTGAGCCCGCGGACGTGGTGCTCGACAGCTTCGGCATGATGCACTACCCCGACCAGCACGAGGCGATCGTCGAGCGCGCCAGGAGGCTGACCGACAACGGGATCCTGCTGCTGCAGTACCACTCGCTGGCCACCATCATCCGCAGCGGGCAGTGGAACGCCTTGCGGCACGGGCATTACGCGTACTACTCCACGGCCGCGCTGACCAGGATGCTGGCGACGGCCGGGCTGGTGGCGCGTACGGCGTGGCGGTTCGACCTCTACGGCGGCACGGTTCTGCTCGCCGCCGGTCGTGGCGGCCAGGGCGATCCGGAGGTCCGCGCGTTGCTGGCCGAGGAAACCGGCTGCGGTGTCGACGACCCGCGGATCGTGCGCTCGTTGCAGGAGACGGCCGAGAACAGCATCAACGCGTTGCGCGGCTGGTTGCAGCGCCAGCGCGGTACCGGCCGCCGGGTGTACGGCTACGGCGCCGCCTCGCGTGCGGTCGCGCTGCTCGCCGCGGCGGGGATCGACAACACCATGCTGACCGGTGTCGCGGACGCCTCGCAGACCAAGTGGGGCAGGCGGATGCCGGGCACGGCGATCCCGGTGATCAGCCCGGCCGACCTGATCAGGGCGAAACCGGACGCGGTGCTGCTGTTCGTGCCTGACCTGCTCGACGAGGTCCGCAAGGCGATGCCCGCGCTGGCCGGTCGCTGGGTGGTCGCCGAACCCGTGCCCACCGAGGACCCGCAGACCAGGCGGATCATCCCGCCCGCCCGGCTGGCCGGTGACAATCGGTGAACCGGCTGGCCGCTCTCGTCGTACTGGCCGGTCTGCTGATCGGCGCGTTGGTGGGGTTCGCCGTGCCGACGCTCAACGGGCCAGCGTACCGCAGCGGCGCGACGATCGTCTTCACGGCCGCGCAGCTCGGACCGGGCCCGCCGACAGCCTCGGTGGCCAGGCACATCTCCCAGCGGGTGCCGAGCTGGGCGAAGGTGGCCGCCAGCGGCGCTGTCGCCGATGAGGCGGGTCTGCACAGCGACGAGACGATCACCGCGCACGAGATCTCCGGCGCGCAGTCGTTGCGGATCGAGCTGAACAGCTTCACCGACGAAGGACTGGCCGACCGGGCGACGGCCGCGGCCAGGACAGTCATCGCGGTGGTCACGCGGATGGAGTTCAACCGCGTGTCGGGCGTGGTGTCCACCAGCGGTAGCGAACCGGAGAGCCTGTCGGGTGCCTGGGCGGTCTGGGGCGCGGTCCTGGGTGCCGTGATCGGTGCTGTGGCCGGCTGGCTCGGGTGCGCGCTCCGGCGGCCGGGCCCGTGGGTGTCCCGGTTGGCCGGCGGCGGGTCGCGAATCGCTGGGGCGCAGGCGTTTGCCGACAGCGTCGACCACGAGATCCGGGCGTTGTGGATGGGACTGCGGACTCGTCGCGGGCTGACGGCGGTCGCGCTGGGATTCGTCGCCGTCGGCGGGTACGCGGCGACAGGATCGGTGTGGCCGCCGATGCTGGCCGTGCTGGCGGCCGGTGTCGTGGCGCCGCGTGACCCGCGGTGGATCGCCGGCGCGATGCTGGGGCTGGCCGCGTCCGTGCTGCCGCCGAAGCTGGAGCTGGTCAAGATCGGCCCGGTCACGCCGACCGTGCTGGAAGTGGCCGTGCTGATCGGCCTGGTCGCGGTGTGGCGGCGGCCGGGCAAGTCGATTTTCTTCTGGCCGTTGGTCGTGTTCACGGCGGCGGTCGCGCTCGGCAGCGCGCACGGCGTCGTCAACGGCGGCGAGTTCTCCGAGGTCGCGGACACCGTCCGGGCTTTGGTGCTGGTGCCGCTGGGTTTCCTGGTCCTCTGCCGGGTGTTCGCCGGGCGGCTGGCCCAGTTCGTGGCGATCGTGGCCGTCGGTGCCGCGGTGGCCAGTTCGGTCGAGCTGCTGGCCGCGGTGATGGACTGGGAGCGGCTGCTGGTCGACGAACGCTCCTCGGTGATCACCGGCGACGACACGTCCGAGGTGTCCCGGCTGTCCGCGCCGGTCCTGCCGTTGTGGGGGCCGTTGCTGATCCTGCTCGCCTCCGGTGCCTTCCCGGGACGCCCCCGGTGGCGGCTGCTGCTGATCGCACTGCCCGGTCTCGCGCACGAGGCGTTGAGCTTCAACCGGTCGACGTGGGCGCCGCTGCTGGGGTTCGTCATCGTGGTCGCGGTCGCCCGGTTCGGCTCACGCGGCCTGGTCAAGCGTTTGCTCGCGGCGGGCCTGCTGGGCGCGGTGGCGCTCGGACTGGCCGCCGCGGGCGCCCTCGGCGGCACGGGCGAAGCCCTCGCCGGGCGTGTGACCAGTGTTTTCAGCGGTGAGGCGTTAGGCGAGGACAGCCTGGCCGACCGCGTCAGAGAGAACACCGCTGCCCTGAACACATTGCTCGACCATCCCGTGACAGGCATCGGCGTCGGCATCCCATACGGCGGGGAGATCATTTCCTACGACGCCGTGCATGACCGGACGGTCGTCGACCCGCGGCCGTGGATTCACAACCAGTACCTGCGGATGTGGTTGTGGTTCGGCGCGTTCGGACTGCTGGCCGTCGGGTTGCTGATGGTGCGCGTCGCGGCGGCCGTCGTGCACAGCTGGCGTCGAAGAGCGCCCGCCACGGTGCTTGTGGTCGCCCTGGGACTGGGATTGGCGTGTCTGGCGCTGCAGTCGGTGTTCCAGACGACGTTGATCGACCGGCCGTCGTTGATGGTCGTCGCGCTCCTCCTGGCGATGCTGGCGCTTGCGGTCGGCTGGCAGCCACGCGTCGAGGAGTTCGGGCAGGTCGGAGAACCGCCACTATCAGCGAGAAGGATAATGACGCCGTGAGGTTGCTCAAAAACGTAGCGTGGTGGCAGTGGTTGCTCGCGGCTGGTGTCGTGGTCGGCCTGCTTGGTGGCGTCTACTTCAGCAACCGCCTGAGCAACGCCGTGTACACGTCATCCTCCCAGGTCCTGATGACCGGGCAGAGCGACCCGGCCCAGCCGGACACCGCGTACGCCAGCAACCAGTACGTCAACCAGCGGATGACCACGTACGCGGAGATCGCGGCGAGCGCGCAGGTGACGGGACCGGCCGCGCAGGTGCTCGGCACGGATCCCGCGACACTCACCGCCCAGATCAAGGCCGCCGTCGCCGGCGACACCACCGTGCTGTCGTTGCAGGTCACGGGGGCGACGCCGGAAGCCGCCCGGCGCAGCGCGGTCGCGGTGACGCAGGCGTTCATCAACGCGGTCACGAAGCTGGAGACCATCCCCGGCGGCCCGTCCCGGGTGGCCGTCAACGTGATCACCGACCCGACCACGCCGCCCGCCCGTTCGGTGCCCGCCGGGTGGCTGCTGATTGCCGGCGGCGTCGTCGGCGGGTTCGTCGTGGCCGTGATCGCGATCCTGGTGCTGCGGTGGTTGTACCCCAAGCGTTTCCAGGTCCGGTTCGAGCGCGTCAAGTCGTCGTCGGCCGAGCAGACGAGCCAGATGCGACCGGTCACGCCGCCCGCGAAGCCGTCCGTCTCATGATCCGCGTCCTGATGGCCGGGTCCGCGCCGAGCGAGCGCGGTGGGATGGCGACGGTCACGAACCTGTTGCTGCGGCACGGATCCGAGGTCGCGGCGATCCGGATGATCCCGACGCACCGGGAAGGACCGGCCGGGATGCGCCTGAAACTGTGGCTGTCAGGCACAGCGAAGATCGTGTCCGCGCTGCGGTACGCCGACGTCCTGCACGCCCACGTGTCGGAGCGGGGCAGCGTGATCCGCAAGGGCGTGCTCGTGTGGATCGCCAAACTGATGCGCAAACCGGTCGTGCTGCACTGCCACGGCGCCGAGTTCGTCGACTGGTACCAGGGCCTGCCCGGCCTGGCCAAGCGTGTGATCGCCTTGACGTTCCGGCAGGCGGACCTGGTCGCCGTCCTCGGTTCGTCGTGGCGCACCATGTACACGGATCTGCTTGGTGTGCAACGGGTTGTCAGCCTGGGCAACCCGATCGAACTGCCGGCCGCGGTGTCTTCGCCGCCCGGCTTCAGGATCGTCTTCCTCGGCCGGTTCGGTGCGCGGAAGGGATCGGCGGACGTCCTGTCCGCCGTCGCCCGGCTGTCCGAGCCCGTCGAAGTGGTGATGGCGGGCGACGGCGAGGTCGCCGAAACCAAGGCGCTGGCCGCGCGACTGGGCGTGAACGCGAGCATCCGGACGTGGATCTCGCCGGAGGAACGCGACGCGCTGCTGTCCTCCGCGCACGTCTTCGTGCTGCCCAGCCGTGACGAAGGCCTGCCGATGGCGATGCTCGAATCGATGGGTCACGGCCTGGTGCCCGTGGTCACCCCGGTCGGGTCGATCGGCGAGGTGGTCAAGGACGGCGAGAACGGCCTGCTCGTCCGGCCGGGCGACGTCGACGGGCTGGCCGCGGCCCTGCAGTCGCTGCTCGACGATCCCGGCCTGCGGGAACGCCTCGGCAAGGCCGCGCGCGCCACAGCGGAGCCGTTCGAAATCGGCCGCTACCTCCGTACACTCGGCAACCACTGGTCAACCCTCGTGAGTGGTTCGTCCGGTTCTAACCGGACGAACCACTCACGAGGGTTTACCTGGTGACTGGCGGGCGGATCACGGGGTTGTTCTGGGTCTTGGGCGGTGTGGACGTGGGTTTGGGCGGCCGGGAGGTGGTCGTCGGGCGGGACGACGTGGTCGGTCCGGCCATCTGCCGCCAGTCCACCTCGTCCCTGGTGATCACCCAGGAGTCGTTGAGCAGCTCCTCGGTGAACCGCAGCCTGGCCAGCTCCATCACCGCGCCCTGCCAGCCGTTCCAGCAGTGGAAGTACGTCATCGCCGGGTACTTCTCGCGGATCTGCTTGAGGATCAGCCGGGAGTCCCACGAGCCGTCGCGCTTCTTCTCCGGGCCGCACTCGGCGAAACCGAGCGGTTTGCCGGTCGTGAGGATGTCCTTGTAGTCGTTGTACGGCGACTGGCCCGTGCGCTCGCCGAGCATCAGCATGTCGTCGTCGTACCTGCTGGGGCAGACCATGTCCACGTACTCCGCGCCCGGGTAGTACGACAGCGCCGGCCCGTCCCACGAGGCGCCGGGCGAGTACACCCACAGCACGTTGTGCAGCCGCCGGGTTTGGGTGATGTAGAAGAACACGTCCCGGTAGAGGTCACGCGCGAACGTCTTGCGCGTCGGCATGTCCTGTCCCCACCAGAACCAGGACCCGTTGCCTTCGTGCAACGGCCTGAGCAACACCACGACCCCGGCGGAGCCGAGCTCCTCGACCAGGTCGCCCACGCGTTCCAGCTGCGCGCGCCACGCGTTGCGCTGCGGGCTGGAGTCTGAGGTGACCAGCAGGGTGCGCAGGTCCGGCTTCCTGGCCTTCGCGTCCGCGACCCACGCCGAGTCCGCGCCGCCGTTCGGGTTCCACGGATCGGACGGGTGGAGGTCCACTGTGACCAGGCCGCCGCGCCGCCAGTGGTCGACCAGGATCCTGGAGTCCGAGCGCTTCCAGTCGTCGCGGACCGACACCCCCAGCATCGCCGGGTGCTTGCCGGTGCGCTTGACCAGCGCTTCGACGATGTGGTCGTAGCTGGCGGCGGTGATGTCGTCGAGTTGCTGCCCGCAGACCACTCTGCGCGCCTGGCGCTTGGGCAGATCGCGGAACCACTTGAGCAGCGTCTGCGCGTCGGAGTTCGCGGAGAGGTCCGCGGTGACCGGTTTCGTCTCCTGCTCAGCTGTTTCCTCGGGGCTGAACCACTGCTGGTTGGCCAGTGTGATGCCACCGGCGACCCCGAGAGCGATCGCGCCGGCTGCTGCCCCGATGATCCGGCGCCGTCCGATCTCGTCAGCCATGCCGACCATGAAAGCATGTCAATACACCAAATGTCGTAACTCTTTACCGGTAAACTCCCTCGTAAGGGTGATTAATTCCCGCTATGTGGCGACGTTGGCCAAGGTCGCGGCCAGTTTCGCGCCGACGAGATCCGCGCTGTAGGTGCGCTCGAAGTGCAGCCTGGCAGCCTCGCCACGGCGTTTGGCGGCTGCCGGATCGGACAGCCGCGCGAACGCGTCAGCGAGGCCGTCCACGTCGTCGACCCCGATACCCGGCTCGTCCGGCGGCTGGAATTCCGGCAACCCGCCGGAATCCGACACGATCGGCGTCACACCGAGCTGCATCGACAGCAGTTGCACCCCGCTCTGCGACGCCTGCCGGTAGTGCACCACCGAGCCCTTCGCGCGGCCGAGGACAGGCAGCACGTCGGCGTACGCGAAGCGCTCACGGCGCCACTCGCAGCGCGGCGGCAGATCCTGTTCGGACACGTCGAGCGGCCCGTCGCCGAGCAGGATCAGCCGGTCGCCATTGTGCTGCCCGGAAAGCAGGTGCTTCTCCCACGCCTTCAACGCCACCGGCACGTTCTTGTACGGCGACATCCGGCCGTAGAGCACGAAGTCACGCCGGTCCTCGGCGAGCGGCGGGAGATCCCGCTCGCGGACGTCGCTGGTCAACGGCACCACGCTGGCCGGATACGGGAGCTGCTCGGCCACGTAGTCGCTGAAGGCGACGACCCGCTTGGCCCGGCTGCTGAACCCGCTGAACAGCCGCCGTTGCCACGCCGGGCGCGACTCGGTCTCGTCGTGCGGGGCGTCGTCGTGGATCAGGTGCACCATCGGCGCCAGCCTGGCCAGCATCAGCCAGCGCGGATCCCAGACCAGTTCGACGACGACCACGTTCGGCCGCCAGGCCCTGACTTCGCGGAACGCCTTCAGCAGCGGGCCGATGGTCCGCGGGTCTTTCGGGCGCGGGTCGAGCACGCGCTCGTACGGCAGCGGCCGCGTTTTCTCGTAGTGCTGATCGGATGTGACCAGCAAGCAGTCGTGCCCGGCGTCCTGCAACGCTTCGACGTGCACCCTGGACAGCGTGCGCATCCAGGGCGACAGCCACAGAACTCTCATCTCGCCGCCGCGATGGCGGTCTCGTACGCATCCGTCATGGCGTCCACTGTGTACAGCTCGGCGGCTCGTCGCGCGCCCGCCGCGGCGAGCCGCGTGAGCCGGGTGGGGTCTTCGATGACCGGGCGCAGTGCTGCTGTCCACGCCGTCGCGGTGACAGGTTCGACAAGCAGCCCGGCGCGTCCGTTGTCCAGCAGATCCGGGACCGAACCCACGGCAGATGACACGACCGGCAACCCGCGAGCCATCGCTTCCACGATGACGAGCGGGAAAGCCTCGGCCTTGCTCGGCACGCAGAGGACGTCGAACGTGCCGAACGCATGGTCCGGGCCCGGGGAGGCGCCGTGCCAGGTGACCCGGTCCTTGACCCGATCCGGCGTCTTGGCTTCGAGTTTCGCCCGGTCAGGGCCGTCGCCGTGCAGGTCGAGCGTCCAGTCGAGATCGGACAGCGAGTCCAGCGCCTCGACGAGCAGGTGCGGGTTCTTGTGCTCGACCATCCGGCACAGCATGCCGAGCCGGACCGGCTTCGACGGCCGGTAGCCGCGATCTTCCTGCTCCGGCACTCCGTTGGGTGCGATGAAGTGCCGCGTGTGCAACGCCTGGTGCTTGGTGATGGCGTCCCAGTGCCGTGGCGACAAGGCGATCACGCCGTCGCTGCGGTTGATCACCTTGGCCAGCTTGCCGCCGTACGTCGGACGGTCCGGTTCGGCTGGTTCGTGCGTCGCCGCGAGCCACCGGCCCTTCGGGTTCAACGCCTTCCAGCCCGCCGCGAACCCGGCCTCGGTGTTGGTGACGCCGGTGATCAGCACGGCGTCCTTGGTGGGCAGGTCGACGAGCGGCTGCCACCACGGCGTCAGCACCAGGCGCACGCCCGGGTCGAGTTCGGGCGTGAGCGGCCCGAAGTGCTGCAGGCACGCGAGCGTGACCGGATACCCGCGCCTGCTCAACTCGTTGGCGAGCAGGACACGTTGCCGTTCGGCGCCGCCCTGGCACAACTCGTTGCTGGTCAACAGAATGCTCGGTTTGCCGGGATCGGCCTTCGCCCTGGCCGCGGCCCGCTCCCGCTGCCGGTCGTCGCGGTGCGACCGCTGCACGCGGTCGAGCAGGTTGAGCCCGGCGGTGAACACCGCGCCGGGCCCGTAGTTGCCCATCCCCAGCATCTCGGCCTGCCCGGCGCGCAGCAGATCCCGCGATCGCCGCTCGGCCAACGGATCACCGGCCATGGTGCCCCCGGCCGCGTGCCGGACGTCCGGCTCGTCCGCGAGAACCAGGCGCCAGCCGTTGCCGTGCGCCCGGCGCTGCCAGTCGGACTCCTCGCCGTACAGGAAGAACTTCTGGTCGAACCCGCCGACTTGCTGCCACGCCGCACGGGAGATGAGCAGGCAGCAACCGGACAGGTAGCCGTCGACGTCACCGGGCTGTTCGGGGTAGTAGTCGGAGAGACCCTTGCCGCGCAGGCGTTTCCCGTAACCCGAATGGCTGACGATGCTGCGCAGGACCGTCTGCCTGCGCCGGGCGACGTCCCAGTCGGGCCCGTCGCCGCCTTCCTGGACCCTGGGTGAGACAGCGGCGACCTTCGGCTCCCGCAGCGCGGCCCGCGACTTCGCCAAGGGCCCGAGCAATTCGGCGTCGGGGTTGAGCAGCAGCATGTCGTCGCCGGTCCGCTGGGCCAAACCGTTGATGGCGGCCGCGTAACCGACGTTGCGGTCGGAGAAGAACCAGTCGACGTCCGGGTACTCGTCCGCCAGTTCCCTGATCGCGGGAGTGCCCTGCGACAGGTTGTCCCACACCAGAACCGAACACCCCGACAGGTGCTTGTGGACACTGTCGAGACAACGCCGCAGAAGATCCGCCCGCCGGTAGCTGACGACGAGCACCGACAGCGGGCGAGCAGGCTGACCGTCCGTCACGTCGGGTCACCTTACGCGTTGTCAGGCAGGTGCCGTCCCGCGGCCGGGTTTCATGGCCCCGAGCAGGGCGCCGCGCATCTCGTCGGGGATCGCGCCGCCGAGCCACGCGCCGGCGAAGTAACCGATCATGCCCGCGACGATCGGGAAGACCAGCGGCAGCGACCACGTCAGCAGCATCGCCAGCAGCGACAGGTTCAGGCCGGGGATCAGGCGCATCACGTACTTCAGCGGCAGCGGGTCGACGCCTACTTTGCGTAGCCGGATCTGGGTGAACACCACGCCCGACAGTTCCGTCACGATCAGGGCGATGCCGCAGCCGACCGCCCCGAAACGGGGGATCAGGATGATGTTCAGCGCGATGTTCACGACCAGGTTCACCGCCGACAGCGTGGTCAGGAAGCGCTGCTGGTGCGCCGCGACCATCGCGTCGCTGATGATCGACGTCAGGAAGCTGATCGCGCACGCGACGAAGAACAGCCGCAGCACC
Source organism: Kibdelosporangium phytohabitans (assembly GCF_001302585.1). Classification (GTDB taxonomy): domain Bacteria; phylum Actinomycetota; class Actinomycetes; order Mycobacteriales; family Pseudonocardiaceae; genus Kibdelosporangium; species Kibdelosporangium phytohabitans. The sequence continues at coordinate 11,349,458 of NZ_CP012752.1, read as the reverse complement.
GGCGTCGCGCCGGACGCGAACTCGTCCGAGCCGACCGCCGTCACCAGGCGTTCCGCCAATGGGATACCAAGTACGGCAACGGGTGTGGCGAACAGCAACAGGAACCGGTATCCACTCGCGACCGCGCGCCGGAACCTGGCCGGGTCGCTGGCGTAGCCCTCGTTGATCGTCGACAGCGCTGTCCGGGAGAAGACCTGCGGCAGCATGTTGAGGGTGAACGCCAGCTGCACGGCGATGCCGTACGCCGCCACCTCGCGCGTGTCGGACAGCAGCGACAGCAGCACGCCGTCCACGCGCCAGTAGATCACCGCGATCAGCATGATCAGCGTGAACGGGATGCTCTCCTTGACCAGGTTGAGGATCGCGTTCAGGTCGCCGATCGGCCGCATCGGGGTCAGCCGGTGCGCCGCGAGCCCGTTGACGACCATCTTGAGCAGGTTCGGCAGGATCTGCACCGCGCACATGGCCAGCAGGCCGGCGTCGGTGAACGCCACCGCCGCCGCGCAGCCCAGCGTGATCACGCGGGAGAAGAACTCCGCGATCGCGATCGTGCCGTACTTGACGTGCACGTCGAAGACGGCGTCGAAACAGGACGCGACGGCGTTGCAGACCAGTCCGGCCGACAGCACCAGCAGCGCGGACTGCACCTGCGGATCGGAGTACGTCAGCACCCCGACGCTGGCGGCTGTCAGGCCGAGCGGCAGGGCGTAGGTCAGCGAGAACGTCAGGTCGAGGCCGATCAGGTGCGCCAGCGACGCCTTCTGCTTGCCGCTGACCCTGCGCACGATCACCGTGCCGATGCCCTGCGAGGTCAGCGTCTCGAACAGGCCGACGAACACGATCGCGGTCGTCATGATGCCGTAACCGTGTTCGCCCAGATACTGCGTTGCTATACCCAGAGTGACGATGGCGAGCGGGAGCGCGCTGACTCGCGCCACCACTTGGAGGGCGACCCCTCGCGCGATCGCCGCTGCCCTGGACACGGGCCGTAGTCTAGTAACTTCGCGTTGCCGCAGATCCCACGCGGTGCTGTCGCGATGTGGAGGTCGATACGGTGCGCGCTTGTCTCGAGTTGTCGCACGGACTGCATCCCGCCGAATGGAGTAGCCGGCACGCCCTTGGTGAAGTTCCTGATCACTGGCCGTACGGGCTGGACCGGTTGATCAACCACGGGGTGCGGCCGATCATGCGAATTCCGCCCAGCGGACGGGTTGCGGAGCGGATCGGCCGGGCCGCGCGGCACCGGCTCGGGGGATACGAATGGGTTGACGCGTTCCGCCGCACCACCGGTGACGTGGTCCTTTGCTGGGACGAGTACACGGGTGTGCCCGCCGTGCTGCGCGAACACCACAAACCCGGCAGACACAAACCGGTGATCACTGGAGTGGTGTGGCTGGCCGACGAGGTCGACCGCGTGACAGCCTTGTTCGCGCGGCACGCGCTGCCGAAGGCGGCGGGGGTGTGGGCGTCGTCGGGCGCGATGATCTCCCGGCTCGAACGGGATTGGGGTGTCAGGAAAGCGCACCACGTCCCACTCGGCATCGATGTCGATTTCTTTGCGCCTCGCCCGAAGACTGAGGAACGTCTGGTGGTCAGCGCGGGCAACGACCGCCACCGCGACCACCAGCTGCTGATCGACGCCGTCCGACGGCTCCCCGGCACGCGGCTGGAAATCGCCACCAGGCTGCCGATTCCCGCGGAACACGCCCGCACCGGGCTCAACGAGGGCCAGATCCGGGACCTCTATGGACGGGCGAGCGTCGTGGCGATCGCGACCAGGCCCAACGTGCACGCGTCCGGCCTGACCGTCACCCTCGAGGCGATGGCCAGCGGACGGCCGGTAGTGATTCCGGACACTCCCGGCCTAACGGACTACGTCGAGAACGAGCACACTGGACTCGTCTACCCGGTCGGCGACGTTGATGCGCTGGCGAAATGCGTGCAGCGGCTCGTCAACGACGACGCCATGGCCGAGGAGATGGGCAGGGCGGCACGCCGTAAGGTCGAGCGCGAGTTCTCAACCGAGCTGCAGGCCGCCCGGCTGGCCGAGCTCATCCTCGCGATCTGATCAGGAGTGGACTGTGTCGCGCGTGCGTGCCTGGGTCGAGCTGATCCACTACCTCGACGCGGCCAAGTGGCCCGAGCGCAACGCGTCCGGTGAGGTCCCGAATGCTACCCCGTTCGGCATCGACGAACTGGCGCGACACGGCGTCGACGTGGCGTTCCGCGAGGTCCTCAAAGGACGTGTCCCGAACGCGCTCGCCCGCAGGGTGCGCGCACGGGAAGGCGGCCTGGAATGGCTGGAAGCCGTTGCGTCCCACTACAACCGGCTCAAGCGGAGCGCCGACGTGGTGCTCTGCTGGGACGAGTTCACCGGCATCCCGGCCGCGGCGCTGCCCGGCGGCCCGCCGGTGATCAGCGGCGTGCAGCTGCTGACCGACCCGCAGGACCGCTCCAAGCAGTTCCTGCGCCGCGCGGGCAAGGCGCTGGCGAAGATGGAGATCGTCTTCGTGCAGGCGAAGGGCATGATCCCGGTCCTGCGTGACGACTGGGGCGTGCCCGACCGCAAACTGCGGTTCGTCCCCTTCGGAATCGACGCCGGCTGGTTCCGCCCAGTCGACGGGGAGGTCGACCGCGACCTCGTGGCCAGCGTCGGTGACGACGCGCACCGCGACCACGACACGCTGATCAAGGCGGTCGCGGACGTGCGCCGCCGCAGGCCGGGCACGCGCCTGGAGCTGGCGACCCAGCTCGACGTCGACCTGCCGGGCGATCTGGGCACGGTGCACCGCGAGCACCTCGGGCGCAAGCGGCGCCAGTTCTACGGCAACGCGAACGTGGTCGCCGTGGCCACGAAACCGAACATCCACGGGTCGGGCATGTCGGTCATCCTCGAAGCGATGGCGTGTGGACGGCCGTACGTGGTGACCGCGAGCGCGGGCCTGGACGGCTACCTCAAGCACGGGCACGACGGTCTGGTCGTACCGCCGGGAGACGTGGACATGTTCGCGTCCGCCGTCAACGCGTTGATGGCCGATCCCGAACGGGCGGACGCCATGGGCAAGGCCGGGCGCGCCAGGCTGGAGCGTGAGCTGACCACCGACGTGCAGGCCCGGCGGCTGGCCGAGGTGATCAAGGGAGTGGTACGGGCGCGCTGACCCGCTCGTCCGCCAGCGCCGGGTGGCCGAGTTCGGTCAGCCAGCCCCGGAACACGCGGTGCAACGCCTCCGCGCCGACCACATCCCCCGCAGCGGTGAAGCGCTTCGGGTACATGACGAAACCGCGTGCCTGCGGTCCGCCGAGCCCGCCGTGCGACCCGACGTGCGGTTCGAACGGCGAAGCGTTGTCGGTTTCCGGGTCGTACCGGCTGTTGATCATGATGTCCGCGCAGTGCGGGAACTCGTCGGTCCGCCTGACCAGCTCGGCGGCGTGCGGGCCGTAGTCCCGCAACGGGTCCTCGCCGATGACCACGCCGGTCGCTAGCCGGTGCAGGCCGTCGCGGCCGAGTACGACCGGCCCGAACTCCGAGCTGTGCACCAGCATGAACCCGACACCGTCGTGGTCGACCAGCAGCGGCAGCAGCTCCGGGTATCCGCGCTCGATCGTCTCCAGCGGCACCCGGCCCTCGTGTTCGGTGAACGACACCATCGCCACGTGCCCGGACACCACGACGACCACTCCCGGCGCGACCCGGGCGACCTCGCCGGGTCTGCCGCTGGGCGCGCGGTGCAGCTCACGGCTGACCCCGGCCTTCTCCACCCGCCCACGCAGCCGCCGAGCGATCAGGCCACCGCCGGCCAGCGCCGCGTTCATCTGCCAGCCTTCGGCCGCGTTGCGCGGCTTGGTCGCCTTCGCGACGTCCGCCGGGTCGCCGCCGCACAAGCGGCCGACGAGCTTCTCCACCGGTTCGCCGAACCGGTCGGCGAACGCCCAGCCCTGTGTCTGGCCGTGGTCGGACAGCACGACGAGGTGGTACGGCCTCGGTCCGAGCCGGGTGGCCCGGTGCAACCGCCCGATCTGCTGGTCGATCCCCCGCAGCACGGCCAGCGCGTCGAACCGTTCGATCCCCGAGTGGTGCGCGACCTCGTCGTAGCCGAGGAAGTCCGCGTACACCACGGGCCGCCCGGCCAGGATGTCCTCGATGATCGCCGCGACCACCACGTCACGCGTGATCACGGTCGTGCCGGACCGGGCGATCGGGTAGAACCCGCCGCGGTTGATCCGCGGCCGCACTCCCCGGCGCTTCTGGCTCGTCGACGCCAGGATCTCCCTGCCGATGTCCATCAGCGCCGAAGCGAACGTGCGCACCACGTTCACCGGGCGGGCGAAGTACGTGTAGTAGCCGGAGCCGGTCCGCCCGTGCCTGCCGCGCCGGACTTCCTTGCCCAGCACCGGGACGGCACTCATGGTCAGCGTCACGTGGTCGGCGTCGCCGGTGAACAGGTTGCCGTGGCCCGCACCGCCACCGGACAGCAGGCCGCGGCCGTCGGAGTGCCTGCGCTCGATCTCGGCCGCGTCCTTCGGGTGCGCGCACGCCATCACGTGGTCGCGATCCTTTTCGTACCAACGGAACCCAAGGATGTCGTGGTTGTCGCCGTGCAGGATGCCGGACACGCTCGCGCCGGTCTGCGAGCTCCAGTCGGTCTGCCACATCTCCAGCGTGTGGCTGTCCTCGTTGATCCACTCCGCCAGCGTCGGCATGTCCCCGTCGCGCACGGCACGCCGGACGGTGTCGTAGCCGAGGCCGTCGATCTGCAGGAAGATCACGCCGGGTGGGGCGTCCGGCAGCAGCGTCGGCGTGCCACCCCGCCGGGCGGTGCGGCGGAAGAAGATCTCGTCCTCGTCGATGGCCAGCACACTGCTCATCACGGAACTCACGGCTGCCATGCCGATCGTCACCGCGACGGCCGTGCGCAGGTTCTCGATCTCGACGCCCGGCACGGTGTTGAAGATCGCCAACGCGCCCGCGCCGATCACGATGAAACTGCCCAGACCCAACGTGAACAACGCGAACGGCAGCGCGACCCGCAGGATGAGCGGCCACAGCACCGCGGACATCAGGCCGAGCAGCAACGCGCAGACGGTCGGCTGCCACCACTGGGTCATCGTGAAACCCGGCAGCAGGACGTCAAACGCACGCAGCGCCGCGGTGACGACGAACCAGACGAACAACACTCGGACAGTCGCCCGACCGCCACGCAGCAGCTTGCCCGCGTCCGGCGCCCGGTGCTTCTGCCGTGCGATGACGGCCATGAGAACCGTGACAACCAGCACGAGGGCCGTTGCCAGCAGGCTCGCGATCAACGGCGAGTCGAAGATGCCGCCGCTGACCACACCCAGCAGCGCGTACGCGACGGCCCACAACGCGGCTGCTACCAATGCTGTCGGCAGGAAACGCCGCCACGGATACGCCAACGCCCCGGCGGCGAGCAGCACAGGGATCCGGCCGGCCGGAAGCAGGCGGCCGACCACGAGGATCTGCCAGCCACGCCGCGCGAACTGTGCACGGACGCTCGCCACGCGGTCCGCGTGCTGGTGACGCGCCAGCCACCGCACGGCGGGATCACCGCCGAGCCGGGCGATCGCGTACGTCACGACGTCGCCGATGTACGCGCCGAGCGTCGACAGCACGAGGACCAACGGCAGCGACAAGCCCGCGCTCGTCATCGCGACGGCCGCGCCCGCGCCGACGACGGCACCGGTCGGCACGATCGGGATGATCGACCCGAGCAGCACGCCGCCGAAGATCAACGGATAACCGACCGACGACGTGGCCGTGAGGTCAAGCGCCAGGTTCATGCATCACCTCGCTCCCGGGCGGTGCCACGACCACCTCGGTGTTCGTGCTCACGGCGGCGGCGAAGTCGTGTGCCGGTTCGCTCAGCAGCCGCCGCATCCGCGCTGTGCGGGCCACGCCCGGCAGCGCCAACGTCCCCCAGTGCACCGGCACCGCGACCCCCGGTTTGATCAACTCGACGGCGGCAGCGGCTCCGAGCGGGTCGAGATGACCCGGCCCCAGCGTCATCCCCCAGCCCCACACCGGCAGCAGCGCGATGTCGACAGGACCGAGGTCCGCCATGCCGTCGTATATATCTGTGTCGCCCGCCACATAGATCCGCTTCTCCGCTTCGAGGACGTGCCCGATCGCGGGCGCATGCGGGCCGTGCGTCAGCCGCGGCCCCCAGCGGTGCCCGGAGTGTTCGGCGTGCACAGCGGTCACGGTCAGATCGCCGTCCACCAGCCGCTCGCCGACACCCAACTCCTCGACGCGCGGGAATCCCTTGCGGTGCAGCCACGCGCCCGCGCCACGCGGCACCACGATCCGGGCGTGGCGGAGCAGCCGCAGCGACGGCAGGTGCAGGTGGTCACCGTGCTGGTGGGAGATCAGGACCAGATCGGCGTCGGCCCACGTGGCCCGGTCAGGCAGCGGGACGACCCGGACAAGCGGCCCGACCCGGGCGGTCAGCACCGGATCGGTGAGCACGACCCGGCCACCGATCTCGATCCGAACGCACGAGTGGCCGAGGAAATGCACACCACGAGTATCCGAGCACGCCGTGCCGGACGCACTCCGGAGCGACGAGACTAACGGCGCACCCGGCGGACGGCCGCGCCCGCGAGCAGCAGGAGCGCGAACGGCAGGTCGTCGCGCAGGTAGCGGCGGGCCAGCCTGCGCGGCTCCATGGCCAGCCGGTGCGCCCATTCCAGGCCGAGCTTCTGCAGCGTGACGGGCGCGCGCCTGGAGTCGCCGGACGCCATCGGGATCCCGGCGCCGCAGCCGACGTACCAGGCGTTGGGCATGACCTCGCGCAGCCGTTGGATCAGCTTCTCCTGCTTGGGGAAACCCATCCCGATCAGCACCAGGCTCGGCTGGGCGAGCACCACGTCGTCGATGACCGCCTGGAGCGTGTCCTCACGCTGGTCGAAGCCGACCGGCGGCGCGGCGATCCCGGCGATCTTCAACCCGGGCGACCGCTCCTGCAGCACGGCCGCGGCGCGTTCGGCGACACCAGGGGCACCGCCGAGCAGGTACACCGAGCGGCCGTCCAGCGCGGCGGCACGGGTCAGCGTGTGCACGAGGGAGCTGCCGGTGACGCGTTCGGGGATCTCCCGCCCCGCGATCCGGCCCGCCCAGACGAGCGGCATGCCGTCGGCGACCGTCAACGTCGCCGTGGACGCGAGCCTGACCAGCGACCGGTCCCGGCTGATGGCGCGCACGATGTCGACGTTCGCGGTCAGGATCCAGCCGCCGTCCTGCCAGGTGTCCCGGACTTGGTGGACGACCTCCGCCTCGGTCAGGGCGTCGACCATTACCGTGCCAACTGGTACGCGCCGCTCTGTCACGCGCGCAGGGTACCTCTCTGTGTCAGCGCGGCTACGAGGTGTGGGAGGTTGTGCAGGTGAACGACGATTTCCGCAGGTCTGCCATGTTGCAGGCGCGTCTGCACGAGCTCGTGCCCGGCGGCGCGCACACGTATGCGCGCGGTGCCGACCAGTACCCGGAAGGCATGGCGCCCGTCCTGGCAAGGGGCAAAGGGGCGACCGTTTGGGACGTCGACGGCAACTCGTACGTCGAGTATGGAATGGGCCTGCGCAGCGTCACGCTCGGGCACGCGTACGAACCGGTCGTCGACGCCGTGCGTGAGCAGTTGGCCAACGGGCTGAGTTTCTCGCGGCCGACCGAGCTGGAACTCGCCGCGGCGGAGGACTTCCTGCGGCTGGTGCCCGGCGCGGACATGGTGAAGTTCGCCAAGAACGGCTCGGACGCCACCACCGCGGCGGTCCGGCTGGCCCGCGCGGCCACCGGACGTGAGCTGATCGCCATCTGCGACCAGCCGTTCTACTCCGTGGACGACTGGTTCATCGGCACCACACCGATGGACGCGGGCATTCCACAGTCGACGACCGAGCGGATCCGCCGGTTCGGCTACAACGACCCGGACTCGCTGCGAACGCTGTTCACCGAGCACAGTGGACGAATCGCGGCGGTCGTGCTGGAGGCGGCGACCGCGTTGGCCGAGCCGGCACCGGGCTTCCTCGAAGGCGTGCGAGAGCTGTGCGACAAGCACGGGACTGTGCTCGTGTTCGACGAGATGATCACCGGTTTCCGCTGGTCAGCCGGGGGTGCGCAGCAGGTGTACGGCGTGACGCCGGACCTGTCGTGCTGGGGCAAGGCGATGGGCAACGGCTTCCCCATCTCCGCGCTGGCAGGCAAACGGGAGCTGATGGAGCTGGGCGGGTTGCGAACCGGCGAGCCGCGCGTGTTCCTGCTGTCGACCACCCACGGCCCGGAATCCGTGTCTTTGGCTGCTTTTCGCGCGGTGGTCGAGGCCTATTCCAATGGCGATCCCGTCGGGGTGATGGAACGGTCGGGGATCGCTCTGGCCGATGGCGTGAATTCTGCCGCCACCGATCTGGGGATCGCCGGGCACGTGTCCGTGATCGGCAGGCCGTCGTGCCTGATCTTCACCACCAAGGACCACGAAGGCAACCCGTCGCAGGCATTCCGAACACTGTTTCTCCAGGAGTTGTTGCGCCGTGGGGTGCTCGGTCAGTCGTTCGTCATCTCCGCCGCGCACACCGCCGCCGACGTCCAGCACACAGTGGACGCTGCGGCCGACGCGTTGTCGATGTACCGCAAGGCGTTGGACGCGGGCGGCGTAACCGGTTTCCTGACGGGGCGGCCAGTTGCCCCGGCACTGCGCCGGTACGCGGCGCCGCGACGGCTCGACAGCGGCCATTCGTCTCAGCCGGCCGGGTGACAAAGGTAAATATTCTCAGGTTGACACCACCCCGATCGGGCGTACTTTGCCTGGCGGCGCGCCGTGTCGTGAAAAGCACCGCGCGTGGCGCATGGCTCCGTTCGGCCTACCCCGTGCCGGGGGTGGCGCCGCCATTTGCCCGTCTCTGCGACCGTTTCGGGTGAATTCGGTTGGCCGGACGATGATCAGTCGGGAACTCACCGACCGAACCCGCTGCGAGCTGGAGGAAAAACCGGTTAACCCGGCGCGTAACGGCTGGAACTACGCGAGCGACTGATGGTTTGGCGACGCACCGAGGCGTCGAGATCGAGTTGTTACGCATCAACGATTTTGCTTCGACGTCAGCGGGTGGTCGCCGATCATTCGCGGGGAAAGCCTTTGCCCGAACCCGATAACCGGGGGGATCACACGATGGGTGAGCAAGCCAGCCCGACGCGCCATGGCGCCCACCGCCGCCTGCCGCCGCACCGGGCCCGGTCGCTGCCACCGGCGCTGCTGCCGATCGGCGAGCCCCGCCAGGCCCCGATCGCCGCGTGGGAGCCGCGTTACCGGCGCTCGGTGGTGCTCAGCGACGTGATCGCCACTGTGGTCTCGGTCACCGTGGTCGGCTTGTTGTTCGGTGCCAGGGGTTCGGCCAACTGGCAGCACCTGTGGGTCGTGCTGGGCGTGACGACGGTCGCACTGGTTCTGTGCTCCCTGCTGATGAACCGCGCGTGGAGCCCGAACGTGCTCGGCCACGGCGCCGACGAGTTCGGCAGGCTCGGCCGTGGGTTGTTCTCCGCCGCGGTCGTGCTCGCGCTCGGCGGTCTGGCGTTCGACTCGACCAACATCCGGCTCTGGGTGTTCGTCGCGATCCCCACGATCGCCTTGCTTTCGTTCCCCCAGCGCTATCTTTTGCGCAGGTTCCTGCACAAGTCGCGCAAGGAAGGCAAGTGCCTGCTACCGGTGCTGGTCGCGGGCAGCGCGGACACGGCACGCGACCTGATCACGCGGACCAGGCAGACCCCGCACCTCGGCTGGCGGGTCGAAGCCGTCTGCACCTTCGACGGCCGCGGCGACAGCGGCGGTGACGGCGGCAGCGAGCTCGAAGGCGTTCCCGTTGTCGGGCGGTTGAAGGATCTTGCCGAGCACGTGCGGCGCGGCGGCTACCGGGTCGTGGCGATCGCCTCTGATCCATATTGGACCCCGCGGCGGCTGCAGGAGCTGGCCTGGAACCTCGAGGGCAGCGAGGCCGAGATGGTCGTCGCGCCGGTGCTGATGGAGGTGGCCGGGCCGCGATTACACGTCAGCGCGGTGCTGGGCATGCCCCTGCTGCGGGTGAGCGCGCCGGTCTTCAGCGGTGCGCGCCGGGTGGTCAAGGAGATCGTCGACCGGGTCGGCTCCGGGCTGCTGCTGACCGTGTTCTCCCCCTTGATCCTGGTGATCAGCTTGTTGATCATGACCGACAGCCGCGGTGCCGTGTTCTACCGGCAGCGGCGGGTCGGCAAGGACGGCCGGTCCTTCACCATGATCAAGTTCCGGACGATGGTGAAGGACGCGCACAAGCTGCGCGGCAACCTCGCCAACGAGGGCTCGGGCCCGTTGTTCAAGATGCGCAAGGACCCGAGGGTGACCCGGGTCGGCGCGGTGCTGCGCCGGTACTCGCTCGACGAGCTGCCGCAGCTGTTCAACGTCATCTCCGGGTCGATGTCGCTGGTCGGGCCGCGTCCGCCGTTGCCGGAGGAGACCGAGCGCTACGCCCCCGACGTGCGCCGCAGGCTGCTGGTCAAGCCGGGGATGACCGGGCTGTGGCAGGTCAGCGGTCGCAGCGACCTGCCGTGGGAGGAGTCGGTCCGGCTGGACCTGCGGTACGTGGAGGACTGGTCGCTCACCCTCGACGCAGTGATCCTGTGGAAGACGGTGCGGGCCGTGGTCACCGGGCAGGGGGCCTACTGATGGGAACATATCGATGAGGATCAGGCCCGTCCTGTTCGTTTGCACCGTCCTTGCCGCGCTGTGCACCGCCACCCCCGCCTACGCGGACCCGGTGGAGGTCGAGGCGGTCGTGTCCCCCGCCGAAGTCCAGCCGGGTGACACGTTCACGGTCACCGAGACCGTCCACAACGTCCACCAGTTCAGCATCCTCAACCCGACGCTGCGGTTGTTCAGCACGCCCACGACGCTGACCGAATACACCGAGCTTGTCTCGTGCACCGGTCCCGGCGTCGCGTCCTGTGCCACAGTGGACGGACCAACCGGCCCGACCGGCTACCAGGCGATCCTGGCGGGCGCGATGAGCGGGTTCGAGTCGCAGACCGCCACGTTCACGCTGCGCGTCAAACCCGGCGCCCAAGGTGCGGTGCACACGGTGCAAGGGCAGCTGTTCGGCCGCAACTACGCGATCTTCCCGGCGAATGTGGCGACGCTCACGGTGATCGACAGGGCCGACCCGGCCGTCGCCGTCACCGCGACACCGCGCACCGGTCTGCTGGTACCCAAGATCGACGTCGTTGTGCGGGTCACCAACAACGGGCCCGGCCGGATGCGTTCCGCCGAAGTGAAAGGCGGGCTGACGCAGGGTCTCACGGCCAACGCGGGCAGTGGCTGCACCGGCGGCGCGGCCCCGGTCTGCGCCTTCGGCGAGCTGGCGCCCGGCGCGAGCGCGACGGCCTCGTTCTCCGTGCCGATCGGCCTGCTCCACATCGGACTGCCGTACCAGCTCTCGGCGACGAAGACCGCGTCGAGCCCGAATGATCCCGACAGCGCCAACAACTCGGCCGCCACGACGTGCCGGGTGCTGAGCGTGCTGCTCGTCAACTGCGGCTGACCCCCGTCCCCTCGTGAGTGGTTTGGCCGGTTAGAACCGGCCAAACCACTCACGATATTTGTATATCGCGCAACGTGACCAAAATTTGACCACCCTTTCGGGCGTTCTCCCCCGAAAGTCGTAACATCAACTGCGGGCATGTCGATTTTTCCAGCGACGACAGGGGACAAAGAGGTGTCAGGCTGGAAGGCGGAGCAATGCGTTCGGTATTCGAGCGATCTCGGCGAAGAATCGCTCACCTCATCGGCGTCACGTTGGTGGCCGCCAGTATCACTGTTATGGGCGTCGTGCCTGGCTCACACGCCGCGCAGCCGACGCCTCCCGCGCCGTGCGCGCTTCCTGCCAACCCTGTGGCCTGCGAGAACACCCTGGCGCCGAATACCGCCGACAACTGGATGATCACGTCGATCGACGACTCGATCGCCGGGTTCACCGACAACATCAGCTACGCCCCGGGCGAGACGGTCAAGTTCAAGGTCAAGACCGATGCGCCGACGTTCTGGTTCGACATTTACCGGCTCGGATACTACGGCGGTGCCGGTGCGCGCAAGCTCGTCAACAACCAGCAAGTGAATTCCGTCACCCAGCCGAACTGCTATGAGGACAATCCGGCCAATCCGGCACAGGACACCGGAATTGTGGATTGTGGAAACTGGTCCACGACGATGCAGTGGACCGTGCCGGCCGGATCGGTTTCCGGTGTTTATTACGCGGTGCTCCGCCGCGATTACGGCGACGGCGTCATCGGCGAGAGCGACATCGTCTTCGTCGTCCGCAACGACGCCAGCCACTCCGACATCCTCTTCCAGACCGCCGACGCGACCTGGCAGGCGTACAACACCTACGGCAACCGGGCCACCCCCAACGACCCGCCGAAGGGCAACAGCTTCTACACCGGCACGTCGCAGGGCAACGGCGGCTCGGGTTACAAGGTCAGCTACAACAGGCCGATCATCGGTGGCGAGCCGGAGAACTTCTTCTTCAACGCCGAGTACCCGATGTTGCTGTGGCTGGAGAAGAACGGCTACGACGTCAGCTACACGACCAATGTGGACATGTCGCGCCGCGGCCACCTGGCCAAGAACCACAAGGTGTACATGCCGGTCGGCCACGACGAGTACTGGTCGAACGAGCAGCGCGCCGCCGTGGAGGACGCCCGCAACGCCGGCGTGAACATGGCGTTCATGACCGGCAACGAGATCTTCTGGAAGACCCGGTGGGAGTCCAGCCAGGCCGGTCCGGCGACCGACTGGCGCACCTTGGTCTGCTACAAGGAGACCAAACCCAACCAGGTCGACCCGCACCCGACCGAGTGGACCGGCACGTGGCGCGATCCGCGCAACAGCCCGCCCAAGGACGGCGGCAGGCCGGAGAACTCCCTGCTGGGCCAGATCTTCACGGTCAACGGAATGCGCAACGACCAGCTGACCGTCCCACCCGGGTACCGCCAGTTGCGGCTGTGGCGCGACGCCCCGCCGATGGGGTCCCAGCCGAACGAGGCGTGGGTGTTCAACCCGGGAACCCTCGGGTACGAGTGGGACACCGTGGAGGAGAACGGTTTCCAGCCACCGGGAGTCGGGCAGTTCTCGCGGACCACGGTGGAGATGAACGACGGCCAGTACGTCCTGCAGAACGAGGGCGACGTCTACGCCCCGGGAACCAAGACGCACGCGTTGACGCTCTACAGGCACCAGCCAAGCGGTGCGCTGATCTTCGCCGCGGGCTCCATCCAGTGGTCGTGGGGCCTCGAGGACAAACACATCCGCAACACGCAGGACGCCGCTGACCCGCGGATCCGCCAGGCCACCGCGAACCTTTTGGCGGACATGGACAACGTCCAGCCGAGAACACCGCGGGACATCACCCAGGCGGACCCGAGCACGGACACCACCGCGCCGGTCGTCAGCATCTCCCCGACGCTCTCACCGATCGTCGGTTCGGCGTACACGATCAACGGCACCGTGAGCGATGCCGGCGGCAAGACCGCGGGGATCGAGGTCTCGGTCGACGGGAGCAGGTGGCGCGCGGTGAACTGGCAGGCCGGGCAGACCTCGTGGAACTACGTCTACACGCCGTCCAAGTCCGGCCAGGCGACCTTCAAGGTCAGAGCGGTCGACGACTCGGCGAACCTCTCGGGCGAGTTCACCCGCAACGTCACAGTCAACCCGCGGTCGTGCCCGTGCGGCATCTGGCCGGACAACGCGGTTCCGGCCACCCCGGACTCCGGCGACTCGACCGCGCTGGAGCTGGGCGTGAAGTTCCAGTCGGGTGCGGCCGGGTACGTCCGCGGTGTCCGGTTCTACAAGGGAGTCGGCAACACCGGCTCGCACACCGGTTCGCTGTGGAAGACCGACGGCACGCTGCTGGCCACCGGCACGTTCCTCAACGAGACCGCACTCGGCTGGCAGACGCTGGCGTTCCCGGAGTCCGTCCAGATCAACGCGAACACCACGTACATCGCCAGCTACCACACGAACACCGGGCACTACTCGGCCGACGCGAACTACTTCACGAACTCGTCGACCGGCCTGGAACCGTTGACGGCGTTGAAGAGCACGGCCACGGAACCGAACGGCGTGTACAAGGTGGGCGCGTCCGGCTTCCCGGACCGCAGCTTCGGGAACGCGAACTACTGGGTCGACGTGGTCTACGGCTACGACCCCGGGCCGGACACGCGGGCGCCGCTGGTGGCGTCGACCAACCCGGTCAGCAACGGCGGCAGCGTCGGGCTGAACGCCACGCCGAAGATCACCTTCGACGAGGTGATCGCCCCCTCGTCACTCCAGTTCAGCGTGAGCAGCCCGACTGGGACCATCCCGGGCACGTACGCGCTGGCACCGGACGGCAAGTCGGCGACGTTCACGCCGAACCAGCCGCTGGCGTCGGGCACGACGTTCACCGCGACCGTCCGCGCGTCGGACAACGCGGGCAACTCGATCCCGAGCCCGCCGTACCCGTGGTCGTTCACCACGGGTAACCCGCGACCGGTGAACTGCCCGTGCACGATCTGGGACGACTTCGCCACACCGGTCGAGGCCGCCGCGAACGACCCGTCCGCGGTCGAGGTCGGCACCAAGGTCCGGTTCGACAGCAGGGGAACCGTGCACGGCATCCGCTTCTACAAGGGACCGGGCAACACCGGCTCGCACGTGGGTTCACTGTGGAGTTCGAACGGCACACGCCTGGCCACGGGCACCTTCACCAACGAGTCGGGCGGTGGCTGGCAGACGCTGCTGTTCAACACTCCGGTGAGTGTCCAATCGGGAGTGACGTACATCGTCTCGTACTACGCACCCAGTGGCCGCTACTCGGTGACGGGTGGTTACTTCAACGGCGCCGGTGGCGACTACGGCCCGATGCACGCGCTACCCAGCGGTGTCGACGGCAACAACGGCGTCTACCGCTACGGCGCGGGCGGCGGCTTCCCGACGAACTCGTACGGCAACACCAACTACTGGGTCGACGTGATCTGGCAGGCAGGTGCCAACGGCGACAGCACCCCGCCATCGGTTACCAGCACCAACCCGCCGAACGCGGGCACGGGAGTCTCGCTGACGGCACCGATCACGGTGACGTTGAACGAACCGGTCGACTTGTCGACGGCCCAGTTCACGGTGAAGGACTCCGGCGGTGCCAAGCTGAACGGCACGTTGTCGTTGTCCGGTGACCAGAAGACGGTCTCGTGGACGCCGGCGGCCCGCCTGACGGCGGGAGCGACCTACAGCGGTAGCTTCAAGATCGCTGACGTGAACGGCAACATCATGCCCACCGCCACCACGTGGTCGTTCACCACGACAACGACCCAGACGTGCCCGTGCACCCTGTTCAGCGACGCGACGGTGCCGACGGTCACGGCGGAGAACGACTCGGGCAGCTACGAACTCGGCGTCCGGTTCACCACCTCGGCCAACGGGTTCGTCACCGGCGTGCGGTTCTACAAGGGAATCGGCAACTCCGGCACGCACACCGGAACGCTGTGGAGCAACACCGGGGTCCAGCTGGCCACGGGGACGTTCACCGGCGAGACTGCGTCGGGCTGGCAGACGCTGACCTTCACGACACCAGTCGCCGTCCAAGCAGGACAGACGTACGTGGCCTCGTACACCGCGCCGAACGGCCGGTACGCGGCGGACGGCGGCTACTTCAACCGGACCGCGGTGACCAGCGTCCCGCTGAGCGCACCGCTGTCCGGGCCGGGCAACGCCAACGGCGTCTACAAGGTCGGGCCGGGCTTCCCCCAGTCGACCTTCCAGGGTGGCAACTACTGGGTGGACGTGGTCTTCACACCATGAGGCCACTGGTAGTCGTCGCCTCCGGCGTCACGTGGGACGGGGTCAAGGGCTCGGAGCGCCAGCTCGCCGAGTCCCTGGCCCGCCACGCGGGCGTGGACGTCCTGTGGGTGGATCCGCCGGTGTCACCCGTGACACCGGCGCGGTTCCGAGGCAGCACAGGCCGGATGTGGCGGCCGCTGCTGCGGCCGCTCGAACCGCGGATCGCCCGGTTGACACCGGTCGGTCCGCCGGGCTGGACCCGGCCTGGCGTGCGGTCGCTGACGTGGCCGCTCGTGCGCGCGCAGATCGCTTGGGCGCTGCGCAAAGCTGGGCGCAGGCCGGATGTGTTCATCGCCTGCACCCAGCACGACCTGCTCGGCAGGTGGGGCGATCGGGTGGTGGACGTGTTGTACGGCACGGACGACTGGGTCGCCGGTGCCTCGCTGATGAACCAGGACGCGCATCACGTCCTGTGCGAGGAACGGGAAGCCATCGCGCGTGCCGATCTGGTGCTCGCGGTCGGGCCGGAACTGGCCGAGCGCTGGCACGAACTCGGCGCGCACCCGATCGTCTTCCCGAACGGGTGCGATCCCGAGGCGTACCACCAGCTCGGCCCGCCGGGGCCGGTGCCGGACGGGTTTCCCGCGCGGATCGCCGGGCTGGTCGGCCAGTTGAGCGACCGGATCGACATCTCGGTGCTCGAAGCGGTCGCCGACACCGGGATCGGCCTGCTGCTCGTCGGCCCGCGCGAGCCAGGCTGGGAACCGGGCAGGGCCGACGGCCTGTTGCAGCGGCCGAACGTGCACCACGTCGGCCCGGTGCCGTTCGAGCAGTTGCCGCAGTGGTTCGCCCGGCTCGACGTGGGCATCACGCCGTACGCGGACACGCCGTTCAACCGGGCGTCCTTTCCGTTGAAGACATTGGAGTACCTCGCGGCGGGGCTGCCGGTCGTGAGCACGGACCTGCCCGCGAGCAAGCGGTTGGCCGATGAGACCGACAGCATCCTGATCGGCGGGACCGCCAGGGAATTCGCTGACGCCGTTGTGGAAGCGGCGATCGACAAGGCGTCGCCGGACGTGGTCGGGCAGCGACGGTCTGTCGCGCAACGGCATTCGTGGGCCGCGCGCGCGGAAACTTTCACCCATCTGGCCGGATTGCCGCGATGAGTGGTAAGAAACCGGTGTCCGCCAACGATGAAGCAGGCGTGGCTCCCATCCTCCTGCTCGGTACGGGTGACCGCGCGAAGGCCGCTCTCGCGGCTGTCCGCAAGCGGCCGTACACCTGGATTCCCGTCGGCTTCCTCGACGACGACCCCGCCATGCACGGCAAGGACGTCGACGGCGTGCCGGTGCTCGGCGCCATCGACCTGGTCTACGAACTGCCGGACGCGGGCCTGGTCGCGTGTGATCCCGGCCTGCGGGACCGGGTTCTGCTGCCCGAAGAGCGATGGGTGACGCCCTGATGCGAATCCTGGTCTACCCGCACGCCATGGAGATCGGCGGCTCGCAGCTCAACGCCATCCAGCTGGCGGGCGCGGTCCGCGACCGCGGCCACGAGGTGATCGTGCTGTCCGAGCCGGGGCCGCTGGTCAAACGCGTGCACGAGCTCGGCCTCGAACACATCGAGATCCCGCGTGAGCGCCGCAACCCCTCGCCGGAGGTCCTCGCGACCCTGGTCCGGACTGTCCAGAGGCGACGGATCCACGTCGTGCACGGTTATGAGTGGCCGCCGGTGATCGAGGCGTTCTTCGGTCCTGGTCTCAGATGGCGGACGCCGGTCGTCGGCACGGTGATGTCCATGTCGGTGGTGCCGTTCTTCCCCCGGACGGTCCCGTTGATCGTGGGCACGGAGGCGATCCGTGAAGCCGCTCAAGCCGCCGGGCACCACCGTGTGACGTTGCTGGAGCCGCCGGTGGACACCGAGACCGACCACCCGTCGGTGGACGGCGCGGTGTTCCGCGAGGAACACGGCATTCCGCGGGACGAGGTCATGATCGCGATGATCTGCCGCCTGGTGCCGGAACTGAAACTCGAGGGCCTGCTCGCGGCCTGTGACGCGGTCGGCGCGCTGGCCGCCGCGGGTCACAAGGTGCAGCTGGTGCTCGTCGGCGACGGTCGCTCACGCGGCGAGATCGAAGCCCGTGCGGCCAAGGCCAACGCGCTGGCCGGGCGGACAGTGGTCCGGCTGACCGGCGAGGTCGCGGACCCGCGCCCGGCGTACGCCGCCGCCGACGTGATCGTCGGCCAGGGCGGTTCGGCCCTGCGCGGCATGGCTTTCGGCAAGCCGCTGGTGGTCGTCGGCGAGGATGGTTTCAGCGAGTTGCTGACGTCCGACACCGCGCCGCTGTTCCTCAAGCAAGGCTGGTACGGCCTCGGCGGCAACGGTGTGCCGGACCTGCGCAAGCACATCGGGGCGCTGCTGGAATCCCGTGATCTGCGGGGATCGCTCGGCGAGTTCGCGCGCAGGCTCGTCGTCGAGAGGTTCGCGCTGACCCGCGCGGCGGAGGTGCAGGAGGACGAGTACCTGTTCGCCGCGCGGACCCGGCCCGCAACCGGGGCGGTCGCCGGCGAGGCCGTCCGCTCCGGAAGCGGCGTGCTGGCAACGAAAGTCCGGACCAAGTACCAGAGGTGGCGTGGCACGGTCGCGACCGATGACGCCAACGCCCGGCCGATCGTCGTGTCACACGGAAAGGCGTCTCGATGACCACACTGAACTGGCGGGATCGTGCGAAGACGGTGCGCGACAGCGCCGAGGACGCGGTCACCCGCGTCACGCACATGCCGCCGCGGCGCATCCGCGGTGACATCTCGCCACTCTGGCTCGACTACAAGAAGACCGGTTCGGACCAGGTCGACTTCCTGCGCGAGCTGTGTGGCCTGCAGCACGACCACCACGTGCTCGACATCGGCTGCGGCGTGGGCAGGCTGGCCCAGCCGCTGACCACAGTGCTGAGCAAACGCGGCAAGTACGACGGTTTCGACGTGATGCCGTACATGATCGACTGGTGCCGGCGCAACATCACGACAGCGCACCCGAACTTCCGCTTCAAGCACGCGGACGTGCAGACGTCGATCGGCCACGACACCGGAGTGGACGCGGCCGAGTACGTCTTCCCCTACGACGACGACACGTTCGACCTGGCGTACGCCGGATCGCTGTTCACGCACCTGACCCCGGCCGCCGCGACCAACTACATGAACCAGGTCGCGCGCGTGCTCAAGCCGGGTGGCGTGTTCGTGTCCACGTGGAACATGTACAACTCGGACTCCGAGAAGCTGCTGCCCGGCCGCAGCCTGCGCCACGCGTGGCCGCACGACATGGGCGAGCACCGGCTCAAGGACGAGCTGCACCCCGAGTCCAATGTGGCCTTCGACGAGGTGTGGCTGCGACCGCGGTACGCCGAGTCGGGGCTGCGGATCGTGGAACCGGTCCGGCCGGACGCGACCTACTCGCCGCTGCGGGTGCCGCGCAACATCGCTGCCTCACACCTCTGGTACACCACGACGATCATCGCCGTCGTGCCTTGAGGACGAAGTCGTACATGCGGTGATCCTGCTTGTCGAGCGCCCGTGTCTCGGCGACGTCGACGATCCACTCGGCCTCGGGGAGCAGGGAAGTCGTGGACTCGGCGGTGAAGTAGAGGTCGGGGTTGTCCGGTCGGTTCAGGTCGGCCTCGGCCATCTCGCTCTGGTCGTGCCCGACGAGCAGCAGTGTTCCGCCGGGTGCGACCGCGTCGGCGAGCCGCTGTTGCAGCACCCGCATGTCCGACAACGGGTGGACGTGCACGTAGTGCGCGGTGACCAGGTCGTACGTACCTGGAGCGGGGTCCTTCACCAGGTCGAGGTGCAGCCATGTCACCTCGGGGTCGCGTTCCCGGGCCCGGCCGAGCGCGATGCCGGACACGTCGACACCGGTCACCTGCCAGCCGCGTTCGCGTAGCCAGATCGCGTCCGCGCCTTCGCCGCAGCCGACGTCCAACGCCGTGCCGGGCTCGAGGCCGGACACCTCGGCGACCAGTTGGGGGTTGGGCTTGCCGCTCCACCGCTCCTTCTCGCGGTAGAGGTCGTCCCAGAACGCTTCGTCCATCACAACGCCTTCGTGCCAGCCGCCGCCGTGCTCATGACTGTGTTCGCTCATGACCACACTGTGCGGACGCCGGCCAAGCTTGGCAAATTTTGTTGCTGAAACCGCAAAACGGGGTAGGTCCAGGCCCACCAGGCGCGGAGAGGTCAGGTTTACTGACTGGTGGTAGCGGAGCCGCAACACTTCGTCGCATGCGAATACTCACGGCGTTGCTAGCAGGGGTCCTGGTCACGCCATTGGCGGTTACGACGGCTGTCGCGTCACCGAAACCGGAATGGCGGCCGTGTCCGGGCAACCTCCCGTTCGAGTGCACGACCGTCACGGTTCCGGTCGACTACAGCAGGCCGAACGGCTCGACGATCGACATCGCGGTGTCCCGCAAGAAGGCGACCGGTCGGCGGCGCGGTGTCCTGTTGCTCAACCCGGGTGGGCCGGGCAACGCGGGCTTGGACATGCCGGTCGAGGTCGGGGCGTTCAAGCCGCTCGCGGACAGCTACGACCTGATCGGGTTCGACCCGCGTGGCACCGGCCGCAGCGCGCCGGTGGACTGCGGGCTGACCGACGACCAGCGTGACCCGATCAAGATCTTCCCGCAACCGGCGCCGAACGGTGACATCTCGGCGTCGGTCGCCTACGCCCGGCAGGTCGCCAAGCAGTGTTTCGAGCGCCACGGCCGGTTGATGCCGCACGTCACCACCGCCAACACGGCACGGGACATGGACCGGATCCGGATCGCGCTGGGCGAACAGAGGATCTCGTACTTCGGGGTTTCGTACGGCACGTACCTCGGCGCGGTCTACACCTCGTTGTTCCCGCAGCGCACGGACCGGGTCGTGCTGGACAGCGTCGTGGACCCGAAGGGGATCTGGCGTGGCGTGTTCAACTCGTGGGGGCCGGGTACGGAGGAGAGCTTCACGGATTTCGCGGGCTGGGCGGCGGAGCGGGACACCACGTACCGCCTCGGCGGCAGCGCGACAGATGTCCGTTCCACCTACTTGGCGCTGGCCCGGCGTCTCGATACCCGGCCTCTGGGGCACTACAACGGGAATCTGCTGCGTGGGACGGCCAGGTACGTGCTGTACCAGGAAAGCACCTACCCGGAACTGGCGACGACATTGCAGTCGATCAGGAACGGCACCTTCACGCCGCCGCCACCGCTGAAGTTCAGCTCGTCCTTCGCCGCGACCTTCTGGGGCATCACGTGCAACGAAGCACGTTGGCCGCGCAGCGCCGCCCGGTACCAGTGGGACGTCCTGGTGGCCAGGCAGAAGTACCCGGTCACCAACGGTATGTCGTACAACATCTCCCCGTGTGCGTTCTGGCCGCGGCCGTCCGAACCGGCTGTCCGGATCGGTGATCACGGACCGAACGTGGTGCTGGTGCAGAATCTGCGTGACCTGGCGACACCGGTCGGCGGGGCGCGTTCGATGCGCGTGGTGCTGGGCGATCGGTCACGCCTGATCACCGCCGACAACGCGGGGCACGGCGTCCTGCGAGCCACGGCGGACCCGTGTGTGCTCCAGCCGGTGATGAGCTTCCTGCTCGGTGGAGCCATGCCTGGCCGCGACATCGCCTGCGGGAAGTCACTTCAACGCGCCAAGGGTCTTGCGCAGTGGCCAGACAGCGGGCGCGTAGGCCAGTAGCCCCAGAACACCGCCCAGCAACAGTTGGAGCAGGGACGGTTCGGTCAACCACCGCACCACCAGGATCACCGCGACCATGCAGACGGTCCCGAGCACTGGCCGCACCAGGGGGGCGGCCAGCGCCCGGATCGAGATCCCTGTCCTCGCCACGGCCATCGCGTACGCCGGGAGCACCAGCACGACAGCGACTCCGGCGTGCGCGATGCCGACGCCTTCGATCCCGCCGAGCCACGCACCGAGCGGCAGGAACACCAGCAGCGCCACGAGCCACCCCGCCTGCAACCACAGCGTGGTGCGGGAACGGCCGAGCGCCACCAGGAAGTCGTACGCCAGCTCCGAGGCGACCCGCACGACCCCGAGCAGCGCCAGGAACTGCAACGCCACCGCCGACCCGGCCCACGGATGTCCGTACAAAGTGGTCACAACGGGCAAAGCGAGCAGGCCGAGGACCGTGCAGACCGGCAGCGTCGGGATCGCCAGCAGCATCGTCATCTTGGCGAACACCGCCTGCCGCTCGCCCTGGTCCTCCTGCACACGCGCGAACGCGGCCAGCGACACCCGCCGGACCACCAGCGAGAACACGTTGACCGGCCAGGAAGCCAGGTTGAACGCCTGCAAGTAGAGACCGAGGGCGAACGCGCCGAGCATCGGCCCGGTGAAGACCTTGTCGACGTTCCACATCGCGACCATCAGCAGGCTCGCCCCGGCCAGCGGCAACCCGAACGCCACCAGCTCACGGGCCAGTCTCGGGTCGAAGCCCAGCCGCGGCCACTTGCGGCTCAACCCGAACAGCACCAGTGAGGAAACGGCGTTGCCGGAGATCTGGCCCCACGCCAGGCTCCACGCGCCGTGGTCGGTCGCCGCGAGCGACACCGTCACCCCGGTCGTCACCACCAGGTTCGACAGGTCGACGAACAGCCGCAGGCCCTGCCTGAACTCGCGGTTCATCAGCTGCGCCACCGGCGCGCTCAACCCGTCGATCAAGGCGCCGACACACAGCACGCGCACGACCCCGGTTGCTTCCGGGACTTCCATGGCCTCGGCGAACACCGGCGCGCCGAACCAGCACAGCGCGTAGACGAAGAAGCTGGTGACCACCGAGATCGTGGTGACCGTCGGCCGGATTCGCTCCGGATCGCCCGGCCAGCGCACGATCGCCAGGCTGACCCCGAGCTCGTTGAGCGACAGCAACGCGATCAGCGCGACGAACGCGATCGCGTAGACACCGAAGTCGTGCGGGGTCAGCAGCCGCGCCAGCACGATGCCGGTCACGAACGTGCCGAGCTTGCCGACCACCGTGTTGAGCAGGCTCATCCGCAGCGCTTTGCGGATCGGGCTCTTCGTGGTCATGCCGTGCGCCGCCTGTCCCACCACGCGACCACAGTGGACGCCGCGAGGATGATCGTCAGCTCGTCGAGCGGGACCCGGAACCGGATCCTGGTGAAGAACACCGCCAGCAGCAGCACGTTCAGCACGATCGCCCAGAGGCAGAGCTTGTCGACCCGGTGCAGCGGGAACCGTTTGGAGACCATCACCCGCAGCAACGCCAGCGCGAGCAGCGGGTAGTAGCTCAACGCGGCCAGCAGGTCGGACGCGCCCTGGCCCTCGGTCTTGAGGGTGTCGCTGTAGGCGAAGTTGTGCGCGACTTTGGCGGCGTACAGGTTCGCGGCCGCACCGGGGTTGGCCTTGATCCACTCGACGGCCTGGTCGCTGTAGAACTTGTCGATCCCGACCTCGTCCAGGTCGAGCTCCTTGGCGCGCCGCTCGTACGCCGAAACGTCGACGCTCGTGCCGCTGCTGCCGGTGGCATCGGGGTTGTTGCCGAGCAACAGGTTCACACCGTTGTTCGTGGACACCGGGATGAACGAGCCCATCACGACGGCGTTCCGGACGCACCACAGCACGGGGATGATCGCCGCCGCGACGAGCAGGACCACGATCGCCTTGCGGGCCCGCCAGCCGACGAACAACACGAGCAGCAGCAAGGTCGGCGCGAACGACGGCACGGTGATGGTCAGCAACCCCGCCGAGAGCCCGCTCGGGATCGCCCAGACCCACCGGTCCCTGGCACGCAGACCGAACTCGAACGTCATCAGCAGCAGCAACAGGGCCGGGATCTGCGGGTACAGCGTGGTCGCCGTGTACACGAACAGCGGGTACGCGGCCGTGACGACAGCGACGAGCGCCCCGGCGACCGGGGAGATCCGCCGGGCCAGCAGGTATCCGAACCACACCGCGCCGGCCAGGCACAGCACGCCCACCAGCCGCATCACGAACACGTTGCCGCCGCTGACCAGGTGGAACGGCAGCAGCAGGAACGGGTAGCCAGGCGGCCGGTATGCGGTCGCGCCGGTGCCGAACGCGAAGCCGCGGCCGTCGACCAGCGACTGGGTCAGCTCCAGGTAGACGTGTTCGTCGGAGTACCGCAGCTCGTTGCCGAGCATGATCGCGTACCCACCGGCCAGCAGCAGGCTGAGGCCGACCGCGGCCACGGCGATCTGCCTGGTGCGGGCGTTGAGCCAGTCGAACACCGCAACCGACCTGGGCATGGCTAACTCTGTCATCTGACTGCTTCCCACATCGGCGGAAGGACGGGGTTCCGGTTCTGTGCTTTGACCGCGCGCAGCAACGCGCCGCTCGCGCCGACCAGGACGAACGTCAGGCCGGTCGCGGTGGAGAACCACAGCAGGTCGAACGTCGCGGCCCCGAGCGCGACGATCGCCTGCGCGGCGATCAGCGACAGCGCCAGGTCGCGCACGACCGGGTCGGAGCTGATCTCGCGGACCTTGGCGGCCGAGTACATCCCGGCGAGGAACAGGAAGATCAGCAGGATCAGTCCGATGTAGCCGTTCTGCACGAGCGTGCCGAGGTACTGGTTGTCCAGTGGACCGTACTTTTCGGACAGATAGGTGCCGTTGCCTCGGCCGAGCAGGTAGTGCTTGGCGATCTGCTTGCCCGCGGACTCGTAGTCGTCCGTGCGGCCCTCGATGCTCGGGTCGCTGCCGATGTTGTCGAACAGGCTGTACAGCGTGCCGATCAGACCGGGCACGACCACCTTGAGCACGGCGAGGAACCCGGCCGCCGCGATCAGCGCCTGCACCCGCCGCTTGCCCGACCAGCCGATCAGCAGGACGACCCCGCCGAGGCACATCCCGAGGATCGCCGAGCGGGACAACGAGACCACGGCACCGGCGGCGATGATCGCCAGGCACAGCCACCACTTGCCGGCCTTCAGCCCGGCTTCCTTCCTGCGGTACGCGTAGTGCGCGGCGAACGGGACCCCGATCGCGCACACCACCCCGAACTCGATCGGGTGCCCGGTGGTGCCCGCCGGACGGCGGAAAGTCGACCGTTCCAGCACGAAACCGTCGTCCGTGACCGGCCGCAGACCGGGCACGGCGAGGTACTTGGTGATGTCGAGGCCGGACGCGAACTGCAGGAAACCGATGAACGCGACCACACCGATCAGCACGGTCATGAACTTCAGCATCATGTCCAGCCGCGCGAGGTTCCGCACGCCGTCGACCACCGCGATGCCGACGCAGATCGTGCCGAACACGACCACGATCGTCCGGTCCGCGCCTTCCAGTTCGTCCATCGGCAGGTAGTTGCGCGTGGCGTAGCCGTACGTCGCCAGCTGGGAGATCGCGTACAGGAACAGCGCCGTGCGCGCGAGGTTGCGGCCCTTGGCCACCCCGAGCGTGGTCACCAGCTGGCAGCAGAACCAGATCACGCCGAGCACGACACCGGTCAGCGTGGCCGGGGTGATGGACATCGGGATGCCGCTGATCACCAACCGGGCCGGGATCATCAGCAGCATCAACAAGAAGACGCACACCAGCGTGGCGCCGTCGGCGCGCTGGACGTCCGTGGACGCGGTCACCGGCTAGCCGGGTTTCTGGCTGACAGGGTGCATGCGCGCCGTCTCGCCCGAGGACCCGTTCTGCTCCAAAGAGCCTTGGTGCTGCCACTCCTGCTGCGCGCGTTCCCGGCTGCGCTTCTTCTTGCGTGTCTGGTTGAAGCTCTCCATCGCGTACGCCGACGACAGGCTCGCGATGAGCCCGAGCGCCAGCGCGACGGCGGCGAACCGGACCTTGCCGCCGGTTTTCGCCTCGGCGTTGGTCGGCGCGATGATGTCGACCGGCGTGATGAACGTGGAAACCGGCGCCTTCAGCGCCTCCTGGCTCTGCTTGAGCTCGGTGCGGGCCTTGTCTAGCACCTTGGCGACGGTGTTCTTGGCGTCGTCCGGCGTGCGCGCCAGCGAGACCACGACGATGAACGGCCCGGTCAGCTGGCCGTTGCCGATCTCGTACCCGATCTGCTTGTTGCCGCCGACCAGTTGCTCCTGCACGGTCGGGTCCTGCAGCTTCTGGATGATGATCGTCGCGGATGTGTTCAAGCTCGCGTCGAAGGCGAGGAACGGGTTCACCCGGTCCGCCGGGCCGCTCTGCTCGGCGGCCACCCTCGGCCCGTCGGTCGGGGAGGTGAGCACGATCGTGCCGCTCGACTCGTACTCGGTGTCGACCGACACGTAGACACCGGCCGCGAGACCTATGGAGACGGCGAAGACCGGCACTGCGACACGCCAGCGGCGCAGCAGCACCTTGATCGTCTTCCAGAAGTCCATCTCGTCCCCGATCGGCGGCAGCCCGTGTGCTTCTCTGTCCGAGCAATCTGCGTGACCGGGTCCCGCGTTACGCGAGGCAATCCCCCTCACAGGCACAGTTCACTGGCTAACGGGCTGTGGTCGTCCGGCGATGTCGTTGGCAGTGACCGGCCCCGACTGAGAGGTGGCGAGCCGTGTACGTCGCCTCGACGCGCAGTCCAGGTAGGACACCGAAGGTCTCCGGCCGGTTGCCCGGAACCGTTTTCGCGCTGGGCACGGTCAGCCTGCTCACCGACATCTCAGCCGAGATGGTCACCGCGTTCCTGCCCGTTTACCTGATCTACACGTTGCAGATGAGTTACGTGCAGTTCGGGTTGCTCGACGGGTTGTACACCGGTGCGACGGCAGTTCTCCGGCTCGTCGGCGGATACGTCTCCGACCGCACCAGCCGGCCCAAGCTCGTTGCGCTGTTCGGCTACGGCCTTTCTGCCGTCACCAAACTGGTCTTCCCGATGGTCGGGGCATCCAGTTTCGGGATCGGCGGTGTGCTCGCCACCGACCGCGCGGGCAAAGGGATCCGGACCGCGCCACGCGACGCGCTGATCTCGTTGGCCACCCCGTCCGATCAGCTCGGTGCCGCTTTCGGTGTGCACCGGGCGATGGACACCGTCGGTGCGCTGTGCGGCCCGTTGCTCACTTTCCTGATCCTGAGCCAGATCGGTACCGCTGCCGGGCCGGTGTTCGTGGTGAGTTTCGTCTTCGCCGCGATCGGTGTCGTGGTGCTGCTGGCTTTCGTGCGGGAACGCCGCTCGAGGGTCAACCGGTCGAAGGTCTCGGTGAAGGCGGGCATGGGGCTGTTGCGGGACGCCAAGTTCCGGCGCGCCACGATCGCCGCCGCCCTGCTCGGTCTCGTCACGATCAGTGATGCCTTCGTCTTCGTGGTGCTGCAGAAGGTTTCGGACATTCCGGTCGGATTCCTGCCGTTGCTGCCATTGGGGACCGCAGCCGTCTTCCTGCTCGGTGCCGCGCCGATAGGCCGAATGGCCGATCGGTTCGGCCGGTGGAAGGTGTTCTTCGCCGGGCACGTGCTCCTGCTGGTGACTTACGGGATGTTGCTCGTCCCGGATGGTGGATTCCTTGCCGTGGCGATCGCCTTGGCGGCGCACGGCCTGTTCTACGCCTGTACGGACGGTGTGCTGTCCGCGTACGCCAGCGGGTTCGTCCCGGCCGACCTGCGGGCGACCGGCTTGGCGACCATCCAAACCGGACAGGCCCTGACGCGGATGGTGTCGTCGGTCGTGTTCGGTGTGATGCTCGCCGGGATGGCCATGTCGAGCGCTGTCATCGCGTTGGTGGCCGTGCTGATCGCGGCCCTGATCGCGGTCGCGTTGCTTGTGAGGTCCTCGTGAAGGTTTGGCTGTCGGGGCACCGGGTGCTGGTCGGTGTGGTCGCGATCGTGCTGCTCGTGCTGGGCGGCGGCGGGTATGTCGCGTGGACCGCCGTGCACCAGCCCGCGGTGTCCGAGGACGCGCCCGCGCCGAACGCCGGTGACGTCGTCTTCATCGATCTCGACGGTGGCCAGGACCGGGTGACCACGCTCGAACCGGACGGCAGGCGCGCCACCAGCAGCCTCCGCTGCCAGCGGTTCTACCGCGCCGCCGGGACTTCCGTGTGCCTGCGGCTCGCCGGGCCCGGACCCACCTACGAAGCGGCTGTGCTGAAGGCCGATAACAGCGTTCTCAAAACAATTCCACTGCCGGGAATCCCGAGCCGGGCGCGGGTGTCGGCGTCGGGCAACATCGTGGCGTGGACCTCCTTCGTCACAGGTGACTCGTACACCGTGCCGGGCGGGTTCTCCACCCGGGCGGGCTTCTTCGACCTGCGCACGGGCGAGGTCACCGAATCGATCGAGCACTTCGAGGCCACGGTCAACAACCGGCCGATGAAGGCCGCGGACGTCAACTACTGGGGCATCACGGTCGCCGCCGACGACACCACGTTCTACGCCACCTTGGCGTCCGGCGGGCTGAACTGGCTGGTCAAAGGCGATCTGAAAGCGAAGACCGTGCGCAGTGTCCGGCAGAACGCCGAATGTCCGTCACTGTCGCCGGACGGCACCCGCGTCGCGTACAAGAAGCGCCCCACACCGCTGGACAAATGGAGTCTCGTGGTGCTTGACCTGCGCACGAACAAGGAAACCACGTTGCCGGAGACATCCGGCATCGACGACCAGGCGACCTGGCTCGACGCCAACACGCTCGCGTTCGGCCTGGTCAAGGGCGGTGCCAGAACCGCGGTCTACTACGTGCCCGCGGACGGGTCGGCACCCGCCAGAGCCGAGATCCATAACGCCGCTTCACCGGTATCGGTGAAATAGTGGAGGCTGTGGGCGAACCTGTGGTCAGTGTCGTGGTCGCGGCACACGACGAGGAAGCGGTGATCGCGCGGTGTCTGCGGTCGCTGACCAGCGGGGCGAAACCGGGCGAGCTGGACATCATCGTGGTGGCCAACGCGTGCGGGGACCGGACCGCGCAGATCGCCAGAGCCGAACGGGCCCGCGTGGTCGAGACACCGGTCGCGGGCAAGGCGCACGCGCTCGGTCTCGGTGACGCGGAGTGCCGCACGTTTCCCCGGCTGTACCTGGACGCGGACGTCGACCTCGACATGGTTTCGTTGCGCCGCATGCTGACCGCGATCGAACGCGGCGCACTGGCGTGCTCACCCGTGCCCGAGTACGACCTGAGCGGCGTTTCCGGTGTCGCGGCCCGCTTCCACCGGGTGTTCGACCGCTTGATCGCGGGCAGGCGCGGGCTGTCCGGCACCGGTGCGTACATGCTCAGCAAAGAAGGGCACGGCCGCGTTTTCCCGTTGCCACCCGTGACGTCCGACGACGGCTGGGTGCACCGCTCGTTCTCGGCCAGTGAACGACAGTCGGTCGAAGGCGCGCGTTCCGTCGTCCGCCCGGCACGCACAGTCGGCGCGGTGATCCGCAGGCGCGCCAGGGTGCGGCTGGGAAATCGTGAGCTGGATCTCTTGGGGCGCAAAGCAGAGGAGCCGTCGCTCGGCCTCGGTCAATTGGTAACACTGGTTCGCCAGCGCCAGGTCCGCGTTCTGGATTCCTTGTGTTTCCTCGTAGTTCTGCTGGCCGACAAAGTCGTGGCACGGTGGCGCCGGATACGCGGAACCGACGCCGACTGGTCGGCCGATCGCAGTTCCCGTTAGGCCATTCTGCCTACCCCGCAAAGGTAATTAACGGTTTTCAACCGCCACGGGTGAGTCGCTTACTTGCCCAAACGGACGCATTTGCTGTTGTTTGGCCAAAGCGGTAACCCCGGCCCTCTCCGCAACGACATGAGGAATGTCGGCCAGACTTGAGGAAGAGGGCACCAAGGTGAACCGTGGGCATGTCTTGATCATCGTCCAGAACCTGCCGGTTCCCTTGGACCGCAGGGTCTGGCTGGAGTGCCAGGCGCTCACCGCCGCCGGTTTCGACGTGTCGGTCATCTGTCCAAAAGGGCCGAACGACCCCGCGTACCAGGAGCTGTCCGGCGTGCACATCCACAAGTACGCACCGCCACCGCAGGCCAACGGCGCCCTCGGCTACCTGCTGGAATTCGTCTACTGCTGGCTGCGCACCGCACGGCTGACGTTCAAAGTATGGCGCAGGCAGCCTTTCACCGTGATGCAGGCGTGCAACCCGCCGGACACGTACTGGGCGCTGGCCCGGCTGTGGCGCGCCCGCGGCGTGAAGTTCGTGTTCGACCACCACGACCTCAACCCCGAGGTGTTCCGGTCGCGGTTCGGCGAGCCGAAGGGTCTGGCCGCCCGCGTCCAGCTCGCCGGGCTGTACTGGCTGGAACGCAAGACGTTCCACACGGCTGACCGGGTGATCTCGACCAACCAGTCCTACCAGCGGATCGCGTGGGAGCGCGGTGGTGTACCACCGGAGCACACGACGGTGGTGCGCTCCGGGCCGGACACGTCCGCGATGAAACCGGGCGAGCCCAGGCCGCAGCTGCGCAACGGCCGGGAACACCTCGTGGCGTGGCTGGGAATCATGGGCCCGCAGGACGGCGTCGACGGTGTGCTGGAGATCGCCCGCAAAGTGGTCAAGGAACACGGCCGCGAGGACGTCCAGTTCGCGTTGATGGGCTTCGGCGACTGCCTGGAAGACCTCAAGAAGCAGTGCACCGGGCTCGGCCTCGACGACTACGTCACGTTCACCGGGCGCGTCGGGCCCAAGGAAATCGCCGACTACCTCTCCACCTCGTCACTCG
Organism: Kibdelosporangium phytohabitans; assembly: GCF_001302585.1. GTDB lineage: Bacteria > Actinomycetota > Actinomycetes > Mycobacteriales > Pseudonocardiaceae > Kibdelosporangium > Kibdelosporangium phytohabitans. The sequence goes on along the minus strand of NZ_CP012752.1, from coordinate 11,319,010 downwards.
GGCTCTCGGCCGACCCGCTCAGCCCGCTCAACGACGTGTCCACAATGAACAAGACGATGGAGTACATGGCGTACGCGCTGCCGGTCGTGGCATACCGTCTCACCGAGACGGTCGTGTCGGCCGGTGACTGCGCCGTGTACCTGGAACCCGGCGACGCCGACGGGTTCGCCAAGTCGGTCATCGACCTGCTCGACGACCCGGCCAGGCGCAAGGACCTCGGCACGGCAGGACGCCGGCGCGCCGAGCAGGTGCTCGACTGGCGGCCGCAGGCCAAGGCGTACGTCGAGGTCTACGAGTCGTTGTCCGGCCTCGCGCCGGAACTCTCCGTGCCGCCGTCACGGCCGGCCGTTGTCTGAAAGGCAGCACATGTTCGCCAGACGCATCGCGGTGGTCGGTACCGGCTACGTCGGCCTGACCACCGGTGCCTGCCTCGCGTCACTCGGCCACCGGGTGGTGTGCGGTGACGTGGATCCGCAGAAGATCGAACGGCTGCGCCGGGCCGAGGTGGACATCCTCGAACCCGGCCTGGCCGAGCTGGTCGCCGAGGGGCTCGCGGCGGGCAGGTTGTCCTTCGTGGTCGGCGCCAAGACGGCGATCGCCGAACACGAGGACGGCGCCGAGATCGTCTACCTCTGCGTGCCGACCCCGATGGGCGTCGGCGGGGTGGCCGACCTGGCAGTGGTCGAGTCGGTCATCGACGAGATCCGCGGCCTGCTCAAGCCGGGCACGGTGATCGTCAACAAGTCGACCGTCCCGGTCGGCACCTCGCAGCGGACCATCGAGCTGCTCAACCGCTCGGACGTGTCGGTGGTCAGCAACCCCGAGTTCCTCCGCGAGGGCACCGCGGTCGAGGACTTCCTCAACCCCGACCGGGTCGTGGTGGGTTCCGACGAGCAGGACGCCGCCGAGCGTGTGTCCGCTCTGTACGCCAGGCTCGGCGCGCCGACGGTGTTGACCGACGCGGCCAGTGCCGAGCTGGTGAAGTACGCGGCCAACTGCTTCCTGGCGATGAAACTGTCCTACGTGAACGCCATGGCCGAGCTGTGCGAGCGGCTCGGCGCCAACATCGCCGACGTCACCGAGGGCATGGGCTACGACCGGCGGATCGGCCAGGCGTTCCTGTCGCCCGGTCCCGGCTGGGGCGGGTCCTGCCTGCCCAAGGACACCTCGGCGATGCTCCAGGTCGCCGACGCGGCCGACTTCGAGTTCCGCCTGTTGCGGGCCACGATCGACACGAACGAACGGCAGCGCCAGCGGATCGTGGAGAAGATCCGGTTCGCGGTGACCGGCAAGCGCGGCGGCTCGTTGTCGCACATGCGCCTCGGCATCTTCGGGTTGACGTTCAAGGCCAACACCGACGATTTGCGCGACTCCCCGGCGCTGGCTGTCGCGGCTTTGCTGCGTCAGGCGGGCGCCGAACTTGTCGCGTACGACCCTGCTGTGCGGTCGGACAATCTCCGCCCGGAGATCAGTTCGGTGACCGTGGTCGACGACCCGTACCTGGCGGGCAAGGAAGCGGACGCACTCGTGATCCTGACCGAGTGGCCGGAGTTCCGCACGCTCGACTGGTCCAAACTGGCCTCGGCTGTCCGCAGCCCGGTCGTGGTCGACACCCGCAACCTGCTGGACAAGGACACCCTGCGCCGCGCCGGCTTCACCTGGACCGGCCTGGGCCGCTAAAACCCTCGTGAGTGTTTTGGCCGGTTCTAACCGGCCAAAACACTCACGAGGTTCTGTCAGCGGAGTTTGCGGGCGATCGCCCTGAGTTGCGGGGCGATCGGGGAGGATTTCGCGGCGCCGACAGCGGCCCGGCGCAACCGGCGGGCCGGGGTGCCCAGCCCCGAGGTGATCGCGCCGATGCACACAGTGGACGATCCGGTCATCGCGCGCCGCTTGTACTCGTCCTCACCGCGGCCGAGGTCGATCCGGGTGATGCCGAGTTCGGGCGCGGCTGTCACGACTTCGCGCAGCAGGACCCAACCCGGCGAGTAGGAGCCGAACTTCCGCTCGAACACGGGGAACCACCAGTGCAGCACACCACCGTCGCGGATCCCGAAGTGCGCGGCGAGCAGGTGCGGCCCCGCGTACACAGTGGACAACAGGCCCAGGTCCGAGCCCATCAGCCGCCGCACCAAGTCGCGATTGGCCTGGTCGGCGAAGTGGTCCTGCGCGCCGGTGGACGCGTACTGTTCGCGCTTGAGTGCGACGACCTGATCGAGCCCATCGTTCGCCTGGACGGTCGAGCGCACCTCGCCGAGTTCGCGGTTGGCCTTGTTGGTCAGCCTGCGGGCCTCGGACATCTTGCCCCGGCCGCTCTTGTCGACCCGGTTGAGATACCCGTCGAGGCCGCCGGTGACATCCATGAACGGCGAGACCCGCCGTTCCTCGACCCACGGCTCCAGATCGCGGTATCCGTCCACCAGGTGGTCGAACGAGAGCGACCGGACCCCGACCGCTGCGAGCACGGCCTTCGGTGAGAACCGGACACCCGGTTCCACTATCGGCCCTTGGAAATCCGCACCCGGTGACCCGGCGGGACGCGCCGAGCTCCCGGTTTTGTGCAGCGGCCACAGGAAACCGTCGCCGATCAGCACATCGATCGGCCGACCGGCGTGCACGGCCGCCATGTACTCGTGGGTGAAATATGGACTGTCCCATCGGGAATCACTTGCTCTGATGGCCTGCCATGCCGCGAAGTCTTCGTCGGTCAGTGATCCGAACGGCACGAGTCTCATTGCGGCAGGACCTTCCGCCGTCGCGACGGATTCAGCAACGCCGTGAGCGCGGCCTTGGCGGTCGGTCTGCCCGCCAGCGCACGGATTCCCTCACCGACGACCACGGCCGCGAAATACCCCGCCCACGCGAGGAAACCGTAGTGCCGCCGGACCACTGTGGTCCGGTTGACCGTCAGCAACGCCCACAGCATCGGATTGGTCCCCGACTCGCCGCCGTCGTGTTCGAAAACGGCGTCCGGCGTGTACCACGTCAGCAGGCCCAGCCGTCCGGCCCGCAGCGCGAAGTCCGTTTCCTCGCCGTACAAAAGGAAAGTCTCGTCCCACTGCCCGGTCTGGCGGACCGCCTCGGCGGACAGCATCAGCACGCCTCCGGTGGCCCAGGCGGCTGGCCCCGGCACGTCGTACCGGCGTGGATCGGTGATCAGCTCACCGAGCGTTCCCCAACGCCCGGCACGGTTCCCGCCGATCAACGCCTCGGCCCACGCCCGCAGCACGGTCGGTGGCCGGCGCAACGAAGGTTGCAGGCTGCCGTCCGGGTTTTCCAGTCTCGGCGCGGCGATCCCGACGTTCGAGCGGCTGAACGCCTCGGCCAGCTTGGCCGCCGCGCCGGGCCGGACGCGGACGTCCGGGTTGATCACGAGGACGGTGTCGTACGACCCGAGTGCGCGGATCCCCGCGTTGATCCCGGCCGCATAGCCCGCGTTGCGGCCGATTTCGACAACGCGGACCGGCAACTCGGTGAAATTCTTGGCGATCTCGCACGTCGAATCACGGGAAGCGTTGTCAGCGACGACGATCTCGGTCACCTCGACACCGTCGAGTCCCGCTGGCAGCGAAGCGAGACAGGTACCGAGGGCGTCCGCGCTGTTGTACGTCACGATGACGACGGCGACTCTCACGCCAACCTCATCGTGCCGGGCCACGAGTGCGTTTCACCATGCCCGCGGCCAGCCTGCGCGCCGACCGGCGCAACCCCGGCTGCCCGGCGAGCACGTCCGCTGTCCACGATGGATCGATGTCGTGCCGCAGGCTGGTCCTGGCCTGCAGCCACGAATCCGGCGCCGCGGCGCCGCCGTCACTCGTGTAGACCAGACTGGCGCCCGCATGGCGCAACCGGGTCAGCACCACCCGGTCGTACGAACCGAACGGCACCGCGACCCTGGTGACCGGGTGCCCGGTGATCGAGGCCAGCAGCTGTGGCGCGGTCACCATTTCCTCGACCGCCTGGTCGAAGTCCGCTCGCCGCCAGTCCCGGTGCGACCAGCCGTGCGACCCGATCCGCATCCCGGCGGCCATCAGCTCGCGGACACCGGCGCGATCCAGCCTGCCCGATTCGCCCAGAAGACCGGCGAGGACGAAGAACTCCGCGGTCAGGCCGCGTTCGAGCAGACGGGGCAGCGCGATCTCGACGTCGGAGCTGTTGCCGTCGTCGAACGTGATGCGCACGTCCGGCCGGTCCACGACGGCGTCCATGACTTGGTCGAACTGCTCGACGGTGACCCAGGTGCCGTCCTCGCCGGGGTCGAGCTCCCTTGGCGGTTTGCCGATGCCGTGCACGGTGAGGTTGATGACCTTTGCTGGCATCGGTTGCCCTTCTCGCGGCGAGCTGTCCCTCCGGGTATCGGATCGGGGAGCCGGGTATTACCCCTTGACAGCCGCTATTGGTCTAGTCCACCGTCAATGGTGCCGACCGTAGTCGGCCGCATCCGGTCCGTTGACTGCCGCCTGAGACGCCCGGAAGTGGACTCCGCACACCCTGCTTGCTGGAGGACGAATGAAAATCATGCGGCGAATCCTGGTCGCGGCCGCGGCCGTGAGCATGGCCGTCGGGCTGGCTCCCGTGGCCAACGCTGCAGTCAACCCGATCCTGGCCGCTCCCTACCTGTACCAGTGGAGCAGCCCGCCGAACCCGGTGACGGTGATGCAGCAGACCGGGATCAAGGCCTTCACACTGGCGTTCATCCTGTCCGACCGCTCCTGCAACCCGTTGTGGGACGGCACCAGGTCGCTCACCGGCGCGGACATCACCAGGGTCAACCAGATCCGGGCGGCGGGCGGCGACGCCCTCCCGTCGATCGGCGGCTGGTCGGGCAACAAGCTCGGCACGTACTGCTCGACCGCACAGGCGCTGGCGGGCGCGTACGTGAAGGTGATCGACGCGGGCAAGTTCACCGCGATCGACCTGGACGTCGAGAACACCGACGAGTTCCAGAACGCGGCCGTGCAGGACAAGATCCTGAACGCGCTGAAGATCGTCCGCCAGCAGCGGCCGTCGGTGAAGATCGTGATCACGATCCCCGCGTTGACCAGCGGCCTCGACACCTGGGGCAACCGGCTGGTGCAGCGCGCCAAGGACCTCTCGGCCCCGGTCGACGTGTGGACGGTGATGCCGTTCAACTTCAGCTCGGGCGGCGACATGGTCGCGATGACCAAGAGCTCGGTGACCGGCCTGAAGAACAAGGTGCAGTCGGTGTACGGGCTGACGGACGACGCCGCCTGGCGCCGCTCCGGCCTCTCGTCGATGAACGGCCGGACCGACACCGGCGAGATCGTGACAGCGGCCAACTTCCGCTCGATCGTCAGCTGGGCGAACTCGGTCCACCTGGCCAGGGTGTCCTTCTGGGCGGTCAACCGCGACTGCAACAACTGCGGTGGCATCGCACAGGGCCAGTGGGAGTTCACCAAGGCCAACGCCACGGTGACCGGCTGAGCCCGTCCTATCCGTCCTGAAGACCCGTCGTACTCCTGCCGCGTGCGCGCTCCACGCGCCGCCGCAGGAGCTCGGCCAAGGCATCAGGCTCCTTGACCGGGATCTCCATGACGTGGTCGGGGAACCGCACCCGCAAGGTCGGACCCGCGTCCACGCGCAGATCCGCGACCTTGGCCGGGGTGTCCTCCCCTTCGGGATCGCCGAGCATGACCGGGATCCGGGCGTCGGCGGGGAAGTGGCCCACCTCGACGCCCTGGACCTGGCTGAACCCGTGCTCGACGGAGAACGGCGCTGCCTTGCTGGTGCGGCGCAGGACGAGTGCGTCATGGCCGATCACCAGGCACACCGTGACGTTGTCCCGCAACCACACCGGCACGTGCAGCGCCGTTCCCGCCAGGTCCGGCGTCAACGGGTTCAGCAGGACCCGGCGTGCCCAGAGCGCGACCAGCGCGCAGCACACCGTCGTACCGATGAAGGACGCCATGACGGTGTTCTGCGTCTGCCGCGTCGCCAACGAGGCCACCAGGCCGAAGATCATGCCGACGGCCAGCCCCACGAAACTCGCTGCCGTGACCCATACCCTCGGACGGCGGCGGATCAGCCACCCGACCGTGCCGGACACGACGACCAGCAGGACGAACAGGATCGCTCTCCCGGACGAACGGCTCCCGGCCATCCGCTCGTGGACGCCCAGCGCCTCCGGCTGATAGGTGAGCAGGATCGCGAGCACGGCGAGCACGAGCGGCAGGCCGGCGAACGCCGCCCAGAACAACACGCGCGACCGGACCAACCGCCGGCGCAGACCGTTGTCGACGATCCCCGGCTGAAACGACGTCATCAATTCTCCGAGTACTGGGCCGCGTGCGACGGGGCAGCGGACTTGTCCGACGACTTCCTGCGTGTCTTGGGCAGCATCACGATGCCCAGCGCGGCGAGCAGGAAGCACACCCCTTCGGCCAGCGTCGCGATCGTCGATGTCGTCGCGCCCTCGCCGAGCGCCACGTAGCCGATGCCGATGGCCACGATCGGGTCGGCCAAGGTCAGCGCGGCCACCACCAGGTCCGGCGGGCCGCTGGCGTGCGCCTGCTGGATGAACCACACGGCGACCGGGATGGACAGGACCGCGCCGATCAGCGACCCGGTCGGGAAGTCGGCGGGGTTGCCGTGCTCGAGGCTCAGCGCGGCGAGCCTGATCACGACCGAGGCGAAGCCGAACACGACGCCGCCGCCCGCGGCGAACGCCAGGCAGCGGACCAGCCCGTGGCCGATGCTGCCGACGAGGCCGAGCACCATCAGCAGCAGGCCGACGATCATCGCGATCAGCACGGCCGTCTCGTCGGAGACCCGCGTGACCTGCGCGTTCGACGCGGCCAGGGACGTGAACCCGCCGACGCCGAGCACGATCGCGGCCAGCGACAGCCAGGTGCCGATGGTCGGGTTGACGCGGTCACGCCGTGCGGTCGCGATCGTGGTCACCGCGATGCCGAGCACGCCGATCGGCTGGATGACGGTGACCGGCGCGAAGGCCAGCGCGCCGAAGTGCAGCGCGCTGCCGATCACGACAGCCAGTTGCCCGAGCAGCCAACGGCGGTTGCGCAGCAGGTCCAGCAACGAACCGATGCTGACCAGCTTGCCGTTCTGCTTGTCACGGACAGCGGTGTTCTGCCACAACGCCCCCACTCCGTTGAGCACCGCTCCCGCGACCGCCAGAGCGAGCGCCAGCCATAGCAGACTTCCCACGAAGGCAGCCTATTGGGCACGGACCGCTCACACCGGACGATATTTGCGCTTCCTAGGTCACAAACAGAACTCGACCACGGCCACTGACCTGCTATGTCAACTTTGATTGACAGCCGGGAGATGTCAACCTAGATTGACATCATGACTGAGGCGACCAGGCTGGCGAACGCCGCCGGCGACAAAGACCCCAAGGTGGGGCTGCGTGCGGTCGCGGCGTTGCGCAAGCTGCTCGAGTGGCTTGAGGCCGTGCAGGTCCGCAACGCGCGGGCGAACGGGTGGTCATGGCAGGACATCGCCAACGAGCTCGGCGTCAGCCGGCAGGCGGTCCACAAGAAACACGGGAGGGGATGATGTTCGAGCGTTTCACGAGTGCGGCCCGCAACGTGGTCGTCGGAGCCCAGCGGGAGGCGCGCGCGACCGGCGCCGACCGGATCGACAGCATGGACCTGCTCGTCGCACTGGTCCGTGACCAGGACGATGCGGCCACCCGGCTGCTGGCCGGGCACGACGTGACGGCTGACGGGCTGGTCGAGGAATCCAACCGGGTACGGCGCCGCGGCGGCCTCACCGACGAGGACGCGGCAGCGCTCAACGCGGTCGGTGTGGACGTCGAGCACGTCATCCGCAGCGTCGAGGCGAGTTTCGGCAAGGACGTGCTCGACGCGCCCGCCGGGCGCGGCAAGCGGCACGTTCCGTTCGGCCGCGAAGCCAAGAAGGTGCTCGAACGCAGTCTGCGGGAGGCGCTGCGGCGCAGGCACAAGTACATCGGCACTGAACACCTGCTGCTCGCGTTGCTCAACGACGAGACGGTCGCCACGGGCGCGCTGGCGGCGCGTGGCGTGACCTACCAGGGCGTCAGCGAGCGGCTCGGCAAAGCTTCCTGATCGCCGCTGCCACGATCGCGCTGGTCAGATCGTTGCGCAGGTAGGTGCATCCGATCAGGGCTAGTCAACGTACCCTCAGACGCTGTAGAAAGCAGTGCGCCGGATGGCGTAACCGCTACGACCTGATGGTCGTCGCGCATCCATCCGGCGCACTAGCGTGTCACCTCGGGTTCCATCACACCCGATCGGACACTCTGGCCGCTCGTCCTGCGAGTGGTTGGCACAGCCCCTCGTTGTGCCAGCCAAGGCGAAGCAGCCAGTGGGGAGCCCCGGAGCCGCGGGGGCATCGCGGCATCCGGGGCCCAGGTCCCGACCTGACCGGGCGCGGTCGGCAGGTCGGGTGGTTCTGGGAACGTTCACGAACAGACGTGACGAATACCCGGGGACACACCTCGCCCATGGTGAGACGAACTCAGGGCAGAGTTATGCCGCGAAAACGTGAGATCAGTCAGGCGGCGTCGCCGGGAGCCCAGCCGACCGGCTGACCTCAGCGAACGCTTCATCCCAGTGCAGCAGGCCCGCCTGCGGCGCGGCCAGCGTGGTGCGCGGCGTCAACACCGCGAGGATCGACCGTGCGTCCGAGCCGCTGTTGCCACCCGCCGAAGCGGTCGGCGCGGGCGCGGCCGGGGCAACCGGAGCCGGTGGGCCCGGCAACGGGCGGGGAGAGTTGTCGGCGGGCGCGACCATGTGCGCGGCGGCAGCGGATTTGACCGGTGCGGGCACGATGGTCAGCTGCGACGTGCGGCGAGCTTCCTGCAGCAGGCGCGGGTGTTCGGTCACCGGAGCCTCCACCACCGGCACGTCAGCCGGTGCGGCCACGGCCGCGATGGCCGCGGCGGGAGTCTCGACAGTGGCGGTGCCGCGGTCAGCGGCGTCCGTGTCCTTGTTGGGACTCGGTGTCTTCGGCTGCGGCTTGAGCAGGTCACCGATCGGGTCGGGCAGCAGGCCGCCGTCGTGGTCGTCGTCGCCGGACTGCGGAGGCGGCAGGAGCGCGCCCGGGATCTGCGCCACCTGGTCGACGACCGTGGTGACGGTCTTCGTGACGCCGTCGACCGTCGTGACAACTGTCTTCGTCACGGTGTCGAGCGTGGTGGTCACGGTCGTGGTGACGGTGCCGAGCGTGTCGTCGACCGTCGAAGTCACCTGGCTGAGCAGCCCGCCGACCAGGTCACCGCCGCCGGACTTGCCGGTCTTCTTCTTCGCCGGGGCCTTGGCCGGTTTCTGGTGCTGGGCCTGGGCCTGCTGGGACTGGGGCGCGGTGATGCCGGGGATCCTCGGCAGCTCGATCAGATCGGCCGACGCCGTGCCGCTGGTCAGCAGCACACTGGCCAGCCAGCCCGCCGCGGTGAAGCCGACGAGCAGCGCGAACCGCACGACGAGGCGACGCAGCGTCGTGCCGGCGCCACGCGCCTGACCCGAGCCGGTCACCAGGACCACCACCGTTTCCACTGACCCAACACGAACACTCCGGCGACGAGCCCAATCGCGTCCCGCAATCACACCGCCGGTTGAACCCTAGCTTTGCAAGCGCCGCCCGGAAAGGCGGATCTCATTGTCTGACCCCGGTGTGTCCATTCGGCGACGGTCACGGTGCGTCGTATTCACCGAACTGGGTGATCCTTCTAGTGCGACTGGGCGAGTGCCCCGGTATCCCGCCAGTGTGTCCTTCGTGGACACTCAACGGGCGATGCGGCTCTCCGAATGGGTCAGCCGGTGGCAATGGCGCGTGCCGGACCTCGTCTTGCACGATCCAGACGGACCGCGGGAATGTCTTGTCCGAGCGGGACAATTGATCGTCGAACCGCAGGCGGTCCAACCGGTCTCCGACGAACTGCGCCGGTGGGTCGACCGGATTGACCCAAGCGGACGCATCATCCTGCGCGACGAATTGCGCGACCGCCCGGTCGAAGTCGCCGCGGACATCACCAGCCGCTGGCGCACGGCCCCCAATCACGTCCACATCGGCGGCCCGATCATGCTCGGGACGGCGACCTGGATCGGCGGGCCGGAAATCGACATCCCCGCGCCCCGGCCACCGGCCCCGGAAACATGGGACCCACCCGTGACCGTGGCCGTGCTCGACACCGGGCTGGACCCACACCCCTGGTTCGCGGGGAAACCGTGGTTCACCGAATGGGGCCTGCACCCCGAAGTGCTCGACCACGACATCGACGGCACCCCCGACTGGCAAGCAGGCCACGGCACCTTCGTGGCAGGCGTCCTGATCAGCAACGCCCCCGGCGTGACCATCCGCCACCACCGAGTCCTGTCCTCCATGGGCCTCACCGACGACACGACTCTGGCCGCGGCGATCAGGGCAACCCGCGCCCGAGGCCACATCGACATAACCCTGCTCACCTCAGGCTGCTACACGGCGGACAACCGCTGCCCACCGATCCTCGAACACGAACTCACCCACCCCGACAGCGACACAGTGGTAGTAGCGGCAGCAGGCAACGGCGGCAGCAGCAGACCATTCTGGCCCGCAGCCCTCGACACCGTGACAGCCGTCGCCGCATCCGACGAAACCGGCACAATCGCGGCATTCTCCAACCGCGGCCCCTGGGTGAACGCCACAGCGCCGGGCGTGGACATCACATCCAGTCACGTAAGGCTCAAAACAGGCACAGAAGGTACAGCCCCCGGCACCGAAGCACGCGAGTACGGCGTAGCCCGCTGGAGCGGAACCTCCTTCGCGGCCCCAAAAATAGCGGCCGACCTGGCAAACCTCCTCAGAGAAGGGCACACCCCGGCGCAAGCCCTCGACAGTCATTCACTCGGACAGCCAACATTGTGAACGCGATTTAGCAACGACCACTGGCACGCACAGTCGCCGACGCGCTACTCTATGGATGCTCGCCCCCTCCCCCTCGGCGAGCCAAACGTCCCCGCTCCCCGGGACCCCCAGCCGGGTCGAGCGGGGACGTCCTACGCTCCAAGCCTTAGTCGCTCGCTTTGCTCGCTCCCTCGGCTTGGACTTTCGTTATTTTGGGGGGCCGAGCCCCCCAAGCCCCCCACGGTGCTTGCTTCTTTCGGCCCAGCCTCGGCACCTTTCGCTTCACCAGCCACCTCTTCGGGTTCCCCCTGCGGCTTCGCCGCGGGGTTATTGCTAGGGCTGGGGCGGGGGCCGGGATGACATGAGTTGGGTGGGTGGCTTGCGTTGCAGGAAGTCGAAGGCGTCGTGAGCGGGAGTGGAGGTGGGCGGAAGTGGGGAGTGAGAAGGAGTGGGGAGTGAGAGGGGCGGGGTGTGAGCGGGAGTGGGTGTGTACGGGGTGTGCTGCAAGCACAAGGGGCGGCTTCGGGGGTGGTTCCCTTCCATATGGCCTGGGCGAAGCCCAACCACACGTGTCCAGAGGTCCGCCTGCGCAACTCGCGGGCATGAGCGGCGGTCATATGGACCTCTCGACGCGTGTGGTTGCCTCCGGCAGGCCATATGGAAGGGGCCCGACCGCGCCCACTCCGCCCCGGAAGTTCGCGGGCTGGCGAGAGAAGTACAGCAACCCAGTTCTTCGGTTCCCCTTTCGGTGGTCTGCCCCCGGAGAGGGAAAGCGGTTGGATCCAGACACGGTATTGAACACACAAGCCGACGGCGGAAAGCGCGAATGATGGCGAGACGCACGGAGGAGGAAGAAGCGGAGACAAGGAAAGAAAATCGCTGTGGGTAACTGGGGTCACTCTAGCGGGTGGGATTTGAGGATTTTGGAGCTGGTTGGAGTGGTTGGGCGTCTGAGCTGGCATGGAGGCGCTTGATGAAGAGGGTTGGCGGGAGCTGGTTGCTGCTCATGGACCTGTGGTTTGGGCTGTTGCTCGGGCGTTCCGGCTCAGCTCCGCGGACGCCGACGACGTTTTCCAGACCACGTGGTTGAATCTCGCCGAGCACCTCGGCGACATTCGGGATTCTGAGAAAGTTTCGGCTTGGCTGGCCACCGCTGCCCGGTTCGAATGCCTGCGAGTTCTGCGGATTCGGCGGCCTCTGCCCGTTCGGTGGGTGCCGGATGCCGGCGTGCAGGACGGGGCCGACCAGGTTGTCATCGCCGACGAACGGGATCGGCAGCTGTGGCGGGCATTCGAGTCTTTGCCCGAGCGGTGCCAGCGGCTTCTCCGGCTGTTCGTGTACGTCCCCGAATTCACCTATGCCCAACTCGCCGACGCCGTCGGCCTCCAGGTCGGCAGTGTCGGGCAGACCAAGACCCGGTGCCTCCGGTCGCTGCGGACCAGGCTGGACCGCACCTTGTTCGACCGGGTCGATCCCGCGCCCGACGTGATCGCCGAACCGCGTGACCACGCCACACCGAGGTTCGACACGCTGCCGGAGGTGCTGACCAGGAGCGCGCTGGCCACGCTGCGGTTCGGCAACCACCGGCACACCGTGCACGTGGAGATCGGCACCGCGCTGACCGGGGTGGTTCTGCCGCGCGCGGATGTCCAGGTGTGGTGGCCGGACGGGATGATCAGCGCCGACGTCGACCTCAACGGCCTGTTCAAGGCCGACGCGCCGCCTGGGCCGGTCCGGTTGTCGATCGACGGCGTGGTGACGGACTGGTTCGTGCGATGAGCCACGCCGAGGCGCTCGACGCAGTCGAGCGCGGCGATTACGTCCGGGCGCTGGCCGAAGCCCGTGACGCGCTCAGGCGGGCCGAGGGCGATGCCGGGCAGGTCCACCTGACGATCGCGTGGATCGAACTGGAACGGGGCAACGCCCGGGCATGCGCCCGTGAACTGCGCAAAGCGGTCGAGAACGGTGCCTCCTCCGGCCGGGCCCGGACCGTCGACGGTCTGCGGCTGTGCGCGAGCGGTGCCTACGAACAAGCAGTGATGAGGCTGTCAGCGGCCATGGAATTCCTCCGTGACGACCCGAGGTGGTTGGCGAACGCGTTGACCGGCCGTGGAATCGCACGCGGTTATCTGTTCAGGCTCGCGGCGGCTGACCGTGACTTCGCTGCGGCCGCCCGGATCCTGCGCCAGTTGGACGAGCACGAGCGGGTGGCGACGTGCGTTCACAACCGTGGTTTCGTCGCGCTGCAGGCAGGAAACCTGCCGAAGGCGTTGGAGTTGTTCGAGCAGTCGAGCAGCGGACTGCGTTCGGGCCGGGCGGAAGCACTGATCGATCACGCCTCCGCGTTGCTCGCGGCGGGCATGACCCGTGACGCCAGTGCCTTGCTCGAACAGGCGGAACCGTTGCTCGCGGGACGGGAAAGCCGCTTGGCGGAGGCCGTGCTGGCGGCCGGGTACTGCGCGTTGCGGGCGGGCGACGTCGACCACGCGGCCGGTGAGGCCAAACGGGCCCAGGACCTTTTCCGGATCCAGCGCAGGCCCGCGTGGACGGCGGCAGCCGACGCGCTGGCGCTGCGGACAGACGTGATCGACGTGGCCGCGGCCAAGCGCGTGGCGAACCGGTGCGTGCGGTGGGGAAAGCGGACGGAAGCAGCCGAGTTGCTGCTGGAGGCGGGCAAACAGGCGCCGGAGCTGCTGGTCAGGCTCCAGGCTGAGCGCAACGCCAACACCGCGCGGTTGCGCGCGATCGGCTGGCTGGCCAGAGCCAAGGCGGCGACCACGAGCCAGGCGCGCATTGCGGCCTGTCACGCGGGAATGCGCGTGGTCACCGGTTACGCGGCAGTGATGGGAGCGGGTGCGCGTGAACTGGCGGCTGAGTTCGCCTCGGTGGCGATCAGGCACGCCCGTCGTGCGCGGACGGTGTTCGACTGGATCGAGCGGCAGCGGATAACGGTGTTGCCGTTGGCGGACACGGCCGATCTGGTCAAGCTCAGGGCGGCCGAGGCGCAAGGCGATGTGACGACGGCCGTGCGCCTCGAAGACCGGATCCGCCGTCGTACCCGGATCACGCGCCACCGGTACGGGGCGATGGCGTTGACCGAAGCGCTCGGCGACCGGATGCTCGTCAGCTATTCGTTGCACGACAACGAGCTGCTCGCGTGCACGGTGGCTGACGGCCGGATGCGGGTGCACCATCTCGGCTCGCTCGATCCGGTCGCCATGAGGTTCTCCGCGCAGTTGGGCGGTCAGTTGGACAACCAGATCATCGCGCCGCTGCGGGTCGGTGACCGGTCGCTGGTCGTCATCCCGGCCGAGGGTATGTCCAGCATGGTGTGGGCGGCGATGCCGTCGTGTACGGGGCGCCCGATGTCCTTGGCACCGTCGGTCGCGGCCTGGGTACGGGCGACCAGGTCCCAGCCGGGTGAAGGTGTGTTCGCCGCTGCCGGGCCTGGGCTCGCGCACGCCGCTCGCGAGGTCGCCGCCATCGGGTGCGTCCCGGTCGAGTCCAAAGTGGATTCCGTGCTCGCCGTGATGGACGGTGCCGATGTCGTGCACATCGCCGCGCACGGGACGTTCCGGTACGACGCGCCGATGTTCTCGTGCCTCCAGCTGTCCGACGGGCCGCTCTACGGCTACGACCTCGCCCGGCTCACCCGTGCGCCGCGAATCCTCGTCCTGTCCGCGTGTGAGGTGGCCAGGGCGGAGGTTTTCGCGGACGTCCTGCTCGACCGCGGCGGTCAGGCGCTGATCGCGAGCACTGTTGCCGTGCCCGATGAGGCCGCCGTCGGGCTCATGTCCGGTTTCCACCGGTTGCTCGACGCCGGCGCGGCGCCCGCCGAGGCGTTGGCGGGCGCGCAGCGCCGCTACGGGCACTTCGGGTTCAGCTGCTGGGGCTCGGGGTGAGCTTGTGCAGGCGGGCCACGGCCTCGTCGAGCACCTCGTCCTTCTTGCAGAACGCGAAGCGCACCACGTGCTTCCAGTGCTCGGGTGTGTCGGTGAAGACCTGCACCGGTACGCCTGCCACGCCGATGCGCTCCGGCAGCTCACGGCACAGCTGGAAGCCGTCGGTGAACCCGAGGGGCCGCACGTCCGCGCAGACGAAGTAGGTCCCCTGGCTCGGCCGCACGCCGAAGCCCGCCTCGGTCAGCCCGGCGACCAGGCGGTCGCGCTTGGACTGCAACTGGCTTCGCAGGTCCGAGACCCACGCGCCCTCGTGCCGCAGCGCGTGCGCCACAGCGGGCTGGAAGGGCGCGCCGCCGACGAAGGTCAGGAACTGCTTGGCCGCCTTCGCCGCCGCGACCAGCTCCGCCGGTCCGCACATCCAGCCGATCTTCCAGCCGGTGCAGTTGAACATCTTCCCCGCGCTGGAGATCGTCAGCGTCCGCTCGGCCATCCCCGGCAGCGAGCCCAGCGGCACGTGCTCGAGGCCGTCGAAGATCAGGTCCTCGTACACCTCGTCGGTCACGGCGATCAGGTCGTGCTCGACGCACAGCTCGGCGATCGCGGTCAGCTCGTCGCGGGTGAACACCGTGCCGGTCGGGTTGTGCGGGGTGTTGATCATGATCAGCCGGGTGTTCGGCGTGACCGCCGCCCGGAGGGCCTCGATGTCCGGCGCGAACCGGCCGGTTTCCGGGTCCTCGGCCAGCGGGACCACGCGGCGGGTCGCGCCGGAGAGGGCAACGCAGGCCGCGTACGAGTCGTAGTACGGCTCGATCAGCAGCACCTCGTCACCGGGACCCACCAGGCCCAGCAGGGCGGACGCGATCGCCTCGGTCGCGCCGACTGTGACGAGGACCTCGCTGTCCGGGTCGAACCGGGTCCCGTAGCGGGTCCGGTGCTCGGCGATGGCCTGCCGTAGCTCCGGACGGCCGGGGCCCGGCGGGTACTGGTTGATGCCGGAGCCGATCGCTTTCTGCGCCTCGGCCAGCATCGACGCGGGCCCGTCGGTGTCCGGGAAGCCCTGGCCGAGGTTCACCGCGCCGGTTCGGGTGGCCAGTGCGGTCATCTCGGCGAAGATGGTCGATGTGAACGGCTGAAGCCGTGGAGTCAAGGCAGCACGCACGTTGAGTCATCCTCACGGACAATGGTGCCGTGGAGCAACTGGGTCCGGTCCCCGGCGCAGCCGAGAAGCAGCGTGGCCTGCGCACGATGAAGCTGGTGGCGCTCGCCTTCCTGGCAGGTGCGACCGTCATCTTCGCCGTCGCGTGGGCGTGGGAGGCCAACGGCGGTCCGGCGTGGGTCGGGTACGTGCGGGCCGCGGCGGAAGCGGGCATGGTCGGCGCGTTGGCCGACTGGTTCGCCGTCACGGCGCTGTTCCGGTATCCGCTGGGCATCAAGATCCCGCACACCGCGATCATCCCCAACCGCAAGGACGTGCTCGGCGACAGCCTCGGCGAGTTCGTCGGCGTGAACTTCCTCTCCGAGGAGGTCGTGCGCGAACGGCTGGCCAGGGTGGACGTGACCAAGCGGCTCGGCGAGTGGCTCAGCCAGCCGGAGAGCGCCGAACGGGTGACGTCCGAACTGGCGACGGTCGTGCGCGGGATGGTCACCGTGCTGCGCGACGAGGACGTCCAGGCCGTGTTCGAGCAGGCCGTGACCAAGCGGATCATGGCGGTGCCGTGGGGACCGCCGATCGGCAAGCTGATGGAACGCGTCCTGGAGGACGGCACACACCGGCAGCTGGTCGACCTGCTCTGCGACCGCGCGTACGACTGGGTCAAGGACAACCACGACAAGTTCGTCAGCATCGTCACCGAGCGCGCGCCGTCGTGGTCGCCGAAGTTCGTCGACTCGATCGTGGCCGACCGGATCTACGGCGAGGTGATGTCGTTCGCGTGGGCGCTCAAGACCGACCCGGAACACCCGATGCGCGGCTCCATCGACGGGTTCCTGATCGGTTTCGCCGCGGACATGCAGCACGACCCGGAGATGATGGACAAGGCCGAACGGGTCAAGCACCAGGTGCTCGAGCACCGCGAGGTGCAGAACGTGATCGGCTCGGCGTGGTCCAACGTGAAGAAGCTGCTGCTCGACGCGGCCGAGGACCCGTCTTCGGAGCTGCGCAAACGTGTCCGCGAGGGCCTGATCTCGCTCGGCCAGCGGCTCACCGGCGAGGACGCGCTGCGGACCAAGGTCGACACGTGGGTGCAGGACGCGGCGGCGTACATCGTGCTGAACTACCGCGACGAGATCACCACGTTGATCACCGACACGATCGACCGCTGGGACGCGAAGGAGACGTCACGCAAGATCGAGCTCCAGGTTGGCCGTGACCTGCAGTTCATCCGGATCAACGGGACCGTGGTCGGCGCCCTGGCCGGGCTGGCGATCTACACGATCGCGCACCTGTTCACCTAACCGCGGCGCGTATACACCCTGCGTATAGTTGGCCCATGACGATCAGCAACACGTTGCTGGGCCTGCTCGAGTCGGGGCCGCGGCACGGGTACGACCTCAAGCGCGCCTACGACGAGCGCTTCGGTCAGGACCGGCCGCTGCACTACGGGCAGGTCTACTCGACGTTGTCGCGGTTGTTGCGCAACGGGATGGTCGAGGAGAACGGCGTCGAACCGGGCGGCGGCCCCGAGCGCAAGCGGTACGCGATCACCGACGACGGTGTGACGAACCTGGAGACGTGGCTGACCTCGCCGGAGGACCCGGCGCCGTACCTGCAGAACACGCTGTACACCAAAGTCGTCCTCGCCCTGCTGTCCGACCGCAGCGCCACGGACATCCTCGACCACCAGCGAGCCGCGCACCTGGCCAAGATGCGCGAGCTGACCAGGCGCAAAACCACCGGCGACCTCGCCGACCAGCTGATCTGCGACCACGCCCTCTTCCACCTCGAAGCCGACCTGCGCTGGCTCGAACTCACCGCGGCCAGGCTCGACGAACTCCGTGAGCAGGTGCACCCGTGAGCCGGTTGCTGACCGCACAGGAGCTGACGAAGTCCTTCGGTCAGACGAAAGCCCTCGTCCAGGCGTCGATGACCGTCGACGCGGGCGAAGTGGTCGCGGTGATGGGGCCGTCCGGCTCGGGGAAATCGACGCTGCTGCACTGCCTCGCCGGCATCATCCGGCCGGACAGCGGAACCGTCGCCTACGACGGGCAGCACATCTCGAGCATGCCCGACGGGCAGCGCAGCGCGTTGCGCCGCAGCGAATTCGGGTTCGTGTTCCAGTTCGGGCAACTCGTCGCGGAGCTGACGTGCCTGGAGAACGTGGCGCTCCCGCTGCGCCTCGACGGCGTGAAACGCAGGACGGCCGAGGAACGCGCCCGTGAATGGCTCGACCGCCTGCAAGTCGCCGACGCGGCGGGCAAACGGCCCGGCGAGGCGTCCGGCGGCCAGGGCCAACGGGTCGCGGTCGCCCGCGCGATGGTCACCGGGCCGCGCGTGCTGTTCGCCGACGAACCCACCGGCGCGCTGGACTCCCTCAACGGCGAACGCGTGATGCGGCTCCTGGTCGGCACCGCCAGGGAGAACGGGACAGCCGTCGTGCTGGTGACCCATGAGGCACGGGTCGCCGCGTACTCGGACCGTGAGGTGACCGTCCGCGACGGCAAAACGACCGAGATCACCGTGGTGGGCGCGTGACCTCTCAGAGCTGCTTGATCACCCGGCACGGATTGCCCGCTGCGAAGACCTTCCCTGGCAGGTGACGGGTGACCACGCTGCCCGCGCCGACGACGGTGTCGGAACCGATGGTCACGCCAGGGCAGACGATGACGCCGCCGCCCATCCACACGTTGTCGCCGATGGTGATCGGGGCGGCGGTTTCCCAGCGCTGACGGCGGGCTTCGTGGTCCTGCATCGGGTGCAGCGCGGTCAGCAGCTGCACGCGCGGGCCGATGGACACGTCGTTGCCGATGGTCACCGGGGCGCAGTCCATCACGATCGCGTCGTAGTTGAGGAAGCTGTTGCTGCCCATCCGGATCAGGTAGCCGTAGTCGCACTGGAAGCGGGGCATGATCCACGAACCCTCACCGATCCCGCCGAGCAGCTTCGACAGGATCTGCTGGCGCAGCGCGTGGTCACCCGACTTGGACGCGTTGAAGTCGTCGAGCAGTTCCTGGCAGTCGCGCCGTTCCGCGATCAGGACCGGATCGCTGTCCTTGTACCGCTCACCGCGCAACATCCGCGCTTTTTGATCACTCACCACGTCACGCTACAGCAACAGATATGCCGCGTTGCCCAGTCTGCGCACGGTTTCAGCGGACGGCAAAGGCTCGAACCCCAGCGTGGGCCCGCTGTTGCGGCGGTGGAACGCGATCAGCACCGCGTGCCTCGGCTCGTCGGATTCGTTGCGGGTGCCCGAGTGCCACAGGTGGCTGTTGAACAGCCAGCAGGTGCCCGCGGGGCCGGTCAGCAGGGTTTCGTCCGGGTGCGGCCGGTGGCCGTGCGGCGGTTTGAAGTGATGGTCCAAATGCGACCCCGGCACGACGCGGGTCGCGCCGTTCGTGCTCGTGAACGCCGTCAACGCGACGATCGCCGTGCACACGCGCCAGGTCCCCGGCCCGGCCCGGTCGGTGGCGTCCATGTGCAGCGCCTGGCTGCCGTGGCCGGGTTTGCCCGCCCGGTAGTGCATCTCCCTGAGCTGGAAGTCCGGGCCGAGCAGGTGGCTGACCGCGGCGAGCAGCGCGGGCCGCAGCCACAGCACGTCGAACATGCTGCCCTGGTCGATCAGGCCCTTCAGGTGCAGCGTGCCGCCTTGGCGGCTGCCGTCGATCAGCCGGGTGATCTCGGTGATCATCCGGTCCGCCGTGTGCGCGTCGACGTAGCTGTCGAGCCTGCAGAACCCCGACTCGTCCAGCGCCACCCGATTCCGAGGAGCGAGCACTTCGGGGGAGACCCCCAGCTCGTCCAGTACCTCCCGCATGCTTTCAGGCTGGCCGCTCGCCGCTCGACTCGCCAGACATGTCACCTGATCAGGCCTGTTGTCGCGGAAGGTCACGGTTTCTGTTCCGCCCGAAGCATCTTGCGGTCCGGCGCCCGGGATTCGCGGTGGGAAAACCCTGCCATTCCTGACAGGAACTGTCAGGAATGGCAGGCAAGCTGACGGTCATGAACACCTTCGAATGCACCGCGTGGGACGAGAACGTGTACGCCGGAGCCGAGAACGGCGCCCGGATCGGCGACGCCAGGATGACGTTCCGGTACTCCGGCGTCCTGGACGGCGAGAGCAAGTCAGCCGGGCTGCTGGCCTACACCGCGGGCACCACCGGAACGTCGACCGGCGCCGAACTGTTCACCGGGTCGATCGGCGGCAAGCCGGGCACGGTGATCCTGCGCACCACCAACACCTTCGACGAGGAGAAGGTCACCGGGAAGTTCGAGGTCGTGCCGGGCACGGGCACCGGCGAACTGGTGGACGCCAAGGGACACGGCAGCTACGTGCTCAGGATGGGCGCCATGTCGACCGAGTACACCTTCACGAGCTGATCGTGAGAACCCGCAGGGCCAGTTGGATCTCCAGGGCCCGCTCGGGCGCGTTCCAGTCGGGGCCCAGCAGGGTGGCGATCCGGTCGAGCCGCTGCACGACCGTGTTGACGTGCACGTGCAGCACGTCCTTGGTCTCGGTGAGGCTTGCGCCGCAAGAGAAGTAGGTGCGCAGCGTGCGGATGAGCTCGGTGCCGCGGTGGTCGTCGTAGTCCAGCACCGGGCCCAGCGTGCGGTGGGCGAACCCGGCGACGTCGGCGCGGTCGCCGAGCAGGACACCGACGAAACCCAAGCCGGACAGGGAAGCCCCGGTCCCGTCCCGGCCGAGCGTGCGCAGTGCGCGCAGGCACCGCCCGGCTTCGGCGTAGGCAACGGCCAGTTCGGCCGGGCCGGTCGCGGGCCCGGCGGCGCCCACGGTCACCGGGCAGCCGACGGCCGCGGACAGTGCCTGCGCGAGCTTGTCCGGGTCGGCGTCGGCGATGAGGAGGACGACCTCCTCGGCGTGCACACCGACCAGCGCGGCGTGACCACTCGCCGCGGCTGCGAGCCGCGCACGCGACACACCGTCCGCGTGCGCGATCAGAACGTGGTGCGCAGCAGCGAGATTCACGCCGAGCCGTCGACCGCGTGCGATCAACGCAGCCGGGTTGCGGTCGGGCGCGGTCAGCAGGTCCGTGAGCAACTCGCCCCGGACCTGTTCCTCGGCCTGGGCGACGGATCGGCGCAACAGCAACAACAACGCGGTCACCAACCCGGCCCTCTCGAACAACCGGCGGTCCTCATCGGACAACTCGGGCCTGCCGGTCAGTACCAGACTGCCGAGCAACTCCGGCCCGGCGAGCACCGCGCACACCCAGATGTCCCCATTGGACACAGCGTGGCCGCCGGCCTGGGCACGGGCCACGGCGTCAGCGGGCGGCGCCACGGACTTCCCGACGCACGCGAGCTCGACGCCGGCCACGTCGTGCAGCACGATCCCGCCGTCGAGCACCTGCGCGACCGCCGCCGCGACCGACTGGAAGTCCGCACCGCGCAGGACCAGTGCGGTGAGCTGGTCGTGCACCTTCTCGGCCCGGCGGATCGACGAGTTCGCCCGCCGCGTCTCGGCCAGCAGCTGCGCGTTGTCGATCGAGATCGCCGCGTGGTCGGCCAGCGAGGACAGCAACGCGACTTCCTCGGGTGAGAACGTCCGCAGCGCGCGGTCGGCCGCGTACAGCACGCCGATCACACGCCGCCCCAACGTGAGCGGCACACCGATGATCGACACCAGGCCTTCGTCGCGCACCGCCGTGTCGATCGCGCGTGTGTGCTTGAACCGGCTGTCAGCGAAGTAATCCGGTGTCGCGTACGGCCGGGCGGTCTGCGCGACCAGGCCACCCAGTCCTTCCCCGATGCCCAGCGAGAGTTGCTGGAACAGCGCGGACGCCGACCCTTCGGTGACCCGCATGAATGTCTGCCCGCCTGCCAGGTCGTTCAGGCTCAGGTATGACACGTCCACGCCGAGCAGCATCCGTACGCGGTGCACGATCTGCTGCAGCACCGCCTCCGGGTCACGCAACCTGGCCAGGTCGTTGGCCGTGTCGACAAGCGCCGACAGTTCGGCCTCGCGCCGCTGATGCTCGACGAGCGTGCGCCGGACACGCAAGGCCGCCTCCGTCGCAGCCTCCCAGTGCGCGGCCTCGTCCGGCGTCAGGCCCGAGGCGCGGGTGGCAGCCAGTTTGGCCAGCTCAGTGCCATCCGCGCCGTCAGCCAGCAGCTCAAGCAGTTCCCAGTACGCGCGCACGCCCATCATCCTGTCCCAGGTGCGTGCCTCGCGTCTCCTTGGCGAACACGATCGCGACCACCGTGACCGCGCACATCGCAGCGACGTAGACCGAGACGGCGACAGCGGTGCCGGTGCCCTTGAGCAGCGCGGTCGCGATCAGCGGAGCCACCGCACCCGCGCCGAGCGACGCCAGCTGGTATCCGATCGACGCGCCCGAATACCGCACGCGCGTGTCGAACAGCTCGGAGAAGAACGCCGCTTGTGGCCCGTACATCGCACCGTGGAACACCAGGCCGATGCTGACCGCCAGCGTGATCAGCCAGAACGACTTGGTGTCCAGCATGGCGAAGAACAGGAACACCCACACACCAAGGCCGACCGTGCCGAACAGGTACACCGCGCGGCGCCCGATCCGGTCGGACAGCGCGCCCCACAACGGGATCACGACCAGATGCACGGCTGACCCGATCACGACGGCGTTGAGCCCCACCGACCGGGACACCCCGACCTCCTGCGTCAGGTACACCAGCAGGAATCCCGTGATGATGTAGTAGGAGCCGTTTTCCGCGATCCGCGCGCCCATCGCGACGAGCACCTCGCGCCAGCTGTGCCTGAACACCCGCACGATCGGCGCCTTCTCCGGCGCGTGCGCCGCTTTCGCCTGCGCCTCGAGGAAAATCGGTGACTCGGCGATGGTCAGCCTGATCCACAACCCGATCAGCACCAGCACCGCGGACAGCAGGAACGCGATCCGCCAGCCCCATGTCACGAACGCCTCTTCCGGCTGGACCGCGGCGAGGATCGCGAGCACCGCCGTGGCCAACAGGTTGCCCGCGGGAACACCCGCCTGCGGCCAGGACGTCCAGAACCCGCGCCGGTCCGGCGAGCCGTGTTCGGACACGATCAGCACGGCGCCGCCCCATTCACCGCCGATCGCGAACCCCTGGATCAGGCGCAGGACCGTCAACAGGATCGGCGCGGCCACGCCGATCGTGGCGTACCCGGGCAGCAGACCGATCAGGAACGTCGAGATCCCCATCATCAACAGGCTGACGACCAGCAGCTTCTTGCGGCCGAGCTTGTCGCCGTAGTGGCCGAAGACCAACCCGCCCAGCGGCCTCGCGACAAAGCCGAGCGCGTACGTGCCCAACGACAGCAGCGTCCCGTTGAGCGGGTCGGAGGTCGGGAAGAAGACCTTGTTGAACACCAGGGTCGCTGCCGAGGTATACAGAAAGAAGTCATACCACTCAACGGTGGTGCCGACCATGCTCGCGCCGATGATCTTGCGTAACGAGCCCCGGTCGGTGGTCTCAGTGGTCGTCATTGGCCACACTCCTCAACTGGCGGTCCAGCCGCCGTCCATCGCGATCGACGTGCCGGTGACGTGGCCGGAGTGCGGACCGCACAGCCAGAGCACGACGTCGGCGACGTCATCCGGTTCGATCAGGCGCTTGACCGCCGAGCGGTCGAGCATGATCCGCTCGACCACCTCGCCGGTGCTGATGCCGTGCGCCTGGGCCTGCGCCGCGATCTGGTCTTCGACCAGCCGGGTGCGCACGTAGCCGGGGTTGACGCAGTTGCTGGTCACGCCGTGCGGCGCGCCCTCGAGAGCGGCGACCTTGCTGAGCCCTTCGAGCGCGTGCTTGGCGGCGACGTAACCCGACTTGAACGCACTGGCCCGCAGGCCGTGCGCGCTGGAGATGTTCACGATCCGGCCCCAGCCCTGGCTGTACATGTGCGGCAGGACCTGCCTGATCAGCAGGAACGGCGCGGTGACCATGACCTGCTGAAGCCGGGCGAACATCGGCGGCGGGAACTCGTGGATCGGCGCCACGTGCTGTGAACCCGCGTTGTTGACGAGGATGTCGACGTCCGCGGGCAGCCCGTCGACGCCGTCGGCCAGGTCGACCTCGTGCGCGACCCCGCCGACCTCGTGGGCCACGGCTCTCGCCTCGTCGCCGTCCAGATCAGCGACGTGCACCCGCGCGCCGCAGTTCGCGAGGGCACGAACACACGCCAGACCGATCCCGTGCGCACCGCCGGTGACGAGAGCGACCCGGCCGGTGTGAGGTACGCCACTGCTCATGCCCGTTCACGCTAGGTGTGTTCGGCCGGGAGGGCTATGTGCGAGAACTACACACTCCGAAGAATCCGAGTGGCGATACGAGCCACATACGAGCATGCGGCTTCGACCATAAGTAGTCTGGAGGGTGTGATTTGCCCGAAGTGTCAGAACACGATGCAGACCGTCGATCGTGGTGGCGTCCACATCGATCAGTGCCAGGGCTGCCGCGGGATCTTCCTCGACCGCGGTGAACTGGAGCAGATCCTGAACGCGGAGCAGCGCTACCAGCAGCAGTACGCGCCGCCGATGCCCGCCGCCCCACCGCCCATGTACCGAGGTGGCGACTCCGCCCCGCCGTACCGCGGTGGTCACCGGGACTCGGCCCCGCCGTACCGCGGCGGCCACAGGGACTCGGCGCCCCCGTACGGCGGCGGCTACGGCCACCGCGGCGACTCGCCCCCGCCTTACGGCGGCCACGGCGGTGGATACGGCCACAAGCGCAAGAGGAAGAGCTTCCTGGAAGAGCTCTTCGACTGATCAAGGCACCGGTGGACCTGAAGATCTGCATGGGCTGCGGCACGAGAATGGACGTGCCCGTGGTCCTGGCGGATGAGCCTGTCCTGGTCTGCGAGGAGTGCGGGCATCGGCAGCCGTTCCTGCGGTTGCCGATGTTCGCGCTGACCGGACCAAGCGGAACAGGGAAGTCGACGGTGAGCAGGCTGCTCACGAGCATGCTCGGCGACCGGGTGGTGGTGCTGGAGCAGGACGTGCTGTGGACAGCGGGACTGCGCGACCCGCACAACGACTTCCAGCTGTTCCGGTCGACCTGGCTGCGGATGGTGGGGATGATCCACCAGAGCGGAAGACCAGTGGTGCTCTGCGGGACAGTGGTGCCGGTGCAGTTCGAGGAGATCCCCGAACGACCACTGCTCGGCGACGTCCACTACCTGGCGCTGACCTGCGACAGACTGGTGATGCGCGAACGCCTGCGCGCCCGCCCGGCCTGGCGGGAGTGGGACGAACCCCGCATCGACGAGATGCTGGAGTTCAACGACTGGGTCCAGCGCGAAGCAGCAAGCATGAAACCCCCAATGCGCCTACTCGACACAACCCACACCCCCGTCGAAGAAACCGCACGCGAAGTAGCCGACTGGGTCCTCGCAGGCCTCGCAGCGACAAAGCAGCTGCCTTCGGACTGAGCAACAGCCAGCCGGAGGCAGCTCGCGCACAGGCGCAGGAGGTTTGCGGCTAGCGCACCAGCGTGGACCAAGCCCGCATCGGTTGTGCCGCCAGCGCAGAACCAACCCACAGCGGCTCGCGCGCAAGCGAGTACAGGGGGTTTCGCGGCGTGCGCCCCAGCGCAGAATGGCCCCGATCGACTCGCACGCCAGGGCCGAGTTCGCGGCGAGCGCGCAAACGCAGGGGTTCACAGCGAGCGCGCTAGAGCAGAACCGGCCCCGAGCGGCTCGCGCCCAAGCAGCGCAGACCGTCCCGCAGCGGCGTGCGCGCCAGCGTAGAGGGGTGGTTCGGGGGTGCTCCTGCCCGTCGGCCTGGGCTACGCCAACCACGGATTGTCAGGAGGTCCGCCTACGTTTCTTGCGGGCATCAGTGCAGGCCCAACGGACCTCTTGACAGTCCGTGGTTCCCTCCGGGCAGGTCGTCGGGCAGGAGCGCCCGCGCATCGAAGGACACACCCCTGGGGCCGGGGCTGTGGAGACGAAGGACACCGGCCACCCGCTCCTGCTCCGAGGTCTGCTCCCGGCGAGGGACATCTTGTTCCGTGCACTGAACCGCAGCGTTCGACACACCGGGTCATAGCTGGGATGTGAGCACGGAACAAGCGGGTCCCTCGCCGGGAGGCAGACCTCAAGGCAGGAGTCGAGGGTGTGTGTTCTTCCTGCCGGATGCTTGAACTCCTCGGTGTGTGTACTGAGAAGGCGTGGGCGCTCCTGCCCGGCGGCCTGCCGGAGGCAACCACACGCGTCAAGAGGCCCGTTGTGCCTGCGCTGACGCCCGCGACAAACGCAGGCGGACCTCTGGACACGTGTGATTGGGCTACGCCCAGGGCGACGGGCAGGAGCACCCCCGAAGCACCCCTCTGCGCTGGCCGCGCAACCCGCAACCAACCCCAAGCACCACCCTGTGCTGGCAGCACAAGCCGAAGCCAACCCCAAGCACCGCCCTGCGCAGTCAACACAAGCCGAAGCCAACCCCGGCAAGCTGCACAGACCCGAGATCAACCAGCGCAAGCTGGACACCACGAACCAAACCCACAACGCGCGCATAAACCAAGCCAAAACGCGGCCACAACACCAACTTCGAAGAAACCGCCCTACACCTATACATACAGTCCCCCACCCAACCCGGGGGGCGTCCCTGCTCCAGTCTAACGGGGTGACGGCTGGCCAAGGGGGTTACTGGTCAGTTGTGGACAGCGAGATTTTTCGGAGGGATCATCGCCGCGACACGGGCCAGCCGGACAAGACCCGCGTAGCCTAAAGTGACACGACCATCTTGCCGGTGTTCTTGCCCGCCAACATGTCCATGAAGGCGTCCGGCGTGTGCTCGAATCCCTCCACGATTGTCTCGGCGTACTTCAGCCGACCTGTCCGCACCCATTCGCCTGCCTCGGCGAGGAACTCGGGCATGCGGTCGTTGTGGTCGGTCACGATGAAGCCCTGCAACCGCAACCGCCAGCCGACGATCCGGCCCATGTTGTTCGGTCCGACGGGTGGTGAAGTGGCGTTGTACTGCGAGATCCAGCCGCACAGGGCTGCTCTGCCGTTCATGTTCATCGCGCCGATGGCGGCTTCGAGGTGGTCGCCGCCGACGTTGTCGAAGTACACGTCGACGCCGTCCGGTGCCGCTGTCTGCAACTGGGCGGCGACTGGGCCGTCCTTGTAGTTGAAGGCTTCGTCGAGTCCGAGTTCTTCCTTGAGGTACCGGACCTTCTCCGCCGACCCCGCCGAGCCGACCACTCGGGCCGCGCCGCGCAGCTTGGCGATCTGGCCCGCCACGGAACCCACCGCGCCCGCTGCCCCGGACACGAAGACGTGGTCGCCTTCCTTGATCCCGGCGATGTCGACCATTCCCGCGTATGCCGTCAGGCCCGTCATGCCGAGCACGCCGAGGTACGCGCTGAGCGGCGCCACCTCGGGGTCGACTTTCCGTACCTCGTCGGCCTCGGGTGTCGCGTACTCCCGCCAGCCCAGGCCGTGCATCACGAAGTCGCCGGGCCGGAGCGAGTCCACCGAGGATTCGACGACCTCCCCGATCGCGCGGCCCCACATGACCTCGCCGACGCGGTAGGACTCGGCGTAGTTCGGCGCGTCGCTCATCCGGCCGCGCATGTACGGGTCGACGCTGAGGACCTTGTTGCGGACCAGGATCTGGCCCTCTCCTGGCGAGGGCACCTCGACCTCGGCGATCTCGAAGTCCGACGGCTTGGGCATTCCGGTTGGCCGCGCGGCCAACCGGATCTCACGAGCGATCATGGCCCAACGCTATCCAGCCATTCGCGGGTGTGCAGCACCGTGTTGGTCAGGCTGCCCACGTTCGCGATCCTGATCTCCACCGTGTCGCCGGGTTTCAGGTCGAAATCCAACTCCGGCACGATCCCCGTCCCGGTGGACAGCACGACGCCGTCCGGGAACCGCAGGTGCGTCGTCAGGTACGGCACCAGCCCGGCCACCGGGCGGTGGAAGAACGCGGTCGACGTGCGGCCTTCGAACGCCACCACACCGCCGCGGTGCACCCACATCGCGATCTCCAAGTCGTCGGTGCCGGTCAGCCACGCCGGCACGATCCCGGCCGACACGGCGCTGCTGCCCGCGTAGATCTTGGCCTGCGGCAGGTAGAGCGGGTTGTCGCCTTCGATCGAGCGCGAGCTGACGTCGTTGACCACGACGTATCCGGCGATCTCACCGTGCGCGTTGATCACGAGGCCCAGTTCCGGTTCGGGCACGTTGACCGCCGAGTCCTCACGGACCGCGATCGGCTCGTTGTCGGTCACCACCCGCCACGCCGGGGACTTGAAGAACAGTTCGGGTCGTTCGGCGTTGTAGATCCGGTCGTAGACGGTCGGCTCCGAGGTTTCCTCGACGCGTGCGTCGCGGGAGCGCTCGTAGGTCACGCCCGCCGCCCACAGTTCCATCAGGCCGTCCATCGGGGTGAGCAGCCGGACACTGTCGACCGGGACCACCGGGCCTGGCTGGGCCAGTGTCTCGCGCATGACGTCCACCTGGACCCGCAGCAGGTCCGCGATCAGCAGCCCCTGCGGCAGCCGTCTGATCACCTCGCCCTCGGTGACTCCGATGTGGACGTGACCGTCCGGATCGGCGAACCTGACCACGCGAGCGCGAATGTTCTCCACCGCGGGAGCCTAACGCGAAACTTTCCCGCAGCGCGGGGCTCCAACCGGCCACAAACAAGCATGACCATCGCAGAGGGGGCGACCGTGCGGATACCGCCAGGTGACACGGCCGTACCCGACAGCGCGTTGTGGCGGCAGGCAGACGAAGCCGCGTTCGGCGCGCTCTTCGAACGGCACATCGATGCCGTGTGGAAGTACTGCTACCGGCTCACCGCCTCCCCGGCGCTGGCCGAGGACCTGGCCGCCGAGACGTTCTGCATCGCCTGGCGCAAGCGGTCGTCCGTCATGCTCGTTCGTGACAGCGCGTTGCCGTGGCTCTACACCGTCGCCGGGAATCTGGCGCGCACGGAGCACCGCAGGCTGAGCAGGTTCTCGCGGGCGTTGCGCAGGGTGCCGCTGGAAGTCGTGCCGGACCACGCCGACCAGGTCACGGACCAGCAGGCCGACGCGCAGCGTCTGCGGCTCGTCCTGGCGGCCATCGCCGAGTTGCCGCGTTCCGAGCACCGGGCGGTCGAGCTGTGCCTGCTGGGGGACGTGTCCGTCGCGGACGCGGCCGAACTACTGGGAGTCACCGAGTCCACGGTCCGAGCGACCTTGTCACGGGCGAGGGCGCGGCTGCGCGCGAAGCTTGAGGAGACGTCATGACCGACCTGAACCTGCCGCCGTACGGCGAGATACCCGACGACGTCCGCAACCGCGTCCGCGACAAGGTCCAGCAGCGGATCCGCAAGCCGAAGCGCGGCGTGCCGATCGCCGTCGCCGCCGGTGTCGCCCTGCTCGCCACCGCTGCCGTGGTGGTCACGACCAGGTCGGAGGCGTCGGTCGCGCCCGCGCAGGCGCAGAACGAGTACGACCTCGCGATGGACCGTTGCTGGGCCGCGGTCGAGAGATCAGGCAAGACCGATGTGTACCCACCGCGGTCGACCTGGCGCCTCACGCGGGCGCTGACGGCGAGCGAACTCGTTGTCGTCGGCATGATCACCCCGAGCAGCCCGAAGTCACCGTTCTTCTGCCAGACCACACCTGCGACAGTGACGATGTCGAAGCCAGGAGCCACCCTCCGCTACGCCGAAGGTGTCCGCGCGGCCGCTCTGCTGGCGACGGACAACGGCATCCTCGCAGGCGTCGTCGAGACGACCTGGCCAGCCGCGTACCTCGCCGGGCCGGAGGGCGGGCCGATGGCGCTGGACGCGGACCGCGGCACAGGCGCGTTCATCGCCCCTTCGCGGGGGGATTCCACGAGCAAGCTGACGATCGGGTGGAGTCAGGATCCCTACGCGCAACCACCGCAGACGCACAGCTCGCTGCCTCAGGCACCCACCCCGGAGATCGACATGGTCGACCGCCCCTGGCCGGCGCCGCCCTCGGACCGCTGCACCCTGCACGCCGGATTCGCGCTGCCTCCGCAGAGCGCCTACGGTTCCAGTGCGGTGATTCGCCAGGACAAATCATTGCTCATCGTGACCCGCGGCACTGCGAGGCTCGGGGTGTGCGCCACGGACCGCCTGGACAACCTGGAGTCGACTGCCGCCTTCAAGGCAGGCCCACCTGTTTTCGATCTCCAGCCGGACGAACCACTCGCGTTCTCCACGGGCCTGTTCGGCGCGAAGACGACGATCGGCGGTGCCGTACCCATGAGCACGGCACGGATGCAGATCGAGTTCGCCAACGGTGTGAAAGCCGAACCCGTTGTCAGCAACGGCACCTTCGCGGTGATCATCCCGGACGGCGTCCCTCTCGATCCCGCGCGCAAGGACCGCCCGGCCGTTGCGGCGACCGCGAAACTGCTCGACGCGGCCGGAGCGACGATCTACTCCGGAACGCTCCGCCACTGGGATCCGCCGAAGTAAGCTGCGCGGGTGCGGACCGAGATCACAACCGTTGAGGCACTGCGCGAACACCGCGCCGCCGGTCAGGACCTGCGCGACGCTGTCCTCGTCGGGCTGGACCTGACCGGCGAGGACGACCTGCTCCGCACGGCGCTGGACGGCGCGGTCCTGCTCGGCTGCGAGTTGTCGGGCAAGTCCAGGCGGAAGGCCGAGGCAGCGGGGGCGTTGCTGTTCCCGGACATCCCCGCTTTGCCGTACCGCGTCTACCGGACCACCCTGTACACCCCGGCCGAGCTGTTCGACGGCTTCGACCCGGCCCGTCCGGAGTCCTATGCGGACACTCCGGATGCCCGGATCTACGGGCACAGCAAGGCGCAGGGCCGTACGCCGGATCCGTTGCACGCCCTGGCTGAACGCCTGCACGACCACTCGATCACGAGCGCGCTGGGCGAGGTGCTCGCCGCCTGCGGTTTGCCGCCGGTGGCCGTGATGGGCGGGCACGCGCTGAAACGGGACTCACCCGGCTACCTGGCCGCGATGCGGCTCGGCGCGGCGCTGGGCCGTGCGGGGTTCACGGTGCTGACCGGCGGCGGGCCCGGCGCCATGGAAGCGGTCCCGTACGGCGTCCGGATGCCGGACCACATCGAAGAACTGCACGCCGACCTGGCCAAGGCGCCGAAGTTCGGCTCGGACGCCGCCGGGATCGGCCAGTGGCTGGCCGCCGGGCTCGCGCCCGACCTGCCGGACACCGAGCCGCTCACAATCGGGATTCCCACGTGGTTCTACGGCCACGAGCCGCCCAACCCCGCGTGCCACTGGCACGCCAAGTACTTCGCGAACTCGGTCCGTGAGGACGGGTTGCTGACCGTGGCGACCGCCGGTGTGGTGTACACGCCGGGAAGTGCGGGGACCGTGCAGGAAGTCTTCCAGGACTACACGCAGAACCACTACACCTCGGTCGGCCCGGCCGCGCCGATGGTGTTCCTGGACAAGGACTTCTGGACGACCGACGTACCCGCCGCGCCGCTGGTGCAACAGCTGGCGCGGGGGCGTGACGCGGAGGAGTGGATCCTCGTCACCGACGACGTCGACGAAGCCGTGGCGTTGCTCCGGAAGTACTCAGCGACCTAGCCCCTCGATCACCTCGGCACCGGGGAACTTCACCAGCACCTCGCCGGGGACCAGGATCTTGCTGCCGCGGATCCCGCTGCCGATCACCAGCTCCGGCGCGACCGCCACAGCCTGGTCGATCAGCAGCGGCCAGCCGTCGGGCACGCCGAGCGGGGTGATGCCGCCGTACTCCATGCCGGTCAGGTCGACCGCGGTGTCCATCGGCGCGAAGGACGCTTTGCGCACGTCCAGCCTGCGGCGGACCACCCCGTTGACGTCGGCGCGGGTCGTCGCGAGCACCATGCACGCGGCGAACCGCTCCTCACCAGCGCGTTTCCCCGAGACGACGACGCAGTTGGCCGACGCGTCCAGCGGTGAGCCGTACGCCTCGCAGAACTGGGCGGTGTCGGCGAGGTCCGGGTCGATCTGGGCGACCCCGACGCGGGCCGCGTCGCTCGGGTCGAGTGCGGCCAGTGCGGTGGCGACGGGCGCGCCGAGCAGGTCGGTGCGGTCAGTCGCCCGGGACACCTGCAGTGAGCCGGCAATTGTCCAAGTCACGCCTGCCAGGCTACTTGCAGCAGCTCGCGCAGCTGTGCCCGGTGAGTGATCATGGGCGCGGGCGAGTCGAACAGCTCCAGCTCACCTTTGCCGAACGCGGCCGCGGTGGCCTCGGCGATCCCGGCCGGGTGCAGCGGGTCCCCGACCGCGCCGATCACCAGGGTCGGCGCGGTGACGTGCCGCAACGCTTCCCGGTCGGCGATGGGGAACTGGCCGGACAGCTGGTCGATCGCCGCGGTGAGCCTGCGCAGCGCCTTGGCTCGGGCCTGCACGTAGTCACCGAGCGCGTAACCGTCCGGCAGCGTCTTGGCGATCTCGTCCTCGCTGGTCTGCTTGTGCAGCACCGACTGGACTTCGGCTGACCTGGGCTGGTCGAGAACGGCGGGCAGCAGCAACGCGATCCGGTCGAACCGGTCCGGGTTCTCGGCGGCGATCCTGGTCAGCGCGCCGGCGCCGAGTGACACGCCGATGGCTTTCTGCGCTTTCACCTCGTCGGCGACTCGCAGCACGTCGTCGGCGATCCGCTGGTAGCTCCAGTAGCCTTCCGCCGCGTCGGGTTCGTCACCGTGCGAAGGCAGGGTGAGCACGATCCGTGTTCCGGGCAGGCCGGAGGCGGGGATACGGGCTTCGCCCGGGGTGGCGCCGAGGCCGGGGACGACGATCGTGACCGGGGCGCCCGATCCGTACGCCTGCCAGCTCACCAGCGGTTGCCGCGCTGGACCTCGATCAGGCGGGGCCGCACGTCCACGATGTAGACGAGCACCGCGACCAGGCCCGCGATCCAGAACATCATGGTGAAGTCCGCGAACGAGAACAGCGCCAGCGCCGCGGTTCCGCCACCGGTGATGCCGAGCCATGCCGGTTTGGTCATCCGGTCGATCGCGGTGAACGCGTCCGCACGCTGGAGCAGGGCGTGCACGAACGCGAACACACCGACTGGGAGCGCGGCCCAGTTGATGACCTTCACGAGAAGTATGGCGAACGTTGGCACACCTTCAGACTACGTTGCCTCGAGACACTGTGACCACATGGTCAAGACTCGGCAAAGCCGGCCCCGACTTCCGACGTGCGGAAACGTGCGAAGTCCTGGCAGGTCAGAGCAGGGGCCAGCGGTTCGGGCCGGTTGGTTCGTCGAGCCAGAGTCGTTGCTCCTGTCCGTCGACCGTGATGCCGAACCGGGCGCGTCGCGGCTGTCCGAGCTGCCGCCAGCGCTCATAGGCGACCTCCATCTCGTCCCAGAGCCGACGCGGGCCGGACTGCACGACGGAGTCGCTCTCGTGGCGCGCCCACGAACCGTCGGGATGGGCCAGCACCGCGTAGGTCGAGGCACCGGCGGCGTGCACGTCCGGCAGTTCCAGACCGGCGAAGAACTCGAAAGGACTGGTCGGGCTGATCACCGACGACGGGAGCGCGGTCGGCCGGGCGCTGCCGGGCGCGTCCGGCTCCGGCCACGTGATGGCACGCGTATGGGGAGCACGCAACGGCATGAAGCGACCGTCGTCAGCAAGCACTTCGCCGGTGCCCGTCGCGCCTTCTCCGGCCGTGATGCGCACCAGTCCCGCGCCGAGCGGACGGCTGAGCGTGGTGACAACGACACCGCCGGGGCGGGTCTGCTCCAGCCAGGAAAGCGGGATTCGTGGCACGGCGCACGTGCACAGCACGCGGTCGTAGGGCGCGGCTGCGGGTAAGCCGTCGACGCCGTCGGCGACCGCGCACGTCGGGCGCAGGCCGCAGTCGGCGAGGTGCTGCTCGGCCGGCCCGGCCAGCGACTCGTCGATGTCTATTGTGGACACGAGCTGGTCACCGAGCCGGACGCACAGCAACGCGGCGTTGTAGCCGGTGCCGGTACCGACTTCGAGGACGCGATGATCGTCCTTGACCTGCAACGCTTCCAGCATCACCGCCATGATGGTCGGCATGCTCGACGAGCAGGTCGGTGCACCGACGACCGGTCCGCCGAGGCGCGCGGCCTCCCACCTGGCGCTGTCGCCGTCGAGCTGCGTGACCAGGACGCGGTCGGCGTAGACCTGCGTCAGCCAGTCCTCGTCACCGGCGGCCACGGCTTCCCAGCGACCAGCCCGCTGACGGAAGTAGCGGGGCAGGAAAGCATGCCTCGGGACCGCGAGGAAGGCGTCCCGCCAGGCCGGGTCGGTGAGCGTGCCGTTGCGGACGAGCGCGCGGACGAGCCGGCTCCGCAGTCGTGCCGCGGTGCCTTCCACATCCGCCTTCACGCTCATCGCCCCTCACTGTAGCCCGGTGTGACCGAACCCACCGAGCGCCTGCAAGCACCCCGCTTGCAATTGCTAGCACTCCGGCTTACCGTGGAAAGCGTCGAGAGGAGGTGACCACGGTGACCGACGAACACCAGTCGCCGATGGACAAGGTCGCCGACCTCGGCAGGGACATCGGCGAGTACATCCGCCAGCAGCGCAACACGGCGAAGATCTCCTTGCGCCAGCTGTCGAAACTCGCGGGGGTGTCCAACCCGTACCTGAGCCAGATCGAGCGGGGCCTGCGCAAGCCGAGCGCGGAGATCCTGCAGCAGATCGCCAAAGGCCTGCGCATCTCGGCCGAGGCGTTGTACGTGCAGGCCGGAATCCTCGACCTGCCGACCGGCGGCGCGGTCGCCGACGCGATCCGCGCGGACCAAGAACTGAACGAGCGCCAGAAACAGGTGCTGCTGGACGTGTACGAGTCCTTCCGCAAGGAGAACGCGGCACTCAGGGCAACAGCGGCACCACAGTCCACAGTGGATAAGCCCGATGTGGACATCAAGCGACCCACTGAGGAGTGATTCACCATGACCCGTCCGAACACCGAGGACGTGCGCAAGGCCGTCGAACCCGTCCGCACCTCGCTGCTGGCCGCGGTCGGCGCGGGCGACCTGGTCGCCAAGACCGTGCTGGAAGCAGTGAGCAAGGCCAAGGAAGGCGCGGAGAAGTCGGCGCAGAGCCTGCCGACCGACGTGAACTCGCTGCGCGAGAAGCTGGACCCGGCGGAGCTGCGCAAGGCAGTCGAGGACTACACCGAAGCCGCGGTGAAACTGTACAAGAAGCTGGCCGAGCAGGGCGAGGAAGCAGTCGCCAAGTTCACCTCCCAGCCGCAGGTCAAGAAGGTCGTCGACCAGCTGGAAGACGCCATCGCGCAGGTGCAGGCCCGCGCGGGCGACGTGGCGGACGACGCCCGTGAGCTGGCGGAGGACGTGCTGTCGAAGGTGACCCGCAAGACCCGTTCGGTCGGCGAGAAGACCGCCCGCGCGGCCCAGAAGCTGGCGGACGAGACAGCGGAAGCCGTCGAGGACCTCGGCGACGACGTCGCCCACGAAGTCCGCAGCACCACCCGCAAGGTCGCGAACAAGACGGCCCCGGCCCGCAAACCGGCCACGCCCCGCACGACGACGACCAGCACCACCACGAACACCACGAAGTCAGCCGCCGCGAACAAGACCACCCAGAAGTAAAGAGCAGCGGCGACCCGAGAGCCCCGGCCTTCACTGGCCGGGGCTTTCGCGCATGCAGCGACAGCCCTGAACACCTGAGCCCACAGTCGTTCTAGCGAGTGCGGTCGGTCAGGTGGTTGTGGTTGTGGCTCGCGCCAGTGCGGACCGGCCGAGAACGGCTCAAGCAATGGTCGCCCCTGCCGGTCGAGCGACACCCAACCCACCACGGCGAGCGCCAACGGTGACCGGTCCATCAGTTGGTCGGACAAAAGTTGTCCGATCGGTTGAGCAGTAGCCCCAGCCCAAGGCGGCGAGTGCGCCAGCGTGGACGGTCCATTTCCGGCCCGAGCAAAGTCACCCGGCGATCAAGCGGTGGCCCAGCCCACCACGGTGAGCGCGTTAGCGCAGAGGGGTGCTTCGGGGGTGCTCCTGCCCGTCGGCCTGGGCGAAGCCCAATCACACGTGTCCGGAGGTCCGCCTGCGTTTGTCGCGGGCATCAGCGGCGGTCGTACGGGCCTCTTGACGCGTGTGGTTGCCTCCGGCAGGCCGTCGGGCGGAGCGCCCACGCCTTCTCAGTACACACACCAAGGTCTCGGCTGTGGTCTGGAAGAACACCCACCCTCGGCTCCTGTCTTGAGGTCTGCCTCCCGGCGAGGGACCCGCTTGTTCCGTGCTCACATCCCAGCTATGACCAAGGACCACACCCCGGGCATATCGAAGCGCTGCGGTTCAGTGCACGGAACAAGATGTCCCTCGCCGGGAGCAGACCTCGGGGCAGGAGCGGGTGGCCGGTGTCCTTCGTCTCCACAGCCCGGGCCCCAGGGGTGTGTCCTTCGATGCGCGGGCGCTCCTGCCCGACGGCCTGTCCGGAGGGAACCACGGACTGTCAAGAGGTCCGTAGGGCCTGCGCTGATGGCCGCGAGAAACGTGGGCGGACCTCCTGACAGTCCGTGGTTGGCGTAGCCCAGGCCGACGGGCAGGAGCACCCCCGGACCACCCCTCTACGCTGGCGCGCACGCCGCTGCGGGACGGTCTGCGCTGGCGCGCATGCCGCAAATCTCTGCACTTGCTTGCGCGCGAGCCGATGTGGGTTGGCTTGGTTGGCTTGCTTGGTTGGGCTTAGAACACCACGGTTTTGTTTCCGTGTACCAGGACTCGGTTTTCCAGGTGCCAGCGGAGGCCTCTGGCCAGTACGACTTTCTCGATGTCGCGGCCTTTCCTCACCATGTCCGGGATGTTGTCCGCGTGTCCTACGCGGATCACGTCCTGCTCCACGATTGGGCCCGCGTCCAGTTCGGCTGTGACGTAGTGGCAGGTTGCGCCGACCAGTTTGACGCCGCGTTGGTGTGCTTGGTGGTACGGCTTCGCGCCGACGAACGACGGCAGGAAGCTGTGGTGGATGTTCAACGCCCTGCCTGACCATTCCTCGCACAGCGCGGCCGGCAGGATCTGCATGAACCTGGCCAGCACTATCGCGTGCGGGTCGTGCTGGGCCACCAGTTCTCTTACTGTGGCGAACGCGGTTTCCTTGTCATCACGGCGGAAGGGCACGTGGTGGAAGGGGATTCCGTGTGCTTGCGTGATGTTCGCCAGGTCTTCGTGGTTTCCGATCACCGCTGGGATGTCGATGTCCAGCTCTCCCGACGCCACCCTGCCGAGCAGGTCGTAGAGGCAGTGCCCTTCCTTCGACACCAGGATCACCGCCCTGCGCCGCTCACCCGTGTCCGTCACTGTCCACGAGCCGCCGAGTTCCGCCGCCACTTCGGCGAACTGCCTGCGCAGGGCTTCCATGCCGAACGGCAACGAGTCCGCCAGCACTTCCTGCCGGGTGAAGAACCAGCCCGTGTCCTGGTCCGTGTGGTACGCGGCTTCCACTATCCACCCGCCCGCGTGGGCGAGGAACTGCGAGATCCGGGCCACGATCCCGGTCCGGTCCGGGCAACCGAAGGTGATCATGTACCGGCGTTCGGGCTGGGTCATGCCTTGGGATTCTGCCTCAGCCCGCGTTGACCGCCCGCAACATCTCCTCCCGGCCGGTCAGGATCGCGTGGCTCGGGCGCTTCCACGCCGCCCGGTACACCGCGTCCGCTGTTCCCGCCAGTGTCGCGTCGGCGTCCGTCCCTGAGTCCTCGATCGGGCCTGCTTTCACGGCCCCGCCTTCGGCGTTCACCATCCACGCCCGGCCCGCGTCGGCCGCGTGGACCAGGAGCGTTCCCTCCACGGTGACCTCGGGGCGTTTCATGTGGGCGCGGTACGGCGACAGCATCACGAGCGCCTCGTCTATTCCGTCCGCCGCCAGTTCCGGGTCGAACAGCAGCGTCGGGATGTTCTCGCTGTGCGCGTGTTCGGCGTCCAGGCGGTGGATTGCTGTCTCGTGCGCCTGGCGGCGCGCCCACCAGCCGAATGTCCCCGTCCCGGGTACGAAGCCCCACGCTTGGACACCGGAGCCCGCCGAGCCGAGTGCCGCCACCATCTCCGTGCGTTTGCCGTCCCACCACGTGAGCAGGTCGTCCCAGTTCTCGGGGAGATCCGGGGCGGGCGGCCGCGAGTCCGCCGGGGTCAGCTTCAGCGCCTCGCACGCCATGTTGTGCACGGTCGCGATGTGCCTGACCAGGTCGTTTACTGTCCACTCCGGACAGGTCGGTACCGGGGCCGAGGGACCGGCCGCGACCGCCGCGGCCTTGAGTGCCTCGGCCTGCTCGACGATGTGTGCCAAGTACGTCTCGTGATCCACTCAGCTCACATTAGTGGAATATCGACCACGCCAGCGTTACTTCACCCATCCGCCAGCGCCGCCGGTTGTCCAGCACCGGCCACGACTCCGCCAGCCGCCGGACGGCCTCGGCCCACCGCGCCCTCGGCCCGTACGGGCTCAGCGGCGCCGCCGCGGCCCAGTGCGTGTCGAGCGCGGTGAGCAGGTCGTGGATCCGCTCGCCGGGGATGTTCTTGTGGATCAACGACTTCGGCAGCCGTTCGGCCAAATCGGACGGTTGGGACAGGTCCGCGGGCATGCACGCCAACGTGAACGCGAACGGCCCGTCCGCTGACAGTGTTACCCAACAGCAGCGCCTGCCGATCTCGTCGCACGTGCCCTCGACGAGCAGCCCGCCGGGCGCCAGCCGCGCCAACATGGTCTGCCACGCCGCTGCCGCGTCGGGCTCCGTGTACTGCCGCAACACGTTGAACGCCCGCAGCAGCACCGGCCGGGCGCCTGCCAGTTCGAACCCGCCGCGGCGGAAGTCGAGCGACGGCGGGTCGGCGGACGCCTTGGCGGCCTCGACGCGTTCCGGGTCCAGTTCCAGCCCGAGCACGCGCACGTCCGGCCGGACCGCGCGCAGCCGGGACGCGAGTTCGACCGTCGTCACCGGCGACGAGCCGTATCCGAGGTCGACCACGAGCGGATCGGGCGCGCCGGTCAGCACCGAGGCGACCCACGGCGTCCCGGCCATCCACCGGTCCACTTTGCGCAGCCGGTTCGGGTTCGTCGTGCCGCGCGTCGGGACACCGAGCGCACGGGCCCGGCCCGCCGCTAGCCGCGGTGCGCGAGCCATTTCTCGGTGAACACGGCTTCGCTGGCCAGCAGTTTCGTCACCTGCTCGCCGATCGACTTCTCGATCTTGCCGCCGACGAGCGGGATGGACACGCGAACCTCGAGCGAGGTCACCCACTCGCTGCCGCCGTCCACGTCGGACAGCCGCATGGTGCCGTTGATCTCACCCGGCACACCCTGCACAGCGGCTTTGACCGTGCCGGTTTTGTCCGCACGCCAGGTCTCAGTCCGGTCAACGACGAGGTCGCCCTTGAGCAAGGTCCGGACCGCTGAGGGAAGATGT
This sequence comes from Kibdelosporangium phytohabitans, assembly GCF_001302585.1. Taxonomy (GTDB): domain Bacteria; phylum Actinomycetota; class Actinomycetes; order Mycobacteriales; family Pseudonocardiaceae; genus Kibdelosporangium; species Kibdelosporangium phytohabitans. The sequence goes on along the minus strand of NZ_CP012752.1, from coordinate 11,279,759 downwards.
TCCGCGGCAAGCCCCTGGCGTACGCGGAACGTCGTGGCCTGTGCCGACTCCGTGCGGTCGACCACGGAAGCGTTGTTGCCGCCGAGAGCTTCGAGCCGGTCGGTCAGGAACGCCGGATCCATGACCGCGGCGTACACGGAATCGGCAGGGGCGGCGAACCTCGCCCGGTGCTCCATACGGCTAGGCATGAACCGGAGGTTACCGTTGACGCCTGTGACCACCTCGCGTCCCGGCACTGACGTCCGCTCGGCGATACCGCTGAGCGGCTACACGACGCTGCGCCTCGGCGGTCCGGCGACCAGGTTCATCGAAGCGAGAACCGCTCGCGAGGTGGTCGACGCGGTGCGCGGGGCCGACTCCTCCGGCGAGCCGGTGCTGGTGCTCGGCGGCGGCTCGAACGTGCTCGTGGCCGACGAGGGCTTCGACGGCACTGTGGTGCACATCGCGAGCAAGGGCGTCACCGAGGACTGCACGACCCCGGGCCTGGTGCAGCTCACCGCCGAGGCGGGCGAGAACTGGGACGACGTCGTCGCCAAGACAGTCGCCGCGGGCCTCGGCGGGCTGGAGTGCCTGTCGGGCATCCCCGGTCTCGTCGGCGCCACACCGGTGCAGAACGTCGGCGCGTACGGCGTCGAGGTGGCCGAGGTGCTCGTCTCGGTCGACCTGCTCGACCGCGCCAGCGGCGAGGTGCGCACGCTCACAGCGGACCAGCTCGGCCTGGCCTACCGCACGAGTGTGTTGAAGGGCACGAACCGCGCGGTCGTGCTGCGCGTGCGGTTCGAACTGGCGGACACGGGCATGTCCGCGCCGATCCGGTACGCGGAACTGGCCAACACGCTCGGCGTCGCGCCCGGTGAGCGCGTGCCGGTCGACCGGGTCCGCCAATCCGTGCTGGACCTGCGTCGCGGCAAGGGAATGGTGCTCGACGAGGACGACCACGACACGTGGAGCGCGGGCTCGTTCTTCACCAACCCGGTGCTGCCGCGCGGCGAACTCGATGACGCGGTCGCGCGGATCGCCGCGCACGTCGGACCGGACGTGCGGATCCCCCAGTACCCGGCCGAAGGTGGCGGAAAGCTGTCAGCCGCGTGGCTGATCGAGCGTGCGGGCTTCGCGAAGGGGTACCCGGGGCCAGGAGGGCGCGTGTCCCTGTCGCACAGCCACACGCTGGCGCTGACCAACCGGGGCGACGGCACCACCGCGGACCTGGTCGCATTGGCCGCGGAGGTCCGTGACGGGGTACACAAGGTGTTCGGGGTGCGGCTCGAGGCGGAGCCCGTATTGGTCGGCGTCACACTGTGACGCAGGTCACTTTCGACACACCGGATCTGCCTTGGCGCGTCTCTACGAACAGATGGACGGACACAAACGGAGGTTGACGTGCGGGCAGGACGAAGAACGGTCATCAGCGCGTTCCTGTTGTCCGCCGCGCTTGTCGTGACCGGGTGCTCGTCGAGCGAGACCGGCAACCCCAACGCCGCCGGTGAGGCCCCCAAGGACAGCGAGAGCGCACCGAAGGCGAAGATCGTCGCCGACCCGGCCCCCGAGGCCAAGGAGGTCGAGGTCCTCAAGCCGATCAAGATCTCGGTCACCGAGGGCACGCTCACGGAGGCGACGGTCACCAACCCGGAGGGCAAGAAGGTCGAAGGCGAGATCGCCGCCGACAAGCTGAGCTGGACCAACACCGAGCGGCTCGGCTACGGCAAGACCTACACGTACGCCGCGAAGGCCAAGGGCTCCGACAACAAGGACGTCGAGCTCAAAGGCAGCTTCACCACCATGACCCCGGCCAAGCAGGTCCGCGCCACGCTCAACCCGGTCGACAACGCCACGGTCGGCGTCGGCATGCCGGTCAGCGTGAAGTTCGAGGCCGCGCCGAAGGACCGCGCCGCAGCCGAGAAGGCGCTGAAGATCGAGACCTCCCCCGGCAAGGTCGAGGGATCGTGGGCGTGGCTGTCGGCGACCCAGGTCGACTGGCGGCCCAAGGAGTACTGGCCGGCGGGCACGCAGGTCACCGTCTCGGCCAACCTCTACGGCGTCAACTACGGCAACGGCTACGGCCGCGCGGACGTGACCAGCAAGTTCAAGATCGGCAAGAACCAGGTGTGGAAGGTCAACACGCCCGACCACAACCTCAAGCTCTACAAGGACGGCGCCGTGGCGGCGACGTACCCGTCGAGCAACGGCAAGGACGCCGACCCGAACCTGAACACGCCGAACGGCACGGTCATCGTGATGGCCAAGGAAGCGGTCGGCGACTTCTCCAACCCGCGCTACGGCTACACCAACGTCAAGAAGAAGTGGGCCGTGCGGATCTCCAACCACGGCGAGTTCATCCACGAGAACGAGGAGAACCGCGCCAACATCGGCAAGAACAACACCTCGCACGGCTGCGTGAACCTGTTCGAACCCGACGCGAAGGCCGTGTTCGACGTCGCGCAGATCGGTGACCCTGTCGAGGTCACCGGATCCAAGGCATCCTTCCCCACGACATCGGACGTCAACGATTGGCTGTTCTCGTGGGACAAGTGGAAGAGCATGTCGGCGATCAAGTAACGCTGCACCAGGTCACCGGGGGCACCGGGGTCCGGCTGGCCGTTCGCACGGCCGGCCCGCCCGGTGCCCCCGCGGTCGTTCTGCTGCACGGGTGGGCCCAGTCCGGCGCCGCGTTCTCCGCGCAGCTGGCCGACCCGCGGCTGACCAGCAAGTACCGCCTGGCCGCGCCGGACCTGCGCGGGCACGGCTACTCGGACGTGCCAGACCCCGGCAGCGGCTACAGCGACCCGGAGGCGTGGGCCAGCGACGTGGCCGCCGTGCTCGACCTGGTGGGCACGCCGGCCATCCTGGTCGGCTGGTCGTACGGCGGTGCCGTGATCACCGACTACCTGCGGGCGTTCGGTGACCAGGACCTGGCCGGGATCGTGTTCGCCTCGGCCGCCGTCGAGGTCGGCCGCGGCCGGCCGGGCGCCGGGCCCGGTACCGCGATGCGGTCCGTCGTCCCGTACGTCAACCTCGAAGACCTCGACGCGGCCACCCGCGGGTTCACGGAGTTCGTGCGCGGGATGGCCGAAGGGCACCTGCCCGGTGAGCTCAGCCAGCGGATCGTCGGCGACGCGCTGCGGGTGCCGTGGCAGGTCCGGCGTGCCATGTTCCGCCGGGATTTCGACTCCTCCGGCGTGCTGCAGCAGATCACCGTGCCGACGCTGGTCGCGCACGGCGAACTGGACGCCGTCGTCGACCCGAGTGTGGCGCACTACACAGTCGGGAAGATTCCCGGCGCCCGGCTGCGTTGGTTCCCAAAGACGGGGCACATGCCCTTCGCCGAACGCACCGAGGAGTTCGACGAGATGTTGCTTGAGTTCGCCGACCAGGTGATGGAGTGACCCGCTGGCTGCACGCACCACGCCGGGTCGCGTTGCTGTCCGTGCACACGTCGCCGCTTGAGCAGCCGGGCACGGGTGACGCCGGTGGGATGAACGTGTACATCGCCCAGACCGCGGCGCGGATGGCCGAACGCGGGATCGCGGTCGAGGTCTTCACGCGGGCCACCTCGTCCGACTTGCCGCCGGTGGCTGAGATGGTGCCCGGTGTTCTGGTGCGACACGTGCACGCGGGCCCGTTCGAGGTGCTCGACCGCAACGAGCTGCCCGCGCAGCTGTGCGCCTTCACCTCCGCTGTGCTGCGGACCGAGGCGAACAACGAGCCCGGCTTCTACGACCTCGTGCACTCGCACTACTGGCTGTCCGGGCAGGTCGGCTGGTTGGCGCGCGACCGGTGGGGCGTCCCGCTCGTGCACACCGCGCACACCCTGGCCAGGGTGAAGAACGCGGCTCTCGCCGCCGACGACACACCGGAGCCCAGGACGCGGGAGATCGGTGAACAGCAGGTCGTCGACCAGGCCGACAGCCTGGTGGCCAACACGGAGATGGAAGCCGACGACCTGATCCACCGCTACGACGCGGACCCGGCCAAGGTCACCACGGTCCCGCCAGGCGTCGACCTCGAACAGTTCACTCCCGGCTCGCAGCAGGCGGCACGACGTGCGCTGGGGATCGCGCCGGACGCGAAGGTGTTCGCGTTCGTCGGCCGCATCCAGCCGTTGAAGGCGCCGGACGTGCTGCTGCACGCGGCCGCGCAGCTGCTGGCCGCCGGCAAGGCCGACCGGTCGAGGCTGGTCGTCCTCGTGGTCGGCGGCCCGTCGGGGACCGGGCTGGAACAGCCCCGTGCGTTGCAGGACCTGGCCGCGCGGCTGGAGATCGCGGACGTGGTGCGGTTCCTGCCGCCGCTGCCGGGGCCGGAACTGGCCCAGGTGTACCGCGCGGCGGACGCGGTCGCGGTGCCCAGCCACAACGAGTCCTTCGGGCTCGTCGCCCTGGAGGCGCAGGCGTGCGGTACGCCGGTTGTCGCGACGGACGTCGGTGGTCTGCGGGTCGCGGTGGACGACGGCGTGTCGGGGCTGCTGGTGCCGGGCCATTCCGCGGTCGAATGGGCGAACGCGTTGGCGCGCCTGAGTTTCCCCGGGCTGCGCGGGAAGATGTCCGACGGCGCCGTTGAACACGCGCGCGCGTTCTCGTGGGAACGCACCACGGACGACCTGATCGGTGCGTACGTCCGCGCTGCGGTAGCGTTCCAGGGGGAGGTGGTTGCGTCGTGACCGATGTGGACGCGGTGATCAAGTCCACTTTGGAGGAACGGGAGATCGCCTACGAACGGCCGGAGCCGGGCAAGTACTTCGTGACCCTGCCGGGCACGAAGAAGCTGCGCACCAACTGCTGGCTGATCGTGGGGGCGCACGCGCTCGTCGTCGAGGCGTTCGTCTGCCGCCGCCCGGACGAGGCGCACGAGCAGGTCTACCGGTTCCTGTTGCGCCGCAACGCCAAGCTCTACGGCGTGCACTACACGATCGACGACGTCGGTGACGTCTACCTGCTCGGCCGGGTCGGCCTGCACGCGGTGACCCCGGACGAACTGGACCGCCTGCTCGGTCAGGTCCTCGAAGCCGCGGACGGCGACTTCAACGTTCTGCTGGAGCTCGGCTTCGCCTCGTCCATCAAGCGCGAATGGGAGTGGCGGACCTCGCGCGGCGAGTCGCTCGCCAACCTGAAGGCCTTCGAGCACCTCGCCAAGTTCGACGACTGAGCCCGTCCGGGCGCAGCGAGGACGTCGGATTCCGTGACCAACGAGTGTCCGACTCGTGATCACGGCCCGTACAACGCCCTTGCTGGCTTCGTCCGTCTGTGGTGCATGAGCAGACGAAAGAGTGGCTTGGTCATCTCTGCCGGGGTGGCGCTGCTTCTGGGGTTGACGGCGTGTTCCGGCGAGAGCGGCGGCGGGTTCGCCAGTTCGCCGGAGGGGGTCGCGAAGCCCGCCCAGCCCAACAGCGCCAAGGGGCAGACCGGCGGTGGCAGCGGTGGTGGCAGCGCGCGCGAGCAGCAGACACCGACGCAGGCGGGGCAGCCGCCCGCGCCGGTGCAGGAACGCAAACTCGTGCAGACCGCGCGGATCGACATGACCGTCAAGGACACGTTCAAGGCCGTGTCCGACGCCCGGTCGATCGCCACGACCAACCAGGGATTCACCGGGCAGGAGGAATCCAGTGGCGACCGGGCTTCCATCACGCTGCGTGTCCCCGCTGACAAGTTCGACAGCGCACTGCGCCAGCTCGCCGAGATCGGCACCATCCGCACGCAGCACAAGCAGGCCGATGACGTCACCGAACAGGTGGTCGACCTCGAATCGCGGCTGAACACGCAACGTCAGAGTGTGGCGCGGATGCAGGCCCTGCTCGCTCGTGCGACGAGCGTCGGCGAGATCGCGCAGATCGAGGGTGAGCTGACCCGTCGCCAGGCCGACCTGGAGTCGTTGCAGGGCAGGCGTGACGCTCTCGGGGGCAAGGTGGCACTGTCCACTGTGACGGTCTCGGTCAGCAGGGAGGCCGCGCCGCCGGTGCCGGTGCAGGCCGCGGGTGGCGGTGGGTTCTTCGACGGGCTGACCGACGGCTGGGACGCGTTCGGCGCGTTCTTCACCGGCCTGGCTCGTGTGCTCGGCGCGGTGCTGCCTTTCCTGCTGGCACTCGGCATACCGGCCGGTCTGGTGCTCTACTTCCGACGCAGGCGTAGGAAGCCGGTCGGACCGGTTGCCGAAAGCGCCTGACCTCAAGGATTCCCCGGGTGTTTCACAGGACGGCTCGAGCGAGGGGGAGTCGCGTTCCCGAGCCGCCCTGTGACACATCTCCCGCGCTGCACGCATGGGGCGGGGGGCACCCCAGCGTTCCGGCGGGGTGCGGCTCGACAGGGGAGACGAGCCGCGGGCTGCGTCCCGCCGGTTGGGGAGTGCGTGGGAGCCAACCGGCGGGAGCTTTGTCAACTTGGCAGAGTCCCCCGCCGAGAGCAAGCCTGCCGCTTACCCCATTCGGGTTTTAACCGTGAAAACGAGTCACAGTTCTATTTCGGACTCCGGCGGGTGGACAACCGGCTCTGCGCCGGTGCGCCGAAAGGCCTTGTCCGAGCGCACCTGTTCGGGTGAAACCCGCTTCGATCTGGCAGGCTCTGCGGTATGGCAGTCGGAACCCTGGTCCTGCTCCGCCACGGCGAGAGCGTGTGGAACGCACAGAACCTGTTCACCGGATGGGTGGACGTCCCCCTGTCCGACAAGGGCGTCAAAGAGGCCGAGCGCGGCGGCCAGTTGCTGCGCGACGCGGGCATCCTGCCCGACATCGTGCACACCTCGTTGCTGCGGCGTGCGATCTCCACCGCCCACATCGCGCTCGACGGAGCCGACCGGCACTGGATCCCGGTGCGCAGGGACTGGCGGCTCAACGAGCGCCACTACGGCGCGCTGCAGGGCAAGGACAAGAAGCAGACGCTGGCCGAGTTCGGCGAGGAGCAGTTCATGCTCTGGCGCCGCAGCTACGACACGCCACCGCCGCCGATCGAGCTGGGCACCGAGTTCAGTCAGGACAGTGATCCGCGTTACGCCGGCATCGACGTCCCGCGCACCGAGTGCCTCAAGGACGTCGTCGCCCGGATGCTGCCGTACTGGGACGAGGCGGTCGTGCCGGACCTGCGCGCGGGCCGGACGGTGCTGCTCGCCGCGCACGGCAACTCGTTGCGCGCCTTGGTCAAGCACCTCGACGGCGTCAGCGAGGAGGCGATCGCCGGGCTGAACATCCCGACCGGCATCCCGCTGCGCTACGACCTGGACGACGACCTCAGGCCGACCAACCCCGGCGGGACCTACCTGGATCCCGGCGCGGCAGCCGACGCGATCAAAGCGGTAGCCAACCAGGGCCGCTGACGGGTACGGTTTCCGCGACGCCGTAGAGCGAATGGAGGTGAGGGCCATGTTCACGTCAACTGTCATGCGCTCCCACCTCGTTCCGGCGTTCTGAGACCCGGGAGCGCGCAGCTTTCCCGGAAGGACTTCCTGTGACCGACCTGGTCATCCGCGCCCTCAACCAGGGCGAAGAACACCTTTTCACCGGCTACGACCGGCCCGACGTCGTCGGGTTCGCCCTCTTCGGCCGGACCTACGCCGACTACCTGGCGAAGAACGAATACCGCCCCGAGTGGACGTGGGTGGCGCTGCGCGGCGACCGTGTCGTCGCGCGCGCCGCCTGGTGGGGCGGCCCCGAGGACACCGAGCCGATGACGCTCGACTGGTTCGACTTCGACGACGCCGAAGCGGGCGAGGCCCTGTTGCGGGCCGCGCCGTTCAAGGTCGAGTACTGCCTGGCGCTCCCGTCGAACTGGCGGGACGACCCGGTGACCGCAGAGGCGGGTCAGTCCCGGATCGACGTCGCGCTGAAGGCGGGGATGAAGCCGGTCGTCGAACGGCTGCGCTACACGTGGACCACGGCCGACGGCCTGCCACCGCGGCCGCAGCGGCTGGAGTTCCGCGAGGAACCCGACGACGAGGTGATCGTCGAAGTCCTCGCCGCCGTGCAGCGCGGCAGCCTGGACGCCCACAAGGTCGCCGACCTCAGGACGATGACGCCGGAGCAGGCCGCGCGTTCGGAACTGGAGGACCTGAAGTGGTTCCCCGGCCCGCGCGAGTGGTGGAAGCTGGCGTACGCACCGGACGGTGACCTCGTCGGCATCACCATCCCGACGAAGAACTTCGTCGGCCCGGTCGTCGGGTTCATCGGCGTCGTGCCCGGCCAGCGCGGCCACGGCTACGCCTACGACCTGCTCGTGGAGTGCACCCACCTGCTGGTCGAAGCGGGCGCGGCGCAGATCCAAGCGGACACGGACGTGACCAACCACCCGATGGCCGCGAACTTCCGGCGCGCGGGCTACCCGATCACGCAGGAACGCGTGTTCCTGGACTGGTAGACCCTCGTGAGTGTTTTGGCCGGTTCTAACCGGCCAAAACACTCACGAGGTTGGTCAGATGAGGCCCAGTTCCCGGGCTCTGGCTCCGGCCTGGAACCGGGAGCTGGCTCCCAGCGTCGCCATCAGGTCGTCCACCCGGCGGCGGTAGGTCCGTAAGGAGATACCCATCGCCCGCGCCGCGCCGTCGTCCGGCGCGCCCGAGCCGAGCAGCTCCAGGATGCGGGGCGCGACCGCCCACAGCTCGCCGTAGGCCCGCTCGTAGTCCTCGAGGCTCGCCGCCTCGCCCCACACCTGGTTGAAGAGCGTCAGCACGCCCTGCACCACGCCGGGGATCCAGACCACGGTGAACGTCCGGTCACCGCCCGCGATGATCGCCACCCGCCGGTCGACGATGATCGCCTCGTTCAGGTCACGGGTGGTGATCCGCACCTCCGCGCCCGTCGCGGCCACGTGCCGCGCGTGCTGCGCGCTCGTCGGGTCGAGCAGCACGCCCGGCCGGTAGAGCTTGCGGATCCGGCCCTGCATCGGCGGCTGGTTGTGCGAGGCCCACGTGCGCACGTCGCAGGCGGCGAACGTCACTTCACGGGCCTTGTCGAAGAGGTGCCACGTGCGCTGATACAGCTCGCGGTGCCCGCGTAGCACGACGACTCCAGCACGTGTCTCCATGAGGCTTCTGAGTCTTGTCTCGCCGACCCCACTCCGTCAACGGCCGGTCTTTTGGACACGATTGGGTGAACTGGGATCGACCTGCGGGCGAACAACGCGCCGAACGGTGTCGCGGGGATCACGACCGGGCCTGTTGGACTAGTACAACCGGCCCCCTACCTGCTTACCATTCGGCTGTGACCGCACCGGCCTACCTGGCCTTGTCGATCTGCGCACTGCTGATCGGCGGCATCGTCGGTTACCTCGTCGGCCGGGCTCGCAGCCGCACGGCGGCGCGCAAGCCGTCCGGGCCGACGGTGGCCGATCTGATCCAGCGCCTCGTCCATGACTCCCACAACGGCGTAGCTGTCGTGAACCCGTTCGGCGGAGTCGTCCTCTACAACCCCCGAGCGGCCGAACTCGGCGTCGTGTCCAACAACAGACTCGACGACCGGGCCCGCAAGGCCGCCGAGGGCGTCGCCGAGACCGGCGAGTCCGTCGAGGTCGACCTGACGCCGCTGGAGACGCGGGGCAGGCAGCCCGCGGCCGTCCGCGCCGAGGTCCGGCCGCTGGTCGACGGCTTCACAGTGGTGGACGCGTCCGACGAGTCCGAGTCCGTCCGGCTGGAGGCGACCAGGCGCGACTTCGTCGCCAACGTCAGCCACGAGCTCAAGACCCCGGTCGGCGCGATGGCCCTGCTCGCCGAGGCGCTGCTGGACGCGACCGACGACGTCGACCAGGTCCGCAGCTTCGGCAGCAAGATCCTGCGCGAGGCGACCCGGCTCGGCACGCTCGTCACCGAGCTGATCGCGCTGTCGCGGCTGACCGGCGCGGAGAAACTGCCCGAGCTGAACTCGGTCGACGTGGACGGTGTCGTGCAGGAGGCGCTCGGCAGGACCACGCTCACGCTGGAGCACAGCGGTGTGGACATCGCCACCGACGAGGCCAGCGGGCTGCTCGTCGACGGCGACCGCACCCTGCTGGTCACCGCGCTGAGCAACCTCCTCGAGAACGCCGTCGCCTACTCGTCGCCCGGCAGCCCGGTGTCGATCAGCAGGCGGATGCACGACGGGTATGTCGAGATCGCCGTGACCGACCGCGGTATCGGCATCGCCGACGAACACCAGCAGCGCGTGTTCGAGCGCTTCTACCGGGTCGACAAGGCCCGCTCACGCGTGACCGGCGGCACCGGGCTCGGCCTCGCGATCGTCAAGCACGTCGCCGCCAACCACGGCGGCGAGGTCAAGCTGTGGAGCAAACCGGGGACGGGCTCCACGTTCACCCTGCGGATCCCGGCACGACGGGTCAACGGGGACAAGGTTCTCGCGCGGGTACCCGCGCCGAGTGCGGAAATCGAAACTGGAGGAGCGCTGTGACGAGGGTTCTCATTGTCGAGGACGAGGAGTCCTTCGCCGACCCCCTTGCCTTCCTGCTGCGCAAGGAGGGCTTCACCGCGGCCGTGGCGGGCACCGGCCAGCAGGCGCTCGAGGAGTTCGACCGCAACGGTGCCGACATCGTGCTGCTCGACCTGATGCTGCCGGGCATGAGCGGCACCGACGTGTGCAAGGCGCTGCGCCAGCGTTCCGCCGTCCCCGTGATCATGGTCACGGCCCGCGACAGCGAGATCGACAAGGTCGTCGGGCTCGAACTGGGCGCCGACGACTACGTCACCAAGCCCTACTCGGCCCGTGAACTGATCGCGCGCGTGCGCGCCGTGCTGCGCCGCGGCGGCGAGGGCGGCGCCGAGGGCGAGCTGTTGCCGCAGGTCCTGGCGGCGGGCCCGGTGCGGATGGACGTCGAGCGGCACGTGGTGACCGTGGACGGCGCCGAGGTGTCGTTGCCGCTCAAGGAGTTCGACCTGCTCGAGTACCTGCTGCGCAACGTCGGCCGGGTGCTCACGCGCGGCCAGCTGATCGACCGGGTGTGGGGAGCCGACTACGTCGGCGACACCAAGACGCTGGACGTGCACGTCAAGCGGCTGCGCTCGAAGATCGAACCGGACCCGTCGTCCCCACGGCACCTGGTCACAGTTCGAGGGCTCGGGTACAAGTTCGAGTCCTGACGAGCATGTGCCAGGCGGGCCGTTCCAACCGCCAGGTAACGTTTCGGTTTATGCGCCTTGGCGTACTGGATGTCGGTTCCAACACCGTCCACCTCCTCGTGGTGGACGCGCACCGGGGTGCCCACCCGATGCCCGCGCGTTCCGAGAAGACGGTGCTGCGGCTGGCAGAGCGCATCACCAAGGCGGGCGACCTGTCGAAACACGGCGCGGACGAGCTGGTCCGCACGGTGGCGACGGCCAAGCGATCGGCGGCCGAGCTCGGCTGCGAGGAGCTGATGGCGTTCGCCACATCCGCCGTGCGCGAGGCCGACAACGCCATTGCCGTACTCGAGCGTGTACGCAGCGAGACCGGGGTGCACCTGCAGGTGCTGTCCGGCGACGACGAGGCGAGGCTCACATTCCTGGCCGCCCGCCGGTGGTACGGCTGGTCGGCGGGGCGGCTGCTGGTGCTGGACATCGGCGGCGGTTCGCTGGAGCTCGCGGTCGGCCGTGACGAGAATCCCGACCGCGCGATCTCCGTGCCGCTCGGCGCGGGCAGGCTGACCAGGACCCGGTTCCGCAGCGACCCGCCCGGCCGCGAGGAGATCGCCGAGACCGCGGGCTGGCTGGAAGATCAGCTTGCGCCGGTGGCCAAGAAGATGCTCAAGTACGGCGAACCCGATCGGGTGGTCGCGACGTCGAAGACCTTCCGGTCACTGGCGAGACTGACCGGTGCCGCGCCATCCTCATCGGGACCACGCGTGCGCCGGGTGCTCACCGAGTCCGGCTTGCGCCAGTTGCTCGCGTTCATCTCCAGGATGTCCGCGCACGACCTGGCCGAGCTGGAGGGGGTGAGCGCGAGCCGGGCGCACCAGCTGGTCGCGGGTGCGCTTGTGGCACAGGCCACGATGCGCGCGTTAGGACAGCCGGAACTGGAGATCTGCCCGTGGGCTTTGCGCGAAGGTGTCATCCTGCGGCGGTTGGACCAGGAGCCGAAATGACAACGCGGAGCACTGGACTGTTGCGCCCGCATTGGGCACGGTGGAAGAGATGACACGAGGAGAGGAAGGGCCGGAGCGCAACCAGCGCACGGTGGCAGAGCTGCTCGCCAAGTACGGCGGCAGCTCCGAAGAGGCCGCGCCTCCGAGACGGCGCCGCCGCCGTGCCGATGACGCCGAGGAGACCGCTCCCCAGGCCATCATCGACCGGGTCATGTCCGACAGCGGCAGCCTGCCCAGGATCCCGGCCGAGGAGCCACCGCCCCCGGCCGAGCGGCGCCAGCCGCCGCCCGCGACCGGCAGGCGCCGGTCCGGTCCCGGCCACCAGTCGTCGGCGCAGCTGCCCAAGCTGCCGCCGCCACCGCCGCAGGCCGTGCAGCCGACCCAGCGGCAGATGCCGCCGGTCCCGCAGCCGCCCGCGCCCGGCGCGGAGCAGCGCAGGCCACCGGCGGAGCAACGCAGGCCGCCGCAGAACTCGCAGTCGATGCCGCGCCCGAAGCCGCAACCGCAGCCACCGGGCCAGCAGAGCGCGCAGTGGCCGACGCCACCGCCGATGGCCCCGCCGCCCACGGCCGAGCCGGGCGGTCTCGCCGCGCGCCTCGACGGCCGTCAGGACAGCCGCGCGGACATGCGTCTGCCGGTCGAGCAGCCGCCGATGCCCATGGAGGGCGTCACCGAGCAGATGCCCCGCATCCCGGACGAGCTCCCGCCGGGGGCGTCCGGCGGTCCGGGCACCCGCACGGGCCAGCACCCGGCGCCGCACCGCGTCGCACGGACCCAGCGGTCCATGCCGATGCCCCAGCCGGGCACGCCTGCCTTCCCGCAGCACGAGCCCGACGAATCGGACAACTACCCGACCGAGTTCCACGGCTTCAAGCCGGTCGGCGGCGAGGCCACGCAGTTCGTGGAAGGCATCGAACGCGACGAAGACGACGACGAGTACGACTCGCGCCCGTCGATGCCGTCGATCGAGCACGAGCGCCCGATCGCCGCGGACGACGACTTCGACGACCTCGACGAGGAAGACGAGGACGAGGACGAGGACGGCTCGCCGGTCAAGGAATGGCTGTCCATGGCCGGGCAGCTGGCGATCGGCGTGGTCGGCGGTGCCGCGCTCTGGCTCGGCTTCAACTGGCTGTGGGGCAAGCTGCCCGCCGCCGCGCTGGTCGTCGCGCTCGTCGTGATCGTCGGCCTGGTTTGGGTGGTCCGCAAGATCCGGCGCGCCGACGACCTGCAGACGACGATCCTGACGGTGCTGGTCGGCCTGGTCGTGACGGTCTCGCCCGCAGCCATGCTGCTGCTCGCCAAGTAGTGGGCCACATCCCGGTCGGGCTGTCGACGGCGTCGGTGTGGCCGCAGAACGCGGCCGCCGGTTTCCAGATCGCCGGCGCGCTCGGCTACGACGGCGTCGAGGTGATGGTCTGGGCGGACGCGATCAGCCAGGACGTGGACGCGTTGCGGCGCTGCGCCCGCAACCACGGTGTGCCCGTGCTCGCGGTGCACGCGCCGTGCCTGCTGATCACGCAACGGATCTGGTCGCCCGACCCGGAGGTGCGGCTGCGCCGTGCCGTCGAGGCGGCGGCGGACCTGAACGCGCCGACCGTCGTCGTGCACCCGCCGTTCCGCTGGCAACGGCGTTACGCCGACAAGTTCCCCGACCTGGTGGCGTCGCTGGAGGACGAGTCCGGTGTGGCGATCGCCGTCGAGAACATGTTCCCGGTCAAACCGTTGGCCCGCGCGAGAAGCGTGTCGGCGTTCAAGCCGTCGATCGACCCGACCGAAGCCGGGCACCGGCACTACACGCTCGACCTCTCGCACACCGCCGCCGCGCAGGAGGACGCGCTGGCGCTGGCGAAACGAATGGGCACAGGCCTCAAACACGTCCACCTCGCGGACGGCAGCGGAGCCCCGCGCGACGAGCACCTGATTCCGGGGCACGGCACCCAGCCCTGCGACCAGGTCTGCGAAACGTTGGCAGCGAACGGTTTCGACGGCCAAGTGGTGCTGGAGATCAACACCCGCAACGCGCGCAGCCCGGCCGAGCGGGCCAAGGATCTCGCCGAATCGCTCCTTTTCGCCCGTCTGCACCTCGACGCCGATCGCGTCCGTTAACTGTTCGGGCATTCGCCCGGATGCCTGATTGACACCGTATCGCCTGCGTACAAAAGGGATACGGCCCGAAGTGATCTTGGTACGTGGTCGTAGAGTCTGTCCGTGCACCCGCTGCGAACGCTGATCCTCGCGGCGGCCGGCAACGACGCGATCCGTCGTCTGGTGGCCACCGCTCCGGTCAGCCGAGACGTCGTCCGGCGGTTCGTCGCGGGCGAGCGGACAGCCGACGCGGTCCGCGTGACGCGGGAAATCGCCGCGTCCGGCCGCTGGGTCACGCTCGACCACCTCGGCGAGGACGTCGCCGACGAGGCACAGGCCGACCAGAACGTGCGCGCCTACACGGAACTGCTGGACGCGCTGCACGCCGAAGGGCTCACGGCCAGAGCCGAGGTGAGCGTGAAGCTCACCGCCGTCGGTCAGAAACTCGACGAACGGCTGGCGCTGGACAATGCGTCGCGCGTATGTGCTGCCGCTGAACAATGCGGCACCACAGTCACGCTGGACATGGAGGACCACACAACCACCGAATCGACTCTGCGTGTGCTGCGCGAGTTGCGCCGTACCTGGCCGTCGACGGGCGCCGTGCTGCAGAGCTACCTGCGGCGCACACTGGCTGACTGCGAAGCGCTCGCGGGCAGCCGGGTCCGTCTGGTGAAGGGCGCTTACGCGGAACCGGAGCCGGTCGCGTTCGACGGCCGCGAGGTGGATCTGAACTACGTGCGTTGTGTGAACGCTCTCCTTTCCGGCGATGGGTACCCGATGTTCGCAACCCACGATCCCCGTCTGGTGCGTATTGTCGCTGAACGGGCGCGTTGGTATGACCGGAGGCCGGGAACCTACGAGTACCAAATGCTTTTCGGAGTCCGGCAGGACGAACAGCGCCGGCTGGCCAGGGAGGGGGAGACAGTGCGGGTATACGTGCCCTATGGCTCTCAGTGGTACGGGTATTTGATGCGCCGGTTGGCCGAAAGGCCGGCCAACACGACGTTTTTCGCGCGTGCACTGGTAAGCCATTCGTGAACGGGCGTGGAAGCAACGTGATCTCGTTCAGCACAGCCGCAGCCATCCGCCCACTAGGCGATGGCACATTCACCGCGGAATTGCCTGCCGAATGGACAGTCGGTGGCAAACCGCACGGTGGTTTCCTGCTCGCGCTGCTCGCCAAGACGGCAGTCGCGTTGCACACAGGCAACGGCACGCCGCTCGTGGACCCGCTCGCGGTCAGTGCCCAGTTCCTGCACTCACCCGGCGTCGGCCCGGCCCTGCTGCGCACCGAGGTGCGCAAGACGGGCAGACAAGCCACCGTGGTCGCGGTGAACCTCGAGCAACGCGGCCGCAGCTGCGTCGAGGCCGTGATCACCACGGGCCGCCTCCCGCGTGACCGTGCCGCGTGGACAGACCTGCCGAACCAGTCGGCCGAGCCGCCGGGCAACGCGATCGACATCTCGAACCTGCCGTCGGCGTCGATGTTCCGGCTGACCGAGGGTTGCGACGTCCGCCTCGACCCGTCCGGCGCGGGCTTCCTGCACGGGCACGTCGGCGACCCGCTGCGGCTGCGCCTGTGGGCCCGGCCGCGCGGTGAGCACGCGGACCCGTTGTTCGCGCTCGTCGCGGGGGACATCTCGATGCCGGTCACGTTCAACCTCGGTCGGATGGGGTGGTCGCCTGCGGTGCAGCTGACCGCTCTGCTGCGGTCCCGGCCCGCGCCGGGCTGGCTGCGCATCCAGGTCGACTGCCGCGCCGTGCACGGTGCGTGGTTCGACTCGGACGCCACCGTGGTGGACTCGACGGGCCGTCTGGTGTGCCAGGCACGGCAGCTGGCCCTGACAGCGACAACGGGCTGATCTGGCACGCTTATGCGCCATGACGACCATCGCTGTGCTGGGGGCTGGCAAGATCGGTGAGGCGCTGCTGTCCGGGCTGCTGTCTGGTGGGCGCAGCCCGGACGAGCTGCTGTTCACCGAGCGCTACGAGGGGCGCGCGGCGGAGCTGACCAAGCAGTACGGCGTCCGTGCGGTGGACGTGCCGACGGCGGCGGTCGAGGCCGAGGTGCTCGTGGTCGCGGTCAAGCCGCAGGACATCGACCCGGTGCTGGCGGAGCTCGCGCCGGTCGTGAGCGACCGCAACCTCGTCGTGTCGCTGTGCGCCGGCCTGCCCACGTCGTTGTACGAGCGCAAGCTGCCCGACAGCATCCCCGTGGTGCGCGTCATGCCGAACACGCCGATGCTGGTCGGCCAGGCGATGAGCGTGATCTCCGCGGGCAAACACGCCAAGCAGCAGCACCTGGAGCTGGTCGAGGAGCTGCTGTCCACGGTCGGTGAGGTGATCAGGGTGCCCGAGGCGCAGCAGGACGCCGTGACCGCGCTGTCGGGCTCCGGCCCGGCGTACTTCTTCTACCTGGTCGAGGCGATGATCGACGCGGGCATCCTGCTCGGCATCCCGCGCAACGTCGCCGAGAAGCTGATCATCCAGTCGGCGGTCGGCGCGGCGACGATGCTGGCCGAGACGGGCACGCACCCGGTCATCCTGCGCGAGGCGGTCACGTCTCCCGCGGGCACGACGATCATGGCGATCCGTGAGCTTGAGCGACACGGGGTGCGCGCCGCGCTGCTCGCCGCGATCGAGGCCGCGCGGGACCGTTCCCAGGAGCTCGGCAAGGCACACGAGGGTTGACTCGGCGTGTCTGCCTCCCGGTATGCACAAACGCGTTTGGCGGGTCGCATGTGTCACACGTGTCCCGCTACCCTCTGGAGAAGCACGTGCGTGTCGAAACTGTCGATGGGGAAGATCGGCAGCGCGACGCGTGGCTAAGGACGCGTGAACCATGCCGACCAACAACAGAAGTGAGCCGACTTCGATCACCCAGGTCCAGTTCCTGACGGTGGCCGAGGTCGCCAAGATGATGCGGGTCTCGAAGATGACCGTGTACCGGCTCGTGCACTCCGGTGAACTGCCGGCTGTGCGGGTGGGGAAGTCCTTCCGGGTACCGGAGAAGGCCGTCCACACCTACCTCGAGAACGCGTACTTCGACGCTGGCTGAACCCCTCCGGATGAACTGACCGGGTGACCGCCGGGTAAACTCGGCGGTCGCTCGTGCGTGTGCCCTGAAGTGGCCCTGCGCGGATACGAACCACCAACAGACAGGCGAGGACCCCGTATGGGCTCGGTTATCAAGAAGCGCCGCAAGCGCATGTCCAAGAAGAAGCACCGCAAGCTGCTGCGCAAGACCAGGCACGCACGTCGCAAGCAGGGCAAGTGACCCCGGTCTCGACCGATCGGGTGATAGTCGTAAAGCCCTGTGTGACCTGCGTTAACACCTCGTATCTCCGGGCTGTTCCGCTGGCTGTGGGCGAGTAGGCTACCGGCGGTCCGTACGCCTGTAGAGGGGATCGAATGACGCCCAAGGTCGTCTTGGTCACCGGAGCAGGCGGGTACGTCGGAGCACATCTGGCCGCACGCCTCGCCGCCAACCCGGATATCGAACGAGTTCTCGGAGTGGACACCGCTCCGCCCGCCAAGGATCTCTTGAAGTCCATGGGGCGGGCGGAGTTCGTCCGCGCCGACATCCGCAACCCGCTGATCGCGAAGGTCATCTCCTCCGCCCGTGTCGACACGGTCGTGCACGCCGCGACCACGGCCAACCCACCGGGGCCGGCCCGTCGAACGGCGATCAAAGAGATGAACGTGATCGGCACCATGCAGCTGCTCGCGGCGTGCCAGCGTTCGCCGCAGGTGCGCAAGCTCGTGGTGAAGTCCAGTGCCGCTGTCTACGGCGCCGGTGCTCGGGTACCGGCCGTCTGCAGCGAGGACATGGCGCCGAAGGACATCGCCAGCGGCGGGTATGCCAAGGACGCGGTCGAGGTCGAGGGCTATGTGCGTGGCTTCACACGCCGCCGTCCGGACGTCCGTGTGACGACCATGCGGCTGACCAACATGATCGGCCCGGGCATCGACACGGTGCTCACGCGTTATTTCACGCTGCCCGTCGTGCCGACTGTGCTCGGGTTCGACGCGCGCGTTCAACTGCTGCACCCCGAGGACGCGCTGGCCGTTCTCGAACGCGCCACCACAACGGACCTCCCCGGCGTGTACAACGTAGGTGGGGACGGTGTGCTCACATTGTCCCAAGCGATCCGCAGGGCCGGCCGTGTTGGCGTGCCGGTGCCGCGAGTCGCGATGCCCACCGCCGCTCGGGTGTTCCGCAACGCGCGGGGCGTGGACTTCTCCGACGACCAGATCCAGTTCCTGAACTACGGCCGGGTTGTGGACACCACCAGGCTGAAGCGGGATTTCGGCTTCACGCCGCGGTGGAGCACACGTCAGGCGTTCGATGACTACGTACACGGCCGAGGCCTGCGCCCCGTGCTCGACCCGGGCCGCCTCGCCGCACTGGAGAACAGGATCCGCCGAACCGATGGGTGAAAGGGTCATGCAGGAAGCCCAAGTGATTCCGCTGCGCAGCCCCGGACAACGTCGTCGGATGAACCGATCTGTGCCGTCCCCGGTGGACAGTCGCCCACCGCTCGCGCCGACCCCGCTGCGTCCCGCACCGGAGCCGACCGGCGTGCAGCAGCGGCTCGCGAACGCCGTCGGTTTCCTGCGCAAGCGGCTGACCGGGGACTACGCGGTCGACGAGTTCGGATTCGACGAGCAGCTCACCGAGAACGTCATCCTGCCGCCGTTGCGGATGATCTACGAGAAGTGGTTCCGGGTCGAGGCGATCGGCACCGAGAACCTGCCTGCCGACGGCGGCGCGCTGATCGTGTCGAACCACTCCGGCACGCTGCCGCTGGACTCGGTGATGACCGGCATCGCCGTGCACGACAACACCTCACCGACCCGCTACCTGCGGATGCTCGGCGCCGACCTGGTCTTCCAGGTGCCGCTGCTCGGCGCGCTGGCCCGCAAGACCGGCCAGACGCTGGCGTGCGGCGCCGACGCGGAGCGGCTGCTCACCGCCGGCGAACTGGTCGGCGTGTGGCCGGAGGGCTTCAAAGGCGTCGGCAAGCCGTTCAAGGACCGGTACAAGCTGCAGCGGTTCGGCCGGGGCGGGTTCGTCTCGGCGGCGCTGCGCACGGGTGTGCCGATCATCCCGGTGTCGGTGGTGGGCGCCGAGGAGATCTACCCGAAGATCGGCGACATCAAGCCGCTGGCCAGGCTGCTTGGCTTCCCGTACTTCCCGGTCACCCCGACGTTCCCGCTGCTCGGGCCGCTCGGCGCCGTGCCGCTGCCGTCCAAGTGGTACATCGAGTTCGGCGAGCCGATCAGGACCGACCAGCACGACCCGTCGGACGCGGACGACCCGATGATCGTGTTCAACCTGTCCGACCAGGTGCGGGAGACCATCCAGCAGACGCTGTACCGGCTGCTGGGACAGCGGCCCGGCATCTTCCGTGGCTAAAAGGGATCCGAACGCGTAACTGTCGGTCTGTCCTGTTCGTTATCCGGGTGTGGACAGCGGACCGAGTAGGGACCAGGCCGAGCGATTCGCCCGGGCACTGGACGCCGACGCTGTCGACCCCGAGTTCGCGGCCGAACTCGCCGTCGTCGCCGCAATGGGTGACCTGGAGATCGGCCCGGACGAGCAGGCCCGCGAGCGGATGCTCGCCAAGGCGACTCCGCCGCCGGTCAGCTCACGCCGCAGCCGGTTCCTGGTCGCCGTGGCGGCATCGCTCGTGCTGGTGTTCGCGCTGGCCGGGATGAGCCTGCTGCTGTCGCGTGACGCTCTGCCCGGCGACACGCTGTACGGCATCAAGCGGACAGCGGAAGCCGCGTCGCTGGGCCTGACGTTCGGCGACGCGTCCAAGGCGCTCAAGCACCTCGAGTTCGCCAACGCCAGGATCGACGAGGTGGAGACGCTGGCGCAGCGCTACACCGACCCGGCCGAGGCGCCCGTCGGCGGATACCTGACCGCGTTGACGGACTTCGACGCCGACGCCTCGACGGCCTCCCGTCAGCTGATCGCCCTCGCGACCCGCGGCGACGTGCAACAACTCGACTCACTGCGCATCTGGGCGGGCCAGCAGAACACCCGGCTGTCGGCCGTGACCCCACGCCTGCCCGGCCAGGTGCAGACGCGAGCGACGACGTCCAAGCAACTGCTCGACAAGATCACCGACCGCGCGGTCACGCTGCTCGGCCGGGCGAACTGCTACCAGATCACCACAGGCAACTCCGACGACGTGGGCGCGCTGCCCGCCACCGACGCGTGCCACCGCGACACCGCCAACGCGGTCACACCCAGTGCACCCATCTCGCCGCCGTCCACAGTGCCGCCGCGGGTGCAGGCCACGTACACACCACCGCCGCCCGTCGCCACAGGACCGACCCCGCCCGTCACCACGACCGCACCCGCGTTGCCCCTGGTACCGACGCCCTCGGCGCCGTCCACGAGCGCTCATCCGCCGTCCTTGCCGACGCCTCCGCAGCTGCCCGTTCCGATCCTCGAGCTTCCCCCGTTGCTGCCCGGACTCCCGGCGATCCGAGTCGGGTAGCTCCGTCGCGGTCAGTACCCTGTGTCGATGGGGGTAACTCGCGATTTTCCCGGAGGCTCGGTGGTGACCCGCAGGCGCGACAAGCAACAGCACCCGGAGCTCGAGCGTCTGGCCGCGCTCGCCGGTGCGGCCTCCGCCGACGCCGCGGTCGCGATGGAGACCGAGGCACCGCCGGTGACCGGCCCGCCCGACCTCACGGCGGCGGCGTTCTTCGACGTGGACAACACGATGATGATGGGCGCGTCGATCTTCCACTTCGCCAGGGGAATGGCGGCGAGGAAGTTCTTCACCACGGGTGACCTGGCCAGGTTCGCGGTCGAGCAGGCCAAGTTCCGCCTGCTGGGCAGCGAGAGCAAGGAAGGTATCCGCAAAAGCAGGGAAACGGGTCTCGGCTTCATCGCGGGGCACAGCGTCGAGGAGATGCGCACCCACGGCGAGGAGATCTACGACGAACTGATGGCCGACAAGATCTGGTCGGGAACCAGAGCGCTCGCCCAGATGCACATGGACGCCGGCCAGCGCGTGTGGCTCGTCACCGCGACCCCGGTGGACCTGGCAGCGATCATCGCCAAACGCCTCGGCCTGACCGGAGCGCTCGGCACAGTGCTGGGCAGCGAGAACGGCGTCTACACCGGCAAACTCGTCGGCGACCTGCTGCACGGCCGCGCGAAAGCCCACGCAGTCCGCGCACTCGCGGCACGGGAAGGCCTGGACCTGCGGCGCTGCTCGGCATACTCGGACTCGGTGAACGACGTACCGATGCTCTCCGTGGTGGGAACAGCGGTGGCGATCAACCCGGACGGCGAACTGCGCGACGAGGCGAAAAGGCGCGGCTGGGAAATCCGCGACTTCCGAACCGGCCGCAAAGCCGCCAAAATCGGCGTCCCGTCAGTTCTCGGCGCAGGCGCGATAGCGGGCGCTATCGCCGCGGGCATGGCTTACCGCCGCCGCCTCTCCTGAGCCCAGCCTCGGCACCATCCCCCGGACACGGAATCAGTGTGACCGGGCTGACCGCCTTCACCGGCATCGGCGCCAACGCAATCCGGCACCAATGCGACCCGGTGTCGACTGCCTCCGCCACCGCAACGGCGCCAGTGCAATCCGGCGCCAATGCAACGCGGTGTCGACTGCCTTCACCATGACTGACAACACGACAATGCCGCCCGGCGCCAACGTCACTTGGCACCAACGTCGCCCGGTGTCGATGTCACCGCCGCCAATGTCGCCGGGTGTCAATGTCGCCCGGTGTCGACTGTCATCACCATCAACGGCAACGACGTCAATGTCGCCCGATACCGACTGCCTTCACGCGACTGACAACGGCACCAACGCCACGCCGAACCCAGCCCCGGCTGGCCCCTGCCCGAACTGTCACACCCCGCCGATACTTTGGTTGACCGGGGGCGCTGAAAACGGAATGTCATACCCCTGTGGTAATGGAAGTGTCCCGGCAAACACCTCGGGGAAACGCCTCCGGCGAAACGCGCGACAATCGCTGACAAGAAGGGCCGCCAAGGAGAGTGCTGCGGGGAGCCGCCGCGAGGAACCGCCGAGAAGAACGGCTGCTGGGAACCGCCAAGAAGATCTGCCGTGAGGAGTGGCCGGTGAAACTCCGCGGCGCGTTCTGCCGGGCTAACGCAGGCCGGTCGGCAGCAACTGAGCCAGTCGCCGCACGGCCCGGTGCTGCAGTGCCTTGATCGCGCCTTCGTTGCGGTGCATCAGCTTGGCCGTCTCGGCCACCGACAACCCCTGCAGGAACCGCAGGGCGATGCATTCGCGCTGGTCGTCCCCGAGTTGCTCGATGCACTTGAGCAGTTCCGTGTTGGTGATCTTGGACAGCACCTGCTGTTCGGGACCCGCCTGCACGGTGCGGTCGTCGTCGATGTCGGCCTTGGTCACCTCGAGGCGGAACCGGCTCGACTTGACGTGGTCGAGCACCAGGTTGCGGGCAATCGTCACCAGCCACGCGCCCACGTCCCGGCCCTGGTAGGACACGGAGGTGATCCGGCGCAGCGCCCTGAGGAACGTCTCGCTGGTGACGTCTTCCGCGAGCTCCCGGTCCCCGACTCGGATCAGGACATACCGGTAGACCACGTCGACGTAGCGTCCGTACAGCTTGCCGAACGCCGAGGTGTCGCCGCGCTGAGCACTGTGCACCAGGTCCCAGGCCTGGCGGTGCTCCGCGTCCGGCTCCTGTTCCGAGCCGGCATCCGGCCGTGCCGCGGCGCGGGAACGCGCCTGCCACGACGGTGAAGGCATCGGTACTCCCTCGTCGGTTCTCCGGGCGACCGCACCGCCGCACCAGAGCCGTAACGCAGCATACGTGTTGTTACTGCAAAGTAGGTAGCGGGTCGAGCTACTGAGGATGAGACAAGATAAGTGCTGCTGTATGACAGGAGTGGGGCATGCCACACTCCGTGTCGCGAGATTGCCCCGATCGAAGTGAGGTTCGCATGCCAGAGGCGCCGCGTAACGTGTCCGACCTGGTCGCCATCGCGGCCGAGCAGGCGCCGGACCACCTCGCGTTCGCCGAAGTGGCCACCGACCAGGCGTTGAGCTGGGCGAAGCTGGACCGCGCGGTCAACGCGGAGGCACGCCGCCTGCTCGACGCGGGCATCCAGCCCGGTGACCGCGTCGCCATCCAGCTGCCCACCGGTATCGGTTTCGTCGTGGCGCTCTTCGGTGCGCTGCGCGCCGGTGCGACCGCCGTGCCGATGGCCGCCGGGCTGCCCGAGCCCGAACGTGACCGCGTGCTCGGCCACAGCGAACCCAAGATCGTCGTCGACGCGTCGCCGGATCTTGACGCGATGGCCGACGCTGTCCGTTCCGCGCCGGGCGGCGAGGACATCGCCTTGCTCTGCTACACGTCGGGGACTGCGGGCGTGCCGCGTGGCGTCATGCTGTCGCACCGGGCGCTGCTGGCGAACGTGCAGCAATGCGCGGCGCTCAAGCCCGCGCCGGTGACTTCCACCGACCGTGTCCTGCTCGCGGTACCGCTGTTCCACGCGTACGGCCTCGGCCCCGGGTTGTTCCAGGTCGCGTCAGCCGCGGCCAGCGCCGTGCTGATGGAGCACTTCAGCGTCGAGCCCGCGCTGCAGGCGTGCGAGGACTTCCGGATCACCGCCATCGTCGGCGTGCCGCCGATGTACCAGGCGTTCGCGCAGGTCCCGGCTGAGCGCCTGGGCTCGGCCCTGTCCACGTTGCGGCTGCTGACCTCGGGCGCCGCGCCGCTGGACCCCAGCGTGCTCACGGCCATGTACCGGGCCACGGGCTTGAACATCTACGAGGGGTACGGCCTCACCGAAACCGGGCCGGTGCTCACGTGGACCCTCGTCGGCGGTCTCGCCAAACCGGGGTCGGTCGGCCGTCCGCTCCCTGGCGTCGACCTGCGCCTGGTCGACAGCGACGGCACGCCCGGCGGCGGCGGGGACGACGACGATGACGACGACGGCGACGCGGGTGTTGTGTCCGTCCGTGGCGCGAACCTTTTCAGCGGTTACTGGCCGGACGGCGCGCACGGCCCGGACGCCGAAGGCTGGTTCCGCACGGGCGACGTCGGCTACCTGGACGCCGACGGCGACCTGCACCTGGTCGACCGCGCCAACGACCTGATCATCGTCAACGGCTTCAACGTCTACCCGCACGAGGTCGAGCAGGTGCTCGCCGGACTGTCCGAGGTCGTCGAAGCGGCCGCGGTCGGTGTCCCGGACGAGCGCACGGGTGAGCGCGTCAAAGCGGTCCTCGTCCTGCGCGACGGCGCCGAACTGACCGAGGACCAGGTCCGTGAGCACTGCGCCGCGCGCCTGGCGAAGTTCAAGGTCCCCGGGCCCGTCGAGTTCGTCAGCACGCTGCCGCACTCGATCACCGGCAAGCTGCGTCGCGCCTCGCTGCGCAAGACGGATAGCGTGTAGCCGTGGCTCATGTGACCGTGATGACCAGGCAAGGCTGTCACGCCTGCGAGGTCGCCGAGGCGGACATCGCACGCATCTGCGGTGACCTCGGCGTCCCCTGGTCGGCCGAGAACGTCGACGAGGACCCGGAACTGCGTGCCGAGTACGGCGACCGGGTCCCCGTCATCCTGATCGACGGGAACGAACACGGGTTCTGGAAAGTCGAGGAGCCACGCCTGCGCGCGGCACTCGGCGGCTGACGGCCACGTCCTCGAGGAGTCGAGAACGTGACGGAGTTCTTACCGCTGGGAGTGTGACGTGCGATCCGCCGGGCGGAGGGCGTCGAATAGAGGGTGTGGAGACCTCAGAGAACAGGCTGTCCGCCGGGCGCGCGATCTGGGCGGGCGTCCTCGGTGTCGTCGCGGCGGTCGCGGTGGGACACCTCGTGGCCGGCCTGCTCGACGGCAACGCCTCGCCCCTGATCGCGGTCGGCAACACCGCGATCGACCTGACCCCGGCCCCGGTCAAGGACTGGGCCATCGCCACCTTCGGCACAGCCGACAAGATCGTGCTGCTCACGGGCATGGGCGTGGTGCTGCTGGGCGTCGCGGCGGTGGCGGGACTGCTGTCACGACGAAGCCCGGCGCCGGGGACAGTGCTGGCCGTCGTGGTCGGTGCGCTCGGCCTGATCGCGGTCATGGTCCGCCCGGATCTCGGGCAGCTGGCGATCCTCGCGCCACTCGCGAGCTTGTTCGCGGGCGTCGGCGTGTTCCGGTTGATGCACAGGCTCGCCCGGCCACCGATGGAGTCAGCTGACCGCCGCAAGTTCCTGCGGACGTCGGCCGGTGTCGCAGCCGGGGTCGGTCTGGCCGGACTCGGCGGGCAACTGCTGGGCAACCGGACTGACGTCGAAGCGTCACGCGCGGCGGTCGGCGCGCTGAAACCGGCACAGCCCGCCCCGCCAATGCCCCCGAGTGCGGACTTCGTCCCGAGAACACCGCGCTTCATCACGTCCAACCGGGACTTCTACCGCATCGACACGGCACTGAGCGTGCCGAAAGTGCTCGCAGAGGACTGGGTCCTGCGCATCCACGGCGCGGTGGACAAGGAACTGACGCTCCGGTTCGCCGACATCCGCCGGATGCCGCTCGTGGAACGGACTGTGACGCTCACGTGCGTGTCCAATGAGGTCGGCGGCGACCTGATCTCGACGTCGAACTTCATCGGCGTGCCGCTGAAGGACATCCTCGCCGACGCGGGCGTGAAACCCGGCGCGGACCAGCTGTTCTCCACCAGTGCGGACGGCTGGACCTGCGGCACACCGGTAGCCGACATCATGCAACGAGGACTGCTCGCCATCGGCATGAACGGTGAACCGCTGCCGGTCGAACACGGCTTCCCGGCACGGATGGTCGTTCCCGGGCTCTACGGCTACGTCTCGGCGACGAAGTGGGTGGTGGACATGGAGTTCAACCGCTTCGGCGACAAGGACCCGTACTGGCTGACAAGGGGCTGGGCGCAGCGCGGGCCGATCAAGACCCAGTCCCGGATCGACAGTCCCCGTGGTTCAGCGAAAGCGGGCAAGGTCACGGTCGCGGGAATCGCTTGGGCGCAGCCGCGGGGTGTCGCGAAAGTGGAAGTGCGCGTGGACGGCAGGGACTGGGTCACGGCGCGTCTGGCGACCGAGGTGAATCCGGACACATGGCGGATGTGGGAAGCCGATGTGGATCTTGCTCCGGGGGAACGGACTGTGGAATGTCGTGCCACTGACCGGACTGGGTATGTGCAGACTGATGCGATTGCCCTGCCTGCTCCGGATGGCGCCACTGGTTGGCACAGTGTGCGACTGAGCGTTTCTTGACACTCGGATGGGTGAATTTTCTTTGACCTTTGTGGTCTTTTTTTCGCTTTGAGGTGGCTTGCTCGTTCGGGTTTTCGCGTGGTTTCGGGGTGTGGGTCTTGGTCATGGCCGGATTTTTGCACGGAACGAGCTTTTTTCCCCTCGCCATGGGCTGACCTCTGGGCAGGAGCTTGTGTTTGTTCCTTCTTTTCTTGTGCTCTGGATTCTTTGCTCTCAGTGGCGTGGGTGCTCCTGCCCGACGGCCTGCCGGAGGCAACCACACGCGTCAAGAGGTCCGTTTGGCTTTCGCTGTGCGTTGCTTTGCGTTGGCGGACCTCTGGACACGTGTGGTTGGGCTTCGCCCAGGCCGACGGGCAGGAGCACCCCCGAAGCCCTCGTCTGCGCTTGCGGGCTCGCCGCTCGCGGTTGGCTATCGCTCCGGTGCTCGGGCTGGTTTTGTGCTAGCCGTGCTCGCCGCTCGCGGCTGAGTGTCGTCGGTCGGCTGGGTGGCTTTGTTCGAGCCGTGGTGGGGCGGTTCGGGGTTGCGCGCTCGCCGTTGTGGGCGGGTTCTCGCTCGCATTGGCCAGGTGGACTGTCTCTCGAGTTGCGCGGGAGCTGCCGTTGGGCTGGTTGTCGCTCTACCCCCCCTCGGGTCGTTGTGTGGCCGGTGGTCTCGCCGGTGTCTTGGCTTCGGATGTGTGCATGAACTCGCAGGTAAACGGCATCTTTGATCTTGGTCGGACCCTGTCGGGCCAGGGCGGCGGTGGGCGCTGGGGGTGGGTGTCGGGGCGGGGTGTGGCGGCGGGGTGTGGGGCTGGGAACATCGATTTCTTGCTGAAGTCCGTCAGGTCACATTCCGTCCGCGGCGGTCACGGGGGATGCTTGCTGGGTGTGGGCTGCGAGGCTCTTGCCGATCGGACGTGGTGTGAACCGCGTCAAGCCCGGTTCCAGCGACTTTGTGCATTCGTTCACAAGTGGCTACCGTAAGCACATCACCCCGGACGCCTTCCAGTCTCCGGTGGTTGTGCGATCAGTCCGGGTTTCGGTGAGGAGTAGCAGCGTGGCGGCAGCGCGTGGGCAGCGTGGTGGTGACCGGGATGTTCCTGCCGCACCCGGCGCAGCCGAGGTCACCATGCCGATCCCGCCCATCGCGGACGCCCCCATGCAGCGCGCACGCGCCATTCCCGAGGCTGCTGTCGCGCGGCTGGCGGTCTACCTGCGTGTTCTTTCCGGGATGGCTGAGCAGGGCATCGTCACGCTTTCCAGCGAAGAGCTCGCCGCCGCCGCCGGTGTGAACTCCGCCAAGCTCCGCAAGGACCTCTCCTACATCGGCTCCTACGGCACTCGTGGCGTCGGGTACGAGGTCAGCGTCCTCGTCGACCAGATCGAGCGCATCCTCGGCCTCACTCGCAGCCACAGCGTCGCGGTCGTCGGAATCGGTAACCTCGGACATGCCCTCGCCAACTACGGCGGGTTCCCGAGCAGGGGGTTTCCCGTGGCCGCGCTCTTCGACGTCGACCCCGACCTCGTCGGGGTGCCCGTCGGCGGCCTCCCGGTCTCCCACATCGACGACATCCCTCGCATCTGCACCGAGCGTGAGATCTCCATCGGCGTCATCGCCACCCCTCCCGCCGCCGCGCAGGCCGTCTGCGACCGCCTGGTCGCCGGTGGTGTCGCCAGCATCGTGAACTTCGCTCCGGTCGTCCTCCAGGTTCCCGACCACGTCGAGGTCCGCAAGGTCGACCTCGCCGTCGAGTTGCAGATCCTGTCGTTCCACGTCGCGCGCAGGGCGGACAGCATGAACGTCAACGGGTCGGCGTTGGGCAACGTGGACGGGGTGGTGATCGGGCGATGAGTGTCCTCGCGGTCGGGGTTTCCCATCGGACCGCGGACGTGGACCTGCTCGAGCAGGTCGCGGTCCCGGCCGAGCGTGTCGACAAGGTCCTCGCCGACCTGCTCCAGTGCGCCAACGTTTCCGAGGCGATCCTCGTCTCGACCTGCAACCGGGTCGAGGTCTACGCCGTCGTCGACGCGTTCCACGGCGGCCTGTCCGACGTCGTCGACGTCCTCTCCCGGCACTCCGGCCAGCCTGTCTCCTCGCTCTACCGCCACCTCTACGTGCACTACGCGGGCGCTGCCGTCGAGCACTTCTTCACCGTCGCCGCCGGCCTGGACTCCATGGTCGTCGGCGAGGCGCAGATCCTCGGCCAGGTCCGCACCGCCTACAACGTGGCGCGGGAGCAGGGCACGGTCGGTCGTGTCCTGCACGAGTTGACGCAGAAGGCATTGCGCGTCGGCAAGCGGGCTCACTCCGAGACCGAGCTCGACCAGGCCGGTGGCTCCGTCGTCTCGGAAGCCTTGTCGGACGCGGAAAGCGCGCTCGCCGGCCTCGCCGGGCGGAAGGCTCTCGTCGTCGGCGCCGGTTCGATGGGTGGTCTCGCCGTCGCCGCGTTGCGCCGTGCGCGGATCGGCTCGGTCGTCATCGCGAACCGCTCGCGCGCCAACGGTTCCCGTCTCGCGAACACACTCGCCGAAGACGGCATCCCGGCCAGCGCCGTCGGCCTCGAGGACCTCGCCGGCCACATCGCCGACGCGGACCTGGTCGTCTCGTGCACCGGGGCCGTCACGGCCGTCATCCGTCAGGACCACATTCTCAAGCGCGACAAGCCTTTGGCTGTCTGCGACCTCGGTTTGCCGCGTGATGTCGAGCAGGGCGTCGGTGACATCGAGAACGTCACGGTCGTCGACCTGGAAAGCCTCCAGCGGCGGCTCGCGGACGCGCCGAGCGGCCAGGGTGCCGCTCGCGCCGCGCAGATCGTCGCCGAGGAAGTGCGGGCGTACCTCGCAGCGCAGCGTTCCGCGGAGGTCACGCCGACCGTCACCGCGTTGCGCCGCCGCGCCGCCGAGGTCGTCGACGCCGAACTGCTCCGCCTCGACTCCAAGCTCCCCGAACTGGACGGCGCGGTGCGCGACGAGCTCGCGCGCACGGTCCGGCGGGTTGTCGACAAACTGCTGCACACCCCGACTGTGCGGGTCAAGCAGCTCGCCGCGAACCCCGCGGGCGCCGGTTACGCCGACGCGCTGCGGGAACTGTTCGCGCTCGACCCGGCGAAACCGGACGCCATCACGAAGTCCCATGTGGACGGTGAACTCTGACATGAAGCGGACCATCAGGATCGGGACCCGCGGCAGCGCGCTGGCGCTGACGCAGACCACAACGGTCGCCGAGGCGCTCGAGCGCGAAGGCGACGTGAACGTCGAACTCGTCACCGTGAGCACGCCCGGTGACCGCTCGTCGAAACCGATCGCCGAGATCGGCGTCGGGGTGTTCACGTCCGCCCTGCGCGACGCGCTCGCCGACGACGAGGTGGACGTCGCTGTCCACTCCTACAAGGACTTGCCCACCGCGCCGGACTCTCGGCTCGCGCTCGCGGCTGTGCCGCGACGCGAGGACCCGAGGGACGCGTTGGTGGCGCGGGACGGGCTGACGCTCGGCGAGCTGCCGCCCGGATCAACCGTTGGCACGGGTTCCCCGCGCCGAGCCGCCCAGCTGGAAGCGCTGGGCCTCGGGCTGCGGATCGTCGGCCTGCGGGGCAATGTGGACACTCGGGTGCGCAAGGTGACCGACGGCGAGCTGGATGCGGTCGTCCTTGCCAAGGCCGGTCTTTCCAGGCTCGGCCGCCTCGACGTGATCACCGAGGTGCTCGAGCCGATCCAGATGCTGCCCGCGCCGGCGCAGGGTGCGCTCGCGGTCGAGTGCCGTGTCGACGACGTTGACGTCGAACACCTTCTTCGCTCCATTGTGGACGATCAAGCCACCAGGGCTGCTGTAGCCGCTGAGCGGGCCATGCTGGCCAAGCTCGAAGCGGGCTGCAACGCGCCCGTTGGCGCACTGGCCGATGTCGTGGAGGACCTCGACGACGATGGACGCGTGGTGATGCGCCTGTCGTTGCGTGGCGTCGCCGCGGTTTACGCGAAGGACGCCGACGGCAACCCCGTCGTCGTCGATCTGCTTCGCGCTTCGGCCACTGGTGACCTGACCGCTGCCGAGCAGCTTGGCCGTGACCTGGCTTTGGAACTGCTCGACCTCGGCGCCGGTGTGCTCTCCGGCCCCGAGAGCCGTAGTTGATGGGAAGTGCCCTGAAATGACGACCAATGCACGTAAGGCCCCTGGCCGCGTCGCATTCGTAGGCTCCGGCCCCGGCGATGCCGGGCTGCTGACGGTTCGCGCGCGCGAACTGATCGAGCGTGCCGAGCTCGTGGTGACCGACCCGGACGTACCGGCGGGCGTGCTGGCGTACGCCAAGGCCGACGCCGAGGTGCGGCCAGCCGTCGGCCAACCGGCCGACGTCGCCAAGGACCTCGCCAACGAGGCGAAGGCGGGGCGTTCGGTGGTGCGCCTGGTCGCCGGTGACCCGTTGACGCAGTCCGCTGTGGTCGCGGAGACCCAGGCGGTCGCCAAGAGCACCGCCGCGTACGACGTGATCCCCGGAGTGCCCGCGGGCACCGCGGTTCCCGCGTACGCCGGTGTCGCGCTCGGCTCGCAACACACCGAAGTGGACGTTCGCGGAACCGTGGACTGGGCAGGCCTCGCCGGTGTGCAGGGCCCGCTCGTGCTGCACGCCACCGCGAGCCACCTCGCCGAAGCCGCTTCTTCCTTGGTGGAGCACGGTCTCGCGCCGCAGACCCCGGTCGCCGTCACCTCCGACGGCACGGGTTCGTCGCAGCGCACGATCGACACCACGCTCGCTTCCCTCGCCGCGGACGCGGGTGAGCTCGTCGGTCACCTCGTTGTCACTGTGGGACAAGAGGTCGCCGGTCGCTCGAAGCTGTCGTGGTGGGAGTCGCGCGCGCTCTACGGCTGGAAGGTCCTCGTGCCGCGCACGAAGGACCAGGCGCAGGAGATGAGCGAGCGGCTGCGCATCCACGGCGCGATCCCGTCCGAGGTGCCGACGATCTCCGTCGAGCCGCCCCGCAGCCCGGCGCAGATGGAGCGTTCTGTCAAGGGCCTCGTGGACGGTCGCTACCAGTGGGTGGTGTTCACGTCCACCAACGCGGTCCGCGCGGTGTGGGAGAAGTTCTCCGAGTTCGGTTTGGACGCTCGCGCGTTCTCCGGCGTGAAGATCGCCTGTGTCGGTGAGTCGACGGCGGCCCGCGTGCGGTCGTTCGGCATCATCCCCGAGCTGATCCCGTCGGGTGAGCAGTCCAGCGAGGGCCTGCTCGCGGACTTCCCGCCGTACGACGACATCCTCGACCCGGTCGACCGGGTTCTCCTGCCACGGGCGGACATCGCCACCGAGACGCTGGCGGCCGGTCTGCGCGACCGCGGCTGGGAGATCGACGACGTGACGGCGTACCGCACGGTGCGCGCCGCGCCGCCGCCCGCCGACACCCGCGAGATGATCAAGACCGGTGGTTTCGACGCGGTGTGCTTCACCTCGTCGTCCACGGTCCGCAACCTCGTTGGTATCGCTGGAAAGCCGCACGCTCGCACGCTGGTCGCCTGCATCGGCCCGAAGACCGCGGAGACAGCGCGCGAGTTCGGTCTGCGCGTGGACGTCCAGCCCGAGGTGCCGCAGATCCCGGCACTGGTCGACGCGCTCGCCGAGCACGCCGCCCGGCTGCGTGCCGAGGGCGCGCTGCCCCCACCGCGCAAAACCAAGCGGGCCCGCAGGTGACACCTCGTGAGTGGTTGCGCCGGTTCTAGCCGGACTAACCACTCACGAGTCTTGAGCAGGGGAGATGTGGATGTTCCCGAGCCACCGTCCCCGCCGGTTGCGCCGCACCGCGGCGCTCCGGCGCATGGTGAGTGAGACGACGCTCCGGCCGGAGCAGCTGATCCTGCCGATGTTCGTCAAGGAAGGGCTGACCGAACCGGTCGCCCTGTCCTCGATGCCCGGTGTGGTCCAGCACAGCCGTGACTCGCTGCGCAAAGCCGCTGTCGAAGCCGTGCAGGCCGGTGTCGGCGGTTTGATGCTGTTCGGTGTGCCGGACAAGCACGACGCGGTCGGTTCGGGCGGGACGGACCCGGACGGGATCCTGAACGTCGCCCTGCGCGACGTCCGCGCCGAGGTCGGCGACAGCGCGGTGATCATGTCGGACCTGTGCCTCGACGAGTTCACCGACCACGGCCACTGCGGTGTGCTCGACGCGAACGGCGACGTGGACAACGACGCCACGCTGGAGATCTACTCCGAGATGGCGCTGGCGCAGGCCCGCGCGGGAGCGCACGTGCTCGGCCCGAGCGGCATGATGGACGGCCAGGTCGGCGTGATCCGCGCCGCCCTCGACGACGCCGGGCTCCAGGACATCGGCATCCTCGCCTACTCGGCCAAGTACGCGTCCGCGTTCTTCGGGCCGTTCCGCGACGCGGTGGACTCGCAGCTCACGGGCGACCGCAAGGCGTACCAGCAGGACCCCGGCAACGTCAGGGAGTCGCTGCGCGAGGTGCAGCTGGACTTGGCCGAGGGCGCGGACATGGTGATGATCAAGCCCGCGCTGGCCTACCTCGACGTGATCAGGGCGACCGCGGAGATCTCGGACGTCCCGGTGGCGGCCTACCAGGTCTCCGGCGAGTACTCGATGATCGAGGCAGCGGCCGCCAACGGCTGGCTGGACCGGCGCCGCTCGATCATGGAAACGCTCACGTCGATCCGCCGCGCCGGCGCCGACATCGTGCTCACGTACTGGGCAGCCGAGGTCGCGGGCTGGCTGCGCGAGGGCTGAGGGTAGCGTGCGCACTGTGAAGATGCGCATTTCGGGCGGTGACACAGACGCGCCATCGGTGATCCGCGTTTCGTTCTGGGCGTGGATCGCCGCCGCCGCGATCGGGCTGATCGACGCCGTGCTGTTCTTCTACTTCAAGAACACGTTGATCGACAGCACCATGAGGGCCCGGCCCGATCTGAACGTCGACCAGGTCCGGTCCGGCGCGAACTCGTTCGTGTGGCTCACGCTGATCCTGGCCGTGCTGTTCGGTTCGCTGTACGCCTACTTCGGCTACAGGATGCGGGCGGGCGAGCGCAAGGCGCGGACCAGGCTGATGATCGCCGGTGTGGTGCACCTGGTCGTCAGCATCCTGTTCCCGGTCAGCCTGATCGTCCTGATCGGTGTGGTGTTGTCGCTGGTCGGTGTGCTGGCCATGTACCTGCCCGCCGCTGCCAAGACCTACTTCACGGACGAGGTCTAGGAGTTCTCCCGTGTCCGATCCGCTGTTCCCAGGGCCGAAGTACCCGGTGCCCGCGCAGAAGCCCGAGAAGCCCGCGGTGCCGAAGGAAGTGAACATCGCTTTCGCGGTCTGGGTGTTCAGCGCGATCGTGTCCGCGGTCCTGCAGGCGCTCGACGCGGACGTGTTCGTCGACGCGTTCATGAAGCAGTCCGCGAACCAGCCGCCCGAGGCGCAGCTGCCGCCGAGCGCGATCCGGACGATGTTCTACGTCGCCTTGGCCGTCGTCGGCCTGCTGATGCTGCTGTTCGCGTGGAAGATGCGCTCTGGCCGCAACTGGGCGCGGATCCTGCTGACGGTACTGGCGGTTTTCGGCCTGTACACGCAGGCGTCCGCGGTCGGCTTCTCCGACTGGCTCGCGGTGGTGTCGGTGGCGATCACCGCGACCGGCCTGGTGTACATGTACATGCCGCCGTCCAACGCGTACTTCCGCAGCTTCCGCAAAGTCCCGCCGCAGCAGCGATGACGGCTCCGGTCTTCTACGCCGAACCCGGTTCCACGTGGTGGCCGGTGCTGTGGGGGCCGGTGTTCGCGCTCGTCGGCGCGCTCGTGGAGTTGACGACCGGGCCCGTGCACGTGCTGGGGTGGGTGATCGTCGCGTTCCTGTTCGCGGGTGGCGCCGCGGTGTGGGTGCAGGCCAGGCGCAGGATCTGCTCGGTCGAGCTGACCCACCTGACGTTGCGCCAAGGCCGCGAGGAGTTGCCGCTCGAGCAGATCGCCGCGGCGGACGAGGAGGTCGGCACGCCGATGGCGGCCCGTGTCCTCGGTGGTGGGCTCGCTGTGCCCCGCAAGTTCGAGTCCGTGCCGTTGAAGCTCACCGACGGCACGTCTGTGCTGGCCTGGGCCAAGGACGGCGAGGCTCTCCGGGCTGCCCTGCGCGACCGGATCGACTCGTGAGAAGCTGCAAGGCGTGACTGCCCAGCCGAAGACCGCATCGGAGCAGGAGCCGGAGCTCCCGCCGCTTCCGCCGGTGCGCGCCAAGCTGAACCAGCCCAAGCGCGCGCTCGTCGCCGCCGCGGAGCTGGTTGTCGCTGCCGGGCTGGTCTGGCTGGCGTTCTGGTTGTGGCCGATGAGTGTCGCGACCATCACGACGGTGTTCGAGGACGGTCGCCCGCCGCTCGTGTCGCACCGCTACTTCGGGCATTGGATGTCGTTGTCGGTCCTGTCCGGCACGGTCGCCGCTGTCCTGGTGGTCGACGCCGTCCGCCAGCTGGTGCTGGCTTCCCGCGCCCGCCCCAAGCACCGGGCCTGACCGGGTTTCGAGGCTCCCAGCCAACTCCCAGGTCGCTCCCAGCCGACTGGGACCTGCCGCGTCGAGCATTGCCGCCATGAGACGCGGACGCCGTGCGTGGTTGGTCAACGGAGTGCTCGTGGTGGCGCTGGTCGCCGCGGGCGGGGGTGCGTACACGTTCCTGTGGCCCAGTGCCAACGAAGCCGCGCCCGCCGGGGTCCGCACTGTCGCCGCCACCAGGACCAGCGTGGCCGAGTCCGTCTCGGCCGCCGGGACCGTGGTGAGCAGCTACACCGGCACCGCCGACTTCGCCACGAGCGGCACGATCACGCAGATCGACGTCAAGGTCGGTGACGTCGTCAGCAAGGGCAGGCAACTGGCCAAGCTGGACGACACGCAGGCACGTCTGCAGCTCTCGGCCGCCAAGTCCAGTCTGAACGCGGCCAAGGAGAACCTGGCCAACGCGTCGACGACCACCACGACGACCCAGCCGGGCCAGTCCCAGCAGCAACAGAGCACGAAGTCGCTGCAGGCCCAGGTCGACCAGGCCAAGGTGAGCGTCGAGCAGGCCGAGCAGGCCGTCGCCGCGACCACGCTGACCGCGCCCGGCGACGGGACGGTGACCGCCTTGAACGGGACAGTCGGGCAGAAAGCCGGGTCGGGCGGAGCGTCCTCGTCCGGCGGCACCAGCGGCGGGTCGTCCACCGCGGCGACCAGCGGCTCCTCGTCGGGGTCGGCCGGGTCGTCGGGGTTCATCACGATCACGAACCTGGCTGGGCTCCAGGTCAGGGCGAACCTCGCGGAGATCGACGTGGCCAAGGTGAAAGCGGGCCAGGACGCGACCGTGACGCTGAACGCGCTGCCCGACACGCCCCAACCGGCCAAGGTGGCGGCGATCGACCTGACCGCGACGACCGGGTCCAACAGCGTCGTGACGTACGGCGTGACGCTGACGCTCAACGAACCGCCCGTCCAGCTGCGGCCAGGGCAGTCCGCGAGTGTGGCGATCACCGTGGCCAAGGCTGACAACGCCGTCGCGATCCCGTCGGCCGCGATGCGCACGGTCGGCGCTTCGCACACGGTCACCGTGATGGCCAACGGCCAGGAGACGAACCGCCCGATCGAGATCGGGGTGCGCAGCGAGTCGCTGGTACAGGTGACATCCGGGCTGAACGCCGGCGAGCAGGTCGTCCTGGCCACGACTCCGGCCACCGGGAACACCGGTCAGCAACGCGGGAACACACCGTTCGGAGGCGGCGGGGGCGGCGGCTTCGGTGGAGGTGGTGGCGGTGGCATCCGTGTGCAGCCCGGCGGCGGGAACGGGCGATGAACCCGGTCATCGAGATCACCGCGTTGCGGAAGACGTACGGCAGCGGCGACACCGAGGTGCACGCGCTGCGCGGCGTGGATCTCGCGGTGTGGCCCGGGGAGTACCTGGCGATCATGGGTGCGTCCGGTTCGGGCAAATCGACGTTGCTGAACGTGCTCGGCTGCCTGGACGTACCGACGCAAGGAACGTACAAACTGGACGGAATCGACGTCGGTGACCTCAACGAACGGCAGTTGTCGTTGGTGCGCAACCGGAAGATCGGGTTCGTGTTCCAGTCGTACAACCTGGTCCCGCGGACGTCATCCCTGTCCAATGTGGAACTACCGTTGATCTACGCCGGTGTCGGGCGCAAGGAGCGGCGCGCCCGTGCGATGGCGGCGCTGGAGGTGGTCGGGCTGGTCGACCGCGCCGGGCACAAGCCGAACCAGCTCTCCGGCGGGCAGCAGCAACGAGTCGCGCTGGCCCGTGCGCTGGTGACCGGGCCCGCGATGGTGCTGGCCGACGAACCGACCGGCAACCTCGACAGCGAGAGCACCGACGAGGTCCTCGCCGTGTTCGACCGGCTCAACCAGATCGGCCGGACGATCGTGATGATCACCCACGAGGACCACGTCGCCGCCCGCGCGGCGCGGGTCGTGCGCGTCTCGGACGGCCGGATCGTCGAGGACACCTCGCAGTGGCGCATGACGGGAGCGCTGACGTGAAAGTCGGTGAGGTGCTGCGGTTCGCGTTGCGCGGGCTCGCGGCGAACAAGCTGCGCTCGGGCCTGACCACGCTGGGCATCATGATCGGGGTCGCTGCCGTGATCCTGTTGGTGGCGGTGGGAAGTGGTGCGTCGGCGTCGATCGAGCAGAGCATCGCGGGCCTGGGTACGAACGTGCTCACGGTGTCCCGCGCGGGCGGCCAGGGCTCGACGACGCGACCGCTGACCGTGCAGGACGCGAAAGCGTTGGTGGACCCACTGGGCGCGCCGGACGTGAAAGCGAGCTCCCCGGTGGTCTCGACCCCGGTCACCGCCGTGTACCGGGGCACGAGCTACCAGGTGCCGCAACTGGTCGGCACGAACCCGGAGTACTTCGCCACGTCCAACAACGCGCTCGCCAACGGATCGCTGTTCACCGCGGACGACGTCACCGCGGGCCGGAAGGTCATGGTGCTCGGGCCGACGACGGCACAGGAGCTGTTCGGCGACGCGGACCCGGTCGGCAAACAGGTGCTGGCCGACAACATCCAGTTCACCGTGATCGGTGTCCTGCAGTCGAAAGGCTCGGCCGGCCTGACCAACGCCGACGACACGGCGATCGCCCCGCTGACCGCCGTGCAGAACTCGCTGACCGGTTACGGCCAGGTCAGCCAGATCCTCGTCCAGGCGACGAGTTCCGATTCGATGTCCGCGGCACAGGCGCAGATCACGGCGATCCTGACCGCACGGCACCGGATCGCCGCCAACCAGCAGCCGGATTTCCGTGTGCTGAGCCAGCAACAGCTGCTGGCGACCAGGACGACCGCGACCGAGACGTTCACCGTGCTGCTGGCGTCGGTGGCGGCGATCTCTTTGCTCGTAGGCGGAATCGGCGTCACGAACATCATGCTGGTGACCGTCACCGAGCGGATCAGGGAGATCGGGATCCGCAAGGCGATCGGTGCGACGAGAGGCGTGGTGCTCGGCCAGTTCCTCGCCGAGGCGACGCTGCTGAGCCTGTTCGGCGGGGTGCTGGGCGTGGCCACCGGGGTGGTCGGCAGCCAGTTCACCATCGCCGGGATCACGCCAGTGGTCGTCCCCGGTTCGATCGTGCTCGCCTTCGGCGTCTCGGCACTGATCGGCTTGTTCTTCGGCAGCTACCCGGCGGGCCGCGCGGCCTCGCTGCGCCCCATCGAAGCCCTTCGACACGACTAGGAGACAACGTTGAGCGACCAGAACCCCGAGCACGTGATCGCCACGCCGGTGGCCGGATCCGACGACCTCGACAAGGAGCTGACCCAGGCCAAACGCGGCCTGTCCAAGCCGACGATCGGCCTTGGCGTGGTGGCGCTCGCGCTGGTGGCGTTCTTCGGCGGAGTCTGGACCCACTCTGCGATCGCGGGATCCGGCGACACGGCGGCCCGATCACCGCAGCGCCAAGGCGGTCAGCGATTCCTGTACCCACCCGACGGAGGCGGCGGTCCCGGTGGGCCGGGTGGCCAGGGTGGGGGCGGCCAGGGCGGCGGTTTCCGCGGCGGCACAGCGGGAACCGTGGACCGCGTTGAAGGCGACACGATCTACGTGAAGCCGCCGGACGGCAGCGAGGTGAAAGTGACCACCTCGGAGAGCACGAAGGTGGAGACGTCGACGGCCGGCAAGCTCTCCGACATCACCCCCGGCTCGTCGGTCGTGGTCCAGGGCCAGCGCGGCGAGGACGGCGTGACCGCCAGCACGATCACCAGACGCCCCGCCTCCTGAGGACCGACGGCCCTTGCCCGCTCGACTCGTTGACCGTGCGTCCGGCCACTTTTCCGGACCTGTAAGACTGGCCGCGTGAGCACAGGTGTTGAGCAGGTCAAGACCTCGGCCCAGTTGTTCGAGCGCGCGAGTGCCGTGATCCCGGGTGGGGTGAACTCGCCGGTGCGGGCGTTCCACTCGGTGGGGGGCACGCCGAGGTTCATGGTCAAGGGCGCGGGAACGTACCTCTGGGACGCCGACGGCAACCGCTACGTCGACCTGGTCTCGTCGTGGGGGCCGATGATCCTCGGCCACGCGCATCCGCAGGTCGTCGAGGCTGTCCGGGAGGCCGCGGTCAACGGCCTGTCGTTCGGCACGCCGACCGCGGGCGAGATCGAGCTCGCCGAGGAGATCATCGAGCGCGTCGCTCCCGTGGAGCACGTGCGCCTGGTCAACTCGGGGACCGAGGCCACGATGAGCGCCATCCGCCTCGCGCGGGGCTTCACCGGCCGAACGAAGATCATCAAGTTCGCGGGCTGCTACCACGGCCACGTCGACGCCCTGCTCGCCGAAGCCGGGTCCGGCGTGGCCACGCTCGGCCTGCCGACCACGCCCGGCGTCACGGGCGCGCAGGCCGGCGACACCATTGTCCTCCCGTACAACGACGTCGACGCCGTGCGCGCGGCCTTCGAGGCGCACGGCGACACCATCGCCGCTGTGATCACCGAGGCCGCCGCGGGCAACATGGGCGCGGTGGCGCCCGTCAACGGGTTCAACGAAGGCCTGCGATCGCTCACCAACCAGTACGGCGCGCTGCTCGTCATCGACGAGGTGATGACCGGGTTCCGGGTCAGCAGCGCCGGGTGGTTCGGCCTCGAAGGCGTCGCCGGTGACCTGTACACCTTCGGCAAGGTCATGTCCGGTGGCCTGCCCGCCGCCGCGTTCGGCGGCCGGACCGACGTGATGGCCAAGCTGGCCCCGCTCGGCCCCGTCTACCAGGCCGGGACCCTTTCCGGGAACCCGGTCGCGGTCGCCGCGGGGCTCGCGAACCTCCGCAACGCCGACGCGGCCGTCTACGAGAAGCTCGACGCCAACGCCCACAAGCTGGGTGCGCTGTTCACCGACGCGCTCACCGAGAAGGGCGTGCCGCACCGCGTCCAGTACGCGGGCAACCTGGTCAGCGTGTTCTTCACCGAAGACCTGGTCACCGACTACGAAGGGGCCAAGAAGGCCGACACCTGGCGGTTCCCCGCGTTCTTCCACGCATTGCTGGAACGCGGTGTCTACGGGCCGCCGAGTGCGTACGAAGCGTGGTTCGTCAACGCCGCCCTCGACGACGAGGCGTTCAGTGTCATCGCCGACGCGTTGCCCCACGCGGCGGCCGCAGCCGCGGAGGCCGTCAAATGACCCGCACGATCGTCCACATGCTCCGGCACGGCGAAGTCCACAACCCGACAGGCGTCCTCTACGGCCGCCTGGCCGGCTTCCACCTGTCCGACCTGGGACGACGCCAGGCGCTGACCGTTGCGGAGTTCCTCAAGGACCGTGACGTCACCCACGTCGTGGCGTCGCCGCTGCAACGTGCGCAGGAGACCGCGCGGCCGATCGTCGACTCGCAGCAGCTCGAACTGGCCACCGACGACCGCCTCATCGAGTCGGAGAACGTGTTCGAAGGCCAGCGGGTCTCGGTCGGCGCGGGCGCGCTGAGCTCCCCGAAGCACTGGAAGCACCTGACGAACCCGTTCCGGCCGTCCTGGGGCGAGGCGTACCTGAAGATCGCGCACCGCATGCTCGGCGCCGCGCACCGGGCACGGGCGGCGGCCGTCGGCCACGAGGCCGTGTGCGTGTCCCACCAGCTGCCGATCTGGACGCTGCGCCGCTTCCTGGAAGGCAAGCGGATGTGGCACGACCCGCGCAACCGCGAGTGCTCGCTGGCGTCGCTGACCAGCCTCGAGTTCGAGGACGAGCAGCTGGTCCGGATCCGCTACCACGAGCCCGCCGGTGCCACCGACCCGAAGGTGACGGGCGCATGAGGAGGCTTGCGATCGCCGCCGCTCTGCTCGTCCTGGCGGGATGTTCGACCGGCACGGACGCGGTCGTGCGCGGCACGGAGTTCGACTTCGTCGCCCCCGGCGGCAAGCTGGAGATCGTCTACGACGGCGCCGACCGCAAGCCGCTGCCCGACATCACCGGCGAGAGCCTGCTCGAACAGGGCAAGCAGATCAAGCTGTCCGACTACGCGGGCAAGGTCGTGCTGGTCAACATCTGGGGCGCGTGGTGCGGCCCGTGCCGCTCGGAGGCGCCGGAGCTGGAGGAGCTGTACAAGGCGTACAAGGACAAGGGTGTGCAGGTGCTGGGCATCGACGTCCGTGACGACGCCCGCAGCCAGCCGGAGGACTTCATGCGCGACCGTGGGCTGACGTACCCGTCGATCTACGACCCGGGCAGCAGGTCGTTGCTGGGCCTCAAGGGCTACCCGCGCAGCGCCGTGCCCAGCACGATCATCCTGGACAAGCAGCACCGGGTGGCCCAGGTGTTCCTGATCGCGAAGCTGAAGTCGGACTTCGAGCCGGTCGTCGAGCGGCTGCTCGCCGAGAAGTAGATGTGACCAGGGACCTAGGTCCCGGGTGCCGGTTGGGGACGTGTCAAGGACCGTGCCTACCCTCTAATGCGTGAATCCGACCGAGATCGCGGCGTCGGGACCGCTGCTGCTGGCCAGCGGCTTGGCCCTGCTCGCAGGCATGATCTCGTTCGCGTCGCCGTGTGTCGTGCCGCTCGTGCCCGGCTACCTGGCCTACCTGGCCGCCTTGGTCGGGGCGGACGCGCCCGCGGTCGGCTCGGAGGAGCAGCCCAAACGCGGCCGTTACCGGGTCCTCGGCGCGGTCGGGTTGTTCGTGCTCGGGTTCACGGTCGTGTTCACGGCGACGGTCGGCGGCCTGGTGTGGCTGTCGGATCAGCTGCTGCTCAACCAGGATGTGCTGCAACGCGTCGGCGGTGTGGTGATGATCCTGATGGCGCTGGTGTTCGTCGGTCTCGTGCCGATGTTCCAGCGTGACGTGCGGTTCCACAAACTGCCGCGCGGCGGCCTGATCAGCGCTCCGATCCTCGGCGGGATCTTCGGGCTCGGCTGGACGCCGTGCATCGGACCGACGCTGTCCGGAGTGCTCACCATCGCGGCCAGCACCGGCAGTTCCGGCGCCCGCGGCATCCTGCTGGTCCTGCTCTACTGCGCGGGCCTGGGCGTGCCGTTCCTGCTGATCGCGCTGGGTGCGCGGTGGGCCGTGCGCGCCACCGGCTGGTTGCGCCGCAACGGCCGCAAGGTGCAGATCTTCGGCGGGGTGCTGATGTTCGCGGTCGGCGTGCTGCTGGTCACCGGCCTCTGGGGCGAGTTCATCGCCTGGATGCGCTACGCCTTCATCACCGATACGGGGCTGCCCCTGTGACGATTCCCGGGATTCCGTTCCTGCGCAACACATGGCGTGGCCTGACGTCCATGCGCACCGCGTTGATCCTGCTGTTCCTGCTCGCGCTCGCGGCGCTGCCCGGCGCGTTGCTGCCGCAGCGGACGCTCAACGCCAACAAGGTCGCGGACTACATCGCCCAGCACGGCTGGTGGGGCAGGCTGCTCGACCAGCTCCAGCTCTACAACGTCTACGCCAGCGTGTGGTTCGGCGCGATCTACATCCTGCTGATGATCTCGCTGGTCGGCTGCCTGCTGCCGCGGACGATGGAGTACGCCCGCGCGCTGCGCGCCAAGCCGGTGCTCACCCCGCGCAACCTCTCCCGGATGCCGCACCACGCCGAGAGCACGGTCGACGGCACCCCGGACGAGGCGATCGCGCGCGCCACCAAGGCGCTGGGCGGCTGGCGCAAGGTCGTGCGGGAAGAGGACGGCGGCGCACGCACCATCTCCGCCGAACGCGGATACCTGCGTGAGACCGGCAACCTGGTGTTCCACTTCGCCATGCTCGGCCTGATCATCGCGCTGGCCGTGGGCAAGCTCTACGGCTACGAGGGCCAGGTCATCGTCAAGGCGGACGGCAGGCAGGAGTTCTGCAACTCGGGCGTGCTCGGCTACGACTCCTTCCAGCCCGGCCTGACCGTCGACGGGACCGACCTGACGCCGTTCTGCGTGAAGGTCAAGTCGTTCGACGTGAACTTCCTGCCGACCGGCCAGCCGGACCTGTTCCGGGCGAACCTGGAGTACCAGTCCACCGAGGACCTGGACACGGGCAAGTGGCAGGACTACGGCCTTGAGGTCAACTCGCCGCTGCGTACCAACGGCGACCGCGTCTACCTGCTGGGCCACGGGTACGCGCCTGTCTTCACGGTGACGTTCCCCAACGGCGAGAAGCGCACGATGGACACCCAGTGGCGTCCGGTGAACCAGGTGACGTTCCTGTCCGAGGGCGCGACGAAGTTCGACCCGCCGGGCATCACGAACGCCGAGGAGCGCAGGACGAAGCAGATCGCGGTGACCGGCCTGTTCGCCCCGACCGCACTGCTGCACGGCAACCTGCTCAACTCGAGCTTCCCCGACCTGCGCAAACCCATGGTCGCGGTGGACGTGCTGCGCGGCGATCTCGGCATCGACAACGGCAGGGGCCAGTCGATCTTCGGTGTCGACGAGTCGATGGTCTCCGGCGGCAGGCTCAAGAAGGTCGCCAGGGAGAACCTCGCGGTCGGCGGCGAGATCACGCTCGACGACAAGACCGTCGTCCGTTTCGACGGCGTGCAGCGCTGGGTCTACCTCCAGGTTTCGCATGATCCGGGACAGATCTGGGTGCTCGTGTTCGCCATCGCGATCATCCTGGGTATCGGTGGGTCGCTGATGATCAAGCGGCGCAGGCTGTGGGTCCGTGTGGTGCCCGCGGCGGACGGCCGTACCGTGGTCGAGGTCGGCGGACTCGCCCGCACCGACCAGGCCGGATACGGCGAGGAATTCGAACGGCTCGCGGATGCGGTATCCGGAGGGAAGAACTGATGGTCAACGAGACCCTTGCCCAGTTCGGTGACTGGACCTACGGCGCGACCGTGCTGGTCTACGTCCTCGCCATGGGGCTGGCCCTGCTCGAGCAAGCCTTCAGCCGCGCCGAGACCAAACGTGCGGCCGCACGCAAACTCGCCACCGTCGGAGCGCCGTCGGCCGGTGAACCGGTGGACCCCGCGACTCCGGCCATCGGCCTGCGTCCGCGTGACGAGCGTGACAAGTGGGAGCGCTACGGCCGGATGGGTGCGGCGCTCATGGTCCTCGGCGCGCTGCTGCACTTCAGCTCACTGGTGCTGCGCGGTCTCGCCGTCGGCCGTGTGCCGTGGGGCAACATGTACGAGTACATGTCCGCCGTGTGCCTGGTCGCCGTGGTCACGTGGGTCGTGCTGATGCGGAAGTTCCCGGTCCGCCGGTTGTCGGTGTTCGTGATGCTGCCGATCGTGATCCTGATGTTCCTCGGCGGCACGCTGCTGTACTCCGAGGCCGCGCCGCTGCAGCCCGCGCTGCGCTCGTACTGGATCATCATCCACGTCGCCGCCGCGATCATCGCGTCCGGTTTGTTCCTGGTCCCCGGTGTGGCCAGCATCCTGTACCTGATCCGCAATCGTTATGACCAGGATCAGACGAAGTTTGTCCGGCTCGGTACGCGGCTGCCCGCCGCGGACGTGCTCGATCGGGTGGCCTACCGGACCACGATCATCGCCTTCCCGATCTTCACCTTCGGCGTCATCTGCGGCGGGATCTGGGCCGAGGCGGCGTGGGGGCGGTTCTGGGGATGGGACCCG
Organism: Kibdelosporangium phytohabitans; assembly: GCF_001302585.1. GTDB lineage: Bacteria > Actinomycetota > Actinomycetes > Mycobacteriales > Pseudonocardiaceae > Kibdelosporangium > Kibdelosporangium phytohabitans. Next base: position 11,235,426 of record NZ_CP012752.1, on the reverse strand, counting down.
AAGGAGACTGTCGCCTTCATCGCGTGGGTCGTTTACGCGGCCTACCTGCACTCTCGTGCCACCGCGGGCTGGCGTGGAAGCCGTGCGGCGTGGATCAACATCCTCGGGTTCTCCGCGACGGTGTTCAACCTGTTCTTCGTCAACCTGGTGACCGTCGGACTGCACTCGTACGCCAACGGCTGAGCGATCCGAACAGGTCACCCCGTTCGACCTGCGAGCACGCCTACGGCTACCGTCGCATGCGGTGGTCGAGGTGGTCTCGATCCATGACATCCGCAGGAGGACTCCGGGGTGACTGGACGCTACGACGACTCCGCTCAGCGGCCCGGCGCCGCGTGGCAGCAGCCGGCTAGCGGAGACAACCCTCCGGCGGCTTCCCAGGCTGACGACGAGACCGCTGCCGACCAGCCGGAGCTCTACGCGGAGCCATCGACGGACTCGACGCCCTACCCCGCCAAGGATCCGGCGGAGTCCGGCCGGCACCAGGTGCCTGGCGGCTCAGGTCCGTACCCGGTTCCCGGCGGTTCCGGCCCCTACCAGGTCCCGCAGCAACCGCCGCAGGCCGCGCCCGATCCGCAGCAGGTTCCCGGTGGGTCGGGTCCCTACCAGGTTCCGCCGGGTGGTTCCGGTCCCTACCAGGTGCCCCAGGGTGGTTCAGGTCCGCACCAGGTCCCGGGCGGGTCCGGCCCGTACCAGGTGCCGGGTGGCTCGGGTCCGTACCAGGTGCCCGGCGGATCGGGGCCCTACCAGGTGCCGCCGCAGCCGCAGCCCGGTTACCAGTACCCGGGGCAGCAGCAGCCGTATCCGCCGCAGCCGTTCCCGCAGCAGCAACCGCCGCCGCAGGGCACGAGCCCCGCGCCGCACGACCTGTCCACTTCACGGCTGATCAAGCAGGAGAAGAAGCGGCCGCAGTCGGGCTGGCGCAAGGCCGTGTACATGGCCTCGGGCCGCACGATCAACCTCGGCGAGAGCACCGAGGACGTCCAGCGGCGCGAGCTGATCTCACGGGTCAGCCAGCCGCTGCGGGGCTGCTACAAGATCGCGATGCTGAGCCTGAAGGGCGGCGTCGGCAAGACCACCGTGACCACCACGCTGGGTTCGACGTTCTCGTCGCTGCGCGGTGACCGGGTGATCGCGGTCGACGCGAACCCCGACCGCGGCACGCTGTCGCAGAAGATCCCGCTGGAGACAACGGCGACAGTTCGCCACCTGCTGCGGGACGCGAGCCGCGTGACCAAGTACAGCGATGTGCGCGCGTACACCTCGCAGGGGCCGAGCAGGCTGGAAGTCCTTGCCAGCGAGCAGGACCCGGCGGTCTCGGAGGCGTTCAGCGAGGACGACTACCGGCGCACGGTCGCGCTGCTGGAGCACTTCTACAACATCGTGCTGACCGACTGCGGCACCGGACTCATGCACTCGGCGATGAAGGGCGTGCTGGACATCGCCGACTCGCTGGTGGTCGTGTCGTCCGGCTCGGTCGACGGCGCGCGCAGCGCCTCGGCGACGCTGGACTGGCTGGACGCGCACGGCTACGGCAGCCTCGTGGCCAGGTCGGTCGCGGTGATCAACTCGGTCCGGCCGAAGTCCGGTTCGGTCGACCTGGACAAGCTCGCCGCGCACTTCGGCGCGCGGTGCCGGGCGGTGTGCCTGATCCCGTTCGATCCGCACCTGGAAGAAGGTGCGGAGATCGAACTGGATCGGCTGCAGCACGCCACGAAGATGGCGTTGCTCGAAGTGGCGGCCACTGTCGCCGACGACTTCGCCAGCAAGCAGTAGCGCCCTTGTGCACCTGCTAGGCCGGCGGATCCTCGCCGGCCTTCTTGTTGCGTTCGGCCAACCCCTTCAAGAACTCGGGGTCGTCATCAGGGGCGACCACGCCGCGCTCCCGGCGCGCCGTGACCCCGGCTGCCTGGGCGCCGAACGCTCGCCACAGCAGCACGGCGACGGTCAGGGCTCCGACCGCGGCGAGCAAATACAGCATGTCGCCACCTCCTCGAGTTTCACTACCCGAGGTTAGCCCGTTTGCCTGTGGTGTGCCGTCACCCCATGCAGGAGATGACCGAATGTGACTGACCTCGGAGGTCAGTCGCCGTGGCTGGCCTCGGTGGTGAGCTCGGCGAGCAGCGTCTTCACCTCGGACTCGCGGAACCGGCGGTGTCCACCCGGGGTACGGATCGAGCCGATCCGGCCAGCGGTGGCCCAGCGGGTCACGGTCTTGGGGTCGACCCTGAACAGAGCGGCGACTTCACCTGGGGTGAGCAGCCGCTCGCTGACGTGACCGATGGTGGCGGTCATCTGGCGCCTCCTAACACAAATTCCCGGCGTTCCGGTCGCATCGTGTCATCTCGCCCGTCGGGTACTCGAACGGCTAAGTAAAGGTAAAGAGGTAGTAAGGGGCAAATCGCCCACTCTGGACATCAACCGGGTTGACCAGGCAAAAGGCGGGTCGGTGACGATCTACCCACGCCGTGGCGAAGGTAAAAACGCGGTCCCGCGGCCCGAAACTCGACAAAAAATCTGCGGCAAACTGGGTGAGGCTGGTCACTTAGCCCTTCGAAGCTTTACCTTCACCGACCCTACGCCTGATGCCGGTGCCTCGCGGGGCGGTAACGCGGTAGTCGTAGGCTCTGCCCGTGGACGACTTGGACCGTCGCATCATCAACGAGCTCAGGCTCAACGGCCGCGCCACGTACGCCGAACTCGGCCGCCAGGTCGGGTTGTCCGCGTCGGCCGTGCACGAGCGTGTCGGCAAGCTCGAATCCGGCGGCGTCATCACCGGCTACCACGCGACCGTCGACCCGCGCGCGATCGGGCTCGGCGTGACCGCGCTCGTGGGCATCCAGCCGTCGGACAACGCCGAGGACAACGAGGTCGCCATCAAACTGGGCCAGCTGTCCGAGGTCGAGTCCTGCTACGCCGTCGCGGGCGACGAGGCCTTCGTGGTGAAGGTGCGCGTGCCCACGGTCGACCAGCTCGAACGCACACTGGGCAGGCTGCGCCGGATCGACGGCGTCGCGCGGACCAGGACCACGGTGGTGCTCTCCACCCGGTTCGAGGGCCGTCCGAACACCGAACTCGCCGAGTAGGCTGCGTGACTGTGGAAGCCCATTTCGGCAGAGACCTGGCGCTGTACACGGCCGCGCGGATCGCGCTCGTCGCCGTGGTGACAGCGGTTCTCGTCCTGGTCAAGATCCCGCTGCTCGTCGGGCTGGCCGTCGCCGTCGTGGTGGCGTTCCCGCTCAGCCTGGTGCTGTTCCGCAGCCTGAACCAGCGGGTCACCGCGGGCATGGCCGAGCGCGGCGAGTCCCGCCGCGCCGAGCGTGAGCGGCTGCGAGCCGAACTGCGTGGGGACGAACAGGCCTAGCCTTTCGATTTTCCGGTATCCCCGTTCGTGGAGTGGACATGAAATACATGCTGCTGTTGCACGAACCGGACACCGACTGGACCGCGGTCCCCCAGGAGGAGCTCGACAAGGCGCTCAGCGCGCACGGCGAGTTCGTCCAGTACCTCACCGACCGCGGCCGTCCCTACTACGGCGAGGCCTTGCGGCCCTCCTACACGGCCACCACGCTGCGCCCGAAGGGCGACGACGTCCTCGTCACGGACGGCCCCTACGTGGAGCTCAAGGAGCACATAGGCGGGTTCTACGTGATCGAGGCCGACACCCTCGACGAGGCGATCGAGGTCGCCAAGCGACTCCCGATCGGGTCCGGCGTCGAGATCAGGCCGATCTGGGGCGCATGACCCACCCGGCGCTGGAACAGGCGCATCGCCGCGACTGGGCCGCCGTGCTCGCCGCGACGATGCGCCTGACCCGTGACTTCGACGCGGCCGAGGACGCCGTCCAGGAGGCGTTCGAAGCCGCTGTGGTGGCGTGGCAACGGGACGGTGTGCCGCCCAACGCTGTGGGCTGGCTCACCACAACGGCCAAGCGCAAGGCCCTCGACCGGATGCGCCGCGCCGACGCGTTGGCCCGCAAGCTGCCGTTGCTCGTCGTACCCGGCGACGACCCGCCGGTGATCCAGGACCACCGGCTGCGGCTGATCTTCATGTGCTGCCATCCCGCGCTGGCCATGAACGCCCGCGTGGCGCTGACCTTGCGGCTGGTGTGCGGGCTGCGGGCGAGCGAGATCGCGCGGCTGTTCCTCGTCCCGCACGCGACCATGGCCGCCCGGCTGACCACGGCGAAGAAGAAGATCCGCGCGGCGGCGATCCCGTTCCAGGTCCCCGACGACCTCACTGCCCGCCTGCCCGCGGTGCTGGCCGTGGTGTACCTGGTCTACACGGCCGGTTCCGCCGACCGTGCCGTGGAACTGGCCGAGCTGCTCGCGTCACTGCTGCCGGACCCCGAGGTGCTCGGCCTGCTCGCGTTGATCCGGCTCACCGAAGCCCGCGCCGCGGCCCGGTCGCGTGACGGCCAAACCGTTCCGCTGGCGGCCCAGGACCGTTCGCTCTGGGACCGCGCCGCCATCGACGACACGCTTCCCTTGGTGGCACGGGCTTTGCGCGGCGGTGGACCGTACGCGTTGCAGGCGGCGATCGCCGCTGTGCACGCCGAAGCCCCGGCCTACGCGGACACCGACTGGCCGCAAATCCTTGCCCTGTACGACGAGCTCGTGGCGGTCCACCCGTCGGCGACGGCCGCGTTGGGACGCGCGGTGGCGATGGCCGAGATCCACGGCCCGGCAGCGGGTCTGGCCGAGGCGGACCGGCTCTCGGCCGAGCTGAGCCACTACTACCTGTACCCCGCCGCCCGCGCGGAGTTCCTGCGTGCACTGGGACGTGTCACGGAGGCGGCCGAGGCCGACCGCCAGGCCGCCCGACTGGCCCCGACCGAGGCCGAAACCGAGTTCTTCGCCACACGAGCCAATGCTGTCGATTCGCCAACACCACCCTGATCCCTCAGTGTGGGAAGCGTGTTCTGGCAAATAGTCCTATCTGTTGCTGTCGCGACCGTGGCCGCGCTGCTGGCGGGCTGGCTGACAGGAGTGCTCGTTCGTTTCGTGGCACGCCGCCGCTACCGGCGGACACTGACGAAGCTGCACGAGAACTGCCACAAGCCGTTCGTCGCCGTGCTCGTCGTGGCGGCGAACTACATCGTGCTGTTCGAGTTCGACAACCGCGTGATCACCGGGATCCGGCACGCCCTGCTGCTCGCGCTGCTCGTCGTGGCCGCGTGGCTGGTGGTCAAGGTCCTCTTCGTGATCGAGGACTTCGTCCTGCAACGGCTGAAGGTCGACGTCCCCGACAACCGGCGGGTCAGGCGCCTGCGCACGCAGGTGGCGCTGATGCGCAGGCTGACCACCGCGACGATCACCGTCATCGCGATCGCCTCGATGTTCATGACCTTCACCGAACTGCGCACGCTCGGCGCGTCACTGCTCGCCTCGGCCGGGATCCTCGGGGTGATCGCCGGTCTGGCCGCGCAGACCACGCTGACCAACGTCTTCGCCGGGATGCAGCTGGCGCTGACGGATTCGCTGCGCTACGACGATGTCGTTGTCGTCGAAGGGGAATGGGGCCGCATCGAGGAGATGACGCTGACCTTCGTCGTGGTCCAGCTGTGGGACGAACGCAGGCTGGTGCTGCCGACGACGTACTTCACCAAGACCCCGTTCCAGAACTGGACGCGCCACGAGACCCGCGTGATCGGCGCGATCCAGCTGCACCTGGACTACCGCGCCCCGGTGGAGGAGCTGCGCGTCGAGGCCAGGCGGATCGTGGAGGCGTCCGAGCTGTGGGACCGGCGCGAATGGGTCCTCCAGGTCGTGGACTCCACACCGTGGACGATGGTCGTGCGCGTGCTCGCGTCCGCCGCCGACGCCGCCAGCGCGTGGGACCTGCGCTGTGAGGTCAGGGAGAAGCTGATCGTCTTCATGCGGGACAACCACCCCGAGTACCTGCCAGGTGGCGCGGACGACAGCTACCGAGGTGGTCGTGCCGCGTGAACTGCGCTTAGTGTGCATGCGTGACCACAATCGACCGATGTAGCGAGACCACCCGCGACTGGGTCTGCGAGGCCGTGCGGATCATCGATGCGGACGCCAACCGCAGCGCCGACACCCACCTGCTGCCCTTCCCGCTGCCCACGGAATGGGGCGTGCGGCTCTACCTGAAGGACGAGTCGACCCACCCCACCGGCTCGTTGAAGCACCGCCTCGCGCGCTCGCTGTTCCTGTACGCGCTGTGCAACGGCTGGATCACCGAGGGCACCCCGGTGATCGAAGCGTCCTCCGGCTCGACAGCGGTGTCCGAGGCGTACTTCGCGCGGCTGCTGGACCTGCCGTTCATCGCGGTCATGCCCGCGTCGACGAGCACCGAGAAGGTGACGTTGATCGAGCACCAGGGCGGCCGGTGCCACTTCGTCGACGAGCCGAGCGCCATGTACACCGAGTCACGGCGGCTGGCCAACGAGCTCAACGGTCACTTCATGGACCAGTTCACGCACGCCGAGCGCGCGACGGACTGGCGCGGCAACAACAACATCGCCGAGTCGATGTTCCAGCAGATGCAGCTGGAACCGCACCCCGAACCGGCATGGGTGGTCGTCGGCGCGGGCACCGGCGGCACGAGCGCGACGATCGGTCGTTACCTGCGCTACCAGTCGATGCGCACACACCTCGCGGTCGTCGACCCGGAGCGCTCGGTGTTCTTCGACGCGTGGCGCGACACCCTGCCCGAGCTCACCGGCTGCCGCGGGTCACGCATCGAGGGCATCGGCAGGCCACGCGTGGAGCCGTCGTTCGTCGGCCAGGTGATCGACCGGATGATCAAGGTGCCGGACGCCGCGTCGATCGCCGCGATCCGTTACGTCGAACCGACTCTGGGCCGCCGCGTCGGTGGGTCGACCGGCACGAACCTGTGGGGCGCGTTCGAGGTGATCGCCGAGATGGTCGCGGCGGGCAAGCAGGGCAGCGTGGTCACACTGCTCTGCGACGGCGGCGAACGCTACGCGCACACGTACTACGACGACGCGTGGGTCGAGGCGAACGATCTCGACCTCGAGCCGTACCACCGGATCCTGGCCGACTTCTTCGAAACCGGCCGCTGGCCGTCATGAGATCACGAACGCCACAGTGGTGGCGACGGCCCAGACCAGCATCGCCAGCGCGGTGTCCTTGAGCACCGGGATGAGCGACGGCCCGGTCGCGCCACTGTAGACAGTGCGGACACTGGGCGAGATCTGCAGGCCGGCCGCCACACCGAGCAGGAACCACGGGCTGACGGTGAACGCGAGCACGAACGTGACCACGAACGGCACCAGCGCGAGCAGGCTGTAGAAGTTGCGCGTCCCCGAGTCGCCGAGCCGTACGGCCATCGTGCGCTTGCCGGCCTCACTGTCGCCTGGCAGGTCACGCAGGTTGTTGGCGGCCAGCACAGCGGCGGAGAAGCACCCGAGCGCGACGGACGTGATCACGGCGAGCCACGTGATCCGTCCAGCTTGGACATACAGCGTGCCGAGCACGGCGACCGGGCCGAAGAACAGGAACACCGCCACCTCACCGAGACCGAGGTAGCCGTACGGGTTCTTGCCGCCGGTGTAGTACCACGCGCCGAGCAGGCAGACGACGCCCACAGCGAGCAACCACCACTGGCCACTGGTGACGACCAGGACGAGCCCTGCGACACACGCGATGGCGAAGCACGCGAACGCGGCCGTGCGCACCTTCGCGGGCGGCACCAGACCGGAGCCCACCAGTCGCAGCGGGCCGACGCGCTCGGCGTCCGTGCCGCGGATGCCGTCGGAGTAGTCGTTGGCGTAGTTCACGCCGACCTGGAAGGCCAGTGCCACGATCAAGGCGAGCACCGCCTTCCACCACACGAACCCGCCGATCTCCACCGTCGCACCGGAGCCGACCAGCACCGGCGCGATCGAGTTGGGCAACGTGCGGACCCGTGCGCCCGCCATCCACTGCGCGACTGTCGCCATGCTGACAGTGTGACAACTCAGCAGGTGGCGGCGCCCGTCACCCCTGACACGTACGCCTTGGACACGAACTTGCCCGGCGCGATCCGCAGCCACCCGTCCGTGGTGCCCTGGCTGCCGGTGACCACCTCGCCCCTGGTCTCGCACTCGACCCGCACCTGAGCCGTGTGCCCCGCGATCCCGACGACCGCCGTGCCGGACGAAGTGCCCCCACGCACGTTCAACGTGTCACCGGGCGTGTGGACGTACCCGAACGGGCCTGGCACGGTCCACAGGTAGGTCACGGTCACCCACGAGCTGCCGGTCAGCTTGAGGCCGTCCCAGAACGTGCCGTCACCGAGGTCGATGCCCGCCGGGTTGCGCACATCCCGGCCGAACTGGTCCCGTCCGGCGTTGTAGTCGTTCTGGTACGCCGCCTGCGCTTGAGGCACACCCCGCGGCAGGTCGTTCCACTCCTGACGCGGCTGGTTCCAGTAGTCGTCACGGGTGTTCCACGGCCCGACATCCCACACCGGCGCCCACGCGCAACGCCCGTTCCCGGCGCAGACCTGCACGGTGTAGCTGCCGGATCCCTTGGGCGCCAGGCCTCGCCGGGATGGCAGGGCCGCGAAGTGGTCGCGCTGCACGATGATGTGCCCGTTCGCGGTCTTCCCGCCGACCAGGCCCTCCCTGGTCGCGTACACCCGGTACGACAACGCCCGCGCGTTCGCCGTCACCCGCCTGGGGTCGTGGCGCAGGCGCAGCCGGGCGCCGCGGACCTCGCTCTGCTTGGCGAGCACGAGCCGGACCTGCACGGTGCTGACGGGCTCGTCGAGCTGCCCGTTGTCCGTCCACTCTGTCCACTGGCCGTCCGGCAGCCGGCCGCGGACGTCCACCTGCGCGCCGGGTGCGTCCGCCTCGAACGCGTTGACCTGCATGGGCAACTCGGTCGGCGAGTAGATCGCCATCCCGTCCTCGTCTGCCGCGATGCCGTCCGCGGTGGCGCGGATGTTCGTGCTCTGCGTGCTGTATTCCGCCACCGGGACGTCGAGCTCGTAGTCTGTCCGTGCCTGCGCGGGCGTCGCCAATCCGGCCAGGCCGACGGCAATTGCCGCGAACACGCCCCACCGCCTCATCGTGAACACCAAGATGAGCGCGTGCGGACGGTACTGGCGACTCTCGTAGGGGCTGTGCTGAGCCTGGTGCCATGGGTCGCTGGGCTGCTCACGCCGCGCATGTCGACGGGCAAGTGCGAGGGCGAGTTCTTCTCGTGCTTGTTCGCGGGCGCGACGCTGAGCGTGTTCGACCTGGTGTTCGCCGTGCTGTTCCCGATCCTGCTCACGGTGGTGTTCGCGCCGCTGCTGAGCTGGTTGCTGCTGCGTGTGCTGCGCGTCGAACCGCCCGGTGCGGTCACCGTGGTCGCGCTCGTCCTCGTCTGCCTCAGTTGGACGGCACTCAGACCGGCCGCGCTCTCGGTGACCGCCACGATCATGTGGGCAGTTTGCTACCTGGTGACCGAGTTGACGATCAGCTGGATCCGGGCGCGTCGCGCACGATCGGGTCAAGTATCCGGCGAACCGCCGCCCGATCCACCTTCCCAGGACCCCTGAGCGGCAGCTCGGCGACGGCCCGCAGCACCTTCGGCACCGCGGGCGCCCCCAGCTCGGCCCGGACACGGTCCCGCAGCTGGTCGAGATCGGCCGCACCGACCACGGCCGCGGCCACGATCTGCCCCCACTCGGGGTGCTCGATGCCGACCACGCACGCCGCGTCCACGTGCCGCTCCAGCAGCCGCTCGACCGCGTTCGCGGGGACTTTCACGCCACCGGTGTTGATCATGTCGTCGGCCCGGCCGAGGACCTCCAGCCTGCCGTCGCCGGTGAACCGGCCGAGGTCGGACGTGACGAACCAGCCGTCGACGAAGCTCTCCGCGGTCAGGTCGGGACGGTTGCGGTAGCCACGCGCGAGTGTCGGCCCGGTGATGGCCACCCGGTCGTCGACGAGCCTGACCCCGACCCCGTCCAACGGCACGCCGTCGTAGACGCAACCGCTTGCGGTCTCGCTCATCCCGTAGGCCGACACGACAGCGGCCCCCGCCGCGGCCTCCCGGAGCTCAGGTGAGAGCCGGGCGCCGCCCATCACGATCCCGTCCAGCCGCCGCAGCGCCGCGAGGCCATCGGGGACCGCGACGATCCGCGCGAGCTGGGTCGGGACCAGTGCCGTGTAGTGCCGCCCCGGCGTCCGGCACACCTCGTCGACAGCGGCCACGAAATCCGGCACCTTGAAGCCGTCGGCCAGGTCGAGCGACACCGGTTCCGTCCCGGCCACGAGCGACCGGACCAGCACCTGGATGCCGCCGACGTACCGCGCGGGCGTCGCCAGCACCCACCGCCCCGGTCCGCCGAGCCGCTTGTGAGTCGCCTCGGCGGACGCCACCAGCGCGCTCGCCGAGATCAGGACCCCCTTGGGCTCCCCGGTCGACCCGGACGTGGCGACCACGACCGCAGTCGGGTCGCCCGCCGAGTCCTCGTCCGGCCCGAGCGGGCCCGCAAGCGATTGCGGGCCGCCGGGCAGCAACGCCGGACCCGATCCGTCCAGCGCCGCGGGCAGCCGGTCGAAAACCTCGGCGGCCGCGACCGCGATGACCGTCCTCATCAGTAGTAGTACGGGAACGGGGACCAGTCGGGCGCGCGCTTCTGCAGGAACGCGTCCCGGCCCTCGACCGCTTCCTCGGTCATGTACGCCAGCCGCGTGGTCTCGCCCGCGAACAGCTGCTGACCCACCAGGCCGTCGTCGATCAGGTTGAAGGCGTACTTCAGCATCCGCTGCGCGGTCGGCGACTTGCCGTTGATCTCCCGCCCCCACTCCAGCGCGGTGCGCTCCAGCTCCGCGTGCGGCACGACCTCGTTGACCGCGCCCATCCGGTGCATCTGCTCGGCGGTGTAGTCACGGCCGAGGAAGAAGATCTCGCGGGCGAACTTCTGGCCGACCTGCCTGGCCAGGTACGCCGAGCCGTAGCCGCCGTCGAAGCTGCCCACGTCCGCGTCGGTCTGCTTGAACCGCGCGTGCTCCTCGCTGGCCAGCGTGAGGTCGCACACCACGTGCAGGCTGTGCCCGCCGCCCGCGGCCCAGCCGGGCACCACGCAGATCACCACCTTCGGCATGAACCTGATCAGCCGCTGGCACTCCAGGATGTGCAGCCGGCCCGCCCGCGCCGGGTCGATGGTGTCGGATGTCTCACCGCTGGCGTACTGGTAGCCGGTGCGACCCCGAATACGCTGGTCACCACCGGAACAGAAGGCCCAGCCGCCGTCCTTGGGCGACGGGCCGTTGCCGGTCAGCAGCACGCAGCCGACGTCCGAGCTCATCCTGGCGTGGTCGAGCGCTCGATACAGCTCGTCGACCGTGTGCGGCCGGAAGGCGTTGCGCACCTCGGGACGGTTGAACGCGATGCGCACCGTCCCCTGATCCACCGCGCGGTGGTACGTGATGTCGGTGAAGTCGAAGCCCGGCACGTCACGCCATGCGGCCGGGTCGAACAGCTCCGAAACGACAGTCTCAGACACGTTTGCGAGGATAGGCCGGTGAATCCGTCGACTGCGCAAGCCATGGTCATCGCCGACGAACTGGCGCGCAACGGCGTGCTCCACGTGGTCGTCTGCCCGGGCTCGCGCAACGCGCCGCTGAGCATGGCGCTGGTCGACGCGGACGCGCAGGGCAAGCTCAAGCTGCACGTGCGCGTGGACGAGCGCAGCGCGGGTTTCCTCGCGATGGGCCTGGCCGAATCCACCGGCAGGCCAGCGGCGGTCGTTTGCACCTCCGGCACCGCGGTCGCCAACTTCCACCCGGCGGTCCTCGAGTCCTACCACTCGGGTGCCGGCTTGATCGTGATCAGCGCGGACCGCCCGCCCGAGCTGCACGGCACCGGCGCGAACCAGACGATCGACCAGCGCAACCTGTTCGCGCCCGCGGCGATCCTGGTGGACTTCCCGGTCGCCGAGCGCCGCGAGGGGCAGAACCCGGTCTGGCGCGGCCTGGTGTGCCGGGCCGTCGCGCAGGCCGAGTCCGGTCGTCCGGTGCAGATCAACGTGCCCTTCCGCGAGCCGCTGGTGCCGACCGGCGAACCGGACTGGCCGGATTCACTCGACGGCAGGCCCGGCCGCGAGCGCTGGACGACGTCCGCGCCGCCGCGTTCGGTCGCCAGCAGCCGCGTCGACTTCCCGCTGCCCGCCCGGACGCTGATGGTCGTCGGCAGCGGCAGGCCGGACCGGGCCACGGCCGCGTGCGAGGTGGCCACGCGCGCGGGGTGGCCGATCATCGCCGAACCGGTGGCCACGACCGGCAACGCCAGTGTGCTGCGCTGCGGGCCGCTGCTGCTCGGATCCCTCGAGAAGGCACCGGATCTGCGACCGGAGGCGGTCGTTGTCGTTGGCAGGCCGACGTTGTCGCGCGGGGTCCGCGGGCTGATGGGCCGCGCGCCGGTGTACGGGATCGGCGATCATCCACAGTGGACCGACCCGCAGTTCGTCGCGATCCACGTAAGGGGCTGGCTCGACACAACGGACCTGCGGCACGTGCAAGGCCACGACCCCGAGTGGCTGACCGGCTGGCGCACCGCGGCAGACCGGGCCGCGACCGTGGCCGACAAGCTGCTCGAAGAGGACGGCTGGCCGTCCGGCCTGCGTATCGCACGTGACCTCGTGGCCGCTTTGCCTTCCGGCGCAATGCTTTTCCTCGGCTCGTCCAACCCGGTCCGGGACGTCGACCTGGTCGCCGAGGCCCGCGACGACGTGACGATCCACGCCAACCGCGGTGTGGCGGGCATCGACGGCAACGTCTCCGCGGCGATCGGCCTGGCGCTGGGGTACCGGGACCGCCCGGCGTACGCCCTGCTCGGCGACCTGACTTTCCTGCACGATTCCAACGGTTTGCTGATCGGCCCACCGGAAGCGCGGCCGGACCTGACGATCGTGGTTCTCAACGACGACGGCGGCGGGATCTTCTCGTTGCTCGAACAAGGCGCCCCGGAACACGGGAACAGTTTCGAGCGGGTCTTCGGTACGCCCCATGGTGCGGATCTCCGGGCAATGTGCGCCGCATATCAGGTTCGGCATGTTCTCGCCGGAACGCCGGAACAATTGCGCGAAGCACTGCGCCCCGAGCGGGGTTTGCGCGTCGTCGAGGTCCGTGCCGACCGCACACGGTTGCGAGACCTGCACGCTCGGTTGCGCGAAGCTGTCACCAATGCCGCATTTGGGTGATCTCGTCCTGTGAGACAGGCGGATCGGCGGGTTCTCGGCCCTCGTGTTCGCGGATAGGTTCGCGAATACCGTTCGCTGAACATGAGGGGGTAGCAGAAATTGCTGCTTAGATCGAGAGTGGCGGTCGTCGCGACTGCGGCAGGGCTCGTCACGGCGTTATTCGGAACGAGCGCGAGCGCCGCCCCGGCACCGGGTGCGGCAGGCGTCGGCGACGCGTATTACCCGACCGACGGTAATGGCGGCTATGACGTTTCCCACTACAACATCAGGATCACCTACAACCCCGCGACCGACCTGCTGACCGGGTCGACCACGATCCTGGCGCGCAGCACGCAGGAGCTGTCGAGCTTCAACATCGACTTCCTGCTGCCGATCAAATCGGTGCGGGTCAACAACTTCCCGGCGCGCACGAGCACGGTGAGCCCCGGTGAGGTCACCGTCACGCCGCCCGCGTCGATCGGCAACAACCAGAACCTGACGGTTGTCGTGCAGTACGAAGGCAAACCGTCGACGGTGAAGGACGCGGCAGGCGCGAACTACTGGAAGAAGACGCCGGACGGCGCGCTCGCGGTGGACGAGCCGCACATCGCGAAGTGGTGGTTCCCGAGCAACGACCACCCGACCGACAAGGCCACCTACGACGTGTCCGTGGTTGTGCCGCAAGGCGTCGAGGCGCTGTCCAACGGCACCTTCGCGGGCACGACCCAGACGCTCAACGGCTGGGTCCGCTGGAACTGGCGCACCACCAGTCCACAAGCGACATACCTGGCCTTCCTCGCGGTCGGCCAGTTCGAGATCCGCCCAAGCACGGCGCCCAACGGCCAGCCGGTGCTCAACGCCTACGGCGAGGACCTCGGCGCCAACGGACCGGCGGCGCGCGCCAGCGTGGAGCGCACCCCCGAGGTCGTCGAGTTCCTGGAAACCCAGTACGGCCCGTACCCGTTCGAGGCACAGGGCGGCGTGGTCTCCACCGGCCTCGGCTTCGCACTGGAGACGCAGACCCGCCCGGTGTACAGCTCGGCGTTCTTCCCGCGCGGCGCCAACACGAGCGTCGTCGCGCACGAGCTGGCGCACCAGTGGTTCGGCGACTCGGTGTCGGTGCGCAGCTGGCGTGACATCTGGCTGAACGAGGGCTTCGCCCGCTACTCGGAGTGGCTGTGGGCGGAAAACCAGGCCGAGGGCACGGCAGCCGAGATCGCGCAGTACTACTACGACCGCCGCCCGGCGGAGGACCCGTTCTGGCAGGTCGTGGTCGGCGAGCCCGGCACCGGCAACGAGTTCAACATCGCTGTCTACGACCGCGGCGCGCTCGCCGTGCACGCGTTCCGCAACGCCGTGGGCGACGAGAACTTCTTCAAGATCCTCAAGACCTGGCAGGCCACGAAGAAGTACGGCAACGCCAAGATCGAGGAGTTCATCGCGCTGGCCGAGCGGATCTCCGGCAAGCCGCTGTTCGCCCTGTTCCAGACCTGGCTGTTCACCAAGGGCAAGCCGGCCGCGGACGACCTCGGCAACACGGCGTTCGCGGCTCGGTCGGCCAAGGCGGCCACCCCGCCGAAGGCGATCGAGAAGCTCGACCTGACCCGCGACACCCTGGCCCGCAGCAACCACCTGGGCCACGGCCACGCGGATCACGACCACGCGGACCACGACGGTCACTGAGATCCACGACCAGCCGGGCCGGGGAGCACGCCAGCTCCCCGGCCCGGTTCCGTGTCACCACGGGATGACGTCGTCGACAGAGCGCGGACCGCGGAAGCTGCCGGTGGGGCCGTCAGCGGGGAGCGTCGCGAGCAGGACCGGAACACGAGCACCCTCGGCTGCCGTGCGGTCGCCACGGTAAAACGTCGCCGCGACGTTCTGATCAGTCGGCACAGCACCTGGACTGGCCGCGTTGACCTTGATGCCGTCCGCCCGCAACGCGTCGGCGTAGAGCACAGTCAATGCGTTGAGGGCAGCCTTGGACGAGCTGTACGCGAGCAAGTCCCGCGACGGCACCGGGCTCGCCGGGTCGTCCAGCAACGTCAGCGAACCGAGCCCACTGGACATGTTGACGATCCTGGCGGCCCCAGAACGACGCAGCAGCGGCAGGCAGGCAGCCGTCACCGTGACGACACCGAAAACGTTGACCTCGTACGCTTCCCGCAGCTGCTCGGCTGTGATCTCGGTGGGCCGGACGCCCCACTCGACCACGACCCCGGCGTTGTTGACCAGGACGTCAAGCCGCCCGGTCTCGGCCTCGACGGTCCGCACGGCGGCCTCGACGGATTCCGGATCGGTCACGTCCAATCGCACGAACCGCACGTCCAGACCCGCGAGTCCCGCGGCAGCCGCCCGTCCCCGTCGGGGATCGCGTGCCCCGAGGTACACGGTGAAGCCCTGCTGGGCGAGCTGCCGGACGATCTCCAAACCGATGCCCTTGTTGCCGCCGGTGACCAGCGCGACGGTGTTCGTTTCCATGTCACCCACTCCAGCCGGTCGCGCGCCGCGAGTAAAAGACCGATCGGGTGCGGCCCCATACCCTGGCGGTATGCCGGAGCCGGAAATCCGAGAACTGCGCTACTTCCAAGCGGTGGCGGAAGAGCTGAACATCACCAAAGCAGCGAGGCGGCTCGGCATCGCCCAGCCGCCGCTGTCGAGGGCCATCCGGCAGCTGGAGCGCCGCGTCGGTGTCGACCTGTTCGACCGCCGGGACCACGGGCTGGCGTTGACCGACGCCGGTGAGGTTCTGCACAAGGAAGCGATAGTCGTGCTCAACGCCCTCGGCCACGCCGTCCGCCAGACCCGCCGAGCGGGCCTCGCCACCCTTGTGGTGACCGCCAAACCAGGTGTGGCCACGGGTCTGCTGCACCGGGTCTGCGAACGGTTCCGCGCCGAACCGGACACGCCGGAGATCCAGGTCGTGGTGAGCGGTTTCGGCGAGCAAGCCGACATGGTCCGCGACGGCCGCGCGGACGTGGCGATCGCCGCCTGCGTCGACGGCCGCGGCCTCGCCACCGAGCTGCTGGCCAGCGAACCCCGCGTCGCCGCGCTCCCCTCGGGGCACATGTTGGCGTCGCGTGACGTCCTCAGTACGGCGGACCTGCTGACCGAACCGGCGCCCAGGTGGAGCGACCCGCGAGTCGTCGACCGCGACTACTGGCTGGGACACCCGGACCGCCCGGCGGACGGCCCGGTCGTGCACGACAGCGCTCAACTGCTGGAAGTGGTCGCACTGGGACAAGCTGTCGCGTTGGTGCCTTCCTCGCTGGCCGCACGCAACATCCGGCCCGACGTGGTCTACCGCCCGGTGCCGGACGCCGCGCCGTACCGGACGTCGGCTCTCTGGTCGGTGCGGCGCCGATCACCCTGGATCGGCAGGTTCGTCCAGACCGCGAAGGCGCAGGCGTCGCCGTCGGTACAGTGCGGGCGTGGCAGTGGGTAGGGCGTCGGTGGTTCGCCGGGTCGCGGCGATCACGTTGGTGTCGATCGGGGCGACCGTGACGCTGCTCGCGGTGACGCTGGTGATCGGGGCGTACCGCGAGGACGCGGGGTTGAACGCGCGGTCGGTGCGGACCACGGCGGAGGTGCTGTCGGTGACCTTCGACCGAACGCTCGTGCGTTATCAGACCCCTGACGGCGCTGACCACATTCCGCCGGATGGCGTCGGCTACCCGGCAGGGCTGCAGGCGGGACAGCTGGTCGAGGTCGAGTACGACGCGGCCAAGCCGGACCTGGTCAAGGTCGCGGGGCGGGGCGCCTACCTCACGTTGATGCCCGCGGGCACGCTCGTGCTGTTCCTGTGGCTGATCATCGGGCCAGGCCTGTGGTGGCTGCGGCGGCGGTACGGAACGCTGTTCAGACGGGATCACCCACAGTCGCTGTCTCCTGCCACCAGCTGAGCACCTCGTCGGACACTCCTGGCGCGGCCACCAGCAGGCCGTCCACCGGCAGCGCGGTGTCCTCGCCGTGCCGGTCGAGCACGGACGCCCCTGACTCGATCGCCAACGCCACCGCACCTGCCACATCCCACTCGTGGTAGCTGTGCAGCACGGCAGCCGCCGCGTGCCCCAACGCCACCTGTGCGATGGAAAGGGCCGCGGAGCCGAGGACCCGGACACCCGCGTGGGCACGGGCGGCGCGTTCGATGAACCCGCCCATCCCCGGCCACGGCCCGGTCCTGGTGAGTTCGGTGCACACGATCACGCCCGCCGTGGTGGTCCGGTCGACGAGCGACACCTGGACCCCGTTGGCTCGTGCGCCTCGGCCACGCGCCGCCGCGTAGATCTGCCCGCGGTACGGGTCCGCCACCACCCCGACCACCGGCCCTGCCGCGTCCACCAACGCGAGGCTGTAGGCGCACCACGGCACGCCGGCGACGTAGTTCGCCGTCCCGTCCACGGGATCGACGACCCAGCGGTACTCGGCGGCATCCGAGCCGACGTCGGCGCCGAACTCCTGCCCGACCACCGGCATCCCGGGGAACTCGGCGGTCAGCACCCGGCGGGTGTGGCGTTCCAGGGTCCGATCGGTGTCGGTGACCCAGTCGAACGGCGAGTCCTTGCCGGCTGGTCGCGCGCCCCGGCCCGCGGTCGCGGTGATCACGTCGGTTGCGTCGTTGGCCAACCGGCCTGCTACTTCCAGTGCCCGTGACAGCAGTCCCGGCGCGACTGGCCTGGGCGGGCGCGACGACAAGAGGGTCATGCCGACCTAGAGTGACCGCGCTCGGTGTCCGGGATGCGACCGGGAGGTGGCCAGCGAAGGATCGCAAGACCACACGTTGGAAGTTTCGGCTTCGTTCCCCGGCACGTCACGCGCAAGTCGCCGGGGTGCTCGGATTCCGGATCATCGTGTGGATCGTGCGAGTCGCCATCGTCACCGAGAGCTTCCTGCCGCAGGTGAACGGCGTGACGAATTCCGTTCTCCGTGTCGTCGAGTACCTGCGTGACCACGGTCATGAGGCACTCGTGGTAGCACCTGGACCGGGCCCGGACAGCTATCTGCACGCCCCGGTCGTGCGGACCCGTGCGGTCGACGTCCCGGTCGTCACCTCCCTTCCGATCGGCCTGCCAGGGCCGCGGATCACCACTGCCCTGCTGGATTTCGAACCCGATGTCGTGCACCTCGCCTCGCCGTTCGTGCTCGGCGCGGGCGGGCTGCGCGCGGCCCGTCTGCTGGACGTGCCGACGGTCGCGGTCTACCAGACCGACGTCGCCGGTTTCGCCTCGTCCTACGGCATGGCCAGGGGCGCGGCCGTGGCCTGGCGGTGGATCCGCCGCCTGCACACGTACTCGGACCGGACACTGGCACCGTCGACGGACGCGGTGCAGTCCCTCGTCCGCCACGGCATTCCCCGCGTCCACCGCTGGGGCCGCGGTGTGGACACCGCCCTGTTCAACCCGAACCGCCGCGACGCCCGGTTGCGGCGCGAGCTCGCGCCCGGCGGCGAGATGCTCGTCGGCTACGTCGGCAGGCTGGCCCCGGAGAAGCAGGTCGCCCGCCTGGCCGCGTTGAACGACATGCCGGGCGTCCGCCTGGTCGTCGTCGGAGACGGCCCGGACACGGCGAACCTCCGCGACAAACTGCCCGGCGCCGCCTTCCTCGGCTTCCGGACCGGTGTGCCGTTGGCCGAGGCGTACGCCAGCCTGGACGTGTTCGTGCACACCGGCCCGCACGAGACCTTCTGCCAGGCCGTGCAGGAGGCGATGGCCTCCGGGCTGCCGGTGCTCGCCCCGGACGCGGGCGGGCCTCGTGACCTGGTCGACCACGGCAAGACGGGATACCTCCTCAGTGACATGGACGCCCAGTTGCGCCCGTTGATCGAGGGCCTGCTCGACCCGGCGTTGCGGTCCCGGCTGGCCACGGCCGGTCACCGCGCTGTGGAAGGCCGCACGTGGACAGCGGTGTGCCACGAACTGATGGGGCATTACGCGGCGGTGACCCACCTGGCCAAGGCGGCGTGATGCGCGTTGTCCAGCTGGCCAACTTCTACGGCCCGAAGTCCGGCGGGCTCCGCACCGCCCTGCACCACCTCGGCGCCGGGTACTGCGCGCAGGGCCACGAAGTGATCCTGGTGGTGCCCGGCGACCACTTCGCCGATGAACCGATGCCCAACGGCGTCCGCCGGATCACGCTGCCCGCCCCCAAGATCCCGGGAACAGGGGGCTACCGCGCGGTGGACCCGTGGCGCGTGCGGACATTGCTGACCAAGCTGGAACCCGACCGTCTCGAGGTCTCCGACCGGCTGACCCTGAGGGGGATGGGCAGATGGGCCCGCGGCAACGGCGTACCCAGCGTGGTCATCTCCCACGAACGCCTTGACCGGCTGCTCGAACAGTTCCTCCTTCCGCCGAACTGGGCGAGGAACGTCGCCGACGTCGCCAACCGCAGGATGGCCAACGACTACGACACAGTGGTGTGCACAACGGAGTTCGCCCGCGAGGAGTTCGACCGGATCGGCGTCGGCAACGTCCGCAGGGTCCCGCTCGGCGTGGACCTGTCGACCTTCACCCCGGCACGAAGATCCCCGCGGCTACGCCGGGACCTGGCGGAAGGGGCGGACACCCTGCTGATCCACTGTGGACGCCTCTCGCCGGAGAAGCACGTGGAACGCAGCGTGGACACCCTGGCCCAGTTGCACTCGGAAGGCCACAGCGCCCGCTTGGTCGTCGCGGGCGACGGCCCGAGCATGAGCTCGTTGCGCCGCAGAGCCACGGGCCTGCCGGTAACCTTTCTCGGCTTCGTGCAGTCACGGACCACCGTGGCCCACCTGCTCGCCACGGCGGACGTCTCACTGGCCCCTGGTCCACACGAGACATTCGGCCTCGCGGCACTGGAGGCACTGGCCTCCGGAACGCCGATCGTGGTCTCGGCATCGTCAGCCCTCCGGGAAATAGTCCGCCCTGGTTGCGGCGCGGCCGTGGACGACCACGCGGACGCCTTCGCGACAGCGGTCGAGGACCTCCTCGCCGCCCCGGAATCCGGACGGCGGGAAGCAGCGAGAGCGAGAGCGGAGGAGTTCAGCTGGCCCACCTCGGTCAAGGGCATGCTGAAGGCTCTCGAGCTCGGGTGATCGCGGCCCGGCGACGATGCGGCGCAACCCGGGAGCGGCGCAGGTCGAGAACGCGCGCACTGAGATCCTCAACGAGGTCGGCACGGCATCGACCGCACCGAACCCCACTGCGACCGGCCTGGGGCCCTATGGGCTCCCGCTCGGCGTCGAACCGCCCGCGATGTGTCCAACCTCGATCACGGCCATGACGCGGGCAAGCTGGCGCCCGACTGGTCACCCAGGTCGTAACGATGTTTTCGCTCATGTGTTCAAGTTACCGGCAAAGGGGTTGGGTTGACAGGTGCTTCACTCGTTCGTGTGGAGCGGGACTTAGAAGTCGCTCAGGTGGCGGCGTGCGGATCCGCGTTCTCGCCTAGAGTTCGGCTCATGTCGCGTGCCAGCCTGGAGAAGAAGCCGCGCGAAGTCGCCGAGATGTTCGACGGCGTCGCGCGCCGGTACGACCGGACCAACTCGGTCCTCACCCTGGGGTACGACCGGCGCTGGCGCGAGATGACCCGGCGGGTCCTCGACGCCCAGCCGGGCGAGAAGATCCTCGACCTCGCCGCCGGAACCGCGGTGTCGACGGTCGCGTTCGCGCGCACCGGCGCCTACTGCGTCGCGGCCGACTTCTCAGTCGGCATGCTCAGCAGCGGGGCCGCGCGCGAGATCCCGAAGGTCGCCGCCGACGCCATGCGGCTGCCCTTCGCCGACGACTCCTTCGACGCGGTCACCGTGGTCTTCGGCATCCGCAACTTCTTCGACACGCAGGCGGCGCTGGCCGAGATGCACCGCGTGGTCAAGCCAGGCGGCCGGCTGCTGGTGTGTGAGTTCGCGAACCCGAGGTTCAAGCCGTTCCGCGCGTTGTTCCACTGGGGCATGAAGCGGGTGGCGCCCGTCATCGCGAAGGTCGTCTCCTCCAACCCGGAGGCCTACCGCTACCTCGGCGAGTCGATCAAGGACTGGTACTCCCAGCGCGGACTGGCCGAGATCGTCGCCAAGGCGGGCTGGAGCGAGGTGGAGTGGATGAACCTCACGTTCGGCGTCGTCGCACTCCACCGCGGCAAGAAGGCCCAGGGCTGATCGGTCGCCTCCAGGTCCCGGCCGACCCGCGGCCGGATCTGCTCGGTCTGGGCATCGGCGACGGTTCCGGCTGGTCGTCGTCCACGTGGAAGGCGCCTGCGTGCGATCCGATTGTCGTACCGCGCACAGCGCCCGCCACCAACAGCATGGGCCAGGGCCGGGGAGCGTGATGGCTGGTAGACGCATGTAGCCCCGTCTGTCGCTCCATGACTAGGGGCGCGATGTCTCCTGAGGTTGCCGCCGGAACGAGATTCAGGGTTCGCGCCGTGTTCACGGGCCGCGAGGAAACGGGCCGGAACGCGGGATGCGTTCCGGCCCGATCGGTTGGGGCGGTTACTTCTTGTCGGTCACTGTGCCCGTGAAGTCCAGCGAGTTGCCGCTCGGCGGCCAGGCGGACATCTTCACCCGGACCGACTCGGTGGGCTCAACCTCCTGGTCGGCCACGGTCGGGATGGTGAACTCGGTGGTGAGCCGCCCCGGTTCGACGCTCAGGCTGAGCCAGAGGCGAACCTCGGACAACGGCCGGGCGGGCAGCGGGTCCTCGGGACTGTGCTCCTTGAACCACTGCGGATCCACGTCGACCGTGGACAGTTCCTGGCCCTGGACCTCGGGGCTCAGTGCGCCGGAGCGGGTCAGCGCCGAGTCGGCCACCGCCGACGACGTCACAGTCCACTTCAGCACCCCGCCTTCCTCGGTCTCGGCGTTGGCCGGAGCCACGGTGAGCACGGGTTCCGGGTCGTCGTTGAGCACGGTGAGACCGCCGGTGTACCGGCCGACGACCGTGCCCCGGACGGCCTTCGCGAGCAGTTGCTTGCTTTGGTCGAAGCTCCACCTGGTGTTCCCGGTGACGTCGACCGGAAACTTGATCGACTGCTGGCCCGGGCGGATGGTTTCCAGCTTCGTGGTGACCTCGCGGTCGTCGTTGGAGAGGAACAACCGCACGGCACCCGTGCCGTTGCCCGTCACCTTGACCGGGACCTCGTAGGTGCGCGTGCCGGAGTCGCCTTCCTGCACGCTCAGTTCGCCGAGGTCGATGCGCGGCAGGCTGACCGGGCGCGGGTCCGGCAGGCCAGGCGCCCACCCGTGCGCGTCGATCAGCACGGCCTCACCGGGGCCGCTCGTCGGCGTCAGGTCGAGCGCGGCCACCTGGCGCAGGTCGATCCCACGCGGTGGCAACGGAACTCGCACTTCCTGGGCCCACTGCGTGGACGTGCGGTCGGTCGACGGGAGGCCGTCGAGGCTCACCGAACCCAGGGTCGCCTTGCGGCCGTGGACATCGGTGACCGCCACGTCGAACTCGTTCCCGGTGCTGTTCGGCGGGACGACCAGGCGCAACGCCAGGTTCCGCGCTCCGGCAAGGGAAACCGGCCGCTCCGGGTGGATCGTGCCCGCACCGGACAGTTTCACCGCGAACCGGTCGGGGTCGTCGTCCACGCCCCACAACCGGACGTAGTGCGTCTGGCTGCGGAAACCTTGCTGCTCGGCGCACGCCGAAGCGGTGTCCGGTGTGACGATCCTGCACAGCTGAGCCTTGCCGCTGGTCGTCGTCGCCTGGCTGGGCGTCACGAACGACCCGCGGGCGCCGCCGATGGCGTGCGACAGCACCCGAGCCGGGGCGGCGGAAGGAGCGCTGACGCCGGAGCCGTCGAGCAACGGCAGCACACGCTGGTCACCACCGACGAAAACCTGTGCCGCGGCGGCGATGTAGGTCGCCCCGACATTCTGCTGCTGGGCGGCGGTCAACCTGGTCGGCGTGCCCGGTGTGCACACCGCGTCGGGATCCTGGCTCCAGAAATCGTCCTGTGCCGGTGCTTCCGCCTGACCCGGAGTCCACTCGGTGTTGAAGAAGTTGTGGTTGGCGCCGACCACGTAGAGCGCGCTGTGCAGCGCGGCACCACGGCTCACGCCACGGGTCGCGTCGACGAACATCTGGCCCTGCAGGTCGCTGACGTCACCGTCGCAACCGGGCAGGATCGTCGCCGACGGCACGTCCGGCACCGGGTCGTGGCCGAAGATCGTCGGACCGATCAGCAGCGTGCCGCGGATGTTCCAGAGAACCGGGCCGTTGTAGCCCGTGTCGCCAGGCGGCGGCGTGAGGCTGTCCATCGCCGCGCGGTTCACGCCCTCGCCACCGCGCGAGTGCCCCATCAGCAGAACGTTGGACATGTCCGGCACGGGCGCGTTCTGCACGACATCCGGTGCCGTCCCACGTCCGGCGCCCGCCCAGTCCGCCCACTTGGCCAAGTGCTGGCGTACCAGCGACGAACGGCCCTGCGCCCCCTGGTCGGCGGTGGCGCCGTCCTGCGCGTTGATGCCGTTGGCCGAGATGGACACGGTCACGTACCCCTGTGAGGCGAGCAATTGCTGCGCCTGGAGGTAACCGCGGTAGCTCGGGATGGACTTGGTGCCCGCGGGGCACGGCCAGACGAACGGGCCGCTGTCCGGCTCGCCGGGCTTGTAGCAGACTGAGTGCCTGCCGTGCAGCAACAGTGCCACTGGTCGCTTGCCCGGTGCCCCCACCGGTGCGATCACGTTGGCCTGCATCTCCACCGGCTGCGGGTATTCCGGCAGCTTGACGGAGTCCAATGTGTACTCACCGGATGCCGTCCGGAACGGGCCCGGCTTGCCGGGGTCGGCCGGGGCCGCCGGCAGCGCGGCCGGTGGTGTGGCCGGCGGTTTGGACTGCATGGGCCGCAACGGTTCGCTGGCGTCCAGCCGTCGTCCGGACGAACGGACCGAGAGCTCGCGTGGGTTGACCGCGCTCGTCGCGGTGAGCGTGAACGTGCGGTGGTCGGCCGACGGGCGAGCGCGGCCGAGCATCCGGTCCCCGTCCCAGAACTCGACAGCCGAGTCGCCCACCGGCAGCGGCGCCGGTGATCGCCACACCAACTGGCTACCGCTGACCGTGAACCCCGATGACGGTTCCTGCGGCGGGTTGTTGCGTGGCTGAACTGCCTGCGCGGGCGTGGCCAGACCGACCACGAGCAGCGCAGGCAGCACCACTCTGGATATTCGCATGTGAATTACCCTCCGGTTGTCCTCCGCAACCGGTTGTATCCTCACTCGTCCGTGGTGGCAAGGTTGCGGAAAGTGATCACCGGCGGCCACCGCCCGCGAGCCCGCAGAGCCCGGGAACGGGTGGCGAACATCCGCCAGATACCCGGCCGGGGTGAAGGCGGCGCGATCCGGCCCGTCGTGTCCCGGGTCACCTCCGCGGCGCGGCTAGAATTGCGCCAAGGGGAGATCGTGAAACTCTTCACAAGGGAGCGGCTGTGGGTACGCGACGACGCCCGGGTGACGACGCCGAAGTGATCGTCGTCGGAGCGGGCCCAGCCGGATCGACCGCGGCGGCGTACCTCGCCCGAGCGGGCGTGGACGTGTTGCTGCTGGAGAAATCCCAGTTCCCCCGTGACAAGGTCTGCGGCGACGGCCTGACCCCGCGTGGCGTGAAACAGCTGATCGACCTGGGCATAGACACCAGCGAGCAAGCCGGCTGGGTGCACAACCACGCGCTGCGGATCATCACCGGTGACCTGCAGTTGCACCTGCCGTGGCCGGAGCTGTCCTCGATGCCGCCGTACGGGATGGCCAGAACCCGCCAGGACCTCGACGAACTGCTGGCGAAGGTGGCGGAGCGGTCGGGAGCCCGCCTGCAGCAGAACACCACGGTGATCGGCGCGGTGCAGAACCACGTCGGCCGGGTGACCGGAGTACGAGCCAAGATCGGCCCGGACCGGACGGAAGTGACCTACTCGGCGCCGCTGGTGCTGGCGTGCGACGGCGTGTCGGCCCGCCTGGCCCTGTCGGTGGGGATCGACAAGCACGAGAACCGCCCGATGGGAGTGGCGGTGCGCCAGTACTACGCGTCCCCGAGGTCGAAGGACGACTTCATCGAAGGTCACCTGGAACTGTGGGACAGGAGCGACCCGGCGAACCCGAAACTGCTCCCCGGCTACGGCTGGGTCTTCCCGCTGGGAGACGGGACGGTGAACGTCGGTCTGGGGATGCTGTCGACCTCGGCGGCCTTCCGCGGCACGGACTACCGGGCGCTGCTGCGCCAGTGGCTGGACGGAACCCCGGAGGAGTGGGGCTTCCGCGAGGAGAACGCGATCGGGAAGGTGGGCGGTGCCGGCCTGCCGATGGGGTTCAACAGGACACCGCACTACCGCGACGGGATGCTCCTGCTGGGCGACGCGGGCGGAATGGTGAGCCCGTTCAACGGCGAAGGCATCCAGTCGGCGATGGAGTCGGCCAAGATCGCGGCGGAGTGCGTGGTCCAGGCGCTGGCCCGGACGGAGGGCCCGTCGCGTGAGCGCGCGCTGGAGGCGTACCCGACCAGGATGCGCGAGCTCTACGGCGGCTACTACCGAATCGCCAACCTCTTCGCGAAGATCATCGGAAAACCGCGGATCATGCGCGCCGCGACGAAGTACGGTCTCCGCATCAACGCGTTGGTTCCCTTGGTGCACAAGGGGATGTCCGGCTGTTTCGACCCGAAGGACGGCGACGTGGTCGACCGGATGATCTCGGTCGCCAGCAAGCTCGCGCCCGCCTTGCGCTGACCTGCGAGCGTCGGCGCGAGGCAGCGGAACACCCATCCGGGTGATCGGCGTCGACGGATCCCCGCCGCGCCGAGCGGCCGGGATCCGGTGGTTGCCGAGCGCTCTCCGGCTCCCGTCCACCGACACACTGTGCTGATTCGCGCAGGGTGCGATCGGGCTCACACGGACGTGTCTGTGCCCTGGGGGTTCCCTCCTGTGAGCCAAGTCTTAGACTTCGGTCACGTCTTGTGAATCGCTTCACACGGTCATGGGACAGCTTGTGAAGACTTTCACAAGCTCGGCGACAAGCGTTTGCGCTGGTCGGGGCCTGAAAGGGCTGGGGACGGCCTGCTTTGTTAGGCGTGCCTAACCAGGAGGGGTGTGAGCAAGACCCCTTAGGGTGCCGACGAGGGCGATCGATGCGCGGAAAGGACGGCGTTGTCAATGGTGGGCGACGTGCTGGCCCAAGGCAGTGGTTCAGACCTCAGCTCCTATCTCCCGTTGGTGTTCCTGCTCGCACTGGGAGCGCTGTTCGCGGGGGTGTCGGCGACGCTCGGTGCTCTGGTGGGCCCGAAGCGGTACAACAAGGCCAAGTACGAGGCATACGAGTGCGGCATCGAGCCGTCACCGCAGCCGGTCGTCGGCGGTGGTCGTGTGCCGGTCGCGTACTACCTCACCGCGATGCTGTTCATCCTGTTCGACATCGAGATGGTCTTCCTCTACCCGTTCGCGGTCTCCGCGGACGCCCTCGGCGTGTTCGGGGTGGTCGAGATCGTCCTGTTCATCGCGACCGTCGGTTTCGCCTACGCCTACGTCTGGCGCCGCGGCGGACTGGACTGGAACTAGAGGGGCAAGCATGGGAATCGAAGAGAAGCTCCTCCCCAACGGAGTCATGCTGGCCGGCTTGGAGAAGCTGGTGAACTGGGCGCGGAAGAACTCCGTCTGGCCCGCCACGTTCGGTCTGGCCTGCTGCGCCATCGAGATGATGACCGTCGGCGGCGCGCGCTACGACTACGCGCGGTTCGGCATGGAGCGCTTCAGCGCCAGCCCCCGCCAGGCCGACCTGATGATCGTCGCCGGCCGGGTCACCAACAAGATGGCCCCTGTCCTGCGCCAGATCTACGACCAGATGCCCGAGCCCAAGTGGGTCATCGCGATGGGTGTCTGCGCCTCCTCGGGCGGCATGTTCAACAACTACGCGGTTGTCCAGGGCGTCGACCACGTCGTCCCGGTCGACATCTACCTGCCGGGCTGCCCGCCGCGCCCGGAGATGCTGCTCGACGCGATCCTCAAGCTGCACCAGCGCATCTCGGAGGAGCCGCTCGGCCCCCGTCGCGCGGCGAAGCTGCTGGAAGAGGGTTTCCAGAAGCAGGAGCTGATCCCGTCATCCGAGCGCTACGCCAAGAAGAAGGGCTGAGCGGTGACTACCCCAGGCGACGAGCACTCGAGTGCCGACCGGCCCGTGGACGACGGGCTCGAGGCCCGCGAGGCCGCACCGCAGCCCGGTGTGGTCGCGGGCAAGTCCCGCAAGGGCATGTTCGGTGTCTCCGACGCCGGTGACACGTCCGGCTTCGGCGGCTTGCGGCTGCCGCAGTACAGCCCGCCGCCGGCCGAGCGGCCGTACGGCGGCTGGTTCGACGAGGTCACCGACGAGATCATGGCGGCGTTCGCCCGCCGCGGCATCCCGGCCGAGTCCGTCCTGCAGGTCACGGTGGACCGCGGTGAGATCACGTACTACGTGGCCCGCGAGCACCTGCTCAAGATCTGCCAGGCGCTGCGCGACGAGCCCGCGCTGAAGTTCGAGTTCTGCGCGTCGGTCTCCGGTGTGGACTACGGCGTCGACGTACCGCAGCGGCTGCATTCCGTGTACCACCTGCAGTCCATGACCTACCGGCGCCGGATCCGCGTCGAGGTCGCGCTCGACGTGGAGGACCCGCACGTGCCGAGCGTCGTCGAGATCTACCCGACGGCCGACTGGCAGGAGCGCGAGACCTGGGACATGTTCGGGATCGTCTACGACGGACACCCCGCGCTGACCCGGATCCTCATGCCGGACGACTGGGACGGCCACCCGCAGCGCAAGGACTACCCGCTCGGCGGCATCCCGGTTGAGTACAAGGGCGCGGAGATCCCCCCGCCCGACCAGCGGAGGTCTTACTCGTGACCACAAACCCGACTGACGCCAACCCCACCACACCGACGGGCGACCCGTACGCCGCCGAACAGCGGCAGACGACCGAGGGCCCGGTCTACACGCTGACCGGTGGTGACTGGGACCAGGTGCTCGAGGACGCCACGCACGACGAGCGCATGGTGATCAACCTCGGCCCGCAGCACCCGTCCACGCACGGCGTGCTCCGCCTGGTGATCGAGATCGAGGGCGAGACCGTCACCCAGGCCCGTTCGGTGATCGGCTACCTGCACACCGGGATCGAGAAGAACTGCGAATACCGGACGTGGACGCAGGGCGTCACCTTCATCACCCGGACCGACTACCTCGCGCCGTTGTCGCACGAGGCCGCGTACTGCATGGGTGTGGAGAAGCTGCTGGGCATCGAGGCTCCGCGCCGCGCCCAGTTGATCCGCCAGCTGCTGCTGGAGATCAACCGCATCTCGTCGCACTTCGTCTACCTCGCCACCGGTGGCATGGAGCTCGGCTCCACCACCGCGGCCGCGCTCGGTTTCCGTGAGCGCGAGGTGCTGCTGCACACGCTCGAGTACATCACCGGCCTGCGCATGAACCACGCGTTCATCCGTCCTGGCGGTGTGGCTCAGGACCTTCCGGCTGACTGGAAGGACTACCTGACCAAGTTCGTCAAGACGATGGAAGAACGCATCACCATGTACCACAAGCTGTTCACTGGACAGCCTGTGTGGCGCAACCGCTTGAAGGACGTCGGCTACCTGCCGCTGGACGGCTGCCTGGCGCTCGGCATCACCGGTCCGGTGCTGCGGTCCGCCGGTCTGGCGTGGGACCTGCGCAAGGTCGAGCCGTACCTGGCCTACGACGAGGTCGACTTCGAGGTGCCGACCTCGACCGACGCGGACTGCTGGGCGCGCTATCTCATCCGGATGGAGGAGATGGACCAGTCGCTCAAGATCATCAAGCAGACGATGAAGCTGCTCGAGCCGGGCCCGGTCATGGTCGAGGACAAGAAGGTCGCGTGGCCCGCGCAGCTGACCATCGGCCCGGACGGCATGGGCAACTCGCTCGAGCACGTCCGCAAGATCATGGGCCAGTCGATGGAGTCGCTGATCCACCACTTCAAGCTGGTCACCGAGGGCTTCCACGTCCCGGCAGGCCAGGTCTACCAGCCGATCGAGTCGCCGCGCGGCGAGCTCGGCTACCACCTGGTGTCCGACGGTGGCACGAGGCCGCTGCGCGTGCACGCCCGCGAACCAAGCTTCGTGAACCTGCAGGCAATGCCCGCCATGTCCGAGGGCGGGCTGATCGCGGACCTGATCGCCGCGGTCGCTTCGATCGATCCAGTCATGGGTGGTGTGGACCGATGAGCACTTCCGGGCCGGGGCAGACCTACGGCGGTTCCACCGTCGGCAGCGGGCCCACCCACCAGTCGACAGTCGACGACTCGCGGGAAGCGGCGGTCGCGTCCGTGCTTCCCGAGGCGCAGACGCAGAAGCTGGTCACCGAGGTCGTCGAGGACCTGAGCGTCTTCGACGGGATCGTCGGACGGGCGCAGGCGATCATCGCCCGCTACCCGCAGTCCCGCTCGGCGCTGCTGCCGATGCTGCACCTGGTGCAGTCGGTGCAGGGCTACGTCAGCCACGCCGGGATCCAGTTCTGCGCAAGGGAACTGAAGCTGGCCGAGGCCGAGGTCAGCGCGGTGGCGACGTTCTACACGATGTACAAGCGCAAGCCCTGCGGCGAGCACTTGGTCAGCGTGTGCACGAACACCCTCTGCGCGGCGCTCGGCGGTGACGACATCTACGCCAAGCTGCGCGATCACCTCGGTGAGCCCGGCAAGCCCTTGGGGCACGAGGAAACGGCGGGCACGCCGGGCGAGCGGGGCTCGATCACGATCGAGCACGCCGAGTGTCTCGCAGCCTGTGACCTGGGCCCGGTGCTGCAGGTCAACTACGAGTTCTACGACAACCAGACGCCTGAGTCGGCGGTCGAGCTGGTCGACGCGTTGCGGCGGGGCGAGAAGCCCGCGCCGACCCGCGGTGCCCCGCTGACCGACTTCAAGGACGTCTCGCTGCAGCTGGCCGGCTTCTTCGAGCGTGAGTCCGATGTGGACGGCCCGTCGCAGGCGACGGAGACCCTCGCCGGAGCCCAGCTGGCCGCCGACCGCGGCTGGACCGCTCCCGCGATGCCCGAGAGCGTGGCGTTCCCCGAGCTGGAGAAGAAATGACCACAGTCGACCCGGTGACGCCGGTTCTCACCAAGCGCTGGCTGTCTCCCCGCTCCTGGTCCATCCAGACCTACGAGCAGCTGGAGGGCTACACCGCCGTTCGCAAGGCCCTGGCCGTCACGCCGGAGCAGGTCGTCCAGGTGGTCAAGGACTCCGGGCTGCGCGGCCGGGGTGGCGCGGGCTTCCCGTCCGGCCTGAAGTGGTCGTTCATGCCGCCCAACGAGGACAAGCCGCACTACCTGGTGATCAACGCCGACGAGGGCGAGCCGGGGACGTGCAAGGACATCCCGCTGATGATGGCGGACCCGCACTCGCTGATCGAAGGCTGCATCATCGCGTCCTACGCGATGCGCTCCCACCACTGCTTCATCTACGTGCGCGGTGAGGCCCTGCACTGCATCCGCAGGCTCAACCAGGCCGTCGCGGAGGCCAAGGCCGCCGGGTACCTCGGCGCGAACATCGTCGGCTCCGGGTTCGACCTGGAGATCACGGTGCACGCGGGCGCGGGCGCGTACATCTGCGGCGAGGAGACGGCTCTGCTCGACTCGCTGGAGGGCCGCCGCGGCCAGCCTCGCCTGAAGCCGCCCTTCCCGGCGGCGGCGGGGCTCTACGCCGCTCCCACCACAGTGAACAACGTCGAGACGATCGCGTCGGTTCCCTACATCATCAACGGCGGCTCCGACTGGTTCCGCAAGATGGGCACCGAGAAGTCGCCCGGCCCGAAGATCTACTCGATCTCCGGCCACGTCGAGAAGCCGGGCCAGTACGAGGCGCCGCTGGGAACCACGCTGCGCCAGCTGCTGGAGATGGCCGGTGGCATGAAGGACGGCATCCCGCTCAAGTTCTGGACGCCGGGTGGCTCGTCCACGCCGATGTTCACAGCGGAGCACCTCGACGTGGCACTGGACTTCGAAGGCGCCGCGGCAGCCGGTTCCATGCTCGGCACGACCGCGGTCCAGGTCTTCAACGAGACGGTGTCCGTGCCGTGGGCCGTGATGAAGTGGACGCAGTTCTACAAGCACGAGTCCTGCGGCAAGTGCACGCCGTGCCGTGAGGGCACGTACTGGCTGGTGCAGATCCTCGAGCGGATGGTCGCGGGCAACGGCACCGAAGAGGACATCGACACGTTGCTGGACGTCTGCGACAACGTGCTGGGCCGGTCGTTCTGCGCGCTCGGTGACGGCGCGGTGAGCCCGATCCAGAGCGGCATCAAGTACTTCAGGGACGAGTTCCTCGCGCTGTGCCAGCGCAACCGCGAGAAGAACCGCAAGCCTGCACTGGCGGGAGCGAACTGATGACCGTTGCACCCGAGAGGAACGAGCTGGTCGTCCCGGAGGGACACGTCAAGCTCGTCATCGACGGTATCGAGGTGGTGGCTCCCAAGGGCGAGCTGCTGATCCGGACCGCCGAGCGGATGGGGATCACGATCCCCCGGTTCTGCGACCACCCGCTGCTCGACCCGGCAGGCGCCTGCCGCCAGTGCCTGGTCGAGGTGGAGATGGGCGGCAGGCCGATGCCCAAGCCGCAGGCCTCCTGCACGATCACGGTCGCCGACGGCATGGTCGTCAAGACGCAGGTGACGTCGCCGGTCGCGGACAAGGCCCAGCAGGGTGTGATGGAGCTGCTGCTCATCAACCACCCGCTGGACTGCCCGATCTGCGACAAGGGCGGCGAGTGCCCGCTGCAGAACCAGGCGCTGGCGCACGGCCGCACGGACTCCCGGTTCGTCGACAAGAAGCGGACGTTCCCGAAGCCGATCCCGATCTCCACGCAGGTGCTGCTGGACCGCGAGCGCTGCGTGCTCTGCCAGCGCTGCACCAGGTTCTCCGCGCAGATCGCCGGCGATCCGTTCATCGAGTTGCTGGAGCGCGGTGCGCAGCAGCAGATCGGGATCGCCGAGGAGAAGCCGTTCCAGAGCTACTTCTCCGGCAACACCATCCAGATCTGCCCGGTCGGTGCGCTCACGAGCGCCGCGTACCGGTTCCGGTCGCGGCCGTTCGACCTGGTGTCCACCCCGAGCGTGTGCGAGCACTGCTCGTCGGGCTGTGCCGAGCGCACGGACTGGCGGCGCGGCAAGGTGATGCGCAAGCTCGCGGCCAACGACCCCGAGGTCAACGAGGAGTGGATCTGCGACAAGGGCCGCTTCGCCTTCCGTTACGCGTCCGCCGGTGACCGCGTGCTGCGCCCGCAGGTGCGGGACAAGGAAACCGGTCAGCTGCGGGACGCTTCGTGGACCGAGGCGCTGCAGGTCGCCGCGGAGGCGCTGACCAAGGCCCGCGGCGCGGCCGGTGTGCTGACCGGCGGCCGGTTGACGGTCGAGGACGCGTACGCGTACTCGAAGTTCGCCCGTGTCGCACTGGGTACCAACGACATCGACTTCCGCGCCCGGCCGCACTCGGTCGAGGAGCAGGAGTTCCTGGCTTCGACGGTGGTCGGCACAACCCCGGAGACCGGGGTGACCTTCCAGGGCATCGAAGCGGCGCCGACGGTGCTGTGCGTGGCGTTCGAGCCGGAGGAGGAAGCGCCGATCGTCTTCCTGCGGCTGCGCAAGGCGGCCCGCAAGGGCAGCACCAAGGTCGTCCACATCGGACAGTGGACGACCCCGTCGGTCGAGAAGACCTTCGGCACGCTGCTCGCCACGCCGCCCGGCGGCGAGGCGGACGCGGTGGACGCGCTGAGCGAGCACGCGGCGGACGTGGTCGACGGACTGGCCAAGCCCGGTTCGGTGATCCTGGTCGGCGAGCGCGCCGCGCAGGTTCCCGGACTGTTCTCGGCTTTGCTGCGGCTGTCGGCCAGGACCGGCGCCAAGATCGCGTGGATCCCGCGTCGTGCCGGAGAGCGCGGTGCGGTCGAAGTCGGTGCGCTGCCGACGTTGCTGCCCGGCGGCAGGCTCGTCGCCGACGCGGCGGCCCGCGCCGAGGTCGAGCAGGCGTGGGGCCTCGAGCCCGGTTCGCTGCCCGGCGCTCCCGGTCGCGACACCAGCGCGATCGTCGAGGCCGCCGCGAGCGGCGAGCTGAAGGCACTGGTCATCGGTGGTGTCGACCCGTACGACCTGCCGGACCCGCAGCTGGCGCTCGAAGCGTTGGCGGCAGCGGACTTCGTGCTCAGCCTGGAGCTGCGGCACAGCGCGGTCAGCGAGTACGCGGACGTGGTCCTGCCGATCGCGCCGTCGGTCGAGAAGGCGGGCACCTTCCTCAACTGGGAAGGCCGCCGCCGCGAGTTCGGCACCACGCTGGACGGCACCGGCGCCCTGCCGGACTGCCGCGTGCTGGACACGCTCGCGGTCGAGATGGACGCGGACCTGTTCACCCAGACGCCCACCGCGGCAGCGGGTGACCTGGCCAGGCTGGGCGCGACGGGCACGGCCAAGGCCGTGGCGCCCGAGGTCGAGTCCCGCCAGCAAGGCCTGCCCCACAACGACGGCCAAGCACTGCTGGCCACGTGGCGCCAGCTGCTGGACAACGGGTCGCTGCAGGAGGGCGAGCCGCACCTGGCCGGGACGGCCCGCAAGGTCGTGGCCCGGTTGTCCGCGCACACGGCCGCTGTCCTCGGCGTGGACAAGGCTGAGGCCGTGACGGTCTCGACGGACAAAGGCGCGGTCACCGTGCCGGTCGAGTACGCGGACCTGCCCGACGGCGTCGTGTGGCTGCCAGGAAACTCCGGCGACGCAACGGTTCGCCGCACTCTCGGAGCCGTGCACGGCACTGCCGTGGACGTCCACCCAGGAGGGACTTCATGACCAACGCCCTCGAAAACCTCGTGAGTGTTTTGGCCGGTTCTAACCGGACTCACCACTCACGACTCCTGAGCTGGGGAGATGTGGCATGACCAGGGCACAGCTGCTGGCCGATGACCCGATCTGGCTGATCCTGCTGAAGGTTCTGTTCATCTTCCTGTTCGCCCTGCTCACCGCGATGATCACGGTGTGGGCCGAGCGGCGGCTGATCGGCCGGATGCAGAACCGCCCGGGTCCCAACCGGGTCGGCCCCTTCGGTCTGCTGCAGCCGATCGCCGACGCGATCAAGATGCCGTTCAAGGAAGAGATCGTCCCGCGCACGGCCGACAAGGTGACGTACCGGCTCGCGCCGGTGATCGCGCTGGCGCCGACGCTGATCGGCCTGTCGGTGATGCCGTTCGGCCCGGAGGTCTCGATCTTCGGTGAGCGGACCGTGCTGCAGCTGGTCGACCTGCCGGTCGGCGCGCTGGTGGTGCTGGCCGCCGCGTCGGTCGGTGTGTACGGCGTGATCCTGGCGGGCTGGTCGTCCGGGACGCCCTACCCGCTGCTGGGTGGTCTGCGGTCGGCCGCGCAGGTGATCTCGTACGAGATCGCGATGGGCCTGGCGATCGTCGCGGTCATCCTGCAGTCGCACTCGTTGTCGCTCGGCGACATCGTCGACTCGCAGCACGGGCTGTGGTTCGGTGTGGCGCTGTTCCCGGCGTTCTTCATCTACATCATCGCGATGGTCGGTGAGACCAACCGGGCGCCGTTCGACCTGCCGGAGGCGGAGTCGGAGCTGGTCGCGGGCTTCCACACCGAGTACAGCTCGATGAAGTTCGTGATCTTCTACATCGCCGAGTACATCAACATGATCGTCGTCTGCGCGATGGGCACGACGCTGTTCCTCGGCGGGTACATGGCGCCGTGGCCGATCTCGCTGATCGGCGACAACTACTTCAACAGCGGCTGGTGGCCGATGTTGTGGTTCATCGGCAAGATCGGGCTCGGCCTGTTCTTCTTCATCTGGATCCGCGGCACGCTCCCGCGTTACCGCTACGACCAGTTCATGAAGCTGGGCTGGAAGTTCCTCGTCCCGCTGAGCCTGCTGTTCATCGTCGTGCTCACGATCATCAACGCGTGGCCGCAGATGCAGGGCACCGGCAGGCTGATCTCGGCCGGGTTCGGCATCCTGGTGCTCATCGGGCTGGCGTTCATGGCCCCGGACCGCAGGGACCCGAAGTCGGGCCGCGTGCCGATGTCCGGCGGCGGTTTCCCGGTGCCGCCGATCGACTTGCAGATTCCGAACAAACCGAGGCGGACCAGGCAGGCCCGCTCACGCGCCGGACGCCGCCAGACGGTGGCGGCCGGGGCCAAGGAGGGCGACGATGGGGTTTCTTGATCCGCTGAAGGGTTTCGGCGTCACCTTCGGGATGATGTTCAAGAAGGTGGCCACCGAGAAGTACCCCGAGGTCAAGAAGGTCACCGCACCTCGGTACCACGGCAAGCACCAGCTCAACCGGCACCCGGACGGCCTGGAGAAGTGCGTCGGGTGCGAGTTGTGCGCGTGGGCCTGTCCGGCGGACGCGATCTTCGTCGAAGGTGGCGACAACACCGACGAGGAACGTTATTCCCCGGGTGAGCGCTACGGGGCCGACTACCAGATCAACTACCTGCGGTGCATCGGCTGTGGCCTGTGCATCGAGGCGTGCCCGACCCGCTCGCTCACCATGACCAACGAGCACGAGCTGGCCAACGACAACCGCCAGGTCCTGATCTTCACCAAGGAAGACCTGCTCGCCCCGCTGCTGCCGGGCATGGAGATGCCGCCGCACCCGATGCGCCTCGGCGAAACCGAGCAGGACTACTACGTGAAGGGCCCGGAGCTGGCCAAGCGGGCGCAGGAGGAAGCCAAGTGAGCTCCGCGATGCTGCTGGCCCAGGCAGGCGCCGAGGTCGCCAAGGTCTCCACCGGCGAGGCGATCTCGTTCTGGGTGCTCGCCCCGCTCGCCCTCGGTGGCGCGCTCGGCATGATCTTCGCCCGCAACGCCGTGCACTCGGCGATGTTCCTGGTGATGACCATGCTCTCGCTCGGCGTGATGTACATGATCCAGCAGGCGCCGTTCCTCGGCTTCGTGCAGATCATCGTCTACACCGGCGCGATCATGATGCTGTTCCTGTTCGTGCTGATGCTGGTCGGCAGGGATTCCTCCGACTCGGTGGTCGAAGTGCTGCGCGGGCAGCGGATCTGGGCGGCCGTGCTGGGCATCGGCCTGGCCGGTCTGCTGGTCTCCGGTGTCGCGGAGGCGCTGACCTCGGTCCGCCCGGTCGGCCTGAACGAGCAGAACGCGGGCGGCGGCAACGTCGCGAGCATCGGCAAGTCGATCTTCACCGACTACCTGTTCCCGTTCGAGCTCACCTCGGCGCTGCTGATCACCGCCGCGCTCGGCGCGATGGTGCTCGGCTACACCGACAAGTCGAAGCGCAGGACCCAGCGCGAGACCGCGGACGCGCGCTTCCGCGGCGAGCACGACCGGCCGAGCCCGCTGCCCGGCCCGGGTGTGTACGCCACCGCCAACTCGGTCGCCGTCCCGGCCCTGCTGCCGGACGGCTCGATCGCGCCGGAGTCGGTGTCCGCGATCATCGAGGCCACCGCCTCGCGTGAGCTGGACACCGACGTGAAGTCCGTCGCGGGCACCGAACCCGGGCCGGACGCGCACGCGCTCAAGGCAGGGTCCACTGAGGAGGGTGACAAGTGACCCCCACGTACTACCTGTTGCTCTCGGCGCTGCTGTTCACCATCGGCGCGGTGGGCGTGCTGGTCCGGCGCAACGCGATCGTGGTGTTCATGTGCGTCGAGCTGATGCTCAACGCGGTGAACCTGACCCTGGTGACCTTCGCCAGGATCAACGGTTCGCTGGACGGCCAGGTGATGGCGTTCTTCGTGATGGTCGTCGCCGCCGCCGAGGTCGTGGTCGGCCTGGCGATCATCATGTCCATCTTCCGCACCCGTCGCACCGCCTCGGTGGACGACGCGAACTTGCTGAAGTACTAGAGGGGTAGCAGGTGTCCCAGAATCTCAGCCTTGCCGCCGCGGAGCAGGTGATCCCGGCGAGCGGATTGGCGAGTTCGGCGTGGCTTCTGATCGCGCTGCCCGCCTTCGGCGCACTCGTTCTGCTGGTAGGCGGCCGTCGCACCAACGCGTGGGGCCACCTGCTCGGCATCACCACGGTCGTCGCGTCGTTCGCCATCGGCATCGCGCTGTTCTTCGGCTCGGGCAGCAGCCAGGTCCAGGAAGCGAACCTGTTCTCCTGGATCAACGTCAACGCGCTGAAGGTCGACTTCGGACTGCGCCTCGACCCGCTGTCGATCACGTTCGTCCTGCTGATCACCGGGGTCGGTTCGCTGATCCACATCTACTCGGTCGGCTACATGGCCGACGACGACGGCAGGCGCCGGTTCTTCGGCTACCTGAACCTGTTCGTCGCGGCGATGCTGATCCTGGTGCTCGGCAACAGCTTCGTGACGCTGTACCTCGGCTGGGAGGGTGTGGGTCTCGCCTCATACCTGCTGATCGGCTGGTACCAGAACCGCCCGTCGGCCGCGACCGCGGCCAAGAAGGCGTTCCTGATGAACCGCGTCGGCGACGTCGGTCTGGCCGTCGCGATCTTCCTGCTGTTCAAGAACCTGGGCACCACGCAGTACGCCGAGGTCTTCGCCCGCGTCGGCGAGCTGTCGCCCGGCACGGTCACCGCGATCACGATCCTGCTGCTGCTCGGCGCTTGCGGCAAGTCGGGCCAGTTCCCGCTGCAGGCTTGGTTGCCGGACGCGATGGAGGGCCCGACCCCGGTCTCGGCCCTGATCCACGCCGCGACGATGGTGACCGCGGGCGTCTACCTGATCGCCCGCTCGAACCCGCTCTACAACCTGACCGCCGACGGCCGCCTGGTCGTGATCATCATCGGCGCGATCACGTTGCTGATCGGGTGTGTCATCGGTTGCGCGTACGACGACATCAAGAAAGTCCTGGCGTACTCGACCGTTTCGCAGATCGGCTACATGATCCTGGCGGTGGGCCTCGGCCCGTTCGGTTACGCGCTGGGCATCATGCACCTCGTCGCACACGGCTTCTTCAAGGCCGGGCTGTTCCTCGGGGCCGGTTCGGTGATGCATGCCATGAAGGACGAAGTGGACATGCGCAAGTACGGCGGCCTGTGGCGGATCATGCCGATCACGTTCGGGACGTTCCTGCTCGGCTACCTCGCGCTGATCGGCATCCCGCCGTTCTCCGGCTTCTTCACCAAGGACGCGATCATCGCGGCCGCGTTCGGCCAGGAAGGCTGGCGTGCCTGGGTGTTCGGCGGCGCGGCGCTGCTGGGTGCCGGGCTGACCGCGTTCTACATGACGCGACTGGTGCTGATGACGTTCTTCGGCAAGAAGCGCTGGGAGGACCTGAAGGCCGAGGACGGCTCGGACTTCCACCCGCACGAGTCCAAGCCGGTGATGACCATCCCGATGATCGTCCTGGCGATCGGCTCGGTCGGTGCCGGTTTCTTCTTCACCCAGGGCGAGCGGTTCGTCAACTGGCTGGCCCCGTCGCTGCAGCCGCTGCAGAAGGTCGAGCACGGCGTCATCTCGCACGGGCTGATCCAGATCCTGGTGATCGGCCTGTCGGTGCTGGGTGTGCTGCTCGCGTGGCTGTTCGTCGGCCGCAAGGACGTCCCGGTGGTCAAGCCCGCGAGGGTGTCGCCGATCGTCAAGGCCGCCCGTGCGGACCTCTACGGCAACCACCTCAACGAGGCCCTGGTCTCCAGGCCGGGCACCTGGCTGGCCCGTGCACTGGTGTACGTGGACAACAAGGGCGTCGACGGCCTGGTGAACGGGATCGCGGCGTCGTTCGGCGGTAGCTCCGGCAGACTCCGCCGGCTGCAGACCGGGTTCGTGCGTTCGTACGCGCTGAGCATGCTGGCAAGCGGGATCCTCGTGGTCGCCGCGCTGCTGATGGTGAGGTTCTCCTGATGAACACGCAGCCCGCCGCGATGATCGCGGGCACATCCAGCGGTGGCGCGGGCCTGGTTCTCGCGTTGCTGCTCCTGCCACTGCTCGGCGGCATCGTGGTGGCGTTCCTCAAAGACGACCGGATGGCCAAGCTGACCGCGCTGACGGTCTCCCTGGTCGAGCTGGTCCTGGTCGTCCCGGCGTGGATCACGTATGTGCCCAACGGGTCCCGGATCCAGCTGGCGCTGTCGGTGGACTGGATCCCGAACTTCGGCATCCACTTCTCGCTGGGCATCGACGGCATCGCGCTGACGATGATCGCGCTGATCGGCATCCTCACGCCGATCGTGATCGGCGGCTCGTGGGCCGACAAACTGCCCGAAGGCCGTGGCGCGGCGGGGTTCTACTCGCTGCTGCTGGTGATGCAGACGGGCATGGTCGGCGTGTTCGCCGCGACCGACGTGTTCCTGTTCTACGTGTTCTTCGAGGCAGTGCTGGTCCCGATGTACTTCCTGGTCGGCCGCTTCGGCGGGCCGCGCAGGCAGTACGCGGCGATGAAGTTCTTCCTGTACTCGCTGCTCGGCGGGTTGATCATGCTCGCGTCGGTGATCGGCCTGTACGTGGTCAGCAAGGACTACAACAACGGCGTCGG
Organism: Kibdelosporangium phytohabitans; assembly: GCF_001302585.1. GTDB lineage: Bacteria > Actinomycetota > Actinomycetes > Mycobacteriales > Pseudonocardiaceae > Kibdelosporangium > Kibdelosporangium phytohabitans. The sequence continues at coordinate 11,195,871 of NZ_CP012752.1, read as the reverse complement.
CACGCTGGACTGGCAGACGCTGTCGACCGTGATGGACCAGGCGCCGCTGAGCACCCAGATCTGGTTGTTCCTCGGCTTCTTCGTGGCCTTCGCGATCAAGGCGCCGCTGGTGCCGCTGCACACCTGGCTGCCGGACGCGACCGCGGAGGCCCCGATCGGCACGGGTGTCCTGCTGGTCGGTGTGCTCGACAAGATCGGCACGTTCGGCTTCCTGCGTTACTGCCTGCCGCTGTTCCCGGCTGCCAGCAAGGAACTCGCGCCGCTCGTGCTGATCCTCTCGGTGCTCGGCATCGTCTACGGCGCACTGCTCGCGGCGGGCCAGAACGACATGAAGCGGTTGATGGCGTACATCTCCATCGCCCACTTCGGGTTCATCGGCCTCGGCATCTTCGCCTTCTCGACGCAGTCGATCGCCGGTTCGGCGCTGTACATGGTCAACCACGGTCTGGCGACCGGAATGCTGTTCCTGGTCGTGGGCATGGTGATCGCCCGCGGCGACTCGCGCTCGATCCGCGACTACGGCGGTCTGGCGAAGCTGACGCCGGTGCTGGCGGGCCTGTTCCTGTTCGCGGGTCTGGCGGCGCTGTCGCTGCCCGGCCTGAACTCGTTCGTCAGCGAGTTCCTGGTGCTGGTCGGGTCGTACCCGAACGCGCCGGTCTACGCGATCATCGGCGCGGTCGGCATGATCCTCGCGGCGGCCTACGTGCTGTGGGCCTATCAACGGGTCTTCCAGGGCCCTGTGCGCGGCAACGCGTTGGTGGGCCTGGCAGGCGGACCGGGCACGGCGGGTGACCCGGCCAAGGCCTCGATCGCGGACCTGGGCGTGCGCGAGAAGGTCGTACTGGCGCCGCTGGTCGTCCTGATCATCTTCCTGGGCTTCTACCCCGCGCCGGTGTTGGACGTGCTCCAGCCGACGGTGGACGCAACACTGCAGTCGGTCGGCCTGGCCGACCCAGTGGGAGGCAAGTGACGTGCTGGCTCTACAACCACCACCTCAGGCACCGATCGAAGCGCCGCAGATCGAGTACTCGGCGATCCTGCCGATTCTGATCCTGCTCGGCGCGGCCTGTGCCGGCGTGCTGATCGAAGCGTTCGTGTCCAAGGCGAACCGGTGGGCGGCGCAGGTCACGCTGTCGCTGCTGGCGATCCTCGGCGCGGGCGTGGCGTTCATCCTCTACGTCACGGACAACCCGCCGCAGCGTGGCCTGACCACGCTGTACAAGACCATCGCGGTCGACCGGCCCGCCCTGTTCCTGTGGGGCACGCTGCTGGCCCTGGGTCTCGGCGCGCTGCTGCTGATCGCGGACCGCACGGTCGAGCGCGGCGGCGCGTTCGTGGCGCAGGCCGGTATCCGGCCGGGCACGATCCAGGACCGCGTGCAGGCGGCGTCCGGCGGCATGCAGACCGAGGTCTTCCCGCTGACGCTGTTCGCGCTGTCCGGGATGATGGTCTTCTGCGCGGCCAACGACCTGCTGACGATGTTCATCGCGCTGGAAGTGCTGAGCCTCCCGCTGTACCTGATGTGCGGCCTGGCGCGGCGGCGCAGGCTGATCTCGCAGGAGTCGGCGGTCAAGTACTTCCTGCTCGGCGCGTTCGCCTCGGCGTTCTTCCTCTACGGCCTCGCGCTGCTGTACGGCTACGCGGGTTCGGTGAAGCTGGCCGACATCGCCAACGCGGCGGCGGGTTCGGCGGCGTCCGACACGTTGTTGTTCGCGGGCTTCGGTCTGCTGGTGGTCGGCCTGATGTTCAAGGCGTCGGTCGGCCCGTTCCACGCGTGGACACCGGACGTGTACCAGGGTTCGCCGACGCCGATCACGGCGTTCATGGCGGCGTGCACCAAGGTCGCCGCGTTCGGCGGCATCCTGCGTGTGCTGACGGTCGGTTTCGAGTCGACCAGCTGGGAATGGCGCAGCGTGCTGTGGGTCGTGGCGGTCGCCTCCATGGTGATCGGCGCGGTGCTCGGCCTGACGCAGACCGACGTGAAGCGCATGCTGGCGTACTCGTCCATCGCACACGCGGGCTTCTTGCTCGTCGGTGCGCTGGCGCTGCGTCCGGAAGGCCTGTCGGGCACGCTGTTCTACCTGCTGACCTACGGCTTCACCACGCTGGCGGCGTTCGGCGCCGTGAGCCTGGTGCGTGACGCGTCCGGCGAGGCGACGCACCTGTCGCAGTGGGCGGGTCTGGCCAAGCGGTCGCCAGTGCTGGCCGCGGTGTTCACGTTCCTGCTGCTCGCGATGGCGGGTATCCCGATGACGAGTGGTTTCATCGGCAAGTTCGTGGTGTTCTCAGCCGGCATCCAGGACGGGATGACGCCGCTGGTGGTGATCGCTCTGGTGGCCTCGGCCGTCGCGGCGTTCTTCTACCTGCGTGTGATCGTGCTGATGTACTTCAGCGAACCGGCACCGGACGGCCCGACGGTGACCGTGCCCGGCACGTTCACGACCGCGGCGATCACCCTCGGTGTCCTGGTGACGCTGATCCTGGGTCTCGTGCCCGCCTTCGCGCTGGACTGGGCGGGAACGGGGACGTTCGCCTTCTAGGCGCCGATCACCCCATGCGGGTCCGGCCGGGTGGAAACCTGGCCGGGCCCGTTTTGGCATGTCGGGACGGACAGCAGCAACAGCAAGAATCCCTCTTCCGGTGAGCTTCGCCTCCCCGCCATTGCCTGGCGGAGTGCCATGCGCCACGGTCTGTCTACCTGACCAGCGTTGTCGCACTCCGTGCGTTTACGCTGGAGGGGCTGGTAACACTGCTGCGGGAGCGACGACGACGTGACAGCCGAACAGACGCCTGCCGTTCCTGGCTCTGGCCTGCCTCTTGGCCTGAGTGCTGCTGATCCTGACCTGGTGCGGGCCGTCAGCCTCGCCCTCTCCGATGTCGAGAAGATCCTGCACGGGGTCGCCGACAGCGAGGTCTCGTTCATCGACGAGGCAGCGTTGCACCTGGTCAACGCGGGTGGCAAGCGTTTTCGCCCGTTGTTCACCCTCATTTCGTCGCACGTCGCGGACGGCCCGACGCCTGATGTCATCACGGCCGCCGCGGCCGTGGAACTCGTGCACCTGGCCACGCTGTACCACGACGACGTGATGGACGAGGCGACCATGCGCCGCGGTGCGGACAGCGTGAACGCCAAGTGGGACAACACCATCGCCATCCTGACCGGCGACTTCCTCTTCGCGCACGCGTCCGGCCTCGTCGCCGACCTCGGCACCGACGCGGCCCGGATCATCGCCGAGACGTTCTCCGAGCTGGTCACCGGCCAGATGCGGGAGACCATCGGCCCAGCCGCGGGTGAGGACCCCGTCGAGCACTACCTGTCGGTCATCGGCCAGAAGACCGGTTCGCTGATCGCGACCGCCGGCCGGTACGCGGGCATGTTCGCCAACGCCACGGACGAGCAGACCGAGGCGCTGCACCGCTACGGCAAGATCATCGGTGCGGCCTTCCAGATCTCCGACGACATCATCGACATCGCGTCCCCCGCGGCCGAGTCGGGCAAGACCCCCGGCACGGACCTGCGGGAAGGCGTGAAAACCCTGCCGATGATCCACGCACTCGCCGTCGACGGGAACGCCCGCCTGACCGAGCTGCTCGCCGGACCGATCTCCGACGACGCCGAGGTGGACGAAGCGCTCGAGCTGCTGCGTGCCTCGCAGGGCCTGCAGCGGGCGCGTCAGACCCTGGAGCAGTACGCCGAGCGCGCGCAGACCGCGCTGGCCCCGCTGCCCGCGGGCGCTGCTCGTGACGCCCTTGAGCTGCTGACGCGTTATGTCATCGAGCGGACTCGCTAAGACTTGAGACGGTGATCTCGCCTGGCCCGTAGGGTGGAAACCGAGGGTGAGGTCCACGAGGGAGCAAGTGCATGCAGATCTTCGGCCAGGTCTGGCTATGGAGCCTGGGATCGTTCCTCCTCGGCGTGCTGTTCACCTGGTTGCTGCTGGTCAACCCGGCACGCAAGCGGGTGACCGAGCTGGAGGAAGCGGCCACGCGGCAGCCGCTCGAACCGCGTGAACCCCGTGAACCCCGTGAGGCGGCTCCTCGCCTGCCGACGCGGGTGGGCGCGCCCGTCGGCCAGCCGGGCGTGAACGAAACGGATCGCTTCCTCGACGATCTCTTCGACGCACCCAAGCCGCCGGTGGCCCAGCCGCCGCTGCTGCCGCCCCCGCCACCTCCGCCCGGTTCGTCGTCCCCGGCGCCGACGCTGTTCCAGCCGCTCGCCGCGCCGCCCGAGGTGCAGGGCGAGTCGCGTCCCCAGTCGTTCTCGTCCCGGTTGGACCCGACGGCGCCGCCGGAGCCGCCGATCCCCGACGAGAGCGACACCGAGCTGTCGGACACCCCGTTCCGCCAGTTCACCGAGAGCTCCACGGTGTTCGTCCCACCGGCGGGTGTGCTGATCCCGGAGAAGCCGGAGTCGGCCGGCCAGGGCGAAGACTGGTTCGCCAAGGAAGAGGACCCCGACCCGCACCTGATCACCGACGTCGACGACGACGAGCGGGTGGACGAGAGCGGAACGATCTTCACCCAGCACACCACGCCGATCCCGGACGAGATGATCCGCTCGCTCGACAACGAAGCCCCCAGCGAAGCCCAGGCTGAGCCCGTGCGGGACTACGAGCCCCAGCACTCTGCGGCTGAGCCCGTTTACGAGCCCCCCGCCGAGCCTGCGCACCACTACGAGGCCCCGCAGTCGCCCGCTGAGCCTGTGCACCACCATGCTGCGCCGGAGTCTCCTGCTGAGGTCACGCACCACTTCGAGGCCCCGCCGTCGCCTGCCGAGCCTGTGCACCATTACGAGGCCGCGGAGTCGCCCGCTGAGCCGGTGCAGCACTACGAGGCCAATGTGCCCGCGCCCGAAGCCGTGCACCACTACGAGCCGGAGCTGCCCCAGCCGGAGCTGGAGCTCACCCAGCGGTTCGAGCCCGCTCCCGCCGCCGCGGCGGCGGCCCCGGAGGGCAACGGGCGGTCGTTGTTCGAACCGGTCGTCCCGGTGGCTGAGCAGGACGCTGCCGCGGATTCGTCCGGCGCGGGGGAGTTCGTCCCGCCCGGCCCGTTCGGTCCGGGGTCGGCCATGCCGCTGCCCGGTGGTGGCGCGCCCGCGCCGGAGTTCGGCGTCAAGGCGAGCGTGACTGCGCTGCGTTACTGCACGCAAGACAATCCGCAATTTGACCGGATTGTTGCGGAGGTGTGGTTCCGTACTCCCAGCGATGCGGAGCGTGTCGGTTTCCGTGTGCTGTCATAGGATTACTCAATCCGAACAAGGTCAGATACCCCCTGATGTCCTAGTGACTCGCACCATACGGTCCGTTACGGTGCTGCCATGGCGGACCAGATCGCCCGGCTGGCAGTCCGGCATTGGGCTTTATGGCAGCTCCCGAAACGAGCTCTGGTCGCATATGTGCTCGCCGTCGAACTGCTCGCTGCCACGGGCATCGTCGCCGCGCTTGCCCTGATTCCGATCCCGTCGGCCAATCTGGCCCCGTTTCTCCTGCTCACCAGCTGCATTCTGGTTTACTCCGAACTGTCGATGCCGATCGAACGCCTGCGCAGGGTGGCCAGGCCTTTCGTGGATCTGAACGCGGTCTGGATGTTCGCGGGCATTCTGCTGCTGCACCCGGCGCTGTCGGCGGTGGTCATCGCGGTCTCGTTCACCGTGCAGTGGATCAGGCTGCGGCCCGTGCCGATGTTCCGCCTGATCTTCTCGATGTCGGCCACGATCGTCGCGAGTTACGCGGCGTGCGCCTTCTCCAGGGTGACCGACCCCGTGCCGTTCGAGCGGATGACGCGGGACGCGGCGTCGTTCGGGCTCGTGGTCGGCGCCGGGCTGGTCTTCCTGGTCGTGAGCGCGGTCATCACAGCGGTCTTCCACTACTTCACGGCCGGGCACCGGCGGATCGCGGGTTCGGTGGCCACCGCGGGCGAGCAGGCGCTGGAGGCGGCGACCGTCGCGCTGGGGATCCTGCTCGCGTGGGCGCTCGTCGACTGGCCGATCGTGCTCGTCCTCATCATCGGGATAACGCTCGTGCTGCACAGGAGTGTGCTTATCCGGCAGTTGCGCGACCAGGCGCGGACAGATCCGAAAACAGGTCTTCTGAATTCAGCGACGTGGGCGAAGGACGCGGCGGTCCAACTGGAGCGCAGGGCGACCTCGGCACTGCTGATGCTCGATCTCGACAATTTCAAGTCCATCAACGACAAGTACGGCCACCTGATCGGGGACAAACACCTGAAAGGTGTCGCCGACGTCCTGCGCGCGGAAGTGCGGGCGACCGACATGGTCGGCCGGTTCGGCGGTGAGGAATTCGTGATCCTGCTCCCGGAAACCTCGCAGGAAGACGCCATGGCCATCGCCGAACGCATCCGCCGCAAGGTCGAGGGCTTCGCGGTGGACGGCTTCGGCACAGTGACGGTGTCGGTGGGCGTCGCGGCCCACCCGGAGCACGGCAGCACGCTCGACGAGGTCGTGAACGCGGCGGACGTGGCCCTGCTGGCGGCGAAGACAGCGGGGCGCAACCGGACTCTGCTTTTCGCTGCCCCGGGCGGCCCGGGTTGGTAACGTGCTCTGAGCAGGGGCTTTCACGGCAGATGATTGGCAGCTGATGGCAGAAACGTTCGGCCTTTCCTTCGCGGCGGTCGACATCCTGTCCGAGGGACTTCGGCTCAATTGCCGCGTGTACCCGTTCACCATTCCGAGTTTCGGGGAGTACGCCGAGGACCGGGTGCGGATCGCGGGTGCGATCAAGGACGACCTGATCAACCGCGGTTTGGCCAACCACCGGGGGCTCGGCCCGGAAGTGGTGGGCGCGCTGCGGATGCTGACGGACTTCCACGTGTCGGTCGCGGTGATGGGTGACGTCGAAGGCGGGAGGAAGGTCTACGCGCGAGGCGCGGCCGTCGGCCGGAAGGCCATGGTCGTGCGCCAGGAAGACCAGGTGCTGAAGTTCGAGATGGTCCGCCCGGAGGGCCTGGCCCGCGCGGTGGCCGGTCTGCTGCCGCCCCTCAAGCCGGGCCCGGGGCAGTCGGTGACGATCACCCGCCCAACTGCGCACCCGGTCACGGCGGACGACGAGAACGTCACCTTCCGCCAGCCGGTCGCCCGCGCCCAGCACACGAACCCGGCGCAGCTGCGCGGCGCGGAGGAAGTGCTGCGCCGCAAACGCCTCGGCTCCGGCCACTTCGCCGTGACAGGGCGGGACCGCAACGGAAACACAAAACAGGCCCCGGGTCTTGGCTGGATAGACACGGACGCGGGCCGCTACCTGGTGCAGAACCTGGCGAGGGAAGACGTCGAAGGCGGAACGTTCTTCCCAGCAGACAGCGCGCGGATGACCAACCAGCTCAACGAACTCCTGATGTCGGTGAGCTGACCGCCGCAAAGCAGCGCGACAGCGCGACTCGTGTTCCGCTGCCAGGCCCGACGTATGGCCGCCGCACGCGCTGGTCCCGCAATGCAGTCGGCCAACCGGAGCGAGCGACCGACAGCATCAACCATGATCCAAACGCCAAGACTTGAACAAACGTTGAGGTCAAGCCACGATGAAGAACGTGGGCACCCCGATGATCGACAGCCAGTTCACGTACACCGTCAGCGAGGTGGCGGAGCAGAGCGGAGTAGCAGCCTCAGCGATCCGCTTCTACGAGAAACACGGGATCATCACAGGCACAAGGACAAGTGGAAACCAACGCCGCTTCACTGAAGACGCGGCCTGCCGCGTGAAGGTAGCCCGAGTAGCCCAACGCATCGGCTACAAGGTCGCGGAGATCGCAGACCTGCTGGACGGACTGCCCAACAACCCCAAAACCGAAGACTGGCAACGCCTCCACGACGACCTGATCAAAGAAGCAGAGAAGCGAATCGCCGAGATCAACGCCCAACTGGCAGCGCTCAAAACAGGCGACAAACTCTGCGAACTACCAGGCAGCCCAACCCTGTCCTGACACTCGCGCGTCAGACAACCAACGCCACCCAATCCAGCGGCCAGTCGGTCTGTTGTGCGTTGCCGACCAGCCCCGCACCAGCCCGCAATGACCCGGGACTTACGCACCAGCACGGGAAGTTGCGCCTTACGCGCCAGCGAGAACCGGCCCGATCGGCGAGCGCGCAAGCACCGACCAACCAACCAACCAACAGCGGCGAGCCCACATGCACGCAGGCCAAGCCACAACGGCGAGCGCGCCAGCGCAGACCGTCCCGCAGCGGCGTGCGCGCCAGCGTAGAGGGGTGGTTCGGGGGTGCTCCTGCCCGTCGGCCTGGGCTACGCCAACCACGGACTGTCAGGAGGTCCGCGTTCCCAAATCAACGCACAGCGCAGGCCTTACGGGCCTCTTGACAGTCCGTGGTTTCCTCCTGCCCGACGGCCTGCCGGAGGCAACCACACGCGTCAAGAGGCCCGTACGACCGCCGCTGATGCCCGCGAGAAACGCAGGCGGACCTCTGGACACGTGTGATTGGGCTTCGCCCAGGCCGACGTGCAGGAGCACCCCCGAAGCCCACATCTGCGCTAGCGCGCTCGCCGCTCAGGGCTGGCTACCGCTCGACCGACTGGGCATCCGTAGTGACGGGCGTCCCTGCTCCAGGCTAATGGGGTAACGGCTGGTTAAAGGGGTTACTGGTGGGTTGTGGACAGCCGGATTTGCCGACGGTTCCATCGGCGCGAGTCCGGCGAGTCCACTCCCGCCGTGTTGTCAGTCGACGGTCCACGTGTCGCGGCCGAGGAGCAGCGCCTGCAGGTCCGCGGGCTTGGCGGCCTTGGCCGCCGTTACCTGGCTGCGGGCTTGGTCGTCGTAGGTTGCCCTCTGCACGTTGCGGAAGATGCCTGTGACCGTGTGGGACAGGTCTTCTCCGCCGATGCGCGACAGCGCGAACGAGTACGTCGGGTCGTCGATTGTCGCGTCGTGCACGACCAGGTTGTCCTCACCGACTTCTGAGACCTTCGCGACCTTCAAACCGCCGAAGCCCGTGCGCACCACGCCGTAGTCCTTGTCGGGACCGAAGCGGATCGGCTCACCCTGCGACAGCGGGATCAGCCTGCGCTCCTTCTCCTCCGAGTCCTTCAGCACGTCGAAGGCACCGTCGTTGAAGATCGGGCAGTTCTGGTAGATCTCCACCAGCGCCGAACCCCTGTGTTCCGCCGCCGCCTTCAGCACCTCGGTCAGGCCCTTGCGGTCCGAGTCCAGCGCGCGTCCGACGAACGAGGCTTCCGCGCCCAGCGCCAGCGAGATCGGGTTGAACGGGTGATCCAGCGAACCCATCGGGGTCGACTTGGTGATCTTGCCGGTCTCCGAGGTCGGGGAGTACTGCCCCTTCGTCAGGCCGTAGATCCTGTTGTTGAACAACAGGATCTTCAGGTTCACGTTCCTGCGCAGCGCGTGGATCAGGTGGTTGCCGCCGATCGACAGCGCGTCGCCGTCACCGGTCACCACCCACACCGACAGGTCCGGGCGCGCCACCGCGAGACCTGTCGCGATCGACGGCGCGCGGCCGTGGATCGAGTGCACGCCATAGGTGTTCATGTAGTACGGGAACCGCGACGAGCAGCCGATGCCCGACACGAACACGATGTTCTCGCGCTTGAGCCCCAGCGACGGCATGAACGCCTGCACCGCGTTCAGCACGATGTAGTCGCCGCAGCCAGGGCACCAGCGGACCTCCTGGTCCGACTTGTAGTCCTTGGCGGTCTGCTTCTCGTCCGTGGTCGGGATTCCGGCCAGGCCGGGCAGCCCGAGGTCGATGGCGGTCATGCCGAGACCCCCTTCACAACGTCTGTGAGCACCCCTTGCAACTCCTCGGCCTTGAAGGGCAGTCCAGCCACCTTGGTGTAGCTGATCGCGTCCACCAGGAACCTTGCCCGGACGAGCAGGGCGAGCTGGCCGAGGTTCATCTCCGGGATCACCACCCGGTCGTACGAGCGCAGCACATCACCCAGGTTCGCGGGGAACGGGTTGAGGTGCCGCAGGTGTGCCTGTGCGATCGCGTGCCCGAGTTTGCGGACCCGGCGGCAGGCCGCGCCGATCGGTCCGTACGACGAACCCCAGCCGAGCACGAGCACCCGCGCCTTGCCGGACGGGTCGTCGACCTCGATGTCGGGCACCTTGATGCCGTCGATCTTGGCCTGGCGCAAGCGGACCATGTGGTCGTGGTTGGCCGGGTCGTACGAGATCGAGCCCTTGCCGTCCTGCTTCTCCAGGCCACCGATCCGGTGCTGCAGGCCCGGTGTTCCCGGGATCGCCCACTCGCGGGCCAGCGTCTCCGGGTTCCTGACGTACGGCCAGTGCTCGCCGGAGCCGTCGGTGGCGTTGGGCTCGGTCGCGAACGTCACGCTCAGGTCGGGCAGCGTCTCGACGTCCGGGATGTTCCACGGCTCCGAGCCGTTGGCGATCGCGCCGTCCGACAGCAGCAGCACCGGCGTGCGGTACTCCAGCGCGATCCTGGCGGCGTCGACAGCGGCGTCGAAGCAGTCGGCCGGGGACTGCGGCGCGACGATCGGCACCGGCGACTCGCCGTTGCGGCCGTACATCGCCTGCAGCAGGTCGGCCTGCTCGGTCTTGGTCGGCAGACCGGTCGACGGGCCACCGCGCTGCACGTCCACGATGACCAGCGGCAGCTCCGTCATCACGGCGAGCCCGATCGTCTCGGACTTCAACGCGATACCGGGGCCGGAGGTGGACGTCACACCGAGCGCGCCACCGTAGGACGCGCCGAGCGCCATGCCGATGCCGGCGATCTCGTCCTCGGCCTGGATCGTGGTCACGCCGAAGTTCTTGTGCTTGGACAGCTCGTGCAGGATGTCCGACGCGGGCGTGATCGGGTACGTGCCGAGCACGATGTCCAGCCCGGAGCGCTGACCTGCCGCGACGATGCCGTACGCCAACGCCGTGTTGCCGGTGATCTGCCGGTATGTGCCGGGGCGCAGCTTCGCGGGCGCGACCTGGTAGGTCGTGGCGAACGATTCGGTTGTCTCGCCGTAGTTCCAGCCCGCGCGGAAGGCCAGGATGTTGGCTTCGGCGATGTCCGGCTTCTTGGCGAACTTCTCCCGCAGGAACTGCTCGGTGCCCTCGGTGGGCCGGTGGTACATCCAGGACAGCAGGCCGAGCGCGAACATGTTCTTCGCGCGCTCCGCGTCCTTCTTCGACAGGCCCGTCTCGTCGAGCGCGGCACGGGTGATGGTCGCCATGGCGACCTTGTGCACCTGGTAGGACTCCAGCGAGTCGTCTTCCAGCGGGTCCGCGTCGTAGCCGACTTTGACCAGGTTGCGCTTGTTGAACTCGTCGGTGTTGACGATCAGCGTCCCGCCGGGCGGGAGTTCGTCGATGTTGGCCTTCAACGCGGCCGGGTTCATCGCGACGAGCACGTCCGGCCGGTCACCGGGGGTGAGGATGTCGTAGTCCGCGAAGTGCAGCTGGAAGCTCGAGACACCGGGCAGCGTGCCCTGTGGCGCCCGGATCTCGGCCGGGAAGTTCGGCTGCGTCGCGAGGTCGTTGCCGAAGGCCGCGGCCTCGGATGTGAACCGGTCACCAGTGAGCTGCATACCGTCACCGGAGTCGCCCGCGAACCGGATCACCACCCGGTCGAGCTTCGTGATCTCGGTGTGCCTGCTCGACTTCAGCGCGTGTCCGTTGGTTTCACCCTCGACACCTGTGCTCATTGGGCTCGCCTGATCCCTCTCTGCCGCAACCGTCTCAGTTGCTCTACCCCAACTTCGAGCGTAGTCCTCGAAGTTCGCGCCAGCCTCGCACCTGGCTGCACTCGGACTAGCCATTACCTGTTACCAAAGGTAGGCACCGGGTTTGGGCCGGGACCTGCTAAGCGGTCTACGTCACATGCAACAATTATATGTTACCGGCGGTAACACCTACTCCTGGCGTGTGATTCGCGTCCGCAGCCTGGTCAGGCGCTCGGCGAACTCAGCCGAGGAGATCGTCTCCAGCTGTGCTCTCAACTCGGTTTCAACGGCACTCGCATGATCGGCGTTTCCCGAGGTCGCGCGCAAAGTTCCTTTCGTCGTGCTGACAAGGTCGCGCGGCGCGGAGACCGCGCCTGCGGCCAGTTGGACGGCCGCGGCGACCGGATCGTCCGCGATCTGCCAGACGAGACCGTGCTCAAGTGCGGATTCGGCGTCGAGAACCCGGCTGAACAAGGTCATCGCCACGGCGGTCTGCTTGCTCACAGCGCGTTGCAGCATCCACGTCATGCCGCCACCCGGGTGAATCCCAAGCTGTAGGAAGCGCGCGTCGAATCTTGCCTTCGGACCGGCTATGCGCACGTCGCATGCCAGCGCCAGGTTCAGGCCCGCGCCGACGGCGGCACCGTTGACCGCCGCGACGGTCGGCAGTGCGCAGTCGGCGAACGCGAGGAAACCCGCGTAGATCCTGCGAAGCCCCTCCTCCTTGGCCTCGCCGAGCGCGGTCAGGTCGGCCCCCGCGCAGAAAGCCGGTGGCGCGCCGGTGACGACGACCGCGTGCACGCTGGCGTCGTTCTCGCACGTCCGGACCGCGTCGACAAGGGCTTCGGAGATCGGCAAGGTCAACGCGTTGCGGCGATCCGGGACGTTGATCGTGACGACCCCCACCCCGTCCGCGCGGTCGAGCAGCACCTCGGTCATGCGGTGAACCGTACTTCTCACCGCGGTTCGGGCGGTGGGGACCGTTCCAGCAGCGTGGACAGCACGACCGTGGACACTGTGCGGTCGATCATGTCGACGCCGCGCAGCCGTTCCAGCGCGTCCTCGAGGTGGTGGATGTCGGCCGCCCGCAAGTGCACGATCGCGTCCGCCGCACCGGAAACGGTGTACGCCGCGACCACCTCCGGCAACGGTTCGAGGCTCGCGCGGATCTGCCCCGGCGAAACGTTGCCCCGGTAGCGCACCTCCACGAAGGCCTCCGTGCCCCACCCGAGAGCCTCCGGGTCGACCACGGCCGTGAAGCCGCGCAGCACGCCACGGTCCAGCAACCGGTCGACCCGCCGCTTCACCGCGGGGGCCGACAGACCGACCACTTTGCCGATCTCGGCGTAACTCGACCGGGCGTCGGCGACGAGCTGCGAAACGATTCGCTGATCTATCGAGTCCACACGCAACATTCTGCATGCTGAGGCGCAATACTACGAGCTTGATCCATACTGGAAGCGGGTCCTACATTTCGATCCATGACATCTGCGGTCCGGATGCCCACGACACGGCGGTATCTGATGTGCGCCCCGAGGTACTTCGAGGTGGCGTACTCGATCAACCCGTGGATGGATCCGAGCAAACCGGTGAACCACGACCTCGTGATGCGGCAGTGGCAGACGCTGCGCGACACCTACGTCGAACTGGGCCACAAAGTGGAACAGATCGACCCGCAGCCGGGACTGCCCGACATGGTCTTCTCGGCGAACTCGGCGACCGTGATCGACGGACGGGTGCTCGGCGCCCGCTTCCGGGCGGAGCAGCGCGCGGCGGAAGCCGACCACTACCGCCGCTGGTTCAACGAGAACGGCTACCACAACGTGGTGATGCCGACGTGCATCAACGAAGCCGAGGGCGACTTCGCCTGGACCGGCCGCTACCTGCTGGCCGGCACGGGCTTCCGCACGGACCCGGGAGCCCACGCCGAAGCCCAGGAAGTCCTCGGTGTGCCGGTGGTCTCACTGCACCTGACCGACCCCCGCTACTACCACCTGGACACGGCGCTGTTCGTGCTCAACGAGGACGAGCCGAACATCGCGTACTACCCGGAAGCCTTCTCCGAGGGCTCGCGCCGGGTGCTGCGCCGCCTCTTCCCGGACGCGGTGATCGCCACCGCGCACGACGCGGAGACCTTCGGCCTGAACGCGGTCTCCGACGGCCGCAACGTCATCCTGCCGACGGAGTCGACCGGCCTGGCGGCCCAGCTGACAGACCGCGGCTACGAGCCGATCTTCGTGGACATCTCGGAGCTGAAGAAGTCCGGCGGCGGCCCCAAGTGCTGCACGATGGAGATCCGCGGCTGATCAGGATCACCCTTTCGTGATCTTTCGTACGCGTGTTCGACTGCGGAATACTGAAGTCGTGCCCGAAGAAGAAAGTCTGGAGCGGAAGGTTCGCAAGCTCGTGGTGCAGCATGCCGAAATCCGCAGGCTGACACTTCGGTTAGACGACGACGCCAAGGAACTGCGTGAGGACCTCCGTGAGGTCAAAGCGACCCGGCGGGAACACACGACGATTTTGAATGAGCGCGGTGCGACGCTGCAGGAGCACACGGCGCGGTTCGATTCGGTCGACGGTCAGCTCAGGTCGCTGACTCAGTTGGTCGGCAAGGTGCTGGACCGGCTGCCGGAGACGCCAGGCGGAGCCTGATCCTCGTGACGAACCCCCCGGGCGCATTGCCGGGGGATTCGGCCAAGCCTGGATGCCCCCGACGACACCCGGCTGGTTGCGGTCAGCCGCCCTGTCTGCCTGTCGGCTTTATGGTGGCGAAGACACCGGCGCTGTTCGAACTGTTCTCCGGGCTGGTGAACTGCGTTACTTTGCGCTTGTTCCACCAGAAGCCGCTGATCGACATCCGGTACTCGACGTTGTCGACGTAAATGAGGTCGAAATCGTCGATTTTCGGCAGATCGACGATGTCCTCCGGTTGCGGGCCCTGGTTGAGGGTCTCGTCGTGGTGGAAACGCAATTGCGGCAGCGGGTGCTGGAGGTTTCCGTCGTCGAAGTTCAGGATGATCGTCAGGTAGAGCGCGAACTGCCAGTCCTTGCCGATCGGGATGACGTTGTTGTGGTGCGTGAACGTGCCGAGCAGGAAGTCGGTGCCGTCGAGTTTCAGGTCGGTCAGGTGGCCTTCGAAGGAGTAGCCGCTCTTCTGGTCGTACGGAACGTCGCCCCATTTGATGTCACTCGTGCCGAGGCCGCTGAACAGGGCCACTTCGGCTGGTTCGACGCGTAGCCACGTGCCGTTGGTGAGAACTCTTCCCATGGCGGGGGAGTGCTCCTTTCGCTGGGCGCTCACCGAACCAGTCAACTATCGAACGCCCCGCTCGTATTCGACAATACTCTGTTCCGGTGTAAGAGCCGACTTTTCGGCCGGCTCGACCGGTGCATTGGTTTATGTCAATTATTTGGCACGTCGGGCTAAGCGATAGCGGTGTCGAGTTCCGTGAGGCCGGCCATCACCCGCGGCAACGGACCCTGGTGGAGCACGCCGAGGCGTTGCGTGGCGCGGGTGAGGGCCACATAGAGTTCCGCCGCACCGCGGGGACCGTCGGCGAGGATCTCGTCCGGGTTCACCACCAGCACCGCGTCGTACTCGAGGCCCTTGGTGTCCGAAGCCGGGATCGTGCCGGGGACGCCAGGCGGGCCGATCACGACGCTGGTGCCTTCCCGGCCTGCTTCGTCCCGCACGAACTCGTCGATCGCCGCGGCCAGTCCGGCTTCGGTGACCTGCCTCGACCACGGCTGCACGCCGTTCGAGCGGACCGACTCCGGTGGCTGGACGCCAGGTGCGAACTCGGCGAGCACGGAAGCGGCCACCGCCATGATCTCCGCCGGCGTGCGGTAGTTCACCGTCAGCGACCGGTACACCCAACGGCCGGGCACGTACGGCTCCAGCATCGTGCCCCACGACGTCGCCCCGGCCGGTGCCCTGCGCTGGGCGAGGTCGCCGACCACGGTGAAGGACTTGCCGGGGCAGCGCCGCATCAGCACCCGCCAGTCCATTTCGGACAGCTCCTGGGCTTCGTCGACCACCACGTGCCGGTAGGTCCAGTCGCGGTCCGCCGACGCGCGTTCCACCAGGTCACGCGTGTCCTCTTCGACGAAGCGGTCCGCGAGGTCCTCGGCGCGCAGCAGGTCCGTGGCGAACAGGTGGTCCTCGTCGTCCATGTGCTCCTGGCGGTTGATCAAGCTGTCGAGGACGTTGGCGGCGTACTCGGCCTCGGCCTGCTGCTCCTTCTTGGTGGCTTGGGCGGCCGCGTCGTCGGCTGCCTTGTCAGGGCCGATCAGGTCCACCAGTTCGTCGAGCAGCGGGACGTCCGAAACGGTCCACGCGTCGCCGTTCTCGCGGAACAGTGACTGGTCGGCGCCCGCGGCCCGTAGCCGTTCTGCCGAGGAATACAGCGGCGCCAACAGTGTTTCCGGGGTCAGGACCGGCCAGAGCTGGTCGAGCGCGGCGGTGAACGAGTCGTCGTCAGCGAGTTCCTTGAGCAGGCCCTTGCGCATGTCCTCCCAGCCCTCTTTGTCCGACCGGGTCAGCCAGCCCTTGCCGATCCGGCCGATCGCCCGTTCAGTCAGGACGTACGTGACGATCTCGACGAACGTCGCGCGGGCTTCGTTGTGCGGCAGGCCACTCGCGCGGGCCTCGTCCCGTGCCCATTCGGCGGTCGCGGCGTCGATCCGGACCGTGACGTCCTTCAACTGGATCGGCAACGGCTCATCCGGCAGCTGCTGCCGGTCGGCGACGGCAGCCTTGAGCACGTCCAGCATCTTCAGCGATCCCTTGAGCCGCGCGGCTTCCGGCGGGTCCTCCGCGGTGACGCGCAGACCGGGCACGAGGTCGCCGGGCGTCATGAACACCACATCCGACTCACCCAGCGACGGCAGCACCTGGCCGATGTGGTTGAGGAACGCCGGGTTGGGCCCGACCACGAGGACACCGTGGCGCTCCATCCGTTCCCGCTGCGTGTACATCAGGTACGCCACACGGTGCAGCGCCACAACGGTTTTGCCCGTCCCCGGGCCGCCTTCGATCACCAGGACACCCGGGTGGTCGAGCCGGATGATCTCGTCCTGCTCGGCCTGGATCGTGGCCACGATGTCACGCATGCCCTCGCCACGCGGCGCGTTGACCGCCGCGAGAAGAGCGGCATCTCCCCGTTCGTGGTCACCGGGACGGCCGAGGACCTCATCGGTGAAGTCGAGCACCTGACGGCCACGGGTGTGGAACTGGCGGCGGCGCCGCATGTTCTCCGGGTTCGCGCCGGTGGCGACGTAGAACGGACGCGCCGCCGGTGCGCGCCAGTCGAGCAGGACCGGTTCGTACTCGTTGGTCTCGTCGAAAAGCCCGATCCGGCCGACGTAGGAGTGTTCTCCCGTGATGGCGTCGAGCCGGCCGAAGCACAGGCCGTTGTCCGCGACGTCGAGCCGCTTCATCTCCCTGGCGCGAGCGCGTACCTCGACGTCACGTTCCATCGGTGACACGGCCTTGCCAGCCAAGGCCGCCTCGAACTCGCCCTTCACCCGGGCGCGCTCTGCGTCAAGCCGCTTGTACAGCCCAGCGACGTAGGCACGCTCGGACCGCAGCTCCTGGTGGTACTCGTCGCCGGACTCGATGATCAGCTTCGCCGCCGCTGTCGCTCCATCAGTGCTAACCGTGCTCGCCACAGCCGTTGCCTTCTTTCGGATTTCAGGAACCAACGCCGCCTGGAGCGCCGCCGACAGGGACTCGACGGCCAGGTCAGCCCAGCCACTCTTGAGAATCAAGCGACGCCCCTGCGCCCCCGGCCGCCTCGATGGCGACCTGGGCGACGTCCGTCGACTCGTGCATCGGCATGCTGCCGAAACCCACGTACACCGGCGGTTCGGCCGCGTCCAGGAACGCGATCAGCTCATCGGACCACGGTCGTTCGTCCAGCAGGATCCACGCGCCGGTCTGCACGGCTTCGACGACTGTGTTCAGCGGGTCGAGCACAGGGGCAGTCGCCACCCACGGCTCGGCGCCGACGACGTAGTCACGGATGTCGTCGACCGGCGGGAGACCGTTGGCCACCCGGTTGGTGTTGAGAGCCTCGCCGAACATCGTGTTGTTGCTCTCGGCGTCGAACTCCCACAGCACCCGGCTGTCGGTGACGCCGTCCGGCAGCGGCCGACCCGGGTACGCCAGCGGCGGCCGGTCCAGCGAAGGCACCGTGAGCTGCTGGAAGGTCACGGAAACCGACCGGATGCCCAGCTTCTCGGCAACAGACAAGGCACCGGCCGCAGCGGGCAACATGCCTGTCACCACCACAACGTCACATCCCGCAGCAGCCCCAAGCACCACGTCGAACTGTGTGGCGATCAACTCAGCCGCACGCTGCGGCCGTGACTCCACCCTCGGCATCGCCGCCTTGGTCAACGCCCGCCCGTACGTCGACAACAACACTCGCACTTCTCCGCGTCTCCCCACGTCAGCCATTCACAACGAGGAGGATTCTGCGCCACAACAGGGGTCTTGCCACAAGGCCCACCATGCGCTATACGTTAGACATGGAGGAGAGTGACCACCCCTCCCTCCACCTCCCAGCAGCCCCACGCCCGCACAAACGTGACCAAGGGGCTCCAAACACCCCAAACCAAGAAACGCGAAGGCAAGCGCAAAGAGCCACCGAAACGCTGGTGAAAGAAAGCACCCACCACTGGGTCGAGAGAAGCACGCACCGTGGGGGCTTGGGGGCTCGGGCCCCAAAATAATGGAGGGCGACCCTGCGAAGTTGCAAAGCAACTGAGCAGGGTCACCCCGAGCCCGTGGCGGGTGACGGATTTGAACCGCCGTAGCTTGCGCGGCTGATTTACAGTCAGCTCCCTTTGGCCACTCGGGCAACCCGCCGTGGTGTGGGTGAACTGTACCCAACGCTCCCGGGCGGGTGCCAACGGGTATCCCGTTCGGGGACCGGCGGTAGCATCTCCAGGGCTTTTGGTGGATCGACTCGGAGGTGCGGTGACGTGGCGGACCCGTCGTTCGACGTGGTGAGCAAGGTCGACCGGCAGGAGGTGACCAACGCGATCAACCAGGCTGGCAAGGAGCTGTCCACCCGGTTCGACTTCCGTGGCACCGGCGCCGAGATCGACTGGACCGGTGAGGAGACGATCTCCATCCAGGCCGAGACCGAGGAGCGGTGTCTGGCGGCGATCGAGGTCTTCAAGGAGAAGCTGATCAAGCGCAACATCTCCCTGAAGGCTTTCGAGGCCGACGAGCCCAAGCCGTCCGGCAAGATCTACAAGGCGGGCGGCAAGATCCTGCAGGGCATCGCCACCGACAAGGCCAAGGAGATCGCCAAGGCCGTCCGCGACGAGGGCCCCAAGGGTGTCCAGGCGCAGATCCAGGGCGACCAGCTGCGGGTGTCGGGCAAGAAGAAGGACCACTTGCAGGACGTCATCTCCCTGCTCAAGACCAAGGATTTCGGGATCGCCCTCCAGTTCACCAACTACCGCTGATGCGCGGGATCGTGCTCGCCGGGGGCAGCGGCACCCGGCTGCACCCGATCACGCAGGCGACGTCCAAGCAGCTGCTCCCGGTGTACGACAAGCCGATGATCTACTACCCGATCTCGGTTCTGATGCTCTCCGGGATCAGGGACATCCTGATCATCTCCACCCCGACCGACCTGCCCAGTTTCGCCAGGCTGCTGGGTGACGGGTCGCAGTTCGGGGTCTCGTTCTCGTACGCCGAGCAGGCCGCTCCCAACGGTCTCGCGGAGGCTTTCATCATCGGCGCCGACTTCGTCGGGTCCGACAGTGTCGCCCTAGTCCTCGGCGACAACATCTTCTACGGCCAGGGGTTTTCCAAGATCCTGCAGCGTGAGGCCGCGCAGCTGGACGGCGCCACGTTGTTCGGCTATCCGGTCAAGGATCCGCAGCGGTACGGCGTCGGCGAGGTCGATGCCGCCACCGGTCAGCTGGTCTCCATCGAGGAGAAGCCCGCTGTTCCGCGTTCCAACAAGGCGATCACCGGTCTCTACTTCTACGACAACCAGGTTGTGGAGATCGCCAGGGGCCTTGCGCCGTCGGCTCGTGGTGAGTTGGAGATCACTGACGTCAACGTCGCCTATTTGCGGCAGAACCGGGCCAAGCTGATCGATCTCGGTCGCGGGTTCGCGTGGCTGGACACCGGTACGCACGACTCGCTGCTGGAGGCTGGTCAGTTCGTGCAGGTGCTTGAGCACCGTCAGGGCGTGCGGATCGCGTGCCTTGAGGAGGTCGCGTTGGCTATGGGGTACATCACTGCTGACGAGTGCTACGGGTTGGGCGCCAAGCTCGCGAAGTCGGGCTACGGCGATTATGTGATGGCGGTCGCCAAGGCCGCTGGGTCAACGGGCGACTAGTGCCGGGCCGGCGTCGAGCAGGTCGTAGCCGAGCTCGACGTCGCCGCGGATCATCACGTCCACCGACCGCGGTTGCGTTCTGCCCGCCATCAGCAGGCAGAACGCTTCCGTGTCCAGCGTCATCTCGACCGTGACGACGCCGCTGCCGTCAAGGGGCAGGGACCATGTCCCGCCGCCTGGTCCGGCGAGCACCAGCCTGACCACGTTGTCCGGTCGTGTCAGGCGGCGGTACGCGGCTGCGTACGGCAGGAGGCGGGCGGCGAAGTCCGCGATCGCGTGCAGGTGTTGCGGCGGTGGTGGCGGTAGTTCCTTGTATGTCGCCGCGGCGATGTCACGGGCGCAGATCCATGTTTCGTACGCGCGGGAAAGCATCAGGTCCGCTGGCATTGACCTGGTTGTCAGTGCTTGGCAGACGGCGATGGCTTGCTCCCGCCAGGTTTCCGTCTCGCACACGCCCAATTGGTCGGCGACGAGCTTGTCACCCGCTGCCAGGCGATTGAGCTGGCCAGTGACGTCGTCGTCGGGGCCGAGTTCCTTCAACAGCGCGCCCAGGGCGGAGACGGTCGCTGAGTACGCCATGGTGTCGCTTGCCCGGCGGGTGGCCGCAAGCACCTTGTCACGCAGGCTGTTGGGCGGCTGAGTTCCCTGTGCGACAAGCAAATGTGTCGCTTCGGTGAGGCTACGCACCTCGGCGCGGCAGGTTTCGCACGTCCCCAGGTGCGCTTCGACTGCGTCGGACTCATCCGGGGCGCATGCGCACATCATCCAGGCAGCGAGCAGCGACGACACCGCCGCGTGGCCTGTCACAGGGCTGCCGCCAGCTCACGCAGACCGGCGCGCAGCCGTGCTTTCGCCGTGCCCGCCGGGATGCCGAGTTCCACCGCGATCTGCTGGTACGTGCGGCCGTCGAAGTACGCCAGCTCGATCGCCTGCCTGGTCAGGTCCGGCAACGCCGCCAACGCGACCGGACGCTCGGCAGCAACCCGTTCACCAGGAGCAGGGTCGTTCTGCCGCAACCATTGCACCGCGAGCCGATGGGCTGTCATCGCCAGCCAGCACTGCAGGCTTGCCTGTGACAGGTCGAAGGTGAGCGGACGGTCCCACAGGCGCACGAACGCGTTCACGGTGATCTCCGAGGCCACCGCGGCATCACCTGTGACGCATAAGGCGACGGCGTAAACGGTTGCGCCGTGCGAGTCGTACACCTCGGCCAGCGCGTTGTGGTCGCCGTAGACCAACCGCTGCCGGATGTCACCGTCCATGCTTCGGACAATCCCAGTGCGAGCGCCGCCACGACACCGCCAGAAGTTCACAGCCCGCGACGGGCTATGTCCTCCAGTCGTCGGATGCGTTCGGCGATCGGCGGATGGGTGTCGAACAGCCGTGCCAGTTGCTCACCCGGGCGGAACGGGTTGGCGATCATCAGGTGCGACTGCGACGCGATGGCCGGTTCGGGCGCCAGTGGTGCCCGCCGCGTGCCGATCTCCAGCTTGCGCAGCGCCGACGCCAACGCCAGCGGATCGCCGGTCAGGTCGGCACCGGACTCGTCCGCCTGGTACTCCCGTGACCTGCTGATCGCCATCCGCACGACACCGGCGGCAACCGGGCCGAGGATCGCGATCAACAGCATCGCCAGCGGGTTGGGCCGGTCGTCGTCGCTGCCGCCGAACAGGCCGAACAGCATCGCGAAGTTGGCGAGGAACCCGATCACGCTGGCCAGCGCCCCCGCCACGCAAGAGATGAGGATGTCGCGGTTGTAGACGTGCGACAGCTCGTGCCCGAGCACAGCGCGCAGCTCACGCTCGTCGAGAATCTCCAGAATCCCCGTGGTGCAACACACCGCGGCGTTGCGCGGGTTACGGCCTGTCGCGAACGCGTTGGGCGCCTGCGTCGGGCTGATGTACAGCCGTGGCATCGGTTGGCGCGCGGTGTTGGCTAACTCGCGCACGATGCGGTACATCGCAGGCTGTTCCCACTGCGACACAGGGCGTGCACGCATCGCGCGCAACGCGATCTTCTCGGAGTTGAAGTAGGCGTAGGCGTTCACGCCGAGCGCGATGAGCAGCCCGATGACCAGGGCGGTCCGGCCGAACAACGAGCTGACCAGCAGGATGAGAGCACTCATACCGCCGAGCAGGAGAGCGGTCTTCACCCCGTTGTAGTGCTTGTGCACGGTGCCCTCCTTCCCGAGTTCCTTACGAAACAACGCTCCCGTAAGGGGGGAAGTTCCTGTTAGGACCCGGCGTGACCGAGGCGCCAGTACGTGGCCGGGCGCACACTCGCCCGCTCGATGCCCTTCTCGACAAGCACTTCACGCACGGCCTGCATGACCTGCCGCTCGCCGGCCGCCCAGACCGCGGGCTTGCCGTCCGGGAAGTCCGCGGCTGCCAGCGCCTTGACCAACGGCTCGCTGCTACCTGCTGGAACACCGTTTCGGTGAACCCACGTCACGTCGAGGTCCTGCTGCTCGGCCACGTCCTCGACCTCGACGAACGCCCGGATCGTCGCCCCCGGCAACGCCCGCGTGATCGACCCGATCGCGGGCAGGGCGGTCTCGTCGCCGATCAGCAGGTGCCACGCCGCGGTCAGGTCCGGCTGGTAGGCGGGCGACGGTCCGACGAAGATCACCTCGTCACCGATCGCCGCGTTGGACGCCCACTTGGACGCGGGCCCGTGGTCGCCGTGCAGCACGAAGTCGAAGTCGATCTCGTTGGCCGCGGGATCGTGCCTGCTGATCGTGTACGTGCGCATGTACGGCCGCACGCGCGACATCGCCACCCGCGCCGACTCCAGTGTCAGCGGCTCGGGCAGGTCGGCACCGGGTTCGTAGAGGTAGAGCATCACGTTCTCGTCCGTGCCGGACCCGACGAAATCGTCGATCTGCGGCCCGCCGACCGTGATCCTCGCCATCCGGGGAGTGATCCGTTCGGTGCGGAGCACGGGTGCCCGCCACAGTTTGGTGGGCTGCCTGCGTGCCCGGCGCCGTTCAGTACTCATCGCGCTCAATCTAAGCCGTCGCCCGCCGCCGCTTCGCACGCGTCGGGCTGATTTCCATCAAGCAGGGCATGACCACATCACCGCGCCGTGCCAAGGACAAGAACAGCACGCACGTGAGCAACACCGTTGGCGCGAGCCTGACCAGCCTTTATCTGACCACGCAGTCCACCGCGGTCGTGGTCATCGCGTCCGTGCTGGTCGCAGCGCTCGCCGTGGTCGTTGTGCTCGGCAGACCTGAATGACGCCCGAACGTGACTCACACGGTCTTACATGGAGCCGGGACGCGATCGACCGCCCGCTCACCTGGGCCCGGCGCACGGCCTACTGGCACGCGGTCGACGCCGCACGCGCGGCCGGAGCAGGCCCGGTCGAACTGACCGATACGGACGCGGCGCACCACTACGACGAAGACCCTGTCCTGTCCCGGGAGTCAGCGGCCCGGGTGCGATGCCTGCTCGCCGACCTGCCCACCCGGCGGCGCGAGGTGTTTTCATGGTGGCTGGACGGCTTCGACGACCAGGAGATCGCACGGGACTCGGGATCAGTGCGGCGGAGGTCTGTTCGCATCGGCCCGTTGGCCGAGGAGCTGTGGCCGTCCGCCGAACCCGTCGTGCTGCGGGAAGTGATCAGGTTCGCCGACCTCATGAACGTCGTCCGGGCCGACGAGTGGAGCAGGCGGGCGGCGGCACTGTTCTCGTAGACCGGTGAACACCGCGCGTGACGCCCCGGTGACACATGTTCACTCCGTTTACCCCAGACGGGCGTACTTGGCTGTGGCCGCGATAACAGATTGGTCTCAACTCGATCCGATGCCGGATAAAGTCTGCGCCGCGGCACCGTTCCGCCGCGGATTCATCGCTACCAGCCGGTTCAGGCGTGGAACATTCGCCTGCCGTCCAAGGGGTTGGAAAGTGATCTACGTCATCGCGGCGCCGGGTTCCGAACGGGCCTGGTTGTCACCGGTTCGCGAGGTCGGCGGGAACTCTGCGCCGTCGGAATGGGTGGCTATTTCGCCTGATCGGGGTACAGTGACCCGACTGCCAAAGCTGTGGTGACGCTGTGGTGATGCCGCGACGTACCCGAAATGCCCGTACCCCGGTCGGACGAGGAGGCGGCATGGCGGAGCGACCGGATGTCGTGGAGCCGGTAGATGAGACCCCGCTTGTCCGTCGTTTCCGTTTCTACTCGATCAGCGTCGTCCTGATCGGTCTGCTCGGGGCGTTGCTCGTCTCGTGGTGGATGCCGCCGACGGACTACACGACCGACCACATCTGGACCGGTCTGCTGCTGGTCCTCGGCTTCCTGATCGCCGAACAGCTCGCCATCAACGTCGACGTCCGCAGCGGCGTCAGCTGGTCGATCTCGTTCACCGAGATCCCGCTCGCCATCGGGCTGTTCGTCGCGCCCTTCGAACTCGTGCTGCTCGCGCACGTCATCGCAGGCGTGAGCACGCTGCTCATCCGCGGTGTGCACGACCGCGTCCTCTACAACGCGGGCGTGCTCGTGATCGAGATCAGCACGGCTTTCGCTGTGCTGCAAGCGTTCCGGCTCAGCCTCGCCGGTGTCGGCCCCGACTGGGCCGGTCCGTTCGTCGGCGCGTTCGCCGCTCCGGTGTCCAGCACGCTGCTCGGCCTGGTCACGGTGTACGTGCTCGGCAGGCGGATCCGGTTGTCCGCCGGGATCCTGCTGGTCGGCCGCACCCTGGTGCTCGGCATGGTCAACTCCGCGGTCGGCGTCGTCGGCTACGTGGTGACCGTGCAGGAGGAGGGTGGCTGGCCACTGATCCTGCTCGCCCTCTCCGGCTTCGGCGCGCTGTACGTCGCCTACTCCGGGCTGCTGCGCGACCAACGCGACCTGGAGGCGTTGTCCCAGGTCGGTCTGATCGTCGCGCGCTCGGGCCAGCAGGCCGCCGCGAAACCCGCGACCGGCCTCGACGACGTCTCCGCGGGCGTGGCCAACGACGAATGGCACGCGATCGCCGAACGCATCAAGGACCAGCTGTCGGCGACCCGGGTCGTGCTGCACATCAGGTTCGATCCCCAGGCGCCGATGCGAACCGTGGTCGCCGGGACGGACCTGCCGCAGGAACTGAACACCGGTGACGTCACCGGATCCAAGGGCGATCCGTTGCTGCGCCTGCCCGGCTCGCACGTACGGCACTTCCGCCGGATAGACGCCATGCCGGAAATCCGTCAGTCATTGCTGCGCAGGGACGCGACAGAAGCGCTTGTTGTCCCGTTGCGCAGCGCGAGTCATCTGCTCGGCGTCGTCGAGGCGCACGACAGGCAAAGCCGTTGGCGTGGCTTCGGTACGGCCGACATGCGCCTGATCGGCACGATGGCCAGCCACCTCGCGACCGCGTTGGACAACCGCAGGCTGTTGTCGCGGCTGCGGCACGACGCGTACCACGACCCGTTGACGGGCCTGCTCAACCGGCCGGGATTCCGGCAGGCGGCGACCGAGGCGTTGCGGTCGGACCCGCAGGCCATGGTCGTCCGGATCGACCTCGACGTGTTGTCCACGGTCAGCGACGCGCTCGGCTACGCGTGGGGCGACCGGATGGTCTCCGCGGCCGCGCGCCGGATCCGCGACACCCTCGGCCCGGAGAGCATGATCGCCCGGCTGGAGGGCATGGCGTTCGCCGCGCTGATGCACGGGCGCCCGATCGACGAGATGCACGCCCTCGCGGAACGCTTGCGGGACATGCTGATCGCGCCGTACATCGTGGAACGCCTGACGCTCGACGCGGGCGCGGTCGTCGGTTTCGTCTCCGCCGCCATGGAGGACGAGCAGACGGTCGTCGACGTCGACACGCTCCTGCAGCACGCCGACGTGGCGGTACGCGCCGCGAAAGCCGGCGGCGAGCCCGTCCGCGCGTACATGCCGAGCATGGGCCAGATCTTCCTGCGCCGGTTCCAGCTGGTCACCCAGTTCCGGCACGCCGTGGAGACCGGCCAGGTCAAGGTGCACTACCAGCCGAAGGTCGCGCTGCCCAGCCGCAACGTGCTCGGTGTCGAAGCGCTGGTGCGCTGGACCCACCCGGAGTACGGCGACCTGCACCCGGACGAGTTCGTACCGGCCATCGAGGCGGCCGGCCTGGTCGGCGCGCTGACCGGGTTCGTGATGGAGCAGGCGCTGACCAAGGTCCGCAAGTGGCTCGACAAGGGCCTGCGGATCTCGGCCGCGGTCAACATCTCCGTGCGCAGCCTGGCCGAACAGGACTTCCCCGAGCAGGTGTCGGACCTGCTGACGCGCTACGGCGTCCCGCCGGAGCTGCTGACGCTGGAGCTGACCGAGTCCGGCGTGATGGCCGACCCGCAGAAGGCGCTGCCGGTGCTGCGCAGGCTGCACGCGTTGGGCGTGGTGCTCGCGGTCGACGACTTCGGCACCGGCTACAGCTCGCTGGCGTACCTGCGGCAGCTGCCCGTGGACGAGGTCAAGATCGACAAGAGCTTCGTGTTCGGGATGGGTACGGATCTCTCGGACCTCGCGGTGGTGCGCTCGATCGTCGAACTGGGCCACTCGCTGGGCCTGTCCGTGGTCGCCGAGGGCGTCGAGGAGGACGTGGCCCGCGACCAGCTGTCCGCGATGGGCTGCGACGTCATCCAGGGCTACCTGATCTCCCGCCCGCTCTCGGAGAGCAGGCTGGAGGCATGGTTGCAGGCCAGGACGACCAAGACCCCGGGCCGCATGGACGAGACCGTGCTCACTTTGCTGTCCTAGAAGGGACCCCCGGTTTCAATCCGCTCGAAGGAGTGTGTAGAGTTCACCTCGCTCCTAGAGCACGCCCCAATAGCTCAGTCGGTAGAGCGTCTCCATGGTAAGGAGAAGGTCTACGGTTCGATTCCGTATTGGGGCTCTGTGGGCCTAGCCGTAACGTCCACCCAGACGTTGCGGCTTGTTCCATGTGGCGGTGTAGCTCAGGTGGTAGAGCAAACGGCTCATAATCGTTGTGTCGGCGGTTCAAGTCCGCCCACCGCTACGCGATTGGGAGAGGTGTGCTCGCGGCGAACGCGAGCCTTCATCGCTCCGCATTACACTGGGGGTGCAACCCCCAGACCCCGCCCAGGGGGCTCCACCCCCTGGACCCCCAAGAGTGGGGCGGGGACCATCGTTTGGTTTAGAAAGGTACTGCTGTGGCTGCCACTGACGTGCGACCGAAGATCACGCTCGCGTGCGAGGTGTGCAAGCACCGCAACTACATCACCCGGAAGAACCGGCGCAACGACCCGGACCGCATCGAGCTGAAGAAGTTCTGCCCGAACTGCAAGACGCACCAGGCGCACAAGGAAACTCGCTGAGCTAGCTCCTCATGGCTCTCGATCCCTCCTTCATCGGACGCAGCTACCCGGCCTCACCGGTCTACCAGGTCAGCCGGGCCAAGATCCGAGAGTTCGCCGAGGCGATCGGTGACGACAACCCGCTCTACTCCGACCCGGCTGCCGCACAGGCCGCCGGGTATTCGGATGTCGTCACCCCGCCGACGTTCCTCACCATCATCAACCTGGCCGCGATCAACGTCGTGATCAACGACCCGGAGCTGGGGCTGGACTACAGCCGGATGGTGCACGGCGACCAGAGCTTCGTCTACAACCGCCAGGTGCGCGCCGGTGACGAGCTGCGCGTGATCGTCCACATCGAGGACATCATGCATCGCGCGAGCAACGACTTCATCAACATGCGGGCCGACATCGTCGACGCCGACGACGAGATCGTCGTCATCTCGTACGCCCAGCTCGTCGTGCGGGATGCCGTGAAGCCGGAAGAGGCTGCCGTATGACCGCCGTGGGTGACGAGCTGCCGTCGTTGACCGTGCACGTCACGCGCAAGGACCTCGTGCGCTACGCGGGTGCCTCGCTCGACTTCAACCCGATCCACTGGAACGAGTCGTTCGCCAAGGAAGTCGGCCTGCCGGACGTCATCGCGCACGGCATGCTCACCATGGCGCTGGCCGGTCGCGTGATCACCCAGTGGGTCGGCGACCCCGGCAAGGTCCTGCAGTACGGCGTCCGGTTCACGCGTCCCGTCGTGGTCCCCAACGACGACAAGGGCGCGACCGTCGAGCTGTCCGGCAAGGTCCGCGATGTCAACGAAGACGGCACTGTCCGCGTCGACATCACCGCCAAGTTCGACGGCAAGACCGTCCTCGGCAAAGCCCAAGCCCTCCTCAAACTCTCGTGAGTGTTTCGTCCGGTTAGAACCGGACGAAACACTCACGAGCATTTACCTGGCTTCTTGCAGCAGGTTGGCCATCCTCGTCATGCCCGTGGCCAGGTCCTCGTCGCCGAGCGCGTACGACAGCCTGAAGTAGCCGGGCGTCCCGAACGCCTCACCCGGCACCACCGCGACCTCGGCGTGTTCGAGGATCAGCGCCGCCAGTTCCGTGCTCGTCCGCGGCCGGACGCCACGGATTTCCTTGCCCAGCAAGCCTTTCACCGACGGGTACACGTAGAACGCGCCCTTCGGCGTCGGCACCTCGACGCCGGGGATCTGCGAGAGCATCCGCACGATCGCCTGCCGACGGCGGTCGAACGCCGTGTGCATCTCCCGCACGGCGTCCAGCGGGCCCGACACGGCCGCCAGAGCGGCCCGCTGGGACACGTTCGCCACGTTCGACGACAAGTGGGACTGGAGGTTCGCCGCGGCCTTCGTGACGTCCTTGGGGGCGATCATCCAGCCGACGCGCCAGCCGGTCATCGCGTACGTCTTGGCGACGCCGTTGACGATCACGCACGTGTCCGCCAGCTCCGGCACCACGACCGGCATGGACTCGGCCTTGGCGCCGTCGTAGACCAGGTGCTCGTAGATCTCGTCCGCGATCACCCAGATGCCGTGCTCGACTGCCCACCGGCCGATCGCCTCGACCTGCTCACGCGGGTACACCGCGCCGGTCGGGTTGGACGGCGAGACGAACATCAGCGCCTTGGTGCGCGGCGTGCGGGCCGCTTCCAGCTGCTCGACCGTGACCAGGTAGCCCTGGGTCTCGTCGGTCACCACGGGCACCGGCACGCCGCCGGCCAGGGTGATCGACTCGGGGTACGTGGTCCAGTACGGCGCGGGCAGGATCACCTCGTCGCCGGGGTCGAGCAGGGTCGCACAGGTCTGGTAGACCGCGTGCTTGCCGCCGTTGGTCACGATGACCTGGCTCGCGTCGATCTCGTAGCCGCTGTCGCGTTTGGTCTTCGCCGCGATCGCCGCGCGCAGTTCCGGCAGCCCGGCCGCGGGGGTGTACCGGTGGTTGCGCGGATCGCCTGCCGCCTGCACGGCCGCCTGGACGATCGCGTCGGGGGTGGGGAAGTCGGGCTCGCCCGCGCCGAAGCCGATCACCGGGCGTCCCGCTGCCTTGAGCGCCTTCGCCTTGGCGTCGACCGCCAGGGTCGCCGACTCGCTGATGCCGCCGATCCGGACCGACACCCGGGGCCTGACCTGCTGTTCTTCACCTGCTGACATGACCGCATCGTCGCAGACCGGCCGACGTGCCCGACGCGAAGGTGACCCGCGATTTCAAGGGCCTCCAGGCCTTGCCGTACACTTTCGAACTCGGAACGAAAGTCACTTTGCCCCACGCGGTCGGCTCTGACAGAGTGGGGACAGTGGATCTCGTCCACGGGGTGGCTCCACGAGCCGCTCGGGGGAACGGGATGCACAGGGGCGTAGCTCAATTGGCAGAGCAGCGGTCTCCAAAACCGCAGGTTGCAGGTTCAAGTCCTGTCGCCCCTGCAACGAAGGTCAAGGCTGGCGAGCGGAGGAACTGGCGTGAGCGAGGAGCCGGGCAAGGATCGGGAAGAGGACAAGAAGCCTCAGTCCCGTCCGGTCACCGCCGCTGCGCGGCGCGAACGCCGCGCGTCGGCGCGTCCTGCCGCGCGCAAGGACGCAGCTCCGGCCGCCAAGGCCAAGCCCAAGTCGAAGCCGGCCGACGGCGAGGCGCTGACCGAGGGCAAGAAGGGCCGCGCCACCCCGTCGCGGGACGGCAAGGAGAAGCGCGCGGGCGTGTTCGCCCGGCTCTTCCGGTTCCTCAAAGAGGTTGTCGCCGAGCTGCGCAAGGTCATCTGGCCGACGCGCAAGCAGATGATCACCTACACCGCGGTCGTCCTGGTCTTCCTCGCCGTGATGGTGGCCATCATCGCCGGGCTCGACCTCGGCATCGGCAAGGGCGTGCAGTCGATCTTCGGATAAGCGGGCCGCACGCGAGCGTAGAGATAGGAAGCGAGATCACAGTGACCTCCGAGAACGGCGCCGCTGGCGGCCAGGGGCTGACCAGTCCGGCCGACGACGAGGTCGTCGCCATCCAGGACGAGGAGACCCTCGCCCAGGCGGAGACCGACGAGGACGTCGATGACGTCGACGTCGACGCCGCCGGCGAGCAGGATGCCGCCGAGGACGAGACCGTCGCAGCGGAGGCCGAGGCCGAAGAGGACCCCGTCGCCGAGCTGCGCGAGGCGCTGCGCCGCGCGCCGGGCGACTGGTACGTGATCCACTCCTACGCCGGGTACGAGAACAAGGTCAAGACCAACCTCGAGACCCGCATCCAGACCCTCGACATGGAGGACTACATCTTCCAGGTCGAGGTGCCGACCGAAGAGGTCACCGAGATCAAGAACGGCCAGCGCAAGCAGGTGCAGCGCAAGGTGCTGCCCGGCTACATCCTGGTCAGGATGGACCTCAACGACCCGTCGTGGAGTGCGGTCCGCAACACCCCCGGCGTCACCGGCTTCGTCGGTGCGACGTCCAAGCCGTCCCCGCTGACCATCGACGAGGTGGCGAAGTTCCTGCTGCCGCAGGTCGAGCAGACCAAGCCGGCGGCAGGCAAGCCCACCGCGACGGCGACGAAGCCGACCGTCGAGGTCGACTTCGAGGTCGGCGAATCGGTTACAGTCATGGACGGCCCGTTCGCCACGCTCCCCGCGACCATCAACGAGGTCAACGCGGACGCGCAGAAGCTCAAGGTCCTGGTGTCGATCTTCGGTCGGGAGACCCCGGTCGAGCTGTCGTTCAGCCAGGTCTCCAAGATCTGACCGGCCTCACTGTGTGAAGGCCGGCGGCCGCGCGGCGGCACGGCAGGTTCGTCGCGCGGACCCACGCAGGAAACAGGAATACGAGAATGCCACCCAAGAAGAAGAAGCTTGCAGCGATCATCAAGCTGCAGATCACGGCGGGTCAGGCCAACCCGGCCCCGCCGGTCGGCCCCGCGCTGGGTCAGCACGGCGTCAACATCATGGAGTTCTGCAAGGCCTACAACGCCGCGACCGAGTCGCAGCGTGGCACCGTGGTGCCGGTCGAGATCTCCGTGTACGAAGACCGCTCGTTCGACTTCAAGCTCAAGACCCCGCCGGCCGCGAAGCTGCTGCTGAAGGCCGCCGGTGTCGACAAGGGCAGCGGCGAGCCGCACCGCGTCAAGGTCGCCAAGGTGACCTGGGACCAGGTGAAGGAGATCGCCCAGCAGAAGCAGGCCGACCTCAACGCCAACGACATCGACCAGGCAGCCAAGATCATCGCGGGCACCGCCCGTTCGATGGGCATCACGGTCGAGTAAGAGCGACGTCGACCAGGCAGCACAGTGCCCGTCAAGGAAATCGCCGGCGCGGCGTGATCCATGGGCATCAAGGTCGAATGAGAACTTTCTGCAAGAACCCGTGGGAGGGCCGAGCGCGGCCCGTCACCACAACTGTTAGTTAGGGAAACAGCATGGCAAAGCGCAGCAAGGCCTATCGTCAGGCCGCCGAGCTGGTGGACAAGGAGCGGCTGTACTCGCCGCTCGAGGCCGCCAAGCTCGCCAAGGAGACCTCCAAGGTGAAGATGGACGCGACCGTCGAGGTCGCGATCCGCCTGGGTGTCGACCCCCGCAAGGCAGACCAGATGGTCCGCGGCACCGTGAACCTGCCGCACGGAACCGGTAAGACCGCACGCGTCATCGTGTTCGCGACGGGCGACAAGGCCGCTGAGGCCGAAGCCGCCGGTGCGGACGCCGTTGGCGCCGAGGACCTGATCGAGCGCATCCAGGGTGGCTGGCTCGACTTCGACGCCGCGATCGCCACCCCGGACCAGATGGCCAAGGTCGGCCGGATCGCCAGGATCCTCGGCCCGCGTGGCCTGATGCCGAACCCGAAGACCGGCACGGTCACCCCCGCGGTGGCCAAGGCCGTCGCCGACATCAAGGGCGGAAAGATCAACTTCCGCGTCGACAAGCAGGCCAACCTGCACCTGGTGATCGGCAAGGCGTCGTTCGACGACGACAAGCTGGTCGAGAACTACGCAGCCGCGCTGGACGAGATCCTGCGCGCGAAGCCGTCGTCGGCCAAGGGCAAGTACCTCAAGAAGGTCACCTTCACCACGACGATGGGCCCCGGTATCCCGGTGGACCCGGCTCGTACCCGTAACCTGCTCGCCGACGAGGCCGCCGCAGTCTGAGCGACCCGCTGGGCACGAGAAGGCGGACCCGCACCGGGTCCGCCTTTTTCGTGGCCGCTGATGTTGCACATACGTATACACGAGCCGTATACCCGGAGGCGTAACAGTGAAGCTGCCCAGGCGGCAACGGCGCGAACAGCTGCTGGCGCAGGCGACGAAAGTGTTCGCGGACAAGGGATACGCCTCAACCGGGCTGGAGGACGTCGCCGCGGCGGCCGGGGTGAGCCGGATGATCCTGTACCGGCACTTCGAGTCCAAAGCGGACCTCTACCGCGCGGCGTGCGAGCGCGCGGGCGAAAGGCTTGCGGCAGCGACGGGTGACGAGCTGACCGAGTCCACAGTGGGCGCGCTCGTGCGGTGGGCGGCGAAGGAGACCGCCGAGTTCCGCCTGCTTTTCCACCAGGCCGCGCGGGAAGCGGACTTCCGCGCGGACATCGACGCGTTGCGCGCCGAACTGATCGAGACGCTGCGGCACCGGATGCGTGACCTGATCCCCGACCGCCGCTGGGCGAAGTGGGCCGCGAACCTGGCGCTCACCGTGACCGTCGAGGCGACGATGGCCTGGCTCGAAGTGGGCAGTCCCGACCCGGACCAGGCGGCCGACCGGATCACCGAAACCGTGCAGGCCGTCATCACGGCAGCCATCCGGCACTGAGGCGGTCAGGACTCCTTGCGAACCAGCAGCTGGGCCTGGTGGAACCGTTCACCGTCGTACGGCTCGCGCCGCAACCGCCCGACCTCGACGAAACCGCTCTGGCGCAACAGGTCCATCAGGCTGTCGGGCGCCCACCGGTAGGCGGGCGTGACCTTGTGGCCGAACTCCTGCGGCACCGGGTCGTCTCCGGCGAAGAACCCGAGCAGCAGGTGGCCCCCCGGCGCCAGCACCCGCTGGAATTCACTGAACACCGCAGGCAGCAGCCGCGGTGGCGCGTGGATGATCGAGTAGAACGCGAGAATGCCGCCGACGGCACCGTCGGCGAGGTCCAGCTCGGTCATCGACCCCACGTCGAACCGCAGATCCGGATGGGCCCGGCGGGCGATGGCGACCATCTCGGGCGACAGTCGATACCGAACGCGGTCAGCCCCAGGGCGTGCAGGTGCGCCGTCACATGGCCGGGCCCGCAGCCGATGTCGGCGACCGGTCCGGCCGGCACGAGTTCGGCGAACGCCGCGAGCAGCCCGCGTTCCAGCGGCAGAGTGGCGAGGACGCCGCTGAAGAGCTCGGCGTAAAGCGGCGCGACGGCGTCGTAGGCAGTTCTCGTGCCGGTCAGGACAGGCGGTTCGGTCACGGCGGAAACCTAGCGGGAGCTGACCGTCGTCGGAGGCGACGTGGTGGACGTGGTGGCGCAGTCCTTGGGCTGGTGGCCGGAGATGATCCACGCACTGCCGAACGGCGTGAACGTGAACGTGCCCAGCGACGTGGTGCCCGGCTTGACCCGCAGCGTGCAGGAATCCACCTCGATGAGCTTCTTCCCGGACGTGTCGATCCTCGGCACGCCGGTCAGCGCGGACACCTGCGGCTGGAGCTTGGCGACCGCGGCCGTGCAGTCCGGCGCCTCGAAGTTGCTGGCGAACGCGGCCTCGGCCTCCTTGGTGAACAGGTAGCAGGCGATCTTCGGCTGACCGAGCGAGATGCTCCGGTACAGCGTGTCCATCACCTCGTTCGGCCTGCCGGGTTCACGGCCGGGATCCCGCACCGAACCGGGCCCGGCGCCACCCTGCACGGTGTTGTCGTCCGGCTCGGGACCGAAGTAGTGGTTGTAGGCCCAGAACAGGCCGATGACCACCAACGCGTACAGCACCAGCTTGCGGAAGGCCTTGCTGAACAGGACCTTCTGCCAGGTCGGCTTCTTGCGCGGCGGTGGTGCGGCAGGCGTGAGCTGGCCCTGCGACTCCTGGAACTTCATGAACTGCTGGAACTGCTGGAACTGCTCGAACTGGCGCTGCTGTTCGGGGTCGACCGGGGCCGGTGGGGGGTTCACCGGGTTGTAGGGAGCCGGGTGGTTGGGGCGCTCGTCTTCGGCCACGCCCACCATCATGCCGGGGGCGATTTGGAGAGGCAGCTTCGTGTCCCGTATCGTTGTGCTCGTTCTACCGAAGACCGCTGGTCTCTTCCCCCGTGAAGATGAAGATCCCGCAAGGGTGGCCCGCGCAGGAGGAACGAGCTGAGAACTTCTTTCTTACGCCCGTGCCCTTGCGTGCCGGGCGTTTCGTCTTTTCCGGGCTGGAGCACGAGCGGTCGTAGCCCAGAGAGGAGGCGAACATGGCGAAGCCGGACAAGGTGGCCGCAGTCGCCGAGATCGCGGACAAGTTCCGCACCAGCTCGGCTGCCGTCGTCACGCAGTACAGCGGCCTCTCCGTGTCGCAGCTCACCACGCTGCGCCGCGCTCTCGGCACCAACGCGTCTTACCGTGTCGCGAAGAACACCCTGGTCAAGCTGGCCGCCAAGGATGCCGGAGTGCAGGGCCTCGACGGCCTGTTCGAGGGTCCGACGGCGATCACGTTCGTCGACGGCGAGCCCGTCGACGCGGCCAAGGCACTCCGCGATTTCGCGAAGGACAACAAAGGCCTGGTCATCAAGGGCGGCTACATGGAAGGCCGCGCGCTCTCTGTCGAAGAGGTCGCGCAGATCGCTGACCTGGAAAGCCGTGAGGTACTGCTCGCCAAGCTGGCGGGCGCGATGAAGGGCAACCTCGCCAAGGCCGCCGGGCTGTTCGCCGCCCCGGCCACGCAGGTCGCCCGCCTGGCCGCCGCGCTGCAGGAGAAGAAGGCAGCAGAGGCTCCCGCCGAGAGCTGAAGTTCACCCCCACCCGCTTGGTTGAGAAGAAAGGAGCCGCCAAAATGGCGAAGCTCAGCACCGACGAGCTGCTCGACGCGTTCAAGGAGATGACGCTGCTCGAGCTGTCGGACTTCGTGAAGCAGTTCGAAGAGGTCTTCGACGTCAAGGCCGCCGCTCCGGTCGCCGTTGCCGCCGGCCCCGTCGGCGGGGGCGCTGCCCCGGCCGAGGCTGAGGAGCAGGACGAGTTCGACGTCGTCCTCGAGTCGGCCGGTGACAAGAAGATCCAGGTCATCAAGGTCGTCCGCGAGGTCGTCTCGGGCCTGGGCCTGAAGGAGGCCAAGGAGCTCGTCGAGAGCGCCCCGAAGCCGGTCCTGGAGAAGGTCGCCAAGGAGGCCGCCGAGGCCGCCAAGGAGAAGCTCGAGGCCGTCGGCGCCAAGATCACCCTCAAGTGATCACCGCGGCCTGAGCCGCGAAGCAAGACCCGAAGAGGGCCGCCCTGCGCACGGGGCGGCCCTTTTCGTATGTCCTGACTGCCCGCCCGGTGAACGCCGCGGCGCCAGTTCCCCGGCCGCCGGCGGCCAGTTGGACCACGATTGGCCCGTCCAGGCGTTGTCTGCCAATCACCGTCGTCTGGTGGCAAGTATCGGCAGACCTGTGGCGGTACCTTCTATAGAGGGATGCGGGGTTTGGTCGGCTACAGGCCGCCACGGCGGGTCGAGGCGGCGGCAGCAGCTTCAGCATGAGCCCTTCGAAAGGAACTCCCATGGAATCTGACGCACACCGGGCAGGTCTCCTCTCCTGCGCCAGCTGGCGGACGTCGAGCTACAGCACCGGTCTGCAGAACTGCGTGGAAGTCAACACCTCTGCCTCGGAGTACGTCGGGGTGCGGGATTCGAAACTCGGCGCGGACAGTCCGGTTCTCGTCCTCGATCGTTCCGGGATGCGGGCGCTGCTGTTCCGGGTCAAGAGCGGCCAGTGTGACCGTCTGGCCACCTAGGCTTACTGGCCCACCGTGTGGGCAGGCTCGAGTGCCTTGCCGGACGATGCTGTGACCATCCAGCAAGGCACTGGCAGAGTGGCTCCGTCAGCCGTTCTTCACCCGGCCGAGGAATGCTTGCATCTCGGCAAGGTTGAAGACGAGGACGGGACTGTCCGCGCCCAGTTTCGAATCCCTTACCCCCATGTAGCCGGAGATGGAGCCGTTGAGCTCGACGCATCCATTTTGCCAGGCTGAGCGACTTGATTTCCGCCAGCCGGCCGCATCGGTCAGAGCAAGGCGAGCAGTGTCAGTGTTCACGAATCTCCTTCGCGAGGCTGAGGATGAATTCCCGTGACTGGTCCGGCTTGTGCGCCTGGATCTGCAGGCGCTCGAAGATGTTCCGGTAATCACGCACCTCCTCGGGGCTCTCGTAGTAGCTGGGTTGATGCCGGCCCTCGATATAAACAGTGCCGGTGTCTCCGATGAACTCAGGAGGATAGTCGAAAATGGTGAAAGTGCCATCGGTGGCTGGATGGGCCCCTGCGCTGAAGGGCAGCACCTGGATTTCGATGTTCGGTCGCTCGGCCAGTTCGGCCAAGTGATGCAACTGTTCGCGCATCACGGCAGGACCACCTACCTGGCGGCGCAGGACACCCTCGTCCAAGATTGACCACACTCGGGGTGGGGCATCGCTGCGATCCAGCATTTGCTGCCGTGTCATCCGTAACTCGAGCCACGCCGCGATCTGCTCGTCGGTCAAGCGGCGCTCACCGCTCTGGTTGATTCCCAAAGCGTAGTCACGGGTTTGGAACAAGCCAGGCACAACAAGCATGTCCGCGCTGCTGATTCGTGCGGAACCCGTTTCCAAAGCCAGGAACAGCTCGGACATGCCGACGGTTTCGAACTTGAACTTGTACCCGATCCACCAATCCTTGCCACGCTTCGCCCTCTTGACCATTTCGCGAAAGAGCTGCACGCGATCCGGTACGCCGTAAAGGGCGAGCAGGAGCTCCAGGTCTGCGGGAGCGGGCAAGTTCCGCGCGGTTTCGATGTGCGCGATGACGGTGGTGGCCTTGCCGATGCGCTCTGCCGCGGCCGAGCGGTCGTGGCCACTGGCCTCCCGGAGGCGCTTCATCTCGAGCGCGATCCAGCGCTTGACGGCGGTGGGGTTCACGGTGACCACGAAAGTCCCTGCCTCCTCCAGTGCATCGCGGTTGGTGACTGAGTCACCCGCATAGCCCAAAGAGAAGCTCCACATACCACACGAGTGGAGTCTGGACTGCCACAATGTGGAGCTCTACATTTTGGGTATCAGTCGAACTGGCAGTCTACATCGTGAGACAGGTTGATTGTTGGGTGGGTGGTTCTGCCGGGGTGTCAGTTGGACTCCCACGTGGAAGGAGGTGGCGGGCAATGATCGAGATCGTGATGGTCGACCGCGAGAGCGCGTCGGACCACTCCTACAGCGACGAAAGCGGGAGTTGACGGCAGAGGGAGGGAAGTTCCGGTGCGACCACGAATCAAGAGCGAGCACCGCCCGGTCCGGTTCGGTGACGGGTGGGTCCGAATCGGCGGTGACGTCTTCGGTGTCGCCGCCGAGATCAGGGATCCGGACGGCGGCGTGTGGGCGTTGCTGGAACTTCTCGACGGCACGCGCACGGTGGACCAGGTGGTCGCCGACCTGGTCCAGCTCTTCCCCGGCCTGCTGGTCGCCGAGATCAGGGCGGACATCGACCTGCTGGCTGACATGGGCTACGTCGAGGACGCGGACGAACCGGCGGACACCGCCGTGAGTGCTCGGCAACGGGAGCGCTACGGCCGCGGCATGCTGCTCAACCGCTGGGTGGATCGCACGCGGCGGGGTTCCAGCTGGGAGTTCCAGTCCCGGATGTCGCAGGCCAGCGTGGTGGTGGTCGGTGTCGGCGGAGTCGGCTGCACCGCGGCTCTCGCGCTGGCGTTGTCCGGCGTGGGGCATGTGCACTGCGTCGATCCGGACGTGGTCGAGCTGTCCAACCTCAATCGCCAGATCCTGTACACGGAGCTGGATCTGGGGCGGCTCAAGGTGGAGGTGGCGGTCGAACGGCTGCGTGCCGCGAACTCGGACATCGCCGTCACCGGGGAGCCGACCAGGGTCGAAGGGCCGGTGTCACTGCGGGCGCTGCTCACCGGGTGCGACGTTCTGGTGATGTGCGCCGACGAGCCCGGGATCCGGATTTGGAGCAACCAGGTGTGTGCTGTGACAGGGACACCTTGGGTGTACGGCGTCTATCACGGTCCGCAGGCCGATATCGGCTTGTACCGGCCGGGCACGGGGCCGTGTTTCGAGTGTGCTCGCGCTGCGGAAGTGGATCGCAAGGCGCTGCGGCCGCAGGTGGCGGTGTGGGGGCGCGACCAAGCTGGGCCTCTGGTGCATGCCGCGAACGCCGTCACGGCCGGTGTGGTCGGCAACCTGGTCGCGCACGCGGTGATGAGCCTGATCACCGGAGTGCCGAGGCTGCGGGTGAACTGTCAGCACGGGTACAACCTGGTGACGCTGGACCATGCCTTCGTCACCGTTCTGGACCAGCCGCATCCGCGGTGCGGGACCTGTGGCATGGCTTCCTGATCGACTGGTCAGGACGTGGAGCCGGTCAGCTGCCGCGCTACCCGTTGGATCAGTTCCACCGCTGCGTCACCGGCCAAGGCGGCGGCATGGAGGTGGCCGAAGAGGCGCTGGTAGACGGCGACCTCGTCCGGGTCGGCGAACTGGACTCTGCCTGTCAGGTTCTCCACGCTCACGAAGCTGCCGTCGAGGATCAGGAATCCGTTCAGCGGAGGGACCGGCATGGGGTTGGCGAAGGGCAGGATCCGCAGGTCGACCGAGCGCACCCCGATGAGGGCGCGGAGCCGGTCCAACTGCCCGAGCTGGGTTTCGACGCTACCGAAGCGGGTCCACAACGCGGCCTCCCCGATCACCAGCGACACGGTCTTGCCGGGGTCGTAGAGCACCTCCTGCCGTTCGATGCGCACGGCCACCATCTGCTCCACGTCTTCCGGCGGGGCGTCTGCCAAGTCCGCGGGCCCGGTGGGGAGTGCGACGATTTCCCGCGCGTAGGCGGCGGTCTGCAGCAGACCCGGGATCAGTGCGGGGTGGAACTGGGTGATCGTGGTTGCGCGTCGGTTGCGTTCCAGCCACATCCGCTGGTTGGCCACGGCGCCGCCCTGGTCCTTGAAAGCTTGGCGGAACGACACCGCCTCCACCCTTGCGCGGACGAGCAGCTCGGTCACGGCGTCGTGTTCGGCGGCGGCGTCGGCGGCCTCGAGCCAGGCCGTGATGTCGTCGTCCGTCGGGAACTGCGCCCCGGTTTCGATCTTGGACACCCTGGACTGCGGCCAGTCCAGCTGCTGGGCGAACCGGTTGCCCGACATCCCGGTCGCGGCGCGGATCTTCCGGAGTGCCGCGGCGAGTCGGGCGCGGTCGGAATCAGGGCTGGGTGAGACGGACATGACCTGCTCTCCGGGCTCGGCGCGACGGACAGATCATCCTACCGCGCCGGGAATAGAATCTGCATAGATTTCGAATATGAGCCTTCTCAAGCGCATAGAACTCGAATAGAGTGCGGGGTTGTCACGCTCGGTTGCGAAGGGACCGAGCGGTCGTCCCAGGCGAACCAGCGCACCAGGCGCCGAGATCCAGCCGCAAAGGCTCGCCACAGCCCGTGCTAGCCATCAAGGAGAATGTCCGATGTTTGCCGTGTGGATGCAGATCGTCGTGTTCGTCCTGCTGCCGCTGGGTTTGGCAGCCGGCTACGCCGCCGGCCGTGTCAGCAGACGGAACAGGCGCGAATCCGCCCATACCAACGACTTCATCACCCACCCCGGCCTGGCTCCGGAATACCCGTCCTACCCCGCGGTTCGGCTGAAGACGTCGTACCCGGGCTCGATCTCGTGGCGGCGCCCGGCCCGCCATCACGGCTGACAGGACCGGATCCCGGCCCCCGGCCAGCGCGGGAGCCACGCCGTACGGCGAAGCGGACCAGGCACAGCGGACCGGCTCGGCTGATGGGGAGACAGGCCGGGCCGGTGGACTCGCCGAGCCTGGAGAGAAGCCCTCGCCCGACGGTGCCCGCGCCGCTCCGGCCGTCCACGAATCTGTGGGCGGCCGGGGCACCCGCACGGCAGCGGCTCACCAGCGCGAACCAGGATGCCGTCAGCCCCGTGACGACACCCGAACTCCGGGAAGGTTGTCGATGAAGATCTTTTGCTCGCTCCGCGCCCTTGTCCTTTTGGCCGTCTGGTCCTTCGCCGCAGGTGTGTTCCTCGGTACCGCACTCATGCCGCATACCTCGTGATGAGTGCGCCGTCTGACACCAGCGTCCCCTGCCCGGTGATCGGGCAGGGGACGCCAGGACAGTCGATCTCGCTGCTTACCGCCAGCCGGTGACCTCGGTCA
This sequence comes from Kibdelosporangium phytohabitans, assembly GCF_001302585.1. Classification (GTDB taxonomy): domain Bacteria; phylum Actinomycetota; class Actinomycetes; order Mycobacteriales; family Pseudonocardiaceae; genus Kibdelosporangium; species Kibdelosporangium phytohabitans. The sequence continues at coordinate 11,155,250 of NZ_CP012752.1, read as the reverse complement.
GCCGGGATGCGGTGATCCTGGCTCCGCTGTTCTGGGAGCCGCCGTAGGCGTGGAACGCCAGTGAGCACCAGCCTTCACAGCCCGCTGATCCGGCTGGGCGGTTGGTTGCGACGGCACTGCCGCTGTTACCGCCGACGGTGTCGTTCTGGTAGTACAGCCGCAGGGCACCTGATGTCCGGATCTGGTCCGTTGACAGCCACTGCTGCTTGTTCTTGTCGCCGCCGTAGCCCTGGATCGTGGTTGCGGTGCCGTTCAACGACGCTGTCGTCGCGTACGCGCCGTACCAACCGACCGTGTTGCCGATTGTGCAGTTCAGCTTCGCGCCGCCGTAGTCCTCGTCAGCTGAGCCGTTGTTTCGGTAGCCGTTGCTCACGCGCAGGGTTGTTGCTGTGCAGGAGCCGTACGGCGCTGTGGTGCCGTTGTAGCCCGGGTAGAAGCGGAGGCCTTCGTAGAACGCCGAGCCGCTCCACACGCAGTGCCCCGCTGTCAGCACGAGGGAGGCTCCGAACATCCAGCCGGTGCAGTGCTGGCGTTCTGTTCCTCCGGACGTGCGGGTGATCAGCACCGTCGCGCGGGCCGGGAAGTTCGTCGTCGGGTTCACCCGCACCCGGTTGTCCGGGCCGATGATCGACTGGATGCCCACTCCGCTGAAGCCCTCGATCTTGTGACCCGGTGCCACCGGGTCCGCACCGACGAGTGCGGGGTCCTGGATACCGCTGCCCACGTACGACGGCACTCCGGTCAGTGTGCCGCTCGCGTTCGCGGGCGTCGCCATGACGACTCCCGCTACCAGGACTCCGCTCAGTAACGCCACCAGACGGTTGGCCATGTTCGTACTCCGTCCGTTGCAGGGATGACAACCGACGGTATCCAGGCAGTATCGCTACGCACAGCTTCGTTCGTAGCCAATACGCCGCGTTGGCCCGACTGGTCTAGGGTGCAGGTCCAGGTGGCTCATGTCGGCGTCCGCTGTACCAGGCAGTAACCCCGGCGAGCTCCGCTCGTTGGTGAAGCAGGGAACGCGAGCTCGGGAGGATCGATGGGCGCCGAAGTGGTGGTCGAGGGTCTCACCAAGTCCTTCGGGCGGCAGACCATCTGGCGGGATGTCACCTTGACCCTGCCTCCCGGCGAGGTCAGCGTGATGCTCGGCCCGTCGGGTACTGGTAAGTCCGTCTTCCTCAAGTCCATGATCGGCTTGCTCAAGCCCGACCGTGGCAAGTGCGTGGTCAACGGGGTCGACGTCGTCTCCTGCTCGGAGAGCAGGCTCTACGAGACCCGCAAGCTGTTCGGCGTCCTGTTCCAGGACGGCGCGCTGTTCGGCTCCATGAACCTGTACGACAACGTGGCCTTCCCGCTGCGTGAGCACACCCGCAAGTCCGAGACCGAGATCAAGCGGATCGTCCTCGAGAAGATGGACATGGTCGGTCTCGCCGGCGCGGAGAAGAAGCTCCCCGGTGAGATCTCCGGCGGTATGCGCAAGCGCGCCGGGCTGGCCCGTGCCCTCGTGCTCGACCCCGAGATCATCCTGTGCGACGAGCCGGACTCCGGCCTCGACCCCGTCCGCACCGCGTACATCAGCCAGCTGCTGATCGACCTGAACGCCCAGGTCGACGCCACCATCCTGATCGTCACGCACAACATCAACCTGGCTCGTACCGTGCCGGACAACCTCGGCATGCTCTACCGCCGCGAGCTGGTCATGTTCGGGCCGCGCGAGGTGTTGCTGACGTCCGACGAGCCCGCTGTGCAGCAGTTCCTCAACGGCAGCCGGTTCGGTCCGATCGGCATGTCCGAGGAGAAGGACGTGGCCACGCTCGCCGCCGAGCAGGAGCTGGCCGACTCGGGCCACCACGACGGGTCCGCCGAAGAGCTGACCGGAGTCGTCCCGCAACTGCAGCCGACGCCCGGCCTGCCGGAGCGGATGGGTGTCCGGCGCCGCAAGGACCGGGTGATGAGCATCCTGCACTCGCTTCCCCCCGCCGCGCAGGAGAGCATCATCGAGAGCCTCACGCCCGAGGACCAGCAGCGGTACGGCGTCCGCCCGCACATGGCGACCGCGACCGCGGCTGCGACTGTCCCGGCTGGGCACCGGCCGTCACCGGCGCCCCGGCCGCCGCAGGCCGGCGAGCGTTTCCAGGGTGACCTCAGCGGTGTCGCCGAGATCCCGCAGTCGCCGTGGCGTCCGCCCCACCAGCAAGGTCCGGGTGGTGGCGCGTGACCGTTCGCTCCACCAGGTCGTCATTCCCTGGTGCTGGCGCGCTTCGTGAGACCGGCCGGATGTTCGCTCTCGGTCTTGACGTCGTGCGCGGGTTCTTCCAGCGACCGTTCCAGTTCCGCGAGTTCATCCAGCAGTCCTGGTTCATCGCGAGCGTCTCGATCCTGCCGACCGCGCTGGTCGCGATCCCGTTCGGCGCGGTCATCGCGCTGCAGCTGGGTTCGCTGGTCACGCAGCTCGGCGCGCAGTCGTTCATGGGTGCCGCGAGCGTGCTCGCGATCATCCAGCAGGCGGCGCCGCTGGTGACGGCGCTGCTCGTGGCCGGCGCCGGTGGCTCGGCCATGTGCGCGGACATCGGTGCGCGGACCATCCGCGAGGAGATCGACGCGATGGAGGTGCTCGGCGTGTCCGCCGTGCAGCGCCTCGTCGTGCCGCGGGTGCTCGCGTCGATGCTCGTCGCCGTTCTGCTCAACGGCCTGGTCAGCGTTGTCGGTGTGCTCGGCGGTTACTTCTTCAACGTCATCCTCCAGGGCGGCACGCCCGGTGCTTATCTCGCTGGCTTCTCCGCGCTCGCGCAGCTGCCGGACCTGTGGATCAGCGAGATCAAGGCGTTGATCTTCGGCTTCATCGCCGGTGTGGTCGCCTGCTACCGCGGCCTCAACCCGTCGCCCGGCCCGAAGGGTGTCGGTGACGCGGTCAACCAGTCGGTCGTCATCACGTTCCTGCTGCTGTTCTTCGTGAACTTCGTGCTGACCACCGTGTACCTGACGGTCGTGCCGGCGAAGGGGAGCTGAGACATGGCAGTCAGGGACCAGCTCCGCAAGCCGCTGGAGATGCTCGACCGCGCGGGCGACCAGATGTCGTTCTACGCCAGGGCTCTGGCGTGGATCCCGGCGACGGCCACGCGGTACATGCGCGAGACCATGCGGCTGCTGGCCGAGGTGAGCTTCGGCAGCGGTGCGCTCGCGGTCATCGGCGGCACGATCGGCGTGATGCTCGGCCTGACGCTGTTCGTCGGCACCGTCGTCGGCCTGCAAGGGTACGCCGCGCTCAACCAGATCGGCACGGCCGCGTTCGCCGGGTTCGTCTCCGCGTACTTCAACACACGTGAGATCGCGCCGCTGGTCGCGGGCCTGGCGTTGTCCGCCACGGTCGGGTCCGGGTTCACCGCCCAGCTCGGCGCGATGCGGATCTCCGAGGAGATCGACGCGCTCGAAGTGATCGGTGTGCCGTCGTTGCCGTACCTGGTCACGACCCGGATCATGGCCGGGTTCATCGCGGTCATCCCCTTGTACATCATCGGTTTGTTGTCGTCCTATGTGGCCTCACGGACGATCACGGTGTACTTCTACGGCCAGTCCGCCGGCACGTACGACCACTACTTCGACTTGTTCCTGCCGCCGCAGGACGTGTTCTGGTCCTTCGGCAAGGTGCTGATCTTCGCCGTGGTGATCATCCTGACGCACTGCTACTACGGCTACCGCGCCAGCGGCGGCCCCGCCGGTGTCGGTGTGGCCGTCGGCCGCGCGGTGCGGACCACGATCGTCTCGGTCACGCTGCTCGACTTCTTCCTGAGCCTGGCGATCTGGGGCACCACGACCACTGTGAGGATCGCTGGATGACGACACTGCGAAGGAGGCTGCTCGGCCTGCTGTTCATCTCGATGCTGGTCGGCTTCGTGGTGCTCAGCGTCGCGTTCTTCAACCGCTCGTTCACCTCGACGGTGAACGTCGTGCTGACCACCGACAAGGTCGGCAACCAGCTGCAGCAGCGCTCGGACGTGAAGGTGCGCGGGCTGATCGTCGGTTCGGTCGAGAAGATCACGCCGACCGCGCGCGGCGCCGAGCTGACCCTGGCGCTCGAGCCGGACAAAGTGGACCTGATCCCGGACAACGTCTCCGCGCGGTTCCTGCCGAAGACGCTGTTCGGCGAACGCTACGTGTCGCTGCAGATCCCGCAGCAGGCGTCGGCGCGGACACTGCGCGCGGGGGATCAGATCAAACAGGACACCTCGGCGCCCGCGATCGAGGTCGAGAAGGCCCTCAACGACCTGCTGCCCGTGCTGCAAGCGGTTCAGCCGCAGAAGCTGTCGAGCACGCTGACCGCGATCTCCACCGCGCTGGAAGGCCGCGGCAAACCGCTCGGCGAGACGCTGTCCGAGCTCGGCCAGTACGTCGGTGAGCTGGCGCCGCACGTGCCGCAGCTGCAGCACGACCTGCAGGCGCTGGTGAAGTTCTCCGACACGTACAGCGAGGCGACGCCGCAACTGGCGCAGGCGCTCACGGACCTGACCGTGACGTCGAAGACGATCGCCGAGCAGCGCACCAACCTGTCCAATTTGTACGCGAGCGTGACGACGGCGGGCACGGACCTGCGGACGTTCCTCGCGGTGAACAAGAACAACCTGATCCAGTTCGCCGCGACGTCCCGGCCGACGCTCGAGGTGCTGGCCAAGTACGCGCCGTCGTACCCGTGCTTCCTCAAGCAGATGGCCGATCTGGTGCCCGATCTGGACAAGGCGTTCGGCAAGGGTACCAACGAGCCCGGTCTGCACGCGACGATCGAGATCACGGTCAACCGCGGCCCGTACAAGCCGGGCAAGGACGAGCCCCGCTACGAGGAGCACCGCGGGCCGCGCTGCTACGACCTGCAGCAGGCGCCGGATCCGTTCCCGCAGCATCCGCCGGACGGTCCGCTGCGCGACGGGTCGAGCAAGCCGCCGAACTCCCGCCCGGCGCAGGACGGCCTGTTGCCGCCGGGGAACATCGGCAACGCGACGTTCCCGTCGTCGGCCGGTGGTTTCGGCCTGGCGAACACGCCGACCGAGCAGGACTTCGTGGCCGCGATGATGGCGGGCAAGCTCGGTGTGCAGCCCGAACAGGTGCAGGGGTGGACGGCGTTCCTCGCCGCCCCGGTGTTCCGCGGAGCGGAGGTGACTGCCAAATGAAGAGCCTCACCGGACCGATGATCAAGCTGACGCTGTTCATCGTGGTCACCGTGGTGGCGACCGCTGTGCTGGCGATCAGCATCGCGAACACGAACCTGAGCTCCACCAACACCTATTCGGCCAGGTTCGTCGACGTGACGTCCTTGTTGCCCGGTGACGACGTGCGCATCGCGGGTGTCCGGGTCGGGCAGGTCGAGGAAGTCGCGATCGCCGACCGCAAGCAGGCCGAGGTGACGTTCTCGGTCGACGCCGGGCGCAAGCTGCCCGCCGGGGTGACCGCGACGATCAAGTTCCGCAACCTGGTCGGCCAGCGCTACATCGCGCTGACCCAGGGCACCGGCAGCGGGCTGCTCGCGCCGGGCGCCACGATCCCGTTGGACCGCACCAGGCCCGCACTGGACCTGACCGAGCTGTTCAACGGTTTCAAGCCGTTGTTCCGCGCGCTTTCGCCGGATGACGTGAACAAGCTGTCCTACGAGATCATCCAGGTCCTGCAGGGCGAAGGCGGCACGGTCGAGTCGCTGCTGTCGCACACGGCGTCGCTGACCAAGACGATCGCCGACAAGGACGTGGTGATCGGCGAGGTGATCACCAACCTCAACAGCCTGCTGGAGACGGTGAACGCCCGCGGCCAGCAGCTGAGCGACCTCGTCGTGCAGTTGCAGCAGCTGGTGTCCGGGCTGGCCGCGGACCGCAAGCCGATCGGTGACGCCATCCAGGCGCTGTCCGGGCTGGCGGGCACCACGTCCGGGCTGCTCAACGAGGCCCGTGAGCCGCTCAGGAACGACATCGCGGCGCTGGGCACGCTCACCAAGAACCTCAACGACTCCGAGCAGATCGTCGAGCACTTCGTGAAGTTCCTGCCGACCAAGGTGGAGGCGCTGACCCGCACGGCCAGCTACGGCTCCTGGTTCAACTTCTACCTCTGCTCGGCGTCCGGTTCGGTGGCGTTGCCGCCGTTGATCACCGAGCCGATCACCATCCCGGTCGCGCCGGTCACCCAGCCGAGGTGCAAAGGATGAAGTCGTTCCGCTCCCGCAACCCGATCACGATCGGCGTCACCGGTCTCGTGGTGATCGCGCTGGCGCTGCTGGCCGCGGTGTACTCCGACGACCTGCCGATCATCGGCGGCGGCACCACGTACCAGGCGCAGTTCTCCGAGGCGGCCGGGATCAAGGCGACCGACGAGGTCCGGATCGCCGGTGTGAAGGTCGGCAAGGTCACCGACGTCGACCTGGACGGCGACTCGGTGCTGGTCTCCTTCAAGGTCAAGGACGCCTGGATGGGTGACCGGACCAGGGCGGCCATCAAGATCAAGACGCTGCTGGGGCAGAAGTACGTCGCGTTGGAGCCGGACGGCAGCGGCACGCTCGACCCGGGCAAGCCGATCCCGCGCAACCGCACAGTGGCTCCGTACGACGTGCTCGAGGCGTTCCGCGGGCTGGCCGAGACGGTCGACGCGATCGACACGCCGCGGCTGGCCAAGAGCTTCGAGGTGCTGTCGCAGACCTTCGCCGACACCCCGGACAACGTGAAGGGCGCGCTGGACGGTCTGTCGGCGTTGTCCAAGACGATCTCCAGCCGCGACGAGCAGCTCGCGCAGCTGCTGGGCAACACCGCGCAGATCTCCAAGACGCTCGCCGACCGGGACGCCGAGGTGGCCAAGCTGCTGGCCGACGGCAACAAGCTGCTCGACGAGGTCCGCAGGCGCAAGCAGGCGATCAGCTCATTGCTCGACGGCACGAAGAAGCTCTCGGCCGAGCTCAAGGGCCTGGTGGAGGACAACTCCAAGCAGCTCGACCCGGTGCTGGCGCAGCTGGACCAGTTCACCGCGATGCTGCAGCGCAACCAGGACAGCCTGGCCAAGGGCATCGAGAAGTTCGCGCCGTTCGTCCGCCAGTTCAACAACACCATCGGCAACGGCCGCTGGTTCGACAACTACATCTGCGGGCTGCTGCCGCCGTCGGTCGGTCCGATCAACCCACAGGGGTGCACGCCATGACGTTCAAAACGCGCCAGGGGCGCGACCTCGGACGTGGTGTGGCGATCGCTTGCGTGCTTGGCCTCGCCGCCGCCGCGGTGTTGTGGTGGGTGTTGTCCGACAGCGGCAGCAAGCGCATCACGGCGTTCTTCGGTGGCGCGGTCGGCTTGTACGAGGGCAACGAGGTGCGTGTGCTCGGTGTCGCGGTCGGCACAGTCGACAAGGTCGAGCCGCAGGGCGACCAGGTCAAGGTCGAGCTGCTGGTGGATCGCGACCGGGCGCTCCCGATGGACGCCAGCGCCGTCGTCGTCGCCCCTTCGCTGGTCAGCGACCGGTACGTGCAGCTGGCCCCGGCGTACGTCGCCGGGCCGCAGATGAACTCGGGCGCGACGATTCCCCGCAACCGCACGGCGACTCCGCTCGAGGTCGACGATCTGTACAAGAGCCTCAACCGCGTGAGCACCACGCTCGGCCCGAACGGCGCCAACAAGGACGGCGCGTTGTCGGACCTGCTGGACACGTTGGCCAAGAACCTCCAGGGCAACGGCCAGGCCACCCACGACACGATCAAGCAGCTCGGCCAGGCGGCCAGAACCCTGTCCGGCAGCCAGGAACAGCTGTTCTCCACAGTGGACAGCCTGAACAAGTTCACCGGCACGCTGGCCGCGAGCGACCAGCAGGTCAGGCAGTTCTCCCAGCAGCTGGCCGACGTCAGCGGGTTCCTCGCCGCCGAGCGCGGCAACCTCGCCCAGTCCGTGCAGCAGCTGGCCGGTGCGCTCGAGCAGGTGCAGGCGTTCATCAGGGACAACAGGGACCGCCTGAAGTCCAATGTGGACAAGTTGGCTGGGATCACGCAGGTGCTCGTCGACCAGCGGGCCGCGCTCGCCGAGACGCTCGACATCGCCCCGCTGGCGCTGAGCAACATCTTCGGCTCGTACAACGCATCCGCGGGCACCCTGGACGCGCGCTCGAACCTCAACGAGTTGACCCAGCCGCCGATCGTGATGGTCTGCAAGCTGCTGGAACAGGCCACCCCGAAAGGGATCCCGCCGCTGCTGTCGGACGCGTGCAAGCAGGTCGCGCCGCTGCTCAAGGGAATCCCGTCGGTCGCGCAGGTGATCAGCGCGTACGACAACGGGTTCGTGCCGCCGCTCCCGGTTCCGCTGGGTGGTGGGCGATGAGGTTGCGTCACGCCGCACTGGCTTGCGTGAGCGCGCTGGCGCTCACCTCATGCAGCTTCGAAGGCATCTACGACCTGCCGTTGCCCGGTGGCGCCGATCTCGGCGACCGCCCGTACACGGTGAAAGCGCAGTTCCGGGACGTGCTCGACCTGGTGCCGCAGTCCGGCGTGAAGGTCAACGAGGTCGCGGTCGGCCGGGTCGAGGCGATCACGCTCGCCCCGGACGGCTGGACGGCCGAGGTCACCATGAGCGTGCGCGGCGACATCGACCTGCCGGGCAACTCGCTCGCCCGGCTGCGCCAGTCGAGCCTGCTCGGTGAGAAGTACGTCGAACTGACCGCGCCGCAGCCCGGCAAGGAACAGGGCAAGCTCGCCGGCGGCGCGTACATCGGACTGGACCGCACCAACCGCAACACCGAGGTCGAAGAGGTCCTCGGCGCGTTGTCGATGCTGCTCAACGGCGGTGGCGTCGACCAGTTGCGCACGATCGCCGACGAGCTCAACCAGGTCGCGGACGGCAACGAGCCGCAGCTGAAGGCGTTGCTGACCAACACGAACAAGCTCGTGTCCGACTTGGACGCCCGGCGCGGTGACATCACCAAGGCGCTCGACGGGCTGGCCAAGCTGTCCAGGACACTCGACGGGCAGAAGGACAAGATCGCCAAGGTGATCGACGAGATCGGGCCCGGCCTGCAGGTGCTGTCCGAGCAACGGCCGCAGCTGGTCACCATGCTGCAGAACCTCGACCAGCTCTCGGCCGTCACGGTCGACACCGTCAACAAGAGCAAGGCCAACCTGGTCGCCGACCTCAAGGCGCTCACGCCGGCGCTGCAGAAGCTCAGCGAGGCGGGCGCGAGCCTGCCGAAGTCGCTGGAGCTGCTGCTCAGCTTCCCGTTCCCGGACTCGGCGGTGCCCGCGGTCAAGGGCGACTACGTCAACCTGTACGCCAAGATCGACCTGAACCTCGGCGAGATCCTCAACAACCTCAGCCGCAGCAGGCAGAACCCGTTGAAGGACATCCCGCTGCTCGGCCAGCTGACCACCGGCCAGGAAGGCGTCCAGCCGGGTGCGCCGCCACCGCTCGGCGTGCCCGACCTCGGCGGCGGCAACCAGCCCGGCACCCCCAGGTCCACCTGCACCGGCAACTCCGCCGGTGGCCTGCTCGGCTCGATTCTGGGAGGCCAGCGATGCTGACCAGGCGGACGAGGCTGCAGATCGTCGCGTTCTTCGTGATCGCGGTCGTCGCGGTGGTGTACGCGCTGTTCCGGTTCACCGACATCGGCAAGGTCTTCGGCCACGAGGGCTACACGGTGAAACTCCGGCTGGCCGACTCCGGCGGCATCTTCACCAACGCCGAGGTGACCTACCGCGGCGTGCAGGTCGGCCGCGTCGGCGAGATCCACCTGACCCGCGACGGCATCGAGGTCGACCTGGAGATCACGCCGGACGCGCCGCGGATCCCCGCCGACCTGAAAGCGGTCGTGGCCAACCGGTCCGCGGTCGGCGAGCAGTTCGTGGACCTGCAGCCGCGCAAGGACTCCAGCCCGTACCTGTCGGGTGACTCGGTGATCGCGGCCGAGCACACCGAGACGCCGTTGTCGACCGACAAGGTCCTGCGCGACCTGGACGACCTGGTCGTGTCGGTGCCGACCGAGTCGCTCAAGACCGTCGTCGACGAACTCGACAAGGCGTTCACGGGCACCGGGCCGGACCTGTCCCAGCTGCTCGACTCGACCGGCCAGTTCACCAAGGCCGCACGGGAGAACCTGCCGCAGACGATCGAGCTGCTGCGCAACTCCGGTGTCGTGCTGGACACCCAGAACGCGCAGTCGGGCAACATCAAGTCGTTCTCCACCAGCCTCGCGCAGCTCAACGAGCAGCTCAAGAACTCCGACGGCGACATCCGCAAGCTGATCGCCGTCACCCCGCAGGCCGCCGAGCAGGTCACCGGCCTGCTGCGGGAATCCGGCTCCGGCCTCAGCGTGGTCCTGGCCAACCTGCTGACCACGGCGAACATCCTGGTCACCCGCAACGACGGGCTCGAGCTGATGTTCGTGGCGTACCCGGGTGTCGCGGCGGGCGCGCGTTCCGTGGCGCCGGGCGACGGCACCGCGCACCTCGGCCTCGCGCTGAACCTGTTCAACCCGCCGCCGTGCGTGAAGGGCTACGAGGCCACCAAACGCCGTCCCGGTGACGACACCTCGCCGATCGCGACGAACGAGAAGGCGTACTGCGCCGAACCGCTCGGCAGCCCGATCAGCGTCCGGGGCTCGCAGAACGCCCCGTTCGGCGGTAAGGTCGCGGCCCCGTCGCAGGCGCAGATCGCGGCCAACGCGGGACGCGGCGGGCAGCAGCTGGCCGACCAGAGCTCCGGCTTGATCGGCTTCCTCGGCCAGCCGATCCCGCAGGGCCCGCTGACGATGCTCCAGACGCTGGGAGGGTCATGACCAACCGCAACCTGCTGTTCGGCTCGATCGCGCTGGTGGTGGTCGCGGCCGCGTTCGCGGCGGTGTTCGGCGTCTGGTGGGCGAGTGCGAGCGGGGAGAGCGCGGACGTCCGCAAGACCCGCGAAGAGGTCTCCACCGCGGGTTCGGCCGCGGTCGCCACGCTGACGTCGCTGGACTTCACCGACGTCGACGCGACCTACCAGCGGTTCCTCGACGTGTCCACGGGTTCGGTGCACGACGACTACGCCAAGAACCAGGAAGACTTCAAGAAGCGGATCAGGGACGCCAAAGTGGTCACGACGGCGGCGGTCAGGGAGACCGCGGTGACCGACGTGAACCTGCAGAAGAAGGTCGCCACCATCATGGTCGTCGTCGACACGACGGTGAAGGAGAGCGACAAGGCCCCGACCACCAAGCGGCTGCGGATCGAGGCAGCGCTGGACCAGACCGACAACGGCTGGAAGGTCAACGCTCTGCGCCAGGTCCCGTACTCCGCCGCCCAGCAGTGATTCGGAAGGACATCGACTGTGCCACCTCCTCGTCGCCGTCCAGCTACCCCGCCGACCCGGCGGCCCAAGGTAGCGGGCCTGCACCGGCGCGCTGACCAGGCTGAGGACACGCACAGCGACTCGTACACCGACACGTTCGCGGACACGCACACCGACGAGGGCCCGGCCGCGCCGGCGTTCGACGTCCCCGTGATCGGGGAGCCGCAGGCCAACGGCCACGGTGCCGGCGAGGCCGAGACGACCGAGAAGCTCGAGGAAGAGGTCCGTCCCACGCCGCGGCGCCGTGTCACCGTGCCGCGCACGAAGGACCCCGAACCGGAAGCCGTCGCAGCGCCCGTCGAAACCGAAACCGAGCCCGAGCCCGACACGACAGCGGAAACCGACGACGACGTCGTCGCGGAGGCGGTCGGCGAAGAGACACCGCCACGGCTGAAGCTGCTGGTCCCGGCGATTCTGGTGGTCGTGGCCCTGTTGATCGGCGGCCTGGGCGTCTGGTTCATGCAGAACCTCAGCGACGCCAGGACAGGCGTCGGGAACGACGCGTTGTCGGACGTCAACTCGACCAAGGACATCGTCGGTGCCGCCAACACAGCCGTGACCGCGGTGCTGTCCTACAAGTTCGACGACATGCCCGCCGCCACCAAGCGTGCCAAGGAGTACCTGGTCGGCGAGGCAGTCGACCAGTACGACAAGTCGATGAAGGCGCTCGAAGCCGACATCCAGAACCAGAAGCTCCAGGTGGTCGTCACCCCCGTCAGCGTCGGTGTGGTCCGGTTCTCCGGTGACGAGGCCAGGGTGCTCGTGTTCGCCGACCAGATCGGGACCCGCGCGGACAAGCAGCCGTCCGGCGGCCCGACCCAGTTCGCCATGGACATGCGCCACGTCGACGGCAAGTGGAAGATCGTCAAACTGGACTTCTTCGAGGTCAAGAAGTAGGGCGGCTCAGTCGGGCAGCGCGGCCAGCTTCGCCTGGACGTCGGTGACCTGACTGGTCGCCCCGATCGACTGCCACAGCCGCAACGCGCGGGTCAGGAAGTCACGGGCGTTGAGCATGCGGTGCTGCGCGGCCAGTTCCCCGCGCAGCTGCCAGCACTGCGCTTCCTCCATGCGGTTCCCGTTGGTGGCGAAGAAGTTCACGGCCCGCTGCAACACGAGCGTCGCATGACCCATGTCGTTGTGCGCGGCGTGCACACGGCCCATCCGCAGCAGCGTGTACCCGACGCACCGCTCGTCCGCGAGGCTCTCGAAGATCTCCAGCGCACGGTCGAGCGACGCGAGAGCACGATGAGTCTGGCCGATCTTGTCGTACAGGATGCTGGCCTCGCGCAGCACGACACCGAGCCGGTGCTTGTCGTCGATCTCCTTGCAGATCGCCAATGCGTGCTCGAACGACGCGTAGGACTCGTCGAACCGGTCCTGCGCCATCAGGACCACGCCCAGCGCGTTGCGGACCTGCGCCTCCAGGTTGCGGTCGGTGACGACTTCGAGCGCCTCGCGGATGTGCGCCTCGGCTTTGTCGTAGCGCCGCAGCATCCGGTCGATCGTGGCCAGGCCCGACTTGGCCAGGAACTCCTCCCGAACGTCGCCGACCTGCCGGGACAGTTCGAGCGCGCGACGGAAGCCGTCCAGCGCGACGTCGTACTCGTCCCGGTACAGGTGGACCTGGGAAAGCCCGCGCAGCATGACGGTTTCCCCGCGCACGTTCCCCGCCGCGCGGACAGCCTCGAGGGCCGTGGTGTGCGTGCGCTGCCAGTCCTCGTAGTAGCTGTGCAGGTCGTGGAACGGTACCGCGGTGGCAGCCAACTGCCAGGCGTACTCGTGGAAACCCCACGCCGCCGCCAGTTCCACCGCGCCGACGAACGCCTCCCGCTCGGCTGTGAACCAGTTGTCGGCCGAATCGAGCAGCTTGTCGATTGTGGACTGCGGCAAAGCCATCCTGCGGGCGACGCCCTGTGGTGGCGCGAAGAGCGACGGCGGCAGCCGGTCGACCGCCCGCGTGGTCAGATCCAGCCACACCGCCAGCAGCCGCTGGACGGCCGCGTGCGGCTCATCGGCGCGCTCGACGGCGTAGGTCCGCAGCAGGTCGTGCATCCGGTAGCGCGGGCCGCCGTTCACGTCGATCTCCGCCAGCCGCAACAGGTTCGCGTCCACCAGCATGTCCAGCACGTCGTCGGTGAACCGCCGGTCCAGCAGCGGCCCGAGCACCCACTCCGGCACCGCCCGCGGCCCCATCAGGCCGAGCAGTCCGAACGCCGCGGTCGCGTCCACCGGCAGCTGCCCGATGCTGGCCTCGAACGACGCGCGGACACCGAGTTCGCCGAGCCGCAGCTCGTTGAGCCTGCGCGACTCGTCGGCCAGCCGCTCGGTCAGCAGCCGCAACGGCCACGCCGGGCGGCCGGCCAGCTTGCCCGCCGCGATCCGGATCGCCAGCGGCAGGTACCCGCAGGCCCGCACGATCGGTTCCACCTCGTCCGGCTCCGCCTCCACCCGGTTCGCCCCGACGATCCCGGTGAACAGGGCACGGGCCTCGGCCGGGCTGAGCACGTCCAGCTCGATGTGCCGGGCGCCGGGCAGGTCCGTGAGCAGCTGACGGCCGGTCACCAGCACCCCGCACCCGCCGCTGGACGGCAGCAACGGCCGGACCTGCTCGGACCGCGCGGCGTCGTCGAGCACCAGCAGCATCCGGCGATCCGACAGCAGCGACCGGAAAAGCGTTGCCCGCGCCGCGGTGCCGTTCGGCACGGCACCACCCGTGACACCCAAGGCGCGCAACAGCTCCGCCAGCAGCACCGACGGGTCGTGCGGCTGGTCGGACGTTCCGGCGAGGTCGAGGTAGAGCTGGCCGTCCGCGAACTCGTCGGCGATCTCGTGGGCCGTGCGCAACGCCAGCGCCGACTTGCCGATGCCGGGACCGCCGACGACCACGACGACACGTGGCGCACCGGCGGAAGCGGGCTCTCGCAGCGCGGTCAGCACGACGTCCAACTGCTCCTCGCGGCCGGTGAAGTCGGGCACGTCGGAGGGCAGCTGGCGAGCGGGGACCGGGACCGTGGGCTGGTCGTCCACCTTGGGCGTGGCCTTTCTGGTGGCCGCCGCCATGAAGGCGTCGAGCACGTCGCCGGTCAGCTCCAGCGCGTCGGCCAGCCTGGTGACGGTGTCGCGGTGCGGGAACTTGCGGTCACCCCGTTCGAGCACGCCGATCGCCTGGACGCTGAGCCCGGCGCGCGCGGCGAGCGCCTCCTGCGTCAGCCCCCGTGCTGTGCGATGCCCGCGAAGCAGGTCCCCGAACTGCCCCATGCAGCCTCCCCGGCGGCAATCGGCTTGCGGCCGATCGTGTAGCTGCACTGTAGAGGTTGTCGCTGGTCCGTGCGGGGAAACGGCGGCAGGGTGCGATCCGTGGAGTTCGGGATCCTTGGACCACTCGAGGTCCGTGACGAAGGCGGCAACCCGGTCGGTGTGCCCGCCGGACGGCCCGCGCGGCTGCTGGTCGGCCTGTTGCTGCGACCCGCGCGGCCGGTGCCGACGGAGTGGCTCGTCGAGATGCTGTGGAACGGCCACGCGCCACGCTCCTATCTGGCCAACCTGCAGACACACGTGTCACGGCTGCGCCGGTTGCTGCCCGGCGCCCCGATCGAACGCCAGCAGGACGCGTACCAGATCGCGGTGGACCCGGACCGGGTCGACGCCGAGCGGTTCGCCAGGCTCAGCGCCGCGGGGCAGGCGGCTGGTGTCGGTGACGAGGCCGCCGGCCACTTCCGCAAGGCACTCGACCTGTACCGGGGCACTCCGCTGACCGGCGCGGAGGCCGGGCCGTTCGAACCGGACCTGGCCAGGCTGGCCGAGCTGCACCTGGTCAGCGTCGAGGGACTGGCCGAGGCCGATCTGGCGGCGGGCAGGTACCACGAGGTGGTGGTGCGGCTGAAGCCGCTCGTGCGCCAGGTCCCGCTGCGGGAACCGTTGTGGGACCTGCTCATCCGGGCGTTCGCCCGTGCCGGCCGGGTCGCCGAGGCGGTGGACGCGTACCACGAGGTCAGGCTGGTCCTGCGGGACACGCTGGGGCTCGATCCCGGGCCGGGCCTGCGGGAGACGTACGAGTCGATCCTGGCCGGGACGCAGCAGCAGGCCCCCACGACCTGCTGCTGCAAGAAAACCGGGAGTCCTACGGCATGATGTTCGTGATCGTCCACTTCTGCAGCGTGTCCGCGGTGTTGCAGCCGTAGGTGTCGAGCCGGAACACGTCGAGCTGCGCCCGGCTCAGGCACCGGCCGGTGGCCACGTTCTTGATCTCGATGCTCGTGCCGAACCGGCCCATCTTCCACTTCTGGTTGTTGTTGCCCGCCTGGCACGTCAGCAGGTAGACGTCACCGCGCGCGTTGCTGTCAAGGCACTTGCCCGACAGCGTGTGCCGCATCGTTCCCGTGCTCGGCACGCTGCCCGCCCACTTCCAGACCTGCCCGTTGGTGACGCGGCACGGCTGCAGCCCGGGGTTGCCGCTGGCGGCGCCGTCCAGGCAGCGGCCGTTGGCGCGGTTGCCGATCTTGGCGTCGATGGCCGCGTTCGCCGTCGGCGCGAACACGACCGCGGCCAGCACGGCAAGCAGTCCGATGAGCAGTTTCCTCATAGCCCCTCCTTCGTCCGCACGTCGTCAGGTCCGACCTGGACGACCGTGTTGTCCTGGCCCGCGAACGTGTACCGGTGCGCGGGCACGTCGAGTTGCTTGTGCTGATCGCCGTCGACGACCACAGTCCGATCGGGGAAGCTGAGCACCACGGAGTTGCGGAAGGCCGACACGACCGCGGCCTGTTCTGCGCTGGTCGTGAAGCGCGGCCGCAGGTCCGGGCCGAGCACGCGCACGTCCGTCCGGTCCTTGTCGACGCTGGTCATCCGGCTAAGCAGCGCGATGTTGCCGCCCGCCATGAACACGTCGCTGACGTCCCGCGGACCGGCGATCCGCCTGGCCGTGCCGCCGGTGTGCAGGTCGTAGCGGTCTTCGTGGGCGAGGACGTAGGTGTTCTCGTCCCGCAGGAACGCGCCGTAGACGGGCTCCGTGACCTCGGTCTTCGACGCGATGCCCCATCGGCCGTGGTTGCGTTCGAGGATGATCAACTCGCCGCCGGTGGTGCCGTGGTCGAACGCGGCGGCGGTCCGGCCGTCCGGCGCGATCGCCCAGTCGAAGGATGCCGACTTCATCTCCTCCGACGCGACGAACTGGCCGTCGACCTGGGTCCGCAGGGTCGTCCGTGCACCGTCCGCGGTGGCCACGACGCCGGTGCCCAGCCCGGTCGCGGCGAGAACGCGGAACTTCGAATGCGCGCCACGGCCCGGCCACGGCACCGTCGTCCCGTTCGGCAGGTAGGCGAGGGGATCGGGGTCGCGGACGGTCAGGTCGGTCCAGTCCGCGATCAGCGCCGAGAACACCTGGGTGGCGCACGCGCCCGCGGCGGCGGCGAACCGTCCTTCCTCCTGGTCGTGGGACCACAGCTGGGCCCCGTCACGGGAGAACGCGCGGATCGTGTCCCGGTTGGGGTCGGCCACGACCGTGCCCGACGAATCCGTGCACACCGGTTTCATCAGCCGGGACGGCTTCGCGTCCGCGGGCGCCGAGCACGCGGACGCGAGCAGGATGGCCAGCGCCGCCGTGGCGAGCGCACCACGGCGGCAACGCTGGTCGGCGCCGATCATCAGGCCGGGAAGTCGCTGGTGGTGGCCTTGCACGTGGGGTCGCTACCGGCCGTGTCGAAGACGAAGTGGTAGTCGGTGTGCTGCTTCTTGCTGGAGTCCAGCTGGATGGGGTTCTTCGGCGTGTGCGAGTAGTCGGTGTTCTGCTTGACGTTGTCCGGGCTGTCGTTGGAGTACAGCAGCTTGTCCTTCTGCAGCCGCCGCTTCTCGTAGTGCCGGATGTTGACGTTGCTCTTGCCGCCGGTGCCCTTGCCGCTGATCTTGTATTCGAACCAGGTCACCTTGGTGTGGACGCCACCTTCGCTGTAGTGGGTCCAGCCCTGGCCGTTGTGGCCGTCCTTGTTGCAGCCACCGGCCGCGGTCTCGTCGGCGCTGGCGGCGACCGACGACATGGCGAACACGGCCGCGGCGGCGACGCCGATGGTGAGTACTTGTTTCTTCCATTCCATGTAACGAAGGCTTCATCGAAGCACTACACCGGTCCTACATCGAGGCCACATCACATGGGATGGCCGTATGAAATTCGAATGAATCGGTGGCGTAGGAATTGATACTCGGGTATTCGTGGACGTTGTGCACCTCACTGTCTGCTGGGACCGTGCCGGTGACGAGCTGATCGGTGTGTTCAGCCCGCACGCGGTGGCATGGTTGCGCAGGCAAATGACCGGATATAGCGAGTTGCTGGAGTGGCGGTATACCAAATACGTCACCGACGACCCGACCGCTGAGGCAATCGGTGTCCCGCTCGCTTCGGCGGCCGACGAATATCCGCCGTTGGTCGCGGCTTTGCGCGAGATCATCCCCGACGACGAGCCCGAACCGGTCCGGTTGTGGTGGGAGCCGGACGTGGTGCGTTTCCTCTACGCCGGTACCCAGGTCGTTCTCGACTCGTTGCCGGAGACCGGCGGCGTGGTCGTGTTGCGGCAACGCCACGAGATCGAGGCGTGGCAGGCCGCTGTCCCGAACATGCGCGTGGTTTTCGCGGTCGCGGCGGGTATCTGGCCGGTGCCCGCGGGCACGGAGTCGCACAGGCACACGATGCCGAGGACCGATCCCGGTCGTTTCGGGCAGGACAGGGACCTGACCGAGTGGCTGCGGCGGGTGGTCGACTCGCTCACCGAAATCGCCGAACCGGCTTCGACGCCGTCGACGGATTGAGCTCGTCAATCTCGGGGTATTCCGGTGCCAACGGGTAAGGTCAGTATCGGAATT
This sequence comes from Kibdelosporangium phytohabitans, assembly GCF_001302585.1. GTDB lineage: Bacteria > Actinomycetota > Actinomycetes > Mycobacteriales > Pseudonocardiaceae > Kibdelosporangium > Kibdelosporangium phytohabitans. The sequence goes on along the minus strand of NZ_CP012752.1, from coordinate 11,137,080 downwards.
CTACGAAAGACGCAGGTCAAACCAGGCTGAACAGTTTGTCCTCCGGAGCGGGATCGCCGCGGGAATGGCGCGGTGATCGCGGGCGGCGCCGAGCCGGCCGACACGGTCGGGTGAACCCCGCGCCTACTGTCCGGTCATCGCACGCGACCGACGGTAGTGTCCCGCTCACAATGAAGATAGCCCTGCCCTCGCACCGCGGGACGCTCGTGGCGGTCGCCGGGGCCAGCAGCCCGGCCAAGACCGAGATCGTCGACGCGCTGGCCAAGCACCTGGGCCCGGCCACGCTGACCATCGGCACCCGGTCGCACGCCGACCCCGAGGCGTCCGTCGACGCGCTCGCGAAGGTCGACGGGCGCGCGGCCGAGGACGCGATCACAATCGTGCGGATGGCCGAGTCGGCCGCCGTGCGCGCCAGCTCGCTGGTGATCACCGCCCGGCCGGTGCTGGACGAGCTGGCCCGCTACCGGGCCGGCCGCAGGATCAGGCACGAGCACGTCGAGCACCACGTGATGCGCCGGGTGGAGGACACAGTCGCCTGGGAAGCCGCCGACTACGATTTCGTGGTGTGGTCTCGGTCACCTTTTCCGTCGCCGGGAGTGCGCGCTTTCGAGGCCGCGCTGGGCGAAGTGCTCAAGGATCTGTGCGTGCCGCACCACTCGCTGTGCCCACCCTTGATCAACGAGACGGTCGAACGCCTGGTAGCGTCCATCCCCCGCTAGCTGGTCCAACAGGCTTGGAATTGCTGGTCCACGTGGGTGAACACCGCGTGGCCCCTTGACTGGAGAACCGGTCAGGGTCACGCTGTTGTCGTGAGCGGGGGGCCTCTTCTGCGGGCCCCTGGACAGTCGCCGCTTGTTTGGCTAGACTGCGTCTTTGCTCTGCCCACTTTCCGTGTGCCCTTACCCGAGAGCTAGGATGCTGGGCATCAAGCACCCTTGACAGTTGCGTTAGTTGCCTGCTAGCGCGGCCGCTCAACCGCTCATAGTCCCTGGAAGGACGCATCTTGGCAGTCTCCCGCGCGACCGAAGCCACTGCTGCGACCAACTCCATGTCCGGAATCCCGGGTGCGCCGAAGCGTGTCTCGTTCGCGAAGCTGAGCGAGCCCCTCGGCGTTCCCAACATGCTCGACCTGCAGATCCAGTCCTTCGAATGGTTCACCGGTGCCGAGGCGTGGTTCCAGCGCCGCATCGACGCCGGTGACGAGAACCCCGTCGGTGGTCTCGAGGAAGTACTGAACGAGATCTCGCCGATCGAGGACTTCTCCGGCTCGATGTCGCTTTCCTTCTCCGACCCGCGCTTCGACGAGGTCAAGGCCTCCGTCGAGGAGTGCAAGGACAAGGACATGACCTACGCCGCACCGCTGTTCGTCACGGCCGAGTTCACCAACCACACCACTGGTGAGATCAAGAGCCAGACGGTGTTCATGGGTGACTTCCCCGTGATGACCAACAAGGGCACCTTCATCGTCAACGGCACCGAGCGTGTCGTGGTGTCCCAGCTGGTGCGCTCACCGGGCGTGTACTTCGCCTCCACCGTCGACAAGACGACCGACAAGGACGTCTTCGACACCCGCATCATCCCGAGCCGGGGTGCCTGGCTGGAGTTCGACGTCGACAAGCGCGACACCGTCGGTGTCCGCATCGACCGCAAGCGCCGCCAGCCCGTCACCGTCCTGCTGAAGGCACTCGGCTGGACCACCGAGCAGATCAGGGAGCGCTTCGCGTTCTCCGAGACCCTGCTGGCCACCCTGGAGAAGGACCACACCGCGGGCCAGGACGAGGCGCTGCTGGACATCTACCGCAAGCTCCGCCCGGGTGAGCCGCCGACCAAGGAGTCGGCGCAGACCCTGCTGGAGAACCTGTTCTTCAAGGACAAGCGCTACGACTTGGCCAAGGTGGGCCGCTACAAGGTCAACAAGAAGCTGGGCGTCGTCGAGTCGTACGACACCGGGGTGCTGACCGAAGAGGACATCGTCACCACCATCGAGTACCTCGTCCGGTTGCACGCCGGCGAGACCTCGGTGATCGGCAAGGACGGCCGGGAGATCCCGATCGAGGTCGACGACATCGACCATTTCGGCAACCGGCGCCTGCGCACGGTCGGCGAGTTGATCCAGAACCAGATCCGGGTCGGTCTGTCGCGGATGGAGCGTGTCGTCCGCGAGCGGATGACCACCCAGGACGTCGAGGCGATCACCCCGCAGACCCTGATCAACATCCGCCCGGTGGTCGCGGCGATCAAGGAGTTCTTCGGCACCTCGCAGCTGTCGCAGTTCATGCAGCAGACCAACCCGCTCGACGGTCTGACGCACAAGCGCCGGCTGTCCGCGCTCGGCCCGGGTGGTATCTCCCGTGAGCGCGCGGGCATGGAGGTCCGTGACGTCCACCCGTCGCACTACGGCCGGATGTGCCCGATCGAGACGCCGGAAGGCCCGAACATCGGCCTGATCGGCTCGCTGTCGTCCTACGGGCGGGTCAACCCGTTCGGATTCATCGAGACGCCGTACCGCAAGGTCGTCGACGGCCGGGTCACCGAGCAGATCGACTACCTGACCGCGGACGAGGAAGACCGTTACGTCAAGGCGCAGGCCAACTCGCCGACCGACGCCGACGGCAACTTCGTCGAGGAGCGCGTCCTGGTCCGCACCAAGGGTGGTGAGGTCGAGTTCATCGACCCGCACGGTGTCGACTACATGGACGTCTCGCCGCGCCAGATGGTGTCGGTCGCGACGGCCATGATCCCGTTCCTCGAGCACGACGACGCCAACCGCGCCCTGATGGGTGCGAACATGCAGCGCCAGGCCGTGCCGCTGCTGCGCAGTGAGTCGCCGCTGGTCGGTACGGGCATGGAGCTGCGTGCCGCGGTCGACGCCGGTGACGTGGTAGTGGCCAGCAAGGCCGGTGTGGTCGAGGAGCTGTCCGCGGACTTCATCACGGTGATGGCCGACGACGGCACCCGCCAGACCTACGGCCTGTACAAGTTCCGCCGCAGCAACCAGGGCACGTGCATCAACCAGAAGCCCATCGTCAACGAGGGTGAGCGCGTTGAGGTCGGCCAAGTCCTGGCGGACGGTCCGTGCACCGAAGACGGCGAGATGGCGCTGGGCAAGAACCTGCTCGTGGCGATCATGCCGTGGGAGGGCCACAACTACGAGGACGCGATCGTCCTGAGCCAGCGTCTGGTCCAGGACGACGTGCTCACCTCGATCCACATCGAGGAGCACGAGATCGACGCCCGCGACACGAAGCTGGGCGCCGAGGAGATCACGCGGGACATCCCGAACGTCTCCGAGGAGGTGCTGGCCGACCTGGACGAGCGCGGCATCGTCCGGATCGGTGCCGAGGTCCGCGACGGCGACATCCTCGTCGGCAAGGTCACGCCGAAGGGCGAGACCGAGCTGACGCCGGAGGAGCGCCTGTTGCGCGCGATCTTCGGTGAGAAGGCCCGTGAGGTCCGCGACACCTCGCTGAAGGTGCCGCACGGTGAGACCGGCAAGGTCATCGGTATCCGCGTGTTCTCCCGTGAGGACGAGGACGAGCTGCCCCCGGGCGTGAACGAGCTGGTCCGCGTCTACGTGGCGCAGAAGCGCAAGATCCAGGACGGCGACAAGCTCGCCGGACGGCACGGCAACAAGGGTGTCATCGGCAAGATCCTCCCGGCCGAGGACATGCCGTTCCTCCCGGACGGCACGCCGGTCGACGTCGTGCTGAACAGCCACGGTGTGCCGCGTCGTATGAACATCGGCCAGATCCTCGAGACGCACCTCGGGTGGCTGGCCAAGACAGGCTGGAAGATCGACGGATCCCCGGACTGGGCGGCCAAGCTGCCGGAGGACCTCTACGAGGTGGAGCCGGACACGAACACCGCGACCCCGGTGTTCGACGGCGCCAGCGAGGAGGAGCTGACCGGTCTGCTCGGCTCGACCATGCCGAACCGGGACGGCGAGCGGATGGTCAACAAGGACGGCAAGGCGATCCTGCTGGACGGCCGCTCAGGTGAGCCGTTCCCGTACCCGGTCGCAGTCGGCTACATGTACATCCTGAAGCTGCTGCACCTGGTCGACGACAAGATCCACGCCCGTTCGACCGGCCCGTACTCGATGATCACCCAGCAGCCGCTGGGTGGTAAGGCGCAGTTCGGTGGCCAGCGCTTCGGTGAGATGGAGTGCTGGGCGATGCAGGCCTACGGTGCGGCCTACACGCTGCAGGAGCTGCTGACGATCAAGTCCGACGACGTCGTGGGCCGCGTGAAGGTCTACGAGGCGATCGTCAAGGGCGAGAACATCCCGGAACCGGGTATCCCGGAGTCCTTCAAGGTGCTGCTCAAGGAGCTGCAGTCGCTGTGCCTGAACGTGGAGGTCCTCTCCTCGGACGGTGCCGCGATCGAGATGCGCGACGGGGACGACGAGGACCTGGAGCGCGCCGCCGCGAACCTCGGGATCAACTTGTCCCGCAACGAATCGCCTTCTGTTGACGACGTTGTGAACTGACCTCGCGCCAGGTGCGGGCCGGCCGGAAACCGGCCCCGCACCTCGCCTGAATCCCCCGAATCTGCTGTCTTCAACCAAAGGGGAGAAGAACCGACGTGCTTGACGTCAACTTCTTCGACGAGCTCCGCATCGGCCTGGCCACCGCAGACGACATCCGCCAGTGGTCCTACGGCGAGGTCAAGAAGCCGGAGACGATCAACTACCGCACACTGAAGCCGGAGAAGGACGGGCTCTTCTGCGAGAAGATCTTCGGTCCGACCCGCGACTGGGAGTGCTACTGCGGTAAGTACAAGCGGGTCCGCTTCAAGGGCATCATCTGCGAGCGCTGCGGCGTCGAGGTGACCCGCGCGAAGGTCCGTCGTGAGCGCATGGGCCACATCGAGCTGGCCGCACCGGTCACGCACATCTGGTACTTCAAGGGTGTGCCGTCCCGGCTGGGCTACCTGCTCGACCTGGCGCCGAAGGACCTCGAGAAGATCATCTACTTCGCGGCGTACGTGATCACGGGCGTGAACACCGAGCTGCGGCACAACGACCTGCCCACCCTCGAGTCGGAGATCGGCGTCGAACGCAAGCAGGTCGAGGCCCGTCGCGACGCCGACATCGAGGCGCGCGCCCAGAAGCTCGAGGGCGACCTCGCGCAGCTGGAGGCCGAGGGCGCCAAGAGCGACGTGCGACGCAAGGTCAAAGAGGGCGGCGAGCGCGAGATGCGCCAGCTGCGCGACCGCGCCCAGCGCGAGCTGGACCGGCTCGACGAGATCTGGAGCACCTTCACCAAGCTCGACGTCAAGCAGCTGATCGCCGACGAGCTGCTCTACCGCGAGTTGATCGACCGCTACGGCGACTACTTCACCGGGTCGATGGGTGCCGAGGCGATCAAGACGCTGGCAGGCAACTTCGACGTCGACGCCGAGGCCGAGAACCTGCGGGAGACCATCCGCAGCGGCAAGGGCCAGAAGAAGCTGCGCGCGCTCAAGCGCCTGAAGGTCGTCGCGGCCTTCCAGGCCACCCGCAACTCGCCGATGGGCATGGTCCTTGACTGCGTCCCGGTCATCCCGCCGGACCTGCGGCCGATGGTCCAGCTCGACGGTGGCCGGTTCGCCACCTCCGACCTGAACGACCTGTACCGCCGCGTGATCAACCGCAACAACCGGTTGAAGCGGCTCATCGACCTCGGCGCGCCCGAGATCATCGTGAACAACGAGAAGCGGATGCTGCAGGAGGCCGTCGACGCGCTGTTCGACAACGGCCGCCGCGGTCGTCCGGTCACCGGTCCCGGTAACCGGCCGCTGAAGTCGCTGTCCGACTTGCTGAAGGGCAAGCAGGGCCGGTTCCGCCAGAACCTGCTCGGCAAGCGAGTCGACTACTCGGGCCGTTCGGTCATCGTGGTCGGCCCGCAGCTCAAGCTGCACCAGTGCGGTCTGCCCAAGGCGATGGCGCTGGAGCTGTTCAAGCCGTTCGTGATGAAGCGGCTGGTCGACCTCAACCACGCGCAGAACATCAAGTCCGCCAAGCGGATGGTCGAGCGTGCGCGCCCGGCCGTGTGGGACGTGCTCGAAGAGGTCATCACCGAGCACCCGGTGCTGCTCAACCGCGCGCCGACGCTGCACCGCCTCGGTATCCAGGCCTTCGAGCCGCAGCTGGTGGAAGGCAAGGCCATCCAGCTGCACCCGCTGGTCTGTGAGGCGTTCAACGCCGACTTCGACGGTGACCAGATGGCGGTGCACCTGCCGCTGTCGGCCGAGGCGCAGGCCGAGGCCCGGATCCTGATGCTGTCGTCGAACAACATCCTGTCGCCCGCGTCGGGCCGTCCGCTGGCCATGCCCCGTCTGGACATGGTCACCGGTCTGTTCCACCTGACCCGGCTCGACAAGAACGCGATCGGCGCCGGACTGGCGTTCTCCTCGCCCGCCGAGGCGATCATGGCCTTCGACCGCAAGGTCATCGGCCTGCAGGCGCCGGTGAAGATCCGGATCAAGAACCGCCAGCCGGGCAACGGCATGCGGCCGGAGGGCTACGAGCCGGGCAGCATGTGGCTGGCGGAGACCACGCTCGGCCGGGTGCTGTTCAACGACCTGCTCCCCGAGGACTACCCGTTCATCAACGAGCCGATGCCCAAGAAGCGTCAGGCCGCGATCGTGAACGACCTCGCCGAGCGGTACCCGATGGTCACCGTCGCCCGGACGCTGGACAAGCTGAAGGACGCCGGCTTCCACTGGGCCACCCGCTCCGGTGTCACCATCGCCATCTCCGACGTCGTGGTGCCGCCGAACAAGAAGGAAATCCTCGACCAGTACGAGCAGAAGGCCGAAGCGGTCGAGAAGCGCTACCAGCGCGGTCAGCTCTCGCACGCCGAGCGCAACAACGAGCTCGTCAAGGTGTGGACCCAGGCCACTGAGGACGTCGCCAAGGCGATGGAGGACTTCTTCCCCGAGGACAACCCGATCCCGACGATCGTGAAGTCGGGCGCGGCGGGCAACATGACCCAGGTCCGGTCGCTGGCCGGTATGCGTGGTCTGGTGTCCAACCCGAAGGGTGAGTACATCCCCCGGCCGATCAAGGCGAACTTCCGCGAAGGCCTGTCCGTGGGTGAGTACTTCATCGCCACGCACGGTGCCCGCAAGGGTCTGGCCGACACCGCGCTGCGTACCGCCGACTCGGGTTACCTGACCCGTCGTCTGGTGGACGTCTCGCAGGACGTCATCGTGCGTGAGATCGACTGCGGCACCAGCCGCGGCATCCAGATGCCGATCGGTGAGAAGGACGCGTCCGGCGTCGTCATCCGTGACCAGCACGTGGAGACCAGTGTCTACGCGCGCACGGTCGCGGAGGACATCACCGACTCCGAGGGCAACGTCATCATCAACCGCGGTGACGACCTCGGTGACCCGGCGCTGGCGAAGCTGATCGAAGGCGGCGTCGTCAGGGCGAAGGTCCGCAGCGTGCTCACCTGTGAGTCCGCTGTCGGTGTCTGCGCGATGTGCTACGGCCGTTCGATGGCGACCGGCCAGCTGGTCGACGTCGGTGAGGCCGTCGGTATCGTCGCCGCCCAGTCGATCGGTGAGCCGGGTACGCAGCTGACGATGCGTACGTTCCACCAGGGCGGTGTGGCCGGTGACGACATCACCACCGGTCTGCCCCGTGTCCAGGAGCTGTTCGAAGCCCGTCAGCCCAAGGGCAAGGCGCCGATCGCCGACGTCGACGGCCGCGTGCGGATCGAGGACGGCGACCGGTTCTGGAAGATCACGCTGATCCCGGACGACGGCAGCGAAGAGATCATCTTCGACAAGCTGTCCAAGCGTCAGCGCCTCGCGGTGACGCCGGACGGCCCGCTGGCCGACGGCGACCACGTGTCGGTGGGCCAGCAGCTGCTGGAAGGTACCCCCGACCCGCACGAGGTGCTGCGCGTGATGGGGCCGCGTGCGGCCCAGATGCACCTGACGGACGAGGTCCAGAAGGTGTACCGGGCGCAGGGTGTGTCCATCCACGACAAGCACATCGAGGTGATCGTCCGGCAGATGCTGCGCCGGGTCACGATCATCGACAGCGGTTCGACCGACTTCCTGCCCGGCTCGCTGCCCGAGCGCGCGGACTTCGAGACGCAGAACCGCCGGATCGTCTCCGAGGGCGGCGAGCCCGCCTCCGGCCGTCCGGTGCTGATGGGTATCACCAAGGCGTCGCTGGCCACCGAGTCCTGGCTCTCCGCGGCCTCCTTCCAGGAGACCACGAAGATCCTGACCGACGCGGCCATCAAGGGCGCGAGCGACAAGCTCGTCGGCCTGAAGGAGAACGTCATCATCGGTAAGTTGATCCCGGCGGGTACGGGCATCAACAAGTACCGCAACATCCAGGTCCAGCCGACCGAGGAGGCGCGGGTCGCCGCTTACGCGATCCCGTCCTACGACGACGGCTACTACACCCCGGATGTCTTCGGCACCGGTACGGGTGCGGCGGTTCCGCTGGACGACTACGACTTCGGTCGCGACTACCGCTGATTTCAGCTGTTCGACAGGAAAGGCCCCCGGCTCGCCGGGGGCCTTTCCCGTGTCAGCGCGGGGAACGCCCAACGGAACAGCCAGTCACAACGCTTTCCCGTCCGAACAGGTGAAAGAACGGGTTGGGCTGAGTCGCCTGCTTCTACGTCAGCGGGCGTAGTGGAAGTCGGGATTCTCGGCGTACGTGCCGGGGGCCGCTGCCGGTGAGGATTGCCGGTATGTCGATTCGTACTGTTGTCCTTACGCTGGTCGCGGTGGCGGCCGTGGGTTTTGCCGGTACTCCCGCGGTTGCCGATGGTGGTTCAGGTGTTGTCCGGGTTGACTCGGGCTGGTTACGCGGCAAGGTCGCCGAGGACCACGTGAAGTTCTCCGGTGTTCCTTACGCGGAGCCGCCGGTGGGGCCGCGGCGGTGGCGTCCGCCCGCTGATCCGGTTTCCTGGCAAGGCATCCGTGACGCCACGAAGCCGGGGACCCCCTGTCCGCAGCAACGTCTTGCAGGTACTGCTGAGGACTGCCTCTACCTCGATGTCACTGCGCCGCGGTCGAAGCGCGGTGGACCGAAGCCGGTGCTGGTCTGGTTGTACGGCGGTGCGTTCAATTCCGGTGCTGCCGAGGAGTTCGACGGCACGAGGCTGGCGACGTCCGGCGACGTGGTTGTCGTGAGCATGAACTACCGGTTGGGGGCGCTTGGTTTCCTTTCCTCGCCCGCACTTGACGGGAGCGGCGGGAACTACGGCCTGATGGACCAGACTGCCGCGCTGCGCTGGGTGAAGCGCAATGCGGCCAGGTTCGGGGGCGATCCGGGAAACGTGACGTTGGCTGGGCAGTCCGCGGGGGCCCGTGCGGTGTGTGCCCACCTTGCATCGCCGCTGTCCCGAGGCTTGTTCCACCGGGCGATCTCGCAGAGCGGTGCCTGTGACAACGAGGTGCTGACGTTGCCTGCGGCGCAGGCGTTCGGTGCGCAGGCGACAGAGCAGCTTGGTTGTACGGCGGCGCCCGATGTTGCCGCTTGTCTGCGTGGGCAAAGCGTGGAGAAGCTGCTCGGAACGTTGGCCGGCGTGGGATTCGCGTTCAACGGCAAGGTCAGTGACCGGCCGTGGAATCCCGTTGCGGGCACACCGATGTTGCCCAAGCAGCCGAGGGATGCGATGCGTGACGGAACAGCGGCACGGGTTCCGCTGATCGTCGGCAGCACGCGTGACGAGATGCGCATGTTCGTTTCGTGGGAATCGAACATGACGGCGGGGAGGTACACCGAGTTGGTGGGCCAGACGTTCGGCGGGAGGGCTGGCGACGTGCTGGCCACGTATCCTGTCGGCGATTACGGCAGCCCGGCGCTTGCGATGTCCGCGGTGCTCAGCGACTGGGGCGGGGCGATCGGCGCCTGCCCGGTGTTGCGCACTGCCGAGGCGGCGCATCAGCCGGTCTACGCCTACGAATTCGCCGAGGACAGCGGGCAGGTCACCGAAACCGGTTTTCCGCAGGGCTCGTACCACGGCTTGGACCTGCCCTACCTCTGGGATCTCGACATGGCCCAGAACCCGTATCCGCCGTTGACCGCCAAGCAGGAAAGGTTGTCAGCCAAGATGATCGGCTACTGGTCGGCGTTCGCGCGGACGGGCAACCCGAACGGTCCCGGCCGTCCGCATTGGCCGAAGGGCACCGTGATCAAGCTGTCGTCCGACGGCATCGCGCCGACGCCGTTCGCCGCCGAGCACCGCTGCGGCTTCTGGGCGCGGGTCAGTCGGCACGCAGCGCGTTGAGCAGCTTCTGCAAGGCGGTCTGGGCCGTCGCCGAGCTGAACGGCCCGACCGCCACGATCGCGGCGACCAGCGCCGAGGCCTCGCCGGGGGTGAGCTCGATCGGCGGCAGCAGTGATCTGGCGTCGATCGAGTAGCCACCGCCCGGGCCGGTCTGGATCCGCAGCGGCAGTCCCGCCGCCCGCAGCCTGGCCACGTCGCGCTCGATCGTCCGCGAGCTGACACCGAGATCGGTGGCGAGCGTTTGTGCGCTGGTCAGGCGGGGTGCGCGGGCACGCAGCTGTTCGATCAGGGCGTGCTGGCGCTCGACCATCGGCTCCACCACGACCTCCATTCACCGACACAGCCGTGTCGGTGACCCCACGCTAGCGTCGGTCGCATGAACTGGCGCGATCAACTACTCGAGCAGCTTGAGTTCTACTGGGACCACAGCCTCTGGCCACGGGTGCGGGGCCTCACCGACGAGGAGTACCTCTGGGAACCGGTCGGTGACATGTGGAGCATCCGCGAGAAGCCGGACGGCACGTTCGCGATCGACTGGCAGCTCCACCCGCCCGAACCGCCGCCGGTGACCACGATCGCCTGGCGGATCACGCACATCGCGGTCGGCTGCTTCGGTCAGCGAGCCGCCTCGCACTTCAAAGCCGAGGTGCCCACGTTGGAGATCACATCGTGGCCGGGCGACGCCGACACCGCGGTCAGCATGCTGCAAGACACCTACAAAGCCTGGCACGGTGGCGTGAAGTCGCTCAGCGAGAGCGAGTTCCTCGCTCCGGTCGGCGAGGCCGAACCGGGCTACGCCGAGTACCCGTTCGCCGCGTTGGTCCTGCACATCACCCGCGAGGTCTGCCACCACGGCGGCGAAATCGGGGTACTGCGGGACCTTTACCGCGCGGGTTTGCGCTGAACCCGGAGGCCGGTCACCGCAGATCGTTTCCGTTCGCGGGTGGCGCGCAGGCGGCGGTTGTGCGATCGGCCGCCGCCTGCGCCCACCCCGGGTCCTCGCCCGCGGCCACGCCTGCCTGTCCCCAGTCGGCGCTGCTTCGCCGCATGAAGTCGAGGCCTGCTGCCGAGGCGGTCCCCTCTTCCTCCGGTGGCAACGGTTTCTCCGCCAGGTGCGTGGCGAGGCTCGCGAGGGTGAGGTCCCAGCCGACGCCGCCCGCGCCCGGGACGTAGGTCTCCCAGTGTTCGTTCACGGGAACGCCGTGCTCCAGTTCGAATCTGTGCGGTCACCGAGCTCTGTTCTCCGTCGAACTCCCAGGTCAGGGCGAAATGACGCGGTGGGTCGCAGCTCTTGACGGTTCCGCTGGCGTTGCCTTCGATGACCCAAATTCAACAGCCGCGACTTATATAAGGAAATACTGCTACTGGCGGGGTTCCCACTTGAAGAACCGCTGACCGACGACCCCGAGCACCAGCAGCCACCCGATCGTGGCACCCAGCGCGACCATCGACAACGAGCCGCTCCACCCCCTGGCGAGCAGCTCACCCGGGCCTGCCATCGGCAGCGCGGCCCCGATCGTGGCCACCACCTCGTTGTCCACCCTCGTCATGATCGACCCGGCCAGTGCCGTGAACAGCAGCGGGATCGCGGTGATCTGGGTGACCTCCACGCTCCGGGAGAACGCGGCGGTCACGATGCCCGCGAGCAACGCCGTCGGCAGGCCGAGCACCAGCCCGATCAGGATCGGCCCGGCCTGCTGCGGCGCGGGAGCACCGATCGCGAGGCAGAAACCCAGGTAGACGACCGACTGCACCAGGCCGACCGCCATGATCGGACCGGCGATCCCGGCGAACACCCCGTTGTCCGACAGCTCGGACGTCCGAAGCCGTTGCAGCACAAGTGACTGCCTGCGCGCGGTGAACACCGTCGTGCTGACGAGGAACACCGACAGGGACAACAGCATCACGTACGTGAAACCCAACTGCGGCGGCCACTCCGACGCGGGCAGCTCACGCAGTTGCAGGTACGCCATCGCGCACAGCGCGGCGGGCAGGACGACGACCGACACCATGGTCAGCTTCTTGCGGAACAGCAGCCGCAACTCCGTCAAAGCCAGGTGGAGAACCATGGTCACGCCTTTCCGATCGACAGGAAGATCTCCTGCAGCGACGCCTGCGTCGCGTTGAGGTCCTGCAGCCGCACCGAGTTCTCCTTGGCCCACTGCAACAGTTCGTGCAGGTCGGCCTGCATGTCCCTGGTCTGCACGGTGAACACCCCGTTGTCCACCGTCACGTCGCCGAACATCCTCGGCACGCCGATGTCCGGCACCTTCGCGGTGATCCGCGCCGGCTGGTCGGACAGCACCTCCGACAGCGTCCCGGCGAGCTGGATCCGGCCCTCGTGCATGATCGCCACGTGGTCGGCCAGCGCCTGGGCCTCCTCCAGGTAGTGCGTGGTCAGCAGGACCGATGTGCCGGTGTCCCGCAGGTGGTCGACGGTGTCCCAGAGCTGCTGACGCGACTCCGGGTCCAGCCCGGTGGTGGGCTCGTCCAGGATCACCAGCTGCGGACGTCCCCAGATCGCCAGCGCGAAGTCCAGCCTGCGCCGTTCGCCGCCGGAGAGCTTGTCGACCGGCACGTCCGCCTTGCTGGTCAGCCCGACGGTGTCCACAAGGGACTTCACTGAGTCCTTGCGACTGGTCAGCCCGGCCCACAGGTCGAGGGTCTCGGACACGGTCAGCTCGCCGATCAACCCGGTCTGCTGGGACATCACGCCCGTGCGCGCGCTGAAGGCTGCCCGGTCGGCCGCCGGGTCGACGCCGAACACGCGTACCCGGCCGCCTGCCGGCTTGCGGAACCCCTCGATCAGCTCGATCGTGGTGGTCTTTCCCGCGCCGTTCGTGCCGAGCAGCGCGAAGATCTCCCCCTGGCGGACCGTGAAGTCGACACCGGCGACAGCCGCGAACTGCCCGTAGCGGTAGGCCAATCCGGAAACTTCGATCACGTTCATGCCACCAAGACTCGCCGAACGCGGCCACAGCCAGTAGTCGTCGCCGTCACGACCTGGGATGACACGTGTCATGTGCTGTTACGTTGTGGTCCGTGTCCGAGACCGCAGCCATCGAGACGATCCGCCGAACAACGCGGTTCATGCTGTTGTTCACCGAGACCGTCACGTTGATGCCGATCTTCTTCCTGCTGCAGGACCGGCGGCATTGGGCTGTGTTCGCCACGATCGCGGTGGCCACCGTCGCGCTCATCGCCGTACGGGTGCACGGCACGTTGGGGCGCCTGCGGGGCGACTGGGTGCCGTACCCGAACATCCGCGTGTTCGGCCTTGTCGGGGCGGCGCTCGCCATCGCGGCTCTCGCGTGTGCCACGGGACCGGAATCGAGCGGGTTCTGCGCGATCCTCGTCGGCACGACGGCGGCCGAGTTCTTCGTGGCCAGGCCACTCGGGGTCGCCACGCGATATGTCGCCGTCGTCGTGGTGATGCAGACGGCGGTCTACGGTGGCGTGCTGCTGCTCGTCGGCCGCGGCGACCTGATCGGCCCGTTCCTGATCGGCGCGACTCTCATGGCCGTCGCGCTCGCGTACAGCATCGGTTTGACGTACCGGTGGTGGGAAGGCGTGCTGAAGCTGGAGGAGGCACGGCGTGACGCGGCCGAGCTCGCCGCCACCCGCGAGCGCCTGCGGCTGGCCGAGGACCTGCACGACATCCTCGGGCACGCTTTGGAAGTCGTGTCGCTCAAGAGCGAACTGGCGGTCCGGCTGACCGACCCGGAGAAGTCCAAGGCCGAGATGATCGAAGTGCAACGCCTAGCGCGCAGTGCTCTGCGGGACGTACGGGCACTGGCCCACGGCAACCGGCCGACCGACTTCGCCATCGAGCTCACCGGCGCGCGCAACCTCCTGGACTCGGCGGGGATCTCGTGCGACTTCGACGCCGACCCGGCCGGGCTGAGCACCGGCGAGCGCGACCTCTTCGGTCGCGTCCTGCGCGAGGCCATGACCAACGCGCTGCGCCACTCCGACCCGCGCACGTGCACGGTTTCCCTTGTGGTGAAACCGGATCAGGCTGTGCTGCGGATCGTGAACGACGGTGTCGCCCCGCTGCGGCAAGGCGACGAGGGCAGCGGTCTCGCCGGGCTGACGCGGCGAGTCGAGGCGTCCGGTGGGTCGTTCACAGCGCGCAACGTCGACCCGGCTTCCTTCGAGGTGATTGCGAGCCTGCCGAGATGATCCGCGTGGTGCTGGCCGACGACGAACAGCTGACCAGGCAGGCCGTGGCCTCGCTGCTCGGCCTCGAATCGGACCTCGAGGTGGTCGCCGACGTCGACGACGGCGCGAAGGCGCTGATGGCGATCGCCGAGCACAAGCCGGACGTGGTCGTCCTCGACGTCGAGATGCCCGCAATGGACGGCCTGCGGGTACTGGAGATGATCGACACTCGGGCGATCATGCTGACCCGGCACGCCCGTCCCGGGGTGTTGCGCCAGGCGTTGTCGCTCGGGGCGAAGGGATTCCTGGCCAAGACGGCGCCCGCCGCGTTGCTGGCGGACGTGATCCGCCGCGTGCACGCCGGGATGCGGTACGTCGACCCGGAGTTCGCCGCCGAGGCGCTCGCCGAGAACCCGTGCCCGTTGACCGAGCGGGAACTGGAAGTCCTGCGCATGGTCGACGATTCCCGCACGGCACCGGACATCGCCAAGGCGTTGAACCTCTCGGCCGGGACCGTGCGCAACTACGTCTCGTCGGCCATGACGAAGCTCGGCGCGCGCAGCCGTGCCCAGGCCGCGCGGATGGCGCGGGACAACGGGTGGATCTAGCAGGGCTTATAAGGTGGGACCATGACTTCGCCGCTGTTGTGCGAACGCCGGCTCGACCACCTGGTCACCGATGCCGCGACTGGGCAGACCATGCGCGGCACGGAATACAGCGGCGTGATGTGGATCGGTGGGGAGCCACCCACCGGCGGCATGTTCTTCGGCCGCAGCGTCCCGGTGGCCAAGGCCCGCGTGGCGTCAGTGCTCCTGCCGGACTCCTTGCCCTACCTCGACCCTGAGGCGACAGTGGTCACGCAGACGTGGGTGTCGAGCGGGCCCGGCGATCCGAACCCCATCATCATCGCTGGTCAAGCCGAACTTGTGCCCGATCCGCGAGGCGCGCGGGTGTACTGGGTGCAACTCACCATCCGCGTCGCGGGCAGTGTTCCCGCCGGGATCGGCTACCGCGTCGTCGTGGAGGTCCACCCCGACAAGGTCGGCTGACGCTGCTGAGAGAACGGGAACCAGCTGTAGAACTCGTCGCTCGACAGTGGTTCGTCGCTGAACTCGCGGCGGGCCTGGTATGCCAGCGTGACCATTCGTTCGCTCAGCTCCACCTGTGCGACGAGGTCCTCCGGCAGGAAACTCCCGCCGCCTGAGAGGCCGTACAGCCCGCCTGCCAGTGCTCCGGTGGTCGCGCTGTCGCCCGCGATCGTGGTGGCCCGGCCGACCACGTACTCGAAGCGGTGCTCGGAGATGGCCGCACGGGCCGCGATGGCCAGCGCGCCGACAGCTGTCTCGCTGTCGCCGAAGCTCTCGATCGCGGCGGGACCGAGTTCCAGCTCCGGGTCGAACTGGGCTTCGACGACCTTGGACAGGGTTTCGTGGACCTGCTCGTGGCCCTTCCAGTGGGTCAGCTCGAACCTGGCCGCGTCGATGGCACGGACCGGGTTCTTGACGGTCAGCAGGTACTGCACCATCACCGCGTACGCACCGGCGGCGAGGTACGCGTCGGGGTGGCCGTGGGTCAGCGCGGCGATCCGGGCACCGAGGGTGAAAACCTCGCCCAGATCCGTGCTCCACAACGCCGCGACACCCGCCCGGCTCAGCGCGGAACTGCCCTGGGCGCGGTTGAGCGGCTTGTCGATCGTGCCGAACGTGCCCGTCCCGGCGAAGTGCCGGATCGCGTCGACCGTGGTCCGATCCGCCCAGCGCCGCTGGAAAAGCTCGTTCGCGCGCGGGAACCAGCCGTCCTGCTCGGTCACCAGCCACCGGCGCATCGCCAGCGCCACTTCCTGCACCGGGTCCGTCCGCTCGTACCAGGTGGCACGCACGTGCGCGCGGACCATGCCGTCCAGCGCCATCAGCATCAGCTGCGTGTCCGACGTGATCGCGCCGGGTTTGCCGAACACGTTCGTGAACTGCGCCGGGCCGAACTGGCCGTACCGCTTCAGGATGTCGGCGGGCTGGTCGAACCGGACCGCCGCGCCGAGCGCGCCGCCGATCGCGTGGCCACGCAACCAGCCTGACAGCGAGATGTCCACGCTGGCGAGGTCACGCGGGTCGAGGCCGATCTTCCAGCCGGGCATCAGAGGCCGTCCACGGCCGACAGTTCCACGATCTGGCCCCAGTTCAGGTAATCCCCGGTCGCCTGCGGCAGGATGTACGCCCGCACACCGCCCGGCCGGGTCTCGCCGTCCTTGGTCGCGCACGAGACGACCGTCCACTCGCCCGTCAGCCGCAGCCGCCGCGGCGAGGCGTCCCCGTGCAGGACGGGCACGATCTGGTCAGCCGTGGTGCCGGGCGCGTAGACGAGGTTCGAAGCGGGCGGGCCGAACTGCTCGACGTCCAGATCGGTGACCTTGACGTACCGGAACCCCTCGAAGTTCTCCAGCGGCGGCGAAGGCGGGATGGGAACGTCCAGCACCTCGTAGGGCTCGAGCACCTCGTCCGGCTCGCGCTGCAGGTTGGGGTAGTTCTGCCAGAGCTGGCCCATGATGTACGTCGCGGCCTGGCCGACCGTGTCGAAGACGTGCTCCAGTTCGCGGCGGTGCTCCGCCTCGGAGTACCAGAAAGCCGCCCACCGGTCGCCTTCGCGGACCATGCACCACGCCTGGTCCCGCACCCGGCCGATGCCGTAGCGGCGCCTGCTGACCCGGAACCGGGATGCCATGTCCGCCAACGCGTACGCGGCGCGGTCGTAGTCCTCCCACACCGCGGCCTCGGGTTCCGGACGGCCCATCGCCATCGCCGAAGCGCGGTCCAGCGCGAACCTCGGCACGGACGCGGGCGGCCGGTACCCGCGGGAGCGGATGTGCTGGACGAAGTCGGGCGCGGGTGCGATCTCGTGCTGCCGCAGGTAATACGCGACCGCGGCGGGCCACACCCATGTGCCGTCGGTGAGGAAAGCCATCGGTACGAGGGCTTCCCGCCCCGGGTGCAGCAAATCAGCGGAATACCCGCGAGAGGACAACACGACCCGGCCGTTGTCCAGGAAGGACAGGACGGCGTCCTTCTCCGACGCGGGAAGCGCGGGCCGGTAGACGTACGGGCGATCGTTGCTGGTGAATCCGTCGAACAACCGCGCCAGCAACGTGTAGGGCTTGCCTCGCCGCGGAGGCGTGTCCCCGAGGCTCCGGCGGTCGTTGTCCGCGGCTTGTCCGTACGCCACCAAGGCGCCCTGCGCCATCGCGGCCGGAATCGCCTGTGCGTGCCTCGGCAGGGCGCACAGGTCGTTGAAGCAGCCGTGGGCGTCGCCGTCTTCGGGGAACTCGTCGTCGAACTCGATCGTGGCCGGCGCGCCGCGCTTGAGCTCGTACTTCGCCGTGAACCAGGTGCCACTGGACGGCCGGTACGCCAGCATCCGCAACCGGTGCAACCAGTGCCCGACCAAAGCGGGCGGAGACCACTCGTGCACCGCGTCGTCGTCGAGCGTGACGCGCGAGCGCAGTTCGAGCCGATCGCCCAACGCCCGGCACTCGACGCTGATCCGCTGCCACCCGCTCGGTGCCGCAGCGACGACGGACACGCTGAGGTCCGTCACGATCGACCCGGTGCCGGGCTCGGTGACGTCGTCCTCGGCCAGGACGGGCGTGGGGAAGCGCAGCAGGTCCGACTCCTGGCGACCCGGCCACACCCGCTGCTGGACCTGACGGATCTCGGTCGCCGGATCCGGTGCGAGGTAGCCGAGCAACGGCTCGGGGTGCTCGATCCCGTCGACGGACAGCGTGAACAAGCCCTCCGGCAGGCTTTCGGAGATCCGCTGGACGAACGAGCCGTCCTCGGTCCGCTCGAAGTCACCCGGCGGCACCGTGCCAGCGGGGGCGATCAGGTCGACGGAGCCATCCGACCGCCGAGCGCACCGGTGCACGACGCCGAGGTGCACGGCCAGCAGCACACTGTCTTCACGCATGGTCTCACTCATTCGCTGCTCGCCTCGGCGCCGAACTGCCGTTTCTGGTACTCGTTCTGCATCGGCTCGCCCGCGTCGCGCCGGGCGAAGTCCTCGTCCCACATCGCGAACGTCCGCCGCCGCAACGCCTTGACGAGCGCGAGTTCCTGCGGGGTGATCGGGCGGCCCTCGGACTCGGCCTGGTCGTAGAGGCCCTCGATGGTCTGGTACAACGCGAAGATGGGCCCGTCGCCGTCGAAGTAGCGCTGGCGCTCCACCTCGGTCCGGTCGATGAACTCGGCCTCGCCGATGTACGAGATGTCCCCGGCCCGCGCGAACATCACCTCGGGGATGATGGCGTTGTTCTCCTCGAACTCGCCCGTGCGGGTGTTGAGGAGGTAGCCGCGTTGACCGCCGTCGGGAGCGTCCTCCACCCGGTAGGTCTGGGCGTAGTACTTGAAGTAGTCAGTCACTCTCCGGCCTCCCCGGGCTTCAGCGCGTCCCGGAACAACTGCCGCTGACGCGTGGTGAAGGCGTCCATCAGCGCTTTTCCTTGTGGTTCGGCGTTCCGGCGCACTTCGTGCTCGAACTCGGCCACGTCGTCGACAGCCACCAGGTGCAGCCGCAGTTCGCTGACGTGGTTGTCCGGTTGGAACTGCACGCTCATCCGCACATCGCCGTAACCGGACTTCTGCGGCTGCGTGAACCGGTCGTTGAAATCGACGATCCTGATGTCGTCGTCCCGGTTGATGTGGTCGAGCGCCCGGTAGACGTCGTCGAGCCGGTTGAACTGGATGCAGGCGCTTGCGATGTCCACGAGTCGCGTCGGGTCGTCCTCGTACTTTCCCCCAGGATCGGTGTACTTCTCGGCATCCGCGCGATTCTTCAGCGCGGTGCGGGGTACTGCGTACCCGTCGAACCTGTCGGCGAGATCGTTGACCAATTCGGTCAGTTTCCGGTGGGCTATCGCGGCGTCCGCGTATCGGGCGTCCAGGTAGGCGGAAATCGTTTCGCCCGGCTTCATGGCAGTTTGGACTCGGTGCTTGCTGCGGACGGCCCTGCTGCCGTTGGCGGCTGTCTCGGCGATTGCTCGCTGTTCCGCAGTCAGTTCGACCGGTGTCGGCGCACCTTCACGTGCCCCGGGTTGGGCCACCTCGTCGGGGTCGAGCGTGTCCACCTCGTGCACAGCCTCGATCAACGGTTCAATGGCCGTCGGGTGCCGCAGAAATGAAGCAATCACCAACGGCTGGAACGGTTCCAGGTAGCCGGTCCGCTGCATCAGGTCGACGAGCTCCGGGTGGTTCGGCAGCCTTTCCCTGATCACCTCGGCGACCGGGAGCTGGATCTTCGTGCCGTTCTCGTCTTCTGTACCGACCACCGAATCGACGGCCGCCAGCGCTGCCACGACTTCCGGGCGGTCGAGATACGTCCTGACTTCGCCGGGCGTGAGCTCCGGCGAGGTGTTGTCCGGCTTCTCGCTCGGTTTCGGGGTTTCGTGGCCCCGGTCGGGCAAATACGGGTGTCGGGAAATGTGATGGTTGCCGTCCGGGGTGAAGCGGGTCCAATCACCGTTCGACGGCCGCTCGGATCGCGGGTAGCCGGTCGGGCTGACTTCCAGCACGGATTCGGCCGCGAAAATGGTGCCGTTGTCGTCGACCCAGGTGTCCGTTCGCGGAGCGGTTGTTTCCACGCCGAAATGGCGAGCCACGTGCGCCGCGATTCCGTTCGGGTCCTGTCCGGTGCCACAGCCGGTGAAGATGATCGGTGTCCTGCGGTCCCACACGCTGTGCGGCAACGCATCCAGGATGTTCACGACGACCTCGCCGGTCAGCGCCGTCCCACCGGTCAGCAGCGCGTCCGGCCTGCCGTGGGTGTCCACCACGAAGTGGCCGGGGATCGGCTCGACCGACCGCGCGGTGCCGGTCTCGTGGTCATCGCCCTTGCCGAAGATCGCGATTCCCGCCCGGGTTCCCACGATGTCCGGCAAGCGTTCCCCGCCGTCGAACGAATCGAGCTTGACCTTCTTGAAGTCCGGCGGCGGTGCCTTGTACGCGGGATCCGCAGCCGTTTCGGCGTTGCGCGGCGGAGCACCGGTGGGCCGGTGCGCGGTGAGGTCGAATTCCCGCTTGCGCAGCGGTTGGGTGACCGGGACGATGTGCGTTTCCTGCCGGACTGGCCGGTGCGCGGGGCTTTGCGGGCGGTGCAGCGGTGTCGTGGCCTGCGCCCGGTTCGGCACGGCTTGCGAATCCTGCTGGCGCACGGGTGACTGTCGCCGCGCCTGCGGCCTTGTCCGTCCGCTGTGGACGGACTGCGGGCCGGAGAACAGCGTCTCACCGGTGCGCACTGTTGAGGCGCCGGGTGCCTGCGCCGCCGGGATTTCCCTGAGCTGCGCGTGGTGCGTACCGGTCCGCGGGTCGAAGCCGGTGCCGATCACCTTGAACCTGGTGCCGGACGGGAAAAGCACCTCCCGCTCGTGCGGCCGGTGCGACAGGGCTGAGACGTCACGGCCGGTGAGGGAGTGGATCTGCAGCATGACCTTGCCCGGCGCACGGCTCGGCCCGCCCGCCGAGCCGCTCAGGAAAGCGCGTTCGGTGACTACGGCGTCGTACCGGTACTGGTTCGCCCGCAGCAGAGGATGGTCCGTGTTCACCA
The DNA here is from genome assembly GCF_001302585.1 of Kibdelosporangium phytohabitans. Lineage (GTDB taxonomy): Bacteria > Actinomycetota > Actinomycetes > Mycobacteriales > Pseudonocardiaceae > Kibdelosporangium > Kibdelosporangium phytohabitans. Next base: position 11,116,084 of record NZ_CP012752.1, on the reverse strand, counting down.
CGCGGTGCACGAGACCTGGCAACGGCGGCAGCTGGTTCAGCGCCGAGTTGACGACCTTGATGTAACCCTCGTAGCGACGCAACGTCTGGATGTCGTTGGTGCGCAACGCGTCGTTGATGACCTTGAACGCGGGCGGCGCGGTGAGCCCGCGCAACGCGATCAACTGGTCACGAGGAACGTCCCGCAGATAGGGGTTCTGTGCGATGGCGTCGTCGATCCCGGCGGCGTCGCGGTACCACGCGTCCAGCCCGTACGACTGGCGCATGTGGTGCACATCAGCCGCGGAGGCCCGGAAATCCGGCCGGTTGGCGAAGAACAGCGGTGCGCCTTCAGGGGCGATGAGCTTCGGCGAACGTGTGTCGCCCGCGCCTGCGCTCGCGTCGGACTCGTGGAGCTGTCGGTGGACCTGCGGCCGCTCGGCCATGGACGGTGGGGAAGTGGTCGGCCCGTTGGCGCTGCCCGGCGCCTCACCACGGCGGTCCAGGCGGGCGGCACGCCAATCCGGGACGTGCCCGAGCGGCGAGGACTGGTCGTGCGGGGAGCCGGTGCCGTCCGGCTTGACCGTGGTCCACTCGCCGTTGGGCGGCCAGCACGGCCGCAAATCCTTGGGGCCCAAGAGCGAACTGCTCGCGAACAGGTTGCCGCGGACGTCGGTCCACGCGTCCCGGTCCGGCACGGTCACCTCACCGCCGAGCTCACGTGACAGCTGCGCGGCGGCCACGTCCGCCGTGGATCCCGCCGGGTACCCGGCGAGCAGAACGGGCTGCTCGCCGTCCCACCCGGAAGCCCGGATGCTGTCGGCGGTGTCCGGTCCGTCGACGACGAAGTGCGTCAGGTGCGTGGGAACCAGCTGACCTCGCAGAGCGACGGGACCCTGTGGCGCGGCCTGGACAGGCGGCGACATGTCGAGATTGCCGGAGAACCGCTGAGGCCCTGATTCGGGGAACGCGTCGCGCGGTCGTGGCCCGGCAGCTGGGCGTGACACGGCTGCGGCGGCGTTGTCGCGCGGGCCAGGCGACGGAGTGATCCCCAGCGGACCGCCCGAGGTCGTCCTCGTGACCGCCGAGACGTCCGGTGCGCCGAGGTCCGCGCCCATCCCGGCGATGCTCTCCAGGCTGAAGTTCCCGGAGAACGCGCCTCTCACCGCGGTCGGCGCCGGGTCCGCGCCGACGGCCTCCCGTGTCCCGTTGGCCATCCGCAGCAGCCGGCCGGCGTCGTCGATCGCCGCGCCCGCGGCCACCGAGAACGACATCCGGTGCGGCAGGGTCCTGCCGACCTGCTCGCCGAGCCGCTGCACCAGGTCGCGGAAGATCGTCACGACCACCTGCCGCGTCGCCAGCTGCGCGGGCATGATGCCGGCGAGCGAGCCGCCGGAGGTCGCGAACGCCGCTGTGACCATCGCGATGACCTGGATCGCCATGGCCGACAGCGCCGCCATGATCGACAGCTTCGCGTGCTCGATCTGCAGCGCGCAGGCGCGGCACGCCTTCGCCAGCTGCTCCGAGCCGTCCTTGAGCCTGGTGAACGCTGCTTCGTCACCGTGCACGAATTTCGCCCAGAGTTCGTCGAACTGCCGCGCCGACGGCCCGTCGAAGCTCTCCCTCGCCTGCTTGACCGCGCTGTCGGCGGCCCGCATCGCGGCGTCGACGTCCTTCGCGGTCGCTTCCCAGACCTCGGCCAGCCGGAGCATGGCGTCCTCGTCGCCGTCGGGCCACTCGCTGCCGAGCACCCACGGCGCGATGTCCTTGACGACCTGCGGCGGTTGCGTGATCGCCATGTCAGACCCGCGTGTTCCCGAACGGCTGCGCGCCCGGCTGGCCGGTCCGGGCCTCGAGGTTCTCCGCGATCCGGGTCAGCGCCGCCGCCACCTCGCCGACGGCCTTGCTGAGCGCGTCCGCCGCGGGCACGTAGTCCTTCGCGAAGGACCGGCCCGCCACGTCGTCGCCCCATGGCCGCCCCTGAGCCCGCAGTTCACCCGTCAGGGTGGTCGCGTCCTCGGTGAGACCCGCCGCGACACCGGCCAGCTCGATCGCGCCCGCGCGCCTCTCGTCGCCCATCGCCATGCCCCTCAGTCCCGGCGGAACATCTGCTGGTCGCGGTCGTCGTCCGGCGGCCCGGCTGTGAACAGGTCACGCAGCGACGGTGCACCGGGCACCAGGTCGGGCAGGTCGACGAGGTCCTCGTCCGGGGTGAACCGGCTCACCTCGCGCCGCACCTCGGTGCGCACGCCCGCCGTGGCCTCCCGGATCACGCGTGTGATCTCCGCCGCGAGGGCCTGCGGCGTCCCGCGCTGGAACGCCTCCTCGCCGAGCGTCAGCTCGGTCAGCTGACCCGTCATGTCCACTTTGGCCTGCACCACGCCGTCGCCCGAGCGCGCCGCACCGGTCAGCGCGGCCATCCGTGCCTGTGCCTGCTTGAGGCCCTCGGTACGGCGGCGCACCTCATCCGTCATGTGGTCGACCTGGCGGCGCAGCTCCGCGTTGCGCTCGGCCAGGCGCTCGGCGTCGAAATCCGGCTCGGACAAGGCCCTGTGCCCCCGGCTCACTTGGCGACAACTTTCTCGTGCCGGAATGTACCGCTGCGCGCCTACAACGGTGTACCGATCAGCGCAACCCGAGACCGCCGCGGGGGAATACCCCAGCGTCCAGGTGGCGTTGACGGCTGTATGGCCGCGTCAGCGACCCCCGTTTTGCCCGCCGGGAACTGGCCAGGTATCTTTGCTAATCGTGCCTGACTGATGTCGGGCCGCTCCGTGTGCCTGTCGTCGGTGAAAACCACGATGCGAACCGGCACGGAGACCTCCCAAACCCCGTTGGGATGCCGCGGTTGTTCCATGTGGCGCTGTCCCGCACGGGCCGTCGAGGAAGGGCGACACGCCCGACCTCGGGTTACGGCGGGGCCAGGGGGAACACAGCACAACCACGGACAACCGCCATGAAGAAGCAGTCGTAGAGAAAGCCGGTCCATGCCCACGATCCAGCAGCTGGTCCGTAAGGGCCGCCAGGACAAGGTCGCCAAGACCAAGACCGCGGCGCTCAAGGGGAGCCCGCAGCGGCGCGGAGTGTGCACGCGTGTGTACACCACCACGCCCAAGAAGCCGAACTCGGCGCTGCGCAAGGTCGCCCGTGTCAAGTTGACCAGCGGCATCGAGGTCACCGCCTACATCCCGGGCGAGGGCCACAACCTCCAGGAGCACTCGATGGTGCTCGTGCGTGGTGGCCGTGTGAAGGACCTCCCGGGTGTCCGCTACAAGATCATCCGCGGCTCGCTGGACACGCAGGGCGTGAAGAACCGCAAGCAGGCGCGTAGCCGCTACGGCGCGAAGAAGGAGAAGGGCTGATGCCACGCAAGGGACCGGCCCCGAAGCGGCCGTTGATCTCCGACCCGGTCTACAGCTCCCCGCTGGTCACTCAGCTGATCAACAAGGTGCTGAAGGACGGCAAGCGCTCCGTCGCCGAGAAGATCGTCTACGGCGCGCTCGAGGGCGCCCGTGAGAAGACGAGCACCGACCCGGTGGTCACGCTCAAGCGTGCGCTCGACAACGTGAAGCCGGCCATCGAGGTCAAGCCCCGTCGCGTCGGTGGCGCCACCTACCAGGTGCCGATCGAGGTCAAGCCCGGTCGCAGCACCACCCTCGCGCTGCGCTGGCTGGTCAGCTACTCCCGCAGCCGTCGTGAGAAGACCATGGTCGAGCGCCTCATGAACGAGTTGCTCGACGCGAGCAACGGACTTGGGGCGAGCGTCAAGCGCCGCGAGGACACGCACAAGATGGCCGAGTCCAACAAGGCCTTCGCCCACTACCGCTGGTGACCTGACCGGCGGCCCGACAGCTCTGCAAGACAGGGGAAGATTCTCGTGGCACTCGACGTGCTCACCGACCTGGCCAAGGTCCGCAACATCGGGATCATGGCTCACATCGACGCGGGTAAAACCACGACGACGGAGCGGATCCTGTTCTACACCGGGATCAACTACAAGATCGGCGAGGTGCACGACGGCGCCGCGACGATGGACTGGATGGAGCAGGAGCAGGAGCGCGGCATCACGATCACGTCCGCCGCGACGACCACTTACTGGGCCGACCACCAGATCAACATCATCGACACGCCTGGCCACGTCGACTTCACCGTCGAGGTGGAGCGTTCGCTCCGCGTCCTCGACGGTGCCGTCGCGGTGTTCGACGGCAAGGAGGGTGTCGAGCCCCAGTCCGAGCAGGTCTGGCGGCAGGCCACCAAGTACGACGTCCCGCGGATCTGCTTCGTCAACAAGATGGACAAGCTCGGCGCGGACTTCTACTTCACCGTGCGCACCATCTCGGAGCGCCTCGGTGCCAAGCCGCTGCCGATCCAGCTGCCGATCGGTGCCGAGAACGACTTCATCGGCGTCGTCGACCTGATTCACATGCGCGCGCTGACCTGGCGCGGCGAGGTGAAGAAGGGCGAGGACTACGCCATCGAGGAGATCCCGGCCGACCTGGCCGAGAAGGCCGCGGAGTACCGCGAGCAGCTCATCGAGGCCGTCGCCGAGGTCGACGACGCGCTGATGGAGAAGTACCTCGCCGGTGAAGAGCTGACGGTCGACGAGATCAAGACGGGCCTCCGCAAGATCACCATCGAGCGGACCGCCTACCCCGTGCTCTGCGGCTCGGCGTTCAAGAACAAGGGTGTCCAGCCGATGCTGGACGCGGTGATCGACTACCTGCCGTCCCCGCTGGACGTGCCCGCGGTCGAGGGCACGCTGGTCGACGGCGAGACCCCGGCGATCAGGAAGCCGAACACCGACGAGCCGTTCTCGGCGCTGGCGTTCAAGATCGCCGTGCACCCGTTCTTCGGCAAGCTGACCTACATCCGGGTCTACTCCGGCCAGGTCAACTCCGGCGCCCAGGTGATCAACTCCACCAAGGAGCGCAAGGAGCGCATCGGGAAGCTCTTCCAGATGCACTCCAACAAGGAGAACCCGGTCACCGAGGCCATCGCGGGCCACATCTACGCCGCGATCGGCCTGAAGGACACCACGACCGGCGACACCCTGTGCGACCCGCAGCAGCCGATCATCCTCGAGTCGATGACCTTCCCCGACCCCGTGATCGAGGTCGCGGTCGAGCCGAAGACCAAGGCCGACCAGGAGAAGCTGTCGACCGCGATCCAGAAGCTGGCCGAGGAGGACCCCACCTTCAAGGTCAAGCAGGACGAGGAGACCGGCCAGACCATCATCGCGGGCATGGGCGAACTGCACCTCGACGTGCTGGTCGACCGGATGCGCCGCGAGTTCAAGGTCGAGGCCAACATCGGCAAGCCGCAGGTGGCCTACCGCGAGACCATCCGCAAGACGGTCGAGAAGCTGGACTACACCCACAAGAAGCAGACGGGTGGCTCCGGCCAGTTCGCGAAGGTCGTCGTCAAGCTGGAGCCGCTGGCCACCACGGACGGTGCGCTGTACGAGTTCGAGAACAAGGTCACTGGTGGCCGCGTTCCGCGTGAGTACATCCCGTCGGTGGACCAGGGCGCGCAGGACGCCATGCAGTACGGCGTGCTCGCGGGTTACCCGCTCGTCGGCCTGAAGCTGACCCTGCTCGACGGTGCCTACCACGAGGTCGACTCGTCGGAAATGGCGTTCAAGATCGCCGGTTCGATGGTGCTCAAGGAGGCCGCGAAGCTGGCCAGCCCGGCGCTGCTCGAGCCGCTGATGGCGGTCGAGGTGACCACCCCCGAGGAGTACATGGGTGACGTCATCGGTGACCTGAACTCCCGCCGTGGCCAGATCCAGGCCATGGAGGAGCGCAGTGGCGTGCGTGTCGTGAAGGCACTCGTTCCGCTGTCGGAGATGTTCGGCTACGTGGGTGACCTGCGGTCGCGTACCCAGGGCCGCGCGAACTACTCCATGCAGTTCGACTCCTACGCCGAGGTTCCCACGAACGTGGCGAAGGAGATCATCGCAAAGGCGACGGGGGAATAACCCCGAAAACCGGAGCACCACACAGCGTGTGGGCTCTCCGGGGTTCCCCCGGGGTCCGCACAACCGACCCTGATAGCCGCCGGGGCACTGAAGGAATCTATTCTTCGACCCCGGCGGACAAGTACAAGTCCAGGAGGACAATCCAGTGGCGAAGGCGAAGTTCGAGCGGACCAAGCCGCACGTCAACATCGGTACGGTCGGTCACATCGACCACGGTAAGACGACGCTCACCGCGGCCATTTCCAAGGTTCTGCACGACAAGTACCCGGAGTTGAACCCCTTCACGCCGTTCGACGAGATCGACAAGGCGCCGGAGGAGAAGCAGCGCGGTATCACCATCTCGATCGCTCACATCGAGTACCAGACCGAGAAGCGGCACTACGCGCACGTCGACTGCCCGGGTCACGCTGACTACATCAAGAACATGATCACCGGTGCCGCGCAGATGGACGGCGCGATCCTGGTGGTCGCCGCGACCGACGGCCCGATGCCGCAGACGAAGGAGCACGTGCTCCTCGCCCGCCAGGTCGGCGTGCCGTACATCGTCGTCGCCCTGAACAAGGCCGACATGGTTGACGACGAGGAGATCCTCGAGCTCGTCGAGCTGGAGGTCCGCGAGCTGCTGACCGAGTACGAGTTCCCGGGCGACGACCTCCCCGTGGTCCGCGTCTCGGCGCTGAAGGCGCTCGAGGGCGACAAGGAGTGGGGCGACAAGCTGCTCGAGCTGCTCGACGCGGTTGACGAGAACATCCCGGAGCCGGTCCGCGAGACCGACCGCCCGTTCCTGATGCCGATCGAGGACGTCTTCACGATCACCGGTCGTGGCACGGTCGTCACCGGTCGTATCGAGCGTGGCGTCGTCAACGTCAACGAGGAGGTCGAGATCCTCGGCATCCGCGAGAAGGCGACCAAGACCACGGTCACCGGCGTTGAGATGTTCCGCAAGCTGCTCGACCAGGGCCAGGCGGGCGACAACGTGGGCCTGCTGGTCCGCGGTGTCAAGCGTGAGGACGTCGAGCGCGGCATGGTCGTCGCCAAGCCGGGCACCTCGACCCCGCACACCGAGTTCGAGGCGCAGGTCTACATCCTGTCCAAGGACGAGGGTGGCCGTCACACGCCGTTCTTCCAGAACTACCGCCCGCAGTTCTACTTCCGTACGACCGACGTGACCGGCGTCGTGACCCTCCCCGAGGGCACCGAGATGGTCATGCCGGGCGACGACACGAAGATGACCGTCCAGCTGATCCAGCCGATCGTGATGGACGAGGGCATGCGGTTCACCATCCGTGAGGGTGGCCGGACCGTCGGCGCCGGTACCCTGACCAAGATCATCAAGTGATCTAGGCCGGTTTTACCGACCCCGATTTGGATGCCGTATTTCGGTATGGCATCCTGTATAGGTTGCTCGTCGTGGGGCGGCCGGGTTCCGCAAGGTACCGGCCGCCTCCGCGCGAGGGCTGTAGTGCAGAAGCCCGTGGTACGGGAACTGGGCACGGCGGCCATCAGTGCGACAAAACAAGGGTTATGCCGGGAATTCTGTTGAGCTTCTGGCCGCCCGTCCCACAACGTCAGGTTCTCCCCGCGGGAACGTAAATGACTGTGGGACCGGTCTGTGAACGAAGGGCGACACGCCCGACCTCGTGGACCGGGAACCATGACTTGTGAACAGGGAGAGCGGAGCCTCCTCGGCTGCACGCAGCCAAGCGCTCTGACAGGGACATCACGGAAGGAACGGCAAAGCCACCATGGCGGGACAGAAGATCCGCATCCGGCTCAAGGCCTACGACCACGAGGCGATCGACGCCTCCGCGCGCAAGATCGTCGAGACCGTGACGCGTACCGGCGCTCGGGTCGTTGGGCCAGTGCCGCTGCCGACCGAGAAGAACGTCTACTGCGTCATCCGCTCGCCGCACAAGTACAAAGACTCGCGCGAGCACTTCGAGATGCGTACGCACAAGCGTCTGATCGACATCCTCGACCCGACGCCGAAGACGGTCGACGCGCTCATGCGCATCGACCTGCCGGCCAGCGTCGACGTCAACATCCAGTAAGCGCCTGCGCGCGAGAAACGCAGCGGAGAGAACGAGACCATGTCTGACAGGCAAGTGAAGGGCATTCTGGGCACCAAGCTCGGTATGACCCAGGTCTTCGACGAGTCGAACCGGGTCGTCCCGGTGACCGTCGTGCAGGCCGGGCCGAACGTGGTGACCCAGGTACGCACCCAGGACAACGACGGCTACACCGCGGTGCAGCTGGCCTTCGGGGCCATCGACCCGCGCAAGGTGAACAAGCCGCAGACCGGGCACTTCACCAAGGCCGGCGTGACCCCTCGGCGAGCGCTCGCCGAGCTGCGCACCACTGATGCGGACTCATACGAGGTCGGCCAGGAGATCACCGCAGAGGTGTTCGAGGCAGGCACCGTCATCGACGTCACCGGCACCAGCAAGGGCAAGGGCACCGCGGGTGTCATGAAGCGCCACGGCTTCAAGGGTTTGAGCGCCTCGCACGGTACCCAGCGCAAGCACCGCTCGCCGGGTTCCATCGGTGGGTGCGCCACCCCGGGCCGCGTTTTCAAGGGCCTGCGGATGGCCGGCCGCATGGGTCACGAGAAGGTGACCACCCAGAACCTGACCGTTCACCGGGTCGACGCCGAGTCCGGCCTCATCCTGATCAAGGGTGCGGTGCCGGGCCCCAAGGGCGGCCTCGTGTTCCTCAAGAGCGCCGCGAAGGGTGGTGCGTGAAATGACCAGCGTTGACGTTCGCACCCCGGACGGCAAGACCGACGGCTCCGTCGAGCTGCCCGCGGGCATCTTCGACGTGCAGGCGAACATCTCCCTGATGCACCAGGTCGTCGTCGCACAGGAAGCCGCGGCCCGGCAGGGTACGCACAGCACCAAGACCCGCGGCGAGGTTCGCGGTGGCGGCAAGAAGCCGTACCGCCAGAAGGGCACCGGCCGGGCCCGCCAGGGTTCGACCCGCGCCCCGCAGTTCGTCGGCGGTGGCGTCGTGCACGGCCCCCAGCCGCGCGACTACTCGCAGCGGACCCCGAAGAAGATGAAGGCTGCCGCACTGCGTGGCGCTCTCTCCGACCGGGCCCGCGAGGAGCAGCTGCACATCGTGTCCTCTTTGGTCAGCGGTGACGCGCCGTCCACCAAGGACGCCCGCAAGATCCTCGGTGAGCTCAGCAGCGCGAAGAACGTGCTCGTGGTGCTCAACCGCGAGGACGAGCTGAACCTGCTGTCGGTGCGCAACCTGCCGAACGTGCACGTGTTGTGGCCCGACCAGCTCAACACCCGCGACGTGCTCTTCGCCGACGACGTGGTGTTCACCAAGGACGCGTACGAGACCTTCGTCGCCGGTCCGATCGCGGGCCGCTCGGCCAAGGCGACCGCTCGCTCCGGTGAAGTTGAGGAGACTGTGTCTTCGAAGGAGGATGGGAAGTGATCCCCGACCCCCGTGACATCCTGCGCGCGCCGGTCATCTCCGAGAAGAGCTACAGCCTTCTCGAAGAGAACAAGTACACGTTCCTCGTGCACCCGGACGCCAACAAGACCGCCATCAAGATCGCGGTCGAGAAGGTGTTCGGCGTCAAGGTGATCAGCGTGAACACGCTGAACCGGCAGGGCAAGCGCAAGCGCACCCGCACCGGCTTCGGCAAGCGCAAGGACACCAAGCGCGCCATCGTGACGTTGTCCGCTGACTCGAAGCCGATCGAGATCTTCGGCGGCCCGGCCGCCTAAAGGAACGAGGAACTCGCAGAGATGGGCATTCGCAAGTACAAGCCGACGACGCCGGGCCGTCGTGGCTCCAGTGTTTCGGACTTCTCCGAGATCACCCGTGACTTCCCGGAGAAGTCGCTGGTCCGGCCGCTGAACAAGAAGGGCGGCCGCAACGCGCACGGAAAGATCACCACCCGGCACAAGGGTGGCGGTCACAAGCGCGCGTACCGGCTGATCGACTTCCGTCGCAACGACAAGGACGGCATCCCGGCCAAGGTCGCGCACATCGAGTACGACCCCAACCGGACCGCGCGCATCGCGCTGCTGCACTACGCGGACGGCGAGAAGCGCTACATCATCGCGCCGGAGAAGCTGCGCCAGGGCGACCCGATCGAGAACGGACCCAAGGCCGACATCAAGCCGGGCAACAACCTGCCGCTGCGCAACATCCCGGTCGGCACCGTGGTGCACGCCATCGAGCTGCGCCCCGGCGGCGGCGCCAAGATCGCCCGCTCCGCAGGCGCCAGCGTTCAGCTGGTCGCTCGCGAGGGCTCGATGGCGCAGCTGCGCATGCCGTCCGGTGAGATCCGGATGGTCGACGTCCGCTGCCGCGCCACGGTCGGTTCGGTCGGCAACGCCGAGCAGTCCAACATCAACTGGGGCAAGGCCGGCCGGATGCGGTGGAAGGGCAAGCGCCCGACCGTCCGCGGTGTGGCCATGAACCCGGTCGACCACCCGCACGGTGGTGGTGAGGGCAAGACCTCCGGTGGTCGCCACCCGGTGAACCCGGCCGGTAAGCCCGAAGGCCGTACTCGTCGCCGGAAGGCGAGCGACCGGATGATCGTCCGTCGCCGCAAGACCGGTAAGAAGCGCTGAGCAGGAAGGGAGTGAACCATGCCGCGTAGCCTGAAAAAGGGCCCGTTCGTTGACGACCACCTGCTCAAGAAGGTGGACGTGCTGAACGAGTCCGGCAAGAAGACCGTCATCAAGACGTGGTCCCGCCGGTCCACGATCATCCCGGACATGTTGGGTCACACCATCGCCGTCCACGATGGTCGCAAGCACGTCCCGGTCTTCATCTCGGAGGCCATGGTCGGGCACAAGCTGGGCGAATTCGCCCCGACCCGCACCTTCAAGGGCCACATCAAGGACGACCGGAAGTCCCGCCGCCGCTGAGCGGCGCGCCTAGACACGAACCAGCAAGGGGTAAGCAGCGATGAACGCCCGTGACGAAGCCGCGGTGGAGGAGCTTCCTACCGCCGTGGCTCGGGCTCGCTACGTGCGCACCACGCCTATGAAGGCGCGCCGCGTTGTGGAGCTCATCAAGGGACGTAACGCCAGCGAGGCCCTGGCCGTGCTCCAGTTCGCGCCGCAGGCCGCCAGCGGTCCGGTTGCGAAGGTGCTCGCCAGCGCCATGGCAAACGCCGAGAACAACCTGAAACTCGACCCGGAGACGCTCTGGGTGAGCCAGGCGTATGTGGACGAGGGCCCGACGCTCAAGCGGTTCCGTCCGCGTGCGCAGGGCCGTGCGTACCGCATTCGCAAGCGCACCAGCCACATCACGGTCGAGGTCGTTTCGCGTCCGAAGGCCGAAGCGGCACGCAAGCCGGCCCGCAAGGCCGCGAAGACCAGTGAGAAGGGAAGTGCCAGCTAGTGGGTCAGAAGATCAACCCGCACGGCTTCCGCCTGGGTATCACCACTGACTGGAAGTCCCGCTGGTACGCGGACAAGCAGTACGCGGAATACGTGGCGGAAGACGTCAAGATCCGGCGACTGCTGTCCAAGGGCATGGAGCGTGCCGGCATCTCCAAGGTGGAGATCGAGCGGACCCGTGACCGCGTGCGTGTGGACATCCACACCGCTCGTCCGGGCATCGTCATCGGTCGCCGCGGCGCCGAGGCCGACCGCATCCGCGGTGAGCTGGAGAAGCTCACCCGCAAGCAGGTCCAGCTGAACATCCTCGAGGTCAAGAACCCCGAGTCGGATGCCCAGCTGGTCGCGCAGGCCGTCGCCGAGCAGCTGTCCAACCGTGTGGCCTTCCGCCGCGCGATGCGCAAGGCCATCCAGTCGGCCATGCGTTCGCCGCAGGTCAAGGGCATCCGGGTGCAGTGCGGTGGCCGTCTCGGCGGTGCCGAGATGTCCCGCTCGGAGCACTACCGCGAGGGTCGCGTCCCGCTGCACACGCTGCGCGCGGACATCGACTACGGCCTCTTCGAGGCCCGCACCACCTTCGGCCGCATCGGCGTGAAGGTCTGGATCTACAAGGGTGAAGTGGTCGGCGGGCGTCGCCAGCAGGACACCACCCAGAACGCCACGCAGGAGCGCGCTCCTCGTCGCGAGCGTCCGAACCGGGCTCGTCGTTCCGGTGCCTCCGGCACCACCGCGACCAGCACCGAGGCCGCCAGGGCTGCCGCCCAGGAGGCACGCTCCAGCGCCGAGGCCGCGCAAACGCCGTCCGAAGCCCCCGCGGCTCCGGAGGCCAAGGCAAACGGGGAGGGCTGAGCTGTGCTCATCCCACGCAAGGTCAAGCACCGCAAGCAGCACTCGCCGAAGCGCTCAGGTGCCGCCAAGGGTGGCACCAAGGTGAACTTCGGTGAGTACGGCATCCAGGCGCTCGAGCCGTCGTACGTGACGAACAGGCAGATCGAGTCGGCCCGTATCGCCATCAACCGGCACATCCGCCGTGGTGGCAAGGTCTGGATCCCGATCTTCCCTGACCGTCCGCTGACCAAGAAGCCCGCCGAGACCCGGATGGGTTCCGGTAAGGGCTCGCCCGAGTACTGGGTGGTCAACGTCAAGCCGGGTCGCGTGCTGTTCGAGATGAGCTTCCCGAACGAGGCAGTGGCGCGTGAGGCACTGCGCCGCGCGATCCACAAGCTGCCGATGAAGTGCCGCATCGTGACGCGTGAAGGTGGTGACTTCTGATGGCCGCCGGTGTGACCGCGTCCGAGGTGCGCGAGCTGACCGAGGAGGAGCTGGTGCTCCGCCTGCGCGAGGCCAAGGAGGAGCTGTTCAACCTCCGGTTCCAGATGGCCACCGGTCAGCTGGACAACAACCGTCGCCTGCGCATTGTGCGGCGGGACATCGCGAAGATCTACACAGTGATGCGGGAGCGCGAACTGGGCTTGTCGGCTTCCCCTGACGAGACAGTTACGAACGAAGGTGCCGCATGACCGAGCCAGCAGCCGAGCAGCAGCAGACCACGGAGGCCCGTGGCCGCCGCAAGGTCCGTGAGGGCTACGTCGTGTCCGACAAGATGGACAAGACCGTGGTCGTCCGCCTCGAGCAGAGCAAGAAGCACCCGCGGTACGCCAAGGTCATGCGCACCACGACCAAGGTGACGGCGCACGACGAGGAGAACAGCGCCGGCGTCGGCGACCGCGTTCTGCTGATGGAGACCCGGCCGCTGTCGGCCACCAAGCGGTGGCGGCTGGTCGAGGTTCTCGAGAAGGCCAAGTAAAAAGCAGTAACTATTGACCGCGCGTGTCAGGTCGGAAATCTGCCACGCCACAACGGGTCAGGGAGAGACAGTGATCCAGCAGGAGTCGCGGCTGCGCGTCGCCGACAACACCGGTGCCAAGGAGATCCTTTGCATCCGTGTTCTCGGCGGTTCGGGTCGGCGTTACGCGGGTATCGGCGACATCATCGTCGCCACCGTGAAGGACGCCATCCCGGGAGCCGGTGTGAAGAAGGGTGACGTCGTCAAGGCGGTCATCGTGCGCACCGTCAAGGAGCGCCGCCGCCCGGACGGTTCGTACATCCGGTTCGACGAGAACGCCGCGGTGCTCATCAAGAACGACACCGAGCCGCGTGGTACCCGCATCTTCGGCCCGGTCGGGCGTGAGCTGCGGGACAAGAAGTTCATGAAGATCATTTCGCTGGCGCCGGAGGTGCTCTGACCATGAAGGTGAAGAAAGGCGACACGGTCGTCGTCATCGCCGGCAAGGACAAGGGTGCCAAGGGCAAGGTCATCCAGGCCTACCCGAAGGACAACAAGGTCCTGGTCGAGGGCGTCAACCGGATCAAGAAGCACACCAAGATCACTCAGACCCAGCGCGGTGCGCAGTCCGGTGGGATCGTGACCCAGGAGGCCCCGATCCACGTCTCCAACGTCATGGTCGTCGCCGACGGCAAGGCCGTCCGCGTCGGGTACGAGACCAATGACGAGGGCCGCAAGGTTCGCGTGGCCCGCGGCAAGGGCAACGGGAAGGAGATCTGATCATGACTACCACTGAGAAGACCATCCCGCGGCTCAAGGCCCGCTACCGCAGCGAGATCGCTCCGGCACTGCACAAGGACTTCTCCTACGAGAACGTCATGCAGATCCCGGGCGTCGTGAAGATCGTCGTGAACATGGGTGTCGGTGACGCCGCCCGCGACGGCAAGCTGATCGAGGGCGCGGTCCGCGACCTGGCCACCATCACCGGCCAGCGTCCGGAGGTCCGCAAGGCCCGCAAGTCCATCGCGCAGTTCAAGCTGCGCGAGGGCATGCCGATCGGCGCGCGCTGCACGCTGCGCGGCGACCGGATGTGGGAGTTCCTCGACCGGTTGCTGACCATCGCCCTCCCGCGTATCCGTGACTTCCGTGGCTTGTCGCCCAAGCAGTTTGACGGCAACGGCAACTACACGTTCGGTCTCAACGAGCAGTCGATGTTCCACGAGATCGACCCAGACTCGATCGACCGTCCGCGCGGTATGGACATCACGATCGTCACCACCGCCGTCAACGACGATGAAGGCCGGGCGCTGCTCAAGCACCTGGGCTTCCCGTTCCGGGAGAACTGATCCATGGCCAAGAAGGCACTGGTCCACAAGGCCGCGCAGAAGCCGAAGTTCAAGGTCCGCGGTTACACCCGCTGCCAGCGTTGCGGTCGCCCGCACTCCGTGTTCCGCAAGTTCGGCCTGTGCCGGATCTGCCTGCGGGAGATGGCGCACCGCGGTGAACTGCCCGGCGTGCGCAAGTCCAGCTGGTAAAGGCGAACCCGCCTCTACCTCCCATTTCGCCGTAGGCCTCGCGCCGAGCGCGGGGAACCCCGGCGAGAAAGGTTGACAGGTCACCATGACGATGACCGACCCGATCGCAGACTTCTTGACGCGTCTGCGCAACGCCAACTCGGCGTACCACGATGAGGTCGTACTGCCGCACTCGAAGATCAAGGCGAACATCGCCGAGATCCTCAAGCGCGAGGGCTACATCGCCAGCTACCGCGCCGAGCAGGGCGAGAAGTGCAAGAACCTGGTCGTTGAGCTGAAGTACGGCCCGAACCGTGAGCGCAGCATCGCTGGTCTGCGCCGCATCTCCAAGCCGGGTCTGCGGGTTTACGCCAAGTCGACCGGCTTGCCGAAGGTGCTCGGCGGACTGGGCGTGGCGATCATTTCCACGTCGACCGGCCTGGTGACCGATCGACAGGCCAACAAGCAGGGTGTAGGCGGAGAAGTTCTCGCCTACGTCTGGTAGGGGAGGAGAGCAGGCATGTCCCGTATCGGAAAGCTGCCGATCACCGTCCCCGCCGGGGTCGATGTGAAGATCGACGGCCAGACGGTCAACGTCAAGGGGCCCAAGGGCACTCTGACGCACACCATTGTCGAGCCGATCAGCCTCGAGCGCGCCGAGGACGGCACGCTGCAGGTCAAGCGGCCCAACGACGAGCGCCAGAACCGTGCGCTGCACGGCCTGACGCGGACGCTCGTGAACAACCTCGTGGTCGGCGTGACCACCGGGTACGAGAAGAAGCTCGAGATCCACGGCGTCGGTTACCGTGTCGCGCTCAAGGGCACCGAACTTGAGTTCCAGCTCGGTTACAGCCACTCGATCAAGGTGCCTGCCCCGGAGGGCATCACCTTCACGGTCGAGAACCCGACGCGGTTCTCGGTCAGCGGGATCGACAAGCAGCTCGTCGGTGAGGTCTCGGCCAACATCCGCAAGCTGCGCAAGCCCGACCCGTACAAGGGCAAGGGCGTCCGCTACGCGGGCGAGAAGATCCGCCGCAAGGTCGGAAAGACGGGTAAGTGACATGAGCGAAGCAACCACTACGAAGCGCAAGCCGGTGGGCAAGGACATCTCCACCCGCCGTCGCGTTGCCCGCACGCGTCGTCACTTCCGGCTCCGCAAGAAGATCAGCGGTACGCCGGCCCGTCCGCGTCTGGTCGTCAACCGGTCCTCGCGGCACATCACCGTGCAGCTGATCGACGACCTGGCCGGCCACACCATCGCCGGTGCGACCTCTTTCGAGGCCGACGTGGTCGCGGTGCAGGGCGACAAGAAGGCCAAGGCCGCCAAGGTCGGTCAGCTGATCGCGGCTCGCGCCAAGGACAAGGGCGTCGACAAGGTCGTGTTCGACCGGGGTGGCTACGACTACCACGGCCGGATCGCGGCGCTCGCCGACGCGGCCCGTGAAGCGGGGCTGGAGTTCTGATGACCCAGACCCGAGCAATCGAGAACGGAAGGAACGCCTGATGCCGGGACGTACACGGCAGGGTGGCGGCTTCGGCGGTCAGCAGGGCGGTCAGGGCGGCAACGACCGCGGCGACCGCCGTGACCGCAGGGGCGGCCGCGACGGTGGCCGTGGCGGAGCGGCCCAGGAGAAGACCCCGCACCTCGAGCGCGTGGTCGCGATCAACCGCGTCGCCAAGGTCGTGAAGGGTGGTCGTCGCTTCAGCTTCACCGCCCTGGTGGTCGTCGGTGACGGCGACGGTCAGGTCGGCGTCGGCTACGGCAAGGCCAAGGAGGTGCCCGCCGCGATCGCGAAGGGCGTGGAGGAAGCCAAGAAGAACTTCTTCCGCGTTCCCCGCATCGCAGGCACCATCCCGCACCCCATCCAGGGTGAGGACGCGGCCGGTGTCGTGCTCCTGCGTCCGGCGAGTGCCGGTACCGGTGTCATCGCCGGTGGCCCGGTGCGTGCCGTGCTGGAGTGCGCGGGTGTCCACGACGTGCTGTCGAAGTCGCTGGGTAGCGACAACGCCATCAACATCGTGCACGCGACCGTCGCCGCGCTGAAGGGCCTGCAGCGTCCGGAGGAGGTGGCCGCCCGTCGCGGTCTGCCGCTCGAGGACGTCGCCCCCGCCGCCATGCTGCGTGCCCGCGCTCAGGCTGGAGCGTGACATGGCAAAGCTGCAGATCACCCAGGTAAAGAGCAAGATCGGCACCAAGCACAACCACCGCGAGTCGCTGCGCACCCTCGGGCTGCGCAAGATCCGCCAGAGCGTGGTGCGTGACGACACCCCCCAGGTCCGCGGCCTGATCCACACGGTCCGCCACCTGGTGGTCGTCGAGGAGGTCAACGACTGATGGCCATCAAACTCCATCACCTGCGCCCGGCGCCCGGTGCCAAGTCCGACAAGGTCCGCGTCGGCCGTGGTGAGGGCTCCAAGGGCAAGACCGCTGGTCGCGGTACGAAGGGCACCAAGGCGCGCAAGAACGTGCCCGCGCGCTTCGAAGGTGGGCAGATGCCCATCCACATGCGGCTGCCGAAGCTCAAGGGCTTCAAGAACCGCTTCCGCGTGGAGTACCAGATCGTCAACGTCGGCGACCTGGCCACGCTGTTCCCCGAGGGCGGCAAGGTCGGCATCATCGACCTGGTCCAGAAGGGCGCGGTCCGCAAGGGCCAGCTCGTCAAGGTCCTCGGCGACGGCGACATCGCCGGTGTGAAGCTGGACGTGACCGTCCACGGCTTCTCCGGCAGCGCCATCGAGAAGATCACCAGCGCTGGTGGCACCATCACCAAGCTGTGATGGCAACCAAGCTCTGAGCTGTACCGCGAAAGGCCCGCCAGGCACGACCTGGCGGGCCTTTTCGCGTGCTCACGGGGAAGCGGGCGGCCGTCGGATGCCGTGCAGCAGCAGTTCGGTGATCTGGTCGTGGCCGGTCAGCGTGGTGCGCGGGGCGAGGTTGAAGCTGATCAGCATCCGGACGCACCATTCGGCGATCTGCGCGGCCGTGCCCCGCAGGCGGTCCGGGTCGACGCCGTTGGCGATCGCGGCTTCGGCGGTGGGCCGGATGAGTTCCAGCGCGGTCGGCGAGTCGCCGTGCTGGACGATCAGGTCGAGCAGCTGTTCGGGCTCGTCGGCGAGGATCCGGCTGACCACCGGGTGGTTGCTGAAGTAGTCCAGTACGAACGGCACGGTCCGTTCGAGCAGGTCGTTCTCGTCGTTGGCGGTGTCGGCGATCTGCGCGTAGGCGGCTGAGAACTTGCCGACCTCCACCCGGAAGACCGCGGCGATCAGGTCGGGTTTGGTGGCGAACGCGCGATAGGCCGTGGTGGCCGAGACCCCCGCACGGGCGGCGACGTCGCGGATCGACGTCTTGCGCACGCCGTAGGTGGCGAAGCAGTCCAGCGCGGCTTCGAGCAGGCGATCGCTAGCCCGCGTGGGGGAATCCATGCGCTCATCCTTCCAGACGCGGTTCGATGGAACTAAAGTGCATTTTTGTTCCATCGATTCAGCAATGGCACTCGCCCGAAGGACTGATCGACCATGGACAACCACTACCTCACCGGCAACCTCGGCCCGACCCGGCACGAACACACCGCCACCGACCTGCGGGTTTCGGGGAAAATCCCGGATTTCCTCGACGGCCGATACGTCCGCAACGGCCCCAACCCGGCGGCGGACCTGGATCCCGAGCTCTACCACTGGTTCATGGGCGACGGCATGCTCCACGGCGTGCGCCTGCGCGACGGGCGCGCGGAGTGGTACCGCAACCGCTGGGTCCGGACACCTCGCCTGCGGTCCGTGCTGGGCGAACCGGCAGCGCGCAAACGCGGTCGTCGCGCCGTCGCGGAGTTCCTCGGCGCCAACACCAGCGTGATCGGCCACGCCGGCCGCACCCTCGCCCTGGTCGAAGGCGGGCCCTCGGTCGTCGAACTCACCGACGAACTCGACACCGTCGGCCCGTGCGACTTCGACGGCACACTGCCGGGCGGGTACACGGCACACCCGATCCGGGACCCGGAAACCGGCGACCTGCACGCCGTGTCGTACTCCATCGGCCGCGGCAACACCGTGCAGTACTCCGTCATCGGGGCTGACGGCCGGGCGAAGCGCACGGTGGACATCGAGGTCACCGGCAGCCCGATGATGCACGCGTTCTCGCTGACCCGGAACCACGTCGTGCTCTACGACCTCCCGGTCGTCTTCGACGCCGCCGAAGCCGTGGAGATCGCCGTGCCACGACCGCTCAGGCTGCCCGTGCGGCTGGTGCTCTCCGCGATCGTCGGCCGGGTCCGGGTGCCGCACCCGATCCTCACCAGGCTGGACCGCACCCTGCGTCCCAACGCGCGCATGCCCTACCGCTGGGATCCCGAATACCCGGCGCGGATCGGGGTCATGCCGCGTGACGGCGACCAGGTCCGCTGGCTGGAAGTGGATGCCTGCTACGTCTACCACCCGGTCAACGCCTACGAAGACGGCGACACCATCGTGCTCGACATCGTCCGGATGCCGAAGACCATGGACGTCAACCGCAACGGCCCGATCGAGCACGGCGGCGAACCCGAACTGCATCGCTGGACCGTGGACCTCGCGGCGGGCAAGGTCCGCGAGGAGTGCCTCGACGACCGCAGCCAGGAGTTCCCCCGCGTCGACGAACGACTCGCCGGCCGCCGCCACCGGTACGGCTACCTGGTCGGCGGCACCACGCCCGACCGGCCGATCGAGGCTCTCATCAAGCACGACTTCGCCGGCAACGGCAGCGTCACCCGTGAGTTCGGGCCAGGACACGGACTCGGCGAGTTCTGCTTCATCCCCGCGCACGACACTGCCGCCGAGGACGATGGCGTACTGGTCGGCTACGTCCACGTGCAGGCGGAGGACCGCAGTGACCTGGCGATTCTCGACGCGGGCACGCTGGAGACCGTGGCATCGGTGCACCTGCCGTACCGGGTGCCGATGGGTTTCCACGGCAACTGGCTGCCATCCCACCAGTCGTGATCCGGTCGTGTCGTCGACCTGTCACCCTCTGTCCCATGTGGCAACTACAGCGCCTCGTCGGCGCCCTGCTCGGATTGGTCTCGGCGATCCTGTTGCTCGTCTCGCCGTTCCTGTCGCTGTTCATCGGCACGTTGAACGCCAGGGCGGCGGAGTTCACCATGACCATCGACGGGTGGGGCTTCGACAGCGATGCGCCACAACAGTTCGGTGCCGTTGCGGTCAACGCGTACGGCCTGATCTTCTCCGCTGTGTTGCTGTTCGCCGCCGCCATCATCAGCGTCAACGGAGCGCGCAGGGGTGCCACGCCAAGCAACCGTCGTATGGCCGCTGTGTTCGCGGCTGTCGCCGCAGCGTTCACGCTCGGTGTGGCTGTCACAGTGTTGCCGCAGCTAACCAACTGGATCGACACGTTCCGGCCCGTCGGCCTCGCGTCGGCGAGGGTCAACACGTCCATCGGCATGGGCTTCTGGCTGATGGCGA
This sequence comes from Kibdelosporangium phytohabitans, assembly GCF_001302585.1. GTDB lineage: Bacteria > Actinomycetota > Actinomycetes > Mycobacteriales > Pseudonocardiaceae > Kibdelosporangium > Kibdelosporangium phytohabitans. Next base: position 11,096,003 of record NZ_CP012752.1, on the reverse strand, counting down.
TCGGGACCGTGCTCGCGCTGGCCGCGGCGGTGATCGCCGCGCTGCCCACCCGCGACCGGGAACCGGTCACGCCCGCTTACGGCATCCCCATCCCGGTGGGCCACCAGGGGCAGCCGATGCAGTCCGCTCAGTTCGCCGCCGAGCCGGCCCAGCCCGTGTACAGCCAGGCCCAGCCGGCGCCCGAACCAGCCCAGCCCGGTCCGCGCCAGGACGCCGGCACGGCGCAGGCCGAGCCGTCCACCGAACCGGAGAAGCCGGTCAACCCCGAGGGCCAGTCGGACAAGTGACCACGAGAACTGCTCACGGCGGAAATGGAGCAGATACTGTCGGTCACATGGAGCAGGTCGTCTTACTTGACGAGTCAGGGCGGGCCATCGGCACCGCGGACAAGGCAACGGTGCACCACGAGCGGACACCGCTGCACTTGGCGTTCTCCTCGTACGTCTTCGACGAACGCAACCGCTTCCTGCTGACCCGCAGAGCGCTGAGCAAGAAGACGTGGCCGGGGGTCTGGACCAACTCGTGCTGCGGGCACCCCGCGCCCGGCGAGGCGATCGGCGACGCGGTCGTCCGCAGACTCGGCACCGAGCTGGGTCTCGATGTGACGACGATCGATCTCGTCCTGCCGGAGTTCCGCTACCGGGTGGCCATGCCCGACGGCATCGTGGAGAACGAGATGTGTCCCGTGTACCGGGTCACCGTTGCCGGCGACCCCACCCCCGACCCCAGTGAGGTCGAGGACTTCGAGTGGGTCGAGTGGCCACCCGCGCGCGAGCTTTCCCCGTGGGCTGAACTGCAGTTGCCTCAGCTCAAGGCCCTCGGCGACGACCCCCGGCGCTGGCCCGTCGGCGACCCGGGTGATCTTCCGCCGGCAGCGAACGGATCCATCTGATCTATGCGCCGGACGGGGGGTGCGGAGCCCCTATGTGAGGCTGTTAGAGTCGTGGACACGCTTCGGGACAAATGCGCCCCGAAGCGTTCCTGGCTTGTGTTCCCGCCGGTGCAATTCACCGGCCCATCGTTCGCCGGCGAAACGCCGGTGACGCGAGGAGGTCTTGCGTGCTAGGCGCCTTCCGCTCGGCTCTCGCGACGCCGGATCTGCGAAAGAAGATCCTGTTCGTACTCGGGATCATCGTGGTGTACCGGGTGGGCGCCCTGCTGCCTTCACCAGGTGTGTCCTACCCGAACGTGCAGAAATGCATCGCGTCGGTGGAACAGGACGGCATCTACTCGCTGCTGAACCTGTTCAGCGGCGGCGCTTTGCTCCAGCTGTCCGTTTTCGCGCTCGGCATCATGCCGTACATCACGGCGAGCATCATCATCCAGTTGCTCACCGTGGTCATCCCGCGCTTCGAACAGCTGAAGAAGGAAGGCCAGGCCGGTCAGGGCAAGCTGACCCAGTACACCCGGTACCTGACGATCGCGCTCGCGGTCCTGCAGGCCACCGGCATCGTGGCCCTGGCCGACCGGCAGCAGCTGTTCGGCGACTGCCGTGACGCCAACGGCGCGCAGGTCGACATCATCCCCGGTGACGGCATCTGGACGCTGATCATCATCGTCATCACGATGACCGCGGGTACCGCCGTCATCATGTGGCTGGGTGAGCTGATCACCGAGCGCGGCATCGGCAACGGCATGTCGCTGCTGATGTTCGTCAACATCGCCGCGCGGATCCCGTTCGAGGGCAAGATCATCTGGGACAAGGGCCCGATCACCTTCACCGTGATCTGCCTGTTCGGTCTCGCCATCATCGCCAGCGTCGTGTTCATGGAGCAGGGCCAGCGCCGGATCCCCGTCCAGTACGCGAAGCGCATGATCGGCCGCCGGATGTACGGCGGAACCTCGACCTACCTGCCGCTGAAGGTCAACCAGGCCGGTGTCATCCCGGTGATCTTCGCGTCCTCGCTGCTCTACCTGCCCGACCTGATCTCGCGACTGATCGGCGGCTCGCAGGACTCCGGCTGGCAGCGCTGGATCCAGCAGAACCTCGTGCAGCAGAACAGCTGGGTGCACATCCTCGTGTACTTCACGCTGATCATCTTCTTCACGTACTTCTACATCACGATCACGTTCAACGTGAACGAACGCGCTGAGGAGATGCGGAAGTTCGGTGGCTTCATCCCCGGCATCCGCCCCGGCCGTCCCACCTCGGAATACCTGAGTTACGTGCTGAGCCGCATCACCCTGCCCGGCTCGATCTACCTTGGCATCATCGCGATCCTCCCGAACTTCTTCCTGTCGGTGACGGGATCGGGGAACAACCAGAACTTCCCGTTCGGTGGTACCGCGGTACTGATCATGGTCGGCGTCGGCCTCGACACCGTGAAGCAGATCGAGAGCCAGCTGATGCAACGTAACTACGAAGGGTTCCTCAGGTGACACGACTCGTTCTGGTCGGCCCGCCTGGCGCGGGCAAGGGCACGCAGGCCGGGACGCTCAGCGACAAGCTCGGCGTGCCGCACATCTCGACCGGTGACCTGTTCCGTGCCCACATCGGGAACAAGACCGAGCTCGGCCTCAGCGTCCAGTCGATCCTCGATGAGGGCAAGCTCGTGCCCGACGAGGTCACGAACCAGATGGTCCGTGAGCGGCTGGCCGAGGCCGACGCGCGGGACGGCTTCATCCTCGACGGCTTCCCGCGCAACATCGCGCAGGCCGAGGTGCTCGGCGCGATACTGGCCGAGTCGGGGCAGAAGCTGGACGCCGTCGTCGAGTTCCAGATCGACGAGGACGTGGTGGTCGCCCGGCTGCTGGGCCGGGGCCGCACGGACGACAACGAGGAAGTCATCCGGCACCGCCAGCACATCTACCGGTCCGAGACCGAGCCGCTGTTGAACTTCTACCGCGACATCGTGGTGACGGTCGACGCCGTCGGCGAGGTCGGCGAGGTAACCAACCGCGTGCTCAACGCGCTGGACAAGTGAGCCGGGGTGGTCTGCTCGGCATGCTGCGCGGGCGCCGGTCGATGATCGAGGTCAAGACGCGCGGCGAGCTCGAGGCGATGCGCGCCGCGGGCATCGTCGTGGCCCGCACGCTGGACCTGCTCACCAAGGCCGTGCAGCCGGGCGTGAGCACGGGCGAGCTGGACGAGCTGGCTGAGCAGACGATCAGGGACGCCGGGGCGGTGCCCTCCTTCAAGGGCTACCACGACTACCCGGCGTCGATCTGCGCATCGGTGAACGAGCAGGTCGTGCACGGCATCCCGGCGAAGTCGCAGGTGCTGGCCGAAGGCGACCTGATCTCGATCGACTGCGGCGCGATCCTCGAAGGCTGGCACGGCGACGCGGCGGTGACCGTGGCCGCGGGCCAGATCCGCCCGGAGGACCAGCTGCTGTCGGACGCGACCCGCACGTCCCTGTACGCGGGCGTGGAAGCGCTCGTCGTCGGCGCGCGGCTCTCGGACGTCTCGCACGCGATCGAGCAGTCGATCCTGCGCTCGGCGGAAGAAGACGGCATCAAGTACGGCATCATCCGCGACTACGGCGGCCACGGCATCGGTACGGAGATGCACATGGAGCCGTACCTGTCGAACTACGGCAAGCCCGGCAAGGGCCCGCGCCTGGTGGCGGGGATGGCGATCGCCGTCGAGCCGATGCTGACTCTCGCCGACCACGACACCGACGAGCTCGAAGACGGCTGGACAGTGGTGACTGTCGACGGCTCCCGTGCCGCGCACTGGGAGCACAGCATCGCGATCACCGACGACGGCCCCTGGATCCTGACCGCCCCCGAGGACTAGTCCAGCTCGAGGGCCGCGTACTCGCGGACCATGTCCACAATGGTCTCGAACGGGTCGGTTCGCAGGAGTTCACGCTCGGCTGCCAGCCGCAACTGTGTCCTGGCGATGGCGGAGTCGTGCCAGACCAGGGTGAATGGCCGCGTCGCGCCGAACTGACCGCTCTTGAGGCAGTCCGCCAGCGCGTCCATGTTCCAGCCGAAGTACCCACCCGGGCCGTTGACCGCCTCGCCGATCGCGCAGTAGAAGCCAGTCATTGTCGTGGCGAACCGGCCGTCGATGTGGAAGGTCTGCCCGGGGGAGTCGCCGGGTTGGGTGCGTGGCCGTGAAAGCGCGGCGGCCAGCCAGGCCCAGCGACCTCCGGCGTCATAGCCCGCCCACATGTTCTTGCTCCGCGGGCCACCGGTGCGCCACATGTCCCAAATGGACCGTGCCACTCGCGGCGGCGGGTCGCTCACCCCGTTCGCGACAAGGAGGTCGACCAGTCCGTCACCCGATTTCGACGGTTGCGCCGACAGGACGTCGAGCTGTGTGTACCAATTCGGGTGAAACTGATTTCCCTGCTGGTCAAGGAAAACGACCTGCGCTCGACCGATGGCCACCGGCGTGCCCTTCTCCAGCTTGCGCAGCAGCTTGTTGTGCGGTTCCACGCCGTACAGGGTCATGGGCCCGGACCGTTCCGGAAGCCGCTGGACGAACAGGCCGTCGACGCTTCGGCACGTGCCCATCGAGCCGCCCACTTCCTCCCACAGGCGGAACTCGGACACGTCCGGCGGCCGGTCGGACGGCAGGTGGAACTCGTGCAGCCGTGCCTCGACCGCCACATCGGCCAACCCATCGGCCCGGCCGAGCACGGTCGCGTCCCGCAGCGGGCACCCGTTCCCCGGCTCGTCACCGAAGTCGATGTAGATGTCCCCGAGCCGCACAGGCACCGGTGAGTCGAGCGCGTCCCGCAGCACCCCCTCCGGCTCACACCCGGCCAGGGTGATCCGCACCAGCTCCGGCTCGGGCGGGTCGACGAACAGGCCGTGGATGTCCAGGCACAGGCCCACCGTCTCGTCCTCGTCGGATTCGTCGTCGAGCAGGATGTATCTGAAGGGGCGCACGTCGCCGAAGGGTAGGGCCAGCCCCACCAGAAGCGTAGGGATTACGCCATCCACCTGCGAGTCCTCGGCGGGAACGATGAACAGGGTGACCGACGACTTCGCCCCTGACCTGATCCGCGTGACCGACCTGGACCGCAAGGCCACCGAGGCGCGGCTGCGGCTCGCGCACACCGACGGCAGCCTGACCCTGGACGAGCTGGACGAACGTCTGGCGAACCTCTGGTTGACCAGGACCCGACGGGACCTGACCGATCTGGTGCGCGACCTGCCCGCGCCCCAGCCCCCGCCGCCTCCACCCGCGCCGCCGAAGCCCGACGGCGCACTGATGGCGATGCGGGTGCTGACCGTGATCTGGCTGGCGGTCAGCGCCGTCAACCTGGTCATCTGGCTGATCGTGTCGGTGACCAGCTTCGAACTCGCCTACCCGTGGTTCATCTGGCCGCTGGTGCCGCCGGGGGCCGTCCTCGGCGTGCTGTGGTGGTCCGGGGTGGGACGTACCCGCAGCTAGGACCCCCGATTTGGGGCCCGTCGCCCGGGTGCGTACACTGGTTTGGTGGCGCGCTCGTAGCGCCGGTCTCGTTGTGCGGTTTTTTCCTTGAGATGAACCCTCGCGTGTCCGGTAGAAGCGTGCCCGCGTACGAAGTAAGTCACCGTCACGAAACGCGGAGGACATGGGCAAGAAGGACGGGGCCATCGAAGTCGAGGGTCGCGTGGTCGAACCCCTTCCCAACGCGATGTTTCGCGTTGAGCTGGAGAACGGGCACAAGGTTCTCGCGCACATCAGTGGCAAGATGCGGCAGCACTACATCCGTATCCTGCCTGAGGACCGGGTCGTCGTGGAGCTTTCGCCGTATGACCTGACCCGTGGGCGCATCGTCTACCGCTACAAGTAGTGACCTTTACCAGGCTTGAACAGGAGAGCTGAGGCGTGAAGGTCCAGCCGAGCGTCAAGAAGATCTGCGACAAGTGCAAGGTGATCCGCCGGCACGGTCGCGTCATGGTGATCTGCGAGAACTTGCGTCACAAGCAGCGCCAGGGCTGACAACACAAGAGGACCTCCCATGACCTGCCGGATCACACGGATCCGGCGTACCCCCGGACTTCAGGCCGGGGCCCGGGCTCACCGAGTCAACCCGGGGCGGTCAGGGAGCAGACCTGGAGAAATTCACTAAGGAGAAAGCGCCGAAATGGCACGACTCATGGGTGTCGACCTCCCCCGCGACAAGCGGTTGGAGATCGCGCTTACCTACATCTTTGGCATCGGGCGTACCCGCTCCAAGGAGCTGCTGAACGCGACCGAGTTGTCTCCCGACCTGCGCGTGAAGGACCTGTCCGACGAGGACGTCCTGAAGCTCAGGGACTACATCGAGGAGCACTTCAAGGTCGAGGGTGACCTCCGCCGCGAGGTCCAGGCCGACATTCGCCGGAAGATGGAGATCGGCTGCTACGAGGGCCTTCGCTGGCGCCGTGGTCTGCCGGTCCGCGGTCAGCGGACCAAGACCAACGCGCGTACCCGCAAGGGCCCGAAGAAGACGGTCGCCGGCAAGAAGAAGGCCGGAAAGAAGTGAGCCAGTACTGCGGTCGGACGCTCAAGCTCGTCACGCAGTCGCGGCGTGGCCGGTCCGCCATGCGGGCCACCCTCGTCGCCCCGCAGAACGCGCGCCCGGACGCGCTGCGGGACCTGTACCTCGACGCCGGTTCTCGCATCCGGCGCGGGTCTGTCGCTCCTTCCGCACCCACTCGCGCTTCGAAGTAGGAGAAACCCGAAGAAATGCCACCCAAGTCTCGTACTGGCGCCGTCAAGAAGGTGCGGCGCAAGGAAAAGAAGAACATCTCCCACGGACATGCTCACATCAAGAGCACGTTCAACAACACGATCGTCTCGATCACCGACCCGCAGGGCAACGTGATCAGCTGGGCCTCCAGCGGTCACGTCGGCTTCAAGGGCTCGCGCAAGTCGACGCCGTTCGCCGCCCAGATGGCCGCGGAGAACGCCGCCCGCAAGGCTGCCGAGCACGGCATGAAGAAGGTCGACGTGTTCGTCAAGGGCCCGGGCTCCGGTCGGGAGACCGCGATCCGTTCGCTGCAGGCAGCCGGCCTCGAGGTCGGCACGATCCAGGACGTGACCCCGCAGCCCCACAACGGCTGCCGCCCGCCCAAGCGGCGCCGGGTCTGAGGCACGGGGAGGAGTAAGAACAAATGGCTCGTTATACGGGACCTGCCACGCGTAAGTCGCGTCGGCTCAAGGTTGACCTCGTCGGTGGCGACAAGGCGTTCGAGCGTCGCCCCTACCCGCCCGGCCAGCACGGCCGCGGCCGGGTCAAGGAGAGCGAGTACCTGCTCCAGCTGCAGGAGAAGCAGAAGGCGCGCTTCACCTACGGCGTGCTCGAGCGTCAGTTCCGCAAGTACTACGACGAGGCCGTCCGCCAGCAGGGCAAGACCGGTGAGGTCCTGCTCCAGCTGCTGGAGTCGCGTTTGGACAACGTGGTGTACCGCGCGGGTCTCGCGCGCACCCGCCGCCAGGCGCGCCAGCTGGTCAGCCACGGTCACTTCATCGTCAACGGCGTGAAGGTGAACGTGCCCAGCTACCAGGTCACCAAGTTCGACATCATCGACGTGAAGCCGAAGTCGATCCCGACGCTGCCGTTCGAGGTCGCCAAGGCGACCATGGGCGACCGTCCGATCCCGGCGTGGCTGCAGGTCGTTCCGTCGAACCTGCGGATCCTGGTGCACCAGCGGCCGGAGCGGGCGCAGATCGACGTGCCCGTCCAGGAACAGCTGATCGTCGAGTTCTACTCGAAGTAAGACTTGATCAGCCCCGGCGTTCCGATAGCGCCGGGGCTCCATTTCCAGGCATCAAATAGCGGGTGCCTCAGGGAAGGAAACGAAGAAAGTGCTTATCTCACAGCGTCCCAGTCTCGCCGAAGAGCCCGTCAGCGAGACCAGGTCCCGGTTCGTCATCGAGCCGCTGGAGCCTGGTTTCGGTTACACGCTCGGCAACTCGCTGCGCCGCACCCTGCTGTCCTCGATCCCGGGGGCGGCGGTCACCAGCATCCGCATCGACGGCGTGCTGCACGAGTTCACCACCGTCCCGGGGGTGAAGGAAGACGTCACCGACATCATCCTGAACCTCAAGGAGCTCGTCGTCTCGTCCGAGGAGGACGAGCCGGTCACCATGTACCTGCGCAAGCAGGGCCCCGGTGAGGTCACCGCAGGGGACATCGTGCCGCCGGCCGGTGTCACCGTGCACAACCCCGATCTGCACATCGCCACGCTGAACGGCAAGGGCAAGCTGGAGATCGAGCTGGTCGTCGAGCGGGGCCGCGGTTACGTGCCCGCGGTGCAGAACAAGCAGGCCGGTGCCGAGATCGGCCGGATCCCGGTGGACTCGATCTACTCGCCGGTGCTGAAGGTGACCTACAAGGTCGAGGCGACGCGTGTCGAGCAGCGCACGGACTTCGACAAGCTGATCCTGGACGTGGAGTCGAAGCCGTCGATCACCCCCCGCGACGCGGTGGCGTCGGCTGGCAAGACCCTGGTCGAGCTGTTCGGCCTGGCGCGTGAGCTGAACGTCGATGCCGAGGGCATCGAGATCGGCCCGTCGCCCGCGGAGGCGGACACCATCGCCGCCTACGCGATGCCGATCGAGGACCTCGACCTGACGGTCCGGTCGTACAACTGCCTCAAGCGCGAGGGCATCCACACCGTGGGTGAACTGGTTTCGCGCAGCGAGGCGGACCTGCTGGACATCCGCAACTTCGGTGCGAAGTCGATCGACGAGGTCAAGATGAAGCTCGTCAGCCTCGGCCTCGCGCTCAAGGACAGCCCTCCCGGGTTCGACCCGACCGCCGCGGCGTCGGACTACCCCGCCGAGAGCGCTTGGGCGACCGCGGACACCAGCGTCGACACCAGCCACGACGACGGCCAGGACTACGCCGAGACGGAGCAGCTCTGAGTCCCTTGTGGACGCTCAAGAGCGGACATATCTAGGAGCTAGGAAATGCCAACCCCCACGAAGGGGCGCCGCCTCGGCGGGTCTCCGGCGCACGAACGGATGTTGCTGGCCAACCTGGCCACCTCGCTGTTCACGCACGGCCGGATCACCACCACGGAGGCCAAGGCCAAGCGGTTGCGTCCGTTGGCCGAGCGCCTGATCACCAAGGCGAAGTACGCGCACCAGGCCAACGAGGAGTACGTCAAGGCGACTCCCGAGGCCGAGCGCAAGGACAAGTACAGCGAGTCCGGCTTCAAGGTCAGCCCGGCCGCACTGCACCACCGTCGTGAGATCACCAAGGTGATCCGCAACAAGGATGTCGTGCACCGCCTGCTGGCCGAGATCGGCCCGTTCTTCAGCGACCGCGACGGCGGCTACACCCGCATCGTCAAGACGCTGCCGCGCAAGGGCGACAACGCCAAGATGGCGATCATCGAGCTGGTCAACGAGAAGACCGTGACCAGCGAGGCGGAGAAGGCCCGCGGCACCAAGTTCGCCAAGAAGGCCGACGAGCCCAAGGCGGAGACCAAGGTGGAGGACCAGGACGCCGAGGCGCCCGAGTCCGCGACCAAGGACGCCGCTGACGAGCCCGCCGAGGGCGCCGAGGCCAAGGCCGAGGAGACCCCGGCCGAGGAGAAGTCAGAGAAGAAGGACGAGTCCTGACGGATCAGCTCGACCAGGAGCCCGTCGCCCCCGCTGGGGACGGCGGGCTCCTGCGCATACGCCTGGACATCGCCTACGACGGAACGGACTTCTCCGGCTGGGCTCGTCAGCCCGAGCGCCGGACCGTCTGCGGGGTCCTCGAGGACACGCTCGCGCGGATTCTGCGGCTGCCCGAGGTCCGTTTGACTGTGGCCGGGCGGACGGACGCGGGCGTGCACGCGACCGGACAGGTGGCCCATGTGGACCTTCCGGTCGTGCCGGAGGCGTACCGCCTCAACCGCGCACTGCCCGGTGACGTCAGGATCCTGGGCGTGTCGACGGTGTCCGCGGATTTCGACGCCCGTTTCGCCGCGCTGCGCAGGCATTACACCTACCGCGTGTCGGACGCCGTGGTGGCTCCCTTGCAGCGCAACCACATCGTGGCGTGGCCACGGCCGCTGGACATCGGCCTGATCGACGCGGCCGCTCGGACCTTGCTGGGAACACACGACTTCGTGGCCTTCTGCAAGCGCCGCGAAGGTGCCACGACGATCCGCGAGTTGCAGCGCCTCGACTGGCGCGGGGACGGCGAGGTGCTGATCGCCGAGGTGTCCGCGGACGCCTTCTGCCACTCCATGGTCCGCAGCCTGGTCGGTGCGCTGCTGGCTGTCGGAGAAGGAAAACGCCCGCTCGACTGGCCGGCGAAGCTGCTCACCGCCGAGGCCCGCTCCAGCGAGGTCACGGTGGCACCGGCGCACGGCCTGATCCTGACCAAAGTGGACTACCCGGCCGACGCGGACCTCGCCGCGCGAGCGGCCGAAACCAGAAACGTCCGCACATTGACCTCGTGAGTGTTTTGGCCGGTTAGAACCGGCCAAAACACTCACGAGGGTGGTTCTACTGCTGGACGAACAGCAGGCGGTTCGGGGAGCCCGAGCCGGGGTTGGTGACGACGTTCGGCGTCGCCTGGGAGTTGAGCGTGCTCTGCACGGTCGCCGGGGTGGCCGAGGTGTTGGCGGACAGGTACAGCGCCGCGACACCGGCCACGTGCGGGGTGGCCATCGAGGTGCCGCTGATGTTGTTCGTGGCGGTGTCGTTGGTGTTCCACGCCGACACGATGCTCTGGCCAGGAGCGAAGATGTCCGTGCACGTGCCGTAGTTCGAGAACGACGCGCGGGCGTCGTTGCTCGACGTCGCGTTCACAGTGATTGCCTCGGTCACGCGGGCGGGCGATGAGCTGCACGCGTTGGTGTTCGAGTTACCCGAGGCGATCGCGTACGTGACGCCTGCCTGGATCGACTTGCGCACGGCGTTGTCGATCGCGGTGCTGGCGCCGCCGCCGAGGCTCATGTTCGCCACAGCCGGCTTCTTGTGGTTCGTGGTGACCCAGTCGACGCCCGCGACGACCTGCGCGGTCGTGCCGGAGCCCTGGCAGTTCAGCACACGCACCGCGAACAGCTGGACGCCCTTGGCCACACCGTGGGCGGTGCCGCCGACGGTTCCGGCGACGTGCGTGCCGTGGCCGTGGCAGTCGTTGGCCGTGCCACCGGAGGTGATGGCGTCGAAGCCGGTCTTCGCACGGCCGCCGAAGTCCCTGTGGGTCAGGCGGATGCCGGTGTCGATGATGTACGCGTTCACATTGGACGCCGTGTTCGGGTACGTGTACTTGCTGTCGACCGGCCGGTTGCGCTGGTCGATCCGGTCAAGGCCCCACGACGGCGGGTTGTTCTGCGTGTCGCTGATCCGCATGACCTGGTCGGCCTGCACGTATTCCACCGCTGGGTCGGCGGCGAGACGGCGGGCCTGCTGTGCGGTCATGTCCGCGGCGAAACCGTTCAGCGCCGCTTTGTAGGTGAACTTCACGGCGCCGCCGTACTTCGCGGTCAGCGATGCCGCGTTCTCCGGCGTGTTCTTCAGCGCGACGATGTAGGAGTTCGGCACCACGTCGGCCGCGTTCGCCTCGAGAATCGCGCCTTCCGGCGCCGCGTTCGCGGGCGTCGCGAGCCCGATTGTCGCGGCGAACAAGACGGCGATTCCGGCTGGTCCCGTCATTCGGGCAGCCTTCGATACTCGCATCCTCTGGTCTCCTTCTAGCAGGGCGCGAACGCTGCTGCAGGGGCGGCGTTCGCGAGTGGAAGGAACAAACTCCACATTTGTCCGCAACCAGGGCATTACGCAAGATGAGGACGTAACTTCGCTGGGTCACCTATCCCCAGAAGTCTTTTTTGGGAATGAATTGGCCCGTCCGGCGCAGCGGGCGCTGCCCCGGACGGGCCAGTTCTGTGACGATCAGACGGTCAACGTCCACTTGTTGATGGTGCCGACGTCGGCCCGCGCGGTGTCCTGCACACGCAGGTTCCACGTCCCGTTCGCGTCTTCAGCGGACAGGTTCACCGCGTACGTCTCGACCACGTTGTCGGCGCTGTCACCGGAACTGGCCGGTTTCAGGCTGCGGACCGCGCCGCTGGGCGAGACCAGGTCGATCTTCAGGTCGCCGCGGTAGGTGTGGGTGATGTCCACGGCCACCTTCCCGGCCGTGGCGCCCTTCTTGCCCGCGCACTCCGAGATGGCGATCGGGCTGTTCACCGTGCTCAGGTCCGGGATCGCCACGTCGGTGTCGTTGGTCTTGGTGGTGCAGGTGACGGGCGGCGGCTCGGTCCCGCCGGACCCGGTGAACAGCAGCTTGTTCGGCGAGCCGGTGCCCGGGCTGGTGATCTTGCCGTCGCTGGCGGCGTTCACCAGCGCGTCGCGGACCTGCTGCGGGCTGGCCGACGGGTTGTCGGCCAGGTACAGCGCGGCGCCGCCCGCGACGTGCGGCGCGGCCATCGAGGTGCCGCTGATGTTGTTGGTGGCGGTGTCGTTGGTGTTCCAGGACGACACGATGTTCTGGCCAGGAGCGAAGATGTCGGTGCAGGTGCCGTAGTTCGAGAAGGACGCCCGCCCGTCGGTGTTCGTCGAGGCGTTCACCGTGATCCCCTCGGGCACGCGCGCCGGGGAGTAGTTGCAAGCGTTTGCGTTCGAGTTGCCGGACGCGATGGCGTACGTGACACCGGACGCGATCGACTTCTGCACGGCCGCGTCCAGCGTGGCGTCGGCGCCGCCGCCGAGGCTCATGTTGGCGACAGCGGGCTTGACGGCGTTCGCGGTGACCCAGTCGATGCCCGCGACGACCTGAGCGGTCGTGCCGGAGCCGTTGCAGTCGAGCACGCGGACGGCGAACAGGTTCACGGCCTTGGCGACGCCGTACTCCTTGCCGCCGACGGTTCCGGCGACGTGCGTGCCGTGGCCGTGGCAGTCGTTGGCGTTGCCGCCGGAGGTGATCGCGTCGAAGCCCGGCTTGGCCCGGCCGCCGAACGTCTGGTGCGTGACGCGGATGCCGGTGTCGATGATGTACGCGCTCACGTTGGACGCGCTTGTGGAGTACGTGTACGAGTTGTCCAGCGGCAGGTTGCGCTGGTCGATCCGGTCGATCCCCCACGACGGCGGGTTCGGCTGGGTGTCGGTGATCCGGAGTGTCCGGTTGGCCTGGACGTACTGCACGGCCGGGTCGGCCGCCAGTTTGCGTGCCTGCGCCTCGGTCATCGTCGCGGCGAAGCCGTTGAGCGCGGACTTGTAGGTGTGCGTGACGCTGGCGCCGTACTTCTGGCCGAGCGTGGTGGTCTGGTCGGCGTTCTTCAGCACGACCACAAAGGAATCCTTGACCACGCCGTCGGCGTCCAGGCCGAGGATCGGCCCTTGCGCGGCCGACGCCGGTGCGGCCAGTCCGACCGTCGCGGCGGCGACCGCGGCGATCCCGGCGATACCCGTTATCCGGGCAGCCCGAATTACACCCATCCTGAGTTCTCCTTCGTGCAGGGCGTGCACGGCCCCGGTGCCCTCGCGGCCGTGCACGATTGGAAGGACGATCAACAGGGTGCGTTGTGACCATGCGATCGCACAAGGTCACAACGGGGGTTTACATATTCCCAGAAAAGGTTTTAATCCCCGCGCCGAATCGGTCCGATGATCTGCTGTTCCCGCTGAGTGGTCACCAATCGCAATGGCCGCCACAAGTTCGCGCCCAACGCCACGACCTGGTCGTCCTGCAACGAAGTCAGCTGATTGATCATGGGTGGCGGCAGTCGCCAAATTCGCGAGGCGAGTTGTGCCTGACCGGACGGAAGTCGTTGCATAAGCACAAGATCGGCGGCGTTCGCGGTCGCCCCGGCCTGCGGGTGCAAATACGGCAAAACGTAAATCGTGGTCTGCCACGGCGTTCGCGGCGGGAACAACTCCTGCGGAGTCGGGCCGCCGTCGTGCACCACGAGCAACGGACTGTCCTCAGTGGGCCGTGGCAGCTCCACCGGGCTGAGCCTGCGGATCTGCACGATCGGCACCGGACGACCGTCCGGAGTGGTCCCCGCTGCCTTCTGCAGCACCTGCCACTTGGTCGGTCGCCCGGTCGCGACCACCACCCACGCGCCGACCGCCATCGCCCGCAACGCCGTCTGCAAGGCCAGGTACAACCCGCCGACCAGGACGATCCTGGTCGGCGCCGGGCGCATGGTCGAGACCATCAGCGGCTCGCCGCCCTGCGTGTTCTGGCCGAGCACCATGCCGCCGCGGTCACCGGACGGGCTGACGTGGTCGAGCATGTCCGGCGAGACCATGAACTCCGGCGCGACGCCCTTGTTGAGGCCTTGCGCGTCCACCAACCGGCTGGAGCCGCTCACACCGCACCTCCCAACGGCAGCGTGGCTGCGAGACCGGCGGCCTGCAGGCCGCGCAACGGGGTCAGCGTGATTCCGATCTTGTCCGAGATCGCTTCGAGCCGCTCGTCGGCGGCGTCGAGCTCACTGGGCGTCCGCGCGCTCACGCGCACCAGGCCACGCACACCGATCTGGTTGTCCTCCGCGCCAGGCGAAAGCGACAACGCGATCGTCGACGACAGCGCGCGGACACCGGTCAGCGCGTTGAGGCTCGTGGCGACCTTGCCGTTGGGCCAGCCGGTGATCGAGTAGCTCGCGTGGCCGACACCCGCTGCCGTCACACCCGTCCACTTCTCCTGCAGGCTGACCCGGGAGTTGTTGCCCGCGACCGCGGTCAGCTCGGCCGAGGTGATCCCGGCCTTCAGCAGCTCGTCCGGATCCAACGGCCGCGTCGGCACGCCACGCGACTCGAGAGCGTTGCGGACACGGGACAAGGCGCCGATCAACGCGCGGTGCGCACCCACGACACCGCCACCACGCTCGCGAACCGCGGCGGGGCACCGGCTCGGGTCGAGGCGGATGGCCACCCACGTGGTCCGTCGCGCCGCGGCGGGCAACGGGCCGAGCACCTCCATGTACGAGGTGAGTGCGGGCGAGTTCGGCGGCAGCGACGTGCTGCCGGGGTAGCAGTGCCAAATGACCTGAATGGCGTCGAGGACCACACCGCGGTCCTCCAGGCACGGCGCCAGCGCGCTCAACGGCAGGCTCGGCGTGGTGCCGACCTGCGTGACGAGGCTCGGAGCCGGGTCGACCAGCAGCACCGCGGTCCACGCGCCGTCGTGCCACGCCAGCCCCACTGGGCGGCGTTCGTGGTCCTGGCCGTGCGCGACGACCAGGTCCGGCACGGCCAGCCGCAGCAACGCGACCCGCGCGTCCTCGGGGCCGGTGACGGCCGCGGCGCTGTCGGCGGCGACCTGTTCCATCGAGATCGGCGCTGAGGGCTTCGTCACCCTGCCGTGCGAGCGGAACGTGTACCGCGTGGTCAAGCTCACCCACTGCGGGAACCACCGGCCGCGCCACCGGATGAACGCGAACAGCAGCGCGATCACCAGCACACCGGCTGCCACGTAGAGCAGGTCCGTGTCGATCGCGAGCAGGATCAGGCCGATCGCGAGGCCGAGTTCCACCACGACCAGGTTGGTCACCGGCAGCGCGCCGAGGCTGGCGCCGACCGTGCGCCTGCGGGCCGAGATCGGCACCTTCGGCGGGCTGGGCGGCGGCTGCTGCGGCATCGGCCCGCTGTTGGGCGGGCGCTGGCCAGGCGGCGGTCCGGACGGCGGTCCGGGAGGTCCACCGGGCCCGGGCGGGCCGGGCGGGCGTCCGCCGGGCGGCCTGCCTCCCGGGGGCGGTCCACCACCGGGCGGGCCGCCTGGTCCGGGTGGGCCGCCGCCGGGTGGACGTCCCCCGGGCGGTGGCATGCCATGGCGTGGAGGCGTTGTCACCGACATCCCTATCCGTCTCTTCCCCTCGATCTTCCCCGCAGGCGGATCGACACTGGTCAGCCCCAGTTCCCCGGAACTGCCAGCCCACCGCCTCCGGTACGGCTATCCTGCGGAACCGTACCGCGACAGGGAGAGCTGCAGGCCGAGAATGCCCTCAACACCGACGACAAAGTCTCAGGTTCAGGCGTATCGCTTCGTGCTGCGAAGGATGCAGTCCGCGCTGGTCCGTAAGGACGCAGTGATGCTGCACGACCCGATGCGGACGCATTCGCGTGCGACCGCCGTCGGAGTTGTCCTCGCCGCGATCGGTGTGCTCGGGTTCGTGATCGTGGGCTTGCTCGCGCCCAAACCGACGGTCCCGGACGGCGGGATCATCATCGCCCAGCCGTCAGGCACGGTGTACGTGGTGGCGGGCAACCCGAAGACGCTGACGCCCACCTTCAACCTGGCGTCCGCGCGGCTGCTCCTGCTGGCCCAGCAGACCCAGGGCCAGAGCAGCGGGAGCGAGAGCCCGGACGTGCCCGCGCAGAAGGCCGAGAACCCGACGGTCATCGCGGACAAGGACCTCAAGGACATCCCGAAGCGCCAGCTGACCGGAATCCCGAACGGCCCGCAGTTGCTGCCCGCCGACGACCAGCGCATCAGCGACAACTGGGCCGTCTGCGACGTGATCACGCTGGACAAGTCGCTGCCGGAAGCCCAGCAGGCGACCGGTATCCAGACGTCGGTGCTCGCGGGTGTCGGTGAGCTCAACAGGGAGCTGCAGCCGGGTGAGTCGCTGCTGGTGCAGGCGGAGAACAAGAAGACCTACCTGGTCTACCGCACGCCGAGCACGATCAACCAGCGCAACTCCAACGCGGTGCGGGCCGAGGTCGACATGTCCAAGCCGTCCGTGGTCCAGGCGCTCAAGCTGGAGAAGGGCGCGGTGCGCCGGATCAGCACCGGCATGCTGAACGCGATCCCCGAGGTGCAGGCGCTGGCCGCGCCGACGGTGTCGGGCAGCGGGAACTCCGACCTGGGCGTGCCGGTCGGCGGCGTGTTCGCGGTGCCCAACGCGGGCAACCGGGACTACTACGTCGTGCACAACGACGGCATCGAGAAGATCAAGTCGACCACGGCCGACCTGATCCGCTACGAGAAGTCGGCAGGCAGCGCGAACATCCCGGACATCTCGCCGGACCGGATCACCTCGCAGACCCAGCAGGACGAGATCAACGACACCGCGTCGCCGGACACCCCGCCCGGAGTGCTCCAGGCGCAGGCGGCGGGCAACTCGGTGGCCTGCCTCGGCTGGTCGCTGCAGGGCGCGGGCGACGCACGCGACGGCCACACCTCGCTGCACATCAGCGGCGAACTGCCGCTGCCGAAGGACGCGTCGGGGACGAAGATGGAGCCGTTGAAGATCGCGACGCCGAGCGCGGACGGCCAGAAGATCGACAGCTTCTTCATGCCGCCGGGCCGCGCGGCGGTGGTCAGGGGCTCGGCGTCGAAGGCGGACTTCGACAGGGGACCGATCTACCTCGTGTCCGACCGCGGCGTGAAGTACGGCATCCCGGACACCAGGACAGCGGGCGCACTGGGGCTGGAAAAGCAGAGCCCGGCACCGGATTCGATCGTCCGGCTCCTGCCGGACGGGGCCTCGCTGTCGGCGAAGGACGTCAACCGCAGCTTCGACTCGGTGCCCTTCGACCCCGACGCGGGAACAGTGAACACCCCTGCCGCCCAACCCGGCGGCGGTTCGTAACAAGCCGCGCTCACAGGTTCGTCGACGCCCGCCGGAAACCCGGCGGGCGTCGTCGTGTTCGGAGGGGGCGAGTTCAGCCGGGCGAGATCACCGAACCGGGCGAGCACTGGCCCTCTTCCTCGACAACACGCGCCCACCCGACGGCGTCGTGCTGTCGCCGCTTCGGCTGGGCATCAGTTCGTCCACATCCACACCGACGGCTGCCCGTACTGTCCACCGAGGACAAGTGTGCACACGGAAAAGCGGGGCACCCGGCTGGGCGCCCCGCTTCTGCTCGTCCGGTGACCTATTCGGGCTGCAACCAGGAAGTGTGGATCAGCTGCTGGCCCAGCTTGCGCGTGACCATCACACCGCGGCCGGGGGGCAGCGGCTTCGACTTGTAGTTGCCAAGCAGGACGCCTTCGTCCTTGCTCGCGCTCATCACGAGACCAGGCGACGACAGTTCCTTCAGCTTGCCGATGATCGGGTCGAAGGACGCACGGGACGCGCCACCCGAACGGCGGGCGACGATCATGTGCATACCGACGTCCTTGGCCTGCGGGAGGAACTCCTGCAGCGGCTGCAGCGGGTTCCCGCCCGCCGTCGCCACCAGGTCGTAGTCGTCGACGATCACGAACAGCTCCGGACCCGACCACCACGACCGCGTCTTGAGCTGTTCCTGCGTGGTGTCGGGACCCGGCAGCCGCTTCTTCAGCGAGCCGACGACGTCCTTCATCATCTCGTTGAGCTGGTTGGCCGACACGGCGTAGCCGAGCAGGTGCCCGGTGTTGATGAAGCCCAGCATGGTGCGGCGGTAGTCGACGAGCAGGATCACCACGTCGTCCTCGGAGTACCGCTCCATGATGCCGCGCACGATGTTGCGCAGCAGGTTCGTCTTGCCGGACTCGCCGTCGGCGAACGCGAGGAAGTGCGGCTCGGCGTCGAAGTCGACGTAGACCGGGGCCAGCTCGTCCTCGTTCACGCCGATCGGGATCAGCCTGGTGTTGCGGTGCTTGTCCAGCTTGATCAGGTCGTCGTACGGCATCAGGTCCGGCAGCAGGCGGATCGCCGGTGCCGGCTGGCCGCGCCAGCTCTGCCTGATCCGGTTCGCCGCGTCCTGCACACCGGCACCGACGTCCTCCGCGCTGGACGAGCCGTCGATGCGCGGCAGGCCGACGAGGAAGTGCAGCTTGTCCCGCGTCAGACCGCGACCGGGGCGGCCGGCGGGCACGTTCACCGCGACGCGGCGGTCGATGTCGGACTCGGTCGGGTCACCGAGGCGCAGCTCGAACCGCGTGCCCATCAGGTCCTTGACCGCCGGGCGGATCTCGGCCCACCGGCTGGCCGCGACGATCACGTGCACGCCGTAGGACAGACCCTGCGCGACCAGGTTGACCACCTGCGCCTCGAGCGACTCGAACTCCTGGCGGAAGTTCAGCCAGCCGTCCACGATCAGGAACACGTCGCCGAACGGGTCGTCGGCGATCTGGCCCTGCCGCTTGCGGTTGCGGAAGTCGATCATCGAGTCGATGTTGTGGTCGCGGAACTGCTGCTCGCGTTCGGTGATCAGCGAGGTGATCTCGGCGACCATCCGGCGGGCCAGGTCGGGGTCCAACCTGGACGCCACACCGCCGACGTGCGGCAGCCCGCGCAGCGAGGCGAGCGTTCCACCACCGAGGTCCAGGCAGTAGAACTGCGCTTCCTGCGGCGTGTGCGTCAACGCCATCGACATGATCAGGGTTCGCAGCAGCATCGACTTGCCGGACTGCGGACCGCCGACGATCGCCGCGTGCCCCATGGCACCGGAGAAGTCCGCGGTCAACAGGTCACGGCGCTGCTCGAACGGCTTGTCGATGATGCCGAGCGGCACCTGCAGCCGTCCGTTGGCGAAGTGCCCCGGCACGGTCATCCCGCGGTCGTCGGTCGGCTGCAACGGCGACAGCAGCGTGTCCAGCGAGTTCGGCGTCTCCAGCGGCGGCAGCCACACCTCGTGCGCCGGGGCGCCCTGGCCGATCAGCCGCTTGACGATCACGTCGAGCTCGCTCTCCTCGGCACCGCCTTCCGGCTTCTGCTCCTTGGGCTGCTCGGCGGGCCGGACCGGCTCCTTGGGGATCTCGATGTAGTCCGGCACGAACAGCCGCGGCCGTTTGTCGCTGGTGACCGGCGCCGACGGGCCGGCGGCCTGCATGCCGGCGGGCCGGTACGGACCGGACACGTAGGACGCCTTGAACCGCACCATGTTGGTGGTGTCGTACTTGAGGTACCCGGAACCGGGGATGGACGGCAGCTCGAACGCGTCCGGCACACCGATCGCGGCACGGGATTCCGCCGCCGAGAACGTCTTCAGACCGATCCGGTACGACAGGTGCGAGTCGAGGCCGCGCAGCTTGCCTTCCTCCAGCCGCTGCGAGGCCAGCAACATGTGCATCTGCAGCGACCGGCCCAGTCGTCCGATCGCGACGAACAGGTCGATGAAGTCCGGCTTGGCGCTCAGCAGCTCGGAGAACTCGTCGACCACGATGAACAACGCGGGCAACGGGTCGAGGTCGGCGCCGTTCTCACGGGCTTTCTCGTACTCCCAGACGTTCTTGAAGTTGCCGCCGTTCTTCAGCGCTTCCTGGCGGCGGTTCATCTCACCGGCGAGCGCGTCGCGCATGCGGTCGACCAGCGTCAGGTCGCCCTGCAGGTTGGTGATGGTCGCGGCGACGTGCGGCGCGTCGTCCAGGCCGAGGAACGTCGCACCACCCTTGAAGTCGACCAGGATGAAGTTGAGGATCGTCGACGAATGCGTGGCGAGCATGCCCAGCACCAGCGTGCGGAGGAACTCCGACTTGCCGGAACCGGTGGCGCCGATGCACAGGCCGTGCGGGCCCATGCCCTCCATCGCCGCTTCCTTGATGTCCAGCTCGACGGCCTGGCCGAACTCGCCGATGCCGAACGGGACGCGGTAGCGGTCGCGGATCGGCCGTGGCCGCCACGCCTGCTGCACGTCGAACGTCATCGGGTCGCCGGGGATGCCGAGCAGCTCGAGCAGCGTCGGGTTGGACAGCAGCGGCTCGTCCTCGCCGGTGTCGGCCGCGCCGGTGCCGAGGCGGTACGGGGAAAGCTTGCGCGCCAAGGCTTCCGCTTCGGCGATGCTCAACGTGTCCGGTGCGCCGAACCACTCGACGCCGCTCGCGCTGCGCGCACCGAGCCGCGTGGGCTCGACGACCAGACGCAGGCCGCGGCGCGCGGTCAGGTTGCCGAGCGAGTCCGACAGGTCGAGCAGCGTGACGCCGATCAGGCCCTCTTCGAGGATGATCTGCTCCTCGCGGGTGACGTCGCCGTCGTCGATCACGATCACGATGTGCGGCTGGTCCGGCTGCGGCGGCGCGTTGCGCGTGAACCGCTGCCGTTCGCGCAGCTGCTCGTCCAGCCAGTGCTCGACCTGGGCCAGCGAGCCCGCCATCAGCCGCATCTGGCCGATGCCGTCCACCATGGACGGGTGCTGGGCGTGCGGCAGCCACTTCGCCCATTCCCATTCCGCTTTGGACCGTCCGGCTGTGACGACCGCGATCATCACGTCGTCCGGTGTGTGGAACGTGACCAGCTGGGCCAGCATCGCCCTGGCCAGTGCGCGGGTCAGCTCCCGCTCGCCTGCCATGCTGACCGCGGCGAAGTTGCGGATCGCCAGCGAGATGGGCAGGTCGGGCACGATCGAGTGGGCGCGCACGAACCGGCGCAGCGCCAGCGTGGCGATCGGCTCGAGCTCGTCGACCGGGCCGGTCTGCGGCGGCACGAGCCGCGTGGCCAGGCGGGTCGAGGCCCGCCCGACGCGCAGGTGGCAGAAGTCGGCGTCGGCCTGCCTGCGTTCCCACATCCGGCGCGAGGTCGCGATCGACCACATCGCCTGCGGGTCCGGGTGGATCCACTCGCGCTCGGAGCGCTGGTCACGGGCGGCCTCGCGGGCCCGGTCGCGCATCTGGCCGAGGTAGCGCAGGTAGTCCTTGCGGTCCTCGTTCATCTCGGCCTTCTTCTGCCCGCCACCGCGGCCACCGCCGCCCGCGAACATGCCGACCATCGAGAACATCATCATGACCGGGAACAGCAGGGACATCGGGTTGCGCGCCTGCGGCCCGCCCAGCGTGAACATCATGACGACCATGCCGAGCATCGCCACGACCATCACGACCGGCATCATCTTCATCAAGATGCTGCCGGGGATCACACGAGGCACCTCGGGTGGTGGCTCGAGGTGCACCTCGCCGCCCGGCGGCCGGGGTGCGGCGAGGCGTGGCAAACGCTTGAACTGCAGCGTGCTCACGGTGTGGGCCCCTCTTCGACGCTCGACAGACGTACATATTGCGGAACCGCCAGCGGAGGTGATCCCGGTGCGGCCATACTAGGGGCGCCCACGGACGGGGATGCGCCATTCGGTGAAGAAGCACCCGGCCAAGTGGGCGACCGCATATGGTCAGCAAGTTCGCAAGAAGGCTCGAAGGGGGCAGGCGTGGCTACGGGGACGACGGTGTTCAGCAGGGTGACGGTCGTCGCGCCGAGAACGCGCATCGACGTCGCACTTCCCGCTGACGTGTCAGTGGCCGACCTGCTGCCGATGCTGCTGGACATGGCCAAGGAGACGTCGCCGGACGGCGGCGCCCGGCACGGCGGTTGGTGCCTGGCCAAGCTGGGCGACAGCCCGCTCGACCCGAGCCGGACGCTCGGCTCGCTCGGCATCGTCGACGGCGACATGT
Organism: Kibdelosporangium phytohabitans; assembly: GCF_001302585.1. Taxonomy (GTDB): domain Bacteria; phylum Actinomycetota; class Actinomycetes; order Mycobacteriales; family Pseudonocardiaceae; genus Kibdelosporangium; species Kibdelosporangium phytohabitans. The sequence goes on along the minus strand of NZ_CP012752.1, from coordinate 11,073,879 downwards.
TGCAGCTGCGCAAGCGCAACGAGAACCCGCCGCCGCCGCTGTACGACGACGTGGTCGACGCGATCGCCGAGTCCAGTCCGGACAGTTTCCGGCCGTGGACCAAGCAGACCGCCAACCGCATCGGTTATGTGGCAGGCGCGCTGGCGCTGGTGCTCGCGGCGGTCGCGGCGTTCCTCGGTGGCCCGTTCGGCGGCGGTTCCCAGCTCGCGGCGGCGATCGCGTCCGGTGCGGCCGCGGTGATCGCGGTCGGCGCGGGCGCTGTGGTCGCGCGGGCCTACCAGGCGGCGACGGCCGGTGTGCTGATCGCGGCGGCCGGTGGCCTGCCGATGGCGTTCGTCAGCGGCGTCTACATCGTGCCCGACGGTCTCGGGGCGGCGAACTTCCTGCTCGGCTCGGCGCTGATGGGGATCGTGGCGTCGGCGTCGATCATGCTGATCGGTGCCGGTGTGACCACGTTCGTCGCGGCCGGGACGGCGTCGGTGTTCGGCATCCTCGCGTTCGCGGTCGGCACGCTGATCGACCACCCGGCGCCGGGTATCGCGGCAGGCACGGCCGCCGCGGCGCTCGCGGGCATCTCGATGCTGCCGAGGCTGACGATCCAGCTGGCGAAGCTGCCGCTGCCGAACGTCCCCGGCAGCGCGGAGGACCTCAAGGAAGACACGGCCATGCCGGACTACCGCTCGATCGAGCGCCGCGCCGGCCTGGCCCACGAGTACATGACCGGCATGATCGTCGGCAGCGGGATCGTGGCGGCGGTGTCCGCGATGATCAGCGCGACGGCCCCCGGTGTGTGGGGAATCATCACCGCGATCGTGGTCACGCTGGTGCTGTTGCTGCGCGGCCGGACGTACGCCAACGGCAGCCAGGCGGTGGCGTTGCTGGCCACCGGCATGCTGTCGGCGGCTGGTGTGCTGATCGGCTGGCTGGTCGTGGCCAGCTCGTTCGACCGCCTGCTGTGGGTGTTCGGCGCGCTGCTGCTGATCGGCGCTGCCGCGCTCGTGCTCGGTGTGATCTTCCCCGAGCAGCGGTTCTCGCCACCGCTTCGGCGCGGGGTCGAAGTGTTCGAAGCCATCTGCATCGCGGCGGTGCTGCCTCTGGCACTGGCCGTGATGGACCTCTATTCGACGTTGCGGCACCTGAACTTCAAGATCTGATGAAGACGACCACGGCAACCAGGATCGCGGCGGTCACGGCGGTGACGGGTCTGCTGCTCGGCCAGCCCGCTTTCGCGCAGCAGTCCGGTTCCGGCGGCAAGCCGCCACCGGTCGACGTCAAGCGCGCGGTGGTGCCGGACACGAAGGCACCGCCCACGAACATCGAGTACACGAAGAAAACCGGCTGCATCGGCACGCTGAGCGACGGCAAGGTGGTGCTGCCCAACAAACCGTGGGGCCAGCAGCAGCTGCGCATCGAGGAAGCGCACACCTTCGCCACCGGCAAGGGCCAGATGGTCGCGGTGATCGACACCGGTGTGCGCAAGCACAAGTACCTCGGCGACCGCGTGGTCGCGGGCGCCGACTACGTCGCCAAGTCCGCGGACCCGACCGAGGACTGCGACGGGCACGGCACCGAGGTCGCCGGGATCATCGCGGCGAAGAGCCCGGATCTGACCAAGATCGGCTTCACCGGGGTCGCGCCGGACGCGCGGATCCTCGCGATCCGCCAGTCCAGCGAGAACTACAAGGGCACCCAGCAGCCGACGTCGGAGAACCCCAACCCGCAGGAGCAGACCGCGGGTGACCTGAAGACGCTGGCGCAGGCGGTCGTCAACGCGGCCAACAACAGCGATGTCACCGTGATCAACATGTCGGTCGACAACTGCAGGCTGGCCAAGTACGACATCTCCGAGCCGGAGAAGGACCTCCAGCGGGCGCTGCGCTACGCCGTTGACCAGAACAAGGTGGTCGTCGCGTCGGCAGGCAACCTCGGTCCGATCTGCACGGACGCCAAGAACGGCCCGGATCCCAAGAACCCGACGCACATCGTGACGCCGCCGTGGTTCGCCGATGACGTGCTCTCGGTGTCGGCGGTGAACCAGAAGGGCAACCTGGCGCCGTTCAGCGTGCAGGGGCCGTGGATCAGCGTGGCCGCACCCGGTACGGAGATCATCTCGCTCGACCCGGCGGGAGAGCTGGCGAACCGGACGGTCCAGGGCGGCAAGCAGGTCGAGATCCAGGGCACGAGCTTCGCGGCGCCGTACGTGGCCGGGCTGGCGGCGCTGATCCGGGAGCGGTTCCCGACGCTGACCGCACGCCAGGTGATGAACCGGATCAAGATGACCGCGCAGCACCCGGCGGCGCCCGGTGGCCGTGACAACCTGGTCGGCTACGGGATGATCAACCCGATCGCGGCGCTGACCGCGATGGTCCCGCCGGAGTTCGGCATCCCGGCCGACAAGGCGGAGAACCTCCCGGCCGGCATGCCCCCGTTCCGGCCGAAGGACTGGTCGTCGATGTCCGTCGCGCTGATCGGTGCCGGTGGTGGCGTGGTGCTGTTGCTGCTGACGCTGTTCATCATGCACGCGATCCGCCGCAACAAACCCGAGGACGCGGACGCGTGACGGCGCCGGGCTCGTGGTGAGCCCGGCCGACGCCGGTCAGGCGGACCGGTAGGAAGCGATCGCCAGTGCCGCGCCGACAGCGGCGACGGTCAGGTTGGCGTACAGCTCGTACCCGGCGAGGAAGCCGATGTTGGGGATCACCCACCGGTTCACCGAGTTCAGGACGAACCCGAAGAACGGCTGGTGGAACAGGTGGTCGATGGTGCCGCTGATCCCGACGAGCAGCAGGAGCACGCCCACCGCCGCGATGGCTTTCCGCATGGTGGTCAAAGGTACGAAAAGGGCCCTGACCAGCGGATCGGCCGGAGGAACGGCCCGCTGCGACCAAAGTATCAACTTCCCGGCAGGCGGCCGGTCCCCGCGTACAGTCCCTGAATCATGAAGCGTCGCCGCAGCGTCCGTGACTGGCTGGTCGACACCACCCTGTTCCTGTTCGCGGCGTTGCTGGGCGTGCTCGCGGTCAACGACCGGTTCAACGGCAGCGTGCCGATGCCGGATCCGGCGTGGCTGTTCCAGGTCGACCAGGTCCTGGGTCTGCTGGCGTGCTGCACGGTCTGGATCCGCAAGCGCTGGCCGGTCGAGATCGCGCTGATCCTGCTCGCGGTGTCCACGTTCTCCGAGCTCACCGCGGGCGGCATGCTCGTGGTGCTGTTCACCGTCGCGGTGCACCGGCCACCGAGGATCTCGCTGCCGGTGTTCGCGCTGAGCCTGGCGTCGACCACCGTCTACATGTACGTCCGGCCGGAAACCGGTGACACGCAGACGCTGTTGATCCTCGCGCTCACCATCCAGGGCATCGTCCAGGCGTGGGGGCTGGTCGTCTACCACCGCCGCCAGCTGATCATCTCCTTGCGGGACCGCGCCGACCGGGCCGAGACCGAGGCGCAGCTGCGTGCGCACCAGGTCAGGGAGGAGATCGCCCGCGAGATGCACGACGTGCTCGGCCACCGGCTGTCGCTGCTGAGCGTGCACGCGGGCGCGCTCGAGTACAACCCGGCTGCGCCGACCGACGACATCGCCAGAGCGGCCCAGGTGATCAGGGAAAGCGCGCACCAGGCGTTGCAGGACCTGCGCGAGGTGATCGGTGTGCTCAGGGCCCCGGTCGGTGAGCTGCCCCAGCCGACGATGGCCGACGTGGCGACGCTGGTGACCGAGTCCCGCCGCGCCGGGATGAACGTGCGGTTGCGCCAGGAGCTCAGCGGGACCGTGCCGGAACTGCTCGGCCGGACCAGTTACCGGATCGTCCAAGAAGGACTGACCAACGCCAGGAAACACGCGCCGGGCGCGGACGTCCGGGTGGTGCTGACCGGGGAGCCCGCCGACGGCCTGACGGTCGAGGTGGTCAACACCCTCGTCACCCCGGCAGGCGAGAACACCGACGGCCAGGGCCTCAAGGGCCTCGGCGAACGCGTCGCACTGGCTGACGGCCGGTTCGAGCACGGCCCGACCACCGAGGGATGGCGCCTGAGGGCATGGCTACCGTGGCCTGCGTGACTACCTCTGTCCTCATCGTCGACGACGATGCCCTTGTCCGCGCGGGCCTGGTGATGATGCTCGGCGGCGCACCCGACATCACGGTCGTCGGCGAGGCGAAGGACGGGACCGAGGTCGTGCCGTTGGTCGAGCAGCACCAGCCGGACGTCGTCCTGATGGACATCCGGATGCCGGCCATGGACGGCCTGTCGGCGACCGAGATCCTGCGGTCCCGGGGCTCGTCGCCCGAGGTGATCATCCTGACCACCTTCGACGCCGACATCCACGTGCTGCGCGCGTTGCGTGCGGGAGCGGCGGGTTTCCTGCTCAAGGACACCCCGCCCGGCGAGATCGTCGACGCGGTCCGCCGGGTGGCGCAGGGCAGCCCGGTGCTGTCGCCCGCGGTGACCAGGCGGCTGATCGACCGCGTCGCGGAGACCGACCACGACCGGCGCCGGATCGACGCCCGCGACCGGCTCGAGGAACTGTCCGAACGGGAGCGTGAGGTCGCCGTCGCGGTCGGCCGCGGCAAGTCCAACGCGGAGATCGCCTCGTCGCTGTTCCTCAGCGTGCCGACGGTCAAGACGCACGTGTCGAGCGTGCTGACCAAATTGGACCTGAACAACCGCGTGCAGATCGCGCTGCTCGTGCACGACGCCGGGCTACTCGACGGCCAGTGACCTGACGATGTCGGTCATCTCGGCGCGGTAGACCGCGGCCGGGTCGCTCACCACCGAGCCCATGTGCCCGAAGACCTCCAGCGTGACCAGGCCGTGCATCCGGCCCCACACCCGCAGCGCGAGCACGGCCGCGTCCGGCGACATGCCGGGCACGTCCTTGATCCGGTCGGCGTAGCCCGCTGGGAAGTCGGTCCACGCGAACTCCGCGTCCCGCGGCCGGCAAGCGTTTGCGACCAGGTGGTTGAGCCCACCGCAGATCCGGCGCGCGGCCTGCTCGACGGGGTTCTCGTCGGACGGCGGCTGATAACCGGGCACGGGGTCGCCGTAGACCAACCGGAACCCCTGTGGGTTGGCCAGCGCCCACTCGCGCAGCGCGTAGCCCCACGCCAGCAGCTTGTCCTGCGGTGTCGACGCGGCGTCACGCGCGGCTTCCAACGCGTCCGCGAGTGACTGTCCGACGTCTCGGATCAGCGCGGTGATCAGGTCGTCGCGCGTGGCGAAGTAGCTGTAGATGGCGCGTGCGGTCATGCCCATCTCCCTGGCGATGCCGCGCAGCGAGATCGCGCCGGGGCCCTCGTCGGCCATCTGACGCAGCGCGATCCCGGTGATCTCGCCGGTCGTCTGGATGCGGAGCCGTTCCCGCCTGGTCAACGTGTCCACGGTTGACAGGTTACACCGTGGCGAGTAATCATCGGCGTAGCAAAAGTACACGCTGTGTCATTTTATTCAGAGGAGCGAGATGTCTGCATACCTGCTGGTCGAGGCGAAGGTGCGAGACGAGTCCGCAGTGCCCGCGTACAACGTCCTGGCCGCGCGGTCGATCGCCCAGTACGACGGCCGCTACCTGGTCCGCGGCGCATCGGCGGAGGCCGAGAACGGCGAGCCGTTGCCGTCGGACCAGGTGGTCGGCGTGATCGAGTTCCCGAGCATGGCCAGGCTCAAGCAGTGGCACCGCTCGCCCGAGTACGCCGAAGCCATGGCCGTCCGGGATCGGGCGGTCGACGTGCGCTTGCTCTTTGTCGACGGAAACGTGTGAACGAGCACCCCCTACGATTCGGACGAGCTTCGAGTTCTCGGGGGTGATCGGGTAGATGGCGCTGCGCGTCGCCGTGGACTTCGGCACGTCCAGCACGTGTGTCGCGGTGTCGGTGAACGGCCGCGAACCGCAGGTCGTCGCGGTGGACGGGCGTCCGGTGCTGTCTTCGGCCGTGTACGCGTCCCCCGACGGCAGGCTGTTCGTCGGGCTGGAGGCCGAACGCCAGGCCGCGGTCGACCCGTCGCGCTACGAACCCAACCCCAAGCGCCGCGTCGACGAACCGGAACTGCTGCTGGGCAACAAGGTGGTCCCGGTCGTCGAAGCCATCAGGGCGGTGCTCGGCAGGGCCGTCGAGGAAGCGCGCCGGTTCGGCGGCGGCGCACCGGTCGGCCAGCTGGTGCTGACGCACCCGGCGGACTGGGGCGGGATCCGCACCCGGGTGCTGCGGCAGGCCGCCAACGGCCTGTCCGAGCGGATCGCCCTTGTCCCGGAACCAGTCGCGGCCGCGGTGTTCCACGCCGACACCTTCGCGGGACGGGCCGAGGCGATCGCCGTGCTGGACATCGGCGGCGGCACGGTCGACGTCAGCGTGGTCGGCAGGGCACCCGGCCCCGGTCACGAATTCCGTGTCCTGGCAACGAAAGGCGACCCGTCCTTCGGTGGCGCCGACGTCGATCAGGCGCTGCTGCAACACGTCGGGCGGATGGTGTCCGCGACGGACCCGGACGGGTGGCGTTCGCTGATCGAGGGCCGGGAGCTGTCCGACCGCAGGCGCAGACGGGTCGTCGCCCAGGATGTCCAGGGCGCCAAGGAAACCCTGTCCCGGCACACCTACACCGACGTGCCCATGCCGGACCCGTTCGCCGACGCGCACGTGACCAGGCAGGACCTCGAGCAGCTGGTCGCGGCACCGCTCGGCCGCGCGGTCGAGCTCGCCGCCGCCGCGATCAGGGACGCCGGTGTCCGCGCCGACCACGTCTTCCTCGTCGGCGGGTCGAGCCGGATCCCGATGGTGGCGCGGCTGGTGCATGAGCGGATCGGGATCGTGCCGACCACGCTCGACCAGCCGGAGACCGTGGTCGCCCGCGGCGCGCTGAAAGCAGTCCGCGGCGAGGTTCGCCGGAGTCCGGTCCAGGCCGTTTCCGACCGAACCGTTCCGGTCCGGACGACAGCGGCGCCGCCGCGGTTCCCCCGGCCCCAACCGGTCCAGCCGCCGCCCCGTCCGGTGCCGCCACCACCGCCGCGGCAGTTCGCGTCACCGCCGCCACCGGCCAAGCGTGGCACGAAACCGTGGATCCTCGGCGGCGCCGCCGCGATCGTGGTCGCGGCCGTCGTGGTCGTGCTGGTGCTGACGTCCGGCGGTGGAGAGCCGGCGCGGGAGCAGCCGTCCGGCCGGACCATCGCCCAGTTCGACTACACCTTCACGATGCCGCAGGACTGGAAGCAGGTCGCGTCGGACACCGCCTACCGCGAGGTGAGGGTGAAGCCCTCGGACGCCGAGCAGGGCCTGGACGCGATCATCGTCCAGGAGCTGGCGCTGGCCTTCGACCCGGCGGCCGACCGGGAACGGGCCGTCGGCGGGCTGCGGGAGAAGTACAAGCAGTCGACGAACCTGCGGCTGTCGGATCTGAACGAGAACGGCCGGTTCGCCGACCGTGACGTCGTCACCTACCGGCAGCAGGTGGACAACGCGACCGTGGAGTGGTTCGTGCTGTTCGACAAACGGGCGCAGGTCAGCATCGGCTGCGAGTACACCCCGAGTGGGCGTGATCGGGTGATGGCAGCGTGTGATCAAGTGGTCCGCTCGATGACCGTGAACTGACGCCCAGTCCGGCCGGTTCCCCTATCGGGTGACGAACACGGTGACCATTTCACAAGAGCAAATCCCCGCGCCGCGTGGCCGGTCCAATCGGCATATCCGCAGGTCGAGGCGGGTGTCAGAGCATTCGCATTCGCACCGATAAACCCCGGTTCCGCATGTCTGCGTTTACTAGAGCAACTACCTCGAAACTTCTGCGGACAGGGTGGAACCGAAGCTGGCAGGGTCTGCGTCGGAAGGGTTGTACGAACAAAGAACGTGCAAACCAGAACTTCGATGAAGGGGGCCCACTCCCAATGCCGAACAGCGCCTTTGAGATTACGCCGGACATGCTGCACAAGGCCTCGCAGGACACCGCGAACGTCCGCGAGAACTCGAACGGCCACATCGCGCAGCTGCGCAACAACCTCGCCCAGCTCGAAGGCGCGTGGGTCGGCGAAGCCGCCACCGCGTTCCACTCGCTGGTCGGCCGGTTCAACCAGGCTGCCGACAAGGTCCTCGCCGACCTGCAGACCATCAGCGAGAGCCTGAGCACCGCGGCCAAGGCCTACGGCCACCGCGAAGAGGAGAGCAAGTCGACCTTCACCAAGGCCGAGGGTGGCTTCTCGTTCTGATCGCGCCCGGCGATCTTTCATTCACAGCACTCTTCGTTCGCTGAATCAGACTTTCGCTTTGGGAGGAACTTCAAATGTCAGACGGTCGCATTAAGGTCGAATTCGCCGCGGTCGAGGCCGCGGGTGCCCAGATCGACGGCACCAGCAAGAAGATGGACAGCGAGCTCGACACGCTCCGCAGCCAGCTCGCCCCGCTGCGTGACGCCTACACCGGTGCCGCCAAGGAGGCGTGGGACGCCGTGCAGACCAGCTGGGACAACGCGCAGAACGAGCTGAACCAGGTGCTCGCACAGATCGGTGCCGCCACCAAGCAGGCCGCGCAGGACTACCAGGAGACCGAGTCCGGCGTGACCAAGCTCTGGGGCTGAGCCGAAACGCCCGTCGAATAGCGCAAGGACCCCGGATTCCGGGGTCCTTTTCGCGTTTCACGTCACTTCTGGACGGCTGCCATCCGGTTCCAGAAATCGGTCCGCGCGGCTCGGTCCGCCGGCAGCGCGGTGATCTCGCCGGGTGGCGGTGCGGCGGGGAAGTCGGTGGCGTCCGACGGGCCGCGGGACTCGTACCCGACCTCCACCTGGACCTTGGTCTTCGCGCTCCGCACCTCGCCGCGGACCTCGGCCTTGCGCAGCGTGCGGTCGCTGTTGACGACGATCTTGACCGCGACCAGCCGCGACATCAGCTCCGGGTCGATCAGCTTGGCCACGTCCGCCGGGATGTTGATCACGGCGTTGTCCACGAACGCCTTGAGCGTGATGTCCGTGCGCACCTCGGTCGAGCCGTCGGGCAGCCGGGTCCCTGTCGTGTCCCGGCCGGGTGGCGGTGCCTTGTCGGTCGCGTCGAGGGCGCTGATGATCTTGCACAGCGTCTGGATGCCCGTGATCGCGCAGTCGATGTCCGCGCCTGTGGTCTGCATCGAGACCCAGGGGGTCGGCGCGATCGACGTGTACGCCTTGCCGAGGCGGACGTAGTCGAGCGGGTCGTTCGCCGGGTGGTAGATGTCGTAGTCGTACCCGGGTGGTGTCTTCGACCGGCTCTTGATGATCGTCGACGGCGGCACGCCACGCATCGTTATGTCGACATCCGAGCCGCTCTTGCGCTCGTTGACCGCGGCGTAGAAGAAGATGGTCCCGCGGAAGTCGCGGGTCTCCCGGATGTACTTCTCGACGGCTTTGACGCTGCTGGAGTAGAGCCCGGCCGTCGCCTGCCTGGCAGCCTCCGGGTCGGGTACCGCGACACCCGTGACGGACTGCCCGCACCCGGCGGTCAGCAGCAGCGCCACGAGTGCCAGCCTGGTTACGCGCATCACGCCCCCTGGTGTGAAGTCCCAGATCGGGAGGCTATCGCAGGCCCCGCGACGGCGTCGCGCGACGGTGAAGAGGGGGGCGTTTTGACCCTCGGGGAAGCCACCAGGTATCTTCTATCGTTGTTGTGCGGCGCGGCGTGTGACTAGCGCGCCCTAGGTGGGTCCGACCTGCCGTGGGTCCGGCCCCGCACAGGTACCCAGACGCAAGTTTTGACGATGAGGTAGACCCGTGCCCACGTACAGCCCGAAGCCCGGCGAGGTGGCCCGCGCCTGGCACGTGATCGATGCCGAGGATGTTGTGCTCGGCCGCCTTGCCACGCAGGTCGCAACCCTGCTGCGGGGCAAGCACAAGCCGACCTACGCCCCGCATGTGGACACTGGCGACTTCGTCGTCATCGTGAACGCCGAGAAGGTGGTCCTCACCGGCAGCAAGCGGGATCAGGCGTTCGCCTACCGGCACAGCGGTTACCCCGGCGGACTCACCAAGAAGTCCTTCGGCGAACTGCTGGACACCCGCCCCGACCGGCTCCTTGAGAAGGTCGTCAAGGGCATGCTGCCGAAGAACAAGCTCGGCCGTGCCCAGGGCAAGAAGCTCAAGGTCTACGCCGGCCCTGAGCACCCGCACACGGCGCAGCAGCCGACGCCCTTCGAGATCACCAAGGTTGCCCAGTGAGTGAAGAGAACCTGACCACCGAGACCCCCGAGGCCGACGACGTCGCCGTCGCCGACGCCCCTGAGGCCGAGGCCGCTGAGGCCACCGAGGCTGCCGAGGCCGAGGCCGCTGAGGCCACCGAGTTCGTCGAGGAGACCGCTGAGGTCGCCGAGGACGCTCCGGCTGCCCCGGTCGTGCGTGTCCCCGCCCCCGGCGAGGTCGCGCAGACCGTCGGCCGCCGCAAGGAGGCCGTGGTCCGCGTTCGGCTGACCCCTGGCAGCGGCCAGTTCAGGCTGAACGGCAAGTCCCTCGAGGAGTACTTCCCGAACAAGGTGCACCAGCAGCTCATCCGTGAGCCGCTGGTGATCCTGGACAAGCCGGAGCTGTTCGACGTGCGCGCCAACCTCAAGGGCGGCGGCATCACCGGTCAGGCCGGTGCGCTTCGCCTGGCGATCGCCCGCGCGTTGATCGAGATCGACTCCGAGGACCGCCCGGCGCTGAAGAAGGCCGGCTTCCTGACCCGTGACCCGCGGGTGAAGGAGCGCAAGAAGTACGGCCTGAAGAAGGCCCGCAAGGCGCCTCAGTACAGCAAGCGCTGACACATCTCAGCCCGCGAACGGGAGCAGCAGGTTTTTTCTGCTGCTCCCGTTCTCGTCTTCCAGGGAGGTTTCATTGAGCCGGTTGTTCGGCACCGACGGCGTGCGCGGGCTTGCGAACGTCGACCTGACACCGGAACTGGCGATGGCGGTGTCCGCTTCGGCGGCCCGTGTGCTGGCCGAGCACGACCGTTCGCACCGCCCGGTCGCGGTGGTCGGGCGTGACCCGCGGGCCAGCGGCGAGATGTTGCAGGCCGCGGTGGCCGCGGGCCTGGCGTCCGCGGGTGCGGACGTGATGCAGGTGGACGTGGTGCCGACGCCCGGCGTGGCCTTCCTCGTCGACAACCTCAGCGCGGACCTCGGCGTGATGATCTCGGCGTCGCACAACCCGATGCCGGACAACGGGATCAAACTGTTCGCCGCGCACGGCCACAAGCTGCCGGACGACGTCGAGGACGAGATCGAAGCCGGGATCGACGGTGCCCCGCAGCGCCCGACCGGCGCGGGTGTCGGCCGGATCTACACGATCCCGGACGCGCTCGACCGCTACATCGCGCACCTGCTCGAAGCGATGCCGCAACGGCTGGACGGCCTGAGGGTCGTGGTGGACTGCGCCAACGGCGCCGCTTGGGCCGCCGCGCCGCGCGCCTACCGCGAGGCGGGTGCCGAGGTGATCGCGATCCACGCGCTGCCGGACGGCGAGAACATCAACGACCAGTGCGGTTCGACACACGTCGAGTCGCTGCGTGAGGCCGTCCTCGCCGAGGGCGCGGACATGGGCATCGCGCACGACGGCGACGCCGACCGCTGCCTGGCTGTCGACGCCCAGGGCAACCTGGTGGACGGCGACCAGATCATGGCTGTGCTCGCGCTGGCCATGAAGGACCGCGGCGAGCTCGTGGACGACACGCTGGTCGCCACGGTGATGAGCAACCTCGGACTGCACCTGGCGATGCGCGAGGCAGGTGTGACCATTCGCACTACGGCGGTTGGTGACCGCTATGTCCTGGAGGAGCTGCGCAGCGGCGGCTACTCGCTGGGCGGCGAGCAGTCCGGGCACGTCCTGCTGCCGAGCTACGCGCCCACGGGCGACGGCCTGCTCACCGCGATGGGCGTGATGGCCAGGGTGGCCGCGACCGGCCGTCCGCTGGCCGAGCTCGCCGGTGTGATGCGGCGCCTGCCGCAGGTCCTGGTGAACGTGAAGGTCGCGGACAAGGCCGCGGTCGCCAAGGCGTCCTCGGTCAACGACGCGGTCGCCGAGGTCGAGGCCGAGCTCGGCGAGACCGGCCGGGTCCTGTTGCGCCCGTCGGGCACTGAGCAACTCGTCCGGGTGATGGTCGAGGCGACGAGCGAGGCCGCGGCGGAAGCTGCCGCGAACCGCCTGGCCGGTGTGGTTTCTTCGGTCTCCTGACCTGTTCGGGATGACGTACCCGAACAGCCTTTGGCGACGGGGCGGGCGGTTTACGCTGAGCGTGTGACGTACGGCCCGCCCCCGAACCAGAACTGGCAGCAGCCACCACTGCCACCACCAGGCTTCCAGCCGTCCGCGCGGCTGAGACCGCCGCTGTCCGGGACGCTGGTGATCGTCGGCATCCTCGGTCTCCTGCTCGCTGCCGCCGCCTTCTTCGGGCACACCGTCGTGGGCTACGTCCCGATGCTGGTCGCCATCGTCGGCAGCGTCCTGGTGTTCGCGCGGCAGCGTGCCGGCGCGATCCTGCTGGCCATCGCCGGCGGTTTGGTGATCCTGATGACCGTGCTCGGGATTCTGCGCCGCACGGTCGGCTTCCCGCCGGGGATGTTCACCTTCCGGGTGAAGCTCGAGATCGACGACGACGGGTTCTCCCTCGTGCGCCTGCTGCTGGCGATCGCGGTCCTCGTGCTGTCGCTGATCCGGCCGACCACCGAGGCACTCGGTGGCAGACCCGCCCAGCCTCGGCCTGGCTACAGCCCGCAGCCGCTCGGCCATGGCGCTCCCCCTGGGTACGGGCCACCCCCAGCTGGCTACGGACCACCTCCCGGCCACCGCCCACCGCCCCCCAACCAGGGCAGACAGCAGCCACCGCCGGGATGGCGATAATCCGGGCGTTCACCCTTCGCGCCCGTGGTGAGCTGGGTACATTCCTTAGCGGACGACAAACCGATGGCACCGATCGAGCGTCGCGTGCGTCGAAGTCGAGTAAGCCGGATGAAGGGGGGGCCCCATGGCAGGGAAGACCGAGATCAAGCCCGATGAGGTACGGGCTGTTGCCGCGGACATCGAGGCGATGGGGGCGGCTTTCGACGAAGTGGTGAAGTTCATCGGCGGGAACGTGCTCAAGCCGGAACACCTCGGCAAGGTCCCCGGCAAGTCCGAGTCGGCCGGTGCCGGCTTCACGACCGCGGTCGAGGCGCTCAAGCAGGGGCTCACCCAGGCATCGGGCTTCATCAAGGGCGTGGGGGCGACCTTGAAGTCCTCGGCCGACCAGCACGGCGGCACCGAGAAGGCCAGCAAGCAGAACCTGGCGAACGCTGATGGAGGTGCGTGAGCGTGAGTGACGCTCTTGCGGGGCCGATCAAACAGGCCATCGTCGGTCCGAACGAGGACAGCAGGGACACCTCCGACGTTCAGCTGAGCAACGCCAAGTGGTTCGCCGATTTCATGAGCAACGAGATGGGCGGCCTCTACAACCTGTGGTGCAGCAACCCGTGCGCCGCGGGCGACCTGCAGTACGGCACCGGCAACAAGGTCCTCGCGATGAACGCGGACGGTATGCCGGAGAAGACCTCCATGCCGCAGCTCGCCGGGATCAACTGGGGTCTGATCGCGGACGCCAAGGCCCGGTTCGAGAGCCTCGCGAAGGTCGCGGCCGCCGCGAGCCAGAGCACGACCAACGGCGTCAACGGGATCCACTCGGCGTGGCCGGACAAGGCGGGCGCCAAGGCGGCCGACAAGTTCAACGAGCTGGCCACGCCGCTCAAGGACTTCGGCACGACCTGCGACACGATCGCCAAGGCGGCCGGTGGTCTGTGGAACGTGAGCAGGCAGCCGATCTACGATCTCGGCGCCTACCAGCAGAAGCCGATCACCGACATGATCAACAAGTACCGCGGGATCAACTTCGGTGACAAGCGCAGGCTGATCGAGAACCTGGACAAGGCGCGGCAGCTCGGCCGTGAGGGCGAGAACTGGACTGTCGTCGAGAACGACTGGGACGGCGACGGCACCGGCCCGATCTCACCTGCGGACCTGCGTTCGCAGCCCGGCCTCGTCGACATCAACGCCGACCACAGCGGCGAGATCTGGGCGGACGCGTTCTGCCGCGAGATGGACGAGTTCGGCTACTTCTACCGCAACGCGACGGTCTCGTTCCGCCAGTTGATCGAGAACGCCTACAAGGCAGCCAGCAACGGCCTGTACGCGTTCAGCGAGGCGATGCGGGCCAACACGGCCATGTTCGCGGGTCTCCAGGCGCCCGGCACGGGCGGTGGCGACAAGAAGGACCCGAAGGAAACCGGCGGCGGTCCCAAGGAGACTGGCGGCGGACCGAAGGAGACCGGCGGCGGTCCCAAGGAGACCGGCGGCGGCCCCAAGAACACCGGCGGCGGATACCAGCCGCCTCCTTTGCCCGAGCCCGACGCGGACACGCCACCGAGCAAGACCGACCCCGCCGGGGTGGACCCGGCCAAGGACCCGACCGCCACGGACCCGACCAAGGACCCGACGGCCACGGACCCGACGAAGGACGTGCCGGGCACGGGCGTGCCCGGGACCGGGATGGACGGCGGCGCGGGCAAGCCGACCGGTGGCGAGACTGTCACCATCGACGAGGGCGGCCACAAGATCTCGGTGACCAGCCCGGACAGCAACGGTCACGTCAAGGTGACGGTCGACGACGGCACCGGCAAGCCGAAGACCTACGACATGGACTTCAGCCAGCCGGGCACCGGCGCGCCGGGCACCCCCGGCACGGGAACCCCCGGCCAGCAGAACCCGGTTCAGTTCGGACCGGACGGTCAGCCGGTGCAGACCCTGCCCGCGCCCGCGGGCGGCGACCCGGCGGCCGAGACGCTCAAGCCCGGCCCGGACGGCAAGATCGTCCTGCAGGACGGCGACGTCAAGATCACCGCGGAGCACCCGCCGGGCCAGCCGGACCAGGTCAGGCTGACCATCGACGACGGCACCGGTGAGCCGACCTCGTACCTGCTGGACTACAGCGACAAGGACGGTGGCGCGCAGGCCCTCAAGGCCGAGCCCGCGTACGCCACCCTGGACGGGTCGCAGAACATCGCGGACCGGCAGGCCGCGCAGGCCCAGGGATTCGCCGGTGGCGGTTCCGACGGCTCCGGCGTGCCCGCTGGTGCCGGTGCCGCGTCCGGTGCCTCAGCGGCGGCCGCCGAGGCGTCGGCGGTCGGCGGTGGGTCGTCCGGCGGCGCGCAGGAGCAGCCGCTGCAGTCGGTTCCGGGTTCGGACCAGCCGGTCCAGACGACCAGCACCCAGGCGGTGGCGTCGGACTTCGGTGGTGGCGGCAACGGCTTCGCTGACTCCGGTTGGTCGACCCAGGGCGACCTGTTGTCCGGTGACGACGGCAGCCAGGTCGCGCCCGCGGCAGGTGAAGCCGGTCTGGCATCCGTCCCCGACGACGGCGCGCAGCAGCCGCACGCGGCACAGGCGAACGGCAGTGCGCCCATGGGCGGTATGCCGATGGGTGGCATGGGAGCCGGTGGCGCCGGTGGAGGTGACACCGAGCGCAGCGGCGGACAGTGGTCGGTGGCAGGTGACCTGTTCGCCGAGGACGAGCTCAGCGAGCCGGCCAGGATCGCTGGTGTGCTCGACGACGACGCGCGCTGACTAGGAGAACCGCAGTGTTCGACCACGACTACGAGAGCCGCGAGGCGCAGGCCGTCCGGATCAGGTTCGAGGAGATCGAGGCGGCGTACCACGCCGACCGGGACCGGCTGCTGTCCGAGGACGAGCAGCGGGACAAGGCACTGAAGGAGATCCAGGCCAAGCACGCCGAAGCGGACGCGGCGACGCGGCAGCTGGTGGAGGACCGCGGTGATGCTCCTCCGCCCCGGCCGCAGCCACCTGCCGAGCAACCGTCGCCGTGGACGGCGCCGCAGAAGGAAACCGTGATGTCGTTCGGCGACTTCGACGAGGAGCAGTCGAAGGGCGCGGCGTGGTCGACGCCGACCCCGCCGATGGGTTTCCCGCCGCCACCACCGATTCCGGAGCCGGTGCCGGAGCCGGAGGCGTTCCGCGGTTCGGCGCCGGAGCCGGTGATGTCGTTCGGCAGCTACGAAGAGGAAGACAACGCCGCGCCGGTTCGGCAGACGCCGCAACCGCCGCCGGTGTCAGGCAGGCGCAGAGCCAGGGACGATGACGACGACGATGACATGTCCGGGCAGAGCTGGCTGCGCTGAAATGGTTGTGGGGGCGAGCAATGACAGGGCGCAACGACAAGCTTGAGGTCAACAAGGAGCTTGTCACCGCGATCAGCAAGGAGATGACCGAGTTCGGTGCCGCGTTGGTGACCGCGCGGGCGTACGCGCATGCCGACAACGGGCTGACCGCGGACAAGTTCGGCACGATCGCGGCGCGTACCGGCGTCGGCAAGACCTACACGGAGCTGCGCGAGACGCTGCGCGGCATCCTCGACAAGGCATCGCCCACAGTGGAGGCTCTCGCGTCGGCGATGGCAACGGCACACGAGCGGACCGTCGCGGCGGACGCCGAGGCGGCGGCGCGGTTCAGGCGGGCTGACAATGACCTCCGATGACATCACCGCTCCGCTGAAACCGGTCAACAGCAAGGACATCGACTCCACCACCGAGCTGGCGGACACGGTCGGGTGGTTCAAGGAGAACTTGTCGACGCGCACCGGCCGGTTCGGCGAGCTGTACCAGCGCTGGAACGGCCACCCGGCCAGCAAGATGGGCGCGGCCGGCTGGTCGGCGCGGCCGTGGAACCCCGAGGACGACCGGATGGTCGACGACCTCGGCGGGATGGACTTCGGTCCGATGCTCGGCGACGTCGAGCGGTTCGGCAACCTGCGGGTCGCGGGCGACGAGATGCGCGGCACGGCCGAGTCGATCCGCAACCGCCTGACCGACGCGTGGTCGGGCCCCGCGGCCGATGCGGCGCTGGACAAGCTGGACGCGCTGGGCAAGGCGTCAGTGACGTACCGGGACATCCTCAACCAGTTCGCGGCTGCGCTTGACGCCGCCCGTACGACGAGCAAGGACGCGGTCACCGAGCTGAAGTCCGCGATCAGCGGCCAGATCAAGCAGTTCGACCTGCCGGGCGGCGTGGACCTGCGCCGCCAGCAGGTCGCGCGGATCGACACCGCGATGGCCGGTGGGCCGCCGTTCGGCCGCCCGTTCGTGCTCGAGGAGCTCCGCCGTCCGGCCACTGTGGACCTCAACGGCGGCGGCGGTGTCGAGCAGTGGTGGAGCAACGAGGCCATCAACGCGCTCGACGCCATGTGCGACAACTACTTCAACGTGATCGGTGCGCTGCGCAAGGTCGTCGGCGAGACCACGACAGCGGTCGCCAACTCCTGGTCGGCGCTGAACGAGGCGCTCAAACGGATCCAGGCGACCGCCGACCTCGACCCGTTCGGCAAGATCGCGCCCGCACCGGGGAAAACCTCGCCGCAGATCGGGATCCACGCCCAGTCGGCGGACCGCGTCGGTGTCACAGTGGACGGCAAGCGGTACGAGATGGACTTGAGCCGCCCCGAGCCGGCCGCGCCGCCTGCCGCGCAACCAGCGCCTGCCGCCAACGCTGTCGCGGGCGGCCCCGGTTCGTCGGGCGGTGGCGGCGGGGGAGGCGGCGGTGGCCCCAAGCCCACAGGCGGCGGAGGCGGCGGCGGTGGGGGCGGAGGGGGCCCGGCCGGGACAGGCGCGGCCGAGACTCCCGCTCCGGCACCAGGAGCGATGGCGGGTGTGCAGATGCCCGCGAACGCGGCGGACGCCAAGCCGGCAGCCGCCGGTCCGCCGATGGGCGGTGCCCCGGGCGGGGCGCCCGCCGGCGGCGGTATGCCCATGGGAGGCATGCCGATGGGCGGCATGGGTGCGGCCGGTGGTGGTGGTCAGGGCGGCGACGCCGAACGGCAGAGCAAGTGGCGCACCCAGGGCGATCTGTTCGACGATGCCGTGGACCTGGCAGTGCCGATGGTGATCGGTGACGACGACCCGTACGGTCCCTTCGGCCCGAAGGGGAAGAAGTGATCGACGAATCCGACCCGGCCGTCGTCGCCATGCGCGCCCAGTTCGCCGAGATCTCCGCGCGGCACAAGGCAGGCGTGGCCCAGTCCGTCACCGAGTTCCAGCACGGCGACGCGGCGAACAAGGCGTACCAGGAGGAAGTGGCGCGCCGGGAGGCCGAGCAGGCCGCTGCGGCCAAGCCACCGGAGCCGGAGCAGAAGAACCCGTGGCTGACGCGGCGCAGCGCGCCCAGCCGCTCGGAGCCCGAGGACGGCGACGAGACGGGCTACTACTCGAACTCATGGATGCAGCAGCGGTGACTCCTGGATCACGGCGCCTTTGAAGTCGTTGTCCAGCAGTTCGTCGTAGGCGTCGGTGCCCGTCAGGTGCTTGAGGAAGAACGCAGTCAGCAGCGCGCGGGAAGTCCGCTGGGTCTTGCGCTCGCCCTTGCCCGACAGCAGCAGCTGGCTCCAGTGGCGTCCTTCGGTGAAGCCGAGGTGTCCGGCTTTGGGCAGCTCGCGGACCTGCACCGGACCGGCCCACGCCTTGGCGATCAGGTCGGCGTTGCCGACCGCGGGGGCGACCAGGTCGTTGCCCGCGGTCAGGTGCAGTCCCGGCATCCGGCAGGACCGCGCGGCCTCGACGGCGGACGGCCGCGCCTCAGCGGCGGCCAGCGTGGCGACGGCACCGACCCGGACGTCCTCGGCGGCGGCCAGCACGGCGCTCCCGCCTCCGAAGCAGTGCCCGGCCAGCCCCAGGCGGTCGGGCGAGACGGTGACCTGGCCGTCCCCGAGCCGCACGCTGACGCACGTCTGCAGGGCGGTCCGCAGGTCGGCGGCGAACAGCCGGTGCGACCCGAGCGGCCCGACATGCGTGTTCGGCGCGACCACGACGATGCCGTGTGTCGCCAGGTGGCGCAGCAGACCGTGGTAGCGCAACGCGGGCTGCAACCAGCCGTGCCCGAACGCGACGGCCGGCAGACCACGTCCTGACCTGGGCGTGAACAGCACTCCGGGCTGCCCGACCAGGCCGAGGTCACCCCGCAGTACCGAGTGCGGTCCGGGAAGTGCCAGCTCGTAGGCCAGCTGCTTGGCGCGTGCCATGTGGCGACGTTATCCGATGGGCACCGGGCGCACCCGTTCGCCTGCTCGTACCACCCGGGACGCCAGGGGCGAGCGCACCCGATCGGATGAACCCGGTCCCGTCCCGACTTTCCGGGACGGCCGGTTTTCCCAGGTAGCGGCGATCTCAACGTTCACTTCGCGATAACCCGGTTTTGAGGTGCGCGTCGTGCGCCGGGGTGAGGGTGGCTCACGGCGTAGACCCCGAACTGGGAGGTACTGTGTCCGTCCCCACCACACCCTCACGTCGTTCCGTCCTGCTTGGCGGTGCCGCTGCCTTGGGTCTCACCGCGCTGGGCACCACGCAGGCAGGCGCGTCGTCGGTCGACCGGCTCACTGATCCGTTCACGCTCGGTGTCGCGTCCGGCGACCCGGATCACCACAGTGTCGTGCTGTGGACACGGCTGGCGCAGAACCCGTTGGCCGACAACGGTCTCGGCGGGATGCCGGACCGGCCCTACCTCGTCGAGTGGGAGATCGCCACCGACGAGCGGTTCCGCCGCACTGTCCGGCGGGGCGTCGAGCTGGCCCGGCCGCAGTCGGCGCACAGCGTGCACGCCGAGGTCGAAGGGCTGCGGCCCGGTTCGGAGTACTTCTACCGGTTCCGCGCGCAGGGTCACGTCTCCGAGGCCGGGCGGACCAGGACCGCTCCGGCGCCCGGCACCCTGCGCACCGATCTCACGATGTGCTTCGCGTCCTGCAGCCACTTCGGCGCCGGGCATTTCACGGCGTACAAGCGGCTCGCCGAGGACGAGCCCGGCCTGATCCTGCACCTCGGCGACTACCAGTACGAGTACGCCGCCGGTGCCAACGACGTGCGCAAGGTCCTCGGCCCGGAGACACGGACGCTGGAGAACTACCGGCTGCGGCACGCGCAGTACAAGACCGACCCGGATCTCCAGTTCGCGCACGCCACCGCGCCGTGGCTGGTCGTCTGGGATGATCATGAAACCGAGAACAACTGGGCCGACGAGGTTCCCGAGCAGCCGGACCCCGACTTCCTCACCCGCCGCAAGAACGCCTTCCAGGCGTACTACGAGAACATGCCGTTGCGCCGCACTGCCCGGCCGCGCGGCATCGACATGCAGCTCTACCGCCGCCTCCAGTGGGGCAACCTGATCAACTTCCACATGCTCGACACCCGCCAGTACCGCGACGACCAGGCGTGCGGCGACGGCGTCAGAGCGAACTGCGACGCGCGGCTGGAGCCGACCCGGTCCATCACCGGTGAGGAGCAGGAAAGGTGGCTGCTCGACGGTCTGCGGCGATCCCGGGCCCGCTGGGACGTTCTCGGCCAGCAGGTGTTCTTCTCGCAGATCGACCTCACGCCCGGCGCGCCGCAGGGCTACAACATGGACGCGTGGGACGGCTACAAGGCCAACCGGGACCGGATCGCCGAAGGGCTCGGCCGGACGCGAAACGGTGTCGTGCTGACCGGTGACGTCCACCGGCACTGGGCCGCTGAGATCAAGTCCGACTACACCGACCCGACCTCGCGCGGCCTGGGCACGGAGTTCGTCACGACGTCGATCACCAGCGGCGGCGACGGCAACGACGACCCGAACGCCGGTGTGCTCGCCGAGAACCCGCACGTCAAGTTCCACAAGAACCGGCGCGGGTACATCAGGACGAAGTTCACCGCCGACGAGCTGCGGGCGGACTACCGGATTCTGCCGCACGTCCGCCAGGCGGGCGCCGAGGCGTCGACCGCCGCCAGTTTCGCGGTCGCCGACCGTGATCCGAGCTTGCACCGCGTCTGACGCGGAGGTGTAACTCAGCCACGAACTACTCTGATTGGACGCAAGTTATTGACGAGCAGGGCGCTTGGGCCCAGAGTAGGCGTCACCTCGTCCACACGGGAGAACGCCATGCGCCCTGCTCTCATCCTGGCCACGGTCACCGGTCTCGTGCTCGGCGTGACCACGGCCAGTGCCGACCCCGCCGACCAGGTGCGCCAGCGCGACTTCAGCGCTGCCGCGGCCGAGTTCGGCGTACCGGAAAGCGTACTGCTCGGTGTGTCCTATTTGGAGTCCAAGTGGGACACCAACGCCGGGACGCCGAGCACCAGCGCCGGTTACGGTCCGATGCACCTCACCGACGTGCGTACCGCGAACCCCGGCGGCACACACCACGACGACGGCACGGAAGATCCGCGCGGTGACGACTCGCGGCCACCGCTCGCACCCCAGCCGGGACCGCCGGTCGAACCGGTTCCGCAACTGCTCACCGTCGACCAGGCGTCGGCGCTGACCGGCGCGCCCACCGCGGACCTGCGGAGCAACGCCAAGCAGAACATCCGCGGCGGCGCCGCCCTGCTTGCCAAATACCAGAAGGGAATCGGGGTCACCAGTGACAACCCGGCCGACTGGTACGGCGCGGTCGCGCGCTACGGCGGCGCGGGTGACACCGGCGCGGCGGCGACGTTCGCCGACGAGGTGTTCGCGACCATCAACACGGGAGCCGACCGGGTCACCGACGACGGCCAGCACGTCCGGCTCGCCGCGACCCCGGTCCAGCCGAACACCGGCCTGCTCGACCGGCTCGGACTCCGGAAATCCACTTCGGACGACACCGAATGCCCGCGCAGCCTCGCCTGCGAGTGGATCCCGGCGCCCTACGAGGAGTACGTCAACGACAAGGGCAAGCTGACGTACGGCAACCACGACAAGGGAAACCGGCCGGAAACGCAGGAGATCGAGTACATCGTCATCCACGACACCGAAGGCCGGTGGGACGGTGTGCTCAACATGGTCCGCGACCCGAAGTACGTGAGCTGGCAGTACACCCTGCGGTCGGCCGACGGGCACGTCGCCCAGCACGTCAAGCACAAGGACGTGGCCTGGCAGGCAGGCAACTGGTACATCAACTCCAAGTCGATCGGCCTGGAGCACGAGGGCTTCGCCGCGCTCGGCACGTGGTACACCGAGGCGATGTACCGCTCGTCCGCGAAGCTCGTGCGGTACCTCGCGGCGAAGTACCGGATCCCGTTGGACCGCGCCCACATCATCGGCCACGACAACGTGCCCGGCACGATCCCGGACACCGTCAAGGGCATGCACTGGGACCCGGGCCCCTACTGGGACTGGGCGCACTACTTCGACCTGCTCGGCGCGCCGCTGCGGCCCATGGGCAACCTCGGTCTCGTCACGATCAAGCCCGACTTCGACAAGAACAAGCCCGTCTTCGTCGGCTGCGTGAAGCCCGGTGAGCCGTGCACGCCGCGCGGTTCCACGTCGGTCATCCTGCACAGCCAGCCGGACGCGAACTCGCCGCTGCTGAAGGATCCCGGCCTCAGGCCGGACGGATCACCCGGCACGATGCAGATCTCCGACCACAGCAGCCGCGTCGAGACGGGACAGCAGTTCGCGGTCGCCGAAGTCCGGGGAGACTGGACCGCGATCTGGTACCTGGGCCAGAAGGGCTGGTTCCACAACCCGCGCAAGGCGCCGGCCGCCATCGGCTCCGGCGGGCTCGTGGTCACGCCGAAGAAGGGCAAGGCAACGGTTCCGGTGTACGGCAGGGCGTATCCGGAAGCCGCTGCGTACCCGTCGAACATCCCGGTCCAGGACGTGATCCCGTTGCAGTACACGTTCTCGGCCGGAGAGCGGTACTCCGTCGGCCAGGCGTTGACGTCCGAGTACTACTGGGCCAACACCTTCGACTCGTCGAACCACGCCGTGGTCCGCGGCAAGACGAAGTACGTCCAGGTCCAGTTCGGGCACCGGATCATGTTCGTCAAGGCCGAGGACGTCGACGTGAAGCCGTCGTTCTCGCGCTAGGGACTTCGATACAGACCCTAGACGTGCACCACGTCGACGGGCAGCCCAGGATCCGTTGGCAGTTCGAGAGATGAAGGACGGACACCGGCAGCGACGACATGAGCGCCCACCGCGGCGATCATGGCGCCGTTGTCGGTGCACAGCCGGGGCCGAGGCACGCGCAACTCGATCCCGGCTTGGTCGCAACGCTCGCGAGCCAGCTCGGACAACCGCGAATTCGCCGCGACACCACCGGAAATGACCAGCGTCCCGATGCCGAGCTCCTTGGCCGCCCTGACCGCCTTGGCCGTCAGCACGTCGGCGACGGATTCCTGGAACGACGCGCAGACGTCCTCGACCGGGATCGGCTTCCCCTCCGCCTCACGGGCTTCGACCCAACGGGCGACCGCCGTCTTCAGGCCGGAGAACGAGAAGTCGAACTTGGGATCACGCGGGCCGGTCAGCCCGCGCGGGAACTTGATCGCGTTCGGGTCGCCCTGCCTGGCTGCCTTGTCGATGGGCGGGCCGCCGGGGTAGGGCAGGCCGATGATCCTGGCGACCTTGTCGTAGGCCTCACCGGCGGCGTCGTCGATGGTCGAGCCGACCTCGGTGATCTTGCCTGCCAGGTCCTCGACCTTCAGCAACTGCGTGTGACCGCCGGAAACCAGCAGCGCCAGGCATTCCGGCGGCAACGGTCCATGCTGCAGGGTGTCCGCGGCGACGTGCCCAGCGAGGTGGTTCACGCCGTACAGCGGCACATCCAGCGCGGCGGCGTACGCCTTCGCGGCTGACACGCCGACGAGCAGCGCACCGGCGAGCCCGGGGCCGCACGTGACCGCGATGGCATCCACATTGGACAGCGAAAGACCTGACTCGTCGAGCGCCCGCTCCATGGTGGGCACCATGGCTTCCAGGTGTGCGCGGCTGGCGACTTCCGGCACCACGCCGCCGAACCGGGCGTGCTGGTCCACACTGGACGCCACCTGGTCGGCCAGCAGGGTCATGCCGCCGTCGCCGGCGAGCCGGACGATGCCGACGCCGGTCTCGTCGCACGAGCTCTCGATGCCGAGAACTATCTTGTCACTCACTGGTCCTCCCCGGCCTGGCCATGGTGTACGCGTCCGCGCCGGACGGCTGGTAGTACCGCCTGCGCAGCCCGATCTGTTCGAAGCCGTGCGTCTCGTAGAGCCTGATGGCGGGCACGTTGTCGGTCCGCACCTCCAGGAACACCGGCGCGTGCGCCTTGTCGGCGTGGTCGAGCAGGTCCCGCAGCAGCGCCTTGCCGATCCCCTTGCCCTGGTGGCCGGGGTCGACGCCGATCGTGTGGATCTCGCCTTCGTAGTGGCCGGGACTGCCGAGCATGGCGATGCCCGCGTAACCGACGAGACCGTCCGGCTCGACGTGCGCGCCGACGTAGTGGTTGCCGTTCTCCAGCTCGAACTGGAAAGCCCGCACGCTCCACGGATCCTCGCCGGGGAACAGCGCCTTCTCCAGCTCCGCGCAGCGGGGCAGGTCCTCGTCGCGCAGTGGTTCGAGTCGGACAGTCACGCCCGGCTCACCCGCTTGCGCGCGCCGGGTTCCACCGCGTCCGGCCTGCGCAGGTACAACGGGGTCAACGGCGGCGGCGTGGTGCCGAACAGCGGCGCGGCGGCCATGACCAGCCCGGTCGGCGTCGGCGAGACGGGCTCGACGGCCCGCGCCAGCACCTCGGCGCCCACCACGAGATCGGCTTGCACGTCCTCGAGCTCAGCGGGTTTGCGCACGTCAGGGCCTTCGACGCGGTGGCCGTCGCGGTACCGCGCCCAGTACGCCTCCTTGCGGCGGGCGTCGGTGACCACGAGCAGCTCGTGCACCTCGGGGAAGTCGGCGGCGATGGCGTCGAGCGTGCAGACCGGGTAGACCGGCTTGCCGAGCGCCTGGCCGAGGGCGGCGGCGGTGACCATGCCCGCGCGCAGTCCCGTGAACGGGCCGGGGCCGGAGCCGCACACGATGGCGTCCAGGTCGGCGAAGCCCAGTCCGGCCTCGGCGAGCGCCTCCTTGCTGTGCGGCGTCAGCAACTCGCCGTGCGCACGGGCGTCGACCGTGACCCGGCTCGCCAGCGTGCGTGCGAGGCCTTCGTGGTCGAAGTCGACGACACCAGCGGTCACCGCGGGCGTGGCGGTGTCAAGGGCGAGAACGAGCACTGACCAAGAGTACGCAAGCTGGACTTGACGCCGGTGTCAAGGCCTAGCGTGGACGCATGATGCGGATCGGAGAGCTGGCCCAACGCGCGGGCACGAGCACACGGTCGTTGCGCTACTACGAGGCGCAGGGCCTGCTGACCGCCCGGCGAGCTGCCAACGGGCACCGCGAGTACGACGAGAGCGACCTGCGGCTGGTCCAGGAGATCAGGTCGCTGCTGGAGATCGGCTTCGCGCTGGAGGAGACACGCCCGTTCGTCGACTGCCTGCGCGCGGGGCACTCCGCGGGGGACGTCTGCCCGGCGTCGATCGAGGTCTACCGCCGCAAGCTCGCCGAGCTCAACGAAGGCATCACCCGCCTGAGCGCCATCCGTGACCGGCTCGCCGCGCATCTGGACACCATCCCGGTCCCGGAGGGGAAACGACCATGCTCGAACTGACCGACACGACATTCACCCGGCACCTGGCGGACGCGGACCGCCCAGTGCTCGTCTACTTCTGGGCCACGTGGTGCCCGCCGTGCCGGATGCTCGCCCCGGTGCTCGCCGAACTGGCGACCGAACTCGCCGACGTCGCCGAGATCGTCAAGGTCGACCTGGACGCGGAGGTCGACACCGCCCGCTCCCAGCGGATCATGGCCGCGCCGACGTTGAACCTCTACCGGGGCGGTGAACTGGTGCACTCCATGGTCGGCGCACGGCCCAAGCACGCGCTGCTGCGTGAACTGGAGCCGCACCTGTCCGTGCTCACCTGGTAGGTCGGTCGGATCGCGCCCGGGATCGAATCCGGGCGCGGCGCTACGCCCGGTGGCGCAGGCCGTCCATGAGCAGGTCGAGCAGCCGCCCGACCTGCTCGTGTTCGCTCTGGTACCCGGCCATCGCGATCCCGCTCATGGCCACCACCATGTCCCACGGGCTGATGTCCTGCCGGATCTTCCCGGCTGCGACGCTCGCGTCGAGCAGCAGCTTCAGCGCGCCCGTCAGGCGCTGCCTGGTTTCCGAGTACGGCGTCCCGCCGGACGCGATCAGCGCTTTCAGCGCGTCGCCCATGCCTTGTTTCGCGGTCATGTACTCGATGAAGTGGTCCATCCAGGCCCGCAGTGCCGCGTCCGGTTCCATCGTGGCCAGCAGCCTGCCGACCGCGTCCGTCAGCCTGGTCAGTTCGTTGCGGTACACCGCGTCCACGAGCGCTTCCCTGGTCGGGAAGTGCCGGTAGAGCGTGCCGATGCCCACTCCGGCCGCCTTCGCGATCGACTCGAGCGTCGTCTCGGCGCCGTCGTGCGAGAACGCCTGCGCGGCCACCTCGACCAGCCGGTCCTTGTTGCGCTGCGCGTCCACGCGCAGGGGTCGCGACGACACAAGTCCTCCCATCTGGGTTGCAAACGGAGGTCCCTCCGGATAATCTGGAGTCATAACGGAGGTCCCTCCGTTTCGATTCTACCGGCAAGGACACAACGACCATGGCTTTCGACCAGACCACCACTGCCGA
Organism: Kibdelosporangium phytohabitans; assembly: GCF_001302585.1. GTDB lineage: Bacteria > Actinomycetota > Actinomycetes > Mycobacteriales > Pseudonocardiaceae > Kibdelosporangium > Kibdelosporangium phytohabitans. The sequence goes on along the minus strand of NZ_CP012752.1, from coordinate 11,047,414 downwards.
CGAGGTCATCGCCGGTATCGACCTGTCCGGCAAGCGGGCGATCGTCACCGGCGGCGCGTCCGGGATCGGCGTCGACACCGCGCGTGTGCTCGCGGGCGCGGGAGCCGATGTGACCATCGCTGTCCGCAACGTCGACGCGGGCAGGCAGGCCGCCGACCGGATCCACGAGACCAACGGCGCCAAAGTCCAAGTCGCCCAGCTCGACCTCGCCGACCAGGCCTCGGTGCGGGCGTTCACGGCCGCCTGGGAAGGGCCGCTGCACCTGCTGATCAACAACGCGGGCGTGATGGCCCCACCGCTGACCCGCACGCCGGAGGGCTGGGAGCTGCAGTTCGCCACCAACCACCTCGGCCACTTCGCGCTGGCCACCGGCCTGTACCCGTCGTTCGCCGCGGCCGGCGGCGCGCGGATCGCGTCCGTGGCCTCGACTGGGCACCTTTTCTCGCCGGTCATCTTCGAGGACATCCACTTCCGGGAGCGCGTGTACACCCCGTTCCTCGGCTATGGCCAGTCCAAGACGGCCAACATCCTGTTCGCCGTCGAGGCCACGCGGCGCTGGGCCGACGCCGGGATCTTCGTCAACGCGTTGCACCCGGGGTCGATCGTGACCAACCTCCAGCGGCACGTCGTGCAGGAGGACCTGAACCGGATGCGCGACGAAGTCCGCGGGTCGGCCTTCCGCAAGACGACGGCCCAGGGCGCGGCAACGTCCATCTATGTCGCCACATCGCCGGACTTGGAGGGCGTCGGCGGGAAGCACTTCGAGGACTGCGCTGAGGCCAAGCCGCGTGTGCAGGACGGCGATTTCGAGGGCATCGCGTCGTACGCGCTGGACCCGGCGGCGGCCGAACGGCTGTGGGAGGTGTCGCTCGCCACACTGAGCTGATTCCACTCTGGGCCGATCCCGTCTGGCCCCGGCATAGTGGCGTGCATGTTTGGTGAGCTGACCCGGGCTGCCGACCGCCCAGCGCTGCGCTTCGGCGACGTGGATCTGACCTACCGGCAACTGGCGGGCGCGGCGGGAGCCGTCGCCGCGCAGATCAAGGGCAAGGAACGAGTCGCCGTATGGGCGACGCCGACCGTCCAGACCGCGGTGGCCGTGATCGGCGCCCTGGTTGCCGGAGTCCCCGTCGTGCCGATCAACCCGAAGGTCGGCGAGCGCGAACTGGAGCACATCCTTTCGGACAGCTCACCGGATGTGATCCTGCGCGAGGCCGACATCGACGTCACCGCCTCCGCGCCGCTGCCCGACGTGGACATCGCCGACACGGCGCCCGCGTTCATCGTGTACACCTCCGGCACCACAGGACCGCCGAAGGGTGTCGTCCTGCCTCGCCGGGCGGTCATGTCCAATGTGGACGCCCTCGCGACGGCGTGGGAGTGGACGTCGGAGGACATCCTGGTGCACGGGCTGCCGCTGTTCCACGTGCACGGCTTGATCATCGGAATCGTCGGGCCGTTGCGCCGCGGCGGATCCGTGCGGCACCTGGGCAAGTTCTCCTCCGAGGCTGCCGCACGCGAACTCGGCGGTGACGCCACGATGATGTTCGGCGTCCCGACGATGTACCACCGGCTGGCCGCCGATGCCGAGGCCGATCCCGCGCTGGCCCAGGCGGTCGGGAAAGCCAGGCTGCTGGTGTCCGGCTCGGCCGCGTTGCCCGCGAGCGACCACGACCGCATCTTCAAGGCGACCGGTCAGCGGATCGTGGAGCGCTACGGGATGAGCGAGACGCTCATGAACTGCAGTGTCCGCGCCGGTGGCGAACGCAGGCCGGGCACGGTCGGCCCGCCGGTGGACGGCGTCGACCTGCGGATCGTGGACGAACGGGGCGTTCGGTTGCCGGACGGCGAGATCGGCGAGATCGAGGTGCGTGGGCCGAACCTGTTCCTCGAGTACCTCAACCGCCCGGACGCGACCGCGGAAGCGTTCCGGGACGGCTGGTTCCGCACCGGGGACGTGGCCACTGTCGACCCGGACGGGTACGTCAGGATCGTCGGCCGCCGGGCCACCGACCTGATCAAGAGCGGCGGCTACAAGATCGGCGCGGGCGAGATCGAGAACGTACTCCTGGAACACCCGCAGGTGGCTGAAGTGGCGGTGACGGGCGAGCCGGACGACGACCTCGGCGAGCGGATCGTCGCCTGGATCGTGCCCGCCGGTGACCGGCCCGACGAGCAGGACCTGATCGACCACGTGGCCCGGCTGCTCACGCCGCACAAGCGGCCACGAGTAGTCCGGTTCCTGGACGCCTTGCCGCGCAACGACATGGGCAAGGTGACCAAACGTGCCCTCAGCCAGTGACCCGCTGAACTGGCCGGGGTACGAGCAAGCCAGAGCGCGGGCGCGAGCGGTGACCGGCGCAGAGGAGTCGGTGACGTACGGCCAGGCGCTGATCGGCGACATCGACGTGATGCTGATCGAGTTCGACTTCCGCTTCCTCGGCGGCTCGGTCGGCACCGCGACCGGTGGCCGTCTGGTGCACGCGCTGTCCACGGCACGCGCGCACGCGATCCCGGTGGTGTCGTTGCTGGCGACGGGCGGCAGCCGCATGCAGGAAGGGATGTTCGCGCTGCTGCAGTTGCAACGGGTGGCGCGGGAGTGCCACCTGAACCAGGAGAGCGGGATCCCGCACGTCACCGTGCTGCGCAATCCCACGACCGGCGGGGTGTGGGCGTCGCTCGGCGCGAGCGCGGACGTCATCCTGGCCACCGGCGGTGCCCAGGTGGCCTTCGGTGGCCGCCGAGTCCGGTCGGCCGAGGACGCCGACCACCCGGCGTTCACGGCGACAGGCCAGTTCGCGGCCGGGCAGGTCGACGAGGTGGTGACGCCCGAGTCGCTGCCGGACGCCTTGTCGACGTGGCTCGAGCTGCTGACCGGCGGTGCACCCGAGCCCGCGGACGTGCCGAAAGCCCTTGGCAACGCGGACCTTCCGGCCAACGGCTGGGAGGCAGTCAGCCGCGCACGTGATCCACGCAGGCCGCGCGCCGCGGCGTACCTGGACGCCTACTTCGACACGTACCGGCTGATCAGCGGCGACCGCGCCGGTGGTGTCGACCCCGGCGTGCTGTGCGGGATCGGATGGCGCGGCGGCCGATCGATCGCGTTCGCGGCCCAGGCGGGAACAGCCACCAGGGCAGCCGGATACCGGACGGTCAGCCGGTTGATCACAATGGCCGACCGTCTCGGTATCCCAGTCCTGACATTGATCGACACTCCCGGCGCCGCCAACAACCCCACCGAGGAGGCAGCCGGTCTGGCCGCGGCGATCTCGAGCGTGTTCACCGCGATAGCCGCGACCCAGATCCCCGTGACCACACTGGTGATCGGCGAAGGCGGCTCCGGTGGCGCACTCGCCATGGCCGGCGCAGGCCGGACCTGGATCACCCCGGACGCCTACTTCTCAGTGATAGCACCGGAACTCGCAGCAGCCATCCTGAAGCGCGATCAAAACGAGGCCACCGACCTGGCCGACCAGCTGCACCTGCGCCCACAGGACCTCCTCAACCTCGGCATAGTCGACGGAATAGCGTGACAGCACAAACCCTCCTGTGCAGACAGGCGCGATAGCGTCGGCCTTCTACCTTCGCCTGACAGACCGCTCGACCGTCGTGTCACCAACGGTGTCGCGTACGTTGATGAACACAGGCGCGAGCACAACTGTGATCGCCGCATGGCAGCGCGAACCTCGTGTGCAGGTGAGCGTGATGGCAACGGTCCTATGTCTTTGCCTGCACGGGTTGTTCGATCTTTTTGTTACCAACGGCATTGCGTGCGCTGATGAACACGAGTGCGAGCACGGCCGCGATCGTTCCGACGATCCCGGCGACCACGTAGGACGATTCGAGGCCGTTCTCGAACGTCGTCGCGTGACTCAGAACTGTGCCGAGGACGGCGACACCCAGTGCGAATCCGAGCTGCCGGCACGTGTTCAGAGCACCGGAGGCCATTCCTGCCCGGTGGTGCGGAACCGTTGCCATGATCGCGCCTGGCAGTGCCTGTGCTGTCACGGCGACTCCCACGCCGGTCGCGATCATCCCCGGCAGGGTCACCGTCCAGCTGGCTCCGGTTGTCATCAGGAACGCTCCGACGCTGACGATCCCGAGTCCGATGCCGATCGTGTATCGGAACGGTACCGAGTGCAGGCGCCTGCTGAGTGTTCCCGCGATCACGAAGGACGACAGGCTCATCGGCAACATCACCAGGCCCGCTGTCAGAACTCGCAGGCCGAGCCGTTCCTGCAACCACACCGACATGAACGGCAGGTAGCCGAACGCCGCGAACGAGAACGCCATGGCGGCCAACAGGATCACCGGGAACGACGGCTGCCGGAACAGTTCCAGGTCCAGCATCGCCTTCGCGCTTCGGGCCTGCAGCACCACGAACGCGACGAGGATCACCAGGCCCGCGCCGAGCCAGCCGAGTACTTTCGCTGAGCCCCAGTCGTTCTGGCCTGCTTCCATCAGGCCGTACGTCACCGCTGCCACGCCTGCGGTGAACGTGATGACGCCTGGGATGTCCACACCTTTGGCGTGGGGGTTCGTGGACTCTGTCACGACTTTCGCTGTCAACCAGGTGGCCAGTACCACGACCGGGATGTTGATCAGGAAGATCCACCGCCAGCCGGCGAACTCCGTCAGCACCCCTCCGAACACCGGCCCGAGCGCGGAGGCGACTCCCGCCACCACGCCCCAGATGCCGAGCGCGATTCCCCGGTCGCGGCCGTGGTAGACGACGTTCAGGATGGCCATCGTGGTCGCCATCATCGCCGCCCCGCCGATGCCTTGCACGGCGCGTGCGACCACGAGGACCTCGATGGTCGGCGCGACGCCGCAGGCGAGCGACGCGGCTCCGAACACCACCAGACTGCCGAGATATGTCCGTTTGCGGCCGATCTGGTCGGCCAGCGCACCGCTGGCCAGCACGATCGCCGCCAGTGCCAGCGCGTAGGCGTCGACCACCCATTGCATGCCGGTGAGCGACGCCTTCAGGTCACCAGCCATGTCCGGCAGGGCGACGGTCACGATCGTGACGTCGACCAGCAGGATGAACCCGCCGAGGCACACCGCGAGCAGCGGCGACCACTTCCCCATGTCGATCTCCTCAGGACACTTGCGTTCGCCCGAAAGGATCTGCGCGCCGGTACCCTCGTCGCCATTACCGGCCGCATTGTGGCGGTTTTCGACATTCATCCCGCCTCCTTGGCGGAAACCGACGCCGCTGCGGCGGCTGGGGCGCTACCGTGCTGCTGTGGAGGTCGACGAGATCGACAGGGCGCTGATCCACGCGCTCGAGGTGGACGGGCGCGCGCCGTTCAACCGGATCGGCGAGGTGCTCGGGCTGTCCGACCAGACGGTCGCCAGGCGGTATCGCAGGTTGCGTGCCGAGTCCGTCGCGCGGGTGGTCGGCCAGACCGCGCCGTGGCGGGTCGGTCAGGTCCGCTGGTACTTGCGGATCCGCGTCGAGCCGAGCGTCGCCGTGTCGGTCGCGACGTCGTTGGCGCGCCGGCCGGGGACCTACTGGGTGCAGATGAACTCCGGTGGCACCGAGATCACGTGCGTCGCGCAGGCCGTCAGCGCGGAGGAGCCGGACAACCTGCTGTTGCGTCAACTGCCGAGGACACCGCGGGTCATCGACGTCACCGCGCAGAGCGTGTTGAACGTGTTCCTCGGGGACGAAGCCGTCTACCCGTCGTTGGTCAGCGCGTTGACGCCGGACCAGGTGGCGGCTCTCCGCCCAGCACTGTCCATAACGGACGAAACGATCAATCTGGACGACGCCGACCAGCGGATGCTCGCCGTGCTCGAACGGGACGGCCGGGCCGGGATCGCCGAGCTGGCCAAGGCGACGGGCTGGTCGGAGAGCAGGGCCAGGCGGCGGCTGGACTTCCTGCGCGAGTGCGGTGCGTTCTACCTGGACGTCGACCTGAACTCGGCCGCGCTCGGCTTCAAGAGCGAAACGCAGCTGTGGATGTCCGTCGCGCCGTCGCAGATCCAGCGCACCGGCGAGATCCTCGCGTCCCACCAGGAGATCGCCTTCGTCGCGGCGATGACCGGCGCGGCGAACATCGGCGCGACGGCCGTGTGCCGCGACGTCCGCGAGTTCTACCGGTACCTGACCACGAAAGTCGCTTCGCTCAAGGCGATCCAGCAGATCGAGACCGCGCCGGTGATCCGGACGATCAAGCGCGGCGCCACGCTCGTCACGTGAGCTGCCCGACCCTGCTGGTCCAGGCGCCGTGCGGTTCGAGCCGGGCGATCCGGGTGTCGTCCGGCTGCCTTTCCAGGCGCACCACCAGGTAGTCGTCCGCCAGTTGCTCGGCGAGGCCCTCGCCCCACTCGATCACGACCGCGGCCTCGGTCAGGTCGGAGTCCAGGTCGAGGTCGTCGACCTCTTCCACGTGACCGATCAACCGGTACGCGTCCACGTGCACGAGCGGCACGCCGCCGGGCTCGCCCGGCTTGTGCACGCGCTCGATCACGAACGTCGGCGAACTGACCCGGCCACGCACGCCGAGACCAACGGCGATTCCCCGGACCAGCACGGTTTTTCCCGCGCCGAGCGGACCGGCGAGCAACACCAGGTCACCCGCGCCGAGGATCTTGCCGAGCCGCTGCCCGAACTCGACTGTGTCTTCGGGAGTTGGAAGGGAGATCATGCCCTGCGCTGCCACCATCTACGTCCCGCGCCACGACCACTGGCGCACTGCCTGACCAGATCGACCAGGCCCGCGTTGACCAGGTCGGGTTGTTCGAGGATCACCATGTGCCCGGCGCCGCGCACCCGCACCAGCTTCGCGTCCGGCAGTTCCGCGGCGATCCGTTCCGCGTGTGAGAACGGCGTCATCCGGTCGCGGTCCCCGCTGAGCACGAGCACGAAACAGTGCTGCAGGCCCGCCAACGCCTTGTACCTGTTGTGGCTGCCCAACGTCTCGATGAAGTCGGCGAGCACCCGGACCGGGGTGACGTCGAGCATGGTCATCATGAAGTCGACCAGCTTCGGGCTGACGCTGCGGCTGCCGAACGCGATCAACCGGACCGCGCGCCGGGTCAGCTGCCCGCCCGCGGCCCTGACCAGTTCGACGAGGCCCGGCTGCCAGTCGGCGAGCGTGCCCATGCTGCGGGTCAGCGGGTTGTAGCGCGACAGCAGCGGCCTCGGCAGGCCGCTCGCGCCGATCTCACCCGCGGACGTGCCGATCAGCGCCACACCGCGGATCCGGTCGGCGAACAGGTCGGGGTCCTGCTCGGCCAGCGCGATCACGGTCATCGCGCCCATCGAGTGCCCGACGAGGACGATCGGGCCCTTCGGCACCATCGCGCGCAGCACGGCGGCGAGGTCGCGGCCCAGCTGGTCGATCGTGCTGGACACCTCGCTGGCCCGGCCGGACTTGCCGTGGCTGCGCTGGTCGTAGAGGACCTGGCGGACCCTCGGGTCGGTCTGCTCGGCGAACATCCGGCGCTGGAAGTGCCACGATTTGCGGTTCAGCGCGAACCCGTGCACCAGCACAACGGTGATGTCGGGCGTGCCGCCGTCGTCCGGGTCGACTTCCTCGACCGACAGGGGCACGCCGTCGTCGGCCGCGACCGTGCTGGTGCGGCTCGGCGGGAGCAGACCCAGCGGCTCGTCGGCGTACATGTCCGCTATATCGCGGCGCTTCGACCGAACGACAGCCGCTCCGATGGCCGCACCTGTCGCGACGACCCCGACTGCCCCGCCGACCAGGCCCGCGACCCGGCCGTTCACGACGATGCCCCCACGTAGCGACGCCGCACGCGCGGCCGGTACATGTTCGTCACGATCTCGTAGTCGATCGTGCCCAGTTTGTCGGCCCATTCGCGGGCCGTCGGCTCGCCGTGGGCGCCCGGTCCGAAAAGGATCACTTCGTCGCCGGGGGAGACGGGGTCGTCGCCGCAGTCGACGACGATCTGGTCCATGCACACCCGTCCGACGACCGGTCGCCGCTGTCCGGCCAGGGAAACCTCGAACCGGCCGGAGAGCCCGCGTGGCACGCCGTCGGCGTAGCCGACCGGTACGAGCGCGAGCGTGGTGTCGCGGTCGGCGACCCAGGTGTGCCCGTAGGACACGCCTTCGCCTGCCGGGGTGCGTTTCGTGCTGACCACACTGGACCGGAAGGTCATCACGGGCCGGAGGTCTTCGTGCTGGGGCACGGGATTGAGCCCGTACATGGCGATCCCGACGCGGACCATGTCGTAGGCGAGGTCCGGCCGGGTCAGCGTGGCAGCCGAGTTGGCGAGGTGCCGGATCGGCTGGAGGCCCTCGGCCACGGCGATCTCGTAGGCCTCGTCGAAGCGTCCGGCCTGCCGGTCGATGGACGGGTTGCCGGGCTCGTCGGCCGACGCGAGGTGCGACCAGATCGCGTGGACGTCGTGATCACGGGCGGCTTTGACCAGCTCGGGCCAGTCCTCGGGGGAGCAACCGTTGCGGTTGAGGCCGGTGTCGATCTTGAGGTGGAGCCGGGCGCCGTCGGCCGCGCGCAACTCGTCGACGCTGGAGACGCCGAGGTCCACGCCTGCCGCGACGGCGTCGGACAGGTCTTCGCCCGGCGCGTACAGCCACGCCAGGATGGGCGCTTCGATCCCTGCTTTGCGCAGGTCGACGGCCTCGGTCGCGGAGGCTGACCCGAGCCAGGTGGCGCCTGCCTCGAGTGCTGCCTTCGCGATGGGCACGGCGCCGTGGCCGTAGCCGTCGGCTTTCACGACAGCCATCACCGGCACCTGGGCGCGTTCGGCGAGCAGGGCGACGTTGTGCCGCAGAGCGTCGAGATCGACGACAGTCTCCGCACGCGGCGCGTATTGACCGGACATAACGTCGCCCATGCTCGCACATGTTGGTTACCGGCACTTTTCTAGATCCGGCTTGGCCGCGCAGGTCGTTCACGCCGCGCGACACGCCCAAGCGAAGCGGGGACGATCAAACTTTGCTGATGATGAACTGGGTGGACAGGCGTCCTTCGTTCAGCAGCCAGTCCAGCCTGCCGTTGACCACGTACGTGCCATACGGCGTCACTGCGGCGGTGGTCGGTGCCGTGATCGGCCACGCTGTGCGCTTACTCACCACCGCGCCTGACCACAGCCCTCTCGGCCGCAGCACGGTGACAGCGTCCTGTCCGGGTACGCCGAGCTTGTTGGTGACGACGACAAGCGAACCGTCCGGTTGCAACGCGAGGCCGTCGCCGCCGACGAGGGGTGTGTCCAGGGCGACTTCCACGAGACGGTTGCGCGTGACCTTGTAGATCTTGCCGTTCTCGTAGTGCACGACGAGCAGGAATCCGGCCGGGTGCCAGACCACGCCGTTCATGCCGTGTGCGACACCGGCCAGGCGCTTGTCCGTGACGAACGGCGTCGCGTTGCCGTTGACGTCGACTTTGTAGAGCGTCTCGCCTGGCGGGTCGGTGACGTACGCGTTGCCGAACCAGTCGATCGCCAGGTCGTTGGCGGCCTTGCCGAACTTGACCAGGTGCAGCGTGCGGCCGGTCGACAGCTCGAAGATGCCGAGGCCCTGGCTGTACGCGGCCAGCACGCGGTTGCGCACCGCATCGACGTGCACGCCGAGCGGCTGGGTCAGCACCGGGTCGCTGACCAGCGTCTGGGCTTTCCAGTCCTTGCCGACCACGGAGATCGTGCCGCGCACGATCGAGCTGACCAGGAACGCCTGCCTGGTCGGATCCCACGCCACCCCTTCCGGGTGCAGCGTCTCGCCGTAGCCGTCGATCACCTTCGGCAGCGACTTGGGCACCGCCGTCGCAGTCCCGGTGAGCGCCAGCATGAAGGCGATCACCATCAGAACCGTTCGCTTCATTCGAACCCCCATCAACGTTAGAGCTCAGACAGTAATCAGAGTTCTGATGACGGTCAAGGTGCTTACTGGACGTAGCATGTTGATGTGCGGATGCCGGCCGAAGAGCGCCTCGGGACGACCCTGAAGCGAGCTGTCGACGCCCTCAACACCGCCAAACAAGCGGCGGTGAAGCCCAGCGGGCTGACCGTCCCGCAGTACTCGGCCCTCTTGTTCCTCGCCGACAACCCCGGGATCTCGGCGGCGGCGCTGGCACGGCTGTGCATGGTGACCCCGCAAACGATGACCACGATCCTGCAGAACCTGGAGTCGGCCGGGATGATCGTGCGCACCCCGCACCGCTGGCACAGGAACATGTTGGAAACGCGGTTGACCGAGGCAGGGCAGGTGGCGTTCGACAAGGCCGACGAACGGGCGGTCGCGGTGGAGCGCGGGCTGGCGGGCGAATACACCGAGGACGAACTCGCCACGCTGCGCGCACTGCTGGAACGGTGCACGGCGGCGTTGTCGGAGTGAACAAACCGGCGTGGTAATACTATCACCCGGGTGGGGGATACTGTAAGTTCGTTCAGTGGCTCAAGACAGGGCGGTTCGCCGGCGGGCGGCGCATCTGGGCCCGGAAAAACGGCGGCCCCTCATTCTCGACTCGGCACTGCGGGTGTACCTGGAACACGGCTATCGCGGAACGTCGATGCAAGCGGTCGCCGACGCGGCAGGCGTCACCAAACCCGTGGTGTACGAGTGTTTCCGCAACCGCGACGAGTTATTGCTCGCGCTGCTCAGCAGGGAGGAGGAACGCCTCTTCGACGCGGTGCTCGCGGCATTGCCGAAGATGCCGGACTTCGAGAACCTCCAGGCCCTGATCGAGTCGGGACTCGAGGCGTTCCTGACCGCGGCGACCGGGGCACCGGACTCGTGGCGAGTGGTCTTCGAGTCCTCGCGCAATTCCGATTCCCCGGTGTCGCAACGGGTCCGGGCGGCGCGGGAGACGGTCCTCGGCAGGCTGCGCGACCTGGTGATGATGTACCTGGCCACCTTCAAGGTCGAGGACAGCGAGCGGAAAGCGCCGGTTCTGGCCGAGTTGCTCGCGTCGATCTGCGAGAGCTGCGGGCGGATGATCATCGTGGAGCAGCAGCCGTGGACGCCCGCCGATCTCGCGCAATACGTGTCACGACTGATGACCCTCGGTGTCAAACGCGCCTGACCTCGCCAGACAGCACTGGACGAAGTCGCGGACGACCGCGTTGCCGTCATCGGTCCACGCGACGCACACCTGAGTCGGGTCGACCCCGCTGACAGGCCGGTATGTGATGCCCGGCCGGGCGTAGAAACGCGCCGAGGATTCAGGCGCGAGGGCGATCCCGTAACCGTTGGCGATCGCGCTCAACCAGTCGTCCGGGGTGTCGGTGACCGCGCCGATCCGCGGTTCGCAGCCCGCGCGTTCGTCCGCCGCCAGCCAGTAGTCCCGCCACCAGCCCGTTTCCGGCGCTGCCGCGACGAACGGCTCGTCCCACAGTTCGTGGAAGTCGATCCGGTCCCGCCCGGCGAGCCGATGGGCGGACGGCAAAGCGATCACCCTCGGCTCGGTCAGCAGCACCCGCACGTGCCAGTTCTCCTGGCCGGGGAACGGAAGCCGGGTGATCGCGGCGTCCACGTCGCCGTCGCTCAACCCCGCACTGGGGTTCGACCAGGTGGCCTGCCGCATGTCGACGCGCCAGCCAGGCCGGCGTCCGGCGAACGCGGCGATGATGTCCGGCGTGGCCTCGTTGGCCGCACTGGCGAGAAACCCGACGCGCAGCACTTTCGCGGCCTGGCTCGCCGCGCCTTTGGTGTCCCGCAGCATGCGGTCCCAGTCGGCCAGCAGCACGGGAACTCGGCCTGCCAGCGTCGATCCCGGCTCGGTGAGCGCCATCCCGGCACGGGAGCGCGTGAACAACTGGACGCCCATGAGGCTCTCCAGCTGCTTGATCTGCTTGGTCAACGCGGGCTGCGAGACGAACAGCCGCTGTGCTGCCCTGGTGAGGTTGCCTTCCTCGGCCACGACGGCGAAGTAGCGCAGCAGCCGGGTGTCCACGTCCATGCCGTCAGGTTATAGACGCAGGTATTGGACGCAAGCCGGGCGCCGGACCACGGTTGAGGCATGTCGACCGTCTATGTGATCGTCGCGGCCATCACGATCGCCGTGAACACCGCCGCCGCGCTCGCCGACTTCGTCCGCGCGGAGTTCGTGCTGGCCAACGCGGCCGAACTCGACCTGCCCGCGTCCTGGGTCCTCCCACTCGGCCTGCTGAAACTCGCCGGTGCCGCCGGGCTCGTACTCGGAATTGCCGGGATCGAGTTCATCGGGATCGCCGCAGCCGTCGGGCTGGTGCTGTTCTTCGCGGGCGCGGTCGGAATTCACGTATGGAAAAAGGTGTATCACAACCTCGGTTATCCGGGCGCCTGCCTGGTTCTGGCAGGCGCCACGCTCGTTCTCACCTCGGTTTAGGGACGCAATCCCGCCCAGAAGGCGCAATTGCTCTCAATGGCCGGGTTCTTCGGCGCGACCGCCGCCAACCCGAGTTCCTGGACATCGCTGTCGGAGGAGTATCTGCGCCATTCCGGCAGGCCCCTGGCGTTCGGGTTCCCGGTGTGCGCGAACGTCGTCCAGTAGCGGACCATGGTTCGCGAAAGGGATTCCTGGCTCGGCGTCATGGGTTTGCCGAAGAACTGGCGCCAGGTGTAGTTCAGTTCGAAAGCGTGCGCCGCGCCTTCGTCGAAGCCTGGCCAGTCCACAATGGCCGGTGCGGTCCGGTCGGTGAACTGGTACGCGTACACCGGCACCGCGAAAGGCCTGGCCGTGAACGACTTGTAGCTGTTGAGATGGCCGCAGGTGGACAGGAACTCCGACGGTGTGTCGGTCTGCCACGTGGCCAGTGCGACGCTCGGCGAGGAGTGGTCGCCGACCGGGTACTTGGCCAGCACCTGGTCGGCGACGGGGCCGAACCTGTCGCGGGTGATCTGCTCGTACTGCGCGGCCGTGACCGGTTTGCCGACCCCGTCGTAGAACAACCCGACGAACAGTCGCGCCTCGTCCAGGTTGCTGCCCCACAACAACGGCACGTGCTGGAACTTGTCCTGGCGGATCGCGTCCGGCGGCTGCGATGGCAGCTCGCGCCCGCCGACCACCGGTGCCCCGCCGGGCCACGCGGCGAGCAAGTCCTTGACCGGTTTGCCCCGCAGGCACGCCGTGTCGGCACAGCCGAGCTTGGCGGCGAACTGGGTGCCGGACCCGTGCGCCACCTCCGACGTCAGTGTGTCGCCCGCGCAGCTGAAACTCTGCCCGATCGCGCGGTGGAACAACCCGGTGGTCAGCGGCGACACGATCATGTCGCAGGCACTGGCCGCGCCAGCCGACTCGCCGAAGATGGTGACATTTCCCGGATTCCCGCCGAACGCGGCGGCATTGCTTTGCACCCAGCGCAATCCGGCTATCTGGTCCTGCAAGCCGTAGTTCCCCGACTGGTTGCCCGCTTCCGCGGTCAGCCCGGGAGTGGCCAGGTAGCCGAGCGGTCCGAGGCGGTACGCGACCGTCACGACGATCACGTCGCCCTGCGTCACCAACCGGACCGGGTCGTACTGGCTCGCCGCGCCGCTGGTGAACGCGCCGCCATGGAACCACACCATCACCGGCAACGGCCGGTGTACCCGTTTCGGCGTGGTGACGTTGAGATACAGGCAATCCTCGGCCTCCGACGCGCCGGGGCCCAGGCCGGGCAACTGGGCGCAGATCGCCTTCGGTTTCGTCGCGTCCAACGGATCCCGCCACGGCGCCGCCGGGCGCGGAGGCCGCCAGCGCAGTGCGCCGACCGGCGGTGCGGCGAACGGAATTCCCTGGAAGGTACGGACTTCACCCGTCACGGCGCCTTCGACCGGGCCGCGATCGGTGCGGACGACGACGCCGTGCGCCGCGTTCGCCGGGCCTGCCAGCAATCCGAGCAGGCCAATCGTGGTGAGCGCCAATCCTCGCCATTTCACCCACCCACTGTGACACCGTTGGTGACGGGCGGCCTCCCCCTGAAGGCTGGAAGCAGTCCAGTGGCGAGAAAACGGGCCACTTCCGGATTCCGGCCATAATGGGGGCATGCCTGTTGCGGCGATCCTCGCGTTCGACAAAGTGGTCCCGTTCGACCTGGCGACACCGATCGAGGTTTTCTCCAGGTCGAGGACGTACGAGGTCAAGGTGTGCGGCACGGCGACCGTCGACGCCGGAGCGTTCAAACTGCAACCGCCGTGGGGCCTCGACGGCCTCGCGGGTGCGGACACGGTCATCGTGCCGGGTTGCTCGGACGTGTTCGCCCCGGTCCCGGACGACGTCTGCACGGCACTGCGTTCGGCGGCGGACGCGGGAGCCCGGATCGCGTCGATCTGCACGGGTGCGTTCATCCTCGCCGCGGCGGGCCTGCTCGACGGCAAGCGCGCGACCACGCACTGGCTGGCCGCGCAGGTGCTGGCCGACCGCTATCCCGCCGTGACCGTCGACCCCAATGTGCTCTATGTGGACAACGGGCAGGTGCTGACATCGGCCGGTGCAGCGGCGGGACTGGACCTGTGCCTGCACTTGATCCGCAAGGACTACGGCTCGGCCGCGGCAGCGGACGCGGCGCGCCTGTCGGTGATGCCGTTGGAGCGGGAAGGCGGGCAGGCCCAGTTCATCGTGCACCCGCAGCCGGTAGTGCCGCAGGGGTCGACGATGGAACCGTTGCTGCGCTGGATGATCGACAACGCGGGCCGTGATCTGTCCCTTGAGGACATAGCCGGGCACGCAAGGGTGAGCGCGCGAACGCTGAACCGGCGGTTCCGCGAGCAGCTGGGCACGTCCCCGTTGCAGTGGCTGCACAACCTGCGGATCAGGCAGGCGCAGGCCCTGCTCGAAGCCACGTCCGCGCCAGTGGAACTGATCGGCGCCCGCGTGGGTTTCGGTTCGCCGACCGCCTTCCGGGAACGGTTCAAGCGAGTAGTGGGGATCAGCCCGACCGCGTACCGGCTCGCCTTCCAGTCAGCCGCGCAGCCGGCGGATGGTGTCCGGCAGAGCGCCGGCGATCGCTGAAGCCGGGGCAGGCGCGCCAGAAGCGGCGTACGTGCCCGCGTGGGCGTGGGCGTACGCGGCGCATCCCGCCGCCAGCCACGGATCGATGCCCGCGGCGAGCAGCGCGCCGAGAATCCCGGAAAGCACATCGCCCGACCCCGCCGTGGCCAGCCACGCCGACGGAGCCTGGTTGACCAGCACACGACCATCCGGCGCGGCGACGATCGTGTTGTACCCCTTGAGGAGCACGACCGCGTTGACCCGCCGCGCGAGCGATTTCGCAGACGCCACACGGTCTTTGCCCAGCGGCGCGAGCCTGGCGAACTCGCGGTCGTGCGGCGTGAGGACAAGGGGCGTGTCCGGGTCGCGCCGGTCCCACAAGGCCGGGTGCTCGGACAGCAGCGTGATCCCGTCCGCGTCGACGCAGACCGGGACACCGATGCCGAGGACGTACTCCATCAGCTCACGGCCCGCGGTGCCGGTGCCGATGCCGGGGCCGACCACCCAGGCCTGGACCCGCCCGGCGTCCTCGATCGCCCCGGTGGCAACGACTTCCGGCCACCGCTGGCCCACGATCTCGGCGGCGGACCCGGCATAGCGGACCATCCCGGACGTGGTGAGCACCGCACCGCTCGCCGACAGGACAGCGGCGCCGGGGTAGGTGGCCGAACCGGCGGCGATCCCCGTGACGCCCTGCGTGTACTTGTCGTCGCCCGGGCCGGGGACGGGCCACGCGTCGGCCACGTCCTGCCGTTCGATGATGCCGAAGTCAGGTTCGCCGAGCGCCGCGCCGAGACCGATGTCGAGCACCCGCACCTCACCGCACCTGGAGCTGAGCGCGTGCACGGGCTTGCGGCCACCGAACGTGACAGTGATCGCCGCGTCCACGCACGGACCGTCCTCCGCGCCGGTGTCCGGGTCGACGCCACTCGGCAGGTCGACAGCGATGACAGGCGCGGTGATCCGGTCGACGAGCTCAGCGGCGTCCGGGCGCAACGGTCCCTTACCCGAGATACCCACGATGCCGTCGATCACCACGTCAGCCGGACCGGGTTCGTCCACGATCCGGCCACCCGCCCGCCGGTACGCGGCCAGGCCCTCGGCGTGCGCCCGCTCGGGCTTCAGCAGGATCGCGTCGACCGCGATGCCCCGCCGACGCAGGAAAGCACCGGCCCAGAGCGCGTCACCGCCGTTGTTGCCCGCGCCGACCAGGAGCAGGACCTTCCTCGGCCGGAGTTCGGCAGCGCAGACAGCCACCCCGAACGCGGCGCGCCGCATCAGCGTCGACTCCGGAACCGTCCGGAAGAGATCCTGCTCGGCCGCCCTGACCCGATCCGTCGTCCACACTCCGCGCATGCCAATAAGGTACGACGCGCCTTGCCCGAAGGGGCGCCAAAGCGGGCCTTCGTCGTCGCCATCCGTATGAAGTGGTCACCCGGGCGCCTAGCCTGATCCCATGGAGCCCGACCGCATCCGCGCCGAGGAACCGGACAGCGTGCGACAGCGCGCACACGCTCCCGCCGAGACCACAGCCACCACGGACGATCCCGCGAACGCCATCCTCGCAGGCGGGAATCAGATGGTCGCGCGACTCGTCGAAGGAGAGTCGCGCGGACTACCCGGCGACGACGTAGCCGACCGCATCAGAGGACAGCTCGGCAGCGGCAGCCCCCTGCCCACCCAGCTCCGTACCCAGATGGAGAGCGGCCTCGGGCAGTCGCTGGGCGACGTCCGTCTGCACACAGACGCCACCGCGGCGAACCTGTCGAACCAACTGGGCGCGCACGCCTTCACCACAGGCAACGACGTGTTCTTCAACACCGGCGCCTACAACCCCGACTCCACCGAGGGCTACCAGACGCTCGCACACGAGCTCACGCACACGTTGCAGCAGTCCGCCGGACCTGTCGCGGGAGCAGAGGTCTCACCCGGCCTAGCCGTGAGCGACCCGCATGACCACGACGAACAGGCGGCGCACGCGACCGCAGAGCGGATGACAGCCAAGCGCGAGAACCAGTGACACCTGGCGTGATCGCTTAGACAGCAACGGCACCCTCCGCCGGGCGACGGAACACGGTTCCTGCTGGTCGTGTCCGGCTGCGGGTGGCTCTTCTTCTTTCTTCTCGACGACCGAGCTTTCGGTGGTCAGGACCATGCGGGCGATGGAGGCCGCGTTGGTGACTGCCGAGCGGGTGACCTTGACCGGGTCGATGATGCCTTCGGCGACGAGGTCGCCGTAGGTCAGTTTGGCTGCGTTGAGGCCGTGGCCCCAGTCGGCTTCGCGGACGCGGTGGACCACGACCGCGCCTTCGAGGCCGGCGTTGCTGGCGATCCAGTGCAGTGGTGCGGCGAGTGCTTCGCGCACGATGGCCACACCGGTTGCTTCGTCGCCCGTGAGGCCGAGGTTGCCCTCGAGCTCCTACGCGATGATCAGCACCGGCTTGCTCGCCTGCACGATGCCACTGGCCAGGCGTGCTCTGTCAATCGACCCAGGTCACACTCACGACAACCACCCGTCGCTGGTCTTCCAAGACCAGGTAGACGGCTATGCCGTCAGCAGCGGGACCGAAGAGTGCTTTGCGTAGGTTCCCGTCGGGGTTGTCGTCCCGGTACGGGAGTGCGTCCCACGGGGTCAGTTCGAGAAACGCGATGAGTTCCGCGTAGTAGGGGAGCGCTGCCGCTGCGAGCCCGTCGACCTGATCTCGTGCCTCAGGAAGAATTTCGTACGAGTACACGTGACTAGTGACCGAACCTCGCGTTGATCTGTGCCTTGTGTTCTTGGCTGGACACGGTGGGCACGTTTTCTCCCCGCTGCAGGCGGGCGACTTGGTCGAGCATGTTCTGGTGCGCGCGTGGGCCTTGCCGTTGGGTGATGTCGGCGATCTTCCGGTACGTGTCCAGCACGGTGAGCACGCCGGTCAGGTTCAAGGTGTGGGCGGCTGCGGCCATTTCCTCGGCGTAGCGCTGTTCGAACTCGCTGCGCTCGGCGCCGACGAGGGCGTCTCGGATCGCCTGCGGAGTGTTGGCTGACAGCAGCGCTGGTCCCGGCCGGGCATCCGGTGTGGGCGAGGCGGGAGAAGCCATGACTCACACGATAGACCGCGCAGCGACTCGGGCGCGATGTGGAAGTGGGCGTTGGTGGTTGTGGACGAGAACGGCGCCCTTTCGCTGGGCGAAGGGGCGCCGTTGGTGGCTACTGGGTGTCAGTGGCCGTGGCCATGTCCGTGGCCGTGTCCGGCTGCGGGTGGCTCTTCTTCTTTCTTCTCGACGACCGAGCTTTCGGTGGTCAGGACCATGCGGGCGATGGAGGCCGCGTTGGTGACTGCCGAGCGGGTGACCTTGACCGGGTCGATGATGCCTTCGGCGACGAGGTCGCCGTAGGTCAGTTTGGCTGCGTTGAGGCCGTGGCCCCAGTCGGCTTCGCGGACGCGGTGGACCACGACCGCGCCTTCGAGGCCGGCGTTGCTGGCGATCCAGTGCAGTGGTGCGGCGAGTGCTTCGCGCACGATGGCCACACCGGTTGCTTCGTCGCCCGTGAGGCCGAGGTTGCCCTCGAGCTCCTTGGCCGCGTGCACGATCGCCGAGCCGCCGCCGGGGACGATGCCTTCCTCGACCGCTGCCTTCGTCGCCGCCACCGCGTCTTCGATGCGGTGCTTGCGCTCGGTCAGCTCGGTCTCGGTTGCCGCACCGACACGGATCACCGCGACGCCACCGGCCAGCTTGGCCAGTCGCTCCTGCAGCTTCTCCCTGTCCCAGTCCGAGTCGGACGCCTCGATCTCCTTGCGCAGCTGTTCGACGCGGGCCTGCACCTCGGCCTTGTCGCCCTTGCCCTCGATGATCGTGGTCTCGTCCTTGGTGACGACGATCCGGCGGGCCGAGCCGAGCACGTCGAGGCCGACCTCGGCCAGCTTCATGCCGATCTCGCTGGAGACCACCTGGCCGCCGGTGACGAACGCGAGGTCGTCGAGGAACGCCTTGCGGCGGTCACCGAAGAACGGCGCCTTCACCGCGACGGCCTTGATCGTCTTGCGCGCGGAGTTGACCACCAGGGTGGACAGCGCCTCGCCCTCGATGTCCTCGGCGATGATCAGCACGGGCTTGCTCGCCTGCACGATCTTCTCGAGGATCGGCAGCAGGTCCGCCAGCGCCGAGATCTTCTCGCGGAACAACAGGATGTACGCGTCCTCGAGGACGGCTTCCTGCGCCTCCGCGTCGGTGGCGAAGTGCGCCGAGATGTAGCCCTTGTCGAACTGCACACCCTCGGTGATGACGAGTTCGGTCGCGAGCGTGGAGGACTCCTCCACGGTGATCACGCCGTCCTCGCCGACCCGCTCGATGGCCTCGCCGAGCAGCGCGCCGATCGACGCGTCACGCGAGGTGACGGTGCCGACCTGGGCGATGTTGTCGCGGCCCTTGATCGGGGTGGCCTTGGCCGTGAGCACCTCGACGACCTTGTCCACAGCGGCCTGGATGCCGCGGCCGAGCGAGGTCGGGTTGGCGCCGGCCGCGATGTTGCGCATCCCGACCCGCACCAGGGCCTGGGCGAGCACGGTCGCGGTGGTGGTGCCGTCGCCGGCCACGTCGTTGGTCTTGGTGGCGACGCTCTTGGCGAGCTGCGCCCCCAGGTTCTCGAACGAGTCTTCCAGCTCGATCTCACGGGCAACGGTGACACCGTCGAGCGTCACGGTCGGGCCGCCGAACTTCTTGGCCAGCACGACGTGCCGTCCGCGCGGGCCCAGAGTCACCTTGACCGCGTCGGCCAGCTTGTTGACCCCGCGCTCGAGTGCCCGACGAGCGTCCTCGTCGAAGCTGATCTGCTTGGGCATTTACAACCTCTCTTTAAGACAAACACCCCGGTGCCCCGGGTGAAGGGGCCGCCGGGGCGCTTGACGTCGAGTGGTAGCGCGTCAGTTGATGACGGCCAGCACGTCGCGGGCGGAGAGGATCAAGTACTCCTCGCCGTTGTACTTGACCTCGGTGCCGCCGTACTTCGAGTAGATGACGACGTCGCCGACGCTCACGTCCAGCGGGACGCGGTTGCCGTTGTCGTCGATGCGGCCGGGGCCCACAGCCAGGACCTTGCCCTCCTGGGGCTTCTCCTTGGCGGTGTCCGGAATGACGAGACCGGACGCGGTCGTCGCCTCGGCCTCGCTGGCCTGAACGACGATCTTGTCCTCGAGCGGTTTGATGTTCACGCTCACCGGTGTGACCTCCATGGGTCTTCCAAAGCGTTGGCAGGTACCTACAGCGGCTCCTGGCCACCCCGCCGTCGCGGGTGCCGGGGCGGTGTCTGGTGCCGTGCAACTAGCACTCTACCCATTCGAGTGCCAGCGCTTCAACGAGGCCCCCGACATCACACTACGGTTCGAGGTCATGCGTATCGCAGCTCGCGTCATCCAGGGCTTTCTTCTCCTCGCGGGTGTCGGCCTCGGCGTGTTCGCCGGGATCAGGGGCGCCATCCTGGCCAACAAACCGACTGTTTGCTACAACCACTCCGGCAACGGGCCACGCGAGTACCCGTGCCCCGGTGTCAACGAGATCCCGGTTGACCTGGACTACATGGTTGTCGTCGCGGTGCTCGCGGTCGGGCTGATCGTCGCCGCGTGCGTGTTCCGGCCCGGCGCACGTGGGCCCGAGCAGCCGAAACAGGCGCAGGTGCAGCCGCAGGGCTGGCAACAGCAAGGACCGCCGAGCGCCCCGGTGCCCGCGCAGCCCTTCCAGGCACCGCAGCAGCAGCCGCCTGGTCAGTACGGCCCCAGGTAACAGCATCGTGGAAAGTCTGCGGACATCGTTACTGCTGGTTATGCTCGCCGCGACTGGGCTAGGAGAAAGCTGGGGGCAGTAGGTGAGCTATCCGCAAGGACCGCAGTACGGCGGCTATCAGCAGCAACCGCAATCCGGCGGTTTCCCGCAACAAGGCGGCTACCCGCCGCAGCAGCCGGGGTACCCGCCGCCGTACCCGCCGAAGAAGAACAACAACGCCATGATCATCGCGCTCGCGGGTGTCGCTGCGGCGGCCGTGATCGCGCTGGTGCTGGTACTGGTGCTGTCCGGCAAGGACGACAGCTCCTCGACTGCCAGCGACGACAAGCCCGCCGGTGCGCCCGAGGTGAACGTTCCGCCGCCGAACGCGCCGGGCAAGCCGACCGGCGGCAGCCGTTCGACGGGCGGGAGCAGCGGTGACGGTGGCAACAGCCCCGAGGCGCTGGCACAGGCGGCGGTCGACTCCATCGAGTCGAAGTCGACCTCCGCCATCGACGAACTGGCCTGCAGCAGCACGGCGGCCAGTGAACTCAAGCGCTCGCTGGCCCAGGTCCCGTCCGGGGTGACCGCGACGGTCGACAACGTCAAGGAGACGGGCTCGACCGCGCAGGCCAAGATCACGATGCGGATGGGCGGTCAGAGCCAGGGCTTCACCATGGAGATGCGCAAGAGCGGCTCGAAGTGGTGCATCAGCGGCATCTGAGCCGCGCGTGGCAGTGCACGGGAAAGGCGCCGACCGGGGGATCCCGAGCGGCGCCTTTCCCGTTGTGTCCTAGGTGCCCGCGCCGACGAAACTTCGTTTGCGGGTCTTGATGATGTTGTCTCGTTCGGACTCGGATAGTCCGCCCCAGATCCCGTACGGCTCGTGCACGGCTAGTGCGTGCTTGCGGCACAGTTCCAGGACTGGGCAGGCGTGGCAGATAGCTTTCGCCCGCGCCTCCCGCCTGCTGCGTGCCGGCCCGCGCTCGCCGTCGGGGTGGAAGAAGAAGGCGCTGTCCATACCGCGACAACTGCCTTCAAGCTGCCAGTCCCACACGTCCGCGTTGGGGCCGGGAAGCCTGCGCGTGTCCGCCATCTGGCCCGCCTCCTCGTCTCGTGGAGAGGACGTCAGTACTCCATTCGGTCCAACGAAGGCGACAGTAGAACCGCGCCAATACTTGTTCAAGGGTGATCACCTAGAGATCACCCAATCCAGTAACCGGCCCATTACGGACAGCACAGGGTGACACCGCCGGTACACACCGTGCCCGGAAATGATCACTCCGTAGGCATTCCTTGCTCACCAACGCGATACGACGCGCGCTCCGGTTGCCGGGTGTCCGGGCCGACCCGACGATGAGAGGTGTGGCGACGGGGCCGGATTCCATCCTCGGCATCCCCCTGCGGGGGGACGTGCCGGAGCCGTCGTTGCCGGTTGCGGCCGTGGCTCGCCGGCTGGGGGTGGCGCCGTCGACCCTGCGCACGTGGGACCGCAGGTACGGCCTCGGCCCCCGCGGTCACACCACAGGCAGGCACCGCCGGTACGGCCCGGAGGACGTGGCGCGCCTCGAACTGATGCAACGGGCGCTGTTGCGCGGGGCGTCGCCCGCCGAGGCCGCGGACTACGCGCTCAAGGCGCACGCCCAACCGGGCAAACCCGCCCCGCAGCCCGTCGTCGTGCCGGACGAATCCGCATTGGCGCGGGGACTGGGCCGGGCCGCGCTCGCGATGGACACCCCGAGCGTGCAGGAACTGTTGAACGAGGCGATCGCGACCGACGGTGTGATCGCGTGCTGGGACCGGGTCGTACGGCCGGTGCTGACGGCCGTGGCGGGCCGTTGGGCGCACTCGGGTGCTTGTGTCGAGGTCGAGCACTTGCTCAACGAGTGCGTCCTCGCCGCGATGATCGCCGCGACCCCGCTGCTCGGCCACGCCCGCAACCCGCGACCGGTATTACTGTCGTGTGCGCCTGAAGAACGGCACAGCCTGCCGTTGTACGTACTGCGCGCCGCGCTGGCGCGCCGCGAGATCGGGACCCAGATGCTCGGTGCCGCGCTGCCTGCCGATGCCCTCGCCGCGGCTGTCCGCCGGACGGCCCCGGCCGCGGTGGTGCTGTGGGCGCAGCTGCCGCGGCACGGCGATCCGGCCGTGTTCGAGCGCGTACCCAGGAGCAGGCAGCGGATCAGGATGTTCAGTTGCGGCCCCGGCTGGGTCACGGCCCAGTTGCCGGACCAGGTGCGGCGGCTCGACGCGTTGGCCGACGCCGTCGACCAGATCGAGGCGGTGGTCGTTGGTGCACGCACATGAAGAGTGACCACCTGCGCAACGCCGCCTTCGGCGACCGCCCGGACACCCGCGTCACCGCGGGGGAGCATCCGAGGGACCGCTGGCTGGCCGCTGTGGTCCTCGGCGGCCAGGGCCGCTACGCCGCCGCCTCGGCGATCCTCACCGGTCTGCTCAGGAGCCGCGAGCCGGTGATCGCGTCGCTGGCTGCGAGCACTCTCGGGTCGCACCGCAGACAGGTGGGTGGCCACGACGTCGCGCGGCGGCTCGACGCGACCGCGCTCGCCCGGCTGACCGACACCGCCGACGGCGACTGCGACGGGATCGACACGCTGGGGGCCCGGTCGGACGCGTTGCTCGGGCTGGCGGCCGACGCGCTGGGCACCGGCAGGCTGACGGCCGCGCGCAGGCTCATCGCCGCCGCGGACGCCCTCGGCGACGTCGGCTGGCGCGGACAGGTCCGGCTCGGGTGGGTCAGGGCGGAGGTGGAACTCGCCGCCGGGAATCCGTCTGAATCGGTACCGAACGCCGAGGCCGCGCTGCGCCGGGCGCGGGCCGCCGGGGCGGTTCGGCACATCGCGAAGTCCGGCATGGTGCTCGCGGCGGCGTTGACGGTTCGGGGTGGCGTCACGGAACGCATCCGGGCCAAGCACCTCGCGGCCGGGGTGGTGGACCAGGCGATCGAATACGGCCTTCTGCCGCTGGTGTGGCCTTGCTCACTCCTGCTGGCCGATCTGGACCCCGCGGCGGCGGACGACCACCATCGGCGTGCGGCGGGAGCTCTGCACTGTGTGTTACGGCGATCCGACCCGATCGCGCGTCGCCTGGCAGCGTCGTCCCCATGGGTGCCGGACACGCTTCTGACATCGGGTGAACCCACCCGGACGAGCATCCGGGCGAACTCGTTCACAGAATTACCACCAGATCGTGTCAAGGTTGGCGCGCAAGCGTCCGATAGGGGAGGAGGAACGTCACTCGGCTGCAGGAAGGAGTCCCCGTGACGACGGTCTTGATCTGCGACGACCGGCGCAGCGTGCGGGAAGGTCTCACCCGCGTTATGTCTGCTGTACCCGGGGTTAGTCGCATCGACTGCGTAGCGCACGGTGACGAGTTGCTCGCCCGCTTCTCCCGCCAGCCGGTGGACGTCGTGCTCGTTGGTACCCAGCGCGCCGTGCCGACCGGCGTGGAAGCGACGCGGCGGCTCGTGTCGGCCAACCCGCAGGCAAACGTCATCGTGTTCGGAGCGCCGGACGACGCGGGCAGCATCGCCGCGGCGATCGCCGGCGGAGCCCGTGGTTACCTGCGTTGGGACGCCTCGCGTCCCGAACTGGTCGCCGCCTTGGCGCACACGCTCGCCAGCACCTCGGTGCCGGCGCCGCGTCAGCCCTCCGACCCCGGTGTCCAGCTCACCGATCGTGAGCTGCAGGTTCTGCGCGGGATGAGCCAGGGCAAGAGCAACGGTCAGATCGGGCGCGAGCTCTATCTGTCCGAAGACACTGTCAAGACCCATGCTCGGCGGTTGTTCCGCAAGCTGGGTGTGCGTGATCGTGCGCAAGCTGTCGCGCACGGTTTCCGCCGGGGGCTGGTTTCCTAGCGGCGGATCGACGACTATCTACAACGTGGTTCGGCCCGGGGGTTGGTGACCTCGGGCCGTTCCGCATGTCACGGGAGTGGGGCGCCACCCTCGTGGCGCCTCCGCGCTGGTCACTCCATCGTGTGGTCGGATCCGACTACAAAGCCCCATCCGGCGGTTAGTCCGCTTGGGGGTGACCGGTACGGTGAGGCTGTTGTCACCGTGACGGGGGATACTCCGCGCACGGTGACGGTTACTGTCGGACGCCTACGAGTAACGCCAAGGCTGTTGTCTGCGATGACGAATTTGGGGGACGGACTGGACGCTTCAGTGAGCGCTGCCGTCGAGGGCGATCCTCGTGCGGTCGGTCGTGTATTGGAGTCCATTCGTCCTCTCGTTGTGCGGTACTGCCGCGCACGGGTCGGTAGGCAGGAACGTTCTTTCGCTTCGGCGGACGACGTTGCGCAGGAGGTGTGCCTCGCGGTGCTCACAGCTCTGCCGAGCTACCGCGACCAGGGCAGGCCCTTCCTCGCCTTCGTGTACGGCATCGCCGCGCACAAGGTGGCAGACGCTCACAGGGCGGCTGCGCGTAACCGTTCGGAGCCCGTGGCCGACGTACCTGACGAACCGGAAACCGACGCGGGTCCGGAACAACGGGCCATGCAGGGCGAGCTGACCAGGCGCATGAAGCAACTGTTGGACGTCCTGCCCGACAAGCAGCGCGAAATCGTGGTGTTGCGGGTGGTCGTCGGGCTGTCAGCGGAGGAGACTGCCGAAGCGGTGGGATCGACTCCAGGGGCAGTGCGAGTCGCCCAGCACCGCGCTTTGGCACGGCTACGAAAGACTCTGTCAGCGGAGGAGGTGGTCTGAATGGCCGACCGGCACGAAAGTGACAGCAGAGAGTCACCCGAGTCGCCGCAGACCGGCCGATCGGGTGACATCTACCCGGTCACCTCGGGCGCTAAGTCCACGGAACGTGACGATACCCACGTTTCGCCAGAAAATGAATACTTCTCGGCAATTGACCTTGACGAGGCGGACGACGTGGCGCAGATCCGCGCCGACGACGAACTCCTCGACGCCCTCGCGGCCAAGACCGATCACGCCGAGTCAGTGGACTTCGACGACGAGCAGCTGAACGCTCTGCTGCTCGCGTGGCGCCAAGACGTGGACAGCGTTCCCGTACCGGAGATCGTGGACACCAAGACCGCGGTGGCGACAGTCACGGCAGCACGATCGGCACGGAGACGCAGGCCGCGCATGCTCGTCCCGGTAGCAGCTGCAGCAGCTGTGCTGGCGATCGCGTTCGCAGGTGTGGGAATGGCCGCTCGGGACGCCGAACCAGGCGACCCGCTCTGGGGTTTGAGCAAGGTCCTCTACGCCGACCACGCACGATCGGTGGAAGCCGCCAAGTCCGTGCGAACCGACTTGAACGACGCACAGCAAGCTCTGGAGCAGGGCCGGATCAACGAGGCGAAGGATCGGCTCGACGCGGCGGGCACCGCGTTGTCGAACGTCTCGAACGAAGACGGCAAGGACGTGCTGCAGGCCGAGCACGAGTCCCTGCTCGAACAGCTGACCATGGGCCCGCCGCCGGAGAAGCCGACGAGCCCGCGGGTGGACGTCTCCAAGCCGTCCGCGCCGTCGTCGTCCACGACGCCGACGCCGAGCGGCCCGCCGCCGTCACAGCCGCCGTCGGAGAAGCCGTCCGAGCCGCCCACACCCAGTGGTGGCTCGTCCGAGCCGGGCAAGCCGCCGAGCTCGGGCACCAACGGCAGCGGTGGGACCCAGGACCCGGGAACGGGCAGCGGGCCGCCGCGCAGCGAAGCGCCTGGTGACGGTGGACGACCGGGCACTGGTGCCGGGAGCGGTGCTCCCGAGGGCAACGCGCCACAGGCGAACACATCTTCGTGAGTGTTTTGGCCGGTTAGAACCGGCTGAACCACTCACGACGCTCTAGCCAGCCACGCTGGTCCGGGGTGTCGTGAGTGGTTCGGCTGAACGGTTCTGACCGGCCAAAACCGTCACGGGAGTTCATCGAGCGTTTTCGGTGGCGGTCACGCCGTCGGCGTAGCCACGGCAGTACTCCCAGCTCACGTAGGCGCCGGGGTCCGGGTCGAACGCGGGCTCGTGCGGGCGCATTCGGCCATCGGTCAGCAGCTGTTCGAGGCTGGCGCGCAGCAGGGCCCAGTCGTGGTAGTGCGGCTCTTGGCATTCGCCGCAGTCCACGACCACGCCTTTGACCCCGCGGTGCTCCAACAGGGCCTGGTAGACGGCCAGATCGGACAGGTCGGTCAGCAGTTCGGCCCGCTCGTCCTCACCCATCGGGTGATCGGCCTCGTCATCGTGGTCGATGATCGCCCGGGCGGGGTCGTCCGGGTCGCCCGCGAAGGGGTCGGGGGGCAATGAGTCGTGCGGCACGGTCTCGCACGGTACCGGGCGGGCCCCCACGCCTGTCCAGATACCATGGTGTCAACGGCCTCGCCTGGGAAAACACGGGCGGGCGCGAGGTGTGACAGCAGTGACGGCGCAGGAAAGGCCCGCGAAACCATGACCAGCGAGCTCACCGCCCAGCAGGTGCCGGGCAAGTTCGCCATGCTCGGCTTGACCTTCGACGACGTCCTGCTGCTGCCCGCCGCGTCGGACGTGGTGCCCAGTGAGGTCGACACCCAGTCCAGGCTCTCGCGCAACATCACCCTGCGCGTCCCGCTGGCGTCCGCGGCCATGGACACGGTCACCGACGCCCGGATGGCCATCGCCATGGCCCGGCACGGCGGGATCGGCGTCCTGCAGCGCAACTTGCCGATCGACGTGCAGGCGACCCAGGTGGAGACGGTGAAGCGGTCCGAGGCGGGCATGGTGACCGACCCGGTCACGTGTTCCCCGGAGGACACGCTCGCCGAGGTGGACGCGATGTGTGCCCGGTACCGGATCTCCGGTCTGCCGGTCACCGACGCCGAAGGTGTGCTCGTCGGCATCATCACCAACCGGGACATGCGCTTCGAGGTGGACCACACCAAGAAGGTCAGCGAGGTGATGACCAAGGGCCCGCTGGTGACCGCCCAGGTCGGCGTGTCCGCGGAGCCGGCGCTCGGCCTCCTGCGCCGCCACAAGGTCGAGAAGCTGCCGATCATCGACGGCGCGGGCAAGCTGCGTGGCCTGATCACGGTCAAGGACTTCGTCAAGACCGAGCAGTACCCGCTGGCCACCAAGGACCCGGACGGCAGGCTGCTGTGCGGCGCCGCGATCGGCGTCGACGACGCCGCGCACAAGCGTGCGATGGCCCTGGTGGACGCGGGCGTCGACGTGATCATGGTGGACACCGCGCACGGTCATCAGCGCAACGTGGTCGAGATGGTCGCGCGCCTGAAGAAGGAGCTCGGCGACGTCGTGGACATCGTCGGCGGCAACGTGGCCACGCGCGCGGGCGCCCAGGCGCTGGTGGACGCGGGGGCGGACGGCGTGAAGGTCGGTGTCGGCCCCGGCTCGATCTGCACCACGCGGGTCGTCGCCGGTGTGGGCGTGCCGCAGATCAGCGCCATCTACGAGGCTTCGCTGGCGTGCCGCCCGGCGGGTGTGCCGGTGATCGGTGACGGCGGCATCCAGTACTCGGGCGACATCGCCAAAGCCATCGCCGCCGGCGCGAGCACAGTGATGATCGGCGGCCTGCTCGCGGGCACGGCCGAGGCGCCCGGTGAGGTGGTGCTGGTCAACGGCCAGCAGTACAAGACCTACCGGGGCATGGGCTCGCTGGGCGCGATGCAGGCGCGTGGCGAGGCGAAGTCGTACTCCAAGGACCGCTACTTCCAGGACGACGTGCTCTCCGAGGACAAGCTGGTGCCCGAGGGCATCGAAGGGCGCACGCCGTACCGTGGCCCGCTGGCCACCGTGGTGCACCAGCTCGTCGGCGGCCTGCGTGCCGCCATGGGCTACACGGGATCGCACAGCGTCGCCGAACTGCAGGACGCGCAGCTCATCCGAATCACCGCGGCGGGCCTGAAGGAAAGCCACCCGCACGACATCACCATGACCGTCGAAGCGCCGAACTACGCCAAGCGCTGACGTTCGCATACCTGGAGGACTGACAGTGCGGGACCTTGTCGAGATCGGCATGGGCCGGACGGCCCGGCGCGCCTACGAGCTTGACGACATCGAGATCGTGCCGTCGCGCCGGACGCGGTCGTCCAAGGACGTGTCCACCGCGTGGCAGCTCGACGCGTACCGCTTCGAGATCCCGTTGGTCACGCACCCGACCGACGCGGTCGTCTCGCCGCGCACCGCTGTCGCGGTCGGCGAGCTCGGCGGGCTCGGCGTGATCAACGCCGAGGGCCTGTGGGCCCGGCACTCCAATGTGGACGACGTGCTGTTCCGGCTGATCGAGGCAGCCGAGGAGGCGTCCGAGGCCGCCGACGTGACCAAGGTGCTGCAGGAGCTGCACGCCGCGCCGATCCAGGCCGAGCTGGTCGCCCAGTCGATCAAGGAGGTCCGGGACTCCGGTGTGACGGTCGCCGTGCGGGTCAGCCCGCAGCGGGCGGCCGAGCTGACGCCGGACCTGATCGCCGCGGGCGTGGAGATCCTGATCGTGCAGGGCACCATCGTGTCGGCCGAGCACGTGGCCCGCGACGGGGAACCGCTGAACCTCAAGACCTTCATCGAGGACCTGGACATCCCGGTCGTCGCGGGCGGCGTGCACGACTACCGCACGGCCATGCACCTCATGCGCACGGGCGCCGCCGGTGTCATCGTCGGCTACGGCTACAGCAGCGGTGTCACGTCGACCGACAGCGTGCTCGGCATCGGTGTCCCGATGGCGACCGCGATCGTCGACGCGGCGGCGGCTCGCCGCGACTACCTCGACGAGACGGGCGGCCGGTACGTGCACGTGCTGGCCGACGGAGGCATCGACACCAGCGGCCAGATCGCCAAGGCGATCGCGTGTGGCGCGGACGCCGTCATGCTCGGCGCTCCGCTCGCGGCTGCCAGCGAAGCACCCGGCGGTGGCCTGTACTGGACGGCCGCCGCCGCGCACCCGTCGTTGCCGCGCAGCCGGGTCGTGCCCGCCGCGGAGAGCGAGGTCGGCCTGCGTGAGCTGCTGTTCGGCCCGTCCAGCGACGCCGACGGCACGCTGAACCTGTTCGGTGCCCTGCGCCGGGCGATGGCCAAGACCGGTTACTCGGACCTCAAGGAGTTCCAGAAGGTCGGTCTCACGATCCGGGGCTGACCTCGGTCAGGTGCGCGGCGATCAGTTGCTGGATCTGCTCGCGCCCGGTGGCGCCGAGCGCGCCGCCGAGTGCCACGGCGAGCTTGTCGAACTGGTCTGTGAAGGTCAGTTCGTCAAGCGCCGCGCGGAGTTCCTCAACTGTCCACAGTGCATCGTCCTTGGTCACCCGCGCGCCGGGTGACCATCCGTCGTTGACCACGACCGTTCCGCCGCGGATCGCGAGCACCTGGCCGGTCAGCGGGCAGTCCGGAGCGGCAAGGTACGCGACGACCGGAGCGCTTGCCCTGGGGTGCGAGGGATCGAACGAGCCCTGTCCGGGATTGTCCATGCCCGGCACGTCAAGCGTGAGTCGTGTGCGCGCCATGGACGGCGAGACGCAGTTGACCCGCACGCCGTACAGGCCCAGTTCCAAAGCGCTCGAGATCGTCATCGCCGCGACGCCCGCGTTGGCCGCCGCGTAGTTCGTCTGCCCCGGTAACGGGTTCACCAGGCCGGACCCGGACGACGTGTTGACGATGGCCCGGTCAGTTCGGTCGCCTGCCTCGTGGCGTTGCCGCCAATGGCGAGCGGCCCAGTGGCTGACCGCGAACGTGCCCTTCAACTTGACCGCGACCACGTCGTCGAACTGCTCCTCGGTCATGGTGGTCATCGCCCGGTCGGCCTTGATCGTCGCGTTGTTCACGACCACGTGCAGGTCTCCGAAGGTGTCGATGGCGGCCTCGACCATCCGGCGCGCGCCCGCCCAGTCGCTGACGCTGTCGGTGTTGGCCACCGCGGTCCCGCCGTGAGCCACGATTTCCTCGACGACGGACGCCGCCACGCTGTCGTCACGCCCGTTGCCGTCCGGTTCGGCGCCGGGGTCGTTGACCACGACCTTGGCGCCTTCACCTGCGAAGAACAAGGCTTCTTCCCGTCCGATCCCGCGTCCCGCTCCCGTGATCAGGGCGACTCGCCCGGTCAACGCTGCCATCACGCCTCCATTTCTACATCGAGTGCATCAATACATGCACTGTAGCAATTCAGTGGATGTCGTATAGTGTTGTGGTGACCGAGGGGCGCAGGGAGCGCAAGAAGCAACGCACGCGCCAGGCACTGATCGACGCCGCCGTCGACCTGTTCGAGACCGACGGGTACGACGAGACGACCGTCGCCCGGATCGCTGAAGCCGCCGACGTGTCGACAAGGACCTTCTTCCTGCACTTCCCGGCGAAGGAAGACGTGCTGCTGGCCAACGCGGGCGGGCGGATCGACCTCGCCGTCCACGCCGTCGCCCACCGGGCCGACGGCGAATCCGTCACGGATGTCCTGCGACGGGCCGTCGAACGGATGGTGGGTGACGCCTGGCAGACCGACCTGTCGGACGGGCTCGCCGCGCTACGAGCACGGCTGATCGCCACGGAACCCGCGCTCCAGGCCAAACTCGTGCACCGGCTGCTCGCCGGGCAGACCGAGCTGACCGAAGCGCTGTGCGACGCGTTCGGCGGACGGATCTCGCGACTCGACGCCGCCGCGCTGGTCGGCGCAGTGCTCGGCGCGGTCAACGCGGCCGCGCTCGTCAGCCTGCGACGCGGTGACCGGGCCGACGAGGTGCGGGCCGCGATGCTGCGCGCTGCCGAAATCGCGCTCGGAACTCGTGACATCGGGGTGGAGTTGGGGTAAACGATGCGGGGAACACGGCAGAGCCATGACGTACCTGGGGGTCTGGATTGCGCAAGATCGTGGCGAAGGGCGACGGGGTC
The DNA here is from genome assembly GCF_001302585.1 of Kibdelosporangium phytohabitans. Classification (GTDB taxonomy): domain Bacteria; phylum Actinomycetota; class Actinomycetes; order Mycobacteriales; family Pseudonocardiaceae; genus Kibdelosporangium; species Kibdelosporangium phytohabitans. Next base: position 11,015,974 of record NZ_CP012752.1, on the reverse strand, counting down.
GCGCTCGCGGAGTTGACCGACACCGACCACGAGTGGCTGACCGAGCACAACGACAACGCGTTCGACGTCGACCGGGATGGGCGTGACATGCCGTTCCAGGCGCCGAACCACCGCCTCGCGGTGACGACCGAGGACGGCGGCGAGCTGCTGGGCCAGGTGAACTGGCACCCGGTGAACTACGGCCCCTCGTACGGGTGTGTGGCGTGGAACTTCGGTCGTCAGCTGTTGCCGCACTCGCGGGGCAAGGGAATCGGCACGGAGGTGCTGCGGCTGCTCGTGCGGCATCTGTTCGACACGACCGACGTCGACCGGATCGAAGGCGGCACCGACACCACCAACGTGCGGGCCCAGCGCTCCATGGAGAAGGCCGGGTTCACCCGCGAGGGCATCATTCGCGGAGCTCAGGTGCGGGATGGCAAACGCCAGGACCTGATCAGCTACAGCATCCTCCGCACGGACCCCCGGCCCTGAAGTTACTGACGGGAAACTTACCGCTAGTCAGAACGCGTTCGCCGAACTAGCCTTCGAAGAATGGTTGACTACGACGTCATCGTCGTCGGCTCGGGATTCGGCGGGAGTGTCGCCGCGCTCAGGCTGACCGAGAAGGGCTACCGGGTCGCCGTCGTCGAGGCGGGCAGGCGGTTCGCGGACGACGAGTTCGCCAAGACCTCGTGGGACCTGCGCCGGTACCTCTGGGCGCCCGCGGTCGGCTGCTTCGGCATCCAGCGCATCCACCTGCTGCGGGACGTGATGGTGCTGGCCGGTGCGGGCGTCGGCGGCGGATCGCTGGTGTACGCCAACACGCTCTACCGCCCGCTCGACCCGTTCTACCAGGACAAGCAGTGGGCGCACATCACTGACTGGCGTGACGAGCTGGCGCCGCACTACGACCAGGCGACCAGGATGCTCGGCGTCGTGACCAACCCGACCGTGACACCCTCCGACGAGGTCATGCAGAAGGTGGCCGCGGACATGGGCGTCTCGGACTCCTACCACTCGACGCCCGTGGGCGTGTACTTCGGCAAACCCGGCGAGACCGTGGCTGACCCGTACTTCGGCGGCGTCGGGCCTGCTCGTACCGGGTGCACCGAGTGCGGTTCGTGCATGACCGGCTGCCGCGTCGGCGCCAAGAACACCCTGGTGAAGAACTACCTCTACCTGGCCGAACAGGCCGGGGCGAAGATCATCCCGCTGACCACCGTGACCGGGCTGACCGAGCGCACGGACGGCTCGTACGAGGTCGCGGTCCGCAAGACGGGCAAAACCGGCAAACGTTTCCGGCACTCGCTGACGGCCACCCAGGTGGTCCTCGCGGCGGGCACGTGGGGGACGCAGACGCTGCTGCACCAGATGCGCCACACCGGCGCGCTGCCCCGGCTCTCGGCCAGGCTCGGCGAGCTGACCAGGACGAACTCCGAGGCGATCATCGGTTCCGGCCGGTTCACCGCCGACGAGACCATGGACTTCAGCCGCGGTGTCGCGATCACGTCGTCGTTCCACCCCGACGCGGACACGCACATCGAGCCGGTCCGCTACGGCAAGGGCAGCAACGCGATGAGTCTGCTGCAGACGATCGCCACGGACGGCTCGTCCGAAGTGCCGCGCTGGAAACAGGCACTGCGGTTCATGGTCAAACACCCCGTGCAGACCGCGCGGCTGCTCAACGGGTACCGCTGGAGCGAGCGGACAGTGATCCTGCTGGTGATGCAGTCGCTGGACAACTCGATCACGACCTATGTGGACAAGCGCGGCCGGTACACGTCGAAACAGGGCCACGGCGAGCCGAACCCGAGCTTCATCCCCGCAGGTCACGAGGCGAACCAGCTGACCGCGAAGCACATCGACGGGATCGCGGGCGGCACGTGGGGAGAGATCTTCGACATCCCGCTGACCGCGCACTTCATCGGCGGCTGTCCGATCGGGCTGGACGAGCGGACCGGCGTCATCGACCCGTACCACCGGGTGCACAACTACCCCGGACTGTCCGTTGTGGACGGGGCGGCGATCACGGCCAACCTCGGCGTGAACCCGTCGCTGACCATCACGGCACAGGCCGAGCGGGCGTTCTCGTTGTGGCCCAACAAGGGCGAGCCGGACGAACGGCCCGAGCAGGATTCGCCGTACCGCCGCATCGACGTGGTCGTGCCTCGGTCGCCCGCGGTGCCGTCGTCGGCGCCCGGGGCGTTGCGATAAGGGACCCTACTCGGCCGGAGCCGGTTCTTGTAGTCTCCGCCGGCCGGTTATGTACTGCGCGACATTGTCGTGCGAACTCGCACCGGACGCCCGATGATGGAGTTGTCGGGAGGAGTCGGGATGATGGATCGGCGCGCTTTTTTGCGGGTGGCGGGACTGGCCGGGGCCGGGTCTGTCCTCGCGAGTTGTTCGTCGCCAGGTCCGGTCGTGCCCGGCGCGCCGGGCACGACGTCGTCGCTTCCCCCGCCCGTGACGACGACGACAACCGGGCCGCCGCCACCACCCAACTGGGATTCGTTGCGCGCCAGGATCTCCGGAACCGTCCTGCTGCCGGGTGACGCGGAGTTCGACAAGGCCAGGCTGGCCTTCAACCCGCTGACCGACGCGCGCAAACCGGCCGCGCTCGTCCGGTGCAAGAGCAAGGAGGACGTCCAGGTCTGCGTCGGCGTCGCGGCCGAGTCGAAGATCCCGATCGCGGCCCGCGGTGGCGGCCACAGCTACGCGGGGTACTCGACCCCCGAAGGCGGCGTGCAGGTCGACCTGAGCGAGCTGAAGCAGATCCAGGTCCGTCCAGACGGGACAGTCCGGATCGGCGCGGGCGCGCGGCTGGCGGACGTCTACACGGAACTGGCCAAGGCCGGCCGGTGCCTGCCAGCCGGCTCGTGCCCGACGGTCGGCATCGCCGGTCTCACGCTCGGCGGCGGAATCGGGGTACTGGCAAGGAAGTTCGGGCTGACCTGCGACCGTCTGGACGCGGCGACGGTGGTTGCCGCGGACGGTGGAGTGCTCGAGGCGTCCGGTGCGAAGGAAACGGACTTGTTCTGGGCCCTGCGCGGCGGCGGTGGCGGGAACTTCGGCATCGTCACGGAATTCCTGTTCTCCACGTTCCCAGCGCCGAACCTCGCGGTCTTCACCCTGCGCTTCCCGGCCGGGTCGGTCGCGAACGTCCTCGGCGCATGGCAGCAGTGGATCGCCTCGGCGCCACCGGAACTGTGGTCCAGCTTCGTCGTCGCCGGCGCGGCTCGCGCTCCGGCTTGTCACATCAGCGGATGCTACGTCGGCGCGGTCGGTGACTTGACCGGCCTGCTGGCGCAGCTGAACGTGCGGCCGTCATCCCGTGTGGTGCAGGAGAAGGACTACCTGCAAGGGATGCGGTTCTTCGCGGGCGGCGGCCAGCGCGAATCGTTCGTGGCCTCGTCGCGGATGCTGCCCGGCCCGGCGGACCCGGCGAAGATCGCGCAGCTGATGACCGGCCGCCCGGGAGTGGACCTGCTGATCGACAGCCTCGGCGGCGCGGTCGCCGACATCGGGCCGTCGGACACCGCGTTCCCGCACCGGAAAGCCTTCGCCAGCGCCCAGATCTACGGCAAGACGGACGCGGCGGGCGCCGCCCGCGCGACCACCCAGGTCGCCGAGATCCGGGACGCCATGTCGGAGTTCACCGGCGTCACGGGGTACGTCAACTACATCGACCCGGCGATGCCGGACTGGGCCAACGCCTACTACGGCGCGAACCTGCCGAGACTCCAGCAGGTCGCCAAAGCCGTCGACCCCGGCAAGGTGTTCGGGTTCGCCCAGGCCGTTCCCCGTTAGCTGCCGAGGCAGACGAACGGGCGGCGCAGCGGGTCCGCACTGACGGCCTCGGCCAGCGCGACGGCGGGAGAAGCCCCCGCGCCCAATGCCCGGTGGTAGTCGTCCATGGCACCGGCGGCCGGCAGGTCACCGACCCGGCTGGCCGCGGCGACCACCGTGCCGACGCCACCGGCCAGCAGCGCCCCGGCGAAGCCAAGGGCCTCGTCACCTGGCCGGATCCGGTTCAACGCCAGCTCGCACGCGGCGAGCACGACCTGCCGCGGTGGCTTGCGCAAGCGGGCGAGTTCGTGGGCGAACAGCGCGCCGTCGACCAGCTCCAACCGGGAGAACAACGCGTTGTCGGCCTCGTGCTCGCCGTGGGCGGCGATGTGCACCAGCGCCGCACCGTCCAGCGCCTCCAGCACGCGGGACGACGTCGCGTCCGATCCGGCCAGGAGCGTCGCCTTGTCGTAGTGCGCGGCCAGCTTGTCGATCTCGCCGATGGCCGCCGTCAGTCCTGGACCGCGGACCAGTGCCGTGTGCCCATCGGGGAACGAACCACGCGACGCGGCGAGCCACGCCGTCGCCGACGGCGCGACCACGACCGGCCGGGACCGCAGCGAATCCAAAGCGCCCCACGGAACCGCGTAGAGCGCCCCGGTCGGGATGATCACCAGCTCACCGGTCAGCCCCGTCAACGGCCGCAGCAACTGGGCGTCGAGCGCGGCGGCGTGCTTGCGGGCCGACGCCGAGATCGCCTCGAACAGCGGTTCCGGCAGGTGATCGGGGGCCATGGCGTTGAGATCCGCGTGCAGCCGCATGGCGTTCTCACTCGCCTTGGCCGCGGAACCGAGCCGCACCAAGCGGACCCGGCCCTGTGCGAGCACCACCGCCAGCAACGAGCCGCCGGACACCGCGAAGCTGACGAGCGCCTTGGATCCCAGGTGCGCCAACACTTCCACGACATCGGCGACCGGCCTCGGCTTGCCCCAGCGGGATGCCGCGTGCCAGCCGAGCCGCATCGCGGCCCGTTGCCGTTCGGCGTAGCGCGACCTGAGCTTCGCGGTCGGCCGACCGTCCAGTTTGGCCTGACGCAGCGCGTAACCGAGGTTGCGGATCTCCGCGATCAACTCGACCAGTTGCTGGTCCTCGATGCCGGAAACCGGTTCGTAGCGGTACATCTGCGCCCGCGTCTGCTCAAGCCAGCCGAACATCCGGCGGGCTGTGGCGGCCTTGTCGCCCCCGTCGAGCACCAACCGCACGGCGAGATCGCCGAGCTCCTGACCGTGGATCGCCGTCGCGGACACCAGTTCGAGCCCGCCCATCCGGTCACGTGCCCGCCCGAGATCCGTCAGCCCGGCTCGCGCCTGTGCGAACGCCTGACGCCGGTTTCCCAGCGCGGCGGCGAGTTCGGCGCGGGTCAGGCGCAGCAGCATGCGCTGCTCGATCGAGGTCAGCGATCCGGGCCTGCTCAACGGCCCGAGCAACGCCGACGCCTCGCTGAGGTTGCCGCGCCGGACCTCCAGCCGTGCCGCCAGCGTCCGGGCGATCGCGGCCTCGTCCATCAGCCGGACCGAAGTCAGCTCGTCGGCCAGCTGGCTGGCACGGGCCGGAAGCGACGCGGGGATCCGTGCACCGCGCCACGCCAGCGCGGTGTCGACGCGCAACCCGACGAGCGCGGCGACCGCGGCCCACGCGTCACTGCCCCGGCGCTTGAACCGCCGACGGGCGGAATTGGCCAGTTTCCGGCCAAGTGACAGGTTGTCCTCCATCAACGCGGCCGTCGCCCGCATCAGCTCGGCCTCCGCGAGGTCCTGCTGCACGCGTTCGAGCTGCATCTGCGGCAGCACGTCGTCGAGGTTCTTGGCGACCTCGTCGGCCAGCCCGGCGGAGATCAGCGCCTGCGACTGGTCGATCCGCAGCCGCGGCAGCATGAACGGGCCCAGCTCGAGGTAGTCGCGTTCGGCCTGCTGGTAGTAGTGCAGCGCCTCGGGGATGTCACCGGTCCGCAGGTGCAGGTCACCGAGAGCGTGCCGGATGTAGGCGACGCGCATCGGCAGGTCGTTGTCCATGCCGATGGTGATGGCCATGTTGAGGTTGACGAACGCCTGCTCGATGCGGCCCATCTCCAGGTAGGCCTGGCCGCGGTTGGCCAGCGAGGCGATCATCGAATCCATCAGCCGGACCCGGTCCTGCGGCCCGAGTTCGATGTGCCGCTCGTTGTGCGCGATCGCCGAGTCGAGCAGCGGGATGCTCTCCTCGTACCGTCCACTGCGGATCAGCATGCCCGCGTGGTTGCCGTCGATCGCGGCACCGAGTTCGGCCTTCGCGTGCTCGTCGGTGAGCGCCTCCACCGACGGGCGCAGCTCGGCCAGCAGGGAGATCCCGCGTGCCAGGGTGGCGGATTCGGCTTCGGCGAACGCGAGCGTGATCAGGATCCTGGTGCGTGCCTTGACCCAGTCGACGTCGTCGGTCGGGCCGACGGTGTCCAGCAGCGCCAACGCGCGCCGCAACAGGCGGCCTTCCCGCGTGTACCGGCCGGAGTGCCCCACTTCCAGCGCCTGCTGGTGCAACTGCCGTGCCTTGGCGATCACCTCTGCGGTTGACCGGTGTGTCCCCTCGGTCGGGCGTGTCGCGGGCACTGGTCTATGAGACCACAGAAGGTCAACAAAGACTGCCCGCCGTCCGGCTGCTGCCGGGCGGCGGACATGCGACTGCCATCAAGGCTTGACGGGCTCGGTCTGGTGGTGGACAGGACCGTCCGGTTCGGTGGTCCCGCCGCCGTCGTTGCCACCGACCGGCTCGGTCTGGTGGTGCACCGGCCCCTGCGGCTGCGTGGTTCCGCCACTGCTGTCCACGGGCAGCGTCTGCTGGCCGCCGCTGCTGTCGACCGGCAGGGTCTGGTGGTGCACCGGGCCCTTCGGGCGGATCTCTTCCTTCTTCGGCTTGACCAAGCCTTGTAGGTCTTCGTTCTCGGTGTTGGCCGTAGTCATGGGTAGTTCCCTCCTCGTAACGCGCCGTGGGCGCGTGTCCCCTTGTCCGGAGTCGTGGAGCGGTGATCACGACTCTGGGTGTTCAAACGCGGCTCCCCCCATGGAACCCGCCTGGAATGTACCGCACGAATGGGGGAATGGGAATTACGAAGGGAAACTAGATCTTGGTTATATTGCTCCAATTGTGACTTGATTGATCCGCTCAGAGGCTAACGTTTGTCAGTACCGTTATCCGCTCCTCGGACAGGTCGATCATCGCCGATCGGACGCCCTCCCTGCCGAATCCGGACCCCTTCACCCCGCCGTACGGCATCTGGTCAGCGCGGAACGACGGAACGTCGCCGATGACGACGCCGCCGACTTCGAGTTCCGCGCCCGCGCGCGTCGCGGTCGGCAGATCGCGGGTGAAGATCCCGGCTTGCAGACCGTAGGCGGACGAATTCACCCGATCGAATGCCTCGTCGTTACCGTCCACAATTGACACAACAAGGACAGGTCCGAAAACCTCCTCGGCCCACACCCTGCTGTCCTCCGGCGCGTCGAGCAGCACGGTCGGCTCGACCAGCGTGCCGTCCCTGTGCCCGCCTGCCAGCAGCTTCGCGCCGCGGGACGTGGCCTCGTCGATCCAGGACGCGATCCGCTCGGCGGCTGCCTCGTCGACCACCGGCCCGACCTCGACCTCGGGGTCGTGCGGGTCGCCGTTGCGCAGCCCGCGGACCGCGTCGACCAGCTTGCCGACGAACTCGTCCGCGATCGCGCGGTCGACGAGCACGCGCTGCACGGCGATGCACGACTGCCCGGCCTGGTAGTTGCCGAACGTGGCGATCCGGCTGGCGGCGAAGCCGAGGTCCGGCCAGTCCGCGCACACCACAGCCGCCGCGTTGCCGCCCAGTTCGAGCACGAAGTGCTTGCGCGGCGCGGCGTCCATCAACGACCAGCCGACCGGGCCCGAACCGGTGAACGACACGACCGGCAACCGCTCGTCACGCACAAGCGCGGCCGTGGCCTCGTTGCCGACGGGCAGAACTGAGAACGCGCCGTCCGGCAAATCCGTCTCGGCCAGCAGTTCGCCGAGCACCAACGACGACAACGGGGTGCGTGGTGCGGGCTTGATCACGATCGGCGCGCCGATCGCGAGCGACGGCGCGACCTTGTGCGCCACCAGGTTGAGCGGGAAGTTGAACGGCGCGATGCCCAGCACCGGCCCGCGCGGGAACCGCCGGATCATCGCCACCCGGCCTTCCATGCCGGGCTCCGTGTCCAGCCGCTGGATCTCGCCACCGAACCGGCGCGCTTCCTCGGCGGCCACCCGGAACGTCGAGACGGCGCGCTTGACCTCGACCTCGGCCCACTTCAGCGGTTTGCCGTTCTCGGCGGTGATCAGCTCGGCGAGCTCCTCGGCCCGCTCGGCCAGGCCACGCGACACGTGTTCGAGCGCGTCGGCCCGCACATGCGCGGGCGTGCGCCGCAGTTCGGGCGCGACGGCGACGGCCGCGGCGACAGCTCGCTCGACCTGCTCCGGTCCCGGCACGGCGACAGTGGCCACTTCGGATCCGTCGAACGGGTGGTGCACGGTGAGTGCTTCCACGCCCTGCTCAGGGCGTCCCGCGATCCAACAGGGCCGAGGTGTGGGCGTGTAGGCATCCATGGGGTCCACGGTAACCACTCCAATGGGTACGGGCGCACGCACTCCCTGTGAACACGTTCACCCACTACACAGATCGGCACGCCCGCCTGCGATGCTTGACCTGCGCTCATCCGAAAGGGGTCAAGCAAGTGTCCGACGCCAGCGCCCGGCCCGTGCTCGTCATCGACTTCGGCGCCCAGTACGCCCAGCTGATCGCGCGCCGCGTGCGCGAGGCGCAGGTGTACTCCGAAGTCGTCCCGCACACCGAGTCCGTCAAGGACCTGATCGCCCGCGACCCGGCCGCGATCATCCTTTCGGGCGGACCTGCCAGTGTCTTCGTGGAAGGCGCGCCGAGCGTCGACCCCGCCCTGTTCGAAGCCGGGGTGCCGGTGTTCGGCATCTGCTACGGCTACCAGGCGATGGCCCGCGGCCTCGGCGGCACGGTCGAGGCCACCGGGATCCGCGAGTTCGGCCGCACCGAGCTGTCCGTGTCCGGTGGTGTGCTGCACGAGGACCTGCCCGGCAAGCACCCGGTGTGGATGAGCCACAACGACAGCGTCACCAAGGCCCCCGAGGGTTTCACGGTCACCGCGTCCAGCGACGGCGCCGCCGTCGCCGGCTTCGAGAGCGTCGAGCGCCGCTTCGCCGGTGTGCAGTACCACCCCGAGGTCGGCCACTCGCCGCACGGCCAGGAGGTGCTGCGCCGCTTCCTGCACGAGATCGCGGGCGTCAAGCCACAGTGGACCGTCGCGTCCATTGTGGAGGACCAGGTCGCCGCGATCAGGGCGTCGGTCGGCGACGGCCGCGCGATCTGCGGCCTGTCCGGCGGGGTGGACTCCGCCGTCGCGGCCGCGCTCGTCCAGCGCGCCATCGGCGACCGGCTGACGTGTGTCTTCGTCGACCACGGTCTGCTGCGTGCCGGTGAGCGCACCCAGGTCGAGCGCGACTTCGTCGCGGCGACCGGGGTCAATCTGGTCACAGTGGACGCTCGTGAACGGTTCCTCGACGCACTGGCTGGCGTGACCGACCCCGAGCAGAAACGCAAGATCATCGGCCGGGAGTTCATCCGCGTCTTCGAACAGGCCGCGCGTGACCTGAAGACCGAGGAAGGCGTCGACTTCCTCGTGCAGGGCACGCTGTACCCGGACGTCGTCGAGTCCGGCGGCGGGTCCGGCACGGCGAACATCAAGAGCCACCACAACGTCGGCGGACTGCCGGACGACCTGCAGTTCAGGCTCGTCGAACCGCTGCGCTGGCTGTTCAAGGACGAGGTCCGCAAGGTCGGGATCGAACTCGGCCTGCCGGAGACGATCGTGCACCGGCAGCCCTTCCCAGGGCCGGGACTGGCGATCCGGATCATCGGCGAGGTCAACGCGCACAACCTGGAGATCCTGCGCGCCGCGGACTCGATCGCCCGTGAGGAGCTCACCGCGGCCGGTCTCGACCGCGACATCTGGCAGTGCCCGGTCGTGCTGCTCGCCGACGTGCGAAGCGTTGGCGTGCAAGGAGACGGCCGCACCTACGGGCACCCGGTCGTGCTGCGCCCGGTGTCCAGCGAGGACGCGATGACGGCGGACTGGACCCGCGTGCCCTACGACGTGCTCGAGCGTGTCTCCACGCGGATAACCAACGAGGTGCCCGAGGTCAACCGTGTCGTCCTCGACGTCACGAGCAAACCACCGGGCACCATCGAATGGGAATGACGACAACGAGATCCGCGGGTGGTCACGGGTTCAGGATGACCACCCGCGGGTCGTCGTGTCAGCCGCCGGTGTTCTGGCGGATCCAGGCTGCCGTCGCGACGGTGTCGACGTAGATCGACGGACCGGTCGCACAGGTCGAGCTGTTGTTGCCCGCGCGGCTGGTGGCGCCGATCAGCTGCCACACGCCGCCGACCTTCTTGATCTGCGGGCCACCGGAGTCGCCGTAGCAGGCACCCGCGCGTCCGCCCGGGTTGTTCGTGCAGATCTCAGTCGCGCCGCGGATGCCGGTGCACCGGTTGTCGGCGACGATCGACGTGTCGAGCTGCTGCAGGGTGATCGGCGCACCGCCACAGCCGCGCGGCGCACAGGTCTGACCCCAGCCGATGATCCTGGTGGCGGTACCGGCCGGGCCGGAGTCGGCGGCGATGGCGATGGGCGCCTGCGACACCGAGGTGGCGAGCTGCAGCACCGCGAGGTCCTCGCTCGGGTGCGCGATCCGGCGGGAGACACGTGCGACCGTGCCGCCGCTGGTGCGGTTGGTGGTGCCGACGCGCACCTGGGCGGGCTGCCCGCAGTGCTTGGCGGTGACCACCCAGTTCGCCTTGATCAGCGAGCCACCGCAGGAGTGGCCGCCGGAGGTTGACTGCAGGGATGCCATGAACGAGTAGACCTCGGTGGCGTTGCCGCCACCGACGATCATCGGTTCGACGTCTGTCGGTGCGGGAGCGGCCGCGGCTGGGCTGACCAGACCGGCGAACGCGACTCCCGCGGTGAACAGGCCGGCAAGCAGGGACCGTGCCTTCATGGAGTTCTCCTTATTTGTGGCCTCGGAGTGATCCGGGTCACGGAGAACCGTAGGAAATTCTGTTACTACACCGTAACCGTCATAAGTAGGAAAAAGATCGCATCTTCCTCAAACGAGACGCCGGTCCGATGCCCACCGCGAGAGCTCATAGCGGTTCGACAACTGGGTCTTGCGCAACACGCTGGAAACGTGGGTCTCCACTGTCTTGACCGAAATGAACAGCTCGGACGCGATCTCCTTGTAGGCGTATCCACGGGCCAGCAGCCGCAGCACGTCACGCTCACGCGGGGTGAGCAGGTCCAGCTCGGGATCGCTGATCGGCGCCGAACCCGGCCGGTCGGCGAACGCGTCCAGCACGAACCCGGCCAGCCGCGGTGAGAACACCGCGTCGCCCTCGGCGACCCGGCAGACCGCCCGGACCAGCTCCTGGCTGGAGATCGTCTTGGTGACGTACCCGCGCGCACCCGCCCTGATCACCGTGATCACGTCTTCGGCCTGGTCGGACACGGACAGCGCGAGGAACACCACGGCCGGGTGCGTCGGGCGGACCTGGCGCAGCACCTCGGCACCGCCGCCGTCGGGCATGTGCACGTCCAGCAGCACCACGTCGGGCAGCTTCGCGGCGATCCCGGCGACCGCCTCGCCGACCGTGCCGGCCTCGCCGACCACCTCGACCTCGTCGGTGATGGAATCCAGTTCGGTGCGCACCCCCGCGCGGAACAACGCGTGGTCGTCCACCAGGAAAACCCGGACCTTGCGGGTGGTGCCCTGTGCCGATTCCGGTGTGGTCTCGCTCACGCCTTTGCCTCTCTTCCGGCATTCCGCGACGAGGCGGTGCTCCTCTGCATCTCGAGGTGCACTTCGGTGCCTTCGCCGATGGCGGTCCGGATCCGTACCGAACCCCCGTTGCGGTCCATCCTGCCCTTGATGGAGTCGGCGAGGCCATGCCGGTCGGCCGGAACTGCTCCCTCGTCGAAGCCCTTGCCCCGGTCGCGCACGAAGATGTTCACCCGATCCGGCTCGACCTCGGCGTACACGCTGACCTCCGCGACGCCGGCGTGCTTGGCCGCGTTGACCGTCGCCTCCCTGGTCGCCTGGACCAACGAGGTCAGCTTGTCGTCCAGTTCGCAGTCGCCGACGACGACCTGCTGGACCTTGATCGCGAACGTGTCCTCGACCTCGCCGCACGCCACCTCGAGCGCTTCCGACAACGTCGTGGGGCCGCTGTCGGGGGACGAGGCCGCCTCACCGCGGCTGTACCCGGTGGGTCCGTACAGCCAGGTCCGCAGCTGCCGTTCCTGGCCGCGGGCCAGCCGCAGCACCTCACGGGGTGTCTCGGCCTGCTTCTGGATCAGCGCAAGCGTTTGCAGCACGGAGTCGTGCAGGTGGGCGGCGATCTCGGCGCGTTCTTCGGTCCGGATCCGCTTGCGGCGCTCGTCGCCGAGGTCACGCACCAGCCGCAGCCACCACGGAACGGTGACAGCCGCGACACCCAGCAACACCGCCACAACAGCCGCGATGACGAACTGAGGTTGGTCGTAGGCCCCGACAGCCTGCAGCAGGAACGCCGCGACACCGGACACGACCAGCGCGATGCCGGACAACGTGCGCACGAACGCGCCGCGCTCACCCTTGCGGCGTTCGTCGGCCTCCCGCCAGACGATCGCCGCACCGATCACGGCCAACGCCAGCGCGGCACCGGCCCAGCCGTTGAACGCGCCGGTGAGCGTCCCACCGGCCAGCGCGACCCCGACACCCAGCGCGATCAGGCCGATGGCCTGCTGGCGCTCCTTGGTCGAGATCGGCGCGGTCTCCCCGTCCGCGTCCTGCTGCGGCACGAACGCCCACAGCAGGCCGTACACGAGCACACCGACACCACCGGCGGCCGCGAGCGCGGCGAACGCCAGCCGCACCCAGAGCACGTCGACGTTGAGGTGGTCGGCGACGCCACCGGCGATGCCCGCGATGGTGCGCCCGGAACGCCGCCGGTACATCCGGTTGAACTCCGGCCCCGCCGTCAGGGCATTCGTGTCCCGCTTGAGCTGCAAACCCACACGAGAATGGTCACACGCGCGTGCGAACGGGTCATCAGGGAACGACCCGGGGACAAGCTCAGGGGCGGTCCCTGATGTGCGCGGCGGTCCAGTCGGCTCATCCTTGTCACTGTGAGTGGAGCGCAGCAGCAGAACCATCCGCTGGCCGGGGCGGAGGACACGCTGAGGGATTTCTGGAGCACCCGGCCGAGGCGGCCGAGGCGCGGCCGGAAGATCGCGGGTGTCGCGGCGGGTATCGCCAACCGGTACCAGATCGATCCGATCCTGGTCCGGGTCCTGCTCGTCGTCGCGGCCATCATCGGCGGAGCCGGGCTGATGGTGTACATCTTCGGCTGGCTGTTCTTCCCCGACGAGCACGACGAGGAAGCGGCGCTGCCCGCCCTGGTCGGCCGTGGCCGCAGCAGCACGGGCTGGTTCTTCACGCTGTTTCTGTGCGCGGTGCTGTTCGGTGTCGCGCTCTGGACGTTCAACGGCAGCGGCGGGGAGGGAATCGTCGGCCTCGCCTTGCTGGTGACGGCGATGTTCCTGCTGCACCGCAGCCGTGCGTCGCTCGCGCCGCGGACTCCGCCGCCGTCCACCGCCACTGCGCAGCAGACGATGTCACTGGGAGTGGACATGAACGCCCAGACGACCGCGGTCCCCGTGCCGCCGGAGCCCGAGCAGCGGACCAGCCCACCCGCGTGGGACCCGCTCGGTGCCGCGCCGTTCGCGTGGGACCTGCCGGACCCGGCACCGGCCAAACCTGAGCCGCAGCCGCCCGCGCCTCGCCGCAAGCGTTCGACGATCGGTGGGATCACGCTGGGCGCCGCGCTGGCCGTCGGTGGTGCGTGCGCGCTCGTCGCCCCGTCCGCCGCATGGCTGACGCCGGGGCACATCGTCGGCATCATGCTGGCGATCGTCGGTCTCGGCATGGTCGGCGGTTCGCTGATGGGTGGTGGCCGGGGCCTGATCGGCCTCGCGGTTCCGCTGGCGCTGGCCGGGTTCGTGTTCACCTCCGCCCGCGTTTCCGACGGCCCGTGGGGTGGCACGTCCGAGGACTGGGGCAGCATCACCTCGCAGCCGACGACGATCAGTGCGGTCGCGCCGAGCTACCGGGTGGACGGCGGAACAGTCGATCTGGACCTGACCTCGCTGCCCACCACCGGGACCGTCCGCACCTCGATCAACGTCGGACTCGGCAACGTCGAGGTGATCGTGCCGCCGAACGCGGACGTGGAGGTCGCCTGTGAGGCACGCTTCGGCGCCGTGAACTGCCTCGGTGGCGAACGCAGCGCGGCCAACGCGAAGATCCGCACGGTCGACGACGGCCCGGACGGGCCCGGCGGACTCAAGATCTACCTGGACGCCAAGGTGAACACCGGGAACGTGGAGGTGCGCCGTGGCTGACGACACGGACAAGACGACCGAGCGCAAGCGGCCGGACCTGCTGACCCTGTTCGCTGGGCTCGCGGCACTGGTGATGTCGGCCTACGTGCTCACCGACGGCCAGACCTGGCTCCCGTCGTTCGACCCGAGGTGGTTGCTCGCCAGCGGCGCCGTCCTCGTCGGCCTGCTGCTACTCGGCAGTTCGCTCCGTCGCCACAACCGGTGACATAGGAGGCGGGGGCGCCGCCACGGCCGGGACGACGAGTTCCGGCGTGGCGGCTTTCGGCTGCCAGCGGGTCATGCCCACCCCCAGGAGGACCACGACCATGCCGACGACCACTCGGACCGTCACCGGCTCACCGAGCACAGCGGCGCCGAGCAGCACCGAGACAACGGGGAGCAGGTAGCCGACGGCGGTCGCGGCGACCGCGCCTTCGTCGGCGATCAGCCGGTAGTTCAACGCGAACGCGAACCCGGTGCCGAAGACCCCGAGGACGACGATGGCGATCACCCCGATCGGGTGCCACGTGATCGGCTCGAACCCGTCGATCGGCAGCAGCAGGGTGCTCAGCCCGGCCGCGGTGACGAGCTGCGCGGCGGACAACGCGATCGGGGCCGTGCCCTTCCCGGACAGCTTGAGCCCGATGTACGTGTAGCTGACGGCGTAGCTCGCCGCGGCACCGAGGATGGCGAGGGCGCCCCAGCTGGCCAGCCCGCCCGACTGCCACGGCGCGAAGATCAGCAGAGTTCCGGCGAAACCGACGACCATGCCGAGCATCCGCAGCGAGAAGAGCTTGCGCTCCTGGCCGATGAGAACGCCGATCAGCAACGCCCACAACGGTGTTGTGGCGTTGAGCACACCGGCGACGCCGGAGTCGACTGTCTGCTCACCGAAACCGAAGAGGAAGAACGGCAGGGCGTTGCCGAAGAACGCGGCGAACGCCAGGTGGGCCCAGGTTTTCCCGTCCTTGGGCAGCCGTTGCCTGCCGGAGTAGCAGAGCACGACGAGAACGGCGGCGCCGAGCAGGATCCGCCCGATCGCGATCTGCCCCGGCGACAGCGACTGCAGCGCGAACTTGATCCACAGGAAGCTGGATCCCCACAGCAGGGCGAGAACGCCCATCCTGATCAGTGTGCCCCTGCTGCCCACCGCGGTCTCCCATCGTTGAAGTACGCCTCAACGATGCCGGGGCCAACTAGCCAGAACAATTGAAAAATAGTGCATCGACCGTTAAGCGGAGCTGTACGATCCGAGCATGCTCGACGTACGCCGCATGCAGGTCCTCAGAGCCGTCGTGACCAGCGGATCCGTCACATCGGCCGCCGGGAATCTCGGCTACACGCCGTCCGCGATCAGCCAACAGCTGGCGGTGCTGGAGAAAGAAGCCGGAGTGGCGCTGCTGGAACGCGTCGGCAGAGGAGTCCGCGCGACGCCGGCGGGCCGTCTGCTGACCGAGCACGCGGCGATCATCAGCAAGAACCTGACCGACGCCGAAAGCGCGCTGCGCGACCTGAGAGAAGGAAAGACAGGACAGCTGTCGATCCGCTACTTCTCCACGGCGGGCGTGGCCCTGGTCCCGCCCGCGATGGCCCAGCTGCGCAGGGACCACCCGGGAGTGCAGATCGACCTGAAGCTGATCGACCCGGAGGACCCGCTGCCGGAAGTGGAGGAAGGCAGGGCGGACGTGGCGATCGTGGTCTTCCCCCGGATGAACCCACCGAGGAAGGGAGTGCGGCTGATCCACCTGATGCACGACCCGCTCAGAGCGGTGCTGCCCAAGGGCCACCGGCTGGCGTCGAAGCGCTACGTGGACCTCGCCGACCTGGCGGAAGAACCGTGGATCAGCACGGAATTCGTCCCGGGGCCGTGCGCGGACCTGATGATGAACGCCTGCGCGGCAGCGGGATTCACCCCGAACGTGGCAGTGGAGTCGGAGGACTACACGACCTCGCAGGGCTTCGTCGCGGCCGGACTGGGCGTGGCGCTGATCCCGAGGCTGGGCCTGGACGCCACCCACCTCGGCGTGGTCGCGAAGCGCGTCCGCAGGCCGGAACCGGTGCGTGAGATCTACGCGGCGATCCGCGACTCGAGCGCGCAAGACCCGGCGGTGCAAGCGTTCCTGACGGCCCTCACCGAAGTGACGGCTCGAATAACCAAGTGAGCCAAGGGAACTGGTGCCGGGCCGGCACGGCTCAGGCCGAGCCGCCCTTGGCGAAGTCGTCGATCATCAGCTTGCCGTTCTGGGCGATCACCGTGAACCGGTACGGCTCACGGCTTTCCCCGCCGTCCTTGAACTTGAAGCGCACGGTGCCGCGGACGTTGCCCTTGCTGTCGTCGGAGACGTCGGTGATCCGGACGTCCGACATGCGGCCGTAGAAGGTGAGGAAGCTGTCCTTGCCGCCGGACTGCTGCTGCGCCTTCGGGGTGAGCCTGGCCCACGCGCCCTCCGGGTTCTCCGGCAGCATGTCGTAGTAGCCGCTGATGAAGTTGCTCGCGTCTTCCAGCTTCTCGGCGTCGTCCTCGTCGTCAGCCGGGCTTGACGGCGTCACTGCCGACGAGGAGGTGTTCGGCGGCGGCGTCGAGGTGGTCGCCTTCTTCGGCGCTTCCGACGCCGTCTGCGTCACCGTGGCCGGTGGTGGCGCGGGCAGTGTTGTCTGTTCCTGCGCGTTCGTCGGCTTGCTCGAGGTGAAGAAGCTCGCGACGAGAACGCCGACGGCTGCCGCGCCGACGATCGCCAGGACGGTCAGGACGATCTTGCGGACGTCTCGGCCCTGTTTTGGCTGAGACGCGCTGGGTCTTGGCTGCGGCTGCTCCATCGGCGGCTGCGAGCCGCGTGGCGGCGTGTTGGGCGGCGGCCCACCCATGGGGAACCCGCCCGGCGGCGTGCGGCGCGGCTCAGCCAGCGGGTTGGCGTCGATCCGCGTCGCCGGGTGGTTGGGCGGCGGTATCGGAGCCGGCTGGATCCGCTGCGCCACCGTCGGGCCGTCGTACGAGCCGCTGATCAGACCCGGCGGGATCGGCCGGCCCGCGGCGACGGCGCTGAGCGCCTCCTTCGCGGCGGCCATGGTCGGCCGCTCCTCCGGCTCGGTGCGCAGCAGACGCATCAGCAACGCGGTCAACGGACCCGCCTGCCGCGGGGGTGTGATCTTCCCGGCGGCGACCGCGTGCAGCAGCGCGAGCGTGTTCTCGCTCAACCCGAACGGCGAGTGCCCCTCTACGGCGATGTACAGCGTCGAGCCCAGTGAGAACACGTCCGACGCGGGCGTCGGCTCCATGCCCTTGGCAACCTCGGGAGCGAGATACGCGGGCGTCCCGGCGAGCATGCCGGTCGCGGTGACGGTCACGTCGCCGACCGCGCGGGAGATGCCGAAGTCGGTGATCTTCACCGAGCCGTCGTTGCCGAGCAGCACGTTGGCCGGCTTGATGTCGCGGTGCACGATCCCGGCGGCGTGCGCGGCCACCAGACCGCCTGCCACCTCCGTGCCGATCCTGGCCGCTTCCTGCGGCGGCAGCGTGATCCTGTCGTCCAGCTCGGCCGCGAGGCTGCGGGACGGCAAGTACTCCATCACCAGCCACGGCTGGCCGTCGTCCTCGACCACGTCGTAGACCGTGATCGCGTTCGGGTGCTGCAACCGGGCCGCGATCCGGCCCTCGCGCATCGAGCGCAGGCGGCCTTCCTCTGCCTGAGCGGCACTGAGACCGGGTTGCGTCAACAGCTGTTTGACCGCGACCGTGCGGTGCAACCGCTCGTCGTGCGCCTGCCAAACAACGCCCATGGCGCCGCTGCCGATGCGCTGACCCAGTCGGTATCGACCCGCCACCAGGCGGTCTTCGTCGGAGGGCAACGCCTAACTCCCGTACGGCTGGATGTCTGCGACCAAGGACTCTACTTATGTGTCGTTTGGGCGCACGCGGAGGTTGCTTTCGATTTACGGAACGGTCGGTTCGCCGGACCCGGTCGGCGGCTTCGACGACGAGGTTGTCGGGGGCTTGCTCGTTGTCGTCGTGGTGGTGGTTGTCGTCGTCGTTGTCGTCGTCGTGGTGCTCGACGTGGTCGGCTTCGTCGACTTCGGGGGCTGCTTGGACGGCGGCGCGGAGGACGTCTCGGTCTCCGACACGGTGTAGGTGTACGCCGGCACCGACGTCGTCGTGGTCTGCGAGCTGTTCACGGGCGACGTCGACGGCCCGGTGTTCGGCTCCTTGCCGTTGGCGGCGATCAACCAGCCGCCCAGCCCTAAGACGAGTGCGGCCATCACAGCCGCCACCACCAGCGGTCGCTTGGACTGCTTGCGCGGCGGAGGCGGCGGGGCGGTCGCGGGCCGGACGCCCGTGCGGGAACGGACCGACGGCGCGGCGACCGCACGGGTCCGCGAATCGGTCGACGGGCCCGCGAACATGGTCCGCGTCTCCGGCACGTCCGGGTTGTCGCCACGGGCGACTGACGCCAGCATGTCCCGTGCGTGCGCCGCGGTCGGCCGGTCCTCGGCCTCCGTGGCCAGCAGCGCGATCAGGACCGGGGTCAACGGGCCTGCCTGCTGCGGCGGGTTGATCCGGCCCGCGGCGACGGCGTGCAGCAGGCCGAGCGTGTTCTCGCTCAGCCCGAACGGCGGCTCGCCTTCGACAGCCGCGTACAGCGTCGAGCCGAGTGAGAAGACGTCCGTCGGCGGTGTCGGGTCCTTGCCGTACGCCACCTCGGGCGCCAGGTACGCGGGCGTGCCCGCGATCAGGCCGGTCTTGGTCACGGTGACGTCGTCGCTGGCCCGCGAGATGCCGAAGTCCGTGATCTTCACCGTGCCGTTGTCGGCGAGCAGGATGTTTCCCGGCTTGATGTCCCGGTGCACGATTCCCGCCGCGTGCGCGGCGGCCAGCGCGGCGGCGATCTGCGCGCCGATCGCGGCGACCTCGTGCGGCGGCAGCGTGCCGCGCTCCTTGAGCGCGGCGGCCAGGCTCACGCTCGGGACGTACTCCATGACCAGCCACGGCGCGTCGTCCTCGTCGACGACGTCGAAGACCGTCACGGCGTTCGGGTGGTGCAGTTTCGCGGCGATCCGGCCCTCACGCTGGACGCGTTCGAGTTGCTCGTTGATCTCGTCCTGGGACAGGCCGGTCTGCAACAGGACCTGTTTGACGGCGACGACTCTGTTGAGCCGCTCGTCCCTGGCCTGCCAGACGACGCCCATGGCGCCAGTGCCGATGCGATGCACGAGCCGGTAGCGACCGGCTACCAGTCGGCCTTCGTCGCTCACGACACCTCCTTGCCCGCGAACTGCTCGCCGGCGATCCTTTTCTCCCTGGCGGTCGACCCCGAAACCCGCCTCCAGGCTATGCGCTCACTCTTCGCGCACGGCCACAAGACCGTTACCTGGATACGAACGACACCGGCGTGTCGGAACACCCGGCGCGGAGAATGAGACCAATGCCACACACGGGCCCATTCCTCGGGCGTGCCCAGCTTAGCCCGATCGGGGGGCGCATTGGTGACGCGAGGTACGGACGCGGCTCAAACGGGCGTAACTCATCCGGACGTCAGCTGCGCTGAGCGGAGACGATCTCGGCACCTGTGATGCGCTTCGGCTGCCCGTCAGTGACCCTGAGCAGCTGTTGCACGCGGGCGGTCGCGCCGTCGGGCAGGATCATCTCGACGACCGCCAGCAACGCTCCGTCACCACGCGACTGCACATCGATCACGCGGATGTCGCGCGTCTGCGACCACGAGTCCACGAAGCGGGACAGGTCGGTCTGCCGGAGCAGGCCGTCGAGCAACGAGACCGCCTGCTGCGGGTGCTTGGCCAGCAGCTTGTAGTACTCGCGGACCAGCTCGGTGTCGGTCGGCGCGGCGTTGGCTGTCTGCGTGGGCGGGGCGCTGGCGCTGCCGGAGAGCTTCTTGGCGTCCGCCGGGCGTCGGCTGCCTGCCGGGTTGTCCACGGTCGCGGACGCGCTGCCCTTGTTCGGCGCGGGCAGTTCGGTGGTGATCCGCGGCGTGTTGCCCGCGGTCAGGGTGAACATGTTGGGCAGCAGCGCCTGCTCGTCGGTCATCTCGGCGACGGGGCGCTCGGCCGCGTCCGTGCTCGCCTGCCTGCGCGTGTTGATGATCGACGCGGCGGCGATGGAGCCGCACAGCACGACGGTCGCCACGCCGAGACCGGCCAGTTTGGCCAGCTGCCCGGAGCGGGCGGGCCTGCGGCGGTGCGTGTTCGGGGCCGGTGGCTGGACCTGCTCGGCGTCGTCGGCAGACGAGATCGGCGGCATCGGTTCCGTCGCGATGCCGGCGGGCATCTGCTCGGTGACGGCCTCGTCGTCGTGGGACTCGGCGTGAACCGGGGTCGGCCGGTTCTTGATCAGCTCCGCAACGGTGACCGACCCGGCTCGGATGTGCCGGCGACCAGACGTCGGACGCTCCACTGGTTACTTCCTTGCGTGTGTGTCACTGCTACCCGGGTGTCGAGATCACGGAGGGCCACGTCCGAGTCACCCGTTCGGGGTTGTTCATGGCACTGTCTGTACCTCGACTGGGCCAGCGGTCACCGCTGGCACTGTCGGTATCGGCCCGTTCGGCCCGCGACTTAATGGGTAACTTCGGAACTGATTCTGGGATCACGGCCGGAGGTGAATTTCAGGCGTCTGCGCTCGGTGAACGTGGATCCATCCTTCTTGGTGACCTTCACCTCACTGACGGTCGTTCCCTGGTTCGGGTCGATGCCGATCCGGCGCACCTGGACCGACTCGATGTCCGCGTACCGCTGCCGGAACGCCTGCTCGCCCTGGCCGCGCATCTCGCCGGTGGTCATCTGGTACGCCGCTGCCGGGTCTTCGGTGACCTGCTTGTAGAAGGCTTCGGTGCGGTCGCCGATCTGCTTCGGGTCGTTGCTGGCGAAGGCCCGCTTCGGTGTGGTCTCCCTGACCGGCGGGCCGGCCAGCAACGACGAGAAGGACGACGGCGGCATCGCGCTCGCCTGCACGGAGGTGCTGAGGGTGCTCGAACCACCACCGCCACCGGTCGTGCCGCGGTGCGACTGGGTGGGCACCGGGGCTGCCGTCGATCGCTCCGAAACGCGTGTGGTCGTCGGCTTCTGCGGCGGCTGCGCCGAGGTCTCCGGCGTGACGTCGAACAAAGCGGGTGCGCTCGGCAGGGCGGGAAGGGCGTCGATGGTGTCGGTGTTCTTCGGCTTGCCGACCAGGGCGGCTGCGGCGAACGCGAGGCCGAACACGACAGCGAGCGACGCGCTGACGGCGAAGAAGGCTGCCCTGCGCCAGCTCCGCGGCGGGGTGACCGAGGCCGGGATCCCGCCGAGATCGAACTTGCGCAGGCCGGGAACGGTCGTCTCGGCCACGGTCGGCGGCGGCACCAGGTCCGGGCGGGCGTGCGCCGGTGGGTGCGCGTGTGCGACCTGAGGCGTCCAGCTGCCCTTGTGATGCCGGTGTCGTCCGTCGGCCGGTTGTGGCTCCCCGCTGGTCATGATGGTGTGACCCTTCTCACTGCCTGTCATGACGCGATTACTCATGATCACGACATGACGACCACGTGAGCACGGTGCCGAACCTCGCCCCGCGGGTCGCGCGGACGCCGGCCGGCGGCGCTGCCTTGCCTGCAGCACCGAAGTCGACGTCGTCGGAGATGGCGACGACCAACGCGGATCCGGTGCTCACCTGAGCCAGGGTAAGCCGTCATCCCGCGCGCGAAAACGCTGGTAGGACCCCAAATGCGGTGGCCACACGAAGGGGTGAACTCGCTTGACAGCGTCCGTTCGCGCCGCGTGGCACCGCTCTGCACGCCCGCGCAGCCGACGCTGCTCAGCTGTCGGCTGTCGCTCCGGGCGAGGCGGCGCCGGGCCGGGGCGGCCCGGTTCGGGTCAGGAGTCGGTCTTGTACTTCTTCTGCGTCGACTCCAGCGACTTGACCGCGACGGCACCGGAGCCGCCACCGATCAGGATCGCGAGGACGTCGACGAAGCCGCTGCCACCGGTGAGCAACAACCCGAGCAGCGCTCCGGCTGTCGTCACACCGGCGATCGGCCACCGGGAACGGACGTACTGCGCGATGGGCCCACCGCCCGCGCGCTTGGTCGCCGCAGAGTTCAGCAGCGCCAAGTACCCGACGTGGGCGAGGGTGGCCACCAGGGCCACGATGACGACGATCACGGCGATCAGGTCCAGCATGACTCCAGTGTGCCCTTTCTCCGGGCGCGCACGGATGGGTGATCGCCCTGATATTCGTCGCCTTTACCGGCCGAGCCTGCCCCGGCCGAGGTTGAGCAGCGCCATCGCGAGCTGGCGGCCCTCCGGGCCGAGTTCGCGGTAGCGGGCGAGCACGTCCATCTCGCGGTTGTAGACGATCTTCGGGCCGCCTGCGGCCATTCTCGCCGCCCCGATCGTCTGTGACACCTCGACGCGGCGCTTGACCAGGCGCAGGATCTCCGCGTCGAGCCAGTCGATCTCCTTGCGCAGCGCGTCGATGTCGTCCGCGGCGGTCCCGTTCCCGGTCGTGGGGGTCATCGGCTTTCCCGTCGGTTTGGGAGGCCTGGCCCGGGAGCGCGAAACCCCCGGGTCCGAGGACTCCGGGGGCTTCGTGGTGTCTGGTTGGCGTCAGAGAACCACGGGAGCCGGAGTCCGGTTCCCGTAGAAAAAGTAAAAGCGCTCTGTCCGCACGCAGTCATCTTGACACAACCGGCGTCCGCGCGTCGAGCGGAGGGGTCGGCTCCTCTTCGGACCGTTGCTCGGCGGCCTCGTCGAACTTGCGGAACAACTTGGTCATGATCAGTCCGCCGACCACGACACCGCCACCGACCAGCGCGAACGACAACACACCAGGGTCGATGACCTGGCTCGCCCCGGACAGCGCGGCCCCGACCGCGGTCCACAGCGCCGCCCACACGACCGCGGAAAAGGCGCCGAACGCGACGAACTTGCGCAACGGCATCCGCAGGGCCCCGGCGAGCACCGGTGCCAGCGTGTGCGCCACGGAAACGAACCGCGCCGTCACCAGCAGCCAGCCGCCTGACTGGCCGACCAGGTGCTCGGCCTGGGCCCACCGCTTCGGGCCCGCCTTGCGGCCGATCCACCCGTGCTTGATCGCCGGCCCCGACCAGCGGCCAAGCGCGTAACCACCCACCTGGCCCGCCAGGCACCCCACGGCCGCCACCGCCCCCGCGAGCGGCGACCACGCGACGTGCAACACCCCGATGCACGCGCCGACGAGCACTTCCCCCGGCAACACGACGCCGATCACCACGGTCGTCTCGAGAAACGACAGCACGAAGACCGTCACCAGCACCGCGACCGGTGACAGCGCCGTGAGGTCCGGCATCAGGTCTTCGAACACGTTCCCCGCCCCCGTCCGTGACTGCCTGCGCTGACTCCTCATGAAGACTGTCGTCCGCGGCAGGCGAATGGATCAGGGATCTGCCCCGGAAAACCCCGGAAACGGACCCCGAACTCCAGGTGAAGCCGCCCGTCGTCCAGACCAGCCGCCGGACGGCTGGTTCTATTCCCGGCGAACCAGCTTGACCCGTGCTGGTGAACACACGTGCGAGGGCGCCCGAACTTTGTCGGACCAACCGAGTACCTTTGTTCGCGATGAGCGCGCTGTTCGAGCTTCCCGGCACCACACCTGTCAACCCGGCCGTCGCCGCCCTGCTTGAGGGCCTCAACGACCGGCAGCGCCAGGCTGTCGAGCACAGCGGTACGCCGCTGCTCGTCGTCGCAGGCGCGGGCTCGGGCAAGACCCGTGTCCTGACGAGGAGAATCGCCTACCTGCTGGCGGCGCGGAACGCGCATCCCGGCGAGATCATGGCGATCACCTTCACCAACAAGGCCGCCGCCGAGATGAAGGAGCGCGTGGCCGACCTGGTCGGCGGGCGCGCCAAGGCGATGTGGGTCTCCACGTTCCACTCGATGTGCGTGCGGATCATGCGCCGCGAGGCCAAGACCATCGGCATGTCGTCGAACTTCTCGGTGTACGACTCCGACGACACCCGGCGCCTGATCACGCTCGTGGCCAGGGATCTCGACCTCGACCCGAAGCGCTACTCGGCGCGGTCGCTGGCCGTGCAGATCTCGAACCTGAAGAACGAGCTGATCGACCACGAGGCCGCCGCGGGCCGCGCGGGCAACGACTTCGAACGCCGCACGGCCGAGGTCTACGGCGTCTACCAGCAGCGGCTCCAGCAGGCCAACGCGTTCGACTTCGACGACCTGATCATGAAGTCGGTCGAGCTGCTGCAGGCCTTCCCCGACGTGGCCGAGTACTACCGCCGCCGCTTCCGGCACGTCATGGTCGACGAGTACCAGGACACCAACCACGCCCAGTACATGCTGGTCCGTGAGCTGGTCGGGGTCGGCGCGGGCGACATCCCGCCGGGTGAGCTGTGCGTGGTCGGCGACGCGGACCAGTCCATCTACGCCTTCCGCGGCGCGACGATCCGCAACATCGAGGAGTTCGAGCGCGACTACCCGGACGCGACCACGATCAAGCTCGAGCAGAACTACCGCTCGACGCAGACGATCCTGTCCGCGGCGAACGCCGTCATCTCCCGCAACCCCGGCCGGATCGACAAGCGGCTGTGGACCGACTCGGGCGAAGGCGAGAAGATCGTCGGCTACGTCGGCGACAACGAGCACGACGAGGCCGCCTTCGTGGCCGGTGAGATCGACAAGCTGATCGACCGCGGCGACGCCCGCAACGGCGACGTCGCGGTGTTCTACCGGACCAACAACCAGTCCCGTGTCTTCGAAGAGATCTTCATCAGGCTCGGGCTGCCGTACAAGGTCGTCGGCGGTGTCCGCTTCTACGAGCGCAAGGAAGTCCGCGACGCCCTGGCGTACCTGCGGGTGCTGGCCAACCCCGAGGACACCGTGTCGCTGCGCCGGATCCTCAACGTGCCCAAGCGCGGCATCGGCGACCGGGCGGAAGCCGTGGTCGCGGCGCACGCCGAGCAGGAGCGGATCTCGTTCAACGCGGCGCTGCGCAAGGCCGCCGGAGGCACGGTCCCGCTGCTCAACCCGCGTTCGGAGAAGTGCATCGCGGGCTTCGTCGAGCTGCTGGACTCCCTGCGCGAGCTGGTCGACGGCGGCGTGGCCGAGCTGCTCGAAGCGATCATCGACCGGACCGGCTACCAGGCCGAGCTCGAGGAGAGCGAAGACCCGCAGGACGCGACCCGGCTGGACAACCTGCGCGAACTGATCACCGTGGCGCGTGAGTTCGCCGAGGTGCCGCCCGCGATCGAGGACGAGGAGACCGCGCCGCAACTGGGCACGCTCGAAGCGTTCCTCGAGCGCGTGTCGCTGGTCGCCGACGCGGACCAGGTGCCGGACGCCGAGTCCGACGGCGTGGTCACGTTGATGACGTTGCACACAGCCAAGGGCCTCGAATACCCGGTCGTGTTCAGCACCGGCTGGGAGGACGGGATCTTCCCGCACATGCGGGCGTTGTCCGACCCCGTCGAACTGGCCGAGGAACGGCGCTTGGCGTACGTGGGGATCACGCGCGCGCGCGAACGGCTGTACCTGTCGCGCGCGGTGATGAGGTCCGCGTGGGGGCAGCCGTCGACCAACCCGGCCTCCCGGTTCCTCGGCGAGATCCCGGCCGAGCTGATCGAGTGGCGCAGGATCGAGTCGTCGAGGCGTTCGTCCGGTCCGTCCGCGATGACGACGTGGAGCCGGTCCGGTTCGGACTCGGCACAGGCCCGGATCGCCGCGCAGGGCATGCGTTCCACGTCCTTCAAGGGCTGGCAGGACACACCGGCGCTCAAGCTCGAGACGGGCGACCGCGTCAACCACGACAAGTACGGGCTCGGCACGGTCGTCGCGACCGACGGCGCGGGGCCCCGCGCGACCGCGACGATCGATTTCGGCAGCGCCGGCACGATCCGGCTGATGCTGATCGGCAGCGTGCCCCTGGTGAAGCTCTAAGGGTTCACGTTCAGGGACGCCTACGGGTGTTTCCCCGATGCGTGTCACCGTTCTACGGGTGCGGTATCGGCATTACTGGACGGACACTCTCTGGGGAGACTCGTGAATACCAAGCCCATTCAAGAAGCTGTCAGCAAGTAGTTCAAGCAGACGGTTGGCGGTGATCAACGCCCGGTGCTCCTCGACATCGACGAGACATATCCGGCGTTGCGCAGCCTTTGACAATTCCTATGCGGATATCCGACCAGCTCGAAGGTGTTCTCGCCGACTGTTCGACGTTGCCCGCGTACCACGACCTGGACCCTGACCAGGCGACTATCTCCAACGCCACGCCCAAGGAATGGAAGGTCTTCAACCTCTGGGCGATGGATGAGAGGGCGGAGCCGGAGCGTCGAAATGCCCGAGGACGACCGCGCTGCTGGCCTCGATCCCGAACGTCTTCCCAGGTGTTCTTCTCCATTCTCGAACCCCGGGAAATCGATTCCGGAG
Source organism: Kibdelosporangium phytohabitans (assembly GCF_001302585.1). GTDB lineage: Bacteria > Actinomycetota > Actinomycetes > Mycobacteriales > Pseudonocardiaceae > Kibdelosporangium > Kibdelosporangium phytohabitans. The sequence continues at coordinate 10,989,266 of NZ_CP012752.1, read as the reverse complement.
CGCGAGGGGCCGTACGCGCATATCTGCGGTACTACCTCGGACTGAAAGTGCCGGACGAGGCGCCGCCGAGCATTCGGGTGAAGGACGAATGGCACACGTGGCAGGAAAACGAGAGCGTGTTGTTCGACGACAGCTGGAACCACGAAGTGGTCAACGACAGCACGGGTGAGCGGATTGTCCTGATTGTCGATGTGCTGCGGCCGATGCCGTTGCCGTTGTCGGTCGTGAACAAGGGCGTTGCGCTCGCGGCCCGCTACGTCTACGGCCGCAAGGTGCTGGAGCGCGCCGCGCAGGCCCGCGAGCAGCCGGCCGAACCCACGGCCTGACCAGGCACTCGACCACAAGTTCGAAAACTGTCAGACCCCTCTGCTTGACTACCGGAATGATCGGGAACCGCATCAAGCAAGGGGTGTCCACATGGACGACATCTTGTTCCGCGCGCTGGCTGAGCGCGTGGCCGGTTATCTGGACGGCGTTGACCGCCTGGCAACGGCGCAGCCCAGCCAAGTCGGCCATGAGCTGCGCAGGCTCTCCGGAGCCTGGCGTTCACTGCTCGGCCAGCACGCGCCCGCGGGCCGGAAACGACGATGCTCCGGCTGTCAGTCGCCTCGGGGCTCGCCCGCCATGTGCGCGGTGTGGCGAGTCGCCGGGGTCTGGTTCGTCAGAGCTTGATGCCCCGCTGGGAAAGCCACGGGCCCGGGTTCATCTTGCGACCGGACGAGTCCCAGATCTCGAAGTGCAGGTGGGTACCGGTGGACTGGCCGCGGTTGCCCATCCGTGCGATCTGGTCGCCCGCCTTGACCTTGGCGCCTTCGCGGGTCGTGATCGAGTCCATGTGGCCGTAGACGCTGACGGTGCCGTCGGCGTGCTGGATGCGCACCCAGAGGCCGAAGCCGCTGGCGGAACCCGCCTCGATGACGACTCCGTCGGTGACCGCGCGGATCGGCGAGCCGAACTTGCCCGCGATGTCCACGCCGAAGTGGGTCGTGCCCCACCGGGCGCCGAAGCCGGAGGTGTAGACGCCGTCCGCGGGGCGGACGTACTTGACCCGCTCGCGCTCGGCCTGCTCGGCTGCGTCCTGCTGGAGCTTCGCGGTGCGGTTGGCGATCAGCTGGGCGCTCTGGGTGAGCTTGCGGGCCTCGACACCGGCGTCGCTGACCTGCGCGACGGTGAGGACCTCGGGAGCGGCGGCGCTCGTGTCGCCACCGACGCCGAATGCCGCGGAGGCACCTTCGGAGTTCGACAGCGGAGTGATGTCGCCGTTGGGGGATGCGCCTGACTTGAGCGTCTGACCAGCTGCGGCGGCAGCGAAAGCGCCAAGGGCGACAGCCGCGACGACCACACGGCCTCGCAACGCGGGTGGCGGCGCCGGAAGCCGGTGCGCGCCACGCTCGGCGCGGTCATCGCTCGAGGTGCGCTCAAGCGCCTCTACTACAACCGCAGACTGCTGCTGCCCGCCGGGGGAGCGGTGACGAGACAAAGCCTGCCCTTCTGCCTCGGGGAGATCCGGGGCGGCACCTTCGCTCGCGGGGACGAGCGTTGGCGTGGACAACCGGGCGGGGGATCCCGGGCGAGTGATTTCGGGGGAACCACTCAAGTCCTGCCGTGACCGGACCGTGACAACGGACCGGGGGACAGTAACCGTGGGAGACGGCAGAGGGCAACTTCCCGGAGGCACCTACTGCCGATCAGGGAGCCCGGGCAAGTCACTGATCAGTAACTATTACCCAAAGTTAAGGCGGCATAACACGGCAGAATGTGATCTGCGTTACGCCAACCGGGCGGTTCTCAACGCCGTGAGGACGCTCACGACCGTTCACCGCAGCCGCGACTCCGTTGCCCGACCCACGACCGGCGTTATGCGCTCAATGCAACCCACCGGCGACCCTCATCCCGTGTCGCCGGCAATCCCCGCATAGCCGCTGCCCCGTCCAGCGGCTCCGCTGACATATCCCCAGGTCAGCGGCCAAACTTTGCCTCTTGCCCAATAAGACGCGCCAAACCGGCTGGAGGTTGTCTCTTCTCATCCGTCACTTCACCGGGCAGTCAGGTCGCTGCGCCCGCTGGGCGGTTGTTCGCTCACAGTCGCCTCCGGCGTCCCTGCTCCGCTGGTGTCTCTGTCAGCGTGGTCACTCTCTGCCGTGTCCGTGCCGCTTGTGGTGGGCGAGGTTTCTTGACTCGCGGTTTTGCACGAATCGAGCAGGTCCCTCGCCGGGGGCTGACCTCTGGGCAGGAGGCTGTGTTCGGTGTTCCTGTCTTGTGCTCGGATCTTGGGTTGTTTTTGGGGCAGGAGCCGCCCCGAAGCCTCTTCCGTGCTTGCGCGCACGCTGGTGGTGGGCGTGTTCTGTGCTGGTGTGCACCTAGGCCACGGCTTGACTTTGCGCTTGCGTGCTCACTGGCTCGGGCTGGGCTGGTTCGGTGTTCGCGCGCAGTCGACTTGGCTGGTTGTGCGGTCGCGGGCGGCCAACTGGGTTGGTTCCGCGTTCGCACGCGGCCGAGTGGGGTTGGTTCTGCGCAAGCCCCAGTGTCGTCGCAGCGGACCGTGTCGGCCACGACCTGGCCTTACTGTGACCTGGTCTTGGCTCGCAGCCCCGCCTTGCGATCTCGGAGCGGCCTTGTCGGGTGCGTGCTGCCGCTGGCTACGTCCCCGACGTTCTGCCGAGCTGTCCTGGCTCCGCATCGCGACCAGGTCGCGTGTGACCTGGTCTCTGGCTCGCCACCCCGTCTCGTCTCGCGACCTCGTCGTGCCGTTGTCACATGCGTAGTGCCGCTAAGCCCTGTCCCCGCTCTAACTACCCCGGCTTTTCAAGGCGTACCCGCCAGCGGGGGCTTCGAATCTCGGCGCACCGGCCGACGACTCGTGCGGTGTCCGTTTCGTGGGAGTGGGGCGGCGCTGGGTGTCCGGTTCTGGTGTCGCGGGCCTGGTGTGGGCGGGTTCACGGCTTTGTTGATCACTCGGGTGGCGCATATCCGGTTCCGACCTCGTGACCTGGTGTGTTTGTCGTCGCGGCTGTGCTGGCCGAGGTGGGGTGTGATCGCCTTGCTAGGTTCGGGGCGATGAATTCGCGGATCCGATCGTCGGAAACCCGGCATCCGACCGGCCCGACCGCTGGTGAGGGTGGAGATCTCGTGCCGGAGCGGCTTGAGGTACCTGCGCTGTTGAAACTGGCGATCGCCGTGGCTGTTGTCGGCGCGGTGTCGTTGGCGATCGGCCCGTTCGTCGGAGTGCTGCGGAGCGCGCCTCCGGCTGCCTACGACAGCAGACCGCTTCTCGTCGTCCTCGCTGTCCTTCCCGTCCTTGTCGCGGTCGGGTTGCTGGTTGCCAGGAGGCCTGTTGGCGCGGCGGGTGTTCTCGTCGGCGCCGCCTTCCTTGCGCCGGGGAGGGCGTTGATCGACCTTCAGCTGGCTTCAGATGCGTTGGTGGCGTCGAGGCCTGAACTGGTTGTGCCGACTGATCTTGTTCCGTTGGTTGCGGGTACGGGCACGTGGCTGCTTGTCGCCGGGCATGTGCTGACTCTGGCCGCTGGTGCCATGGTCATCGTCCGTGCCGGTGCGCGGCCTGGCACCGCTGTTGCCGCGGAGTTCGAGGAGTCGGAACCTGAGTCGCGCAAGCGATTGCTTGGATGGGGATTGGCGTTCGGCGGTCTGGCCGCCATCGGCCTGCTGATGCCACCGTTCCGTTCGGACAACGCTTTTCTGCTCGACGTCGACCTCGCCAACGGGCCAGGGCTGGTCATCGCGGGCGGGCTGCTGATCGCGCTGGCCGCGTTGCTCGGCTGTGTCGTCGCTGGCACTTCCCGTACGTCGAAGATGGGCCGGGGTGTCCTTGTCGGCGTCGCCATCGCGGTTCTCACGTTCTTGCTTCCCGCGCAGATCGCCGGGATCACAGTGGACTGGTTGCACGCGGACTGGCGCTCCTACATGGCGACCGTCGGCGCGCTGGGCCTCGTCGCCACCGCCGTGTGGCCGAGCGGGCTGGCCTTGAAGCGCGGCGAAGGTGTACCGATCGAGCAGAGCGGCGGCCGGATGCACCTGATCGCCGGTGTGTTCGCGATCCTCGCCGGTGTCGCCGCGATTCTCGGCCAGGCCACGGACCTGTTCGTCGTGGAGATCCCGACCGACGTCCCGATCAACCAGACCGACGAGCTGATCATCCTTTCCGGAGTGCGACCGGGCTCGTTCGCCAACGGGCTCCTGCTGCCCGCGGGCATCCTCGTCCTCGTACTCGGCATCCTCCTGGTGATCAAACCGGTCGCCCGGATCTTCCGGCCGATGTTGAGCGTCGCGTGGGTCGGCATCCCGCTCGCCGCGTTCGTGGCGCTGGACGCCGTCATGACCGCCACGTCCACGAGCGGTGCGATCCGCGCGGGCGCGGCGACGTGGTGGACGCTGGTCGCGGTCCTGCTTGCCCTGGTCGCGGCCATCTGCGCAGGTGCCGCGGGCGCGATCGAACGTGACGATGTCGACCTGTCCGACCGCTCGTCGAACATGATCCTGATGGCTCCGCTCGCGGCGGCGGCGTTGTTCGCCATCGGCGCGTTCGGGCTGCCCGCGATGCGTGCCGAGCAGTACGTGGCGCCGGGCATCTGGTCGAATTTCCGCACCGCGTCGTGGGGTCTCGTCATCGCCCTGATCGCGGTGGTCATGGCTGCGGCGATCGCGTCGACCAGCCGTCCGCCACGCGCCGCGGCCTTGTTGTTCGGCTCCGCCGGCCTGGTCGCTGTGCACGCGCTCGAGGTGCCGATGACTGGCGGGCGTGCAGAGGGATCAGCGGCGGCTGCCGGGACGTGGCTTTCGCTGGCGACCATCGCGGCCTTGGTGATCAGCGCGTTCGTGGCGTTGGCGGTACGGCCGGAACCCGCGCGGCGCAGATGATCCGGCTGCTGCTCGTCGAACTCGAACCCGACGACGTCGAGACCCAGGTCCTCGCGCGCGCTCTGCGTGACGGCGGGGTCGAGGTCGTGTACGCCGAAGCGGGCACCGTCGACGAGATCGCGAGCGCGGCCGAACAGGAGGACGTGCGCGCGGTCGGCCTCGTCGTCCGGACCGGCGAACATCGCTTGATCGGTGCCGAACTGGCCGGGCGGACCGTGGTGTTCGCCACTGCGGACGGCGACGAACACGCCCTGCGGGCCGCCGGAGTCAAGGCAGTTTTCCGCCACGGCAACGCTGAGGGCGTCGTGAGCTGGGCAAGCGCGTTGACGTCCGATCACGAGCGGTGACCGACCTCACCAGTACCGACGGCCCGGCCCGCCGCGCCGGTCGCTAGGGTCTTTTCGTCCAACGCAGTGCATATGGTGGAGCAGGAGCTCTCAGTGGACCTGTACGAGTACCAGGCGAAGGACATCTTCGCCGCCCACGGAGTGCCGGTACTGCCGGGCTCCGTGGCTGACAACCCTGAAGACGCCAAAGCGATCGCGGCCGAACTGGGTCAGACGGTCGTCGTCAAGGCGCAGGTGAAGACCGGTGGTCGCGGCAAGGCCGGTGGCGTGAAGCTGGCCGACGACCCGGAGGACACCAAGACCAAGGCCGAGGCCATCCTCGGACTGGACATCAAGGGCCACGTGGTCCGCCGCGTGCTGGTGACGCCGGCGTCCGACATCGCCGAGGAGTACTACTTCTCGTTCCTGCTCGACCGCGCCAACCGCAAGTTCCTCGCGATGGCGTCCGTCGAGGGCGGGATGGACATCGAAGAGGTCGCCGCCACCAAGCCCGAGGCGCTCGCCAAGGTCCTGATCGACCCGATCGAGGGCGTCGACCTGGCCAAGGCCAAGGACATCGCGGCGCAGGCGAAGTTCCCCGAGGCCGTCGCCGACCAGGTCGCCGAGGTCATCGTCAAGCTGTGGGAGACCTTCGTTTCCGAGGACGCCACGCTCGTCGAGGTGAACCCGCTGGTCCGCGACCCGCAGGACAAGATCGTCGCGCTGGACGGCAAGGTCACGCTCGACGACAACGCCGCGTTCCGGCACCCGGCGCACGCCGACCTCGTCGACGTCGCGGCCGAGGACCCGCTCGAGGCCGCGGCGAAGGCCAAGGACCTCAACTACGTCAAGCTCGACGGCCAGGTCGGCATCATCGGCAACGGCGCGGGCCTCGTCATGTCCACTCTGGACGTCGTCGCCTACGCGGGCGAGAAGCACGGCGGCGTGAAGCCCGCCAACTTCCTCGACATCGGCGGTGGCGCGTCGGCCGAGGTGATGGCCAACGGGCTGGAGATCATCCTGTCCGACCCGGACGTGCGCAGCGTGTTCGTGAACGTCTTCGGCGGCATCACCGCGTGCGACGCGGTCGCCAACGGCATCGTGCAGGCCTTCCAGTTGCTCGAGTCCCGCGGCGAGGCGGTCACCCGCCCGATCGTGGTCCGGCTGGACGGCAACAACGCCGAGGAAGGGCGCCGGATCCTCACCGAGGCCGCACTGCCCGGCCTCGAGCAGGTGGACACAATGGACAACGCGGCCGACAAGGCCGCCGCACTTGCTTCCGCGGGGGCGTGAGACAGATGGCCATCTTCCTCAACGAGAACTCCAAGGTCATCGTCCAGGGTATGACCGGCTCCGAGGGCACCAAGCACACCAAGCGGATGCTCAAGTCGGGCACGAACATCGTCGGCGGCGTGAACCCGCGCAAGGCGGGCACGGAAGCCGACATCGACGGCACGCTGGTACCGGTGTTCGGCTCGGTGGCCGAGGCGATCGAGAAGACCGGCGCGGACGTGTCGGTGATCTTCGTGCCGCCGAAGTTCGCCAAGGACGCCGTGATCGAGGCGATCGACGCCGGGATCGGGCTGGCGGTCGTGATCACCGAAGGCATCCCGGTGCACGACTCGGCCTACTTCTGGGCGCACGCGGGTGCCAAGGGCAACAAGACCCGCATCATCGGCCCGAACTGCCCGGGCGTGATCTCGCCGGGGAAGTCCAACGCGGGCATCATCCCGGCGGACATCACCGGCCCCGGCAAGATCGGCCTGGTGTCGAAGTCGGGAACGCTGACCTACCAGTTGATGTACGAGCTGCGTGACATCGGCTTCTCGTCGGCGGTGGGCATCGGCGGTGACCCGGTGATCGGCACGACGCACATCGACGCGCTCGCGGCGTTCCAGGACGACCCGGAGACCGAGCTGATCGTGATGATCGGCGAGATCGGCGGCGACGCGGAAGAGCGCGCGGCGGCGTACATCAAGGAGAACGTGACGAAGCCGGTTGTCGGTTACGTCGCGGGCTTCACCGCCCCGGAGGGCAAGACCATGGGCCACGCGGGCGCGATCGTGTCCGGCTCGGCGGGTACGGCGGCGGCGAAGCAGGAAGCCCTCGAGGCAGCGGGCGTGAAGGTCGGCAAGACGCCGAGCGAGACCGCCGCACTGGCCAGGGCGATCGTCGAAGGCAAGTGACCCGACGGGTCACGTCGAGCTGATCGCCGACTGCGGCGACCGGCTCCGGACAGCCGAAGCGGACCGGCCCGAAGCAAAGGGATCATCCGCGAAACCGGTTGTCCACAACTCGCGGGTAACCCCGCTGACCAGCACTATCCCCCGATAGACTGGCAGCGGGGTCGCCCCCCGGGTTGGGTGGGGGACTGTCTTGCGGGCGTTTGTCGGTGAATGCTCGCTGTGCTCGAGCTGGTTGGTACCTCGGCCGGGCTTCTGCGGGTCGACGCATGGCTGCGGCGTGATCGCTTGATCGGCACGCGCGCCGGCGACGCGGTTCGCGTAGGAACATCAACTGCGCCAAGGCTTTCCGTGCACCTGGTCTTCGCCGCCAGTGATCTCGACGGCCGACCCCGTCGGCTGCGCGTCGAGCCCGGTCCGCGGCTTCGTCGGACTGCGCAGGCAACTCGGGCTCACGTCGGCATCCGAGTCCGGTGTGGATCTCGGCGCGCCAGTCGCGGGCCGTTCCCGGACCGCGGTGTTGTGGAGAGTTGGGTGCCGAGTACTCAGCCGCACCGGTCGGCTACTCGTCGTGCACGCTTCTCACTGCCGCGCTTGCCCGACGTCTCCCATGTCGGGACGCGGCACCAGGCTGTGATCAAAACTTTAATCGCGCGCCGGTGACTTCTTTTCCTGAATCGCTGCTGGTCAACCGGGTCGGCCCGGTCGGCGGCGCCGGGACGCGGCACACCGGCTCAAGAGTCTTGCACTCACCCGACCGGGTGCTGGTGTAGCGTCCGGCCCTGCCAAGTGCCGCAATCGGACCATCCGGGGAACCATGATGTGCCAGGCTGCGTCAAAGGTGGAAAAATTTGTCCGAACTATCGCGGTGAGCACCAGCTGAGGAGAAGCACGCGATGACCTTCCCGAGCGGAGCGCCGGGCGGCTACCCGGGTCAAGGCCCGCACCAGCCCGCGCCCGGCCCAGCAGGTTACGGCCCCCCGCCCGGCCCAGGAGGCGGCCTCAAACTGAGCCTGCCGCAGATGCTCGCCCTCGGCGCGGGTGGTCTGGGGCTGCTGAATCTTTTCCTCGGCTTCGCCCCGGTCGTCACCGGCGCGTCTTTCTACGAGGCGTTCTTCGGCTGGGTTCCCGGCCTCTTCGCGGCCGCGGGCCTCGCTGTGCTCCCGGTGATCCTGCCGGGCGGTGAGAAGAAGGCCGGCTTGCTGCCCGCTCTGCTGAGCGTGTCGGTGATGCTGGCGTTCCTGTTCAGCGTGTTCTCGGCCCGCGGTGACATCGCGGCCGGCGGCATCATGATCCTGATCTTCGGCATCCTCCAGGCCGGTGCTTCGGTTGCCGCGTACCTGTTCGAGCAGGGCATCATCAAGCCCCCGGCGCCGAACCCGTACGGCGCGCCCGGTGGCTACCCGCAGCAGCACCCTGGTGCGTACCCGCCAAGCGGTGCCTTCCCGGCGCAGCAGCCGCCGGGTGGCGCGCAGGCGACCGCCCAGCAGCCGCAGCCCGGCCAGCAGCCGTTCGGCGGCCCTGGCCAGCAGACGCAGTTCGCGCCGCAGCAGGGCCAGTTCGGTGCGCCCGGTACTCCGCCGGGTGGCTACCCGCAGCAGCCGCCGCAGCAGTAACGATCTTTCCCCCGACGGGCGGGCCGTGACCTTCACGGCCCGCCCGTCGTCTTATGTAGACAGGCTGTGACCAGCCTCGACGTATTTCACTTGATCGGTTGACTGGGCGGCGTGCCTTCTGGCCCGAGCACCTTCCGTGCTGTCATCGTGACTGTATGTCCCTGTACCCACCCGATCTGGCGGACGACGTAGACGAGCCGTTCACCAGCCGGGCGCGGGTACTGCTGGTGGCCGCGATCGGACCGTTGTTCCTGGGGTACGCGGCCGTGGTCGGCTTACTCGCGCTTGTCATCTCCGTTGCCACCAAGACAGACATCTCGACGTTGAGCGTGCTGTCGGCTGGCCTCCCGGGTTGGCTCGCGGCCTATCAAGCGCCGTTGTCGCTCGACGGTCACGCGTTGGGCGCGTTGCCCCTGCTGCCGACGCTGCTGGTCATGTGGCTGGTCAGCCGAGCGGCCGCGAACGCGGCTGATCGGCTGGAGGTGGAGTCAGCGCGGGACGTCGTGTCGATCGTCGCGACCATCATGGCGACGCATGCTGTCGTCGGCGCGGTTCTCGCCAAGGCCACGGCGACGGCGACGATCACCGCCGGGCTGCTTGTGCCCGCCGGAGTCGCGGGTCTGGCCGCGGTCCTCGGACTCGCCAGACGCGGGTATTTCGAAGATCTTCTCGACCGTTGCGACGAACTCGTGGTGCACGGGCTTCGCGCGGGTCTGATCGGCCTCGCGACCATGGTCGGGCTCGGGGCGGCGTTGTTCCTCTTCGGACTGTCCACGTCGTTCTCGACGGCGGCAGCGTTGTTCGCGCCGAGCCTCGGCGACGGCCTGGGCATGTTCCTGATGTCGGCCGCGTATCTGCCGAATGCCGTTGTCGGCGGGATTTCCTTCGTCGCGGGCCCCGGCGTGACGATCGGCGAGTTGACGGCCGCACCGCTGCACTTCACGGGCGGCCCGTTGCCGGGCGTGCCGATCCTTGCCGCGTTGCCGGAGAGGGGCGCGGCCTGGTGGCCGATTCTCTTCCTGCTGCCCATGGCGGCGGGTGCCCTGGTCGGCTGGGTTCTGCGGGACGCCAGCGAAGACCCGATCGCGCGGTTGCGTGCGGTCGGCGCGTCCGCTGTCGTCGTGGCTGGCGGGTGCGTTTTGCTGGGCATCGGGGCAGGTGGACGGCTCGCGAACGGCGTGTTCGACCCGTTGACCGTGCATCCGTGGAGCATGGGCCTGGCGATGTTGCTGTGGATCGCGCTGCCCGCCGCGACCGTTGCCTGGTGGGCCGGGCCTCGGCTGGTGCTCGCACCGGCGCGTGGACTGCTGGACGACTCCATCGAAGCCGAGGCGGAGACGGACGGGAACAGCGAGGAAACCACCCCGGACGAAGAGGCCACGGACAGCGCGGAGGAACCGGTCGCGCCGGACGAGAACCCGGTGGACGAGGACAAGGACGAGCCGTCACCCGATGACGACGAGCCGGACCTGCCCGAAGAGATCCAGAAGTGAGCACTTAGGCTGGCCGTAACCGACCAGGCCAGGAGACCACGCTGAGCGCTCAACCGCATTCGCTGCCCAACCCCGCCAAGGTCGTCGTGCTCGTCTCCGGATCGGGCACGCTGCTGCAGGCGCTGTTGGACGAGATCCGCGTCGGGGCGATCCCGGCCGCAGTCGTCGCGGTCGGTGCCGATCGCACTGGTATCGAAGGCCTCGCGCGCGCCGAGCGCGCCGGCGTGCCCACGTTCGTCGAGCGGGTGCGTGACCACGCCGACCGCGCCGCGTGGGACGAAGCGCTCGCCAAGACAGTCGCGTCGTACGAACCGGACCTGGTCGTCTCGGCCGGGTTCATGAAGATCCTCGGCGGGGCGTTCCTGACGCGCTTCGCCGGGCGCGTGATCAACACGCATCCCGCGCTGCTGCCCGCTTTCCCCGGCGCCCACGCGGTCGAAGAAGCCATCGGCTACGGCGTCAAAGTCACCGGTTGCACCGTGCACCTCGTGGACACGGGCGTGGACACCGGGCCGATCCTCGCCCAGCAGGCGGTGCCGGTCGAGCCCGGGGACGATGTGGCCGAACTGCACGAACGGATCAAGACGGTGGAGCGGCGGCTGCTGGTCGACGTGCTCACGCGCCTGGTGCGCGAGGGCTACACCGTGGATGGACGAAAGGTGAGTATCCCGTGACCTCAGAGACACGTCCGGTTCGGCGTGCGCTGATCGGCGTCTCGGACAAGGCTGGTCTGCTGGAACTGGCGACCGGGCTGCACGCGGCCGGTGTGGAGATCATCTCCACCGGCGGCACCGCGAAGGTGCTCGCCGACGCGGGTGTGCCCGTCACGCCGGTCGAGGAGGTCACCGGTTTCCCCGAGTCGCTCGACGGCCGGGTCAAGACGCTGCACCCGCGCGTGCACGCCGGCCTGCTGGCCGACATGCGCCGCCCTGAGCACGTGCAGCAGCTCGCCGACCTGGACATCAAGGCGTTCGACCTGCTCGTGGTGAACCTGTACCCGTTCGAGCGGGCGGTCGCGTCCGGCGCGTCACCGGACGAGTGCGTCGAGCAGATCGACATCGGCGGGCCCGCGATGCTGCGTGCGGCAGCCAAGAACCACGCTTCGGTCGCGGTCGTGATCGACCCGTCCCGCTACTCCTGGGTGCTGGAGAAGGTCAGCGCGGGCGGATTCACGCTGGAAGACCGCAAGCAGCTGGCGCTGGAGACCTACCGGCACACCGCGTCCTACGACATCGCCGTGGCGTCCTGGATGGGCGGCGTGCTGTCGCCGGACGACGAGGGCAGCAACTTCCCCGGCTGGGTCGGTGCCAGCTGGAAGCGGTCGAACGTGCTGCGGTACGGGGAAAACCCGCACCAGGGCGCGGCTCTGTACGTCTCCAGCCACGGCGGTTCGGGCTTGGCGACGGCAGAGCAGTTGCACGGCAAGGAAATGTCGTACAACAACTACGTCGATTCCGACGCGGCCTACCGCGCGGCCTACGACCACGCTGAGCCGTGCGTCGCGATCATCAAGCACGCCAACCCGTGCGGCATCGCTATATCCACAGTGGACATCGCAGAGGCGCACCGCAAGGCGCACGAGTGCGACCCGGTGAGCGCCTACGGCGGCGTGATCGCGACGAACCGCGAGGTCACCGTGGAGATGGCCGAGCAGGTCGCGGACATCTTCACCGAGGTGATCGTCGCGCCTTCGTACGCCGACGGCGCGGTGGACGTGCTGACGCGCAAGAAGAACATCCGCATCCTGATCGCGCCCGAGCCGCAGCGCGGCGGCGCCGAACTGCGCCCGGTGTCCGGTGGGCTGCTCCTGCAGACCAAGGACACGCTGCAGGCCGACGGCGACGACCCGGCGGACTGGACGCTGGCGACCGGCTCGCCTGTCGACGACGAAACGTTGGCGGACTTGGCTTTCGCGTGGCGCGCCTGCCGCGCGGTGAAGTCCAACGCGATCCTGCTCGCGGTCGGCGGCGCGACCGTCGGCGTCGGGATGGGCCAGGTCAACCGGGTCGACTCGTGCCGCCTGGCGGTGACCCGGGCGGGCGACCGCGCCAAGGGCTCGGTTGCCGCGTCGGACGCGTTCTTCCCGTTCCCCGACGGTCCGCAGGTGCTGATCGAGGGTGGCGTGAAGGCGATCGTGCAGCCCGGCGGCTCGATCCGTGACCAGGAGACCATCGCGGCGGCCGAAGCGGCCGGGGTCGCGGTGTACCTGACCGGGACGCGGCACTTCGCCCACTGACGTTCGTCCGCTGTTCACAGTCGCCCGGCAGGATGCCGTGGATGCGAAGAGTCCTGCTCGTAGTGTTCACGGCGATCCTCGCCGGGCAACACCCCGCCGTGGCTGCGGGGTACCCGAAGGTGGACGCCCAGGTGGAGACACCTGGGCTGTTCGACGACGCTGAAGGCGGCAACGCGGACGCCGACGACCCCGCGATCTGGGTGAACGACCACGACCCCAGCCGCGGCATCGTCGTCGCCACGGCGAAAGAAGGCGGGCTCCACTCGTATCGCCTGGACGGCAAGCAGATCAAGCACGTAGCAGCCCCGGCCCGCCCAGGACCCGAGCACGCACCAGGCCGGTTCAACAACGTCGACATCGTCGACGACCTGGCGATCGTGTCCGACCGCGGCCGTGACCACATCCGGTTCTACAAGGTCAATGGCCTTGAGGACTTGACCGCGCCAGATGTGCCGTTCGTGTTCTCGGCAAATCAGTCCGAAGTGGACGAACAACGAACGGCATACGGCCTGGCGGCGTGGTACGACCGGGCCGACCGCGCGACGTATGTGCTTGTCAGCCGCCGCTCGACAACCCAGGTCGCCCTGCTGAAGGTCGAGCCGCGCGGGAAGAGGTACAGCTACCGCGTCGTCCGGACGCTTGACCTGCCCGGCGAGTTCACGCTGCCGAACGGCGCGAAGTGGCAGCCGTGCGACGAGCCTGGCGTGCAACCGCAGGTCGAGGGCATGGTCGTGGACCACCGAACCGGAACGCTGTACGCGGGCCAGGAAGACGTCGGCATATGGCGGGTATCGGCGAAGCTGACCGGACGGCCCGTGCTGATCGACAAGGTCCGCGAATTCGGCGTCCCGGGAACCTACGATCCCGAAACCGAGGAATGCGCGCCGGGGAAGGACCCGGGTTTCGGCGGCCATCACGTCTCAGCGGACGTCGAAGGTCTCACAATCCACTATGGACGAAACCTGCTTCTGGTGTCGAGTCAGGGCGACAACACTTTCGCGGCGTACGACTTGCCGGGCAGATATCGGGCGTCGTTCCAGATCAAGTACGGCGACGACCTCGTACAGGAAAGCGATGGCGCCACTGTGGTCGGGACTTCCCTTGGTCCTCGGTATCCACACGGTCTGCTCGCTGTGCAGGACGGTCGCAACGCCGGCGAATCCAGGGACAGCACCAACTTCAAGTTCGTCAGGTGGGAGGAGGTCGCTCGAGCGATCCCTTGACCGTCGAGCCGGTGGTCCCTTCATCAAATCTCGTTGTCCACAACTGGCCGGTAGCCTCCTTGACCTGCTGTTTCCCCGTTAGACTGGAGCAGGGACGCCCCCCGGGTTGGGTGGGGGACTGTTTGTATAGGTGCTAGGGCTTCTTGTTGTGGTTTTTGCACGGAACAAGCCTGGTCCCTCGCCGGGAGGCTGACCTCTGGGCAGGAGCACCCCCGAAGCCCTTTTCTGCGCTTGCGCGCTCGCCGCTCGGGTTGGTTCCGCGCTTGCGCGCGAGCCGTTTGTGGTTGGTTCGCGCTAGCTTTCTTGGGCTGGGTGGCGCTCGCCTTGCCGTTGTGCCTATGCGATTCGGTATGTCTCGTCCGGCACATCGGTAATGAACATGTGGCCGGGTGAATGCGTGATCGCGAAAGGTGGGCAAGATGTCATCAGCGCGGCTTGCGGTGTCACCCCGCAAGCCCAATACATCGGCACGTCACCGGCTTCTGCGTCCACCGCGTCTCCGAAGTCTGGTGTGGACAGATCTTTGATGCCTAGTTCGCTGGGGTCGCCGATGTGTACGGGGGCGCCGTGTACGTCCGGCATCATTGCGCTGATGCGGCTCGCCTCTTCTGTCATGTTCGCGGGGATGTGCCGCATCGAGACCACTAGTGGTCCGCGGATTCGTCCTGCCGGTCGGCAATCGCGGTCGGTGATGTACATCGACACGTTGCGGCCTTGTTCGACGTGCCTGAGCGGAATTCCGGCCGCTACCAGTCCGTGTTCGAACGTGAAACTGCATCCGAGCAGGAATGCCACCAGGTCCGAGCGCCACATCCGCGTTACGTCCCGCACTTCGCACAGCAACTCCCCGTTCTCCCATACGCGGTAGCTTGGGATGTCTGTGCGCAGGTCTGCGTTGGGGGCCAGTGCGGTGCTTGTCGTGCCTGGATCTGTTACGTCCAGGATTGGGCACGGTTTTCGGTTGCGTTGTGCGAACAGGAGGAAGTCGTACGCCCAGTCGCGGGGGACCGCGATCAGGTTTGCTTGCGCGTAGCCGGGTGCCCAGCCGCTGGTTGGTGCGGCGGTTCCTTCTCTGAAGGATTTCCGTGCCTGGTCCGGGGTCATGTCAGTTCCCTTCCCAGGGTTTCCGGCAGTCCGAGCAACGCCAGCACGGCGATGCCGTACGCGACCGCCCCGAACACCATCGCACCGCCGACGCCCCAACTCGTTGCCATGAACCCGACCAGCGTCGGGAAGAGTGCGCCGACTGCGCGGCCGAAGTTGTACGTGAATCCCTGGCCTGTGCCGCGCAATGCTGTCGGGTACAGCTCCGCCAGGAATGACCCGAACCCGCTGAAGATCGCCGAAGCGCAGAAACCGAGCGGGAATCCGAGGATCAGGACCAGCGTGTTCGCGCCTTCCGGGATGTTGATGTACGCGATGATCAGCACCGCGGACAGCACGGCGAAGAGCGTGAACGTCTTCTTCCTGCCCATCCAGTCGGTCAGGTAGCCGCCGGTGACGTAGCCGATGAACGCGCCGGAGATCAGGAACGCCAGGTAGCCGCCGGTTCCGACGACCGTCAGGCCCCGTTCGGTCTTCAGGAACGTGGGCAACCATGTCGCCAGCGTGTAGTAGCCGCCCTGCACTCCTGTCGCGAGCAAGGAGGCGAACAGTGTTGTCCTGGTCAGGTCTCCTTTGAAGATCGCGGCGAACGATCCCCTGTTCTTGTTGGCCTTGCGCTGTTGCTCGACGTGCGGCGCGTCGGTCACGTTCCGGCGGACGTACCAGATCAGGACCGCTGGCAACGCGCCTGTCCAGAACAGGATTCGCCATGCGACGTCGGGGTCGGCGATGCTGAACACCACCGTGTAGACGATCACCGACAGGCCCCAGCCGACTGCCCACGCGCTCTGGATGAACGCCACCGCGCGGCCCCTGTACTCGGGTTTGGCGTACTCCGCGATCAGGATGGCGCCTGCTGCCCATTCGCCGCCGAAACCGAGTCCCTGGAATGCCCGCAGGACAAGCAGAGTCTCGTAGTTCGGCGCGAATCCGCACGCCACCGTGAAGACCGCGTAGGTGATCACCGTGATGACCAGCGTCCGGACACGGCCGATCCGGTCGGCCAGGATTCCCGCGATCGCGCCACCCACCGCCGAGACCACCAGGGTCACCGTGGTGAGCAGGCCCGCTTCCACCTTGGTCAGGCTGAAGTACGCGGTGATGGCCACCATGCTGAGTGGCAGCACCTGGAAGTCGTACGAGTCGAGGCCGTATCCGCCGAAGGCGCCGACGAACGCACGTCTTCCACGCCCGCCGAGCGACCGGAACCACTCGAACGGCTTGGGTTTGCCCTGGGTCGTCGTGCTCATCGGCACCTCCCGAGGATGCTGCGGATGTGTTGACTGTAAGGATCGTTCAACAATCCTTCAAGAGGTAAGCTGGACGAATGTCGGCCGAAACGTCAGGACTGATCGCCGACCGGGCGTTGCTCGGCCGGACAAGCACTGCCGAGCGGGTCGCCGACGTGCTGCGGACGCGGATCAGCGAGGGCTTCTTCCCGCCCGGCACGCGGCTGGCCGAAGACGCGATCGCGGGCGCGCTTGCCGTGTCCCGCAACACTTTGCGTGAGGCCTTCCGGCTGTTGACGCACGAGCGCCTGTTGACGCACGAGCTCAACCGCGGTGTTTTCGTCCGCGTTCTCACCACTGACGACGTGATTGACATCTACCGGGTTCGCAAACTGGTCGAGTGCGCCGCGGTTCGTGACCTGACCGAACCGCCGCCTGGCCTGGAGACGCTGCTCGCGGCGGTTTCCGACGGCTCAGCGGCGGCCGAACGCGCCGATTGGCGTGGGCTCGGCACCGCCAACATCCGGTTCCATCAGGTGATCGCTTCGTTCACGGGCAGTCCGCGGGTGGACGAGTTGATGCGCGGCATTCTCGCGGAGCTGCGCCTGGTCTTCTACGTGATGCAGGACCCGCGTTGGTTCCATGAGCCCTACCTGGTGCGCAACGGCGAGATCGGTGAGCTCCTGCGTGCAGGCGACGGCGCGAGCGCGGCGGCGATGCTGGCGACCTACTTGGACGATGCCGAGCACCAGTTGGTCGGCGCCTACGCGAACCACAACCCGGCAGAGTGACCCGCCTTGCGGGCCCTCTCGACGGCCCGCTAAGCTAACCTCAGCGCTCGAACACATGTTCGAGACGCGCCGGCTCCCCACGGCGGTCGTTCGGTGTGCGGGAGGTGTTCCGGTGTCGGGGTCAGCAGTGACGAGAGCGGCGTCGCTGATGTCCGGGGCCATGCCCGACGGGGTGGGAGTGGCCAGCGGCCTGACCCTGACATCGGTCGACCGGGAACGAGTGCTGCCGGTGTGTCAAGCACTGGCCGGGCTCTTCCCGTGGGGTGGCTTGCGGCGTGGCAGCACTGTGGCGGTACGCGGGTCCGCCACAGTGCTGCTCGCGCTGCTTGCCGAAGCAACGGCCGGCGGGTCGTGGGCCGGGGTGATCGGCATGCCGCGATTGGGGATCGTGGCTGCGTCGGAACTCGGGGTCGCAGTGTCCCGCCTGGCGTTGGTTCCCAAGCCCGGCGCCGATTTACCTGCTGTGGCCGGTGCCCTGCTCGACGGTATGGACATTGTCGTGATCGCGGCGGCCGGGCGGTTGCAGGAGTCGCACGCCCGCCGGTTGTCCGCGCGCGCCCGTCATCGTGGCGCCGTGTTGGTCCCGTTCGGCCCTTGGCCCGGCGCGGACCTGGAACTCGCGCACGTCCACAGTCGCTGGGCCGGTATGTCGAATGGCTACGGTCATTTTCACACTCGTGAGCTCACCATCGCCGCACAGGGCAGGGGCTCGGCGGCCCGGCCAAGCACCGCAACGGTCTTCGTGAGCCGGGATGGTGTGACAACCGAGCCGGTGGCACTGCCCTCCGATGGCTTCTGGCCGCCGGCCGCCGAATCGCTCCCGGTCATGCCATCCGCGCTGGAGAACGTCACGCCTCTGCGCGCCTGAGTCGTCGCGTCGAGACCGGTCAGGGATCAAGAAGCGTCACCCGGGAGTCCGGAACTGACGTCGCGGTCGCGCAATAGCCAGTCGGTCGAGTCCCGGCGCGACCGGTTCGAAGCCGGATGACGTTGTGGCGCAGGCGATACCGCCGCCATCCGGTGTCCGTTCATGACTGGAATCCCGCCCGGTGGGGCGCCGTGCCTGTTTCTCCAGGAGGTCTCAGTGAAGTGGAACAAGCGGATCCGGCAGACCCATCGTTGGGTGTCCATGGCCTTCACGGTGACCGTCATCATGGCCGCTGTCGCTGTCTCGGTGCAGCAACAGCCTGCCGAATGGGTGCTGTACCTGCCGTTGTTCCCGCTCACGTTTCTCATGTTCAGTGGTCTCTACATGTTCGTGCTTCCGTATGTGACCAAGCGGCGCGGTGAAAGAGCCGCCGTGAGTGCGGAATGAAGTCCTGATGTCCTAAGTAGACATGCTGCAAACACCTACCCGATTGAGTGATTGACCCTCCGATCGATCGAACCTATGTTCGAACTATGCGAACGGTGGTGATCTGGTGCCCGGACTGGCCGGTGGTGGCGGCTGCTTCGAGTGCTGGGCTGCCCATGACGATTCCCATGGCGGTGGTGGCGGCCAATCGCGTGATCGCCAGCTCGGCCGTGGCGAGAAGCGAGGGCATCAGGCGGGGCATGCGCCGCCGGGAAGCCCAGGGCCGCTGTCCCGAACTGGTCGTGTTCGACGACGACCCGGTCAGGGATGCGCGGCTGTTCGAGGCGGTCGCGGCGGCGGTGGAGGAGCTGGCCGTCGGCGTCGAGATCGTCCGGCCGGGGCTGGTGGCCGTGCCCGCGCGGGGGCCGGCCGGTTACTTCGGCGGTGAGGAGGCGGCGGCCGAGCGGCTGATCGATCAGGTCGCCGACCGAGCCGGGGTGGAGTGTCAGGTCGGCGTGGCCGACGGCCTGTTCGCCGCCACCCTGGCCGCGCACCGTGGGGTGCTGGTGCCACCGGGAACCAGCGCGGAGTTCCTGGCGCCATTGGCCGTCAACGAGTTGGCGCAACCAGGCGGTCCGGAGCGCACAGAGCTGATCGATCTGTTGCGCCGCCTGGGTTTGCGGACTCTCGGTGCGTTCGCCGGGATCACCGAACGCGATGTGGCGACCCGGTTCGACGCGGCGGCGGTCCAGGCCCACCGGCTGGCGAGAGGCCTGGACGAACGTCCGCCGTCCAGGCGCAGGCCACCGCCGGACCTCTCGATCAGCGAGGAGCTCGATCCGCCGGTCGAACGAGTGGACGCGGCTGCCTTCGTGGCCAAGTCCCTCGCCGACCGATTACACGCGGGCTTGGCCGCCCATGGCCTTGCCTGCACCCGCTTGGGCATCTACGCGCGCAGCGAACGTGACGAGGAGCTGGGCCGAGTCTGGCGTTGCGCGGAACCGTTGACGCCCAACGGAATCGCCGACCGAGTGCGTTGGCAACTGGACGGTTGGCTGCGAACCGGCGGCCCAACCGCGGGAATCAGGACACTGTGGCTCGCACCAGAGGAGGTAGTCGAAGGCAAAGCACTACAACTGGATCTGTGGCGAGGCGAAGGGCACGCCGAAGCCGGTGAGAAAGCCGGACGGGCCATGGTCCGCGTCCAAGGCCTCCTTGGCCCGGAATCCGTGTACACACCAGTACTCGGCGGCGGACGGGATCCCATCGACCGCGTACGGCTGGTGCCGTGGGGCGAGGAACTCACACCAACGTCGGACCCGGCTCTCCCCTGGCCAGGGCAACTCCCCGCACCATCACCAGCGGTGGTGTTCCCTGCCCCGTTCCCCGCCACCGTCGTCGACGAATCCGGCGAGCCCGTCCAAGTGACAGACCGCGACCTGCTGACAGCCGCCCCCGCGAAGGTCGGCATCAACGGCGGCCCACCCCGCCCAGTAGCGAACTGGGCAGGACCATGGGCAGCGAACGAACGCTGGTGGGCCAAGGAAACCCGCTGCCAAGCACGTATCCAGGTCCTCCTCGGCGCCGAACCGACCCAAGCAGCCCTCCTCCTCGCCTACAACGAAGGCACCTGGACCGTCCACGCCCATTACGACTGACCAACGAGCCACACCGTCAACGCCGTCAAACCGCTGCATCGCCGCGAGCCGTCGTGATGTGCTGGGCTATGGCCAGCCGCCGATCGCTCACGCCACGCCCGCGCATACACGACCGGCATGAGCACACTCATCAGCGCGGACAGGTCTCCCCACACGCCGATCGCCGCAATCCGACCAGCAGAGTGACGCCGCCAACGACACGCCCTCAGACGGGGCTACCTATGCGGACCGGCCCATAGGACCTCTCGGTCCTCGCGACCACCACAGCCCACCACGGCGAGCGCGCAACCCGAGAACCAGTCCGAGCTGCCTGAGCGGTAGCCAGCTCACTGCGGCGAGGGAGCAGGCAGTGAACCGGTCGGTCCGAGGAGCCTGAGCGGTGGCCAGCTCGCTGTGGCGAGGGAGCAGCAGAAAACCTGCCCATGCGGCTTGAGCGACACTCAGCCCGCCACGGCGAGCGCAAGCGCAGAACCGGTCCGAGGAGCCTGAGCGGTGGCGAGTTCGCTGTGGCGAGGGAGCAGCAGAAAACCTGCCCATGCGGCTTGAGCGACACTCAGCCCGCCACGGCGAGCGCAAGCGCAGAACCGGTCCGAGGAGCCTGAGCGGTGGCGAGTTCGCTGTGGCGAGGGAGCAGCAGAAAACCTGCCCATGCGGCTTGAGCGACACTCAGCCCGCCACGGCGAGCGCAAGCGCAGAACCAGTCCGAGCTGCCTGAGCGGTGGCGAGTTCGCTGTGGCGAGGGAGTAGGCAGTGAACCGGTCCGAGCTGCCTGGGCGAAGCCCAACCACACGTGTCCAGAGGTCCGTCAACGCAAAGCAACGCGCAGCGCAGGCGATACGGACCTCTTGACGCGTGGGTTGCCTCCGGCAGGCCGTCGGGCAGGTGCACCCACGCCACTAAGGGATCAGTTCAGAATGATTTTTCGTAGGCAGATGACGGAGCAGGCAAGGCTGAGGATGGCTTCGTGGACATCGGCTCGGCGTTCGGTGCGGATGCGCAATCGCCGGAAGCCTTTGAGCCAGGCAAATGTTCGCTCTACCGGCCAGCGGACCTTTCCCAGGCCGGAGCCGTGCTCGGCGCCTCGACGGGCAATGACCGGGATGATGCCCCGGTCACGCACCAAGCGGCGGTACTTGTCGTGGTCGTAGCCGCGATCGGCATAGAGCCGCACTGGTCGTCGTCGTGGTTTGCCGACCACGCCTCGAATAGGCGGAATCGCCTCGATCAGTGGGATCAACTGGGTGACGTCGTTGCGGTGCCCGCCGGTGAGCGTGACCGCGAGCGGAGTGCCGTGTGTGTCAGTGATCAGGTGGTGCTTCGAGCCAGGCTTGCGTCGATCGACCGGACTCGGCCCGGTGTGGTCCCCCCTTTGAGCGCCCGCAAGTGCGTGGAGTCCACCAAGGCGGCCGAGAGGTCCAGCAGGCCCGCAGCGCGAAGCTCGGCGAGCACCAACTCGTGAAGTCGCTGCCAGACCCCGGCGTCGTGCCATTCGGTCAACCGCCGCCAACAGGTAGCACCCGAGGCATCGAACAAGGCTGTGGGCAGCCGGTTCCAGCCGATTCCGGTTCGCACCACGTACAGAATGCCCTCCAGTGCGGCCCGGTCGTCGGCGCGCTTGCGGCCGGGATGGCGAAACCGCCGTGCACGCGCTGGAATCAACGGCTGCAGGCGCGTCCACAGCTCGTCGGTCAGGACCGCCTCCTCACCCATCCGGCGATCGTGGAGCACCAAGCCGCATCAGCCAAGCCGACACGCCATCTCATTCTGAACTGGTCTCTAATACTGCAACGACAGGTTGTAATCTGTGGTCGTGTCGTGGTAGTTGATCTTGGTGTTGGTGGAAGAGATGGCGACTGGGTGGTCGGCAAGTTTCGAGGCGTTCATGGGTCGGTTCGCGGCGCGGTTTCCCAGGGTCGAGTCCCGGCGGCAGATGCGGTCGTATGTGCGGGGTTTGCTCAGCGAGACCGAGCGGAAGAATGGTTGGACGCTGGCCGAGGCCGTGGGAGACGCTGGGCCGGAACGGATGCAGCGGTTGCTGAACTTCTACGCCTGGGATGCCGACGGTGTGCGTGATGAGGTGCGTGGCGCGGTGATCGAGGTTCTCGGTGATGAACGGCAGGGTGTGCTGATCGTCGATGAGACTGGCTTTCTGAAGAAGGGGACCACGTCCGCCGGGGTCGCCCGTCAGTACTCCGGTACCGCCGGTCGGATCGAGAACTCGCAGATCGGTGTGTTCCTGGCGTATGCCTCGGAGCGGGGCCGGGCGTTGATCGATCGGGAGTTGTACCTGCCCAAGGAGTGGATCTCTGATCGGGAGCGCTGCCGCCGGGCCGGTATCCCGGATGAGGTGACGCTGGCGACCAAACCCGTTCTGGCGCGACGGATGATTGAGCGCGCTAGGCGTGGCGGGATGCCGTTCGGGTGGGTCACCGGCGATGAGGCCTACGGCGTGGACACGAAGTTGCGGATGTGGCTGGAATCCGAGGACATCGCCCATGTCCTGGCGGTGGCGAAGAACTCGATGGTGGTCACCATGCAGTTGACCAAGGTTCGGGTCGATCGGGTCATCGCCGAGGTGACCGAGGACTCATGGACACGGATGAGTTGTGGTGACGGTGCTCATGGTCACCGGGTGTACGACTGGGCGCTGGTTGATATCCGCCCGCTGCGATTGACCGAGCGAGGGCATTGGCTGCTGGCTCGCCGCAGCCTGACCGATCCCACCGACATCGCCTACTACGTCTGTTTCGGCCCTGGTGAGACCACTCTGGAGCGCCTTGTACGTGTCGCGGGATCTCGTTGGGCCATTGAGGAATCCTTCCAGACCGCCAAGAACGAGACCGGGCTGGACCATTACCAGGTTCGAGGTTATGCGGCGTGGTACCGGCATATCACATTGTCCATGGCTGCCGCGGCATTTCTGGTGATCACCAGAGAAGCCGCGAAAAAGGGGGCACCACATCCGGTACCGACCGCGCCCTGATTCCGCTGTCCGCCAACGAGATCCGCCGCTTATGGAATCGGATCACAGCACCGGTGGTCCACACGATCCGCCACGTCGTGCACTGGTCGAACTGGCGACGAACAAGCCAGACCCGCGCCCGTATCAGCCACTACCGCAGACGCGGACATCACAACCTGTCGTTGCAGTACTAAGACCAAAGGATCCAGAGCACAAGAAAGGAAGAACACCAACGACAAAGCTCCTGCCCAGAGGTCAGCCCCCGGCGAGGACCGGCTTGTCCGTGCAAAACCCAGCCATACCGAAGCATGCCGGAAAAGATGGACGCAGGAAACAGGCGAGCTGCCGCAATGCCTTCAGCTGTCGAATGGAAAACTGGAGAAGGTCCGGCGCGGCTTCGCTGCCCAGCTAACAAGTGCTTCGCGGTAAACGGGCGACCGGCAAATGGATTGACTGGCCGGATCAGTCGTGGCCGAGGATCGGGTGCGGCCGATACGGCGCCTCCAGTGTCGCAACTTCGTCCTCCGTCAGCTCCAAATCCACAGCCGCGATGGCGTCTTCGATGTGCTGGGGTTTGGTTGCGCCGACGATGGGAGCTGTGACGCCTGGCTTTCCAGCCAGCCACGCCAACGCGACCTGTGCCGCTGGGACGCCGCGAGATGTTGCGACTGATCGCAGCGCGTCGATCACCTTCGCGTCGTCTTCGGTGTGGGCGTCGTACATCGTGGCGACTGGGTCCGTGGTCGTGCGGGTCGTGGTGTCGGTGCGGGCGAGCCTGCCGCGCGCCAGCGGGCTCCACGGGATCACGCCGACGCCTTGGTCCAGGCAGAGTGGGATCATCTCGCGTTCTTCTTCGCGGTAGATCAGGTTGTAGTGGTTCTGCATCGCGGCGAACGCTGTCCAGCCGTTCACCGCGGCCAGGTGCTGGGCCTTCGCGAACTGCCACGCGTACATGCTCGACGCCCCGATGTACCTGGCTTTTCCGGCTTTCACGATGTCGTGCAGCGCCGACATCGTTTCCGCCAACGGTGTTTCGTAGTCGAACCGGTGGATCTGGTACAGGTCCACGTGGTCGGTTCCGATGCGGCGCAGCGAGTCGTCGATGCTCGCCATGATGTGCTTGCGGGACAGGCCCTGGTCGTTCGGGCCGGGCCCCATCGGGAAGTACACCTTGGTCGCCAGCACGTAGTCGTCGCGCTTGGCGAACATCTTCCCCAGCAGCCGCCCGGTGATCTCCTCGCTCGCTCCCAGCGAGTACATGTCCGCGGTGTCGAAGAACGTCACGCCCGCGTCCACCGCTCGCCGCACGATCGGTTCCGCCACGCCCTCGCTCTGGTGCCAGGCGCGCACCTCGGCCTTGCCGTAGCTCATCATTCCCAGGCAGATCTGGGAGACCCGCAACCCGGTCGCCCCCAAGTGGACATATCGCATAAGGTCCATATTCTCGACTCGGAACCGGCGTGTGAATGGTGATCTGAAGGCTGGAGACGCGAGATGCCTACAAAAGCAAGGGTGACTGCCCCTGTTGCCTGCAGTGACCTGCTCGATGCCGTGAACGTCCGGTTGCTGGAGGAACTCCACGCCGACCCGCGCATCTCCATGTCGGCGCTGGCTCGCCGGGTCGGGATGTCCGCTCCCGCGGTCACCGAACGGGTGCAGCGGATGGAGAGCACCGGTGTGATCACGGGTTTCCGGATGGAGGTCGACCCCACCGCGCTGGGCATGCCGGTCACCGCGCTCGTCCGCGTCAACCCCGGCCCCGGGCAACTGCCCAAGGTCACCAAAGCGGCCGTGGACACCCCCGAGGTGGTCGAGTGCCACCGGATCACCGGCGAGGACTGCATCTACCTCAAGGTGCACGTCCCGTCGATCGGCAGCCTCGAACACGTGCTGGACCGTTTCCTGCTCCACGGGGAGACCACCACGTCCATCGTCGTGTCCACGCCGGTGCCGCTGCGCCCGTTGCCGGTCACCGCGCGTCAGGACTGATGAGCCCGCAGGGTCTGGATGTACCAGGTCACCGCAGGCACTACCGGCTCTGGCTGCTGCCAGCCGTTGATGATCGCCAGCAGGTGCATGTAGCGGTCTCGCCTCGGGTCGGCGGCGATTTCCACCTCGTGCCCGCGGTCAGCCGGGACGATGCTGGTCGCGAGCGCGTAGGCCTGCGGTGACGCCGGATCGAGTGACAGGTCGGCGTGGTCGCGGACCAGCGCGACGGCGTCGGGTTCGAGCGGCCGGTCCGCGTAGTGCTCGCCCAACCGGCGCATCGCCGCTCGGAAGTCCTTGTCGCGTACGAGTTCGGTCAGCTCCAGCCACGCTTCCAGCTGTTGCGCCGAAGGTGTCGCGGGCAGGTGTGGCGTCAGGCTCTGGGCGATTCCCGGCCGCAGTCCCAGCTGGGACGGCAGGTCCGGGATCTCGGTGAGCGATTTCAGCGCCGCGTGCTGCTGCCGCAGGGCGTGGATCCGGGCTTCGACGGCGTCGGCTTGGTTCGCCGCTACTTCGGCCACTGCGATCTCCTTGTCGAGGATTTCACGGACAGTGCGCAGGTCGATGCCCAGCGACCGCAGCACGCGGACGAGTTCCAGCCGGGCGCGGGCCTCGGCCGAGTACTGCCGGTGCCCGGCGGGGCTGCGGCCGGTCGGCGGGACGATGTCCTGGTTCGCGTAGAACCGGATGGCTTTCACCGTCAGCCCGGTCCGCTTCGCCAGTTCGCCGATCGTGTAGCGCACGTCCTCACTCTGCGAGCTCCCCACGGGGGAGACTCAAGCACAATTTCAATTAACAAAGCAGGCCGCCGCCGAAGTGGTAAGACGGCCTAATGATCCGCAGCCCCTTCGATGACCTCGCCGACTACGTCAAACTGCCGCGCAACGGCCCACCGCGGCTGTCGCCGGACGGCCGCAGAGTCGTCTACTCCGTCGCTGTGCCCGACGAGAAGAAGAACCGGTACGTCACCTCGCTGTGGGAGGTCGACGCGGGTGGCGAAGGCCCAGCCAGGCGGCTCACCTGGGGAGCCGAGGGTGAGGCCGACCCGGCGTGGACACCGGATGGCGACCTGCTCTTCACCGCCAAGCGGCCGACCGCCACGGACAAGAGCTCGCTGTGGCTGCTGCCGTCCGGTGGTGGCGAGGCCCGGCAGGTCGTGGCCCCGTCCGGCGGGATCGACGACATCCGGGTCAGCGCCAGCGGCACGATCGTGATCACCTCGCCGCTGCTGCCGTCCGCCACGGATCCGGAGCACGACAGGCAGGTGCGCGAGCGCCGGGACGACGCCGGGATCACGGCCATCCTGCACGAGGAATATCCGATCCGGGCGTGGGACCGGCACATCGGGCCGGACCGGCGCCGGTTCCTCGTGGTCGACGGTGACCGGTTGCGTGACCTCACCGGGCACGTCGGCCCTGCCCTGGACAGCAACGAGACCGGGTGGGACCTCTCGGCGGACGGGTCGACGATCGTGGCGGGCTGGCTCGTCGCGGAGGACCCAGCCAGCCAGCGCAGCACTCTCGTCACCATCGACGTCGCCACCGGCGAACGCCGTGTGCTGGCCGACAATCCGGACTTCGAGTACCTTTCGCCCGCGATCTCCCCGGATGGCGCGTACGTCGCCGTCGTCGTCCTGCAGCGCTGTTCTCCCGGTGACGTCTTCGACCGCCGGCTCGCTGTCATCCCGATCGCCGGTGGTGAGGTGCGGCTGCTCGCCGCGGAATGGGACCGCTGGCCGCGTGATCCGTTGTGGACAGCGGATGGCCAGTCGCTCGTCATCGGCGCCGACGACAACGGCCGGGCGCCGTTGTGGCGCGTCGACGTGGAAACCGGTCAGGTCACGAGGCTGACGCCGGACGACGGCGCGTACACCGATGTCCGGCTTTCCCGGGACGGGCAGTGGGCCTACGCACTGCGCTCGGCCGTGGACAGCCCGCCTTCGCCGGTCAGGGTCGCGCTGGACGGGTCCACAATGGAGCTCCTGGTCGGGCCGGCGTACGAGGTTCCCGGACGGCTGGAAGAGGTCACCACCACGGCCGCCGACGGGACCACCATCCGCGCGTGGATCGCGTTGCCGCAGTCGCAGGAACCCGCGCCGCTGCTGCTGTGGATCCACGGCGGCCCGTACATGACGTGGAACGCCTGGATGTGGCGTTGGAACCCGTGGCTCGCGGTCGCCCGCGGATACGCCGTGCTGCTGCCGGATCCCGCGCTGTCCTCGGGCTACGGCACGGAGTTCA
Source organism: Kibdelosporangium phytohabitans (assembly GCF_001302585.1). Lineage (GTDB taxonomy): Bacteria > Actinomycetota > Actinomycetes > Mycobacteriales > Pseudonocardiaceae > Kibdelosporangium > Kibdelosporangium phytohabitans. The sequence continues at coordinate 10,962,050 of NZ_CP012752.1, read as the reverse complement.
TCCGCCGGGGCTGGGCGAACTGGGGTGGTGCGCCGTACACCGATCTGATGTCGCTCACCGACGCGGCGCTGCGACGGCCGGACCTCGACGCGAGCCGGACCGCCGCCATGGGCGGGTCGTTCGGCGGCTACATGGCCAACTGGGTGGCCGGGCACACCGACCGGTTCGACGCGATCGTCACCCACGCCTCGCTGTGGGCGATGGACCAGATGATGTCGACCACCGACATGGCGTTCGACTTCGTGCGCGAGATGACCGAGGCGGACGCCGACGCCAACTCACCGCACCGGTCGGTCGACGCCATCACCACTCCGATGCTGGTGATCCACGGCGACAAGGACTACCGCGTGCCGGTCGGGGAAAGCCTGCGGCTGTGGTGGGAATTGTCGGCACGGGCGAAAGCCGGCGACAACCCGCACAAGTTCCTCTACTTCCCGGACGAGAACCACTGGATCCTCAAACCGAATCACACGAAGGTGTGGTACTCGACTGTCTTCGCCTTCCTGGCCCACCACGTGCTCGGCCAGGACTGGCAGCGGCCGGAAAACCTGGGCTGACCAGCGTGGATGTCCGAGGGGCCCTCGTGGGAGCGCACGAGGGCCCCTCGACTTGACCAAGGTGACCCGTAGGGACATACTCGAACACATGTTCGAGCACTTCTCTTCGTTGTACCGGTCGGACCGGGACATGGCCCAGGATCTCCTCGCCGAGTTGATCCCGAGGCAACGTCCGCCGATGGAGGATCAGCCGCCGAAGTTCTGGGGCCCCGGCGGTGGCGGCGGGTATCCGGGTCCTGCCGGCGCGGACTTGAAGTAGGCGTTCGAGTCCGGCTGGAACAGGAAGAACAGCGTCGCGGCGAGCGCGGCGACCTGGACGATCGAGAAGATCAGCAGCACCGCGCCGAACCCGCCGCCGACGGTGAACAGCAGGCCGAGGCTGAACAAGCCGATCAGTCCCAGCAGCGCGCCGAGTCCGCTGAGCACGGCGAGCACGATCCGCGCCCATTCCGCACCGTTGCGCATCATCACCGAGATGACGAACAGGCCCGCGCAGATCAGCAGGCCGAAGACCGTGGGGCCGCCGTTGTAGAACCCGCCGAAATAGCTGGAGAACATGATCGCGTAGACGATGTAGTACAGCGCGCTGATCACGGCCGCCCCCGCGGACAGCAGGAACGCCCAGATGACGCTCTTGGGCACGGGCAGCGCGGGCCGGTTGCCGCCGGTGCCCCAGTTGGCGCCGATCCCGGTGAACTTCATGGCGAAACCGGGAACCTCTGGGGTCTTCGGTCCCGCGCTGTGCGCGCCACCACCGGCATGCTGGTGACCGTACGGCTGCTGCGGCTGACCGTAGGGAGGTTGTGGCTGGCCGTACGGCGGTTGCTGGCCGTATGGCTGCTGGCCGCCACCTTGCGGCTGGCCTTGTCCGGACGGCCCCTGACCATACGGGGTGCCGCCGGGTTGGCCCGGCTGGTACGGGCCCTGCGGGTGCTGAGTCACGGCTGGACGGTAAACGCGCCGGACTTGCGGAAAAAGGGGTTCGGGTCCCGATTGGACCAAAGTCTGCCCGCTTGGGCAGTGGCCCGTTAACCGGAAATGAGGCGACATGGGGTGGAACAACCCGCCGGTTCGCTGGTCGGAGCTGGAACGAGCCTTGTCCGGCAAGACTTTCCAGACCGGCGACGGCGGTGACAGTCCAGCGTGGACCCACCACCGCGAACCGTACACCCCGCCGCCGGGCATCGGCCTGCCCGGCGCGACCGACCACCCCGGCGCGGAGCGGGTGCCGTACGCCGAACTGCACTGCCACTCCAACTTCAGCTTCCTCGACGGCGCCAGCCACCCGGAGGAACTGGTCGAGGCGGCTGCGCTGCAAGGCCTCGACGCGATCGCGATCACCGACCACGACGGCATGTACGGCGTGGTCCGGTTCGCCGAGGCGGCAAAGGAACTCGGTGTGCGCACGGTGTTCGGCACCGAACTGAGCATCGGCCTGCCCGCGCCGCAGACCGGCGTGCCCGACCCGGTGGGCGAGCACCTGTTGCTGCTGGCGCGCGGCCTGGAGGGCTACACGCGGCTGTGCCGGGCGATCAGCGCCGGTCAGCTCGCCGGTGCGGAGAAAGGCCGCCCGGTGTACGACGTCGCACAGGTCGTTGACGGGACCAAGGGCCACTGCGTCGTCCTTACGGGCTGCCGCAAGGGCCCTGTGCGCCGCGCGTTGGAGGCGGAAGGGCCCGCGGCGGCGGCCGAACGACTCAGGCAACTCGTCGACATGTTCGGCAAGGACAGCGTTTTCGTCGAACTGACCGACCACGGCCTGCCGGGCGACAGCTTCCGCAACGACGTGCTGTCCGGGATGGCTGCCGAGCTCGGGCTGCCGACGATCGCGACCAACGCGGTGCACTACGCGCAACCCGATCGCGCCCGGCTGGCGGCGGCGATGGCCGCTGTGCGGTCGCGCAAAAGCCTGGACGAGATGGCCGGTTGGCTGCCGCCCGCGACCGCGTACCTGCGGTCAGGGGCCGAGATGCGCGAACGGTTCGAACCACGTTATCCCGGTGCCGTGCAGCGGGCCGCGGTGCTCGGCGTCGACCTCTCGTTCGATTTGCGGCTGGTGGCGCCGAAACTGCCGCCGTTCGACGTACCACCAGGGCACACGGAAGACTCGTACCTGCGGTACCTGACCTACAAGGGCGCGGCGAGCCGGTACGGCCCGCTGGACGCCAACGCCAAGGCGTACGCGCAGATCGAGCACGAACTGCGCGTGATCGAGGAGCTCGGGTTCCCCGGCTACTTCCTGGTCGTGTGGGACATCGCCCGGTTCTGCCGGGAGAACGACATCCTGTGCCAGGGCCGCGGGTCCGCCGCGAACTCGGCGGTCTGCTACGCGCTGGGCATCACGGGAGTCGACGCGGTCGCGCACAACCTGCTGTTCGAACGGTTCCTCGCGCCCGCTCGCGACGGCCCGCCGGACATCGACATCGACATCGAGTCCGACCGCCGCGAGGAGGCGATCCAGTACGTCTACCGGAAGCACAACCGCTGGTGCGCCGCGCAAGTCGCGAACGTGATCACGTACCGGGCCAAGTCGTCGATCCGCGACATGGCCCGCGCGCTGGGGTACTCGCCCGGCCAGCAGGACGCGTGGAGCAAGCAGATCGACCGCTGGGGCCCGGTCGGCAACACCGTCGATGAGAACGACCACGACATCCCCGGCGTCGTGCTGGACCTGGCCGGGCAGATCGAGGGATTCCCGCGGCACCTGGGCATCCACTCCGGTGGCATGGTGATCTGCGACCGGCCGGTCGGCGAGGTGTGCCCGATCGAGTGGGCGCGGATGGCCGACCGCTCGATCCTGCAGTGGGACAAGGACGACTGCGCGGCGATCGGACTGGTCAAGTTCGACCTGCTCGGCCTCGGCATGCTCTCCGCGCTGCACTACGCGATCGACCTGGTGCGCGAGTACGAAGACGTCGAGGTGGACATCGCCAACCTCGACCTGGCCGATGAGAACATCTACAACATGCTGTGCGAGGCCGATTCGGTGGGTGTCTTCCAGGTGGAGAGCCGCGCGCAGATGGCCACCCTGCCCCGGCTGAAACCGCGTGAGTTCTACGATCTCGTGGTCGAGGTCGCGCTGATCAGGCCCGGCCCGATCCAGGGCGGCTCGGTTCACCCCTACATCCGGCGGCGCAACGACCTCGAACCGGTCACGTACGACCACCCGTTGCTGGAGCGGGCTTTGGCGAAGACCCGTGGCGTGCCGTTGTTCCAGGAACAGCTGATGCAGATAGCCGTCGACGTCGGCGGTTTCGACGCGGCCGAAGCGGACGAGCTGCGCAGGGCGATGGGCGCGAAGAGGTCGACCCGCCGGATGGAGCGCCTGCGGGAGAGGTTCTACGAGGGCGCGGCGGCCAACGGGATCACCGGTGAGCTCGCCGAACGGATCTACGCGAAACTGCTGGCGTTCGCCAACTTCGGGTTCCCGGAAAGCCACGCGTTGAGCTTCGCGCACCTGGTCTTCGCCAGTTCCTTCTTCAAGCACTACCACCCGGCCGCGTTCTGCGCCGCGTTGTTACGCGCCCAGCCAATGGGTTTCTACTCGCCGCAGTCACTGGTCGCCGACGCCCGCAGGCACGGCGTGGAAGTACGCGGTCCGGACATCAACGCCAGCCTCCCGCACGCCACGCTGGAGCGCACCGACGCGAAACCCGCTGTCCGGCTGGGAATCGGCGCGATCCGCACGATCGGCCAGAAGCCGGCGGACGTGATCGTGGCGGAACGGCAGTCGAAGGGGCCGTTCAAAAGCATGACCGACCTGGCAAGGCGGGTGCAGCTGACCACGGCACAGGTCGAGGCGTTGTCCACAGCGGGTGCTTTCGGTTGCTTCGGGATCAGCAGACGAGCGGCGCTGTGGTCGGCGGGTGCCGTGGCAGGCGACCGGCCGGACCGGCTGCCGGGAACGACCGCGAGCGCCGCCGCGCCGACGCTGCCGGGGATGGACGCGGTCGAGCTCGCGGTGGCCGACGTGTGGGCGAACGGCCTGTCACCGGACAGTTTCCCGACCCAGTTCGTCCGCGAACACCTCACCGGCCTCGGCGCGCTGCCGGTGTCGGACCTTTCGTCCGTGCAGTCGGGAACCCGGATCCTCGTCGGCGGTGCCGTCACCCACCGCCAGCGCCCGGCGACCGCGGGCGGGGTCACGTTCCTGAACATCGAGGACGAGACCGGAATGGTGAACGTCGTGTGCTCACCGGGTTTGTGGGCCCGTTACCGCCGGGTCGCCCGTGGCAGCGCGGCGATGCTGGTCCGCGGGATCGTGGAGAACGTGGAAGGGGTGATCAGTTTGCAGGCCGATCGCCTGCAGAACCTGGATCTGCGCATCCCGTCGAAGTCTCGTGACTTTCGGTAGCGTGGAACGCATGCCGGCCTACGAGTGCTAGTGCGCTGAGATCGTCAGAGGCGATGCCCAGCCGCCGGAAGCAGTCCCACGCGGGCCCGGTGAGATCCGGGTACATTCGGTTTCGTGCGGCGACGCGGTGGTGAGCACGGTGGTGAGAACCACCCCTCTGGGGATACCCCAGGGAGCAAGGCATTACCTGCGGTTGGCGCCCCACGCGCGGCGGCACACTCCGTGTACGTGGGTGCGCGCGGATATCGGGAGATGGAGTCACTCCGCGTCGCCGCATCAGCATTGGACGGTCCGTGGACACGGTCCGCGATCGCGACCCGGCTGATCTCGTTCTACGCGGATCCCGCTGCCGCCGAGACCATGGCCGGTCAGCTGCTCGACCACTGCCCGCGCCCGCCGCTCGGTGACGCGGCGGATCTCGCCAGGATGATCGCCGCGTTCCCGCCGATGCCCGGGTACGCGCCTCCGCCGCCGAAACCCAAGCGGTCGCTCGACATCGCCGCGCTGCTGGACGTCACACCGTCCGAACTGGACTGGCTGGCCGACGCCCGCGGCTGGAACAGGCGTGCCGGGCAACCGTTGTGGCACTACCGGTCCCGCTGGGCGGGAACCTCGACCGGTGGGCTGCGGCTGATCGAGGCGCCGAAACCGCGGCTCGCCGAGGCGCAACGCCGGATCGTGCGCCACCTCGACCTGCCCGTGCACGGCGCGGCACACGGGTTCCGGAAAGGACGTTCCGCGGTCACGTACGCCGCGCCGCACGCCGGGAAGCCGTTGGTGGTCAGGATGGACCTCGAGGGGTTCTTCGCCTGCGTGACCGGCGCCCGTGTCCGTGCCCTGGTGCACGAGTACCAGCAGGCGTCGGCGCTGGCCGGGTTGCTGACCACCAGGACGCCGCTGGAGGTCCTGCGCTCCGCGCCGCCGTCGTCGGGCGACCCGGACGTGCGTCGCAGGCTGCTGGCCCGGTTGGCGTACCAGCACCTGCCGCAGGGCGCGCCGTCGTCGCCCGCGGTCGCGAACGCCGTGGCGTATCGGCTCGACCTGCGCCTCGCCGGGCTCGCACGGGCGCTCGGCGCCGACTACACGCGATACGCCGACGACCTCGCGTTCTCCGGTCCGCAAACGCTTCCGCTGCACCGCTTGCTGCCCGGCGTGCGCGCGATCGCGCGGGACGAGGGCTTCCGGGTCCGCCCGGACAAGACGTCGGTCACGGGCCGCCACCAACGCCAGAAACTCGCCGGGCTCGTGGTCAACGCCGCCCCGGCCGTGCCACGCGCGGAGTACGACGCGTTGAAAGCCTTGCTGCACAACTGCCGCACCACCGGACCCGACGCGCAGAACCACGTCGGCCGCAACGACTTCGCCGCGCACGTACGCGGCCGGATCGAGTGGGTCGCCGCCGGTCACCCCGCCAGAGGAGCGAAGTTGCGCAAGCTGTACAGCCAGATCACCTGGTAGTCCCTTACGATCCCGGTGTGTCCGAGGGCGCGGCCGATTTCGAGATCGGTAAGGACGGCTTGACCGTGATCATCGTGGGCGTCGACGGCAGCCCGCCATCCCTGCACGCCGCCGCGTGGGCAGGCGGCCTCGCCCGGCGGGAACGGGCGCAGCTGGTGCTGGTCTACGTCGAGCCGATCGCCAGCCCGGCGTACTGGACGGCGATGGGCATGGCCGGTGCCACCGAGGCCGCGTCGGCGTTCGTCGACGAGATCCACCGCGAGGCCGCGGCCTACCTCGACCACGCCGGGATCCCGTGGGAACTCGTGCACTACCGGGGCGACCCGGCGCACGGCCTGGAAGCCATCGCCGAGGAGCGACGCGCCGACTGCATCGTGGTCGGCCGGTCCCGGCACGGCGGCGGCCTGGTCGGGTCCGTGCCGAAGATGCTCGTCAAGGGCGCGAAACGACCCGTCGTCGTCGTTCCCTGAGTTCCAGCCGCGCAGCCGATGTGGCCTTCGTCGCGACGAAGGCCACATCGGCTGCCGACGGCAGCGGGGGTCAGGTGAGCGGAGGGCGTTCCCGGCCGGGGATCTCGACGAGGTAGCCGTCTTCGAGCAGGTCCTCCACCGCGTGCGGCAGCAGGAACGCCGTGCCACCGCCCGGCTGCTCGAACCACGGGATCGCCACACCGGTCAGCGCCTCGAACGGCTGCTGCACGCGGTAGGCGCGGTAATCCCGGTTCACCCAGTCCGGGACGAGCGACCGCAGCGGGAACGGGGTGCCGACGGCGTACGTCAGGTTGCCGTCGCCCTCGCCGAACCGGTCGATCTCGGTACCGGGGTGCAGTTCGATCATCCGCTTGCCGCGGAACAGCGTCAGCGGCGGCTCACCGTAGAGCGGCTGGATCGGCCAGTCCTGTGCACGGGGCTCCGATGGCGCGCCGTTGCCGCCGCCACCGGGGCCCCGGTTGGGAGCGGGCAGCAACGCCGTGGAGTTGCCGACCTCCGGCGCGGGTGCGCTGGGCACCGACACGGGTTCACGCGCGTCCGTGTCCTCCAACGCGGACAGCGGAGGCAACGACAAGACCGTCCGGTCCAAGTCGTCGTTCTCGAGCACGGGAGGCGTGGGCGGTGGTGGGGGCGGAGGAGGCGGCGGCGCAGGCGGTGCGGCGGCGACTGGCGGCGGCTCCGGCAGTGCGGGCCGCGGACCGTCCAGCAACACCTTGCCGAGCAGGAACGCTGTGGCGTCGGCCACGTCCTCGAAGTCCGACGGCGCGACGTACTGGTCGCGCTCGAACCAGCCGACCCGCCAGCCCTCGTCCACCCGTTCCAGCGTCCACGTCCGCTCGACCGGCGGCCCGATCCGGTACGCCGAGTCGGGCACACCCAGATCGGCGAACTTCGCCCTGACCTGGGTGAGCGCGGGACCAGGCTGAGGTGCCGCAGGCACAGCGGGGACAGGCGGCGGCGCGGGCGCGGCAGGCATGGGTGGCGGCGGTGGCGGCGCCACCGGACGGCCAGGAGGTGGCGGCGGGGCGCCCCGGTTGACGAACGCGGCTGCCTCGGCGACCGTCGGCTCGTCCACCACGGGCAGCTCGAAGCCCTGCCTGCGGATGTGCGCGACCAGGTCAGGCTCGGGGCTGACGCCGTACGTGCGCAGGTAGTAGTTCACCGACGCCGGCCAGATCCACGTCCCGTCGGTGTGGAACGCGATCGGCACCGAGTTGCGGCCCTCCGGGTCCAGCCGGTCGACGTCGTAGCCGCGGCCGGGCATCGCGAACTCGGCCTCTTCCAGGTAGGCCAGCATCGCCTCGGTGTCCAGCTCGTCCACCGGCGGCCGGTTGACGATCGGGCGGCCCTGCGGCCCCATCCCGTCGAAGGTCCGCGCCACCCGGAACCGAGGGCGTTCGAAACCACCCGGAGGGGTGGGTGGCTGCGGCGCCATGGGCGGGGGCGGGGGTGGCGGCGCGGCGAGACGCCTGGCCAGCCACTCCGGGATGTTCTCGTCCTCGCGGGGAAACATCTGCAGCTCGTCGGGGTACGCCGGGGGTGGCGGCGGGCTGTCCCACTGCGGCTCGTCGCGGTCGTACTCCAGGTTGTAGCTCGACGGCCGGTCCAGCTGGTAGCGCGCGTTGAACCAGGTCCCGCGGCCGTCGCGGTACATGCCCGCGCGCAGCCGCGCGAACAACGCCGCCATGTCCGGCGACACCGTCCACGTTCTCGGATCCTCGTTCTCGCAGGTCAGCTCGGCCGTCATCTCGTGGTAGCGGCCGACTGCCCGGTAGAGCACCACGACCTGCTGCCACTCGGGCGGAGCAGCCCGCAGCAGTGCCAGGCCGATCTGCTTGACCAGGGTGTCCTGCTCGGTCGGATCCAGCTGGGTCGGTTGCGTCACGTCCCCATCCTCCCTTTTGCGACCACGTTCGGCACATGCGGTGTTAGCCATGCGCCCAACCCGGCCCGTGACCACCTTGAGAGTAATCGTTCGTGGATTGTCGGTGCCCCCTGAGACAGTGGTCGGGTGCTCCAGCCGTACCGCGAACTCGCCGCCGTCCCCAGGGTCCCCAGCTTGTTGATCTGGGCGGCGATCGGCAGGTTGCACATGACGGGCACGCCTTTGGCCATGTCGTTCCTGATCGCCGGGTGGACCGGTTCGTACGCCATCGCGGGTGTGATCGGCGCCGCACTTCTGATCGGCAACGGGGTGGCCGGGCCGGTGCGCGGCCGGGCGGTCGACCGCAGGGGGCCGGTTGGTCTGCTGCTGGTCACCGGGATCTGTTACGGCGTCGGAATGATGGTGCTCGCGTTCGTCCCGGTCTGGTTACCCGGCTCGTGGTGGCCGCTGATGGCGGCGGGCGCGTTCGTCGTCGGCCTGTCGAATCCGCCGGTCATCCCGGTCAGCCGGGCGGTGTGGCCCCGGATGCTCTCCGGTGCGGCGCTGAACTCGGTGTACACCGTGGACGCGACGCTGACCGAGTTGATGTTCGCGGTCGGTCCGTTGCTGGCCGCCGGGCTGGTCGCGGTGGTCAACCCGGAGCTGTCGCTGGTGATCTCGGGTGCGCTGGCCATGTTCGGCGCGGCCGCCTTCGCCCGCGCGCTGGCCAAGGCCGGCCAGGCCGAGCCGGTGCGGACCAGCGACCAGGCCACGCCGAGGCGGGGCGGGTTGTTCGGCGTGCCCGGTGTCGTCGCGTCGCTGGTCTTGTCGTTCTTCCTGGTCGCGGCGCTGCTGATGATCGACATGACCATCGTGGCGTGGGCGCGTGACGTCAACCTCCCGATCCTGGCCGGTGTGCTCGCCGCGGTCTGGGCGGTCGGGTCGGGGATCGGCGGCCTGATCGCGGGCGGGCTCACCGGCAAGCCGCGGCTGACCAGGAGAGTCGTGCTCAACCTCATCGGGGTGGCCGCGCTGGTGCCGGTCCTGCCCCCGGTGTTCGAACCGGCCTCGCCCTGGCTGCTCGGCCTGGTGCTGCTGCTCGGCGGCGCCGCGATCGCGCCCGCCGCCGCGGCGGCGAACGCGATCCTCGGCGAACTGGCTCCGGCCGAACGCCGGACCGAGGCGTACGGCTGGCTGTCCACGGCGTCGACCACGGGATTCGCTGTGGCGCTGCCCACGTCCGGTTTGCTGCTGGACCACGGCGGTCCGTCGGTCGCCGCGGCGGGCGCGGTCGTGTTCCTCGCGGTGGGGGTGCTGCTGGCGACGCGCATCCCGGCGCCGGCGCGCGAACCTGAGCCTGTCGCCTCATGAGGCGATGGCCATACGGCTTGGTGGCGGTCATTGCCGGGGTTCTGCTGGCGTCGCAGGGGCGGATCAACGGCCAACTGGGTTCGCGGCTGCACGACGGCGTGGTCGGTGGCCTGATCTCCACCGCTCTGGGTTTTGTCGTTCTCGTCACGTCGGTGATGTGCACGCCGGTCGGCCGTCGCGGCGCGGGCCGCATGGTGGTGGCGCTGCGCAAGCGGGAACTGCGGTGGTGGGAGTGCCTCGGCGGGTGCGTCGGGGCGTATTTCATCGTCACGCAAGGCCTGGCGATCACCGCGCTCGGCGTGGCCGTGTTCACCGTCGCGACGATCAGCGGGCAGTTGGTGAGCGGGTTGTTCGTCGACCGCGCGGGACTCGGCCCGGGAGGTCCGCAACCGATCACGAGGTGGCGTGTGATCGGCGCGGCACTGGCCGTCGGCGCGGTCACCCTCGCCGTCCAAGAGCAGTTCGTCCGGCCGCAGAGCGTGGCGTTGTTCCTGCTGCCCGCCGTCGCCGGGTTCGGGATGGCCTGGCAGAGCGCGGTGAACGGCCGGGTCAAGGACGCTTCGGGAAACGCGGTGGTGGCGGCGGCGGTCAACTTCAGCGCCGCGTCGAGCACGCTGTTGATCTTCGCCGTCGTCGACGTGGCGCTGCGTGGCTGGCCGGTCGACTTCCCCGGTGAATGGTGGCTCTACGCCGGTGGCGCGTTCGGCATCGTCGTGATCGGGATCTCCGCGGCAGCCGTGCGTGCCGTCGGGGTGCTCGTGCTCAGCCTCTGCCTGGTCTCCGGGCAGTTGCTCGGTGCGCTCATGCTGGACGTTTTCGTGCCCGCCCGCAGCGCGCAGCTGTCGTTCACCGAGGTGCTCGGTGTGGTCATCACGCTGTTCGCCGCCGTCGTGGCCGCGCTACCAGTCAGGGCCGCCTCTGACAAGATGACCGCGTGAGCGCGACGATCCTGGATGGCAAGGCGACCCGAGACGCGATCTACGAGGACCTCAAGGTGCGCGTGGCCGCACTGCGGGCCAAGGGCGTCGAGCCCGGCCTCGGCACGGTCCTGATCGGCGAGGACCCCGGCTCGGCGATGTACGTGCGCGGCAAGCACAACGACTGCGCCAAGGTCGGGATCACCTCGATCCGCAAGGACCTGCCCGCGGACATCTCGCAGGAGGACGCCGAGGCCGTACTGGACGAGCTGAACGCCGACCCGGCGTGCACCGGCTACATCGTCCAGCTGCCCGTGCCGCGGCACCTGGACACCGGAAAGCTGCTCGAGCGCGTCGACCCGGCCAAGGACGCCGACGGCCTGCACCCGGTCAACCTCGGCAGGCTGGTGCTGATGGAGCCCGCTCCGCTGCCGTGCACCCCGCGCGGGATCGTCGAGCTGCTCAACCGCTACCAGGTGCCGATCGCGGGCCAGAACATCACGGTCGTCGGCCGTGGCGTGACCGTGGGCCGCCCGCTCGGGCTGCTGCTCACCCGCCGTTCGGAGAACGCGACGGTCACGTTGTGCCACACCGGGACCAAGGACCTCGCCAGCGAGGTCAGGCGTGCGGACATCGTGGTCGCCGGTGCGGGCGTGCCGCACCTGATCACCCCCGAGATGGTCAAGCCCGGTGCCGCGGTGCTGGACGTCGGCGTCAGCCGGACCGAGTCCGGAATGGCCGGTGACGTGCACCCGGACGTGCGCGAGGTCGCCGGTTTCCTGTCGCCCAACCCCGGCGGGATCGGGCCGATGACCAGGGCGATGCTGCTGACGAACGTGGTCGAGGCCGCCGAGGCGCGGGCGTGACTGTCGTGCCGTCGAAGTCCAGGCTCCGCGAGCAGTGGCCGTTCGCGGTCGTCCTGCTCATCGTCGTGGTCGGCCTGGTGCTGGTGCTGCTGTACCACTGGCGCAAGGGCACCTCGCTGGTCGGCGGTGCCCTGCTGGTGGCGGCGGCCCTGCGGCTGCTGCTGCCGGACAGCAAAGCCGGGCTGCTCGCGGTGCGCAAACGGCGCGTGGACATCCTGCTCTACGGCGGGATCGGCCTGATGATCCTGTACATCTCGGCGTCGATCATCGGCGGTCCGCTCAACTGAGCGACTGAATGGCCGATCGGCCACCTCGGTCAGGTGGCCGATCAAGCCGGGCTCTTCGACCGAAGTCGCGGCGGCGGGAAATCCATAACGTCGTCACCATGACCACGTCGCAGCTCACCGCCATCCACTTCGGACTGATCGGGTTCGCCGTGATCTGGCCCGTCGTCCTGCTGGCGCTCCGGGGCCGGGTCCGCCCGGTGGTGAGCGGCGCGGTGACGTTGTACGCGGTGCCGGCGCTCGCCGTGGTCTTCCTGCCACTGCCCGGTCCGCACACGCCCCGGCTGCGGCAGACCATTCAGCTGGTGCCCTTCCAGTGGGTGCTGGACACCGTCGGCGGCGACATCATGGCAGTCAAGCAGGTGCTGCTGAACATCCTGCTGTTCGTTCCGCTGGGGTTCTTCGCCCGCACGTTGTGGCGCCGGACCGCGCGGCAGGCCGTCACGATCGGCTTCGCGGCGTCGCTGATGATCGAGATCACCCAGTTGAGCGGCAACTTCGGCACGGCGCCGTTCGTGTACCGGATCTTCGACGTGGACGACCTGGTGACGAACACCGTCGGCGCCTTGGCGGGTTTCCTGCTGGCGAACGCGGTACTGCAGCTGCGTGCCCCGGAGCGCATGAGTGCTTTGTCACGGCGCCGGATGGTCCTCGCTCCGCACGGACGGGCTTGGTCGCCGAAGCCGGTCCCCGCCCGCGCGGAGCGCGGATGATCCAACGCTCCGTCCCGCCCCACGCGGCCGACATCTCCGCTCGGGGCTGACACCCGGCTTGGCCGGGGCGATCTCGGGCGTGTTGCGTGGCGTGAACGACCGGCGCGACCAAGCCGGGCCTGAGAGGCCGGTCACCGCCGACTGACTGCCCGTTGCGGGGTTGATAGCCTGCCGGGGCAGGTCCCGGCGCCGAGACCGTGACTCTCTCGTAGCTGGTCGCGCCCGAGACCCCACCTGAACGCTTGAGTGGATCGGAAGGCAATGACCCGCACCCCCGTCAACGTCACCGTAACCGGCGCGGCCGGCCAGATCGGCTACGCCCTGCTGTTCCGCATCGCGTCGGGCCAGCTGCTCGGCCAGGACACCCCGGTGAGGCTGAAGCTGCTGGAGATCACCCCGGCGCTGAAGGCGGCCGAAGGCACCGCGATGGAACTGGACGACTGCGCGTTCCCGCTGCTGTCCGGCATCGACATCTCCGACGACCCGAACGTCGCCTTCGACGGTGCCAGCGTGGCCCTGCTCGTCGGCGCGCGACCGCGGACGAAGGGCATGGAGCGCGGTGACCTGCTCGAGGCCAACGGCGGCATCTTCAAGCCGCAGGGTCAGGCCATCAACAACCACGCCGCGGACGACATCCGCGTGCTCGTGGTCGGCAACCCGGCGAACACCAACGCCCTCATCGCCCAGCAGCACGCGCCGGACGTGCCGGCCGACCGCTTCACCGCGATGACCCGGCTCGACCAGAACCGCGCGTACAGCCAGCTGGCGGCGAAGCTCGGCGTGACCGTCAGCGACATCCGCAAGCTGGTCATCTGGGGCAACCACTCGGCGACCCAGTACCCGAGCCTGGCGCACGCCGAGGTCAACGGCAAGAACGCCGCCGAAGCCGTGAACGACCAGGCCTGGCTGGAGAACGACTTCATCCCGACCGTCGCCAAGCGCGGCGCGGCGATCATCGAGGCCCGTGGCGCGTCCTCGGCGGCCTCGGCTGCCAACGCGGCGATCGACCACGTCTACGACTGGGTGAACGGCACGGCCGAGGGCCAGTGGGCCTCCGCCGGTGTCGTGTCCGACGGCTCGTACGGCGTGCCGGAGGGCATCATCTCGTCGTTCCCGGTCACGTCGACCGGCGGCGAGTACGAGATCGTCCAGGGCCTGGACATCGACGAGTTCTCCCGCGGCAGGATCGACGCCTCGGTCGCCGAGCTGGTCGAGGAGCGGGACGCGGTCAAGGGTCTCGGCCTGATCTGAGCCGATCGGGTACTCGTGGACAGAACCCCGCCCAGTCGGGCGGGGTTCTCTCTATGCGGGCACGTCAGCGTCCGGAATGGACTGAACCGCAACGGGGACTCTGGTCGTCACCAGGCGACGGGCAGCGAGTGCACGCCGTAGATCGCCATGTCGTCACGCATCGGGACCTCCTGCGGTGCGATCGCGAGCCGCAGCGCGGGGAACTCGCGCAGCAGCGTCGTGAAGCCGATGCGCATCTCGATGCGGGCCAGTTGTTGTCCGAGGCACTGGTGGATGCCGTGCCCGAACGCCACGTGTCCGGTCGGGGTTCCGTTGAGTTCCAACCGGTTCGCGTCGATGAACCGCATCGGGTCGCGGTTGGCCGCCGGCAGTGAGATCGCCACCGGGTCGCCTGCCTTGATCAGGTGGCCGTCGAGTTCGACGTCCTCGATCGCGGTCCGGGCGGCTCCGAAGTGGACGATCGTCAGGTAGCGCAGCAGCTCCTCGACCGCGTTGGTGACCAGGCCGGGGTCTTCGCGCAGCAGTTGCAGCTGGTCCGGGTTGGTCAGCAGGGTGTACGTGCCCAGCGCCAGCATGTTCGCGGTTGTCTCGTGTCCGGCGATGAGCAGCAGCAGGCCGATGTTGCTCATTTCCTCGTCTGTCAGGCTGCCTTCCGCCACCAGCCCGGACATCAGCGCGTCGTCCGGGCGTGCGCGTTTCATCCTGATCAGGTCGAGCATGTAGTTCTCGATCGACTCCGCCGCTGCCCGTACCTCCTGCTGCGAGGCCGTGAGCGACAGCAAGCGGCTCGAGTCGTGCTGGAAGCCCGCGCGGTCGGCGTACGGCACGCCCAGCAGTTCGCAGATCACCAGCGACGGGATCGGCAACGCGAACTGCGGCACCAGGTCCGCTGGTGCACCGTGCCTGCGCATGCTGTCGACGTGGTCGTTCGTGATCTCCTGCACGCGGGGGATCAGCTGGTTCATCCGGCGCACGGTGAACTGGCCGGTGAGCAGCCGCCGGTAGCGGGTGTGGTCGGGCGCGTCCTGTGCGATGAACATGCCCGGCTTGGTCGGTTCGTTGGTCAGGTTGTCGCGGACCGGTGATTTCCGCAGCTCACCCCGGGAGCTGAAGCGCGGGTCCGCGAGTACGGCACGGGTCAGCTGGTGGGTGGTGACCAGCCAGCCCACTGTTCCGTCGGCGAACGTGATCTGGCTCAACGGCCCGCGGTCGGCGAGGTCCGGTGGTGGGTCGAGCGGTGTCGTGCGCTGCTGGGGCATCAACGGTGCGGTCATGTCGTTCCTCACCACGCGACTGGGAGTTCGTGTACGCCGAAGATCGCCATCTGTTCCCGCAACCGCACGTCCTGCGGCGCGGTCGCCAACCGGAGTGCCGGGAACTCGCGCAACAGGGTGGCGAAGCCGATGCGCATCTCGATGCGGGCCAGTTGTTGTCCGAGGCACTGGTGGATGCCGTGCCCGAACGCCACGTGTCCGGTCGGGGTTCCGTTGAGCGCCAACCGGTCCGGGTTGACGAACCGCATCGGGTCGCGGTTGGCCGCCGGCAGTGAGATCGCCACCGGCTCACCCGCCTTGACCAGGTGCCCGCCGAGTTCCAGATCCTCGGCCGCGGTCCGCGTCGTTCCGAAGTGGATGATCGTGAGGTAGCGCAACAGTTCTTCCACGGCGTTGTCGACCAGGTCCGGGTCTTCGCGCAGCAGTTGCAGCTGGTCCGGGTTGGTCAGCAGGGTGTACGTGCCGAGTCCCAGCATGTTCGCGGTTGTCTCGTGGCCCGCGATGAGCAGCAGGAACCCCATGGTGGCGATTTCCGCGTCGCTCAGGCCGTCCTCGGCCAGCAGGCCGCTGAGCATGTCGTCGCTCGGCGCCTTGCGCTTGGCCGTGACGAGATCGAGCAGGTAGTTCTCGATGTTCTCGACCGCTGACCTGATCTCGTCCCTCGTCCTGGTCAGGTCGAGCATCTTGTGGCTGTTGTCCTGGAACGTCGCCCGGTCGCCGTAGGGCACGCCGAGGATCTCGCAGATCACCAGCGACGGGATCGGCAGCGCGTACGCCTGCACCAGGTCCACGGGCGGGCCGTGCCTGCGCATGCCTTCGATGTGCTCGTCCGTGATCTCCTGGACGCGGGGGATGAGTTCGTTCATCCGGCGCACGGTGAACTGGCCGGTGAGCAGCCGCCGGTAGCGGGTGTGCTCCGGCGCGTCCTGCGACAGGAACATGCCCGGCTTGGCCGCGTCGGTCGGCAGGTCGGCGCGGATCGGCGACTTCCTGATCTCCGGCCGGACGCTGAAGCGCTGGTCGGCGAGCACCGCCCTGGCCAGCTGGTGCGTGGTGACCAGCCAGCCGATCGTGCCGTCGGCGAACGTCAACCTGCTGAGCGGGCCGCGTTCGTGCAGTTCGGCCGGCGGATCGAGTGGGTTGACCCGGTCGACCGGGAGCCGGGGGATCCCGGTCGGTGTCGCGGGCAGAGTCTCAGTCATGGTGCACTCCTTGGCCTCGTCCCCATCGACGTTTCCGTGCGAACCTGACTACCCCCTGTCACTTTCCTGACGAAGAGCTGACGCCTCCCAGCACCACGGTGAATGTCGTGCCCATCCCGGGTTCCGTGGCCACGTGCACCTCGCCGCCGTGCGCCTGCACGATCCGCTGCACGATCGCCAGCCCGAGCCCGGCGCCCCCGTCGGACTGCCGTTTCCCCGCCCGGTAGAAGCGTTCGAAGATCCGCGCGGCGACCTCCGGCGGCATCCCCGGCCCTTCATCGGTGACCGACAGCCGGTCGCCGTGCACGCGGACCGTGATGGGCGTGTCCTGCGGGGTGTGCTGCAGCGCGTTGCCGACCAGGTTGAGCACGACGTGCCGCAGCAGGCGCTCGTCGCCTTCGACGATCACTTCGGTGGGGGCGTCGAGCGTGATCGGGCGGGTCGGCGCGATCACCGACGTGTCCGCGACGATCTCGGCCGCGATGCCGCGCAGGTCGACCTTCTCCCGGTCGAGTTCCCTGTTCAGGTCGAGGCGGCTCAGTTCGAGCAGCTGGTCCACGAGCGAGTTCATCCGGTTGGCCTCTTGCTCGATCCGGCTCAGCGCCGTGGCCGCCAGCTCGGGTTTGCCGGAGACCCGGTGCAGCTCGGCCCAGCCGCGGATCGTGGTCAGCGGCGTGCGCAGTTCGTGCGAGGCCGCCGCGAGCGCACCGAGCAGGTTCCTTTCCAGGTCCCGTTGTTCCTTCAGCGACCGGTTGAGCACGTGCACACCGAACAAGGTCACCGCGACCACCGCGGCGCCGGTCGCGATCAGCTCGAACACCAGCAGCTGCGCGACCGCGTCCTCACCGGGGCCGAGGCTGCCGGCGACGACCACGGCCCGGAACCGCACCGGGTCGGGCCTGCCTTGCAGCTGGAGCATCGCGTTCGGGCCGATGTCGAACGTCTGCACACGCCACCGGGTGTCCGAAGAGGACATCGTGGTCGGCCGGTGCGCCCAGTTCGGCGGCACCGGATCGGGGATCGGCGGCGGGGTGATCTGGTCGCCGGACAGCGGATACGGCCTCGTCGCGACGAGCACGCGCCCGTCGTCGGCGAGGATGGCCGCGAAGAAGCCCTCCGGCAGTTGCTGCTCGAGCGTCAGGCCGTCCACGTTGATCCGGCGGCTGCCGAGCACCGGCAACGCCCGCTGCACCTCGCTCAGCGTGCGTTCCACCCGGTTGAGCGCGTACAGATCCACCACGAACAACGCGGCCACGTCGATGATCGCCATCCCGAGCAGCGTCAACGAGATCAGGCCGAGCAGCAGCTTGCCGCGGACCGCGCGGATGCCCTTGCGCGGCATGGGTTGCCCGCTCAGCTCTCGGCGATGCGGTAGCCGAAGCCGCGGACGGTGTGGATCAACGGGCGCCGTCCGGCGTCGACCTTGTGCCGCAGCCGGGAGACCAGCTTCTCCACCACGCCTTCGCCGAAGTCGTGCTGCCACACGTGCTGCAGGATCTGTTCCTTGGTCATCACCTGGCCCGCGTTGACCATCAGGTAGCGCAGCAGCTTGTACTCCGTCGGAGTGAGGTCCAGCGCGTCGCCGCTCCGGACGGCCTGGAACTTGGCCTCGTCGAGCACCAGGTCCGCGCTGCGCAGCACCTGCTCGTCAGGGGCGCGGCCGGACCTGCGCAGCAGCGCGTGCACCCGCGCCAGGAGTTCAAGGACGTGAAACGGCTTGGTGACGTAGTCGTCGCCGCCGATCCGCAGGCCGGTGACCGTGTCCTCGACCGACCCGCGCGCGGTCAGGAACAGCACGGGCGGCGCGTGCCCGCGTTCGGCCAGCTTCCGGCACACGGTGAAACCGTCCATGTCGGGCAGCATCACGTCGAGGATCACCATGTCGGGGCGCTCAGCCTCGACCGCCGCCAGGGCGGCCTGGCCGGAGGAAACCGCTGACACGTGGTAGCCGGCCAGGTCGAGGGTGGTGGACAGCAGCTCGGTGATCCCGGGTTCGTCGTCGACCACCAGCAGGTGCTGGCCATCCCCTGAATGTTGCACAACGCCTCCTTGTGATCACGCAACGAACTCGCTTGCCTCGGCGTTCCCACTTGGCCAGCCGCGCTGCCCGCTCGTACGGTGCATTCATGTCGAAGATCAGTTGGCCGGTGCCCGACCCCAGCCTGCCCCACGGCGTCTACACCCCGCTCGCCGACGCCGCGCGGGCCGCTGCGGCCGCGTACGGGGTCGCGCGAGCCGAACACCCGCGTGCCGAGCTGGCCGAAGAGGTCGCGACCGGCGCGGACGGCACGCCCACCATGCGGGTCGACGCCTTGGTGGAGGCCGCGATCGTCGACGTGATCGACGCCGCGAGGGTCAACCTGTTGAGCGAGGAAGCCGGGTTCATCGACCACGGCTCGGCCGTGACGCTCGTGATCGACCCGATGGACGGTTCGGCCAACGCCGCGATGGGCGTGCCGCTGTCCTGCTTCGCCGGTGCGGTCTTCCGGGACGGCGTCGCGACGGAGGCGCTGACGGTCTGGCTGGACACCGGTCGAGCGTGGTGGGCGTCGGCGGGGCAGGCAACGCCCTATCGGACGACCGGTCGGACCACATTGGACGGCTCGTCGATCTCCATGTTGCGGCCGAAGGACAACAGCCGCGACGCGTGGCTGCGGGTGGCGAGCCGGGTGGACCGCGTCCGGGTGCTGGCCACGACGTGCCTCGAGACGGCGCTGGTCGCCGAGGGATCGATGGACGCGTTCGTCGACCCGGGCTCCGACACCCACCGGATCATGGACTTGGCCGCGGCCATGGTGACGTTGCCCGCGGCGGGCGGGGTTGTACTCGACGTGCGCGGCAGGCCGCTCGAGTTCGACGTGGACCTGTCCCGCCGCTGGTCCGGGGTCGCGGCGGCGACCAGGGAACTGGCCGACGAACTCGCCGAGACCGTCGGCTGATGCCGTTGTTGCGGAATTGTCTGCTGGCCACCGGGACGTTCGCGGCGGGCACGAGTGCGCAGGTGATCGCCGGTGTGCTGCCGGATCTGGCGGCGTCGCAACAGATCTCGGTCACCACGGCCGGGCAGTTGCTCACGGCGTTCGCGTTGACCTACGCGGTCGGTTCGCCGTTGCTCGCGGCCATGACCGGCCGATGGGACCGTCACACGCTGCTGGTCACGGCGATGGGCGTGATGGCGCTCGGCAACGCGTTGGCCGCCGTGGCTCCGAACTACGCCTTTCTTTTCGGCGCAAGGATGATCACGGCGTTGGGAGCTGCGGTCTACACGCCGACCGCGACGGTTGTCGCGGCCTCACTCAACCCGCCCGAGCGACGAGCCCGTGCCTTCTCGACGGTGTTCGGCGGGCTGACGGTCGCGTTGGTCGCCGGTGTCCCGTTGAGCAGCGCTTTGGTGTCATCGCTGGGGTATCGCGGGGTGTTCGCCGTGGTGGCCGGGTTGACAGCGGTGTCCGGGATCGCTGTGTGGCTGGTGATCCCGCGGGTGGCGCCGCCGGAGTTCACGAGCCTGCGTGCCCGGGTGGCGATGCTGGGCAACCGGCAGATCCTCGCCCTGCTCACGGTGACGTTGCTGATCTCGATCGCCGGGCTGAGCGTGTACACGTACCTGTCGTCGGTGCTCGCCGAGATCACCGGTGTGGCGGGTGGCGCGGTGAGCCTGATGTTTTTCGCCTACGGCGCCGGTGGCGTGCTCGGCAACTGGCTCGGTGGCCGCGCGGCCGAACGGTTCGGCACGCGCGTCCCGTTGCTCTGCTCGCTTGTGCTGTTCATCGTGTCGTTGGCGCTGTTGCCGATCGTCGCGCTGAGCGTCGCCGGCGCGGTGGTCGTCCTGGTGCTGTGGGGAATGGCCAACTGGTCGATCAACCCGCCGATGCAGAGCAGACTGGTGGACACCGCACCCGATTCGGCCGGGCTGACGCTCGCGCTGAACGCGTCCGCGATCTACTTGGGTATCGGGCTTTCCGGCGTGACGGGTGGTGTTGTGCTCGCGCTGTCCGGCACGGCCGCACTGGGTCCGGTGGCCGCCGTGATCGCGTCGGCGGCCCTCGGTGTTTTCGTCATCGCCAGCCGTGCTCAGTCCTCGGCGGCCCGCTGCACGACACAGTCGGGACCAGGGAACACCAGCGCCTCGTGACCGTCCGCGAACCGGACGAGATAGGGCGGAGCTCCGTTGTGGCCGCGTACTTCGATGATCTCGCCATGCCTGTCGGAAAGGCCCACATTCTTGCCGTGGACGAGAAGCCGGTCACCTACCGTCGCTTGCATGGTTCTCACCTCCGGTCATCCAGAGTAAAACCGGACACAAGGGGTGGTCACTCACGTCGCCTTGGCGGCGGCCTTCGTCGCTTTCTTGAACGCGCGGACCTCGGCGAGCGTCTCGGCGCTGGTGACGTCGGCGATGGACCGCCGGGAGCCTTCGTCGCCGTACGCGCCCGCGGCCTCCCGCCACCCCTCGGCCGTCAAGCCGAACTGCTTGCCGAGCAACGCGAGGAAGATCCTGGCCTTCTGCTCGCCGTAACCCGGCAAAGCCTTGAGCCGCTTGAGGATCTCCGGGCCGTCGGGCTTGCCCTGCCGCCAGATCCGGTCGGCTTTGCCGTCGTAGGTGTCGACGATGTACTGGCACAACGCCTGCACCCGCTTGGCCATGGCGCCGCCGTACCGGTGGATCCCCGGCGGACTCGTGGCGAGCGTGGCGAACGCGTCCGGGTCGTACTCGGCGATCTCGTGCACGTCGAGCTTGCCCAGCTTGGTGACCAGCTTCTGCGGGCCCTTGAAGGCCACCTCCATCGGGATCTGCTGGTCCAGCAGCATGCCGATCAGCAACGCGAGCGGGTCCTTTGCCAGCAGGGCGTCCGCCACCGGTTCACCGGCGAGGTGCAGCTTGCGCGTCATGCGCACATCTTGGCACGGGGTCAGCTCGTGGCGTACACGAGGAACACGATGCGTGACGACACCTCGAGCTTGTGCGCGACCACGTCCGAGTACCCGGCGTGCAGCGCGATCCTGGCGGCGTCCTGAGCCGACGACGGTAAGGGGATGTCCGTGGCGACCAGGGGCGCGAACGCGGGCGAAGGCGTGAACGTCTCGCCGAACGGCATGCTGAACGCCAGCCGTCCGGACGGCCGCAGCACACGCAGCCAGTCCTTGAGCGCTGCCGTGCCGAGGAAGTGCAGCGAGGACGCGCACACCACCAGGTCCACGCTGGACGCCTGCACGGGAGCGGGCACCGCTTGGCCGATGTGCCAGTCGATCTTCCCCGACGGGTCCTGGACCGCGGCTTTCGCCTTGGCGCGCTCGATCATCTTCGGCGCGGAGTCGATCGCGACCACCGAGTGGGCGCCAAGGTGCTGCAGGGCCGCGAAGGCCGCCGCGCCTGTCCCGGTCGCCACGTCCAGCACCACGTCCGGCTTCGGGGCGTCCGCGACGCCGTTCACCAGTTTCTCCGCGACGACCTGGTGGAACAGGTCGTCGTCGTACCCCGCCGCGATCTCGTCGAACACGCTCACCGGCGGATTCTAACGAGGCAGGAAGGTGAAACCCCACAACGAGGGAATGGCTCCTGCCTGCTGCAACGCCGCGAGCGACAGCCAGATCGACGCCACCGTGATCAACGGCCCGATCAGCGTCATCTCCACCTTGCCGCCGGTCTGCATCCGCAGGATCTTCGGCGGCGCCACCGGGTACCAGGTCTTGCCGCCCAGCGGGATCGGCCACAGGATCGGGCAGCCCTGCTCGGTGATCGCGTCGCCGATGTAGTGCGCGATGCAGCCGATCCCCACCGCGACGCCGCAGGCAGCCGCGTTCGCCGACGTCTGTTCGGTCCACAGCAGGCACAACGCCGTCACGCCCGCTGATGTCAGCGTGATGACCAGCGCGTCCTTGCGCGGGTGCCACTTGTGCAGGATGCCGCGTACGGCCAGGCCCGCGAACACGAACATCAGGACCGGCAGCGCCCACTTCTGGCTGGTCTGCACGATCGCCGTGGTGATGACGGCCGCGATCGCCGCGAACACGAGCGTGTGCGTGAGGCCTCGGTGCCCGCCGTCGCGGTTGGAGTCGCGCCGGGTCCTGGTCAGCCGGTACACGCCGTGGCTGAGCGCGTTGATGCCGCTGGAGAAGCCCTGGCTGATCGACCCGAACGTCCGCGACACCGTCGACGACGGGTGGTCCAGGTCCGGCAGGAGCGCCGCGCCGGTCGCCAGTACCGCGCCGACCACCCACGCCCTGGGGCTGAGCTGACCGATCGAGTGGTCCGTGGCCAGCGCCGTGGTCGCCGACCACGCCAGTAAGCCACTCATCGCATGCGTCGGCCCGGTCGCCATCCCGGTGTCCCCCTCAAGATCGCCAAGGACCGCAGGATAGCGGTTTTGCGGCCGTGAGCTGGGGATCCCAAGTGGAGCGTCCGGCCCCGGGTGTCGCACTGCCCGGTGCGGTGTGCATGATCTTGGCCTCGAACCATCTTGGAGCGCCGCGATGCACCGTCACACCCGTCGTGTACTGGCAATACTCACTGTCACCTTGTGCATGTCGCCGGCTGCCACGGCGACCGCGACACCGCTGCCTCCTGACACGCGTGCGACGACAGTGACGGGCGCTCCGAAGACGTGCCGCTCGGCCGCCATCCCCGGTGACATCGTCGAGGTGACGGCCCAGGTCAGGCAGAGGACGTCGGTGGACATCACCGGGATCCCCGGTGGTTATCAGGTGCTCGGCGTGGTGGTCCAGGGCACGTCGTCGTACAACAAGTACCCCAACCTCGGCACGCTGCCGTGGCGCGACCTGCGTGCGCCCGGTGACGGAACTGCGGAGATGACCAACTGGTTCGCCTGCGCCAAGCCGAGGCCGAGTTCACCGGCGCCGACGACCACGACATCGGTGACCACTTCGTCGACCAGCGCGCCGGCGACCGTCACCCCGACCAGTACGAGCACGACCACCACGTCGGCGGTCGTCGCGCAGCCGCCCGATGACGACGACCTGGCACGGACCGGGTTCGGCACCGGAGGCTTCTTGATCGTGGCCACGCTGCTGATCCTCGCCGGAGCGGTGATCCTGGTGGTGGTCCGGCGGCGGCATACGATCCAGGCCAAGTGACGGCGGCGACACGGCCACGACAAGCTACCAGTACGCTTGTACCGTTAAGTAGCAGACTCAAAGACGAGAACATCCCGGGAGAGGAACCCAGGCAGATGGCCAAGATCAAGGTCCAGGGGACGGTCGTCGAACTCGACGGCGACGAGATGACCCGCATCATCTGGCAGTTCATCAAGGACAAGCTGATCCACCCGTACCTGGACATCAACCTGGACTACTACGACCTGGGCATCGAGCACCGGGACGCCACCGACGACCAGGTCACCGTGGACGCGGCGAACGCCATCTCGCGGCACGGCGTCGGCGTCAAGTGCGCCACCATCACCCCGGACGAGGCGCGGGTCGAGGAGTTCGGCCTCAAGAAGATGTGGCTGTCGCCCAACGGCACGATCCGCAACATCCTCGGCGGCGTGATCTTCCGCGAGCCGATCGTCATCTCCAACATCCCCCGGCTGGTCCCCGGCTGGACGAAGCCGATCATCATCGGCCGCCACGCCCACGGCGACCAGTACAAGGCGCAGAACTTCAAGGTCCCCGGCGCCGGTGAGCTGACCATCACGTTCACGCCGGAAGACGGCTCGGAGCCGATCCAGCACGTGATCGCCAACTACGGCCCCGACGGCGGCGTCGCGCTGGGCATGTTCAACTTCAACAAGTCGATCGAGGACTTCGCGCGCGCCTCGCTGCGCTACGGCCTCGAGCGCGAGTACCCGGTGTACATGTCCACCAAGAACACCATCCTCAAGGCGTACGACGGTGCCTTCAAGGACATCTTCCAGCGCGTCTACGAGGAGGAGTTCAAGGCGGACTTCGACGCCAAGGGCCTGACCTACGAGCACCGGCTGATCGACGACATGGTCGCCGCGGCGCTGAAGTGGGAGGGCGGCTACGTCTGGGCCTGCAAGAACTACGACGGTGACGTCCAGTCCGACACCGTGGCGCAGGGCTTCGGCTCGCTCGGCCTGATGACCTCCGTGCTGATGACCCCGGACGGCAAGGTCGAGGCCGAGGCCGCGCACGGCACGGTCACCCGGCACTACCGCCAGCACCAGGCGGGCAAGCCGACCTCGACCAACCCGATCGCGTCGATCTACGCGTGGACCCGGGGCCTGGACGCGCGTGCCAAGCAGGACAGCACCCCTGAGGTGGCGGGCTTCGCGAACGCGCTGGAGCAGGTCGTCGTCGAGACCGTCGAGAGCGGCAAGATGACCAAGGACCTGGCCCTGCTCGTCGGCCCTGACCAGGCATGGCAGACCACCGAGGAGTTCCTGGCCACCCTGGACGAGAACCTCCAGAAGAAGATGGCCTGAAGTAGCCGGAGGAGAAACCCCCATGGCCCATGTCCATGGGGGTTTTCCCAAGGCATAATCACCGTGGGTGGCTGATCGCTGACTTGGGTGGTTCTCGGGCTCAGCGGTTCAACCCGGCTGTGAGCTGCGTTATACGTGTCTCATGGCGACGAAAGTTTTGGCCAGGGCGAGAGAGGTGATCGTGTTGGCACCGAAGCGGACACTGATCGTGGTCGCGGTGCTGGTCGGGGTCGTCATCTTGTACGTGCTTGGCAACGACAAACAGAAGCAGGGCGGGACGAACAACGCCAACACCCCGGCGGCGAGTTCGACCGCGTGCCGGGTGGCGGTGATCGCCGACGTCCTCAACGTCCGGCAGAGCCCGGACGTGAAAGCCCAGGTCGTCGGCAAGTTCCAGCGCAACGCCGAGGCGGACGCGGAGAAGGTCGTGCAGAACGGCTTCCGCAAGCTCTCGGAGAACCGCTGGGTGTCCAACGACTACGTCAAGCCGTTGCAGGGCCGCGACTGTTGATCGTTTCCTCGATAAACGTGAACGGCCTGCGCGCTGCCGCGCGCAAGGACAACGGCTTCTCGGAGTGGCTCGACGCCACCGCGGCGGACGTGGTCTGCCTGCAGGAGGTACGGGCCACGCTGGACCAGTTGCCCGTCGAGGTCCGTAACCCGGACGGGTGGTTCGCGACGCATGCGCCCGCGGCCGTGAAAGGCCGTGCGGGAGTGGCGGTGTACAGCCGCGTCGAGCCCGAGTCGGTGCGGATCGGTTTCGGCGCGCCGGAGTTCGAGGACAGCGGCCGCTACGTCGAAATCGCGCTGCCCGATGTCGTGGTCGGCAGCGTCTACGTACCCAGCGGTGACGTGGGCACTGAGCGGCAGCTGGAGAAGGAACGCTTCATGGACGCGTTCCTGCCGTACCTGGCCGAACTGCGTGAGAAAGCCGCCGCGGCCGGCTCAGAGGTCCTGGTCGCGGGCGACTGGAACATCGCCCACCAGCAGTCGGACCTGAAGAACTGGAAGGGAAACCAGAAGGCGTCCGGGTTCCTGCCCGGGGAACGCGCCTGGCTGTCCCGCATCTTCGACGAGGTCGGCTACGTCGACGTCGTCCGCGCCCTGCACCCGGCGGGCCCCGGCCCGTACACGTGGTGGAGCTACCGCGGTCAGGCCTTCGACAACGACTCGGGCTGGCGCATCGACCTCCAGATCACCACGCCCGGCCTGGCCGCCCGCGCCACGAGCGCCGTCGTCGAACGCGCCGCCAGCTACGGGGAACGCTGGTCGGACCACGCCCCGGTGACGGTCGCGTTCGCCGGGTAGGTCCTCAGCCGAGGGCCGAGATGGTGGCGAGGATGCCCCACAGCCAGGCTTTCACCAGCAGCCAGAACGTCGGACGGCCGCCGGTGTCCTCGCGGATCGTGCGCGGGTCCGTGACCACCTTGCCGACGGTCACCCGGCCGATCCACTGCCGATGTGCACGACGAGGTCGATCAGGAAGGCGAGCACCATCCTGATCGACCTGGTCGACGGGTAGCGCGGATCGTCCTTCGCGCCGTGGACGGCGGGCACCTCGCCGGTGGCCATCACGGGCTGGTGCAAGTCACGGCGCCGCACAGAAGTCATGTCCACACGGGAGGTGATGCCGTACCGGTTTTCGCGCTGTCCGCCAGACGGGGGAATGCCTTTGGCGCATCGAGCAATCGCGTCGCACCGGACGGGAGGAACGCCGAAAGTTCGTGCGCGATCGTCCGGCACGCACCGCCAAGACGGCTCAGCACCTCTGTTTTCGCCGTATCGGAGCGCTCCCAGGGTTTCGTTGTCTCGATGAGACGGTTGGTTTCGTCGACAGCCGCTACGATCGCGCCCGTCGCCGCGCGGAAGTCGAAGTCGCGCAGTGCTCGGTCCACTGTGGAGGCCAGGTCGATGGCCGGGCCGTCGGGGATGGATCCGCCGGAGAGGCCACGGACCCGGTTGAACAGGTTCCCGACGCCGTTGGCCAGTTCGCTGTCCGCGCGGTCGACCAGCCGTTGCTCGGTGAAGTCCGTGTCGCCGAGCCTCGCCGGTTCGCGCAACAGCCACCAGCGCACCGCGTCGACGCCATAGGCGCCGATCAGGTCCACGGGGGACACCCGGACCCCGGAGCTCTTCGAGATCTTGGCGCCGTGCGAGGTCAGGTACTCGTGCACGAAGATCGCCTTGGGCAGCGGCAATCCCGCCGACAACAGCAAGGCGGGCCAGTAGACCGCGTGGAACCGGATGATGCCCTTGCCGATCACGTGCACCTGGTCGCCGTCGCGCCACCACTGGTCGAACGAGTCGCCCAATGACGTCACGTAGTTGGCCAACGCGTCCCACCACACGTAGATGACCTGCGACGGGTCGTCCGGCACGGGGATTCCCCAGCCGCCCGACCGGGCCGCGGGCCGGGAAACGCTGATGTCGGACAGCCCGGATCGCACGAAGGACAGCACCTCGTTGCGGCGTGCCTCCGGCTCGATGCGGATCTCGTGCTCCAGCGCGTGCAGGATCCGGTCGGCGTACTTCGACAACCGGAAGAACCAGTTCTCCTCGGTGACGGTCTCCGCCTTGGTCCCGTGCTCGGGGCAGTACGGCTCGGTCACGAACGCTTCACAGCCCGCGCAGTAGTACCCCGTGTAGGACTTGCGGTAGAAATCGCCGCGTTCAGCGGAGGCGCGCCACAGGCGTTCGACGCCCGCCAGGTGCCGGGGATCCGTGCTGGTGCTGACGAAATCGGCATATGACAGGTCCAATGGGTCACGCAGGGCCGCGAAGCGCGCCGAGCTGCCTCGGACGAACGACCGGACGTCGACTCCGGCCGCGCGTGCCGCTGTGACGTTCTTGAACGCGTTGTCGTCCGTGCCTGTCTGGAATCTGACCTGCTCACCGCGTAGCCGTCGGTTGCGGGCGAGGGCGTCCGCCTGGACGAGCTCCAGCGCGTATCCGAGGTGCGGCTCGGCGTTGACGTACGCGATGGATGTGGCGACGTAGAAGTTCACTGCTGTTCTCCCTGGTGGCGGTGGCCGCCAACCGGGGGAAGAACCGCTGTACCCGGTTGCCGGCCGGGTACTGGGTGCGAGAGATTTAGCGCACGCTGACGTAGCCCGGAGGGGGCCACATCGTGACGGTGCTCACCACGCTCGTTCGCATGCTCCAAGTCTACTGAATGCGCCTAGGCTAATTCGGTGGCTATCGAATTGATGATGACCCCGCCTGAGCCCCGTCCCAGCGACGCGGCGATGCGGCGGGCGTTGCGCAGGGCGAGCGACGGTTCCACGTTGGACCTCACCGAGGCCACGGTGTTGTTGCACGCGCGCGGTGAGCAGCTCGACGAGCTGATGGCCGCGGCGTCCCGGGTCCGGGACGCACACCTGCGGGCCGAGGGCCGCGAGGGGATCGTCACCTACAGCGGCAGCGTCTTCATTCCACTCACCCGGCTTTGTCGTGATCGTTGTCACTACTGCACGTTCGCGACCGTCCCGCACCGGTTGCCGGCCGCCTTCCTCGAGCGTGACGAAGTTCTCGAAATCGCTCGGCAGGGCGCGGCGGCCGGCTGCAAGGAAGCGCTCTTCACGCTCGGCGACCGGCCGGAAGAGCGGTGGCCCGCGGCGCGGAAATGGCTGGAAGAGCGCGGTTTCGAGTCTACTTTGGACTACGTGCGCGCCTCGGCCGTCGCGGTGCTCGAGGAGACCGGTCTGCTGCCGCACCTCAACCCCGGCGTGCTGTCGTGGGAAGAGCTGTCCCGGTTGCGACCCGTGGCGGCCAGTATGGGCATGATGTTGGAAACCACGGCCCACAGGCTGTGGAGTGAACCGGGCGGCCCGCACTATGGCAGCCCGGACAAGGAACCGGCGGTCCGGCTGCGCGTGCTCACAGACGCGGGCCGGGTCGCTGTGCCTTTCACGACCGGCATCCTGGTCGGCATCGGCGAGACGCTCACCGAGCGCGCCGACTCGCTGCTCGCCATCCGCGGCATCGCCCGGCAGTACGGGCACATCCAGGAGATCATCGTCCAGAACTTCCGCGCCAAGCCGGACACGGCGATGCGCGGCATGCCTGACGCCGACCTGCACGAACTGGCCGCGACCGTGGCCGTCGGCCGGTTGCTGATGCCGCCGGGCGTGAGCGTGCAGGCCCCGCCGAACCTGGTCGGCGCCGAGTTCCAGCTGCTGCTCAAGGCGGGCATCGACGACTGGGGCGGCGTTTCGCCCGTCACGCCTGACCACGTGAACCCGGAACGGCCGTGGCCCGCGCTCGACTCGTTGCGTGAGCAGACCTCGCAGGCAGGCTTCGAGCTGCACGAGCGCCTGCCCGTCTACCCGCGTTTCCTCAAGGGCGCGCCCGGTCAGTGGACGGACATCCGCATCGCGGACCACATCTCGGCCGTCTCGACGTCCGGCGGCCTCGCGTCGGACGTGAAACCGGCCGGTCTGCCGTGGCAGGAGCCGGACGGCGGACTGGAGACGGTCGGCCGCGCGGACCTGAACACGACGATCGACACGACGGGCCGCACGCGAGACCGGCGCGGCGACTTCGACTCCGTCTACGGCGACTGGGAGGAGCTGCGCAAGCAGTTGCCCAAGGCACCCGAACGGCTGGCGGCCGACGTCAAAGCGGGCCTGCGGCTCGCGGAGACCAGCCCGGGCGCCCTGCTGGACAAGGAGAACGCCGACGTCGCGCTGGCGCTGATCACCGCTGACGGCGACGCGCTGGAGACGTTGGTGCGCCTGGCCGACGACGCCCGCAAGGACGCCGTCGGCGACGACATCACGTACGTCGTCAACCGCAACATCAACTTCTCGAACGTCTGCTACGTCGGCTGCCGGTTCTGCGCTTTCGCGCAGCGCGAGCGTGACGCGGACGCGTTCCGGCTGTCGGTGGAGGAAGCCGCGGACCGCGCTGAGGAAGCGTGGAACGACGGCGCCACCGAGGTCTGCATGCAGGGCGGTATCGACCCCAAGCTGCCGGTCACGTACTACGCTGACCTCGTGCGGGCGATCAAGAGGCGCGTGCCGGGCATGCACGTGCACGCCTTCAGCCCGATGGAGATCGTCAGCGCGGCGTCGAAAGCGGGCGTGAGCGTCCGCGAGTGGCTGACGGATCTGCGCGACGCGGGACTGGACACCATCCCGGGCACAGCGGCGGAGATCCTCGACGACGACGTGCGCTGGGTGCTCACCAAGGGCAAGCTGCCCGCGTCCACGTGGATCGACGTCGTGTCGACAGCGCACTCGCTGGGCATCAGGTCGTCGTCGACGATGATGTACGGCCACGTCGACCACCCGGGCCACTGGCTGGGACACCTGCGCACGCTGGCCCGTCTGCAGGACGACACAGGCGGGCTCACGGAGTTCGTGGCGCTGCCGTTCGTGCACCGCAACGCCCCGATCTACCTGGCCGGTGTCGCCCGCCCAGGCCCGTCACGCCGCGACAACCGTGCGGTACACGCGATGGCGCGACTGGGCCTGCACGGCCGTATCCCGAACATCCAGTGCTCGTGGGTGAAACTCGGCGAGGAAGGGACAGCGGAGATCCTCCGCGGCGGCGCGAACGACGTCGGCGGCACGTTGATGGAGGAGACCATCAGCCGGATGGCCGGATCGGAGCACGGCTCGGCGCGCACGGTCCGTCAGTTGGAGCAACTGGCCACCTTGGCCGGTCGTCCCGCACGCCAGCGCACGACTACGTACGGCTCGGTAACGGCTGCGGCACGTTAGCGCAGGTACCCGCCGCGTCCCCGGGCGCGGCGGGTCTTGATCGACACCCCGGGAACGCCAAGTGCCCGAACGAGCGATAGCCTCCCTGACCGCAAGCAGGAGTGGTGCTCAGCGACCCAACGCTTGACACGCTCGGTAGCTTTTTGATGGCTCGGTAGTCAACCGTGTCCCTCGATCGGGGGATGCCCAGTCGGTGTGTGTCGCAGGAGGCGAACCAGTGCGTGACCGGGTGGCAAGGACCCGTTCCCTGGTGACGATGACGTTCGTGGCCCTTTTCATGGTGGCCTCAGCCGGAGCAGCGTTCGCGCAGGACACCGCACAGGCAATGCCTGCCAACGTCGGCGGCCCGGTCGGCATCGGAGTCGCCGCGGTCGGCCTGACCGGCGTGGTGCTCGGCTTCCTCCGCTTCATCCGCAAGTCGTCGAAAGACGCCAGGGTGACGACGCCGGTCGAAGCTCCCTCGGCTCCCGTCGTGCCGATCGCAGTGGTGGTGGCTGAGCCGGACGTCGCTCCGCAGCCCGCGCCCACCGCCTGACTTCCTCCCGTCCTCGCCCGGCTACCCGTGACTCGGGCGCTCCGGGGGCCGGTGGCACAGAAGCCTCCTGCTTGGTGGTTTTCGGTGGGCGCTTGTTTGTTTCCCTTATTGGGGCTCGCTTAAACCGGTCTCCACGGTTTCGTCCGGAGTTCTTGGTCTTCTCTCGCTGGGACTTCTGCTTGTGGGCAGTGGTTCGTGTCCCGCCGTGGTCAGGTTTTTTGCACGGAACAAGCCCTTCCCTCGCCGGGAGCTGACCCCTCTGGGCAGGAGCCTTGTTTTGGTGTTCGTCCTTCCTCGTGCTCCGGATCCTTGGTGTGTTTTCGGGGCGTGGGCGCTCCTTGGTCCGTGTTGCCTTCGGGTGCGGGTGGCATGCTGGGCTTCGGTGGCGGCTAATAGGATCCGGGTGTGTCCAGCGAGCAGAGTCTTCCTCGGGTGTTGTCCGGTATCCAGCCGACCGCTGACTCCTTCCACCTCGGCAACTACCTCGGTGCCATCCGGCAGTGGGTGGCCATGCAGGAGACTCACGACACCTTCTACTGCGTCGTCGACCTGCACGCGATCACCGTCGAGCACGATCCCGAGTTGCTGCGGCAGCGGACCAGGGTTTCCGCCGCGCAGTTGCTCGCGCTCGGCATCGATCCGGACCGGGCCACTTTGTTCGTGCAGAGCCAGGTTCCCGAGCACCCGCAGCTTTCCTGGGTCATGGAGTGCATGGCCGGGTTCGGTGAGGCCAGCCGGATGACCCAGTTCAAGGACAAGTCCGCACGCCAGGCTCTCGACCGGGTCAGCGTCGGCCTGTTCACGTACCCCGTCCTCCAGGCCGCCGACATCCTGCTCTACCAGGCGAACTTCGTCCCGGTCGGCGAGGACCAGCGGCAGCACCTCGAGCTCACGCGGGATCTGGCTCAGCGGTTCAACTCGCGGTTCGGCAGGACCTTCACGCTCCCCGAGGCCTACATCGTCAAGGACACCGCGAAGATCTTCGATCTCCAGGACCCCACCGCCAAGATGAGCAAGTCTGTTCCCGCCGGTGTCGTCGAGTTGCTCGAGGACCCCAAGAAGGCCGCGAAGAAGATCCGTTCCGCTGTCACCGACACCGGCCGCGAGATCGTCTACGACACCGAGAACAAGCCGGGCGTCAGCAACCTCCTGTCCATCTACTCCGCGCTCACCGGCAAGTCCGTCGCCGATCTGGAGAAGGCGTACGACGGCCGGGGCTACGGCGACCTGAAGAAGGACCTCGGTGAGGTCGTCGTCGACTTCATCACCCCTGTCCAGGCTTCGGTCCGCTCCTACCTCGACGACCCCGCCGAGTTGGACAAGTTGCTGGCGAAGGGTGCCGAGCGGGCTCGCGCCGTCGCCGCCAAGACGCTGGCGCAGACCTACGAAAGGGTGGGTTTTCTCGCCGGGTGAGCGTTTCATCATGCGGAGCACGTGGGTCGGACTTAGCGTCGTTACGTGGGCAAGCTGGATGATTACCGCAGGAAGTGGCCGTGGCTCGACCACTTGATCCGGGCGGGCGACGCGTTTTCCGAGCGGTACGGCAACCAGTTCGCGGCGGCCATCACGTACTTCAGTGTGCTGTCGCTGTTTCCGCTGCTCATGATCGCTTTCGCGGTCGCCGGGTTCGTGTTGCAGGCCCAGCCGGAGCTGTTGACCGAGCTCAAGAACAGCATCAGCGAGGCTGTCCCCGGCAGTCTCGGCAGCACCATCAACGAGGTGGTCACCACCGCTCTGAACTCCAAGAGCACGGTCGGTGTCATCGGTTTGCTCGCTGCCCTCTACTCCGGCATCGGCTGGATGAGCAACCTGCGGGACGCGCTCACCGCGCAGTGGGGCCAGAAAGGCGGCCAGCAGCCGCTGATCCCCACCCTGTTCAAGGACTTGGTCGCGCTGCTCAGCCTCGGTGTCGCGCTCGTCATCTCCTTCGGCCTCACCGCCGCGGGCACCGGGCTGGCGAACCTGCTGCTCAAGCTCGTCGGCCTGGAAGAGGCGGGCTGGGCGAGGGTCCTGCTGTTCATCGCCACCCTGGCGTTGTCGATCATCGCGAACTGGCTGGTGTTCCTCTGGGTGCTCACGCGGCTTCCCCGGGAGAAGGTCGACGTCCGCAGCGCTGTCAAGGGCGCGCTCGCAGCCGCGGTCGGCTTCGAGATCCTCAAGCAGATCGGTGCGATCTACCTGACCACCGTCACCAACTCACCGACCGGCGCGCTTTTCGGCCCTGTCATCGGTCTTCTGGTGTTCGCCAACCTCGTCGCGCGCTTCCTGCTGTTCATCACCGCGTGGACGGCAACGGCCAAAGTCAGCGATCGTCCCGATAACGCTCAATCCACACAGTCTGCTCAGGATCAGTCTCCTCAGGAACCCCCGCAGGGGCAGCCTGACGGGCGTAGCGCAGCCGAATCCGCCAGATCAGGAACCCAAGGATCGTGACGCCGGAGATGGCCATCGCCGCCGTCGGCAGCACACCACCCTGATTGTTGATCGGCTTGCCCGCCGCGTTGCCGGCGGTGCCCCCGCCGTTGCTGCCCTGCGCGCCGGGGGCGTCCGGTGATTCCGGGGCCGCCGGGGGCGTGTTGAGGGTCCCGACAGGCTCGACCTTCTTGCCGCTCAAGCCGAAACCCCAGGTCATCAGGTGCCCTGCCTGGTCGGCCATCCGCACCGGCGTCTGCTCGCCGCGCAACAGCACCACCACGAGTTTGCGGCCCTTCTGCGCCGCGCCGCCGATGTAGGTGTGCCGGGCGTCGTCCGTGAAACCCGTTTTGCCGCCGAGGAATCCGTCGTACTTGCCGAGCAGCCGGTTGTCGTTGTTGACCTTGAAGCCCGCTTTCGTACCCCAGCCCGGCCAGTCGATCTGCTTGGTGGTCAACGCCTCGCCGAACTCCGGGTGCTTCATGGCCTCGCGGTAGAACAACGCCATGTCGTACGCCGAGGTCATCATGCCCGGCCCGTCGAGGCCGGACGGTGTGGCGACCTGGGTGTCCAGCGCGCCGAGCTTCTTGGCCGTCTCGTTCATCTTCGCGACGGTCTTCTCCACGCCACCGATCTGCCGGGCCAACGCGTGCGCCGCGTCGTTTCCCGAGTGCATCAGCAACGCGTGGAACAGCTGATCCACGGTGTACTGCCCACCCGGGCCCATGCCGACCTTGGTGCCGTCCTGGTTGGCGTCCTCCTGCGTGCCGGTGACGACCGTTTTCATGTCCAGCTCGTTCATCACCACGATGGACAGCAGGACCTTGATCACCGACGCGGGGCGCTGACGGGCGTGCGCGTCCTTCGCCGCGATCACGTCACCGCTGGTCAAGTCCGCCAGCAGCCACGACGCGGTGGTCACGTCAGCGGGCACGGCCGGCGCGCCCTGAGGCGTGACGACCGCGCAGCCGCCCAGCTTCTCACCGCCGACCGGTTTGTCCGGCACGGGAAGCGGTTCGGGCGACTTCTGGCCCGGTTTCGCTGTCTCCGAGGTGTCCACCGGGGGTGGTGGACTGGTCTTGTTCGGGCATGAACCGCCCGGTTGCGCTGTCGCCGTGAAGCTCGCGGACGCGAACAGGCACAGCGAGGCGAACAGAAGGGCGAACAGCCGCCGTGACGTCAGGACCACGACTTCAGGTTAGGGCGTGACGGCGGAGTCGGGTCAGCGGGTCTGCGAGCGCAACCGCTTGGCACGGGCCATCTTGCGTTTCGCGGTCATCAACAGGCCGACCAGCACGACGGCACCGGCGAGGAGCGTGATCGGCAGCCCGAACGTGCCGAACGCCGACCGGTGCACCGCGGCGGAGCTGGCCTGCTTGCTCGTCTCCTCCTCGTCGCTGCTCGGCGTGTCCGCGGTCCGGCTGGTCTGCGGCGGTTCGCTGGCACCGGCCAGTTTGCCGACGGACTTCGACCGCGCCGCGGCCAGCGTGAAGCCGTACTCCAGCAGCGACTCGGCCTGCTCGAACGGCTGCTGGTCGGAACGCATCACGGTGACGATCAGCTTCTTGCCGTCCCGCTCGGCGCTGCCGACGAAGACGTTCTTGGCCGCGCTGGTGGTACCGGCTTTGCCGCCGGTCGCGCTCTTGTAGCTGTCGAGCAGCTTGTTGTCGTTGGTCCGGGTGATCGCGGTGTTGCGGGCACCCTGCGGCTTGATCTGCACCTTCTTCGACCCGGTCGCCTCGGCGAACTCGGGGATGCGCATCGCTTCGCGGTAGATCAGCGCCGTGTCGAACGCCGACGTGCTCTGACCGGGCACGTCGTTGCCGTTCGGGTTGACCACCCGGGTGTCGAGCGCGTTCAGCCCGCGGGCGAGGTCGTTCATCTTCTGCGCGGCGACGTCCGGGCCGCCCAGTTCACGGGCCAGCGCGTTGGCCGCGTCCGCGGCGGGGGTGACGATCAGCGCGCGGATCAGGTCCTTGGCGGCGTACTTGCCGTCCGCGACGATGCCGACCCGGGTACCCGTCTGCCGGGTGTCCTCCTTGGTCCCGACGATCACCTGGTCCGGGGCGATCTCCTTGATCGCGACCATGGTCAGCAGAACCTTGACCGTGCCTGCCGGGCGCTGACGCGCGTGCGGCGCGAACCCGGCGAGCACGTCGCCGGTGTCCTGGTCGGCGATCAGCCACGAGTCGGCCGTGATGCCGTCTGGCGGGAAGTTCGCGCCCTTGGGCAGCACCGCTCCGCAGCTGCCCATCTCCGCGCCGCCGACGGGCTCCTTGGGCAGGTCCAACGGCGGTAGCTGGTCGCCGTTGCCCTCGTTGGCCGGCGGCGGGACGGCCTTGGCCGTGCAGCTGGTCGCCTGCTCGCCGTCCGTGGGCTTGTCCGGCTGCTTGCTGCCCGACGAGCTGCCGGGCTTGGGGGTGTTCTTGCCGGACGACGTCCCCGGCTTAGGGGTGCTCGTTGTGGTCGATTGAGCGTTCACCACCGGCGCGGCCGCGAACGTCACGACAGCGGCCATGCTCAGGCTCAGGTTCAGTAGGCGGGCCAGTTGCCGAGCTCGTTCAGGCACACATGCAGGCTAGTCACTCGAAAGTGATGTCGGTTGGCGGGGTGAGTGCGAGGACCGGTCGGTGTCGCGTTCGGTGATGGGCGAATAATGCCGTTCTGGCTGTTTGCACCCCCTTCCCACCACGAGGGAGAAGTTCAGTGGAGTTCGTCCGGCACCTGCTCGTGTTCCTGCACCTGCTCGGTATGGCGATGCTGATCGGCACGCTGATGCTGCAGCTCAAAGCCGGCCAGGACGCGCCGGTGAACAAGGGCTGGTTGCACGGCTCTGGTCTGCAGTTGATCACGGGTCTCGCGCTGATGCTGCTCGCGCCGTTGACCAACGCGGACTACAACCACATGAAACTGGGCATCAAGCTGCTGGTTCTCGTGGTGATCGGCGTGCTCGCGGTGCTCTACGTGACCAAGGACAAGGCGCCGAAGTGGTTCAGCCCGACCGCGGGGGGTCTCGTCGTGCTCAACGTGGGCCTCGCGGTGTTCTGGACCTGATCGTGTGACAGATCGACACGAGGTCTGTGAAAGATCAACATATGGCGTGATGGCAATAACCCTACGTATGGCGTATTTCACTCCATAGAGTTAATCCGTACTGTCAGCCCGTTCATCTGTGGCCGGAGAGTGACCTCTCCGGCGATCAGAGCACGGGAGGGCAAGTGCATCGAAGAAGTTCTGCCGGCCTGGCGCTGTTAGCGCTGGTCGGTCTGGGCGTCAGCGCCTTATCGGCGCCCGCCGTGGCCGCGCCCAGCGCGCCACCGTCCGGGGTCGAGTACGCGCCGGGCGAGCACGATCTGCCGAACAAGTTCGAGGAGAAGCGCAGGGCGCTGCGCCAGGAAGCCCTCGCCGAGGTGCTGTCCGGCCAGGCCAAGGTGGAGAAGCGCGGCGCGAGCACGGTCGCCAAGGTCGGCGACAAGCCCGCCGAGGCCGCCCGCGGCGCGGCCAAGGGCCAGCGCGTCGACCAGTACGTCGAGCTCGGACGGGAGAAGACCGACAAGATCTTCGTCGTCCTCGCGGAGTTCGGCAACAAGCGCGACCCGCGTTACCCCGACGTGGACACCGCGCCCAGCGTGCCGGGACCGACGAAGTTCGACGGTCCGCTGCGCAACGAGATCCCGGCGCCCAACCGTGCGGTCGACAACAGCACCATCTGGCAGCCGGACTACTCCCGTGAGCACTACCAGCAGATGTACTTCGGCCAAGGCGCCGGGGTCGAGTCGCTGAAGACGTTCTACGAGAAGCAGTCATCCGGCCGCTACTCGGTCGACGGCACCGTCACCGACTGGGTCAAGGTCGACTACAACGAAGCGCGCTACGGCCGCTCCAACGGTTTCCCGTGCGCGGGCAACGTCTGCAACAACACCTGGGACCTGGTCCGCGACTCGCTCAACAAGTGGGCCGAGGGCCGCGTCGCCGCCGGTGCGACCAACGAGCAGATCCGCGAGGAGCTCAAGTCCTACGACACGTGGGACCGCTACGACTTCGACAGCGACGGCGACTTCAACGAGCCGGACGGCTACCTCGACCACTTCCAGATCGTGCACTCGGGCGGCGACCAGTCCGATGGTGACCCGATCCAGGGCGAGGACGCGATCTGGAGCCACCGCTGGTACGCGTACTCCAACGCGCCTGACGGCCCCTCGGGCAACAAGCGCGGCGGCACCCAGATCGGCTCGACCGGCCTGTGGGTCGGCGACTACACCATCCAGCCCGAGAACGGCGGCCTCGGCGTGTTCGCGCACGAGTACGGCCACGACCTCGGCCTGCCGGACCACTACGACACCGAAGGCCCGGGCGGCGGGCAGGAGAACGGCGTCAACTGGTGGTCGCTGATGGGCCAGAGCCGCGTGTCGGCGCCGGGCGAGGCGATCGGTACGCGCGCGGCCGACCTGTCCGCGTGGGACAAGCTGCAACTGGGCTGGCTCGACTACGAGGTCGTGGTGGCCGGCCAGGACCGCCGGGTCGACCTCGGCCCGCACGAGTACAACAGCGAGAAAGCCCAAGGCGTCGTGGTGGTGCTGCCCGACAAGCAGAAGACCACCGAGTACGGCAAGCCGTTCGCCGGGACGAAGATGTACTGGAGCGGCAAGGGCGACAACGTCGACAGCAACATCGTCAGGGACGTCGACCTGACCGGCAAGACGTCGGCGACGCTGACCTTGAAGTCCCGTTACGACATCGAAGAGGACTTCGACTACCTGTACGTCCAGGCCTCGACGGACGGCGGCGCGACGTGGACCTCGCTCGACGGCACCGTCAACGGTGCCCCGTTCAAGAAGGACGGCTCGAACGCCCCGGCGCTGACCGGGACGCAGGCGAGCTGGGCCGACGTGTCCGTGCCGCTGACCTCGCTGGCAGGCAAGCAGGCCAAGCTGCGCTTCCGATACGTGACCGACGGTGGTGTGGCGCCGGACGGCTTCTTCGCCGACGACATCAAGATCACCGCTGACGGCGCGGTCGTGTTCAGCGACGGTGCCGAGGGCGCGCCCGCCGGCTGGACCCTCAACGGGTTCAAGCAGACCACGGGCACGGAGACGGCCGCGTTCGACCACTTCTACATCGCGACCAACCGCACGTACGCGTCGTTCGACAAGTACATGCAGACGGGCCCGTACAACTTCGGTGACCCGGCTCGCCCGGACTGGGTGGAGCACTTCCCGTACCAGGACGGTCTCCTGGTGTCCTACTGGGACACCTCGCAGGCGGACAACAACACCAGCGCCCACCCGGGTGAGGGCCTGATCCTGCCGATCGACGCGAACCCCGAGCCGATCTACAACCTGCAGGGCCAGCCGTGGCGTCCGCGCATCGCGGGCTACGACGCGCCGTTCTCGTTGCAGAAGTCGGACTCGTTCACGTTGCTCGCCAACGGACGGCCCAGCTACGTCCGCGGCAAGGCGGCCCAGCCGCTGTTCGACGACACCAAGCCGTACTGGTCCTCGGGCCAGCCGACCGCGGGCGTGAAGCTGCCCGCGGCCGGGGTGAAGATCAAGGTGCAGTCGCAGCACGGCACTTCGATGACGGTCCGCGTCTTCAAGTAGGCCCTTGTGTTCCGAGCGGGGTGGCCGGTTCGCCCGGCCACCCCGTTTCGCTTTCGTCAGAGCTGTTCGAGCAGTTCGGCCGCGTGGCCGAACAGGTCCGCGTTGAACTTGTTCGCGATGACCGCGACGCCGGACCTCGACTCCCGCGAGAACATGGCCATGCTGGTGAACCCGCCGGTGCCGCCGTCGTGGAAGACCACTTCGCGGCCGCTCGGCAACGTGTACATGTGCCAGCCGAGCCCGGCCCGGTACTCCGGGCTGATCTCGAACCTGGGGCGCTGCACGAGATCCAGCGCGGGTTTGAGCCAGAACGGCGCGTCGCCGACGTGTGCGCGCATGTACCGCAGCAGGTCGTTGATCGTTCCGTACAACGCGCCCGCGCCGGGGATGACCGGCAGACGCCAGTCCGGCGTCGCCTTGCCCTCCGAGTCGTAGCCCTGGACCTTGCGCTGCCGTTGGAGCGGGTTGAGCGTCAGCACGGTGTCGGCGAGCCCCAGCGGGTTCGTGATCCGGTGCCGGACGAGCGCCTCGTAGTTCCTGGTCAACGCAAGGCCCAACAGGCCTGCGCCGTAGTTGGAGTAGGCGTATTGCGTGCCGGGTGGCGTGACCAGGGTGGTTTTCTTCAGTGCTTCGACGAGGAATTCCTCGGTGATGTGGGCGTACGGGTCCCGCAGGTCCAAGCCGGGGTGTTCCAGCAGACCCGGCGGCAGCGGGGGCATTCCCGAGGTGTGCGAGGACAACTGCGCCATGGTCACGCCTTGCGGCGCGGGAAAGCGGCGGGGCAGGTGCTTGCCCAGCGGGTCGTCGACGCGGCCGGTCAGCGCCAGCAGCACCGCGGTGAAGGTCTTGGTGATCGAGCCGATTTGGAAGATCGAGTCGCCGCGCAGGGCGTACGCCTCCCGGCCGCGGAACGCGCCGACGGCGACCGTGTCGTAGCCGGTGATCTTGGTGGCTTGCTCGTCCACCAGGGATTTCAGGGAGCCCGTGGCCGCCGCTGGTGTGGCGGTCAGCGTGAGCCCGGTCGCCGCGGTCGCGGCGAGGACTGTTCGTCTGCTCGGCATGGTGTTTCCCCCGTCATGCTGGATTCTGGACAGCGGTGAGCACGGTCAGCAGCGGGACGACCTTCGCTCCCGGTACGGCGTAGTGCCCTCGTGAGGTCACTTGCAGCCAGCCGGCGGCCACGAGTTGGCGCAGGTGGTGGTACAGCTGGCCGGTGGTGCCCAGTGCCTCGTGATCCTGGAGTCCGGCGGTCGTCTGCACGCCTGTGAGGATCAGCCGCAGCAACAGCAGCCGGACCGGGTGACCGAGCGCGGCGATGGTGGCGCTCAGCTCGGACCAGTCCGTCTCCAGCAGGTTCTCGACCGTCTCGCCCTGTTGCCACTCGTAGTGGTGCCCGGTTGGCAGTGGGACGGTTCCGGTGAACAGCACCGCGCCTTCCGGCGAGCGCTCCCTGACCCCTTCCAATGCCCACAACTGGCCGGCGGACACCGGTTTCGGCTGTCCTTCCAGCGCGGCGACCCGCTCCTCCAGTGCGGCCAGCCGCTCGTCGAACTCCATGTGGCCATCCTACGTAATTACGTAGAAGTTGCAACATGGGTAGACGCAAGCCAGCCGGTCGTCCCACTGGGGGTGGGGGACGACCGGCTGGTGGATTGCCGCTTTCCGGCGTTTACGCGAAACCGGGATTATTCAGTTCGAATCAGACACCGGCGGTGCTGCGGATGAATGAACGGCTGTTCGCGACACTCGCGTAATTCTGGGTGCCCTGCGGGTTCGAGCCGCTGTTCTCACCGGTCGAGCAGACGCCGACCTGCACGCCGTTGGCGATCTGCGGGCCACCCGAGTCGCCGTGCCACGCGGCGCCGTTCACGCCGACGCTGGCGATCGCCGGGCCGCCGTACGCGTCCGAACTGGTGCCGGTGACGCGGACGTTCGCGGTCTTGAGCACCGGGGACGGCGGGTTGCTGCCCTGGGTGCGGCCCCAGCCGTAGATCTGGTTGGTCGAGCCGATGGCCGGGTTCGAGTCGGCCAGCTTGATGTACGTGGTCTGCACGGCGGAGCTCAAGTGCAGCAACAGGATGTCGCCGCTGGGCGCGGTCGCCTTGCGGTCGACCGTGCGGTTCTGGCCCTGGCCGAGGTTGACGTTGCCGACCTTCACCGACAGGCTCGAGCCGTCGCAGTGCCGCGCGGTGAGCACCCACTGCGGCGCGATGATCGAGCCGGAGCAGTTGAACTGGCCGTTCACGTAGACCTGCGCGCCCCAGGGTGCGGAGCTGACAGTGCCACCGCCGATGATCATCGGCTCGGCTGACGTGGTGCCGGCGAGCGCGGCAGGCGCACCGACAGCGGAAATGGCGACCGCGAGCGCGGCACCCGAAACGAACTTACGCATGAAAGCGCATTCCTTTCAATGCAGGGTAGAAAAGGAATGGCCCGGGGGCTGCCCTCGAATCGCGCCCCGAACGCTCTTTCACGCTAGGCCGCACGCGGATACGCGGTAAACCCTTCGATCGTATGGTTAGGCCGAACGGCCCATCGGGCACAAATTAGACATAGGTATACGAACATGAAAAACGGCCCCTCGCCGGTACGAAGGGCCGTTGTTACGCATTCGCGTAGTTCAGCGGCGGAACAGCAGCGCCCGTTTGACTTCCTGGATGGCCTTGGTGACCTGGATGCCACGCGGGCACGCGTCCGTGCAGTTGAAGGTGGTGCGGCAGCGCCAGACGCCCTCGGTGTCGTTGAGGATGTCCAGGCGGTCGCCCGCGCCTTCGTCACGGCTGTCGAAGATGAACCGGTGTGCGTTGACGATCGCTGCCGGGCCGAAGTACGAGCCGTCGGTCCAGTACACCGGGCACGAGGTCGTGCAGCAGGCGCAGAGGATGCACTTGGTCGTGTCGTCGAAGCGCTCGCGGTCGGCCACCGACTGGATGCGCTCACGCGTCGGTTCGTTGCCGTAGGTGATCAGGTACGGCTTCACCGCGCGGAACGCCTCGAAGAACGGCTCCATGTCGACCAGCAGGTCCTTGCGGGCTTCGAGACCCTTGATCGGCGCGAGCGTGATCGTGGTCGTCTTGCCCTTGCGCGCCAACAGGTCCTTCACCAGCACC
Organism: Kibdelosporangium phytohabitans; assembly: GCF_001302585.1. Classification (GTDB taxonomy): domain Bacteria; phylum Actinomycetota; class Actinomycetes; order Mycobacteriales; family Pseudonocardiaceae; genus Kibdelosporangium; species Kibdelosporangium phytohabitans. The sequence goes on along the minus strand of NZ_CP012752.1, from coordinate 10,919,666 downwards.
TTGCACGCCAGCCGGTTGATGCCGTTGATCTGCATCGCGTCCGAGCCGCAGATGCCGTGCGCGCAGGATCGGCGGAAGGTCAGCGTGCCGTCGATGTACCACTTCACGTAGTGCAGCAGGTTCAGCACGCGGTCCGTGGGCAGCGCCGGGATGTCGTACGTCTCCCAGTGCGGCGCGTCGTCGACTTCCGGGTTGTAGCGCAGGATCTTCAGCGCGACCAGGACCGCGTCCTTGGAGACCTCGGGTACCTTGCCGCGGGTGCCTGACGTGGACTCAACTGTTGCAGTCATCAGTACTTGCGCTCCATCGGCTTGTACCGGGTAAAGGTCACGGGCTTGTAGTCAAGGCGGATGTCCGCGGTCAGCGAGTCACCTTCCTTGTAGGCCATGGTGTGACGCATGTAGTTCGTGTCGTCCCGGTTCGGATAGTCCTCACGGGCGTGGCCGCCGCGGGATTCCTTGCGGTTCAACGCGCCGACCACGAGGATCTCGGCGAGTTCGAGCAGGAAGCCCAGCTCGATCGCCTCGAGCAGGTCGGTGTTGTAGCGCTTGCCCTTGTCCTGCACGGTGATGTGCGCGTAGCGGGACTTCAGCGCCTGCACGTCGTGCAGTGCCTGCTTGAGCGTGTCCTCCGTGCGGTACACCGAGGCGTTGGCGTCCATTGTGGCCTGGAGCTCGGTGCGGATGTCCGCGACGCGCTCACGGCCGTGCTCGGACAGCACCAGCGCCAGCTGGTCCTCGACGAACTGCGACGGGTTCTCCGGCAGGTCGACGTGCTCGTGGGCGTTGGCGTACTCGGCGGCCGCGATCCCGGCGCGACGGCCGAAGACGTTGATGTCCAGCAACGAGTTCGTGCCGAGCCGGTTCGCGCCGTGCACCGACACGCACGCGCACTCGCCTGCCGCGTACAGGCCGGGGATGACGTGGTCGTTGTCCCGCAACACTTCCGCGTGGATGTTGGTCGGGATACCGCCCATCGCGTAGTGCGCGGTCGGGTACACCGGCACCGGCTCCTTCACCGGGTCGACCGCGAGGTACGTGCGGGCGAACTCGGTGATGTCCGGCAGCTTGGTCTCCAGTACCTCGGCGCCCAGGTGCGTGCAGTCGAGCAGCACGTAGTCCTTGTTCGGCCCGGCACCGCGGCCTTCCAGCACCTCCAGCGCCATCGAACGGGCCACGATGTCGCGCGGCGCCAGGTCCTTGATGGTCGGTGCGTAGCGCTCCATGAACCGCTCACCGGAGGCGTTGCGCAGGATCGCGCCTTCGCCGCGTGCGCCCTCGGTCAGCAGGATGCCCAGTCCGGCCAGGCCGGTCGGGTGGAACTGGTAGAACTCCATGTCCTCCAACGGCAGGCCCTTGCGGAAGATGATGCCCATGCCGTCGCCGGTCAGCGTGTGCGCGTTCGACGTGGTCTTGAAGACCTTGCCGAACCCGCCCGTCGCGAACACCACGGACTTGGCCTGGAAGACGTGGATCTCGCCGGTCGCCAGCTCGTAGGCGATCGCGCCGGTGCACACCGGGTCGCCGTTCGCGTCCGGCGTCAGGCAGATGTCGAGCACGTAGAACTCGTTGAAGAACTCGATGCCGTGCTTGACGCAGTTCTGGTACAGCGTCTGCAGGATCATGTGGCCGGTGCGGTCCGCCGCGTAGCAGGCCCGGCGCACGGCGGCCTCACCGTGGTTGCGCGTGTGCCCGCCGAAGCGCCGCTGGTCGATCCTGCCTTCGGGCGTCCGGTTGAACGGCAGGCCCATCTTCTCCAGGTCGAGCACGGCGTCGATGGCCTCCTTGGCCATGATCTCCGCCGCGTCCTGGTCGACGAGGTAGTCGCCGCCCTTGATGGTGTCGAAGGTGTGCCACTCCCAGTTGTCCTCTTCGACGTTGGCCAGCGCGGCGCACATGCCGCCCTGCGCCGCGCCGGTGTGCGAACGCGTGGGGTAGAGCTTGGTGAGCACAGCGGTTCGGGCCCGCTGGCCGGATTCGATCGCGGCTCGCATGCCGGCGCCGCCCGCGCCGACGATCACCACGTCGTACTTGTGGAACTGCATTGGTTTCGCCTTCGTGGTGTGGTGGATCAGGCGTCGAAGTTCGGGTCGAACGTGAAGATCACGAACGTGCCGAGCGCGAGGATCAGCACCATCGAGACGTAGAGCACGACTTTCAGCCAGAACCGGGTGGCGTCCTTGCGGGCGTAGTCGTTGATGATCGTGCGCAGCCCGTTGCCGCCGTGGATCTCGGCCAGCCACAGCATGGCCAGGTCCCAGAACTGCCAGAACGGCGACGACCAGCGACCGGCGACGAAGCCCCAGTTGATCCGGTGCACACCGCCGTCGAGGATGTTCATGATCAGCAGGTGGCCGAGCACGAGGACCAGCAGCGCGACGCCGGACACGCGCATGAAGACCCAGCTGGCCAGCTCCCAGTTGTTGCGCCGGGCGGCCGGGCGGCGCGGGGAGCGGGGCTTGTCCAGAGCGAGCGTCATCATGAGCCCCCGAACATCTCGGTGACGGTCCGGACGAGCATGAAGTAGGCGCCGGGCAGCATCACCAGCAGCCAGACCACGAGGATGCCCCAGAGCATCTGCCTCTGGTAGCGCGGCCCCTTGGCCCAGAAGTCCACGAGCATCACCCGCACGCCGTTGAGCGCGTGGTAGAGCACCGCGCCGACCAGGCCGACCTCCATCAGGTTGACCAGTGGCGTCTTGTACGTCTCGATGATCTCGTTGTAGGCCTGCGGCGACACCCGGACCAGCGCGGTGTCCAGCACGTGCGCGAACAGGAAGAAGAACGTGAGCACACCGGTGATCCGGTGCGCCACCCAAGACCACATACCCGGGTCACCGCGGTACAACGTCCCGCGTCGGCTGGGCCGCGACACCTCAGCGGCTTCGGCGGACATCGGCTTTCAAGCCTCCAACATCGCTGGCTCCGGCTGGGATGGGCTGGGAGTCCAACCGGGACGGTTACCCACCGCGCCTTGACCCGAGGGATGCTAGTCCGGTCGCCCTCGGCTGGCCCAACCAGCGGCTGGCGTCTGTGACCCACCGAACACCCCGATTGCGCCAAATGCCCGCCCGGACGGCCGGACGATGACAGGCTGTCGGCCGTGGTCCCCCTGATCGGGCTCGCCATCGGCGCGGCCCTCCTGCAGCCCGCTGACGTGCCGAAGCTCGACGTCCCGGCGGCGATCAGAGCGCTGGAGACCCAGCAGGTCCACCAGGCCCCCGGTGCGGTGGCCAACATCGACCTCGACGTCGTCAGGCGTGAGATGGCACCGGACACGAAGCTGCTCATCGCGCCGTTCGAACGCGGCTACAAGGACGACGAGCACTACGAGCAGGTGTCGGTGCCGTTGAAGAAATGGGCGGACGCCAAGAAGGTGCGACTGATCACAGTGGAGGGCCTGTACACGAGGTGGGGGCCGTCCAACCTGACCGAGTTGCGGCAGCAGACGGCGTACATGGACATCACCGGCCCCGCTCTGGCCTCGGTCAGGGAGATCAACCGCGTGCCGGTCGGCCAGGCCTACCCGGCGTACCAGGTGCTCGCGCCGACGTCCGCGCAGGTCGCTGACCTGGCCGGGAAGCTGCGGCAGAACCCCGTCCACAACGCGCCGGACCGGGCCGACAAGTTCACGCTGTCGCCCAGAACGATTCAGGAGAAGACAGGTTTCACGATCCGGGTCGCGGCCCTGCCCGCGCTCAGGCCGGGCGAGCCGTTCGTGGACTACGCGCCCGCACTGGCCGCGCAATTCCCTGACGACATCGTGTTGGTAGCCCAGGGCTATTGGGTGGAGGTCGCGGGCAAGGACAAGGAACGCGTCGACTCGGCGCGCAACTACGCTTTCGGCCGGTACGAGATCGGGACGTTCTCCAAGGGCGGCACGATCGACGGCCGCGTGGCCACGATCATCACGCGACTGGACGAACTGAGCCGCAGCAAGCCTTTCGGACGGCCGCAGCCGGAGACCTACGACCCCGCGCGGACGATCGCGCGCTACACCCCGCTGGCGTGGGGCGGATCGGCGGTGGTGCTCGGCGGCGGAGCGCTCGCCGGGTTCGCGCTGCGCCGCAAGCGGCGGCAGCAGGCCGCGGACGCCGCGTTGCTGAAGGCGAAAGCCAAGGCGTACGCCAGGATCAGCGAACTGGGCGCGGCGTTGACCGAACAGGCCCCGACGGCGGCGGCCGAGCGGTACACGACCGCGCGTGACTTGTTCGAACAGGCGCACACCGCCGAGGCGATGGCCGAGGTGGAGCGGATCGCGGACGAAGGGCTGGCCGCGCTGTGAGCGGGGAACTGGGGCCGGTCGAGCGTTTCCTGCGACGCGAGAAGTACTTCGGCGTGCCGAGGTGGGTCGTGGGTGGCGTGCTGGTCGGCGTGATCGCGTCCGTCGCGCTGGTCCGCGGCCAGGTCACGACCACCGACCGCGTCCGCGCGGCCGTCGAGGGATTCCGGCACAGCTCGGTGTACGTGGAGCCCGGCGCCCCGCCGACGGTGAACGCCGAGCACGTCCGCCGGGTGCTCGGTGATCGCCCGATCGTGGTGGCGATCCTCAACGGCGAACCGATGCCGCCGTCCGGCAAGTCGCTGGTCACGGCCGGGTTGAAGCTGTGCGACGACCTCGCGAGCCTGGTGCCGACCAACCTGGTGATCGTCTACGGCAACGAGCCGGGCAAGGGCTACAACCCGGCCTTCTGCGTCGGCCCCAGGTTCAACAACGAGGACCACCCGGTCAACGCGTCCAATTTCGACTTCGTGCTGATCGCCAAGGCGGAGTCGGCGTGGAAGTACCGCGAGTCCCCGACTGACCTGACGCCGCAGGTCGAGGAGTATGTGCTGGCCTACGACGCGCAGGCGGCCAAGGACTACCCGGACAGCGTGCCGCGCCGCGGTGCCGTGCCGGACAAGCTGGCGACGGGCGAGATCGTGCTGTCCCTCGGCGGGATCGTCGCCGCCTGCGTCGCCCTGTTCTTCCTCCTGCACCTGGCAGCAAGGGCAGTCGGTCGCCGCGGGCCGCGCAGCCGGGAGCGGCTCGAGACGGAGGCGCGGCTGAGCAGGATCGGTGAGTACGTGCTGTCGGCCGATCCGCAGGACGCCAACCAGGCCGAGGTGGCGAGGCAGTACGTGCTCGCGTTGCAGGGACACGAGTCCGGTGCGAACGTGCGACGGCAGGTCGACGAGCTGGAGAGGCTGGTCCGGTGACGTGGGTGCTGATCGTGGGCGCGGTGGTCGTGCTGGCCGCGGGCGCGTTGGTGCCCGTGCTGGTCGGCAGGCAGAAGCACAGCAGCAACGACGAGGCCATCGCCGCGCGATCCCGCCACAACCAGCTCGGCGTGCACGTCGAGGTCCTGCCGCCGACAGTCGACGAACGCGTGGCCGCCCTGCTCAGGCAGGCGAGGGAACGCTGGGTGACGGCCGGTGGCGTGCTCGCCAGGGCCCGGACCGAGGAGGAGTTCGAACTGGCGGAGCGGATCTGCCTGGAAGGCCTCGAACTGGTGGCGCGGGCCCGCGGCTGACCGCGACGGCCACTCTGGGAAAAGCCGCGACGCGGTCGGGTGATCGCTGCCAGTCTGTGCGGTGTGGTTCCTTTGATCAGCCTCGCGCTGGGCCTCGCCACGCTGCAGCCCACCGCCGCGCCGGGAAACTGGATGTTCCCGCCGCGATCAGCGTGCTGGAGACGCAGTCGGTCTACCGGGCGCCCGGCGCCGTGGCCAATCTCGACATGGCCGCGGTCATGCGTGAGATGAGGCCGGGCTTGCGGTTGGTCATCGCGCCGTCCGCCACCCGCGACCGGCGGTACGCCGAGGAGGTGGCCAAACCGCTGGAGAACTGGGGAAAGCCGAAGGGCATCCGGGTGATCACGGTGACGGGCCTGGCGGTGTGGGACGGCCCGTCGAACCTGACCAACCTGCGGCAGTGGACGGCGTACATGGACGCCACGGGGCCGGTGTTGCAGGCGATTCGGAAGACGAACCAGCAGCAGCCGGGCGACCTGGAACCGGCGGCCGAAGTGGGCGCGTACCCGGCGTACCCGGTGGTCGAGCCGACCGGGGACCAAGTAGCGGACCTCGCCGGGAAACTGCGGCAGAATCCCGTGTACGACGCTCAGGGGGCCGCACCCGGGTTCACCCGATCGGCTGGGGTGTTTCAGCAGCAGTACGGGTTCTCCGCCAGGGTCGTGGTACTGCCCGCACTCAAGGCGGGTGAGCCGTTCGTGGACTACGCGCCCGCACTGGCCAAGCAGTTCCCCGACGACGTCGTCGTGGTGGCACAGGGCTATTGGGTCGAGGTGGCGGGCAGGGGCCAGGACCGTCTCACGTCGGCGCGCGACTACGCCTACGCGAACTCCAGTCACGACTCCTTCGCGCCGGCCACGACGGTCGACCGCTGGGTCGCTACCATCGCCCGCCGGATCGCGGACATGAACCACCGCAAGCCTTTCGGTGAGCCACTCACCGAGTCTCGCGGCTTGGTGCGGCGGATCGCCGACCACACGCCGCCGGTGCTGGGCGGTTCGGCCGTGGTCCTCGGCGTCAGTGTCCTGCTCGGCGCCGCGTCAGGACGGCGACGGCGCCGGAGGGAGACCGAAATCGCGCTGCGCAAGGCGAAAGCGACGGCGTACGCCAGGATCAGCGAGTTGGCGGCGGCTTTGACGCTCATCGCGAACTCGGACGCCGCTGACCGGTACGCCGAAGCACGGGACCTCTTCGCGAAGGGCCGCACGGCCGACGCGGAACGTGCCGCGGGCGACGGGCTGGCCTTGCTGTGAAACGCCTTCTGTTGCGCGAGAAGTACTTCGGCTTGCCGCGCTGGCTCGCCGGCGGGGTGCTCGCCGGCCTGATCGCGTGTTTCGCCTTGCCCAGCCCTGAGCCTGTCGTCGTCTCTGATCGAGCACGTGCGATCGTCGAAAGTCTCCGGCACAACCCGGTGTACCTCGATCGGGACGCGCCCCCGGTGGCGCCGGACGATGTTCACCGAGCGCTTGGTGACCGGCCGATCGTGGTGGCACTGCTGTCGGAGAAGCCGTCGGAGAAGGACCCTCGCTTCGCGGCCTGGACGACCTCTGCGCGGAGGTCGCCGGTCTGGTCCCGTCGAACGTGGTGTTCGTCTACGGCTACCGCGGGGACTTCTACGGCTTCACCGCTTGCGCGGGCACCGGTTTCGGCGTGGGCTTCAGCGAAGACGTGGCCACCGAAGCCGAATCCGCGCTGGAGTACCGCTTCCCGGTCCGGGGCGGGGACAACGAGCCCACGACACTCCCGCCGGTTCAGCTCACGGCGCAGGTGGCGGAGTTCGCCAGGGCGTTCGACGCGTTGGCGGCCAAGCAGTACGCGGACAGCGTGCCCCGCCGCGCTGCCGTTCCCAGTGAACCTGCGACGGGCGAGTACGTACTGGCGCTCGTGGGGCTCTGGACGGCTTGTGTGATGGTGTTCTTCTTGTCACACCTCGGTTTCGTCGCGGCGGGCCGCTGGCGGCGGCGGGACCGGGCGCGACAGCGACAGTGGGCCAGGTTGGGCAGGATCGGTGACTGCTTGGTGTCGGTCGATCCGGGCGGTCCCCGCCAGGCCGAGGTGGCCAGGCAGTACGTGCTCGCGTTGCAGGCGTACGAAACAGGCGCGGACGTGGGCGGTGAAGTCGAGCGGTTGGAGTGGACGATCGACAACGCGGGTGCCGAGCGGGGCGGCAGGATTCTCTGAGCGCGGTCCCGGTGACAGTTCTGGTACGTCCGTACCAAATGGATCACCCTGTGTATTCACACCGAACCGCAGGCGGAATCACCGGCAAACGATTAGGTTACGCCCGGCCAGTGGTGTGCTGGGCCGGTCATCGCGCCGGGTACGGTTCGCCAATTCGCAAGTTTCCCGGCGGGCAGGCCGGGTTCGTCGCCGCTCACCGAGCGGGGAGGGAGACACGTCGTGCGTCGATCGCGCGTTACCACGTTGGCGGCCGTCGCGCTGACCGGTGTTCTCGCACTGGCCGGCTGCGCCAAGGACACCGGGGGCGGAACCAACGCGCCCGCGGGCGGTGGTGGCAACCAGGCCGCCGGCTGCAAGCTCGCCCCGGTTCCGCAGGGCGGGGGTGGCAGCGCGGCCGGCAGCACCGCCGCGGGCCCCAAGGTTGACGCCAGCGCGCTCAAGGTCGGCCTCGCCTTCGACATCGGCGGCCGTGGCGACGCGTCGTTCAACGACTCCGCCGCCGCCGGGCTGGACAAGGCCAAGGCCGACTTCGGTCTCAAGGAGACCAAGGAGCTCACCGCGGCGCCGAACGAGACCGAGGACGCCAAGCAGAGCCGCCTGCGCCAGCTCGCGCAGGAGGGCTTCAGCCCGATCGTGGCGGTCGGCTTCGCGTACGCCAAGTCCGTCGAGGCGGTCGCCAAGAGCTTCCCGAACACCAAGTTCGCTGTCGTCGACGACGACACCGTCAAGCTCCCGAACGTGACCGGCCTGGTCTTCGCCGAGGAGCAGGGCTCGTTCCTGGTCGGCGTCGCCGCCGCGCACAAGAGCAAGGGCTGCCACGTCGGCTTCGTCGGCGGCGTGAACGTCCCGCTGATCCAGAAGTTCGAAGCGGGCTTCAAGCAGGGCGTGAAGGCCGCCGCGCCGGACGCCAAGGTCGAGTCCGAGTACATCACCCCGGCCGGTGACTTCACCGGTTTCCAGGACCCGGCCAAGGGCAACGTGGTCGCCGCCGGTGAGATCAGCCGTGGCGCCGACGTCGTCTACCAGGCCGCGGGTGCGTCGGGCAAGGGTGTCTTCGAGGCAGCCAAGTCCAAGAACGTGCTGGCCATCGGCGTCGACTCCGACCAGTACAACCAGAAGACGGTCGAGAACTCCAAGGACGTGATCATCACGTCCATGCTCAAGCGCGTCGACGTCGCGGTGTACGACTTCGTCCGCGCGGTGGCGGGCAACACGCTGGACTCGCTGCCCAAGCGCTTCGACCTGAAGGTCGACGGCATCGGCTACGCCACCTCCGGCGGCAAGATCGACGACATCAAGGCCACGCTGGACGCGTACAAGCAGCAGATCATCGACGGCAAGATCACCGTGTCGGACAAGCCGTCCAACTAGTTCCATGCGCTGGTAGCACCTCGTGAGTGGTTGGTCCGGTTAGAACCGGACCAACCACTCACGAGGTTTTTCTGGGAGGCGAAGATGGCTGACGACCTGGCCGTTGAGCTTGCGGGGATCACCAAGCGATTCCCCGGGGTGGTCGCCAACAGCGACATCCACCTCGAAGTCCGCGCAGGCGAGGTGCACGCGGTCTGCGGCGAGAACGGCGCCGGCAAGTCCACGCTGATGAAGATCCTGTACGGGATGCTCCAGCCGGACGAGGGCACCATCAAGGTGAACGGCGACCCGGTGCGGTTCAAGAACCCGTCGGACGCGATCAAGGTCGGCGTCGGCATGGTGCACCAGCACTTCATGCTCGCCGACAACCTGAGCGTGCTCGAGAACATCGTGCTCGGCGCGGAGGGCCTGCACGGCATCGGCGCCAAGGCCCGCAAGAGGGTCGCTGAGCTGGCCAAGCGGACCGGCCTGAACGCTGACCTCGACATCGCGCTCGAGTACCTCGGTGTGGCCGACCGCCAGCGGGTCGAGATCGTCAAGGTCCTCTACCGCGGCGCGCGGATCGTGATCCTCGACGAGCCGACCGCTGTGCTCGTGCCGCAGGAGGTCGACGACCTGTTCGACACCGTGCGGCAGATGCGCTCGGACGGTTTCACGTTCATCTTCATCTCGCACAAGCTGGACGAGGTGCGCACGATCGCCGACTCGATCACGGTGATCCGGCGCGGCACCACGGTCGGCACCGCGGACCCGAAGACGACCAGCTCACGCCAGCTCGCCGAGATGATGGTCGGCAGTGAGCTGCCCAGCCCGGAGACCCGCGAGTCCACGGTCACCGACACCGCGGTGCTCACGGTTTCCGCACTGCGGCTGGCGGAATCCGGCTCGGCGCGCGCTGTGCTCGACGACATCGGGCTGGTGGTGCACTCCGGTGAGGTGCTCGGCATCGCCGGTGTCGAGGGCAACGGCCAGACCGAGCTGGTCGAGACGATCATGGGTATGCGCAGGGCCAGCGGGGGCACGATCACGCTGGACGGCAGGGACATCACCAAGCTCGGCACGCTCGCCCGCCGGGAGGCCGGGATCGGCTACGTCGCCGAGGACCGCACCAGGCACGGCCTGCTGCTGACGCAGCCGTTGTGGGCCAACCGGATGCTCGGCTACCAGACCCGCAAGCCGGTCTCGAAAGGACAGTGGCTGGACATCGCGGGTGCCCGGCAGGACACGCAGCGCATCGTGGACGCGTACGACGTGCGCACGCCGGGCATCGACGTGGCCGCGGCCGCGTTGTCCGGCGGCAACCAGCAGAAACTGGTGGTCGGCCGTGAGCTGTCCGGTGACCCGAAGCTGCTGATCGCCTCGCACCCGACCCGCGGTGTCGACGTCGGCGCGCAGGCGCTGATCTGGGAACACATCCGCCAGGCCCGTGCCGACGGCCTCGCGGTGCTGCTGATCTCGGCGGACCTCGACGAGCTGATCGGGCTGTCCGACCGGATCGTGGTGATGCTGCGCGGCCGTCTGGTGTCCGAGGAGGACCCGGCGACGGTCACCGCCGAGGACCTCGGCTGCGCCATGACCGGCTCCGCGCCAAGGGAGGCAACTCAGTGAAAACCACCCTGCGGGGCAAGCTGCTGCCGCCCGCGCTGGCGATCCTGTTCTCGGTGCTGCTGTGCACGGTCGCGCTGCTGATCTCGGGTGACAACCCGCTCGACGCGTTCGGCGCGATGATCGGCCAGCTTTTCCGCGGCACCACCGCCGTGGACACCGTCAACAGCGCCGCCGTGTACTACCTGGCCGGTCTCGCGGTGGCCATCGGCTTCCAGATGAACCTGTTCAACATCGGTGTCGAGGGCCAGTACCGGTTCGCCGCGGTGATCGCGGCCATCGTCGGTGGCGGTGTGGTGCTGCCGCCGGTGATCCACACCGTGGTGATCATCGTCGTCGCCGTGCTGGCCGGTGCGTTGTACGCGCTGGTGCCCGCGCTGCTGAAGGTCTACCGCGGTGTGTCCGAGGTGATCTCGACGATCATGCTGAACGCCATCGCGATCGGCCTGATCGCCTACCTGGTCAGCACCGACGCGTTCGGTGTGCAGATCGGCAACAACATCGCCACCAAGCCGATCCCCGAGTCGGGCTGGGTGCCGGGGATCCCGTTCGGGGAGAGCGGGACGCTGTTCGGGTTCGTGTTCGTCGCCGGCCTGGTCGGCGCGGGCTACTGGGTGCTGCTCAACCGGACCAGGTTCGGGTTCGAGCTCAGGGCCAGCGGCGAGTCGCCGACCGCGGCGACAGCCGGTGGCGTCGACGCCCGCAAGATGGTCCTGACGGCCATGCTGCTCTCCGGCGGTGTCGCCGGTCTGACGGCGCTGCCGGAGCTGCTGGGCCGCGACCACGAGTACCTGCAGACTTCCCCCGCCGGGTACGGGTTCGCCGGTATCGCCGTCGCGCTGCTGGGCCGCAACCACCCGGGCGGGATCGCGCTGGGTGCGGTGCTGTGGGCGTTCCTGGACAAGTCTGCTGTGTCGCTGGACAACGTCGGTGTGCCGCAGGAGATCACGACGATCATGCAGGGAGCGATCGTGCTGTCCGTGGTCATCGCGTACGAGATCGTGCGCCGGATGGAACTGGCCGCCGAGCAACGCAGAGTCGGCCGCCAGCTCGGCAGGGACACGAGTGACATCGCAGCCGGAGGGAGTGTCTGATGGCCGCCGGTATCGCGGACAACCCGGTCGCCGGACCGGTTCACGTCGCGCCGCCGCCCAAGCGGCGCAGGATTCCCGGCTGGCTCAACGGTGTGCTCTGGGCGGTCGGTGCGATCGCCGTGCTGGCAACGGCTTCGTACCTGACCGGCAACGTCGACCTGACGTCGTCGACCACCACGCAGACCGCCCTGCGGCTGGCGCTGCCGATCCTGCTCGCCGCGCTCGGCGGCTTGTGGGCCGAACGCGCGGGCGTGGTGAACATCGGCCTCGAGGGCATGATGATCCTCGGGACGTGGGGCGCCGCGTTCGGTTCGTACTACGGCGGTGTGTGGGTCGGTCTGCTGGTGGCGATCGTGTTCGGCGCGATCGGCGGTCTGCTGCACGCCATCGCGACCGTGACGTTCGGCGTGAACCACATCGTTTCGGGTGTGGCGATCAACCTGCTGGGTCTCGGTGTCGCGAAGTACTTGGCGCACCTGGTCTTCCAGCCGCTGTCGGGCAACCCGCGCCAGTCGCCGGTGGTGCCGAAGTTCGACACGTACTCCGCGACCGGGATCACCAACTGGCTGGCGGATCTGGAGTCCGAGCAGCGCGTGATCGTGTCGGACGTGGCCGGGATCCTGCGCGGCCTGCTGACCCAGGTCGCGCCGCTGACGATGATCGCGATCCTGCTGGTGCCGATCAGCTACCTCATCCTGTGGCGCACCAGGTTCGGGCTGCGGCTGCGGTCGTGCGGTGAGAACCCGACGGCAGCGGAGTCGTTGGGTGTCAACGTGTACGCGTTCAAGTACACGGCGGTGCTGATCTCCGGTGGTCTCGCCGGGATGGGTGGCGCGTCGCTGGTGCTGCTCAAGGACGGCGCCGACTACCTGGAGAACCAGACCAACGGCCGCGGTTACATCGGCCTGGCGGCGATGATCTTCGGCAACTGGCGGCCTGGTGGTCTGCTGGGTGGTTCGGCGTTGTTCGGCTACACGGACGGTTTGCAGCTGTCCGGCCGTGGCCCTGCCGTGCTGGCGTTGCTGTACGCGGCGGTCCTGCTGCTCGTGGTCGTCGTTGTCGTGCAACTGTTCCGCCGCAAGTGGTTCGCTGCCGGTGCCGCTGTGCTGGCCGCCGGGTTGTTGTACGCGATCTACTTCTCGGTGGACGAGTTGCCGCGCGACCTGACGCCGTACGCGCCGCACTTCGTCACGCTGATCGTGCTGGCCGTTGCCTCACAACGGTTGCGGATGCCTCAGGCAGACGGGTTCATCTACCGCCGGGGTCAGGGTTCATGACGCCGGACTGGGACGCGCTGCGGGCGGCGGCTGTCGAAGCCGCCGCCCAGGCGTACTGCCCGTACTCGGGTCTGCAGGTCGGTGCGGCCGCGTTGGTCTCGGATGGCCGGACCGTGGTCGGGTGCAACGTCGAGAACGCCTCGTACGGCTTGGGACTGTGCGCCGAGTGCACGATGGCCGGTCAGCTGCGGCTGACCGGCGGTGGTCGTTTCGTCGCCGTGTCCTGCCGCAGTGGCACGGGGGAACTGCTGATGCCGTGCGGCCGGTGCCGTCAGATCCTCTACGAGTTCGGCGGCCCGGACTGCCTGCTGGACACGCCTCGCGGGATTCTGCCTATGAGTGAAGTACTTCCGGACGCTTTCGGGCCCGAAGACCTGCCCGGTCGATGAGGATGAACGGGGTCGCGAGCACCGCGAGTGCGGCCCCGATCAGGCACACCGACGTGAGTGCGCCGCCTTGGGTGAGCGACACGGCCGCGAAGACGGGCGTGAGGCTGATCCCCAGCTGGAACGCGGACACCGTGGTGGCTCCGGCGAGTGTCGGCGCGGCGGACGCGATCGCGAAGACCCGCCCGTAGATCGCCGGGTTGAGCACGAACGCGCCGATGCCCAGCAGGAAGACCACGGGCACGACCAGCCAGGGCCGCTCGATCCCGGTGACCAGGACGAGCGACAGCAGCATGATCGATCCGGCGCCGGTGAGCAACGCCAGGTGTGGTCTTCGGTCTGAGATGCGACCGCCGACCGACAACCCGACGAACGCGCCGACGCCGAACAACGCCAGGATGGCCGGGATCCAGACCTCGGGCACGCCCGTGATGTCCGCGAGCATGGCCGCCAGGTAGTTGAACGTGATCATGTACGCCGCCGTGGTGAGAATCGTGATCGAGTACAGGCCCCAGAGCTGTGGCCGGCGCATGGTGGCCAGCTCACGCGAAACGCTCGGCCGTGCGGTGTTCTTGGTCGCGGGCAACCCGATCAGACACCCGGCCATGCCCAGGGCGGTGAGGACCACCACGGCCCAGAAGCCCCCGCGCCACTCGGTGAAGTGGCTGATCAGGGTGCCTGCGGGGCCACCGGCGAGCATGGCGATGCTCAGGCCGCTGACCACGACGCCGGACGCGCGGGCGTTGCGGTCGGGCGTGACCAGGCTGATCGCGGTCACGGACGCGACGGCGAAGAATCCCGCGTAGGCGATACCCGAGATCACCCTGGTGACCAGCAAGGTCTGGTAGTCGCCGAGCAGTCCGGCGGCGATGCTGGCCGCGAAGACGGCCTGACTGGCCACCAGGGCCGTGCGGCGCGGCCAGCGCAGGCTCAGCACCGCGAACGGCGGCCCGCCGACCACGACACCCAGTGCGAACGCCGTGATCAACATCCCGGCCGACGACAGCGTGACGTCCAGGTCCGCTGCGACCGCGGGCAGTACGCCCGCCAGCAGGAACTCCGCCGTGCCCATCGCGAACAGGCTGAACGCCAGCAGGTAGACGCCGAACGGCAGTCTCTTGTCCATTCCGGATCACCTCCACCGGAAGAATCGGCCGGGCGGTGCGGTTCTGACAAAGGACGTTGCCGATTCCGGGATACATTGGGTGGCATGGAGGGCCAACCGACCGTCGACGCGGTGATCGAGCAGATCGCCCCGCGCCTGCGTCGCGCACGTGAGAAGAAGGGCGTCAGCCTCGCGGACCTCGCGCGGGTGACCGGCATCTCGACCAGCACACTGTCCAGACTGGAGTCGGGCCAGCGCAAACCGAGCCTGGAACTCCTCCTGCCGGTCACGGCGGCACTGGGTGTCCCGCTCGACGAGATAGTCTCAGCACCCCGGATCGTCGACCCGCGCGTACCGCAACAGCCGGAGAAGTCCGGCGGACGGGTCTTGATCCCGTTGTCACGCCACCAAAGCGAGCCTCGCGCGTACAAGCTGACCATCCCGGCGCACGACGAGGAACCGCACCTGCGGGTGCACGCGGGCCACGAATGGCTGTACGTGCTGTCCGGCAAACTCCGCGTGCGCCTGGGGGATCAGGACTTCACCATGGGACCGGGCGAAGCGGCCGAGTTCGACTGCCAGATCCCGCACTGGTTCGGCGCGGCCGGCCGTGGCGGCTGCGAGGTGCTCAGCCTGTTCGGCAAGCAGGGTGAACGCATCCACCTGCGTACGCAGCGCCGCTGAGGGCCGTAAGACAGGTCGCGGGACCTGTCGGAAGTGAAGGTCGTCCGGTGCCTTCGGGCAGCGGTGTGGTTGTGGCGGTTTCCATAGCGTCGAATTCATGGTGGAAATCGCTCACATCGCCGCCGAGGTGATCATCGGCGGATTCGTTCTGGCGTACCTGGTTGTCTGGTGGCTTGCGCGGCGCCAGAGTGCTGCGCGAATGTCTTTGGCGGTCGTCGCGCCGCTGATGGTGGCGGTCGCGTATCTGGTCAGCGAAGTGCTCAAGGTGCTTTTCCAGGAGGAACGGCCCTGTCGTGGTGTCGTGGGCTGTCCTGAGGTCGGGGACTGGTCGTTCCCGAGCAATCACGCCACAATCGCCGGTGCCGCCGCGGTCGGCCTTTTGCTCGTGCACCGGGTAATGGGTGTTGTGGCCGTCGCGTTGGCGATTCTGGTTGCTGTGGCTCGGGTGGTCGAGGGCGTGCATTATCCGCACGACGTTCTTGCCGGTTTGTTGTTGGGTGCGGGGCTCGCGTTTGTGGCGGGGCCGTTGGCGCGGGTGATGACTCCCGTTGTGGCGCGTTTGCGGGCTCGGTCGGGCGGCGCGTTGCTGTTGGGGAGATGATGCGGGTCGTGCGTGCGCTGAGCCTGTGGGTACTGACCGCTCTGCCGGTGTTGTGGGCCGTGGTGACCTCGCTGCCGGGGCGTTTGCCCGTGTGGGAGGCCGTGGCGTACCTGGTTGTGCTCGCGGCGTGTGTGGCGTTGGTTCGTCGGCGGCCTGTCGTTGTGCTCGTCGTGGCGCTCGCTGCGTGGCAGGTTTGTTTCTTCTCCCGGGTTTCAGTGGGCAGCACCGTGAGCACGTTCACGCTGTCTTTTGGACTCATCACGCTCAGCTTCCTTGCCGGCAAGTACGCGACGGCAGGTCATCATGGTGCTGTCGCCTTGGCGGTCGCTGTCGGCACCGGGGTGATCGGCGGCCTTGTGTCGGGTGGCGCCGACACGTCCATCGCTGCTGTGGCGGGTGCTGCTGTGTTCGCTGTCCTGCCGTGGTCCGGTGGTCGTTATCGACGCCGGTACGCCGAGATGATCGAGGCGGGCTGGGATCGTGCCGAGCAGTCGGAACGGGAAGCCGACCAGGCACGGACCCGGGAACGCGCACGGCTCGCCGCGGAGATGCACGACCTGGTCGGGCACGAACTCGCCCAGGCGGCGCTGACGGTCGGCGCACTGGAGGTTTCGCCCAGCCTTCCCGCCGACCAGCGCGCGGCGGCCCGTGCGGCGCGGGCGAGTGTCACCGCTGCCTCGGAACGCCTGGCTGACGCGGTCCGGTTGCTGCGCGCCGAGGAAGACGACGCCGTCGAGTCCTTCGACGCTGTCATCGACCGGGCGCGCGAGTCCGGGTTGGCCATCGACGTGACCAGCGACGGCATCGTGCAACCGGATGCCGTGATCGCACGCACGATCCACCGTGTACTCACGGAAGCGCTCACCAACGTGATCAAGCACGCTCCCGGGGCGTCGGTCGCCGTGTCTCTGCGGTCCACAAGCGACGGGATCGACCTCGACGTGATCAACGAACCGGCGCAACGGCCCGCCAGCGCCACAGGGAGCGGTTACGGGCTGCTCGGGCTCGCTGAGCGCGTCACTTTGGTCGGCGGCCGGTTCGACGCGGGCCCGCGTCCCCAAGGCGGATTCGCGGTCACCGCGCACCTGCCGGACAAGCCAGTGCTCACGCCGAGCACCAGCAGCTTCCGCCGTCTCGTGGAACAGCGAGTGCGGCACAGCGCCCGGCGTACCGTGCTGCTCGCCGCCGGGATATCCGGCGCCCTGGTGATCAGCGTGCTCGGCTACCTGGTGTTCGACGCGGTGACGTCGACTCTGGACCCTGCCGATTACGAGCGCTTGCGGGTCGGTCAGGCCGAAGCGGAGATCTCCGGTGTGCTCCCGCAACGGACCCGTGTGGACAACGCGGACCACCCGAACTGCCGGCACTACGGCACGCACATCAACCCGTTCGACGAACGGCGCCTGGATCTGTACCGGCTGTGCTTCCGTGACGGTGTCCTCGTGGACAAGGCATTGCTCGTGCGTGGTCCATAGGATGCGGACATGATCCGAGTCGTGCTCGCCGACGACGAGCCTGTTGTGCGCATGGGCGTGCGCACGATCCTCACGTCAACGGGCGATATCGAGATCGTCGCCGAGGCGGGCACTGGCCGTGCTGTGGTCGAGCAGGTGCTGGCGCACCGGCCGGACGTGGCCGTGCTCGACATCCGGATGCCCGACCTCGACGGGCTCGACGCCGCCGCGGAGATCCGGCGGCTGGGCACCGGGACCGCGGCGTTGATCCTCACGACGTTCGCCGACGACGCCAACGTTTCCCGCGCGCTCACCGAGGGCGCGAGCGGGTTCGTGCTCAAGACCGGGGACCCGCACGAGATCATCGCGGGTGTGCGCGCGGTCGCGGCAGGTGCGGCGTACCTGTCGCCGCTGGTCGCCCGGCGCGTCGTCGACCACCTCTCCGGCGGTGGCCCGCGCCTGCGCACGACCCAGCAGGTCACCGGCCTGACCGAGCGCGAACGCGAGGTGCTCGGCCTGATCGGCACCGGGATGTCCAACGCCGAGATCGCCGGGCACATCCACGTCGTCGAGGGCACCGTGAAGGTCTACGTGAGCACGATCTTCAAGCAGCTCAACGTGCGCAACCGAGTACAGGCGGCGATCATCGCCTACGAGGCGGGACTGATCCCGCCCGGCGTCTAGGGTTGGTGCCATGAGCCGAGAACGACTGTCCGCTGTGGACGTTATACGAACCAAGCGGGATGGTCACCGCCTGACCGACGACCAGATCGACTGGGTGGTCGACGCGTACACCCGGGGTGTGGTGGCCGACGAGCAGATGTCCGCGTTGGCGATGGCGATCTTCCTCAACGGGATGGACACCGCGGAGGCCGCGCGGCTGACCCAGGCGATGATCGACTCCGGTGAGCGGCTCGACCTGCGAGTCGACCGGCCGACCGTGGACAAGCACTCGACCGGCGGCGTGGGCGACAAGATCACGCTTCCGTTGGCGCCCTTGGTCGCCGCGTGCGGCGCGGCCGTGCCGCAGCTGTCCGGGCGTGGCCTCGGCCACACCGGCGGGACGCTGGACAAGCTGGAGTCGATCCCCGGCTGGCGCGCCCAGCTGTCGACCGACGAGATCACCAGGCAGCTCACCGAGGTGGGCGCGGTCGTCTGCGCGGCGACCGAGGGCCTCGCGCCGGCCGACAAGAAGCTCTACGCCCTGCGTGACGTCACCTCGACGGTCGAGTCGATCCCGCTGATCGCCAGTTCGATCATGAGCAAGAAGATCGCGGAGGGCGCCGACGCGCTCGTGCTGGACGTGAAGGTCGGCTCCGGCGCGTTCATGAAGACCATCGGCGACGCCCGTGCGCTGGCGGAAGCCCTTGTCGGGATTGGCAAGCAGCACGGCCGCAAGGTCACGGCGCTGCTGACGGACATGTCCGTCCCGCTCGGCCGCGCGGTCGGCAACGCGGTGGAGGTCCAGGAGTCCGTCGAGGTCCTCAAGGGCGGCGGCCCACAGGACATCGTCGACCTGACGGTCGCGCTGGCCCGGGAAATGCTTGCCCTCGCGGGAATCGACACAGACCCGGCACAGGTCCTGGCGAGCGGCGGCGCGTACGAGACCTGGGCACGGATGATCAGCGCACAGGGCGGAGACCCCGAAGCGGCGCTGCCGAGGGCGTCGCACGTGCACGTCGTGACCGCCCCGGAAACCGGTGTTCTCGCGCACCTCGACGCGTATGCCGTAGGTGTCGCCGCATGGCGCCTGGGTGCGGGACGGGCCCGCAAGGAGGACGCCGTGCAGCACGCTGCGGGCGTCATGTGCCTCGCGAAGCCCGGCGACCAGGTTTCCCAGGGCGACCCGCTCCTGGAGCTGCGTACGGACACGCCTGACGCTGTTGCGGCCGCGCTGGAGGCGTTGACGGGCGGTTACAGCGTCGGCTCAGCCGTCGCCGAGCGGAAACTCGTCATCGACACCGTGCGGTAGCGGCGGGGCCATCGAGTACAGCCTGCAGCTCGACGGGTCGGCCTCGTCCGTGGCGTTGGTGGCCACCGTGCTGAACGCCACCGAAGCCAGCACGTTGTTGAATTCCAACGGCGAGATCACCTGGCTGTTGCGCCACGACGGGCAGTCGACGGTTCGCGACCGCGACTTCTGGACGCCGAACTGCTGGATCTGCTGCCACCGCCGTTCGAACGGGCCGCGCTGCCCGACCTGTGACGCGAAAAACGCCCCCGGCGGACCGGGGGCGTTCTCCCGAACTCTTGTCAGTTGTCGTCGCTCGAGTCGGCTTCCTCGAGCTCCTCCATGCGCGGCTTCTCACCGTTGACCTTCTTGCTGCCACGGGCGCGGCGCTGCTGACGCGGCAGCGTCGACGGCGGGGCCGCGGGCATCGCCGGGCCACCACCCATCATCAGCTCGGCGAAGGTCGCCATGGCCTCGTCGAGGTGGCCGCCGATCCGGCGCTCGGTCTCCTCGTTGCTCTTCTTCACCAGCGAGGTCACCACAGTGGTGTCGGGCTGAGCCGCCAGCGTGCCCTGGACCTTGGTCAGGCTCTGCTCCAGCGTGCCGCCCAGTTCGCCGAGGCGGGCTGCGAAGCCGTCCTCGACCGTGTCCAGCCTGGTCGCCATGTCGTCGAGACGGCCGAGGGCCTGCTCGAGGCGCTGCGCGAGGGCTTCGAGCCGGTCGCTGGCGTCCATCGTCTCCTTGGTCTCGTCCAGCGCGGCGTTGAGCGCGGTGCGGGCCTCGTCCAGGGAGTGGGTGATGCCGGTGCGGGCGTCGCCGAGCGAGGTGACCAGCGAGTCGCGGGAGTCGGTGACGGCCGACGAAAGCGAGTCGTGGGAGTCGGACACCGCGGAGCTGACCGCGTCACGCGACTCGGTGACCGCGGAGTTCAGCGCCTCGCGGGAGTCGGAGACGGCCGACGTGAGCTTGTCGCGGGTCGAGTTGACCGTGTCGCGGGTCTCGTCGAGCTTGTGCGCCAGTCCGTCGTTGACCTCGGTGACGTGGCGGTGCAGCGCGTCCTTGGTGCCGTCGAGGTGCTCGTGCACGCCCTCGTCGACCTCGTCGAGACGGCCGCGCAGCGCGGTTTCGAGGGTGTCGATGCGCTCCTTGACCGGCACGTGGACCTGGCCGGGCAGGGTGTCGATGCGGGCGTCCTGCTTGTCGAGGTGCCCGTCGAGGGAGTCGATCCGCCGGTGGATGTTCGCCAGCTTGTCCTCGAGACCGTCCATCCGGCCGACGACGCCCTCCATCTTGCCGACGACGCCGTCGAGGCGGCCGTCGAGCTGCGCGAAGGGGGTGGCCAGCTTGTCGACGATCGACTCGACCGCACGCGTGAGGCCGGCGATGGCCGTGTCCTGGGCCTCGAGCTTCGCCATCGCCTCGTCCAGGCGCTCGGCGATCACGCCGACCTCGGTGCGGTCCGGCAGCTCGGACAAGCGTTTGCGCACCGAACCGAGCGAGTCCAGCGGGCTCAGCCGCGCGTGGATCTCGTCCAGCGCGTCGAACACCTGCTGCTGTTCGCTCTCACGGATCTCGGCCGCGCGCGTCAGCATGTTGCGCATCCGGTCGAACGACACCGTGGCGTTGTTGTTCTCGTTCACGGAGGTGACCTTCGTCCTGGGGAGGGGAGACGCAGGGGAGCCTAGCCAGTCCCAAAACGCGTCCATACACCACCCGTTAGTTTCGTGTTAGTTGATCTCGGCCGATTGGGCCGTTCGGCGGTACGGCGCCCGTTGCGGGCGATGACCGAATGGACACAGTACGTGGGCGCGGTTGGACACGATCGGGTGAGGGCAGGGGCGGGTAACGTACTGGCATGTCGAACCCGAACCCGGTTACCCCCGAGGCGATCAGGCGTGCCCCCAAAGTGTTGTTGCACGACCACCTCGATGGCGGCCTGCGTCCGCGCACGGTGATCGAACTCGCCGACGCATCAGGCTATGTCGATCTTCCCACGACCGACGAGGCCGAGCTCGGGCAGTGGTTCACCGAAGCGGCGAACGCGGGCACGCTGGAGCGCTACCTGGAGACTTTCGCGCACACGTGCGGGGTGATGCAGAGTGAGGAAGCCCTCGTTCGGGTGGCATCCGAATGTGCACAGGACCTCGCGGACGACGGCGTGGTCTACGCCGAGGTTCGCTACGCCCCCGAGCTGTTCACCGAGAAGGGCCTGAGCCTCGACACGGTCATCCAGGCCGTCGAAGCGGGCTTCCGCGAGGGCGAGAAGGCGACGGGCGGCAAGATCAGGATCGGCACGCTGCTGTGCGCCATGCGGCAGAACGCCCGCTCGGCGGAGATCGCGGAAATGGCTGTGCGCTACCGCGACCACGGCGTGGTCGGCTTCGACATCGCCGGGCCGGAAGCCGGGTTCCCCCCGACGCGCAACCTCGACGCCTTCGAGTATTTGCGTCAGCAGAACGCACATTTCACCATCCACGCCGGTGAGTCGTTCGGCCTGCCGTCGATCTGGGAGGCGCTGCAGCACTGCGGCGCGGAGCGGCTCGGGCACGGCGTGCGGATCGTCGACGACATCAAGGTCGACCCGGACGGCACCGCCCACCTCGGCAGGCTGGCCAGCTACGTGCGGGACCGGCGGATCCCGCTGGAGATGTGCCCGTCGTCGAACATCCAGACCGGTGCGGCGCCGTCGATCGCCGAGCACCCGATCGGCCTGCTGACCAAGCTCCGGTTCCGCGTGACGGTCAACACCGACAACCGGTTGATGAGCGGGTGCAGCGTCTCCAGCGAGATGGCCGCGCTGGTGGAGACCTTCGGCTACGGCTGGGCTGATCTGCGGTGGTTCACGGTGAACGCGATGAAGTCGGCGTTCATCGGTTTCGACGAGCGGCTCGACCTGATCAACAACGTGATCAAGCCCGGTTACGCGGCACTGATCGACGAAGCCGGGCGGCACCCCTCCGAAGGCTGAAACAACCTCGTGAGTGGTTGGTCCGGTTAGAACCGGACCAACCACTCACGAGTGTTTACCGTCTCACGCGGCCGCTGTGGCCTTCGTCGCACAGCGTCAGTGGGTTTCGAGCCGGTCCTCGAAGGCGTTGACGAGCGTCTGCCACGCCTCGACCTCGGCGTCGAACGGCGGGCTCGGCACCAGCCTGGTCGGGTCCGGCGAGAGCACGAAGGACACCAGCCAGCCGAGGGACTCGGACTCCGCGAGCGCCTCGTCGACGGACTTGTCGCCTGCCCAGTCGGCGGCGTCCCGCAGCAGTTCGACCGCCAGCTCCAGCTGGGTCGGGTCGATCGAGTTCGGGCCTTCGGCCAGGTCGTCGGCCAGGCCCTGCAGGACGTAGGTGTTCTCCTCGCCGACCTCGATCTCCAGCGAGCCGTCGGTGGCCTTGGTGACCACGTCGTCCCAGGTCGAGACCTCGGCCAGGTCGTTGTCGCCGATCTCGCCGGAGGCGATGTACCGGCCGAGTGCCCGCGCCGACGGGAAGACGTCGATCTTGCCCTCGCTGCCGAGGAAGATCGGCTCGTCGTCGAGGTAGCAGCGCAGGGTGTAGTGCTCGGCCCCGTCGGTGACGATCTTGATCGGGTCGATGCCGACCTCGCCCCAGAAGCCGACCGGCTCCGGCTCGGCGTCCTCGTCCTCGTCGACCGCCTCGGCGTCCTCTTCGTCGGCGTCCTCGTCCGCGTCCTCGGCGGCCTCGGCTTCGGCCTGGATCTTGGCCAGCTCCTCGGCGGCGACGGCCAGCGTGGCCTCGTCCACGTCGGGCACGGCGACGACGTCGTCGATGGCGTCGAGGACCTCGTCCCAGCGCTCCACGATCGTCTCGGCCAGCTCGGTCCAGCGGCGCTCGCCGTCCCGGCCGGTGAACGCCAGGGTGCCCTGGTCGAGCACGTCGAAGCCCTCGGCGGCGGACAGGACCTCGTTGACCACGTCAAGTTCGCACACGTCCGCGAGCGATCGCACGATCGCCACGATCCCGGCGAGCTCGTCGAGCGTCCAGGTGTCCGGCTCCTGTGCGGCCAGTTCCGGCACGCCGACCAGGTCGTACTGGTGCTCCTCGTCGGGCAGCAGCTCCTCGACAGTCAGCTTGGGCACGACCGGCCACGCGGGGTGGTCGATCAGGTCGTGTTCCTGCGCTGTCCTGACGAACGCCGCGAGGTGAGCCGCGTCTGGGAACCCGTACAGGTCTTCCTCGTCACCGAGGAACGCCTCCCAGTCCTCGCCTTCCTCCCGCCAGCGCGGCGCCCAGAGGGTGACCACGTCGCCCTGTGGCAGCCCGAGCTCGATCGGGACGATGTCCTGAGCCATTGGCCCTCCGCCTTCTCCTGCACGATCCCAGCCGATCCCGCCGGTGCGATTGTGGGCACACCGGTCGCGGGCAGCCTACGGGTTTTGGCAATACCGTCGATCACCGGTCGCTGCGCAGCGACGAAGGATCGAACGTGAACACGTCGTCGTCCTCTTCCTCGGCGTGCGCGGGCCCGGCCGGCGAGCCGATGACCGGCGCCGGGTAGGCGGGGCGCACCGGTGCGCGGTCGCTGACGACGTCCCAGCCCGCCGCGCGGGCGGGCGCGATGCCCATCGCCCCTTCCAGCTGGGCGGCGGCCTCGTCGCCGAGCACGAGCGCGAGCTGGTTGAGGCTGCGTTGCCGGGCGAACTCGGCGGCCTGGTGCGCCGTTGCCATGATCGTCTCGGACAGCCAGCGGACACCGCGGTGCAGCGCGGCCTGCTGCAGCCGCAGTGACTTCAACTCGCCGCTGGCCGTCGTGGTCGCCTCGACGAGGCCTTCCGGGTCGCGCGCGGTGGCGACGATCGACGCGATCCGGCGTTGCAGGTCGGCGCTGGCCTGGCGGCGCGCTTCGGCCTGCTGGACGAGTTCGTCGACGGGGGGTTCGGTCACGACAGCACC
The DNA here is from genome assembly GCF_001302585.1 of Kibdelosporangium phytohabitans. Classification (GTDB taxonomy): domain Bacteria; phylum Actinomycetota; class Actinomycetes; order Mycobacteriales; family Pseudonocardiaceae; genus Kibdelosporangium; species Kibdelosporangium phytohabitans. Next base: position 10,895,533 of record NZ_CP012752.1, on the reverse strand, counting down.
CTGCCGAAATCGTCGGGCTCGTTGTCGTCGCGGGGCAGCGGCTCGTCCGGCATGCCGAGCCCGGCGAGGTTCCTGGCCGCCGCGGGGCTGACCACCTGGCGCGTCGACGAGTGCATCCGGTTGTTGGCGATCTTGGTCGCCTGCGCCGCGAGCCGCATCACCTCGCGCGCGACCTCGTCGGCGTGCCTGCCGAGCACGGCGGGCTGCAGGTCGACGGCGCGCAGCATCCCGCCAGGGCTGACCGACACGCTGATCGCGTTGTCGCCGGAGGCCGCCTTGCCGATGATCGGGCCGGAGCGGCCGACGACGGCGGCGACGCGTTCCCCCGTCTCGGCGACGCTGCGGCCGAGCCGGTCCAGTTCGTCCTGGACGTGATCCTCATTCCCCACATGTGGAGTCTATGGCTCGCCGCGTCCCCTGCGCAGGCAAAGCCCTGTCCTCACGCGGCCACGACCGACTCCAACTGGCCCGGCCGGGTGTTCGCCCCGGTCAGCACGACAGCGACCCGATCACCGGGAACGCCGTCGACGGCCGCGAGGCTCGCGGCACCGGCCGGTTCGAGGACGACGCCGAGGCCGCGCAGCGCGCGTCCCATCGCGGTGAGGATCGCGGAATCCTCGACGAACACCATGTCGTCGACGAGTTCGCGCATCCACCGCACGGCTTGCGGCAGCGGGTTGCCGATCGCGATGCCCTCGGCGATCGTGTCGGCCGGGTGCGCGACGGGCGTGCCCGCTCGCCAGCTGCGCACCATGGCCGGTGCGCCCGCCGGGCACACGCCGATGACCTGAGTGGACGGTGAATGGGCCTTGATCCAGCGGCCGATCCCGTTGATCAGCGCCCCGTCGCCGACCGGGACGACCACTGTGTCCAGTGGACCGGATCGCAGCAGCTCCACGCCGATGGTCCCCGCGCCTTCGGCGATGAGCGACTCGTCGCCGTCGCGGACCATCAACCGGTCCGGCCGTTGCGCGGCGTACTCGTGGGCGCGTTTCTTGGCCGTGTCCGTGTCCATCCCGGACAGGTGGACCGTGGCGCCGAAGGACCGGATCGCCGCGAGCTTGGCCGGGTTGACGTTCTCCGGCAGGAACACCTCGATCGGGATTTCCCTTCGGCCGCAGGCGTAGGCCATCGCCTGGCCGAAGTTCCCGCTGGAGGCGACGATCACCGTGACGCCCCACTCGACCGAATCGACGAACGCGAGCGCGCCCCGGCCCTTGAAGCAGCGCAACGGGTTCAGCGTCTCGACCTTCACCAGGACCGGTCGTGTCCCGAAGGTGGCGGTGAACTGCGGGCTGTCGCGGAACACCGGGTCGATGGTCTGGGCGAGGCGTTCGATCTGGTCGAGTCGGAGATCCATGCCACGACCGTAACCAGCGCGGACGTGAGCGCGATTGAAAGTTTTCGCGCCGGGACGCAAAATCCTTGCGTGACTCTCGACGGGATCGACCGGCACCTGCTGACCCTGCTGCAACGCGACTCCACCCAGACCCTGCACGACCTCGGCGAGCGGGTCGGCCTCTCGCCCAGCGCGGTGCAACGCCGGATCACCCGCTACCGCAAGGAAGGCCTGATCGCCAGGCAGGTCGAGGTGCTCGACCAGGAACGGGTGGGCGGCATGCTCGCGCTCGTGCTGGTCACGATCGACCGCGAGTCGGTCGAGCACCACGCGGAGATCCGCGACCGCATGCTCGCGGCCCCGAACGTCCAGCAGTGCTACGCGATCGCGGGCGAATGGGACTACGCGGTCGTCCTGGCGTGCGACAGCACGGCGCACTGCCGTGACCTGGTGCGCGGCATGTTCCTGGCGGACCCGAACGTGCGAAGGTTCGACACGATGCCGGTGTTCGACCTGGTCAAGGTCGGCCTGGAGCTGCCGTTGTGAGCAGCTCGCTGCCGACGTCGTAGAGCGCGATCAGCAAGGGCCGCAAGGCAAGCCCGCGCTCGGTCAACCGGTATGCCGTGTGCGACGGGAAACCCGGGGTGCGCGTGCGTTCCGCGAGCCCGCGGCCGGTCAGCCCGTGCAGCCGCTCGCTGAGGATCTTGGCGGACAACGAAGGCAGCCGGGTCCGCAGCTGGCTGAACGACCGCGGGCCGTGCATCAGCTCACGCACCACCAGCGTGGTCCACCGGCCGGAGATCGCGTCGAGCGCGACCTCGACCGGGCAGTCCGGTGACGGCTGGTCGGTACGGCCGCGCGTGTCGGGAACCAGCGCGGAGTCCCAGGTTTCCGTTTGGTGACCTGCGTGCGCGTTCGCTTGGCTGTCCACATGACCAGTGTCCACGACGCCACCGACATGCCGCACGCCTTCGCGCGTGCCTTCAACACGTTCGATCCCGACGAGGTCGAGCGGCTCTACGAACCGGAAGGCCTGCTGGTGCTGGCCGCGGGCGAACCGCTGACCGGCGCCGCCCGCGCGGCGGCCAACGCCGGGCTGCTGGCGCTGGGCAAGCCGATGACGGTCGAGCCCCGCGCCGTCTACGTCAGCGGCGACATCGCGCTGCTGATCGTGGACTGGACGATCGCGGACGCGGGCGTCTCCGGCACCGCGACGGACGTGGCCCGCCGCGGTCCGGATGGCTGCTGGCGGTACGTGATCGACCACCCGGGCGTTTCGGGTCAGCCGGTCGGGCGGTAGAACCCCATGAACGGCATCCCGATGTTGGACGTCCGGATCGGGTTGATCTGCACCGGGTCACCGGCCTCGATCATCTGCCCGTTGCCGATCACCATCGCCACGTGGCCCTTCCAGACCACCAGGTCACCGGGCAGCAGCTGGCTCTGATCCGGCACCGACGCACCGATCGCCTGCGCCGCCGAGTGCCGCGGCAACTCCTGCCCCGCGGCGGCGTACGCCCAGGACGTCAGACCGCTGCAGTCCGTCCCGGAAGGCGGGTTCGACGCGCCCCACACGTACGGCGTGCCCAACGCGGACAACGCCTGGCGGACCGCGGCCGCGGCCACCTCGTTCGGCGCCTCGACCGACGCACCGCCCGGCAGGTTGATGCCGACACCACTGCCCGGCTGCAACGGGATCGCGACCGGCAGACGCGGGCCGACGGCTGTGCCGCCACCCCCGCCTCCTCCGCCACCGCCACCGCCACCGCCGTGGCTGCCGCCGGAACCGGAGCCGCCGTGGCTGCCGCTGCTGGCCGACTCGATGCCACTGCGGCCGTCGGAGCCCGCGCTGGACGTGGAGGTGCCGGTGCCGGGCGCGCTGACGCCGCCGCCGAGCGAACCCATCGCGCCCGCGTCGACCTTCGCCAGCCCGTTCAGCTTGCCGACCAGCGGAGTCAGCTGGTCCTTGACGTTCTGCAGCTCCTGCGCGGTCTTCGTGGCGTAGTCGTCGGCCTTCGCCTTGGCGTCGGCGGCTGCCTGGCCCCACGCGGCCTCGTTGCCGCTCTGCTTGGCCACCTCGGCGGCCTGCATGAGCGGCGTGGCCCAGCCGACGAACTCGTCGATCAGGCCCTGGATCTTGGTGCGGCCACCGGTCACCGCGGTCGTCGCGGTGCTCGCGGCCTGCTGCGCGGTGGTGCAGTTGGTGCTCAGCGTGTTCATCGCGTTGGTGAACGCGGCCGACTTGCCCTGGAAGGCGTTCGCCTGCTCGCCGTACCAGCCCTGCATGGTCGACTTGGCCTGTGTCTCCTGGCGGCCCTTCATCTCGGTCACCGCGGTCGCGCCGCGGCCGAACGACTCGCCTGCCCTGCTGCCCGACCCGGTGTCGCCGTCCAGCTTGGCCAGGTGCTGCTTCATCGGCTCGACCAGGCTGCCGACGAATCCCGCCGCGCTCATCAGACGTTCTCCGAGCGCCGGATGGACTTCGCCGTGTCGGTCTGCTGGTTCTGGTAGCCGACCAGCGCGTTGCCGACGGCCTTCGCCAGCTCGGCGAGACCGGTCGACGCCGCCTTGACACCGTCCAGCTGGGCCTGCGCGGCCTGCTGGAACGCGGCGTTGAGGCCGACCTCGGCGCCGATCTTGCCGAAGCAGTCGCCCGGCAACGCGTTCACGCCGCTCAGCGTGGCCGTGCCGACCGTGCCGAGTTCGTTGGACAGTGCGGTCATCGTGGTCTTGTAGGCCTCGAGCGCCTCGGGTTCGACCCTGAAGCCGTCCGGCATGTTCTCCCCCCGTGCAGTCCTCTGTGCTGGCCTTACTCTGCCCTACGACGCACGCGGGCGGTGCCGAGTTCCACCTAATTGAGGTAGTCGGGCAGTGCGTGCAGCAACGCCCATGACTTGACCGTACCGCTGCCGCCGCCCCAGTCCAGCTCGTCGTCGAAACCGGGGAAGTGCTCGGTGACCTGCGCGTTGTTCACCGTCACCTCGCTCGCCTCGACCCCGGAGACCCGGCTGCACGCGGTGTACAGCCACGTCGGCCGCTCGGGCAGCTGGCCGCCGGTGGCCAGCCACTGCGCCACGACCATGGTCGGCGGGTTCGCGGCGACCCGTTCGTCGAAGCCGTCCGGCAGGCCGTGGAAGTTGCGGGTCACCACCGGCCCGGCGAGGATCTCGCCGCCGGTCACCGCACGCCGGACCACGACCCCGGTCAACGGGTGCTCGGGCTGGCGCAACGCGATGAACAACGGCAGCACGTAGTGCGTCCACGCGAGCACGGCCTCACCGACCGGGTGGCTGCCGTCACGGCTGATGCCGACCGACCGGTCCCACGCGTAGCCGCCCCACTCGGGGTCGCCGACGCCGACGAGCAGCTCGACGAACGACGCGTCGTGCTGCATCACCCCGCCGACCTCGATGCGGTACCCGAGCTCGGGCAGTTCGAGCACGTGGCCGTGCGGCACGGACTCGGTACCGATGACGCTCGCGATGAACTGCGCGATCTGCTCCGGATCGAATTCAGACACGACGGCGCAGCACCACCCAGGACTTGACCGTGCCGCTGGCGTCGCCCCAGTCGAGTACGGCGTCGAAGCCGGGGAAGTCCTCCGTGGCCGAGACGTTGTTCACGGTCACGTCCTTGACCGCTTCGCCTTCCGCCATCCCGGACATGGTGTACAGCCACGTCGGCTGGCCGGTCAGCTCGGTGTCGCGCAGCAGCCGCTCGGCCACCAGCAGGCTCGGCGGGTCGTCCGCCAGCACCTGCTGGAACGACGGCCCCGGCCGGCCGAACATCCGCATCATCACCGGCGCCGCCAGCAGCTCGGTCTCCGCGCCCGCCGCGTCCTTCGTGGCCATCCGGAAGACCGGGTGCGCCAACGGGTTGTCCGCGTCCCGCAACGCGATGAACAGCGGCAGTACATGGTGTACCCAGGCCAGCAACGCCTGCGCGAGCGGAGGCGTGTCCTCGCCTGCCACGCCGACCGCCTGGTCCCACGCGAGTGCCGACCACTCCGGGTCGCCGATGCCGATAGGCAGCTGGACGAGCCGGTCTTCGTGGTGCCAGATCGGCTTGTCGACCTTGACCCGCAGGCTCAGTTCGGGCAGTTCAACGACGTCACCGCGCTGAATCGCCGCGATGCCATGGCTTTCGGTCAGCATCGCGGCGATCAGTTCGGTGATCTTGTCGACGGTTGTCATCGCACCTTCCACACCAAGTACGCGCCACACGGGCCCTGGCCGGCGTGGCGTCACTCGGGTGAGAGTGTCTGCAGGGGACCACGAATCCGGCCGTCTTGCGGTGCCGTGACGCCGCTACAGCGTATCGGTCAGGTGCAACCGTTGTTGATCAACGGGGCGGGGTCAGACGCCCGTCGGGTGCCAGACCGTCTTGGACTCCAGGTAGGCGCGCAGCCGGGAGATGCCGGGCTGTTTGGTCCAGTCCGGCTCGTCGGCAGGGGCGCGCAGCACGCGTTTCACCGTGCCGGCCGCGGCTTTCTCCAGCTCGGCGCGCAGGATCGTCGGCGCACCGGTCAGGTCGAGCGCGTTGACGTCCGCGTGCGACGCCAGCCACGGCGCCAGTTCGACCGCGCTGCCGGTCAGGATGTTGACGACACCGCCGGGCACGTCCGAGGTCGCGAGCACCTCCGACAGCGTGATCGACGGCAGCGGGCGGTCCTTGCTCGTCACGACGACGGCCGTGTTGCCGCTGGCGATCACCGGAGCCACCACGCTGACCAGCCCGAGCAGCGACGACTCCTGCGGGGCGAACACCGCGACGACTCCGGTCGGCTCGGGAACCGTGAAGGAGAAGTACGGCCCGGCGACGGGGTTCGCCGCGCCGAGCACGGACGCGATCTTGTCCGTCCAGCCCGCGTACCAGACCCAGCGGTCGATCGCCGCGTCCACAAGGGACTGGGCGCGCTTCGCCGGTGTCCCTTCGCCCGCGGAGACTTCGCTGACGAACTGCTCCCGGCGGCCCTCCATCACCTCGGCGACGCGGTAGAGCACCTGGCCCCGGTTGTACGCCGTCGCGCCCGACCACTTGCCGAACGCCTTGCGCGCCGCGCCGACCGCTTCACGCGCGTCCTTGCGGGACGCCTGCGCCGCGTTGGCCAGGAACTTCCCCTTGCTGTCGGTCACCGTGTACGACCGGCCCGACTCCGACCGGGGGAAGGCCCCGCCGATGTAGAGCTTGTAGGTCTTCGCGACACCCAAACGGTTCTCAGACATCGAGGTACGCCTCCAGCCCGGCCCGTCCGCCCTCGCGGCCGAAGCCCGACTCCTGGTAGCCACCGAACGGGGCGGTGGGATCGAAGCGGTTGAACGTGTTGGCCCAGACCACACCGGCGCGCATCTTGCCGGCCATGTGCAGGATCCGGGAGCCCTTCTCGGTCCAGATCCCAGCCGACAGCCCGTACGGCGTGTTGTTCGCCTTGGCCACGGCTTCCTCCGGGGTGCGGAACGTGAGCACCGACAGCACCGGGCCGAAGATCTCCTCACGGGCGATCCGCATCGCCTGGCTGACGTTCGAGAACACCGTCGGGGCGAAGAAGAAACCCTTCGCCGGCAACGGGCACGGGCTCGTCCAGCGCTCGGCGCCCTCGTCGTCGCCCGCCTGGGTCAGCTCGCGGATCTTGGCCAGCTGCTCGCTGGAGTTGATCGCGCCGACGTCGGTGTTCTTGTCGAGCGGGTCGCCGACGCGCAGCGTCGACACGCGGGTGTGCAGCTTCGCCAGCAGTTGCTCGGCGATCGATTCCTGGACGAGCAGGCGGGATCCGGCGCAGCAGACGTGTCCCTGGTTGAAGAAGATCCCGTTGACGATGCCCTCGACGGCCTGGTCGAGCGGTGCGTCGTCGAAAACGATGTTCGCGGCCTTGCCGCCCAGTTCCAGGGTGAGCTTCTTGCCGGTCCCGGCCAGCGAGCCCTGGATCAGCTTGCCGACCTCGGTCGACCCGGTGAACGCGACCTTGTCGACCTGCGGGTGGTTGACCAGCTCCGCGCCGATGTCGCCCGCGCCGGGGATGATGTTCACGACACCTGGCGGCAGGTCGGCCTGCTGGATGATCTCGGCGAGCACGAGCGCGGTCAGCGGCGTCGTCTCCGCGGGCTTGAGCACAACCGTGTTGCCGCACGCCAAAGCGGGCGCGATCTTCCAGGCGGCCATCAGCAGCGGGAAGTTCCACGGGATGACCTGGCCCGCGACACCCAGCGGCTGCGGCGACGGGCCGTAACCGGCGTAGTCCAGCTTGTCGGCCCAACCGGCGTGGTAGAAGAAGTGCGCGGACGCGGTCGGGATGTCGGTGTCGCGAGACTCCTTGATCGGCTTGCCGTTGTCCAGGCTCTCCAGCACCGCGAGCTCACGGCCGCGCTCGGCGATCATCCGCGCGATCCGGTAGATGTACTTGGCCCGCTCGGTGCCGGGCATCCGGCCCCACACCTTGTCGTACGCCCGCCGCGCCGCCTTCACCGCTGTGTCCACATCGGACGGTGACGCGGTCGAGACCTCGGCGAGCACCTCCTCGGTCGCCGGGTTGATCGACTTCAGCGGCTCACCGGTGCCCTCGGCGAACTTGCCGTCGACGAACATCCGGTAGCTCGGCTTGAGGTTGGCGATGTCCCGCGACTCCGGGGCGGGTGCGTAGTCCCATGTAGTCATCTGTCAGTCCACCGTCACGTAGTCCGGGCCGCTGTAGTGGCCTTCGAGTTGGGTTCGCCGCTGCATCAGCAGGTCGTTGAGCAGGCTGGACGCGCCGAACCGGAACAGGTTCGGGTCGAGCCACTGCGGCCCGGCGACCTCGCGCACCGCGACCAGGTAGCGGATCGCGGTCTTCGTGTCCCGGATCCCGCCCGCGGGCTTGACGCCGCGCAGCTCGCCGGTCGCGGTGTGCCAGTCGTGCACGGCCTGCAGCATCACGTGCGTGACCGGGAGCGTCGCGGCGGGGGACACCTTGCCGGTCGAGGTCTTGATGAAGTCGCCACCGGCCAGCAGCGCCAGCCAGGACGCGCGGCGCACGTTGTCGTAGGTGACCAGCTCACCCGTTTCCAGGATGACCTTCAGGTGCGCGTCGCCACACGCCGCCTTGACCGCTTCGATCTCGTCGAACACCTGGCCGTAGCGGCCGGACAGGAACGCGCCCCTGTCGATCACCATGTCCACTTCGGACGCACCGGCGTCGACGGCAGCCTTGACGTCGGCGAGCTTGATGTCACGGGCGACCCGGCCAGCGGGGAACGCGGTGGCCACGCTCGCGACCCCGATCGGCGTGCCGTCCAGCGCCTCGACAGCGGTCGCGACGAGGTCGGAGTAGACGCACACCGCGGCGACCTGGGGGACGTCGGGCCGCTCGGGGTCGGGGTGGCGGGCCTTCGCGCACAGCGACCGCACCTTGCCCTGGGTGTCGGCGCCTTCCAGCGTCGTCAGGTCGACCATCGCGATGGCCATGTCGATGGCCTGCAGCTTCGAGGCTTTCTTGATGCTCCGCGTGGCCAGGCCGGCGGCTCGCTGCTCGACGCCTACCTGGTCGACACCGGGCAGTCCGTGCAGGAATCCGCGCAGGGACTTCTCGTCACGCTTCGCGTCGGCGAGTTCGGGCGGTAGCCCTGCGTCCGACCTCGCTGTCGTGGGTGTGGCCATGCCAGCGAGTCTATGTGCTCGCAGGTCGGGCGCCGGTTGAGTCCGGCAGGCTCACTCCTCGATCTGGTGCCGGTCGCTGCCCCTGAGGTGCCGCTTCTTCGGCGGTTTCACCTCGACCGCGCCCATCATCGCGAAACCGGTGATCCGCACGACCGGGCGGCCGGGCGCCTGCACGCCCATCGACTTGTCCTCGAAGGCACCCATGAAGCCGAAACCGTCCACGATGACGTAGATGTCGTCGGGGACGTAGATCTCGATGCCGCCCCAGAACGCGACGCACTGGATGGTCGTCTCGGCGGCGGTGAACCGGGCGTGCGTCAGGTTGAGCTCGACACCGCCCATGATCGCGACCGCGTTGTGGTGCTCCGGCACGACCCACTCGCCCTTGCGGTCGACGCCGGACATCACGGCGATCGACGTGCCGGGTCCCGGCTGCGCCCCCGGCACGATCCGGCCGCCCGGCACCGGCGGGTACCCGGGCCTCGGCAGCTGCGGCGGCAGCGGGACCGGGCTGTTGGCCTGCACGGGCAGGTCACGGGTGACCGGTTCGAGATCGGCGAACGTCTTCGCGGCGTACACCGCGTCGAGGCGTTCCTCCAGTTCCGAAAGCTCGAGACGGCCGTCGGCCATCGCTTTGTGCAGGATCTGCGCCACCCGCTCGCGGTCCTCGTTCGAGATCCGGATGCTCAGGTGGTCCCCCGGCTGGTCTTGGCTCACGCCCAGCAGGGTAGTACCGCGCCGCGCGCCGGGGGAGCGGCTGCCAAGTACGGTGTGCCGCATGGACGTCGTCGAGGTCGATCACCCGCTTGCGAAAGCCCGTCTCACCACCATGCGGGACGCTCGCACCGACAGCGCCGCCTTCCGTGCCGCGTTGCAGGAACTCACCCTGATCCTGATCTACGAGGCGTTGCGCGACGCTCCCGTCCGCGTCGAGCGCATCCACACCCCGGTCGCCCGCACCGACGGCTTCTGGCTGGCGGACCCGCCACTGCTGGTGCCGGTCCTGCGCGCCGGGCTCGGCATGGCTGACCAGGCGCAGAAGCTGATCCCGGACGCGCAGATGGGCTTCGTCGGGATGAGCCGCGACGAGGAGACACTGCAGCCGACGCCGTACATGGAGTCGCTGCCGGACAACCTCGCCGGGCGGCCGGTGTTCGTGCTCGACCCGATGCTGGCCACGGGCGGCTCGATGAGGCACACGATCGAACTGCTGACCACGCGCGGTGCGACCGACGTCACGGCCGTGTGCGTGCTCGCCGCGCCGGAGGGGATCCAGGCGCTGGCCGAGTCCGGGCTTCCGGTCCGGTTGGTCACCGCGAGCATCGACGAGCGGCTCAACGACTCCGGCTTCATCGTGCCCGGCCTCGGGGACGCGGGCGACCGCCAGTACGGCTCGGTCTAGCACTTCGTGAGTGGTTCGTCCGGTTCTAACCGGCCAAACCACTCACGACATTCAGCCCGACGAACCGCTCACGACAGCGCTTGCTGTCCGTTGCACTGCCACCGAAACGCTGAAGCCGGCCAGTCCCGCGCGCAGTACGCGCTCGACGTGGCCGGCGTCAGTGAGGTTCCCGTTCAGTTCGAGCGAGACCAACCCGTGCACGAGTCCCCAGACCGTCATCGCGGCGGTCTCGGGGTCGGGTAAACCCGCCAGGCGGCCGACCTCGACCATCGGCCCCAGCACGTGGGCCGCGGTCTCGTTGTCCGGCTCGAAACCGGCGACAGCCTTGGTGAACATGATCAGGTACAGGTGGGGTTCGGCGAGCGCGGCACGGCGGTAGGCCAGGCCGAGCTGGACGAGGTCCTCGGCGGGATCGCCGGAGAGGCTCACCTGCGTGAGCCTGCTGCCGAACCGGTGGAACGCATCGACGTACAGCTCTCGCACGAGCGCGGGCTTTCCCCCGAACAGCGAGTAGACAGCTGTGGTCGACGTTCCGACGTCGGCTGCGAGTCTGCGTAAGCTCAACGCGTCTGGGCCTTCACCGGACAACAACTCCCCGGCTCGGTCTAGCAGACGAACGCGCAGAGCGTCGTCATGTGTCTTTGGGCGCGGCACTTGTCGAGATTAGCCCGGTTTTCTGTAGTCGGAACCGACTGTGCACAAAGGGGCAAACTGGCGGGCAGGGGTTGCCGGGTCTCTGCTTTTCGAGATTGAACCGTTAAGATGCCTCGGTGGCCATGACCTTGCGCCTGAGTGACGAGGAGAGCGAGCAGCTCGAAGCGCTCGCGGAGGCCGAAGGACGCTCCTCAGAGGAGATCCTCCGGCTCGCGCTCTCCGAACGATGGTCGAAGCTGCACAAGCAACAGCAGATCGGCGACGTACTTGAACGCATTCTGCCCCGCTACCAGGGGCTGCTGGAGCGACTCGGGACCGGCTGACGATATAAGTCTGCGGTGATCACCTACCTGGACGCCAGCGATCTGCTGGTGCTCGCGGCGGCGGTGACCGGGGGAGATCTGGTTGTTCGCGACCTCGGCCTGCTCGATTCCGCCGCTCATCGGCCGCAGGCGACCGTGCTCGGCGTCGAAGCGTACGGGACCCTGTGGCTGAAGTCGGCCGCGCTGATGGAGTCCATCATCCGGAACAGACCGCTCGCCGAAGGCAACTGGCGCCTCGGCTGGGTCGCGGCTGTGACGCTGTGCGACATCAACGGTTACTGGGTGGACGCGGACGAGGACGCCGCGCTCGACCTGGTCCGCGAGGTGGACAGGGGCGCGATCGACATCGCCACGATCGGCGCCCGGTTCGAGGGCTGGAGCCACCCACACCAGTGACGCCGGGCAATCGACTTGACCTGGAGTGCACTCCAGGTTCTAGCGTCGAGGGCGTGACATACGCGATCGCCCAAGCTGCCGAACGCAGTGGGTTGTCGATTGACACCCTGCGTTACTACGAACGGATCGGCCTGGTCGAGCCCCCCGCCAGGGACTCGGGTGGCAGGCGCAGCTACACCGACGAGGACCTGTCCTGGCTGGAGTTCCTCACCAAGCTGCGCACCACCGGGATGCCGATCCGGATGATGCGCGAGTACGCCCAGCTGCGGATGCGCGGGGCCGGGACCAACTCCCGGCGCCGCCAGATCCTGATCGACCACCGCAAGGACGTGCTCAACCGGATAGCCGAGCTGCAGACCTGTCTCGAAGCACTGAACTACAAGATCAACCTCTACGACGACATGGTGCAGGAGGCCTCCGCATGACACTGCCCACCCGCGTGCTGGGAAGCCTCGAGGTCAGTGCACAGGGCCTCGGGTGCATGGGGATGAGCCAGAGTTACGGGCCCGCCGACCGCGACGAGTCCGTCGCGACGATCAACGCGGCCATCGACGCGGGCGTCACGCTGCTGGACACGGCGGACGTCTACGGCCTGGGCCACAACGAGCAACTGGTCGGCGAGGCGATCAGGACCCGGCGCGACGAGGTGGTCCTGGCCACCAAATTCGGGTTCAAGCGCATCCTCGACCCCGACGACGGCGGGGTCCGCGGCGACGCCGAATACGTGCGCTCGGCGTGCGACGCGTCGCTGCGGCGTCTCGGCGTCGACCACATCGACCTCTACTACGCGCACCGCATCGACCCGGCTGTGCCCGTGGAGGAGACCGTCGGTGCGATGGCGTCGCTGGTCGAGGCGGGCAAGGTCCGCCACATCGGCCTGTCCGAGGCAGGCGCGGAATCCATCCGCCGCGCGTACGCCGTGCACCCGGTGACCGCGCTGCAGAGCGAATGGTCGCTCTGGACCAGGGACATCGAGGGCGACATCCTCGCCACGTGCCGTGAACTCGGGGTCGGGATCGTGCCGTTCTCCCCGTTGGGACGCGGTTTCCTGACCGGGCGCCTGAGCTCGGCGGAGTTCGGCGACGGCGACATGCGGGCCAAGCTGCCGCGGTTCACCGGCGAGAACCGCGACCGCAACCAGGCCATCGTCGAAGCGCTGACAGCCGTCGCGGCCAAGCTCGGCATCACTCCTGGGCAACTGGCCCTGGCGTGGGTGCAGAACCAGGGTGACGACGTCGTGCCGATCCCCGGCACCAAGCGCCGCACGTACCTGGCCGAGAACGTCGCGGCGGCCACGATCGAATTGACCGCCGACGACCTCGCGGCGATCACCTCGGTGGCACAGGACTTCGCGGGTGCGCGGTACTCGCCCGACCTGTCCAAACTGGTCGGCAAGTAGCCGGGCCTACCCGGCGGCGGCGTTGCTCAGCAGCGGCGGGCATTCGCCGCCGGGTGTGGTGGCCAGTTCGATGTGCCACATCTCGTTGGCGTAGATCTGGCACAGGCCGAACCGGGATCCCTTCCGGCTGAACCAGTCGGCGGCGTCGGTCGGTCCGATGTCGACGGCTTTGCCGCTGACGTGCGTGGACTTCTCCGGTGTGTTGACGAGTTTCCGCGCTTCGTCGACGCTGCCGTGTTTCCCGACCGCTTCGTCGAGCAGGCGCTGCTGGTACCGCCTGCTGCGCCAGCCGGACGTCACCCTGGCGTCGATGCCCCTGGCCGCTCTGGCTTCCTTCGCCGCCTGCTGAACGGCTTCCCGCAGCGCCGGATCGAGGTTGCGGATGGCGGGGTGGTCGTTGTCGAACGGCGAGATACCGCCGGTCTCGACATCACCGTCCTCGGGCCGGGCCGTCGGCGCGGCTTGCGCGCTGCAGGCAGCGGAAAGGACGAGGACCAGTACGACGAGAGCCGATTTCACGGCCATGACTCTCGCGCGCTGGTGTCCTCGCCCTATCCGTGGAATGTCCTGGTTCTGTAACAGCCGCTACTTGATGGCGTACGCCCGGATGACCGTCTCCGTCACCGAGTTGCCCTCGACGTCCCGCGCGGTGGCCCGCAGGGACGCGAATCCGCCCTGACCGGCCGGGAGTTCCACGCGGTCACCGTGCACCCTGGCGCGCTGCCAGGTCTTGCCATCGTCGAAGGAGACCTCCACCGACGTGTCGACGACCCACGACTGCCTGGCGCCAGGCTGATGGGTCGCGTTGACCTTGCCGGACAACGGTTTGCCCGCCGCCGCGGTGTTGTTGTCGTCGAGCGGCAGGTCGAAGCGGATGTCCAGCAACGGCAACGCGAGCCGCTGGTCGTTGCCCGCCGGCGCCTGGAACGTCCACTCCGCGCGGGTGCGCGGCGACAACGGCGGTGCCAGCAGCTCCGACTGCGGCCGGTTGGCGTCCGCGATCAGCTTGAACCTGCCCGGCCCGGCGGGAACGGCGAACTCGCCCAGCGCCGGACGGTCACCGCGCCGCCCGATCTCCTTGCCGTCCTTGACCAACACTGTGCTGCCCGTGTTGGTTTCGTCGAACTGGGCCGCGTTGCCGGGGTCGCTGTCGGCGAACATCGGGATGGCCACGGTGACCTTGTCGCCGAGCCGGTAGGCGGACGGGACGGGTTTGCCGTCCTGGCGGCTGACCGGAGGCTGCGTCAGCTCCGGGCCGAACGGGGCCGTGAACAGCTTGGACGTCCGCCGCTCACCCGGCTTGAGCTTGACCGGGAGCGTGACCTCGTTGCCGAAACCGCCGTTCTCGTCGAAGCCGGCCGACGACAACAGCAGCAGCTCCGCGCCCGCGGTGACGTAGTCGGTGCGGCGCTGCGGCCACTTCGTCTCCACGTCCATGTTGGCGATGAGCCCGTTCGCGGTGAGCGACGCCGGCTGGTAGCGGTATACGCCCTTCGGCAAGGTGTTGTTGATCTGCCGGTCGACCCGGCCGAGCGTGTCCTTCCGGTACCGGAAGTCGTGCCCGGTCGGCACAACGCCCCGCACCGAGTCGCTGAGGAAGTACGCGACCGGGCTGTTGGGCCGGGTGGTGAGGGTGAGCTCGACCGGGCGCTGCTTCAACAGGTTCTGCACGCCTTGCAAGTCCTGCGGCCAGAACGCCAGCACCGTGCTCAACGCGGGCGGCGCGCCGTCGTCGGCGGCGGGGTTGAAGAACGAGACGACGGCGCGTGCGCCCTTGCTCTTCAGCAGTTCGATCCCGTCGCGCAGTTGCGATATCGGCGGGTATACCGGGGCGCTGAAGTCCTTCGGGGTGATCAACGCGATCGCACCGGACACGTCGCCCGCCTTGGCGATCGACTCGGCGTCGGCCTCACCGACGTCGACCACCCGCGCGGTCAACTGCGCGGGCAGGTCCAGGTCGAACGGGGCGTAGGTGTCACGGAACTCGTAGCCGCCCGCGCCGTTGACTGTGGTGATCGCCCACGGGTACGTGAAGTAGAGCGACGAGTTCAGGCTCAGCCCCCGCATCCGCTGGCCGCCGAGGGCGTACAGGTTCTGCGGCGGCCCGCCCGACAGCACGGCCGCACCGAGGCGAGGGCCAGTCTCGTCCACATCGGACAGCACGCCGGTCCCCCCGCCCAGCTGCGGGCGCGCATCGGGGTCGTCGATGTTCGCGGTGACCTTCTTGCCCTGCTTGGTGTCCACCGAGAGTTCGGTCGCACCGGAAACCGACACCGGCAGAGCGAACAGGGTCGAGGCGGACATGTCCACGATCTGCCCGAGCGCACGGTACTTGCCCGCGGGCAGTTCGAAGGTCGTCTCACCCGTGTAGGTCACGAGTCCGTCCGACACACCGGTTTCCTCGTTCTGCACGATGACGAGGGCGGCGAAGGGATCGCCGTCCCGCGGCGGCACCTTGACCGTGAGCGTGTTCTTGGCGCCTTTGAGGTTCGCGGTCAACGGCGTGGTCAGCACGACATCACCGGCCTGCGCGCGCAGGACACCGTGGAACTCGCCGGCCGGCTGCTCGGTCGCTTTGGCGTTGACCGTGACCGACGCGGTTGCGTTGGCCGGAACGGTGACGGTCTTGCCGGTGGTGAAAAGGTTCGCCGGTCCGCCGTGCTTCTTCTGCGCGTCGATCGTCAGGGTGAGCTCGATCGGCTTCGGACCGTCGTTGACGTAGGTGACCTTGCGGGTGGCGTCCTGCTTGCCCCAGACGTTGCCGAACGCGAGCAGACCTTCCGCCCTGACCTGCTGGCTGACGCCGCGGGCGATGTCCAGCCGCCCGGAGCCCTGCGCGTAGGTGTCGATGCCGGGCAAGCGCTTGGCCGAGCCGATCAGGGCGTTCTTCAGCTGCTCGCCCGTCCACTGTGGATGCTGCCCGGCCAGGATGGCCGCCGCCCCGGCGACGTGCGGGGTGGCCATGGACGTGCCGGAGATCTTGGCGTAGTGCTCGTTGACGGAGAACGCAGTCAGGGTGCCTTGGGCCCGTGCCGCGACGATGTCCGTGCCGGGCGCGGAGATCTCGGGCTTGAGCCCGTGGTCACCGGCCCGCGGGCCCTGGCTCGAGCTGACGCTGAGCTGGTCGGACTTGGTGACGTTGGCGACCGTGAGCGCCCGGTCTGCGGTGCCGGGAGACCCGACGCTCTCGGGCGCGCCGTTGTTGCCCGCCGCGATGACGAACAGCGCGCCGGAGGACTCCGACAGCTCGTTCACCGTCTGCGACAACAGATCGGTGCCGTCGGTGACACCGCCACCGAGGCTCATGTTCACGACCTTGGCGCCGTTGTCGACAGCCCAACGCATGCCGTCGATGATCCACGACTCCATGCCGCCGTAGTCGCCGAGGACCTTGCCGACCATCAGCCTCGCGCCAGGCGCGACACCGGTGTACTTGCCGTTGGAGGCGGCACCCGTACCCGCGATGGTGCTGGCCACGTGCGTGCCGTGCCCCGAACGGTCCCGGTCGTCCTCGTCGGTGAAGTTCTTCGTGACATCGACCTTGGACTTCAGATCCGGGTGGTTCAAGTCGGCACCGGTGTCGAGAACCGCGACCTTGACACCGTCAGCCCGTAAACCCCGCTCCCATGCCTGCGGCGCACCGACCTGCTTGACGCTCTGGTCGAGAGTGGGCTGGACCTTGCCGTTCAGCCACACCTTCTGCCCAGCGGCGGCGGCGCGGTTCTGCGACTGCCAAGCCCTGGCAGCCTCTGCCTTGGGCACATCGACAGCCTGGATACCGCTGCCGCGCCGATTGGCCCCACTCGTGACGATGGTCGGGACAACGGACGCGCGAGCGTCGTCGTATCCCTGCCGGACAAGCCCAGTGACATCGAACAACCGCTTGTCCAGCGTATTCGCCGAAACCCGGCGCATGGCGTCATCGGGAACGACGTAGTCATGCCCGTTCAACTGGTACTGCCATACCCGCACATGCTCACGGCCCTTGGCCATCCGCACACCGGCAGCCCGGTCACCCGCGACCCGCACCTGGTCACCGGTGATGAGCGTGACCACACCCCGCGACTCAGCGGCGGCATTCCCCGGTTCGAGCTCAGCCGCACCGGCGACCGGTGAAACCACCAGCCCGGCAGCGGTCAACGCGGCTGTCAGGACCGCGCACTGCTTTCTGCCCATTGGAGTCCTCAGCTAGACGTAAGCCGACGCCCACCGCCGGCTCACCTCTGCTCACGGTGCGTAGCTCCCCGGGGTTGCATCCTTGATCAGGCCCCTGGACATCGCGGTGCGTCAAGATTCACCCAGCGGCACGATGCGGCACTTCCGGAGCTGTCGCACCAAGCCGGTGGCCAGAAGCCAGCGAGCTGCGGGACTCTCGAAGGTGAGAATTGCTTTGCCGACTGCCGCCGGGCGCGACGACCCCGAGCCGGTGTGGAGCTGACGGTGGACGCCGACCAGCGACTCGTCCGGGTACGCCACGCCACCCGTGCGCGAATGGCCGCGGGGCCGGGTCTGGCCGAGATGGCGAGCGGGCGCACTACTCCGAGACTCTCCTGGGATATCTGGAGAACGGCGAGAGAACCATTCTGCCCGAACATGTCCGGGCGTACGAGCGGATTCTGGGAATCGATCTCGAACGCCTGGCATTCGTGGCGATCAGACCAGCACGAGTGGATCGCACCAGCCTGAACAGCATCGCTGCGATTCTCGGCGCGACTCGCCGCCTCGAAGACACTGTCGGCCCCGCACTCGTGCCGGTGGCGATTCGCGGCCTGCGTGACCTGTCACTCGCGACTGTCCATGAAGCGGGCAGCGGACTGGACAGGCCGACGAAGTCGCTCGCCAGTGAGGTGAGCCAGTATCTCGGTTGGCTGGTGCTGGCCAACGGCAACGTATACGCCGCCGACCGGAATCTCGGCAGAGCGATCGCATCGGCCGGACAGGCGATGACCCGGACCGTCTGTTCCACGGCTTGAGTTTCAGGTTACTGGTACACGGACGGTTTCCGGGGGTTGGAGCGCGGCCACGTACTCGGGATTCTCGGATTCGAAGAGCTGGCGCGAAGAGAAGCCGGGAACGGGTTCTCCGCCATGCCGCAGGCGCACCGTTCTACCGGTTGGGCGGCCGATCTCGTACGCCGGGTTCATCGCGCCGTCGAAGACCGGTGATCGGGTCACGGCATCAGGCTCGCGGCGACGGTGGCACCGAGCTCCCAGCAGGCCTCGGCGTCCTGCTTCGCAGGTGTGCCAACGACGTTGACCGGCTCGAAGGCCTTCGTCCAGCCCAGGCCTGTCGCGATCGACCCGACGGCGCGAATGGCTCCTTCCGTGCCCTCGTTGCCGTGCACATAGAGGCCGTATGGCCGGCCGCGGGTGGAATCCAGGCAGGGGTAGTAGATCTGGTCGAAGAAGTGCTTCAACGCCCCCGACATGTAGCCGATGTTGGCCGGGGTGCCGAGGATGTAACCGTCCGCGTCGAGGGCGTCCGACGCTGTGGCGGCCAGGGCGGGACGGCGTACGACTTCGATGCCTTCGATCTCCGGCGCGGTCGCGCCGGAGACCACGGCTTCGAACATCGTCTGCATGCCTGGTGACGGCGTGTGGTGCACGATCAGCAGGCGCGGCATGCTCAGACTCCCAGCAACTCGGCGACCGAGGCGCGCAGTTCGGCCAGTTTCGCCCGCGCCGCTGACCGTGCGGCGCCCAGATCGCCATCGACGGGCGAGACGACTTCCAGGTACGCCTTGAGCTTGGGTTCCGTGCCCGAAGGACGAACCACCACGCGCACACCCTCGCCTGTCAGCCGCAGCACGTCAGCCTCGGGCAACAGGTCTTCAGCGGTGACCGGCACCCCGGCCAGTGCCGTCGGCGGGGCGGACCGCAGCTTCGCCATCAGTCGGCCGATCAGCGGCAAGTCGGTGACCCGCAACGAAACCTGGTCGGTCACGTGCACGCCGTGCGCCACCGCGAGGTCGTCGAGGACGTCCAGCAGCGTCCGGCCCGCCGCCTTCAGGGTCGCGGCCAGGTCGCACGCCACCACGGCCGCCGATATCCCGTCCTTGTCACGCACCTGGGATGGGTCGACGCTGTTGCCGAGGGCTTCTTCGTAGGCGAAGACCAGTCCTTCGCCCGCGCGCACCAGCCATTTGAAGCCGGTCAGGGTTTCGGCGTAGCGTGCGCCGTGCGCCGCCGCGATCGAGCCGAGCAGTGAGGACGAGACGATCGTGGTCGCGACCAGTGCGTCCGGTGTCCCGGCGGCGAGGATGTGGTTGCCGAGCAGGACACCGGTTTCGTCGCCGCGGAGCATCCGCCACGTGCCGTTGTCCCGTACGCCCAACGCGCACCTGTCCGCGTCCGGGTCCAGCGCGATCGCCAGGTCCGCGGCGGCTTCCTCCGCTGTGGACAGCAGCAGGTCCGCGGCGCCTGGCTCCTCCGGGTTCGGGAAGGCCACTGTCGGGAACACCGGGTCCGGCTCCGCCTGCGCCGCGACCAGTGCCACGTCGGTGAAACCGGCCTGGTGCAACGCTTTCAGTGCGGTGTCACCGCCGACGCCGTGCATCGGGGTCAGCACCACCTTGATGTCCTTGTCGACACCGCGGGGCAGTGTGGCCACACGGGACAGGTAGGCGTCGACGACGTCCTGCCGGGTCGACGGCGGGATCTCCGTCCGGGGGATCGACACGGCCGCCGGCGCGTCACGGATCGCGGCTTCGATGATGCGGTCGTCCGGCGGGACGATCTGCGTGCCGTCCGCGTCGTAGAGCTTGTAACCGTTGTCCGCCGGTGGGTTGTGCGACGCCGTGATCTGGATTCCGGCCACCGCGCCGAGGTGGCGCACGGCGAACGCGGTGATCGGCGTCGGCAGCGGGCCGTCGAGCTGGCAGACCTGGAACCCGGCCGCGGTCAGGACGGCGACCACGTCGCGGAAGAACTCCGCCGAGCCGTTGCGGGCGTCCCGGCCGACGACGACAAGGCCGCCGCCGTGTCCCTTGTGGACGAGCCAGGTCGCGACGCCGTACGTCGTCCGCACGACCACCGACCGGTTCATCCCGTTGACACCGGCCCGGACCGGCCCGCGCAGCCCGGCCGTGCCGAAGGTCAGCGGGCCGGACATCCGGTCCTCCAGTTCGGCCAGCGCTTCCGGCGCGCCGCCCATCGCGCGAGCGAGCACTTGCTGCAGCTCCGTGCGGGCCGCCGGGTCGACGTCGTCGGCGATCCAGCGGAACGCCTTGTCGCGCAGTTGCGGCGTCAGCCTCACGCGCGGACCACCAGCTCACGCAGCAGCTTGCCGGTCTTGGCCGCGGCCTGCTTGCCCGCTTCCAGCACTTCGAGGTGGTTGAGCGGCTCGCCGCTCAGCCCGGCCGCCAGGTTGGTCACCATCGACAGGCCGAACACCTCCATCCCCACGGCACGCGCGGCGATCGCTTCGAGCACGGTCGACATGCCGACCAGGTCGGCACCGAACGAGCGCAGCATCCGGATCTCGGCGGGGGTCTCGAAGTGCGGCCCCGGCAGACCCGCGTACACGCCTTCCTGCAGTGACGAGTCGATGCCACGTGCCACGTCACGCAGCCGGGACGAGTACAGATCCGTCAGGTCCACGAACTCGGCGCCGACCAGCGGGGAAGCGGCCGTCAGGTTGATGTGGTCGCTGATCAGCACCGGCTGGCCGACCCAGTAGCCCTCACGGATCCCGCCCGCCGCGTTGGTGAGCACGATCGTCTTGCACCCGGCCGCCGCCGCGGTCCGCACGCCGTGCACGACCCGTTGCACCGGGTGTCCTTCGTAGCGGTGCGTCCGGCCCAGCATAAGCAGGACCCGCTTCTCGCCGACCGTGACCGATCGGACGGTCGCGCCGTGCCCCGCCACCACCGGCGGCAGGAAACCGGGCAGGTCGGACACGGGCACTTCGGTCCCGTCCGTGCCGATCTCGTCGGCCGCGGGCCGCCAGCCCGAGCCGAGCACGATGGCGATGTCGTGCTCGGCCGAGCCGGTCCGGTCAGCCAGCGCTTCGGCGGCCGATTTCGCGAGGATCTGTGGGTCTTGCTCTGTACCGGTCACGGTCGGGAGCCTACGTCAACCCGCGGGCTCTTCCTTGCCGACTGGCGAACCACGAGGAACACGAGGAACCCGATCGGTGCGAACAGGATTGTCAGCACCAGCACCGGCGCCATCACCAGCGGGTGCACCCGCCCGCGCGACTCGAGGTACATCCACCGGCCGACGAACAGGTCGAACGCGATGATGTGCGCCCACACCAGCGTTGCCGCCGCGCCGTCGCCCATGGCCTGCTGCAGTCCGGCCAGCGTCGGCTGGGTCACCAGCGGCAGGACGTCGGCCACGATCGGGATCGCGATCACCAGGTAGAGCAGTGCGATCGGCGCGGCGATCAGCGGCGAGCCGACGATCCGGCGGGTCCACGACCAGCCGGGCGCGAGGATCATCAACGCCCAGAACGGTGCTGCCAGGTAGAAGCTGAGCTGGAACAGGAAGGACATCACACCAGCGCTTTCTCTTTCGTGCGGATGGCCGCCGCGCCCGCGCCCGCCGACCCGATCACCAGTACCGCCAGCGCACCCAGGGTGAGCCCGTCGGGTGCGATCAGCGACTGCCCGCGCAACGCCTGCCACAACAGCAAAGCGAGCAGGCCGGTGTAGAACAAGCCGCCGATCAGCACCAGCCGGGTGCGTACCTGTTCGGCACCGAACCGCCGCCGCAGGAACAACGCCAGCAACGGGAGTACCTGCATGGCGTGGATTCCGATGAAGTGCGGGATGCGCAGGTCGCCGCCGACCGTGCTCCAGCCGGTGATCGGCATGCCCGGGCCGCCGTCGGGCACGCCGACCGAGTGGGCGCCGATCATGCCGGGCTCGATGTCGTTGCGCAGCAGTTCGAGCTGTTCGGGCGTGGGCGCCGGCATCAGGAACGCCACTGCCATCCCGATCAGCGCCAGCACCAGTCCGATCCGGATCGCCCAGCGCATCGGCGCGTCCAGCACCCGCTGCCGCACCAGCATGACCGCGATGACCACGTTGGCCACCCACAGCGCCGCGATCGCGTTGCCCATCATCGAGAACACGAACCCGTCGAAGCCGGGCGAGGCGTTGAAGTGGCTCGGCACGCCGCGGATGGTCTGCAGGACCAACGCGATCATCTCGAGCACCATCGCGGCCACGGTCACCCACACCATCACCGCGACGACCCGTTTTCCCTTGCGCAGCAAGGAAACCATCCAGGCCAGGGTGGTTGCGTACACCGCGATCGACACGGCGAACTTGAACGGCTTGAGCCAGATCGGATCTCCGATCAGGACGCGGTCGTCGACCACCAGCCCGCCGATCGACAGCACCAGTTGGGCGAGTGCGAGGCCGGCGAGCACGAGTAACGGCCGGTTCCACGTGCGGACTTCCTGTCGCAATGACATCGGGTTCCCCTCGGCGAGACAATGGACAACAGCTTGGATAGTAAAGCTATCCGCTATCGATATGTACACTATCCATCCTGAGAACGTTCCAAGCAAGTCCCGGAGGCGCGGATGCGGATGGCCGAACTGAGCAGGCGGACCGGCGTACCGGTACCGACGATCAAGTACTACCTGCGCGAAGGCCTGCTGCTGCCCGGCGAACGGACCAGCCCCAACCAGGCCGTCTACGACGACTCGCACATCCGCAGGCTGCGGATGATCCGGGCGCTCGCCGATGTCGGCGGCCTGCCGATCGCCAAGGTCAGGGACGTGCTCGACGCGGTCGACTCACCGGAGCAACCGTTCGAGGTGCTCGGCGCGGTCCAGCACAGCATCGAGCCGCCGAGCGGGATGCGGGAAGGCGCCCTGTGGGAGCGGGCGACCGGACGCGTCGCCCGGCTGCTGGCCGATCGGGGCTGGCACGCCAACGTCAACAGCCCGCCCGCCCAGACGCTGGTCGCGGCCCTCGTCTCGCTGTACGAACTGGACCGCGAAGACCTCGCTGACCTGGTGGAACGGTACGCCCCGCACGCCGAGGAGATCGCCGAGGAAGACGTCAAGCGAGTGGCGAGGGGCCGTGGCATCGAGGACACGGTCGAAGGCGTGGTGGTCGGCACCGTCCTCGGCGACGCCATGCTCGGCGCGCTGCGCAGGCTCGCGCACCAGCACGCCACCGCGAACGTGCTCGGGGTCACCGCCGGCTACGACGAACCCAAGCAGTCAGGGAGTCGTCGTGAATGACGGCGCGATCTGGTCGAACAGCGTGCCCTTGCCCGTGTCTTCCTCCACGGTCGGAACGGTCAGGCTGACCACCCACAGGTCCGTGCTGATCGGGATGACGTTGCTGTAGGTCGTACGCCGCAACGACCCGGCGTCGACCGTGTTGTACTTCTTGTACACGCCCGAGTCCAGCCCGTTGCCTGCCGGGAGCGGCTGCGGATCGCTTGCCACGTAAGCGTCCTTGGTCGGCCAGGTCGCGGCTAGCGCCGTCTCGTACTCCTTGGCGATCCGGCGAGTGGGGTAGAACCCGGGGAAGCGCTCGACCGTCAACTGGTACCGGCCGTCCGGCGAGAGGTAGTGCACGCGGGTGCTCTGCGGCAGGGTCTTGGACTGCCGCTCCTCCACGACGAACTCCTCCCAGCCGGGTGGCACCCTGATGCTGAACGTCCCGCCCTGCTTGCCCTTCAGCGTCGACGCCTGCCCCTTGCGGACCACGAAGTCACCGACCGGAGCGGGCGACGGCGCGTCGACGACAGGCTGCTCGATCACTGTCTGCTTGGCGGGCATCAACGGCTTCCCGTTCGCGTACCTCGCCGCCGCGAACCCGCCACCCGCCGCGGCGACGAACAGCACGACCGCTGCCGCGTAGATCAACGGCCGGGGTACGCCACGGCGGACCCAGGCCCGCTCGTCGAAGGACACGGGCGTCGGGGTGAACGGCAGCGGCCCGGGATCCGCGGCCAGCGACGGCCCGGAGTCGTCGGCCAGCGGCGCGGGCGCTTCGTCCACGGGCTCAGGCTCTGGCTCAGCTTCGGGTTCGGGCTTCGGGTCGGGGACGAAGTTGTCCGCCTCGGCGATCTGCTCCATCGAGAACGGCGACGTGCCCGGCTCCGGCAACAGGCCGTAGATCCGCCTGCGGACCTCGGACAACGACATCCGCCCGGTCGGTTCCTTGATCATCAGGCCGGAGACGACGTCGGTCATCTCACCAGCCGACTCCGGCCGCGGGACGTCCCCGTTGACCACTTCGAGCAAGGTGGCGATGACGTCGCCGTCCGGGTCGTACGGCGCCCGCCCCTCGAAAGCCGCGAACAGCGTCGCGCCGAGGCTCCACAGGTCGGCGTTGGTCGTCACCTCGCCACCGGAGGCCACCTCCGGCGCGATGTACGCGGGCGACCCGAGCGTGATCCCGGTCTTGGTCAGCGTGTTCTCGGAGATGTTGCGGGCGATGCCGAAGTCGGCCAGCTTGATCCGGCCGTCCGTGGCGATCAGCACGTTCGCGGGTTTGACGTCCCGGTGCGTGATGCCTGCCTGGTGCGCGGCCTGCAACGCGGCCGCCACCGCGTCGGCGACCGCCGCGACCTGGGTCGTGCCCATCGGGCCCATCGACCGCAGCAGGTGGGCGAGGCTGCTGCCGGGCACGAGCTCCATCACGACGTAGGGGTCGCCGTTCTCGTGGGCGATGTCGTGCAGGGTGACCACGTTCGGGTGCGACAGCGAGCCGATCGCGCGGGCTTCGCGCAACGTGCGTTCGCGGACCTCGTCGGCCTGTTCCTCGGGCATGCCAGGTGGCAGGCGGATCTCCTTGACCGCGACCGGGCGGTGCAGGAACTCGTCGTACGCGCGCCACACCGTGCCCATCGAACCGCGCCCGATCACGCTGACCAGGCGGTACCGGTCCGCGATCAGCCGTTCGTCCGGCTGTGCGGCCTGCTGCGCGTCGGTCTCGGACACCACGTCCCCCATTGTGCCGACACCCCTGTCCACCCCATCGAAATGGTCCGAGTCACATGTTCGTGCACCCAACCATCGTTAGCATCGCAAGGTATGAGTCAGGCGCCCGAGCAGGAAGAGCTCGTCCTCGCCGCGCAGTTCCCCACGCCCCAGCTCGCGCAGTGGCAGGAACTGGTCGCGGGTGTGCTGCGCAAGTCCGGACGCTTGCCTGTCGGCTTCGACGGCGACGCTGCCGAGAAGATCGCGACGAAGACCTACGACGACATCCTTGTGCACCCGCTGTATACACGGCAGGACGCGGCGCCCGCGGCAGGCATGCCGGGGCTGCCGCCGTTCGTGCGCGCGAGCCGCCCGGAAGGCGCCGTCACCACCGGCTGGGATGTCCGCCAGCGGCACGCCCACCCGGATCCGGCCACGGCCAAGAAGTCCGTCCTGACCGACCTCGAACATGGCGTGACCTCGCTGTGGCTGGTCGTCGGCGACGCGGGACTGCCGATCGGCGCGCTGGAGGACGTGCTCGACGAGGTCTACATCGACCTGGCGCCGGTCGTGCTGGACGCGGGAGCCGGTTTCCTCGAGGCCGCGGACGCCCTGCTCGAAGTGCACTCGGACAAAGCCATCCCGGCGAGCGAGGTCGGCGGGAACCTGGGCGCCGACCCAATTGGCCTGCGCGCCCGCACCGGCGCCGACCAGGACCTCGACGGGGCCATCCAGCTCGCCGTACGGGTGTCCGGCGAATTTCCCAGGCTGCGCACGCTGGTGGCCGACGCGCTGCCGTTCCACCAGGCAGGCGGGTCGGACTCGCAAGAACTGGGGTTGTCCATCGCGACTGGGGTCGCCTACCTCCGCGCGCTCACCGCTGCGGGCCTGAGCGTCGAGAAGGCCGCTGAACAGCTGGAATTCCGGTACGCCGCGACAGCCGACCAGTTCAGCACCATCGCGAAGCTGCGGGCCGCCCGGCGCTTGTGGGGGCGTGTGCTCGAAGTGTCCGGCGCCCCGACCGTGCCGCAACGCCAGCACGCGGTCACGTCGCCCGTGATGATGACGCGCCGCGACCCGTGGGTGAACATGCTGCGCACCACGTTGGCCTGCTTCGCCGCAGGTGTCGGCGGTGCCGACTCGGTGACGGTGCTGCCGTTCGACGACGCCATCGGGTTGCCCGACAACTTCGCGCGGCGGATCGCCCGCAACACCCAGGCCGTGTTGCTCGAGGAATCCAAGGTGGCCGGGGTGATCGACCCGGCTGGCGGCTCGTACTACGTCGAACGCCTCACCGATGACCTCGCACACGCCGCGTGGGCGTTCTTCCAGACGATCGAAGGCGCGGGCGGGCTGGCCGCGGCGCTGGACTCCGGCCTGGTCGAGGACAAGCTCGCGGAGACGTGGCAGCGCCGCTCCCGCAACATCGCCCGCCGCAAGGACCCGCTCACCGGCGTCAGCGAGTTCCCGAACCTCACCGAGAAGCTCCCAATCCGCGAACAGGCTCCCGCCGGGCCGTCCGGTGGGCTCCCGCAGGTCAGACTGGCCGGGGCGTACGAGGAGCTGCGTGATCTGGCCGACGCGCAGCCGCAACGCCCGAAGGTCTTCCTCGCCACGCTCGGCCCGGTCGCCGCACACACCGCGCGTGGCACGTTCGCGGCGAACCTGTTCCAGGCGGGCGGCATCGAGACACCGAACGCGGGCGCCACATCCACAGCGGACGAGGTGGCGGAGGCGTTCGCCGCGAGCGGCACGCAGGTGGCCTGCGTGTGCGGAACGGACGCGCTGTACGCCGAGCGCGTACCGGACACGGTCGAGGCGCTGCGTACAGCAGGCGCGAAGAAGATCCTGGTGGCGGGCAAGGGCGAGTATGAGGGCGTCGACGGGTACATCCACATCGGCTGCGACGTGCTGACCGTGCTGCGGGATACCCTGAAGGCGTTGGGAGTGGGCGCATGACGATCCCCGATTTCACGACTGTCCCCCTCGGCGAGCCGACACCGGCCGGCCCGGGTGAGTGGCAGGCCGCGCTGGCCGAGTCCACCGGCAAGGGCCCGGACGCCCTGGTCTGGGAAACCCCGGAGGGCATCGGGATCAAGCCCGTCTACACCGCGGAGGACCTCGACGGACTCGACTTCCTCGACACCTATCCGGGCATCGCGCCGTACCTGCGTGGCCCGTACCCGGCGATGTACGCGACCCAGCCGTGGACCATCCGCCAGTACGCGGGGTTCTCCACCGCCGAGGAGTCCAACGCGTTCTACCGCCGCAACCTCGCGGCCGGTCAGAAAGGTCTCTCGGTCGCGTTCGACCTGGCCACGCACCGCGGATACGACTCCGACCACCCGCGCGTGACCGGCGATGTCGGCATGGCCGGTGTCGCGATCGACTCCATCTACGACATGCGGCAGCTGTTCGAGGGCATCCCGCTCGACCAGATGAGCGTGTCGATGACCATGAACGGCGCCGTGCTGCCGGTGCTCGCGCTGTACGTGGTCGCCGCGGAGGAGCAAGGTGTGCCGCCGGAGAAGCTGGCGGGGACCATCCAGAACGACATCCTCAAAGAGTTCATGGTCCGCAACACCTACATCTACCCGCCGGCCAACTCGATGCGGATCATCTCCGACATCTTCGCGTACACCTCGCAGCACATGCCCAAGTACAACTCGATCTCGATCTCCGGCTACCACATGCAGGAAGCTGGCGCCACGGCCGACCTGGAGCTGGCGTACACGCTGGCCGACGGCGTCGAGTACATCCGCGCGGGCATGGACGCCGGGCTGGACATCGACAAGTTCGCGCCGCGGCTGTCGTTCTTCTGGGCGATCGGGATGAACTTCTTCATGGAGGTCGCCAAGCTGCGCGCGGCCAGGCTGCTGTGGTCGAAACTCGTCGCCCGGTTCGACCCGAGGTCGCAGAAGTCGTTGTCGCTGCGGACACACAGCCAGACCTCCGGCTGGTCGCTGACCGCGCAGGACGTCTACAACAACGTCGTGCGCACGTGCGTAGAGGCGATGGCCGCCACCCAGGGGCACACGCAGTCGTTGCACACCAACGCCTTGGACGAGGCGCTGGCGCTGCCGACGGACTTCTCCGCCCGCATCGCCCGCAACACGCAGCTCGTGCTTCAGCAGGAATCCGGCACCACGCGCGTGATCGACCCGTGGGGCGGCAGCGCGTTCGTCGAACGGCTGACCTACGAGCTGGCCCGCAAGGCGTGGGGGCACATCAGCGAGGTCGAGACCGCGGGCGGGATGGCGAAGGCGATCGACGCCGGGATCCCGAAGCTGCGCATCGAGGAGGCCGCGGCCCGCACGCAGGCGCGGATCGACTCCGGCCGCCAGCCGGTGATCGGCGTCAACAAGTACCGCCTCGACACCGAAGAGCAGATCGACGTGCTCAAAGTGGACAACGCGGGCGTGCGCACGCGGCAGCTGGCCAAACTGGAGCGGTTGCGCGCCGAACGGGACGCCACCGCGGTCGACGACGCGTTGCGGCGACTGGAAACCGCCGCATCGGGCGACGGCAACCTGCTGGAGCTGGCGATCGACGCCGCGCGGGCCAAGGCGACGGTCGGTGAGATCTCCGGGGCGCTCGAGAAGGTCTGGGGCAGGCACTCCGGGCAGATCCGTACGATTTCCGGTGTGTACCGCGAGGAGGTCGGAACTGGCGTGTCCAATGTGGATACCGCGCGGCGGATCGTCGGCGAGTTCGCGGTCGACGAGGGCCGCAGGCCGCGGATCCTGGTCGCCAAGATGGGCCAGGACGGCCACGACCGTGGCCAGAAGGTGATCGCGACCGCCTTCGCCGACCTCGGCTTCGACGTCGACGTCGGCCCGCTGTTCCAGACCCCCGCCGAGGTCGCCCGCCAGGCGATCGAGGCGGACGTGCACGTCGTCGGCGTGTCCTCGCTGGCGGCCGGGCACCTGACACTGGTCCCGGCGCTGCGCGAGGAACTCGCCGCGCACGACCGGCCGGACATCATGGTCGTGGTCGGCGGCGTGATCCCGCCGCAGGACTTCGACGCGCTCTACGAGGCCGGTGCCGCCGCGATCTTCCCGCCGGGGACCGTGATCGCGGACGCCGTCGTCGACCTGCTGGGGAAGCTGCGGGTGCAACTCGGGCATGCCTGACATCAACGGCTTCGTCCGTGGCGTCCTCGCGGGCGAGCGGGCCGTCCTGTCCAGGGCGATCACGCTCGTCGAGTCGACCCGTGCCGACCACCGCCAGCAGGCCCAGCAGATGCTGGTCGAGCTGCTGCCGCACGGGGGCGGCGCGCACCGGGTCGGCATCACGGGCGTGCCCGGCGTCGGCAAGTCGACGTTCATCGACATGCTCGGCACGCGGCTGACCGAAGCCGGGCACAAGGTCGCCGTGCTGGCCGTGGACCCGTCGTCCAGCCGGACCGGCGGCAGCATCCTCGGCGACAAGACCCGGATGGCCAAGCTCGCCGTCGACCGGAACGCGTTCATCCGGCCGTCGCCCACCTCGGGCACGCTCGGCGGTGTGGCGCGGGCCACTCGCGAGACGATCGTGCTGATGGAGGCGGCCGGCTACGACATCGTGCTGGTCGAGACGGTCGGTGTCGGGCAGTCGGAGATCACCGTCGCCGGGATGGTCGACTGCTTCCTGTTCCTGACGCTGGCCAGGACCGGCGACCAGCTGCAGGGCATCAAGAAGGGCGTGCTGGAGCTGGCGGACGTGGTCGCGGTCAACAAGGCCGACGGCGAGCACGAGCAGGAAGCGCGCCGCGCGGCCCGTGAACTCTCCGGCGCGATGCGGCTGCTGCGCAGCGGCGACGAGCTGTGGACGCCGCCCGTGCTGACGTGCAGCGGCCTGACCGGTGCGGGGCTGGGCGAACTGTGGGACGAGGTCGGCAGGCACCACCGGACGCTCGACGAGGCCGGTGAGCTCGCCGCGAAACGCCGTCAGCAGCAGGTGGACTGGACGTGGGCGATGGTCCGCGACACGCTGATGACCCGATTGCGTGACGACGCCGAGGTCCGCTCCGTCGCGCCCGAGCTGGAACAGGACGTCCGCGACGGGCGGCTGACGCCGACGCTGGCGGCCGAGCGGATCCTCAAAGCGTTCGGCGTGCGCTAGCCTCAAAGAATGATGCGAGCTGTGGTCGCTTGTGTGCTCGTTGTGCTTTTTTCCCTGCCCTCGGGGGCAGCAACGGCTGCACCTGCCGGACTTGCTCCGTACGCCCAGCAGACCGCCACGGCGCCTGCCGGGCCCGACATCACCCCGGCGCCGACGACCGAGGACGCGGCCGACTCGAAGCAGCGCCTGGTGATCGGAATCGCCGCGGTAGTGCTGCTGGGTATCGTGATCCTCGGCCACCGGGCCCGGCGCAAGCGCATGAAGAAGGGCTAGTGACGGTGGTGTTTCAGCCTGGCTGAATCCTGTCAACCGTTTGGCGCAGCCGCCCTACCGGCGATCGGTTTGATCATCTGTTTCACCACTCCCGCTCGAGCGAGATGGTGCAGGATGGTGGTGAGTGACACTTATGTTGCGCCGACCGTGCACGATGTTCACTCGACAACCTTGAAGCTCAACCCCGGTACCACTGATTCATCGGTTCGTTTCCGTGGTGCTGCCGCGGAGGTGCGGCATGACTGTTCTGGACTCGCACGCCCAGGAGGGCGATCCTGACGTGCTGCTGACGGATTCCGGCGTCAGTATGCCCACTGTGGATGACATCGGCGCCGGTCGCGGGCCGTCCTGGTTGGACGGTTGGCTGTCCGGCAGCATCGGCGACATCGTCGCCTGGTACCGCCACATCCACGCGCATCCCGAGCTCTCGCGGCAGGAGTTCCAGACAACTCGACTGCTCGCGACGATGCTGGCGTCAGCGGGCCTCCAGCCGGTCGTCGGTCCAACTGGAACGGGTTTGATCTGCGACGTCGGCACGGGTGACCGTTGTGTCGCACTGCGTGCGGACATCGACGCTTTGCCGCTGCACGAGGCGACCGGATTGCCCTTCGCGTCCAGGGTGGACGGCGTAGCGCACTCGTGTGGACACGATGCGCACACGACCGTGCTGCTCGCGGCGGGGCTGGCGCTGGCGTCGGCGCCCGAACTGCCCGGCCGGGTGCGGCTGATCTTCCAGCCCGCCGAGGAAGTCATGCCAGGTGGCGCGCTCGACATGATCGAAGCGGGTGCGCTCAAGGGTGTCGAGCGGATCTTCGGCCTGCACTGCGATCCCCGCGTCGAGGTCGGCCGGGTCGGCACCAGGGTCGGCGCGATCACGTCGGCCACGGACCTGCTGGAACTGCGCCTGACCTCGCCGGGCGGCCACACGTCCCGTCCCCACCTGACCGCCGACCTGGTGCACGCGCTGGGCACGGTCATCACGGGCCTGCCCGCGCTGCTGTCGCGGCGCGTCGACCCCCGTTCCGGAACCGTGCTGGTCTGGGGTGCTGTGCATGCGGGTGAGGCGCCCAACGCCGTGCCAGAGGAAGGCGTCCTGCGCGGCACGCTGCGCACCGGTGACCACGAGGTCTGGGAGGACCTGGAGCCGCTGGTCGCGGGCCTGGTGCAGTCCCTGGTGACGCCGCTGGGCGTGGGTTACGAACTGCACCACCGCCGGGGTGTGCCGCCGGTCGTCAACGACGGCGAGAGCACCGCGATCCTGCGCGCGGGCATCGAGTCCGCGCTGGGCGGCGACGCGCTGGCCGGGACCAAGCAGTCATCCGGCGGCGAGGACTTCGGCTGGTACCTCGAGCACGTCCCGGGCTCGTTCGCGCGCCTCGGTGTGTGGCCGGGCGAAGGAGTCATGCGTGACCTGCACCAACCCACGTTCCAGCTGGACGAGCGTGCCCTGCTGACCGGAACCAGGGTGATGGTGCACACGGCGCTGACGGCCCTCGCCTCCTGAGTTGTCCACAGGCGGAATATGACGGAGTAGCCCCGAAGCCATGCCTCCCGAGATCCTGGAGGCATGGCAAACCCCCGCTCCCAAGCCCTCCATAACGCCGGACCTGACGCAGTCATCACCAACCACACAGCGTTGGCCCTGTACGGCTGCCAGGCGGCCGAACAGGCGACTGTGCACGTCCTCGTCCCAGCCGGTCGCCGAATCCGCTCACAGCCCGGAATCGCCGTCCGCCGCGGCCCGGTCCGCGAACGTGACGTGGAAACCCTGCACGACCTGCGCGTCCTTGCCCTCGAACCCGCGCTCGCCGAGGTGTTGTGCCGAGGCAGGCCGCTGGTCGCGCTCCGCTGCCTCAGACAGGCAGCCTCCCGGCACCCACCGGATCATGGATTCGTCCCGCGAGTCGCCGCGTGCATCCGCGCCCGCACCGACCCGCGCGGCCGGAGACGGGCCCTGCTCCTGCTGGCGGAAGTGCTGTCAGGGACCGATGCCCTGACAGGGCCTGATCCGCAGGTCGGCGACGTAGTCGGCCGGTGCCCCCGCTGCCTCCGCCGCGTCAGCCACGACCCCCAGGTACCTCGCGGAGGGAAGACCACCCTCGTACGCGTCGAGAACGTAGAGCCAGGCGACGACCGAACCCTCCAGCGTCTGCACACGGAGCCGGATCTTCTTGTACAGACCCAGCGCACCTTCCCAGCGATCAAGCCGGGACTCGTCACGGGGACTGACGTCGTAGAGCACGCAGAACACCTGCGACTCGGAGTCCTCGACCACGGTGGCGAGCGCGCCCTCCCAGCTGAGGTCCTCGCCCCCGAAGGTCAAACGCCAGCCGACGAGCCACCCGGTACCCGCCATCGGCGAGTAGGGCGCTCGCTCGAGCATCTGGCTGGGATCCATGTTGGACCCGTACGCGGCATAGAGCGGCACCCGGACAGCCTAGCGACCCGACACATCCCCCGACGGGAAGCGGCCCGGGGAGTCGCCTGACGAACGTCGCCAACCCCCACCAACCACCCCCGCTCACGCCTACCGCACAACCTCCCACTCACCGAGCAACAGCTCGCCCCGCCCACCGAACCCCACACCTCAACCACCGAACCCACACCCCACCCGACCTCACTTCGCAATCTCCCGCTTGCGCCCAGGCACCGCTTGCCTCGGCCTTGCCGGAGGGTTGGCTCACCTGCCTGGACGCCGCTCACCTCAACCCCGCCGAAAGGATGGCCTGTATGCCCGTGCGCCCGCCCAGTTCCCACCTCGCCGAACGATCTCCGTTCCGTCCATCCCAGGCAACACCCACCTCGGCCCCGGGACTACTTCTTCGCCACGCGGGTGGCTCGGGTCGAACGCACTGGATGGGCGCAGGTCGCGTCCACTGAACCCATTGACGTCGTCGGCTACGCCCTGACCGCCACCAACGACACCCTGGCCGCGTCCCCGGCGGCTGGACCCCGAAGGCCTCCGACAACGGCCAACTTGGCCTGGCTGCCCTTTGCGGCGCGTGTCCCGTCCGTCCGGGGTGACGCTCTGTTCGGTCTCAGAACGACCATTCGGCCAGGTGGGCTGGCCTGGCCGCGATGGGCGGAGTGTCGTTTCGTCGGCTTTGGATGAGGCCTTGCTCGGTCTCGTGGAATGTTCCATTGCCGCACCTGAGTGCGGCTGTTCCGAGCATTCTCCTGTTCACGCAGGGGCGACACCCTCCTTGGCCGGATTGCCTCTGCGCCGGTGGCTGCACTCTGCTGCCTGCGCGGCTACCTGGGGGCAACCCATCCCACCGCCCGTGGCCACGGGGCGTTGCTGGGGCCTTGCGCTCCGTTGTCGGAAATCTCCCCGATGTGGGGCGCTGAGCGATCCAGCGTACGGTTTACGGGGACCAGTTTTTGCGGTACAGGAGGAGCGCGTTGACCCGGATCGTGATCATGGGTGGCGGTGTCGGCGGGTACGAGGCCGCGCTGGTTGCGGCGCAGCATGGCGCTGACGTCACGATTGTCGAACGTGATGGGCTTGGTGGTGCGTGCGTCCTTTACGACTGTGTGCCGTCGAAGACCTTCATCGCTTCCGCTGGTGCGCGTTCGGCGTTCCGCAACGCTGATGAGCTGGGGATCCGGACCAACGGGTCGGAAGCCGAGGTCGAGGTTCCGGTTGTGCACGGGCGGGTTCGTGGGCTTGCGCTCGCGCAGTCGGCGGACATCCGGGCGCGGTTGCAGCGGGAGGGTGTGCGGCTGATCGCGGGGGTTGCCCGCTTCGTCGACGACCGGCCCGGCATGGCTGAGCACCGGATCGGGGTGACGCCGCACAGCGGCGAGCCCGAGGTGCTCGCGGCGGATGTCACCCTGATCGCGACGGGTGCCACGCCGAGGGTGCTGCCCGGTGCTGTTCCGGACGGCGAGCGCATTCTCGACTGGCGGCAGCTGTACGACCTCAACGAACTGCCGGAACACCTGGTCGTGGTCGGTTCCGGGGTCACCGGTGCGGAGTTCGCCTCGGCTTACACCGAGATGGGTGTGAAGGTCAGCGTGGTCTCCAGCCGGGACCGTGTGCTGCCGCACGAGGACGCGGACGCGGCGGCTGTGCTTGAGGACGCCTTCGCTGAGCGTGGCACGACTTTGTACAAGCACGCGCGGGCCGAGAAGGTCGAGCGTGTCACCGACGGTGTCGTTGTGCATCTGCAGGATGGCCGCAAGATCGAGGCCAGCCATGCGCTGATGACGGTCGGCTCCGTCCCCAACACCGCCGACATCGGACTGGAGAAGCTGGGGATCGAGCCGGGGCCTGGTGGGTTCATCTCGGTCGACCGCGTGTCGCGGACGGGTGTGCCGGGTGTGTACGCCGCTGGCGACTGCACTGGTGTGCTGATGCTCGCGTCGGTCGCGGGTATGCAGGGGCGGATCGCGATGTGGCACGCGCTCGGTGAGGGCGTCGCGCCGATCAGGCTCAAGACCGTCGCGGCGAACGTGTTCACGCACCCCGAGATCGCCACGGTCGGCATCAGCCAGCAGGCGATCGACTCCGGCGAGGTGCCCGCCCGCACGATCATGCTGCCGCTGGCCACCAACGCGCGGGCCAAAATGGAGGGTCTGCGCCGCGGTTTCGTGAAGCTCTTCTGCCGTCCGGCCACCGGTGTGGTGATCGGTGGTGTCGTGGTCGCGCCGACGGCGAGCGAGCTGATCCTGCCGATCGCGATCGCGGTGCAGAACCAGCTCACGGTCGAGCACCTGGCGTTGACGTTCTCGGTTTATCCCTCGCTGTCCGGTTCGATCACCGAGGCGGGCAGGCGGCTGATGCGGCACGACGACCTGGACTGAGAATTCCCGGAAACTCGTGGCAACCCGGAGATCGGCCCGGGCGTGTGTGTGGCGAAGGCATGAACCCGCCTGAACACATGAAAGGTCTCCGATGCGTATTCGCTCCATTGTGGCTGGTCTCGTCGGCGCCGGCGTGCTGATCCTCGGTGCTCCGATTGCCATGGCGGACACCGACGGCAACCCCGCGCCGGCTGCGACGTCCGCGCCGGCCAAGGAGCCGACGACGGCCAAGCCTGCCCCGACGGACAGCCGCGTGACGACTTCGCCGCAGAAGCCGGCCGCGACGAGGTCGCCCGAGCAGCTGCCGCCGCCCGGAAAGCCGGCCGTGGACAAGACCGGGCGCGCGGTCAAGCCGGTCGGCGCTCCGGAAACCGGTGGTGGCATGGAGGAGTCGACGAGCAACACCGGTGCGCTGGTGATCGGTGGCATCGCGCTCGTCGCTGTGGCCAGTGGTGGCACGGCGGCGTACCGGCGCCTGCGCAAGCAGAGCTGATTGCCGTGCGGGCATGGCTGGGTGCCGCGGCCGTCCTCTTTGTCCTGGTCGGCTGCGCCGGGTGCGGCGGTGACGACGGTGAGCCGGTCGCACC
Source organism: Kibdelosporangium phytohabitans (assembly GCF_001302585.1). GTDB lineage: Bacteria > Actinomycetota > Actinomycetes > Mycobacteriales > Pseudonocardiaceae > Kibdelosporangium > Kibdelosporangium phytohabitans. The sequence continues at coordinate 10,859,730 of NZ_CP012752.1, read as the reverse complement.
GGTCGGACAGGCGTCCACAGTAGACTCCGGGGCCGCGCCTGCCGTGCACGGCGTGGCGTCGCTGCCCCCGTCGACGCCGACCGAGATCGCCATCCCGAAGATCGGCGCCCGGTCGTCGCTCGTCCTGCTCGGCCTGAACGCGGACCGGACGATCCAGGTGCCGCCGGTCGACCAGCCGATGCAAGCGGGCTGGTACGACAAGGCGCCGACACCGGGTGAGGTCGGTCCCGCGATCGTCCTCGGCCACGTCGACGGCAACAAGAAGCCGGGGATCTTCCACCGGCTCAAGGAACTGGTCGTCGGCGACGAGATCGCCGTGTCCAGGCAGGACGGCAAGACGGCGCAGTTCAAGGTCACGCACGTCGAGCAGATCGCCAAGCGCGAGTTCCCGACCGACAAGGTGTACGGCGACACCCAGGGGCCGGAGCTGCGCCTGATCACGTGCGGCGGCCAGTTCGACCACGCGGCCCACAGCTACAAGGACAACATCATCGTCTACGCGGCCTTGATCCCTCCAGTGTCCTGAGTGGAGTACCGGTCGTGATTCGGTGTGGGGCCCCACACCGAATCCGGCAGCTGCTCACGGCAACCTCGGCGGCCCCTGGTCGACTCGGCGGCGGATGGCGTCGGCGTTGTCGAGCAGCTCGCCGAACGGCATGCGCTCGTCCCACCACGTCACGCCCGCGTCGGCCAGCGACTGGAGCACCGGCCACTCGCCGTCCGGGCTGGACCCGCCGACGATGAAGTCGAACGGCTCGTCCGCCAGCCCTGCCTCGGCACGCGCGGACTGTAAGAACGTGCCCGCCGCGGTGACCTCCTCCAGCGGCGGCGGCTCCGCCTGCCACGCACCGGACAACATCGGCATGGCCCCGTCCCACCTGGCCGCCCGCCGCATCGGCGGCAGGTTCGGCCACCTGCCACCCACCCAGATCGGCACACGTGGCCGTTGCACGGGCGTCGGCCGGAACATCACATCTCGCACCGTCACGTGCTTGCCTTCATATGTGGTGCGCTCGCCGGACCAGAGCCGGTCGAGCACGGTCAGCCCCTCGTCGAGGCGTTCGGCGAGCACCCGCCGCGATGTCGGCTCGCCGAACGAACCGTATTCGTCCTCCATCGGCTCGCCCAGGCCGACGCCGAGGACCATCCGGCCCCCGGTCAGCCGGTCCAGCGTGGTCACCTCGCGGGCCAGCTTCTGCGGCCTGCGGCGGGCGACCGGGGTGATCATCGTGCCCAGCCTGATCCGGCTGGTGACCATGGCGGCGGCCGTGAGCAGGATCCACGGGTCGGCGATGTCCCTGGCGAGGTTCTTCTCGTGCACGACGTGGTCCCACACGAACAACCCGTCCCACCCCGCGTGTTCGACCGCCTGGGCGAGGACGGCGACGGCCTCAGGGTCGGCGAAGTCGCCGAAGTTGGGGATGTTGACCGAGAATCGCATGCCTCACACCATGCACCCACCCACCGACAAAACTGCGAGACTGGCTGCATGACCGTCCGCACGCTGCTGATACTCCGGCATGCCAGCGCCGCGAACGCGGTGGATCTCGCCGACGTGGAGCGCCCGCTGACCCCGATCGGCCGCGAGGAGGCCACCAAGGTCGGACGGGACCTGGCGGCGATGCGCCCGGAGCACGTGCTGTGCTCGCCCGCGCTGCGGACGCGGCAGACCTGGGACCGCGTGCGCGCGGAGCTGGCGAACCAGCCGGCGGTCACCTTCGACCAGAGCATGTACCTGGCCGGTGTGGACACCTTGCGCGAACTGGTGTGGCAGACCGGCGACGACGTGACCACCCTGCTGCTGATCGGCCACAACCCGGCGGTGCACGAGCTGGCCTGGGTCCTGCTCGGCGAGCAGGCACCGCAGCGCTTCCCACCGGCGAGCCTCGCGGCGGTCGAGTTCGACGGGGACTGGCCGGAACTCTAGAACGACGCGCGAGACCGGCCGAGGTTGCTGAGAAATTCCCTTCATTTATCTTGCCAACCCGACGCAACGGGTCATAGCCCGGTACGTCTTTATGGGTGCGAAAAGCAAACAGGCAAAAAATTGAGGGGGAAACCACAATGCGTAAGAACACTCTCGCCGGCGCGGTCGCTTTCGGTATCGCGGGTCTTTTCATTGTCGGCGGTGTCGCGAACGCGGAGCAGGGTCCGGGTAACGACGGCAGGATCGCCGTCGGCAAGGCCTCGTACAAGGCGGGCGAGACGGTCGAGATGAGCGGTGTCTGCCGCATGGAGGGCGTCGCCAAGTGGACGGTCACCTCCAAGGCCTTCGTGGCACCGGGCGAGGTCCGGATCGCCGGCCAGGCGCACGACGGCTTCACCGGCACCGCGAAGGTCGGCAAGGACGTCAAGCCCGGCACCTACACCGTCAGCTTCACGTGCGTCGACCGCGCGATCAGCGCGAACCTGAAGGTGGTCGGTGCCGAGCAGAAGCAGGCCAAGCCGGCTGAGACCACGAAGAAGGCCGACGGCCAGGTCGCGGTCAAGCCGAAGGGCGCGGCGGACACCGGCGAGGGCGACGTGGTGGCCGCCCCGGCGCGGGAGCAGGGCTCGAACACCGGCCTGTACGCGCTGGGCGGCGCCGGTCTGCTCGCCGCGGGTGGTGCGGGTGCGTTCATGCTCCGCCGCCGCTCGCGTACCCAGAACTGAAAACCGACCACACGCTGGTGGCCCTGTCCCGGGGAAGGGGACAGGGCCACTTTCGTGTGTGCGGCGTGCCCGAGGTTGCCTCGAAAATCCGGATTTTATTTCTGGATCCGGGTGCAACCGGCGTGAACTCGGGGCGTCTTTATTGGTGAGAAAACGAAATGACCACCTGAACTTGGGGGAACCTGAAATGCGCAAGAACACCTTCTTCGGCTCTGTCGCCCTCGGCATCGCGGGCCTGGCGCTGGCCGCTCCGCTGGCGAACGCGACCGGCGACGGCGTGATCAGAGTCGAGCCGGGTGCCGCCGACCGGGGGCAGCAGGTCACCGTGTCCGCCAACTGCAACTGGCCGGGAGGGGCGTCGGCCAAGCTGGACTCGAAGGTGCTGGAGCCCGCGACCCTGAACCACAAGGGCGATGGCATCCTGACCGGCGTCGCCAAGGTGAAGGCCGACGCGCAGCCGGGTTCGTGGCCCGTCAGCTTCAAGTGCGGGGACGTGACGGTGCGCGGCTCGTTCGTCGTGAAGGCTGTCCAGGCGTCGAAGCACAAGCCCGCCCCGGCGGCCGCGAAGGACAGTGGCCAGGTCGCGGTGAAGCCGAAGGGTGCGGCGGACACCGGCGAGGGTGACGTCGCCGCTGCCCCGGCACAGGAATCGGGTTCGAACACGGGCCTGTACGTGCTGGGTGGCGCGGGTGTTCTGGCTGCGGGTGGCGCGGGCGTGTTCATGCTCCGCCGCCGCTCACGCGCCTGATCGGACGCCGCGAGCAACGGATCTGCGGCAGACACGTCATAGGGAGTACGGAAAGGGAGTTGAGCGTCATGCGGAAATGGCTGGGTGGCGCGGTTGTCGCGTTGGCCTTGGTGCTGGGTGCTTGTTCGGGGGAGCAGGCCGCGGCGCCGCGACCGGCGGAGAACACCTCCGTCGCGCCGCCTCAGGCGGACCAGGCGGACCAGCGGGAACAGACCGCGCTGTCCGCCTCGACACCGACGGAGGTCTCGATCCCGAAGATCGGCGCGCACTCCACGTTGGTGCCGCTCGGGCTCAATCCGGATGAGACAGTGCAGGTCCCGCCTGTGACACAACCGATGCAGGCGGGCTGGTACGACAAGGCACCGACCCCAGGGGAGATCGGGCCCGCGGTGATCCTCGGTCACGTGGACGGTGACCACAAACCGGGAATCTTCTACAAGCTCAAGGAGATGGCCGCGGGCGACGAGATATTCGTGTCCCGCAGCGACGGGACCAAGGTGCGGTTCGTCGCCGACCGGGTGAAGCAGGTGTCGAAGGACGCGTTCCCGACGGACGAGGTGTACGGGGACACCACGAAACCGGAACTGCGCCTGATCACCTGCGGCGGCGTGTTCGACAAGGGCGCCCGCAGCTACAAGGACAACATCATCGTCTTCGCGACGATGCAGCCCGCCGGGCGCTGACCGGGGTCAGAGGTCCTTCAGCGGGGTGCGGCCGGTCCGGCCCGCGCTCCACATGGTGTGTTCCTTGGAGATCGTTCCTTCTGCCTCGTCGACGAACTCGGCCCACTGCTCGCCGTCCATGTCCTCGTCGACGAGGGACAGGACGTGCCGGATCTCGCGGGCCGTGAGGCTGTACGACGCGGCTTCGGTGTGCAGCTGTTTGGCGTGCAGCCACGCGGTTATCCCGGCAACGGCGGCGCTGACGACACCGAGCAGGTCAATGGACGTCACGCCGGACGCCTTGAGCGCTCCGGCGCCGACTCCGACCAGTTCACCGACCAGAGCGATCGCGCGCCACACCCGCGACTGGCGGTCCCGCTGCGCCGCGACCTTCGAGTACCAGTCGACCTGTTCGGTCAGGCGGCCCACCCGGTAGGTGCTGATGCGCTGGGCTTTGCTCGCCGCGCGGCAGCGTTCCATGTCCTCGTTGACGTCGTTGCCGCTGGAGACGTCCACGATCCGCAGGTTGCGGCTGAGCTCACGCAGGCGGTGGATGTAGAGCTGACGCGCCTCGGCGGCGGGCATGGCCTCCGGGAACGGATCTCCGCAGACGGCATACCGCCAGGCGAGCGTCTTGCACGACTCCGCCGCGGTGCGGCTCTCGTACCACCGGTTCTCGTCCTGTTGCTGCTCGATGTAGAACCGGACGACGAGCGAGGCGAGGAACGCCAGCGCGGCGAGGACTCCCGCCCAGTCGACGCCGGAGCCGCCGAACTTCAGGGACGCCGCCCCGCTGGCCGCGGCGACGAAGAGCAGGATCAGGCTCAGCCGTAACTGCCCGAAGTAGCGGCGCTTCACCCTGACAGCGCTGGCGTCGGCGTCCTGGAAGAACGGTGGCAGTTGGTGCCACGTGAAGAGAGGGCTGGTCGGCTCGGTCATGGTGGCGTCGTGCTCCGGCTCTTTCAGGTCTGGTCGATCGACTTCGGTAAGAACTTAGTGGGTCGGCGTGCGCCGGGGCGTTGGTCCGATAGGGCGTCGTCGTGCGGGCGTAGGCTCACGGTCGTGAGTCAGGATCAAGGTGCGTGGCAGGTTTTCGGCGAACGGACCGTCTACGACAACAGGTGGGTCCGGCTGGAGCTCGCGGACGTGCAGGCCCCCAACGGGGAACGCATGGACTACCACGTGGTGAGCCTCGACCGGATCGCCATCGCGTTGGTCGTGGACGATCAGGACAGGGCGTTGATGTTGTGGCGTTACCGGTTCCCTGTCGGCCAATGGGGATACGAGCTGCTGGGTGGCCTGGTCGAACAGGGCGAGGACCCGGCTGTCGCGGCCGCGCGGGAAACCGTCGAGGAAAGCGGGTGGCGGCCGGTGGGCGAGTCCGAGCACCTGATCAGCTTCGAGCCGCTGCCCGGACAGGTCAGGGCGCCGGTGGACGTCTACCTGTGGCGCGCGGCCGAGCACGTCGGCGACCCGACCGACACCGAGGAAGTCGGTCGCGTCGAATGGGTTCCGCTCAGCCGAATCCCGGAGTTGGCCCAGCAGGGGAAACTTCTCGGTGCGGGCGCGCTCGTGCCGCTCATGTACTACATCGCGACGCGCTGAGCGGAAGGGGAAACCGGTCCGGTTTCCCCTTCCACCGAGTCAGTCGGTCACCCAGTCGAAGGTCTTCGTGACCGCCTTCTTCCACTCGCTGAACAGCGCTTCGCGCTTGGTCTCGTCGAGCGCGGGCTCCCATTGCTTGTCTTTGGCCCAGTTGTTGCGGATGTCGTCCTCACCGGACCAGAAACCCACCGCCAGGCCGGCCGCGTAGGCCGCGCCCAGAGCCGTCGTCTCGGCGACCACCGGGCGGATCACCGGCACGTCCAGGATGTCCGCCTGGAACTGCATCAGCAGTTCGTTGGCGACCATCCCGCCGTCCACCTTCAACGCCTTCAGCGGCACGCCCGAGTCCGCGTTCATCGCGTCGATCACCTCGCGGGACTGGAACGCCGTGGCTTCCAGCACCGCGCGGGCCAAGTGTCCCTTGTTGACGAACCTGGTCAGGCCGACGATCGCGCCGCGCGCGTCGGACCGCCAGTACGGCGCGAACAGGCCGGAGAACGCCGGGACGAAGTAGCAGCCGCCGTTGTCCTCCACGCTGCGGGCGTGTTCCTCGATCTCCGCCGCGGTGGTGATCATGCCGAGGTTGTCGCGGATCCACTGCACCAGCGAGCCCGTCACGGCGATCGAGCCTTCCAGCGCGTACACCGTGTCGTTGGTGCCGATCTTGTAACAGACCGTTGTCAGCAGGCCGTTCTCGCTCATCACCTTCTCTGTGCCGGTGTTGAGCAGGACGAAGTTGCCGGTGCCGTAGGTGTTCTTGGCCTCGCCGGGCGACAGGCAGGCCTGGCCGAACGTCGCCGCCTGCTGGTCGCCGAGGATCCCGGCGATCGGCACGCCCGCCAGCGCGCCCTTCTCCCGCACGTTGCCGTAGACCTCCGACGATGACCGGATCTCCGGCAGCATCGACAGCGGAATGCCCATCTCACCGGCGATCTCCGCGTCCCACCGCAGGGTGTCCAGGTCCATCAGCATCGTCCGGGACGCGTTCGTCGGGTCCGTGACGTGCACGCCACCCTCGGGGCCGCCGGTCATGTTCCACAGCACCCAGGTGTCCATGTTGCCGAACAGCAGCTCGCCGCGTTCCGCGCGCTCACGCACACCGTCCACATTGTCCAGTATCCAGCGGACCTTGGGGCCGGAGAAGTACGTCGCCAGCGGCAGCCCGGTCTTCGCGCGGTAGCGCTCCTGCCCGCCGCCCAGCGCGCCGAGCTCGTTGACGATCTTGTCGGTCCTGGTGTCCTGCCAGACGATCGCGTTGTAGACGGGTTTCCCGGTCGCCTTGTCCCACACCACCGCGGTCTCGCGCTGGTTGGTGATGCCGACCGCCGCGATGTCGGAGACGTGCAGGTCCGCTTTGGCCACGGCACCCGCGGCCACCTCGCGGGTGTTGCGCCAGACTTCCTCGGGGTTGTGCTCGACCCACCCTGCCTTGGGGAAGATCTGCTCGTGTTCCATCTGGTCCACGGAGACCACCCGGCCGTCGTGGCTGAAGATCATGCAGCGGGTGGACGTCGTGCCCTGGTCGATCGCGGCCACGTACTGGGCCATGGTGAGCGTTCCTTTCCCTCAGACGGGCAGTACGAGGTAGAGCAGTCCGGCGAGCAGCGCACCGATCAGCGGGCCGACGATCGGCACCCACGAGTAGCCCCAGTCGGCGCTGCCCTTGCCGCGGATCGGCAGGATCGCGTACGCGATGCGCGGGCCGAGGTCGCGTGCCGGGTTGATGGCGTAACCCGTCGGCCCGCCGAGTGACGTACCGATCACCAGCACGACGAACGCGACACCGGCGTACCCCAGCGCCGAGTTGCCGAACTGCGGCACGCCGTCCGTGCCCGCGGTCTTGGCCGCCGGGCTCAGCAGGATCCAGCCGACCAGCACGAACGTGCCGATCACCTCGGTCACGGTGTTCCACAGTGGATGGCGCACGGTCGGTGCGGTCGAGAAGATCCCCAGTGTGTTCTGCGGTTCCGGGTGCGTGTCGAACTGCAGCTTGTACGTCAGCCAGCACAGCGTCGCGCCGATGATCGCGCCGACCAGCTGCGCGAGGACGTAGATCGGCACGTCCGCCCAGTCGGTCTTGCCCGTGACCGCGAGGCCGAGCGTGACCGCCGGGTTGAGGTGCGCGCCGCTCGGCGCCGCGATGCTCGCGCCGGCGAACACGGCGAACGCCCAGCCGAAGTTCACGAACAGGAAACCGGTGCCGTTACCGAGCGTGTCCCGCAATACCTGGTTGGCCACCACACCGGTACCCAGCAAGATCAGTACCGCGGTGCCGAGCACCTCCCATAGGAATATCTCACCCGCGCCCATCGCCACCTCCAGCATTTCGCCCACTCGGACCAGGGCAGACGGCGTGACCCTTGAGAAGGCGACGCTGCCAGACCCTCGGTGAGCAGGGACGTTAGTGTGCGCTGACAACGATGTCCATGATCCGATTGACGCAATCCTTCTCACTTCGCCGCGCGGCGCGAGTGTCGGCGGTTGGCGGTAGCGTGAGGGACGAACAGGGCAATCGAGTCGGGCAGGAGGCACTTCGTGGCCAGCCGCAAGCCGGGGCAACCGGTCCGCACCGCCGACCCCGCGACCGTCGCCGGTCGCCTCGGGCCGTCCGAACGCGAGGACACCTGGCGCAGACTCGGCGAGGAGACGTTCGACCTGGTCGTGATCGGTGGCGGGGTGGTCGGCGCGGGCACCGCGCTGGACGCCGCGACCCGTGGCCTGCGAGTGGCCCTTGTGGAGGCTCGTGACCTGGCGTCCGGCACGTCGAGCCGGTCGTCCAAGTTGTTCCACGGCGGACTGCGCTACCTCGAGCAACTCGAGTTCGGGCTGGTGCGCGAGGCGCTGCGGGAACGTGAGCTGATGCTCACCAGGATCGCGCCGCACCTGGTGAAACCGGTGCCCTTCCTCTACCCGCTGACCCACCGGGTCTGGGAGCGGCCGTACACCGCGGCCGGTCTGTTCCTGTACGACACGATGGGCGGCGCGCGGTCCGTGCCCGGCCAGAAACACCTGACCAGGGCCGGTGCGCTGCGGATGGTGCCCGCCTTGAAGCGGGACGCGCTCATCGGCGGCATCCGCTACTTCGACGCCCACTCGGACGACGCGCGGCACACGATGACGGTGGCGCGGACGGCGGCGCACTACGGCGCGGTGGTCCGGACGTCCACGCAGGTCGTCGGCATGGTCAGGGAGGCCGACCGGGTCTCGGGTGTGCGCGTGCGCGACGTCGAGGACGGCCGCGAGATCGAGGTCCAGGCCAACGCCGTGATCAACGCGACCGGCGTGTGGACCGACGAGTTGCAGCGGCTGTCCGGCAGCCGCGGCCGGTTCCGGGTGCGCGCCAGCAAAGGCGTGCACATCGTGGTCCCGCGTGACCGGATCGTGTCGGAATCCGGGCTGATCCTGCGCACAGAGAAATCAGTTCTGTTCGTGATCCCCTGGGGCAGTCACTGGATCGTGGGAACGACCGACACGGACTGGAATCTCGACCTGGCGCACCCGGCCGCGACCAAAGCGGACATCGACTACATCCTCGACCACGTCAACACGGTCCTCGCGACCCCGTTGACGCACGACGACATCGAAGGCGTCTACGCCGGGCTGCGGCCGCTGCTGGCCGGGGAGAGCGAGGAAACCTCGAAGCTGTCCCGCGAGCACGCCGTCGCCCGTGTTGCCCCGGGTTTCGTGGCCATCGCCGGTGGCAAGTACACGACGTACCGCGTGATGGCGGCGGATGCCGTGGACGCCGCCGCGGTGGACCTGCCCGGCCGGATCCAACCGTCCATCACGGACAAGGTGCCGCTGCTCGGCGCCGACGGCTACCACGCGCTGGTCAACCAGGCGGATCAGCTCGCCGCGAAGGCGGGCGTGCACCCGTACCGCGTGCGGCACCTGCTCAACCGGTACGGCTCGATGGTCCACCAGGTGCTCGCGCTGGCCGAGAACCGCCCCGAGCTGCTCAAACCGGTCGCCGCGGCGCCCGACTACCTCCAGGTCGAGGTCGTGTACGCGACCAGCCACGAGGGTGCGCTGCACCTGGAGGACGTGCTGGCCCGGCGGACCAGGATCTCGATCGAGTACGCGCACCGCGGTGTCGACGCGGCCGAGCAGGTGGCGTCGCTGATGGCCGAGGTCCTCGGCTGGGACGACGCGACCCGAAAGCGTGAAGTCGAGGTGTACGCCGCACGCGTGCAGGCCGAACGCGACTCGCAGATGCAGCCGAGCGACGAGGCGGCGGACGCGTTGCGGTCCAAGGCGCCCGAGGCTCGGGCGGAGATCGTCGAACCGGTCAGCTGACGTCTTCGGCGTGCAGTTCGGTCAGGTGTTGCAGCAGTCGCTTGTGGTCGGCGGGTGAGATCGTGGTCCAGGCCTCCCCGCCGCCGCCGGACTCCTTGCGGATCTGCAGGTAACGGCCCGCCGGGGTGTCGAAGAAGCTGATCACGCGGGCGGTGCGGACCCGGCGGCCCCACTTGTCCCGCGCGGCACCGCCGAACTGACCTTGGCGCACCACGTCGCCGATCATCTCGCGCAACGTCCGCGCGTCGTGATCGCGCAGGCCCCTGCGGCGCAGCGCGGCCTCGAACTCCTTGGGCGCGGACGCTTCTCGCGCCGCGGTTTCGAAGTCCTTGCTCGGCAACGTGACCGAATGCCCCGGCCCGGCTTTCTCCTGCGGCAGCACGGACAACGCGTGCCTGGGCAGGCCGGGGCCGTCCGCGCCGCGGAAGGTCAGCCGGTCGTTCTCCTGGACCGCGAGCACGCCCGCGTCCCCGTCCGCCGCAGCGAACACCCGGACGGCGCGGCCCAGCCACAGCCTGCCGTCCAGCTCGCGGTTCGGCCGTGCCGCCAGGCGCAGCAGCCCGGCCAGCCGGGGGTCGGGACTGACCTGCCTGCCGAAGCCCTTCGCTTCCAGCGACTGCCACGCCCGCGTCACCAGTTCGGCCCGTTCGGCGTTGGTCCGGCCCGGTGAGGGGACTTTCAGGATGAGGGGCATATCGCCGAGGTCGAGGTGCTCCCACAGCACGTCGAACTCCAGCGGCGTCAGGCTGAACGGTGCGCCCAAGCCGCCCGCGTCAAGTCCGGTGTCGAACATCGTCATGGACGATACGGCCCGCCGCCGATGACGGGAGGAGGTACCTCTGCGTCGACTCCTTCGACACGCTCCGTTATCTTGTCCAGTTCGTTCCTGTCGCGCCTGCGCTTCCGTGGTTCCGCGCCGTCCTGCGCGATGACCAGCGGTTCACCGATCCGCCTGGACGTCACCCGATCGGACGTAGTGCCGGGCGTTCCGGTTGACGGGGCGACCGGCGCGAGCGGATGCACGTCCAGCGGAACGGGTTTGCGGCTCGCAGCCCGCCGAACGGTCGAAGTCCGTTGCGCCGGAAGGGCCGCCGCGCCGCTACCGGGGCCGAGGGGCTCGGCGGCGACCGGCCGGGCACGCACCTCCGGCTCGTCGGCGGGCAGGGCGAAGAAATCCGCCGAGGCAGCCGAAACCAGCTGTTCGCCGCGGGGAACCGTGCTCTGCGAGGGAATCGGCGTTACGGAGACCGGCGACGCTGCGGCACCGCCGCGTCGGCCGGCGTCGTAGCCAGGCAGAACCGCCGACGTGTCAACGGTTTCGTCGAATCGGGTCAGGCCTTCGGTCGTTGCTGTCGTGTCGTTCTGGTACGTCTGCATGTCTTCGTACGCCCGCCGGGCGGCTTCCGACGTGGCGCGCTCGACCGGCTCGTGATCCGACTGCAACGCCAGCACCTGCGCGGCCGGGTCCACCGCGGGATCGAGCCGCGGCGACGGGTCGCCGCCGGGTGCGGGCATGTTCGCGCGGGCCTGGCCGATGTGGTCGGCCTGCTGTTCGACGCTCAGCCGCATGCTCGACGCGCTCTCGCTCACCCGGTCCGCCCACGCGGCGACCTCGCCGATCTGCGTGAACGCCGACGTCGCCGACTCGCCCTGCCACCCGGTTCGCGCCTCGGTGACCGCTTTGGCCAGGTCACGGGTGATCGCGGCGAAGTCCGACGCGATGTCCGCCCACCGCTGCGCGGGCACCGCCGACGCCGCCGCGCCGGGCCCGGTGTGCAGCTGCGCGTACAACTCGGCGTGGCTGAATCCGCGCCAGCGCGTGATTTCCTGCGTCACTGTGCACCCCGCATCGTCGCGTCCTTGTCCTGCTCGGTGCGGCGGTACTGCGTTTCCGACGAGATCAGCTTGGCCACCAGGGTGTCCAGCGCCGACCGGTAGGCCTGGAGCGCTTGCAGCGCACTGGGTTCCTCCTCCAGTGCGCGTGCGTTGAACCGTTCGGCCGCGTACGCGCTCACCGGATCGCCCGCCCACGCCGTCGTGCGCAGGTCGGCCTTCGCCAGCTCGATCTGCCGGTCCACCTTGGCCAACGCGTCCGTGCACGCCGCGTGTGATCGCGGCAGGACCTGAGGGTCGAACTGGAATCCGTTCTCGGTCACGCCGTCACCCTCCCTGTCGAGTCCCGAAGACCAACGTGCCGAAACACAGGCGGGTTCACGCGTCAGGCAACAGCGACCCAATGCAGTAGCCGGGCGCCGAGGTGCGTGCTCTCGCCGGTGAGTTCGAAGCCGCACTTCTCGGCCACGCGCCTGGACGCGGTGTTGCCCGCGTCGTGCTGGTAACCGATCCGGTCGAGTTCCAGCGCACCGAATCCGAACCGCACAGCCGCGCCGAGCGCCGTGCTGGCCACGCCCCGGCCGCGGTGGCCGGGATGCGTCCAGCACGCTGCCTGCGGATCGCCTTCGTCGAGCCCGCGCAGATCCACCTCGCCGAGTAACTCGCCCGTGGTCGGCTCGGCCACAGCCCACGAGCACCGCGTGCCCGTGTCCCACTCCCGCGCGCGCCGCCGCACGTAGTCACCCGCGTCAGCCAGGTCGGCGATCCGGTAGTCCGCGACCCAGCGCCGCATCTCGGCGTCCGAGAAGGCGCAGAGGATGGCAGGCCGGTCGTCGAGCAGGTCGTCCGCCCGCAACGCACGCAGGTAGAACCCGCCTGCGTTGATCTCGATGGGCTCCATGACAAGAACGTTAGCGTGCCTCACCGACAGTCAAGGTCGGCAGAACTCCCCACGGCGTGGCAGGGCGGAAAGGGCCGTACCGGCGTAGCGATTGGGCAACGAAAGGCCGGATCGTCGGTTGTTGTGGATAGGTTCCCCTGGTGAGGCTGCCCTGGAGGAGTGCCCCGCGCGCGGCACTGAGTAGCCCTGTGACCGTTGTGGTGGGGGTCGTGACAGGGCTTGTCCTCGCGTTCGTGGCGGCGGCGACCGTCTTCTACGCCTCCGCCTCGGGGTCCGCCGCGACGCAGTACGCGACCGACCACCGGTGCGAGGCGCAGAACGGGCTGCAGCTGACCATGTCGAAGCAGGACATGCCCGCCGACGACGCCACGAACGCCGCCGTACGGGAGATCGCGCGAAGCCACGGCGGCGATGCCCTGCGGTCGAGGGTGTATCTGGCGCGCGGCCCGGTCGACGACGTGACCCTGATCGCGAAGGACGGCGCCTTCGACAACGTCCAGGTGCTCAAGGGCGGTGACCGTGACGGCGTCTGGTTGCCCGACAACATCGCCAGCCAGTTCAACCTGAATCCAGGTGATGCCTTCACGCTCGCGGGCAAGCCGGTACCGGTCGGCGCGGTGTACCGGAAGCTCAACGACCCGGCGCCGGAGTACTGGTGCACTGACCGTGGCGTGATGATCCCGCCGCTGCACGGCGGCAGCAACGATCCGCCGTGGCCGGTCGTCGTGTCACAACCGCTGCTCGACCGGTTGGTCGAGGGAGGCGGGCTGCGGGCAGTCGGCACACACGTCGACGTGTTCACCAGGAACCTGCCCACGACCAGGACCGAGATGGACGCCTGGGCAGCTGCCACGGCGGCGATGGGGCCGCGGTTGGTCGACGCGCTCAAAGCGAAACCGGCGGTCGACGACTACGCGGCGTTGAGCGCGCGTGTGGCTGCCCGTACCCAGGAGACGGTCAGTACAGCGGTGTTGCCGTTGACGTTGATCAGTGTCGTGGCCGGACTGCTCGGTGTCGTGGGACTCGCGGCGCAGTGGGTGCAACGGCGTGGCGCCGAGGTGCGTCTGCTGTGGACACGCGGGGTCAGCCCACGGGCCATCGGCGGCAAGGCCGTGCTGGAGATGGGTGGGCCGCTGCTCGCCGGTGCCGTGCTCGGGTGGGCAGCGGCGTGGGCGACGAGCCCGGTCCTGGCGCCTGCCGCGCAACTCGATCCGTGGGCCCCGTGGCGCGCAGCGCTGCTGGCGGCGGCGACCTGGCTGATCGCCCTCGCCGTGCTCGGCGCCGTGACGTCGTTGCGGGTCCGGCGGGAATTCACGGCGATCGAGCGAAAACCGCGTTTCCAGTGGGCCAGGAAGGTCCCGTGGGAGGTGCTCGCCGGGCTGGGCGCGGTGGTGATCTGGGTGACCGGCGCCGACCACGCGGTACGGGTGGACACCAGCGACCTGGTTCCCGAAGTCGGCCTGCCCGCGTTGGCGTTCCCCGTGCTGGTCATGGTGTTCTTCGTCGGGATCGTGGCGAGGCTGGCCGGATCCCTGTCCAGGGCGAGCCATCGGCTGCGCGGCTGGCGCAACCCGACCGTCCTCTGGGCCCTGCGGCGCACGGCGGCGCAACGGAAGGTCGCCGTGGCTCTGCTGGCCGTGGCGGGGCTCGCGATCGGCGTGATCGCCGCCGGTGCCGGAGTGTCGAGCACAGCGCGGGAATCGCTGGAGGACAAGAGCTGGACGCGGGTCGGCAGCGACCACGCGATCCCGTTGGTCAGCAGCGCGGCCGAAACCGAGGCGTTGCCCGAACAGCTGCGTGGCCAGGCGACGAAGATCGCTTTCACCCAGCTGTACATCGAAGGCAACATCGGCGCGCGGATCATGCTGATCGACCCGCGGACCTTCACGGACGGCGCGAGATGGCGTGACCGCTGGGCGGACGCGGACATCGCGGACATGATGGCCGCGCTGCGCACGCCGCAGGCCGACGGCACCATCCCCGTGATTGTCGTCGGCAGTCACCCGCTGAACGAGTTCATCAGCCAGGGCGACTACCTCAAGAAGATGAAGACGGTCGCCACCGTGCCGAGCTTCCCCGCGATGGGCCAGTACGAGGGAATGCTGGTCACCTCGTGGCAGTCGCTGAACCCGGGCCAGCGCCGCGGCTTCGTCCAGCAGGTGCTCACCACGCAGGACCCCCGGCACAGCGTGGACGTGCTGACCGCCGCGGGGCAGCGCCTCGGGCCGATCGTCGACGCCGAAGGCGCGACCGAGGAGCTGCCGTTCCTCGTGGTGGCGTGGATCTTCGCGTTCTTCGTCGTACTGGGTTTCGCGCTCGCGGCCGTCGCGGTGGTCACGTTGCTGGTGTCCGTCGAGACGAGACGGCGGTCGACGGCGGTCGCCCACGCGCTGCTGGCGCGGATGGGCTTGCGCGCCAGGGCTTTGCTGGCCACGCACCTGGTCGAACTGGCGATGCTGGCCGGGACGGCGACAGCGGTCGGGGTCGGCGGGGGCTGGTTCGTGCTCGAGCTGATCACCCAGCGGCTCGACCCGTTCCCCGCGCTCGCGCCCGTTCCGCAACCGGCCAGCCTGCAGGGCGTGGGCCTGCTGACGTTGACCGTGGCGGTCGCCGGTGTGGTGCTGGTCGCGGGATACGCCGTACGAGCGGCGAGGCGTGCCGAAGTGAGGGAGCTGCTCCGTGCCTGACGTGGTGTACTCCGTGCGCGATGTCGTGCACCGCTACCGCACGCCGTCCGGCGACGTCACCGCCGTGCAGGAGGCGACGTTCGACATCCCGGCTGACGGGCTGACCGTCCTGGCTGGGCCGTCCGGCTCGGGAAAGTCCACTTTGCTCAGACTGCTCGGCGTCATCGAACGCCCGACCAGCGGCGAGTTGACGTTGCACGGCAACGACACCGTGCGGCTGACCGAGCGGGCGCGCCGGGCGCTCAGGCGCGAGGTGCACCTCGTGTTCCAGAGCCCTGTCGACAACCTGTTCGGGTACCTGAACGTCCGTGACAACCTGCGGGCCGCGGCTCAGCTGTCCGGTGCGGGCGAACCGGACATCGGGATGCTCGACCGCCTCGGCCTGCCCGGCACGGCGGACTGGGCGATCAGCGCGTTGTCGGGCGGGCAGCAGCAACGCCTGGCGTTCCTGACGGCGTTGGCGGCGAAGGCTTCCGTCGTCCTCGCCGACGAGCCGACGTCCCAATTGGACAGCACATCGGCCCGGCTGGTCATCGACACGATGCTGGACCTGGTGAAACTCGGAGTCACGGTGGTGGCCGCGTCACACGACGACGCCGTGCTGGAAGTGGCCGCGAGGGTGTACGGGCTTGGCCGCGTGGGACGTGGTGGGCATGACCGGCTTTGAGCGACCAAGCCCGCCCGTTGGGGGACAGATGACCGCGCTGCTGAGCGTTTCGGGGCTGTCCCGCCGGTTCTTGGGCACCGACGTGCTCAAGGACGTCGGACTCGAACTCGCCGAGGGCGAACTGGTCACGCTCGTCGGCCGTTCGGGTTCGGGCAAGAGCGCGTTGCTGGCTCTGCTGGCCGGGTTCGACCAGCCCGACCGGGGTTCGGTGCGGATCGCGGACCTG
This sequence comes from Kibdelosporangium phytohabitans, assembly GCF_001302585.1. Classification (GTDB taxonomy): domain Bacteria; phylum Actinomycetota; class Actinomycetes; order Mycobacteriales; family Pseudonocardiaceae; genus Kibdelosporangium; species Kibdelosporangium phytohabitans. Next base: position 10,843,453 of record NZ_CP012752.1, on the reverse strand, counting down.
CCCGCGGGCATGCCGCCGCCGTGGTCGACGATGGCCGTGCTGCCGCAGAGCTTCGGCCTGCTCGACGAGCTGACGCTGGAGGAGAACGTGGCCTCGCCGATGCTGTTCGGCGGCGGCCGGGTGACCGAGGCGATGGCCAGGGCCGGTGACCTGCTCGGCAGGTTGGGGATCGGCGACCTCACACGCCGTTACCCCGGGGAGATCTCGATCGGCCAGCGCCAGCGCGTGGCCTTGGCCCGTGCGGTGGCCGGGCGGCCGAAGGTGCTGCTGGCCGACGAACCGACCGCGCATCTCGACCACGCCACGATCGACCTGGCGGTCCGGTTGCTGCTGGATTTCGTCGACGAAGGCAGCGCATGCCTTGTCGCCACGCACGATCCGACGCTCACCGCGCGGGCGCACCGCCGGTTGCAGCTGATCGACGGGCGGATCTCGGAAGTTCAGTAACGGCCGCGGTGACGCCGCTGGTTGTGCCGCCACTGCTCACGGTGGCGGCGCTGGTTGCGTCGCTCCTCGTGCCAGTCCGCGCCCCACATCCGGGCGCCCGCGATCATCACGAAGACCGGCAGCAGGAAGACGAACGGCACCTTGACGACGAAGAACGCCATCACGGCGAGCACCCACACGACGGGGATCAGCGCGGCGTAGGTCTTGAGCGCGGTCCGCGACCCCGACCAGCGCTGCGGCGGCGCGGGGCCGGGCATCGCCGGGACGGGCTGCGCCTGCGGCTGCACCACCGGCTGGGCGATGAAGGTCGGTTTCGGCGCGGGCAGGTCCTTGAACAGCTCGAGGAGATCCCCGCGGGTCTTGGAAGCCGCGACACGGGCGGTGCGCTCGCCGTACTCGTCGATGTCGAGCCGCCCGGCACTCATGTGGTCACCCAACGCCCGCAGGGCTTCCTCCCGCTCGGCGTCTCCCACGCGAATCTCCGGATCGTTCACAGCTCAATCGTACGGCCGCCAAGCTGAGAGAACCCCTGACATCAGTCCTGTATCTTGCGCTGATTCACCCCGAACTCCAGGTGAACGACCCGGGTGCGGGGGCTGCGGGGTCACGAGGCGATGGCGAGCACGACGACGATCAGGAACGCCGGGATGAGCGCCCACCACTCGCCGAGGATCGCGGTGACGGTGACGATGGCGACGACCGAGAACACCACGAACCCGATGATGATCGCCTTGGCGTTGCTGCCGCTCTTCTCCACGAGCGGACCGTCCTGGACGGGCACAGGGGGCCCGGCTGGCTGAGGGGCCTGTCCCCGCATGGGATTGGGGTCGGGCAGGTCCTCGAAGAGGGCCGCCAGTTCGCCACGGGTCTTCGCGGCCGCGGCGAGGGCACAGCGCTGGTCGTACTCCTGGACGTCCAGGCGGCCTTCCGTCATGTGGTCGGCCAACGCCCGGACGGCTTCCTCTCGTTCCGAGGTGCCGATCCGGACGTTGCCGTCACTCTGTGCCATACGACAAGTGTAGGAAGGTCAGTCCTTGATTTCACACAGGACGCTACCTTGTGTGACCGTTTCGCCACTGCTGACCGCGAGCCCGGTGACCGTTCCCGACTTGTGCGCGTTGACCGGGTTCTCCATCTTCATCGCCTCGAGGACGACGATCAGCTCACCGGCTTCGACCTGCTGGCCGTCCTCGACCGCGATCTTGACGATGGTGCCCTGCATGGGGGCGGCCACCGCGTCTCCGGAGACGGCCGCGCCGCCCTTCGTGCCGCCGCGTTTGCGGGGCTTGGCCTTGGCCGCGCCGCCCGCGCCCCCGCCGCCGGCCGTGGCCAGCGCCAGGTCACCGGGCAGGGACACTTCCAGCCTGCGGCCACCGACCTCCACGACCACCGTCTGCCGGGGTTCCTCGTCGGCGATTTCACCCGGTGCGGTGAACGGTTCGATCTTGTTGTCGAACTCGGTCTCGATCCACCGCGTGTGCACCGTGAAGTCCTCGGTGAACGCCGGGTCGCGCACGATCGCGCGGTGGAACGGCAGCACGGTGGCCATTCCCTCGACCACGAGCTCGTCGAGTGCGCGGCGGGCACGGCGCAGTGCTTCCTCGCGGTTCTCGCCGGTCACGATCACCTTCGCCAGCAGCGAGTCGAACTGGCCGCCGATCACCGTGCCGGACTCGACACCGGCGTCGACGCGGACACCGGGACCGTCCGGGGCGACCCACCTGGTGACGGTGCCGGGCGCGGGCAGGAAGTTGCGGCCCGCGTCCTCGCCGTTGATCCGGAACTCGAAGGAGTGCGCGCGCGGCTCGGGGTCCTCGGTGAAGCGCAGTTCCTCGCCGTCGGCGATCCGGAACTGCTCACGGACCAGGTCGATGCCCGTGGTCTCCTCGCTGACCGGGTGCTCGACCTGCAGCCGGGTGTTGACCTCGAGGAACGAGATGGTGCCGTCCTGGCCGACGAGGAACTCGACCGTACCGGCGCCGGAGTACCCGGCTTCCTTGCAGATGTCACGGGCCGCGGTGTGGATGGTCTTGCGCTGCTCGTCGTTGAGGAACGGCGCGGGCGCCTCCTCCACCAGCTTCTGGTGGCGGCGCTGCAGCGAGCAGTCGCGGGTGCCGACCACGACCACGTTGCCGTGCTGGTCGGCGAGCACCTGGGCTTCGACGTGCCGCGGCTTGTCCAGGTAGCGCTCGACGAAGCACTCGCCGCGGCCGAACGCGGTGACCGCCTCGCGGACCGCCGAGTCGAACAGCTCGGGGATCTCCTCCAGCGTGCGGGCCACTTTCAGGCCGCGCCCGCCGCCGCCGAACGCGGCTTTGATGGCGACCGGCAGTCCGTTCTCCTCGGCGAACGCCACGACCTCGGCCGGCCCGGCGACCGGGTCCTTGGTCCCCGGTACGAGCGGGGCGCCTGCTCGCGTGGCGATGTGCCGTGCGGTGACCTTGTCCCCGAGGTCCCTGATGGCCTGCGGCGACGGGCCGATCCAGACCAGGCCCGCGTCCAGCACGGCCTGCGCGAAGTCGGCGTTCTCCGACAGGAAGCCGTAGCCGGGGTGGACGGAGTCGGCGCCGGAGCGCTTGGCCACGTCGAGGACCTTCTCGAAGGAGAGGTACGACTCGCCCGGGGTGGAGCCGCCGAGCGCGAAAGCCTCGTCGGCCAGCCGGACGAAAGGTGCGTCCCGGTCGGGATCCGCGTACACGGCCACACTCGCCAGACCGGCGTCCTTGCACGCCCGGATCACCCGGACGGCGATCTCGCCGCGGTTGGCGATGAGTACCTTGTGCAGCACGCCTCTCCTCCTTGTCCGAGAAACCCTGGAGCTCCGTGGCAGTTTACGGCGCGATCTCGTCGCTGAACTGCGAGCAAGGCCACGCTCCGACCCCTACTCTTGTGCCGTGGGGCATGGTCGGTCAGTACTGCCAACGGTACTGCTTTCGTTACTCGTCGCAGCCGGTGCCGTGGGCACTTCTGCTTATTTGCGCACGCGCGCGGAACAGCCGACACCGCTGCAGACGCCGTCGTCGGCGGGTCCGGCCGGTCCGGTGGCGTGCAAGACCGAGTGCAAGGTGGTCGCGGCGACCACGCTGGCCGATTCGAGGATCGAGCTGGTGGTGGACGCCAACGGGCAGGGCGCGCGGCTGAGGATCGGCGACGACCGGGTGGTGGAGTCCCGGCTGCCCGGCCGCGGCGCGGTGCTCGGTGAGAAATCGCTGGTCTGCGTGGCGTCGACGTTGTCGGCGTGCCTGATCAAGGGCAGCCTCGCCAACAACCTGGACAGCGGCACGGTCGGCGAGGTGGTCGTCAGCCGGTCCGGCAAGTGGAACACGACCTCACCGATCTACTACACGACGACCGAGCACCAGTCGCTGGTGAACGTCAACGGCGACGCCGCGCCGGAACTGGTCGCGGTCCAGCGCGGCGGCTCCGGCTTCTTCGTCCAGGTCTTCTCGCTCGAAGGCGGTGACCTCGGCTGCACGCCGACGGTGGCGAAGCTGGACCGGTTGCCGGGCTGGCCGGACGTGAAGCCCGACCAGCACCAGCTGAAACCCTGCTCGTGAGGCGTGCCTCAGACGCGCGCGGGTGTGGCGTCGTCGGCGGGGGCCTCTTCCTCCGCCAGCAGGCCTTCCTGCCTGGCGACCAGCACGGGCACGGTGATCTGACCGGCGACGTTGGTCGCGGTCCGCGCCATGTCGAGGATCGGGTCGATGGCGATCACGATCGCCAGACCGGTCGCGGTGACCTCGGGCGGCAGGTTGATCGCGCTCAGCGTGAGCGTGAGCATCGTGAACCACCCGGTGGTCCCCGCGGTCGCCAGTGAGCCGAACACGGCGACCAGCACGATGCCGACGTACTGCAGCACGCTCAGCTGGATCCCGGCCAGGTTGGCGATGAAGACCGACGCGAGCGCCGGGTAGAGCGCGGCGCAGCCGTCCATCTTGGTCGTGGTGCCCAGCGGCACCGCGAATCCGGCGTACCCGGGCGGGACGCCGAGGTCGACCGCGCTCTGCCGGCTCAGCGGCAGCGTGGCGCCCGACGAGCGGGACACGAACGCGAACTGCAGCGCGTTCCACGACTTGGCGAAGAACTGCCGGGGGTCGATCTTGCCGACGAACCGCAGCAGCAGCGGGTAGACCGCGAACGTGATCAGGATCGCGCCGAGGTAGACCGTCCAGATCAGCGAGAACAGCGGCTGGAAGAACTGGTTGCCGTACGTGGCGAACGCGCGGCCGATCAGGCCGAGCACGCCGATCGGCGCGAGCAGGATGATCCAGCCGAGGACCTTCTGGATCACGTCGAACACGGCCTGGTTGACCGTGACGAACGGCTGGGCCCGCTCACCGAGCGCGTACGTGGCCGCGGCGACGATCAGCGCGAGGAAGACGACCTGGAGGATCTTGCCGTCGGCGAAGGCCTGCACGAAGTTGCCGGGGACCAGGTCCTGCAGGAACGTCCACCAGTTGCCGACCGGGCGGTCCTCGATCCTGGCGATGTTGGCCTTGGACGGCGTGACCTGGACGCCTGAGCCGGGCTGGACGATCAGCCCGATGACGATGCCGATCAGCACGGCGATGAGTGACGTGATGGCGAACCACAGGAGGGTCCGGCCGCCGAGCCGGGAGGCGGTGCGCGGCCCGCCGAGGCCGCGCAGGCTGTTCACGCCGACGACGATCGCGGTGAACACCAGGGGGATGACGGTGAACTGCAACAGGTTCGTGAAGATGGTCGCGATGGTCGCGAGTGCCTCGGACAGCCACTTGATGCCCGAGTTCTTGGCCAAGAAACCGAGTAAGGCGCCGGCGACGAGGGCACCGAGCGTGACGAGACCGAAGATCTTGGGCTTGGTGTAGGTGCGGACAAACGACATGGGTCGCTCCAGCTGACGTGTGCGGACGGGACGCTCAGAGCTGTCCGCGCCGACACATCGAGCTGGCGAGCCGCCCCTGGTCGAGATAACGACGCTGCGTCAGGAGCAGGGCACAACGCACGGTGACGCCCCTTCCGATGTAGACACCAGTGGTCCAGAACAATCCGGCTGCTGTCACATCTTCCAGAACGTCCCACGCTGTGACCAGGCTTACCAGAGTGTGGTCACGCTGACGCCTGTCTCCGCCATCAGCCTGCGGGTCAGCGGCAGGCTGATGCCGATCACGCTGGAGTGGTTGCCGTCGATCCCGTCGATGAACCAGCCGCCCTTGCCGTCGATGGTGAACCCGCCCGCGACGCTCAACGGCTCCCCGCTGGCGATGTAGGCGTCCAGCTCGGCCTCGGTGGGTTTGCCGAACCGGACGACCGTGCTCTCCCAGTCACTGGCCTGCCTGGCCGGCCTGCCGTTCTCGAGCACGATCACCGCGTGCCCGGTGAGCAGTTCGCCGCTGTTGCCCGCCATCACCGCCCACCGCTGCTTCGCGCGTTCCGGCGTGCCCGGTTTGCCGAGGATCTCGCCGTTGATCGACAGCATCGAGTCGCACGCCACGATCACCGCGTCGGGTTCGTCCGTTTGCTCGGCCACGGCTTGTGCTTTGGCACGGGCGAGCGCGGTGACGAGCTCGTGGTGGCTCGCGTCCGGCAGGCCGGCGGTGACGGCGTCCTCGTCCACACCGGACACGTGCACGAGCGGATCGATCCCGGCCTGGCGGAGGACGCCGAGGCGGGCGGGCGACTGCGAGGCGAGAATGAAGCGCACGCCCCCAGGCTAGTGTGCGGGCACTCGCTCCCCGCGCATCCGTGCCGCGGTGAACGCGGCGCCGAGCAGGACGAGCGCGGGCAGCAGCATGGTGATCCGCGCGGCTTCGACGAGGTCGGTGGACGCGACTTGCATCAGCAGCCCGGCGGCGGCGCTGCCGAGGACGTTGCCGACCTGGCGGGCCATGTTGTAGATGCCCGCGCCCGCGCCGATCAGCCGCGGTTCGAGGCCGGCGATGGTGGTGCTGCTGAGCGGGCTGAAGATCGTGCCGATTCCCACGCCGCACAGCAGCAGGCCGGGCACCAGCGCCCACGCGTTGAGGCCGGGCTGGGCGATCAACGCGACGCTGCCGATGCCGGCGGCGTACGCGATGAGGCCGCTGATGATGATGTACTTGCCGTCGACGCGGTCGGAAAGCCGTCCGGCGAACGGCGCGAGAACCGCGGAGACCACGGACATGGGTCCCATGAAAAGCCCGGCCTGCAACGGAGTCATGCCGAGCGTGGTCTGCAGGTAGAGGATCAGCGGGATGAACATCGCGGCCATCGCGAAGCCGATGAGCACCCCGGTGAGGCTGCCGAACGAGAAAGCCCGGCTGGTGAACAGCCGCAGCGGGAGCAGTGGTTCGTGCGGGTTCCTGTGCTGCCACCACAGGAAAGCGACGACGAGGACGACGCCGGTCGCCAGGATCGCGGCGACGGTGGTGTGGTCGAACAGTCCGCCGTTCTGGATCCCGAACACCAGCGCGAACAACCCGAGTGAGCTCAGCACGATCCCGGGGATGTCGAAGCGGTGGCTGTGCCTGGGCTGCCAGTCGGGTACGAGCATGAGGACGAGAGTGATCGCCACGATCCCGACGGGCACGTTGACGAAGAAGATCCATTCCCACCCGAAGCTCTGGGTCAGCAACCCGCCGAGCGCCGGTCCCGTGACCGTGGCCAGGCCGGCGACCGAGCCCCACACGCCCATCGCGGCACCGCGGTTGGCGGGGAAGAGGTAGCTGATGAACGCCATGGACTGCGGCGTCATCGCGGCCGCGCCCAGTCCCTGCACAGCGCGGGCGGCGATCAACCCGTCGGCGCCGTCAGCCAGGCCGCACCACAGCGAAGCGGCGGTGAAGACCACCAGCCCGGCCAGGTAAAGCCTGCGCGGGCCGAACCGGTCGCCCAGCCGCCCGGCGAGCAGCAGGGGAACCGCGAACGTCAGCAGGTACACGCTGTTGACCCAGAACACCTCGTTCAAGGTGGCGGGCAAGCCGGTCATCAGGCTCGGCACGGCCACCTGGACGATCGTCGAGTCCACCAGGATCATGAAGAACCCGAAGCACAACGCGAACAACGCCGCCCAGCTCTTCTCCATCGCCCGAAGCTAGCCCCGGCGCCGCAACAGCTCCGCAAGCCCACAGAACCTCGTGAGTGGTTAGGCCGGTTAGAACCGGCTCAACCACTCACGAGGTTGAGCTGTAGTTGTTTTGTCCACCAACGCACCTGGGCGGCCGGATCGCCGGCCGCCGTGCCGGTGAGACCGGCGCTGCGGCGGAAGGCGGAGCCGTACAACGGTTCTGTCACCATCGCTTGGTGCAGGGCGGCGACCGTGAGGCGGGTGTCTTCGATCGATGCTGTCGGTGGTCTGAGCTTGTGGAGCGCGTCGACGACCGGGTTCAGCATCCCGCTTCCGTGGTCCCGCCAGCCTGCGGCGTGCAACGCGACCGCCAGTTCGCCGTAGCCCCGCCGGTACAGGCTTGCGAGCGATTCGACGAGCTCGAGTAGCTCGGCGTCCCGTTCCAGCCACGACGAGAGAACGTCCCGCACGGCGGCTCTGAGCTGGCGGCCGCCGTGCCGGAGCAGTTCACGCAGCAGGTTGTCGCGACTCCGGAAGTGGTGCGTCACGCCGGCGTCGGTCATCCCGACCCGGGCGGCGACGGCGCGGACCTGGACCGCCGCGACGCCGCCTTCGGCGAGCAGCGCCGCCGCGGCGTCGAGGATCAGGCGCCGGGCTTCATCGGGCGTTCGCCGTGTTCGACTCACGACCGTGATCGTACCTTGACTGGCCAAGGTACGAGGTCTTACCTTGGCCACTCAAGGTACGGAGGTGCGCATGGAACTGACGTTGCGACGGAAAGACACGACACTGCGGGGTACGGCCACCGGCACCGGCCCGACCGTTCTCCTGCTCCACGCCGGCGGTGAACGCCGTGAGGTCTGGACACCCGTCGCGGCCCGGCTCGCCCGGCGCGGACTGCGGACCGTGGCCTACGACCTGCGCGGCCACGGCGAGAGCACAGGACGAGCGACAAGCCTGCCGCTCGTCTCGGACGACGTCGTCGCGATGATCCACGAAGAACGAGCCCCGGTCGTGGTGGTCGGCGCGTCCCTCGGCGGGCTGGCGGCCATCACGCCCCTCGCCGACCCCGAGATCGCGCAGGCCGTCGCCGGGCTGGTGCTCGTCGACGTAGTGCCAGACCCCGATCCGCTGAAGGCGCGCGCCTGGCTCGACGAACGCGGCCTCCGCGACGCCCACGACGAACTCGTCGAGGACATCCTCGGCCGCGGTCCCGCCCTCCGGTCGGCAGTCGCGAAGATCGAGCTGCCGATCCTGCTCGTCCGGGGAGGGCCAGGCTCACCGTTCACCGACGCCGAAGCGGAACGCCTACGCACCGCCAACCCGTGGGTCAAGGTCACGCGGGTGACATCCGGAGGCCATCTCGTCGCGCGTGACGCGCCCGATGAGCTCGCCGACCTCGTCGCCGACCACGCGACGGAGTGGCTGCGTTAGCGCCACGCGGCCACGGTCGCGGCGACGTAGGTGTCGAAGTCGATCGGGTCACGGCCGAGCACGCGCTGCACGCCGTCGCGCGGTTCGGCGTACAGGCCCGAGCGCATCTCGGTGAACATCGCGTTGATCTCGGCGGCGGCCCCCTCCGGAGCGCCTTGGGCCATGACCTCCTCGCGGTACTGCTCCGGCGTGAGCTGCTCGTAGCGGATGGACCGCCCGGCAGCCTCGGCGATGGTCGCCACCACGTCGCCGAACGTGATCGCCCGAGGCCCGGACAACGTGTACACCTGCTCGTGGTGGCCGTCCTCGGTCAACGCCACGGCTGCGACGTCCGCGATGTCCTGCGTGTCGACGAACGGTTCGGGCGTGTCCCCGATCGGCAGGGCCAGCCGTCCGTCGCGCAGCGGCGCCAGCCAGATCTCCGGGTCGTCGAAGTTCTGGTTGAAGTTGTTCGGGCGCACGATCGTCCACTCCGCACCGGAACCGCGGACTGCTTGTTCCGCCGCGGCCATGCCCTGGAAGTACTCGCGGGGGAACCGGTCGACGTCACGGGCGGACAGTGCGACGAACCGGCGCACGCCTGCCTCGGTCGCCTGCTTGACGAAGACCTCGGCGAGGTCCGGCTCGTGCGGCGCGAGGAGGTACACCGCTGACGCCCCCGCGACGGCACCCGCCCACGTGTCCTGATCGGCCCAGTCGAACCGTGTCCCGCTCCTGCGGGTCGCGACCCGCACGTCCTCGCCGCGCCCGCGCAACGTCTCCACCAGGCGGCGGCCGGTCTTGCCCGTGCCACCCAACACCAGAATCGTCATACCGCTGAGTCAACTGGTCGCCGTGAGCCGCGACCATGGTTCGCCGTCCGGGCGACATGTCCGATCGTCCGTAGAGTTGAGGGCATGGACTTGGTCGACGACCTGCTGCGCGGCATCCGGTTGGAAGGAGCCGACGTCGGCATCGAGGAGCTGGCGGCGCCGTGGCGCTTCACCGGCGACGCGGCCCTGACCCTGATCGCGCCGCTCAAAGGCGTGATCGTCCTGCCGGACGGGGTCGTCCGCGTCGGCGAGACGGCGATCGTGCGGGGGCCGTTCACCGGCAGATCGGACGAGTACAGCCTGCTGCTGGTCGGGGCGTACACCATGCGCGGTGCCGTCGCTCACCGGTTGCTGGACGTGCTGCCGCCGATGCTGGTGCTGCCGGACGAGGACGACTGCGGGCCGATGCGCGACTACCTGGCCGCCCAGTTCGCCACGAACGAGCGTGGTCATCGAGTCGTGCAGGACCGCCTGCTGGAGTGGCTGCTGGTGTGCACGCTGCGGGCGTGGTTCGACCAGCAGCCGCCGATGCCCGCCGGGTGGCACGACGAGACGCTGGGACCGGTGCTGCGCGCGATGCACGCGGCGCCCGGCAAGCCGTGGACGCTGACCGCCCTCGCCCACGAGGCAGGCGTGTCGCGCAGCACGCTCGCCGACCGGTTCGCGAAGGTGGTGGGCAAGCCGCCGCTGGCGTACCTGAAGGACTGGCGGATGACGCTGGCCGCGGACCTGCTGGCCGAGTCCACGTCGACGGTCGCGGCGGTCGCCCGCCGGGTCGGGTACGCCGATGCGTTCGGGTTCAGCGCGGCGTTCAAGCGGTTCTACGGGGTCAGCCCGACCGAGTGCCGCGCCACGTGCCGGGCGTGACCGGGAAGTGAGTGAGAAGTGAGCGGCGGACGGCATCGTGACAGGTGCTGGACGGGATCACCGCAGTGGATCCCGTCCGGCCCTTAACTGGGAATCCATTGCCGCCTTTCGGCCCTGACGCGTGTCCGCGTGCCGACTTAGCGTGATCCGCATGGCGATTCGTGGGTGGCTGACCGCCGGGCTTGTCGGCCTGTTGTCGGGTTTGGTCGTTGTGCCTGCTTACGCGGCGCAACCGGCGTTCGTGGTGAAACAGGGGGTCTCGCAGCCGGTTCACTCGCTCGCGGACGCCGTCAGGGAGACGGTGTGGGTGGACATCGGGCTGGACCTGGACAACAACGGCGTCGGTGACCGGGTGGCCGCCGACATCGTCCGCCCGGCCACCACCGGCCGCGTCCCGGTGATCATCGACGCGAGCCCGTACTACTCGACCAGTGGGCGCGGCAACGAAGCCGAGCGCAAGTCGTACGACTCCGCCGGTCTGCCGGTGAAGTTCCCCTTGTTCTACGACAACTACTTCGTGCCACGCGGGTACGCGGTGGCGCTGGTCGACTTCAGCGGTTCGAACCGGTCGACCGGCTGCATGGACACCGGCGGGCGCTCGGAGATCGCGTCCGGCAAGGCCGTGGTCGACTGGCTCAACGGCCGCGCGACCGGGTACTCGGCCGCGTCCGGCGGCACGGCGAAGACAGCGTCGTGGTCGACCGGCGCGGCGGCGATGATCGGCAAGTCGTGGGACGGCAGCATCACCCACGGTGTCGCGGCGACCGGCGTCGACGGCCTGCGCACGATCGTGCCGATCTCGGCGATCAGCTCCTGGTACGACTGGTTCCGTTCGGACGGTGTGTCGTTGCGCGGATTCGGGACGCCGACGAGCCTCGCGTCCGGGTTCGAGAACAGCAACGCCCAGTCCCGTTGCGGCGCGGTGCGTTCGGAGATGACGAACGGCGCACCGTCGAACGGCGACTACACCGCGATGTGGCAGCAGCGCGACTTCGTGCGCAACGCGAGCAAAGTGAAGGCCGCGGTGTTCTCGGTGAACGGTCGCGCGGACCTGAACGTCAAGCCGGTCAACTGGGGTCAGTGGCTCGACGCGATCCCCGCGTCGGTGCCCCGCAAGCTGTGGCTGTCGCAGACCGGCCACATCGACCCGTTCGACTTCCGCCGCGCGGAGTGGGTGCGCACCCTGCACCGCTGGTTCGACCGCTGGTTGCTGGACGTGCAGAACGGCATCGAGAACGAGCCGCGGGTGTCGGTGGAGCGCGGCGTGAACCAGTGGGCGGACTCACCGACCTGGCCGCCGTCCGGCGTGCAGTCCCAACGGGTCTACCCGGTCGCCGGATCGGTCGCGGGCGTGGGGACGCTGAGCCAGACACCGGGCTCGTCGACGTCGTCCTTCACTGACAACGGTTCCGGCACGGCGTCGTCGTTCATCGCCTCGCCGAACGCGACGTCGGCACGCCGTGTGCTCTACAGCACCGGCCCGCTGGCGTCGGACGTCCGCATCGCCGGGATCTCCAACCTGACAGTCGCGGTGACACCGTCGGCACCGACGGCCCACCTGTCGGCGTTCCTCGTGGACTACGGCCCGGCGACGATCCGCAGCAGCACAGGCGAGGGGATCCGGACGTTGACCAACGAGACGTGCTGGGGCGAGAACCGGCCGGGTGACGACGGCTGCTACCGCGAGACCGAGGCGACGACGTCCTCAGTGGACGCCACGATCATCGCCCGAGGCTGGGCGGACCTGGCCAACTACTCGTCGCTCAGCACACCCCGCACCTTGACGCCGGGCACGAAGTACACGATGAACTTCCGCCTGTACGCCGCGGACTACGTCGTCCCGCGCAACCACCGCCTGGCGCTGGTGATCGCACCGACCGACACCTCGGCGACCACCAGCCCGTCCCAGCTGCCCAGGATCACCGTGCACCTGGCCGAGACCTCGATCCAGCTGCCGCTGATCGGTTCGCTGCGGCAAGCGGCGACGCACCCGGCACCGGAGGCCACACGCGTCCAGCAGGACATCGTCCCCGGCCAGTTCCGCTAGCACCACTTTCTGACAGCGAATGTGGCCTTTGCGGCGCGGAACGCCGCAAAGGCCACATTCGCTGTAGGGAGAACGGGATCAGCGCGGGAGGCCGGATGCGCGCCAGGCGCCTGGGCCTGGCCGCGTCTGGGGCCGCATCCGAGCCGCGGGGTCGCTCCACGCGGAGCGTCCTTCGGGCTCGGTGGCCTCGGCCGGTCCTGGCATGGATGCCACGACAGCGGTCAGGGCCGCGAGTTCCACGTCGTCCGGCGTGCCGCGCACGATCCGCAGCAGAGGCCTCGCCGAGTCGCTCACAGCGGGATGTTCCCGTGCTTCTTGGGCAACGACGTTTCACGCTTGTCGCGCAGCATCCGCAACGAACGCGCGACATATCCGCGCGTGTACGACGGCGGGATCACGGAGTCGACGTAACCGCGCTCCGCCGCCGCGTACGGGTTGAGCAGCGTGTCCTCGTACTCCTGCACGAGTTCCGCACGCAGGGCTTCGATGTCCTTGCCGCTGTCGGCTGCTTTGGCGAGAGTTTTGCGGTGCACGATGTTCGCGGCGCCCTGGGCGCCCATGACCGCGATCTGGGCGGTGGGCCACGCGAGGTTCATGTCCGCGCCGAGGTGCTTGGAGCCCATGACGTCATAGGCGCCACCGAATGCCTTGCGCGTAATGACCGTCACCTTGGGCACGGTTGCTTCGGCGTACGCGTAGATGAGCTTGGCGCCCCGGCGGATGATGCCGTTCCATTCCTGGTCGGTGCCCGGCAGGAAACCTGGCACGTCGACGAATGTCAGCACCGGCACGTTGAAGGCGTCACACGTGCGCACGAACCGTGCTGCCTTCTCTGAGGCGTCGATGTCGAGGCAACCCGCGAACTGCGTCGGCTGGTTGGCCACGACACCCACCGCGCGTCCTTCCACGCGGCCGAAGCCGACGAGGATGTTCGGCGCGAACAGCTCGTGCACTTCGAGGAACTCGCCGTCGTCGAGCACGCGCGTGATGACCTCGTGCATGTCGTACGGCTGGTTCGGCGAGTCCGGGATCAGCGTGTCCAGCTCGCGGTCGGTGTCGTTGAGGTTCTCGGCCAGTGAGCCTTCGCCGGTGTCCTCGCCGGGGAAGACCGGCGGGTCGGAGAGGTTGTTCGACGGCAGGTACGACAGCAGGTCCTTGACGTACGCGATGGCGTCGTCCTCGTCGCTGCTCATGTAGTGCGCGACGCCGGACTTGGTGTTGTGGGTGCGTGCGCCGCCGAGCTCCTCGAAGGTCACTTCCTCACCGGTGACCGTCTTGACTACGTCAGGTCCGGTGATGAACATCTGCGAGGTCTGGTCGACCATCACCACGAAATCCGTCAAAGCGGGCGAATAGACGTGCCCGCCGGCGTTCGCGCCCATGATCAGCGAGATCTGCGGGATCACACCGGACGCCCGGGTGTTGCGCATGAAGATCTCGCCGTAGAGGCCCAGCGAGACGACGCCTTCCTGGATGCGCGCGCCCCCGCCCTCGTTGATGCCGATGATCGGGCGGCCGGTCTTGATCGCCAGGTCCATCACCTTGACGATCTTCTCGCCGTACACTTCGCCGAGCGCGCCGCCGAACACCGTCACGTCCTGGCTGAACACGCACACCGGACGGCCGTCGACGGTGCCGTGACCGGTCACCACGCCGTCGCCGTACGGGCGGTTCTTCTCCAGTCCGAAGTTGGTCGACCGGTGCCTGGCCAGCTCGTCCAGTTCGACGAACGAACCGGGATCCAGCAGCAGGTCGATCCGCTCACGGGCGGTTTTCTTGCCTTTGGCGTGCTGTTTCTCCACGGCACGGGCCGAGCCTGCGTGCACGGCCTCGTCGTTGCGGCGGTAGAGGTCCGCCAGCTTGCCTGCCGTGGTGTGGATGTCGGCAGACGTGTCTGCACCGGGCGGCGGCCCGAGGGGTTGTGACGCACTGCTCATGAAGAGGCAGCCTAGCCACGCGCGCCCCGGCGCGGTTTCCTCACGTTGCTCATGTCACGCCCTAATGTCATAGGTGTGGACGGCGACTACCTTGCGCAGCGTTTGACGCAGCCGACCGGCCCCTACGCGGGGCTCACGGTCGTGGACAGCACCGAGTCGACCAACGCGGATCTGGACCGGCAGCGGCCACCGGACCGCACAGTCCTCATCGCGCGGCAGCAAACCGCTGGTGAGGGCAGGCGTTCCCGGTCGTGGACGTCGCCGCCGGGCGGGCTGTACGCCAGCATCTACTACGCCCCGGGCGTGCCGGGGCACCGGTTGCCGTGGCTGACGCTGCTGGCCGGGGTCGCCCTGGTGAACGTCTCCTTGTCGACGGGCGTGCCCGCCGTGTTGAAGTGGCCGAACGACCTGCTGCTGGGCCCCGACCGCAAGAAGGGCGCCGGTGTGCTGGCCACGACCAGCGAGAACGGCGTCGTGCTCGGCATCGGCCTGAACGTCCAGCCGGTCGAGGCCGAGCTGGCCCCCGGCGGTCTCCAGCCGACTTCGCTGGCCGGGGAAGGGGCCGACGAGCTCGACCTGACTGTCCTGGCGGAACGGTTGCTGGTGGAGCTCGACCGGTGGGAGGCGCCGTGGCGCGCGGCGGGCGGTGACCCGTTCGCCAGCGGCCTGCACGAGGAGTACCGCAGGCACTGCGTGACTCTCGGCCAGGAGGTGCGCGTCGAGCTGGGCGACGGCTCGTTCGAGGGCACCGCGCGGTACCTGGAGACGGACGGGACGCTCGTGGTCCGCGACGCCGAGGGGCATGACCGGTCGGTCCCCGCGGGTGATGTCGTGCACTTGCGGGCGGCCACTTAGGGCGAGATCCACCGTCCTTGCCACCGGACGGTCCTCGCGCCGGTACGGTAGGCGCGTCATCGTCGGGTACGGGAGGACACCGTGGCCTATCCAGACGACCTGCTCAGCACGAATGAGCGTGTCGTGATCCACAAGCACCCGCACTGGAAGATGCTGCTGGTGCCGTACATCGTGCTGATCGTCACCCTCGGGGCGGCGATCTGGCTGGCCATCCTCGCGCAGGACCTGTCGTGGAGCACGATCGCGTTCATCCTGATCGGCGCCGTGGCTCTGATCCTGATCGTGTGGCTGTTCATCGCACCGTTCGTCCGGTGGCGCACCACGCACTTCATCGTCACCACCGACCGGGTGATGGCGCGGGAGGGCGTGATCAAGCGCACCGGTATCGACATCCCGCTGTCGCGCATCTCGAGTGTCCGGTTCGAGCACGGCCTGACCGACCGGATCGTCGGCTGCGGCACGTTGATCATCGAGTCCTCCAGCGAGGAGCCGCTCGAGTTCGACGACATCCCCCAGGTCGAGAAGGTGCACTCGTTGCTGTACCGGGAGATCAACGACAACCCGGACGACGACTTCATCCAGCAGCAGCCTGCCCAGCAGCAGCACCAGCCTGCCCAGCAGCAGCACCAGCCGCCGCCGACCCAGCAGCTCCCGCCGCAGGGTTACTGAGGTGGTCGCCGAGGGCCTGCCGGACACCGTCGCGTCACGCGCCGCCGGCCTCCCAGCCGGGATCACCATCTGGGAGGTCGGGCCGCGCGACGGCCTGCAGAACGAGAAGTCCGTTGTGGACGTGGACGTCAAGCTGGAGTTCATCTCCCGGCTGGCCGACGCGGGGCTGACCACGATCGAGGCGACCAGCTTCGTGCACCCCGAGTGGGTGCCGCAGCTGGCTGACGCGTCGGATCTGCTCGCGGGCATGACCCGCCGCGACGGCGTGCGCTACCCGGTGCTCGTGCCGAACGAGCGCGGGCTCGACCGGGCGCTCGAAGCCGGGGTCGGGCACATCGCGATCTTCGCGAGCGCCACCGAGTCGTTCGCGCGCAAGAACCTCAACCGCACGCTCGACAGCCAGTTCGAGATGTTCGAGCCGGTCGTGACCAGGGCGCGGGCCGAGGGTCTCGAAGTGCGCGGTTACCTGTCGATGTGCTTCGGCGACCAGTGGGAAGGCCCGGTGCCGCGGTCGCAGGTGGTCGCGGCAGGCAGGCGCCTGCTCGACATGGGCTGCTCGCAGCTCTCCCTCGGTGACACGATCGGCGTCGCCACGCCTGGTCTGGTCGAGGCGCTGATCGCGGACTTCGGCTCGCCCGACCAGCTGGCCGTGCACTTCCACGACACGTACGGACAGGCGTTGAGCAACACGCTCGCCGCGCTCCAGTGTGGAGTGTCCACGGTGGATTCGTCGGCCGGTGGTCTCGGCGGCTGCCCGTACGCCGAGTCGGCGACGGGCAACCTCGCCACCGAGGACCTGGTCTGGATGCTCGACGGGCTCGGCGTCTCGCACGGCGTCGACCTGACCAAGCTCGTCGAGACCAGTGCGTGGATGGCCGATCAGCTCGGCAGGCCGAGCCCGTCCCGGGTTGTTCAAGCGCTGCGCGGCTGACACTCTTCGACGTCATGCGTGTCGTCGAGCTGACTGAGCAGACCTGGCCCGCTCAGGAACGCCTCTTCGGGCCGCGTGGCGCGGTCCAGGGGTGCTGGTGCATGTTCTTCCGGCTGGCAGGTGCGGACTTCCGGCAGAACAGCGGCGAGGCCAACCGGCAGGCGGCGCAGGACCTCGCTCGATCGGGCGAACCTGTGGGCCTGCTGGCGATGGACGGCGATGTGGCCGTCGGCTGGGTCGCTGTCGCGCCGCGTTCGGACTACCAGCGGCTGACGCGTTCCGTTGTCGCCGCGCCACCGGATCCCGGTGAGGACCTCACCGGTGTGTGGTCGGTGACGTGCTTCTTCATCCACCGGACCGCGCGGCGCCGCGGCGTCGGGGCCGAGTTGCTCGACGGGGCCGTGCGGTACGCCACGAAGCACGGCGCGCGGATCGTCGAGGCCTACCCGGTCGACACGAAAGGCGCGAGGGCCAGTTCGGGCGATCTGTACCACGGCACCCTCTCGATGTTCCTCGACGCGGGGTTCATGCTGGTGGAACGCCGGGGCGTGCGGCGCGCGCTCGTCCGGAAATCCGTCGGATGACAGGTGGAACCAGATCGGCGGACGCCGCGTCCAACTCGTGACCGGGCGTGTACGCCGAAGCAGAACCGGAGGTGGCTGTGGCTTCCGATCACCGGGCGCAGGTCGAGGAACTGCTGGCCGACTACCGGCGCAGCCGCGAGCAGCTCGCCTCCATGCAGCAGACCCTCGCGGCCATCAACGAATCCGTCACCAGCCCGGACGGCACGGTCGTCGCCACTGTCAGCGGCCGCGGCACGCTGGCGGACCTGACCTTTTCCGACGACGCCTACCTCCGGCACCGGCCGTCCGATCTGGCGAAGGTCGTCCTCAAGACGGTGGCCGCGGCCGTGGTGAAGGCGTCGGAGACCGCCAACCGGACCGTCAGCCCGCTGCTGCCCGTGCAGACCGATCCGGGGGCGCTGCTGGCGGGCAAGGCCGACCTGACCGACGCGGAACTGGCCCCGCGGCGGCCCAAGCACGCCGCTGACGACGACAGCTTCGAAGACGTGAACTGGCTGGACAACCCGAGGGGGCGAGGGTGAAGGACGGCTTCCGCACCGACTCCGAACGGCTGACCCGGCACGCGGGCGAGTTCGGCGGCCTGGCCGAGCGGGCGTCGTCGATCGCGGCCGAGCTGAACCGGACGCTCGACTCACTCGGCCAGCCATGGGGGAAAGACGAAGTGGGGCAGAGCTTCGCGGCCATCTACTCAGGACCGTCGACCGCGATCCGCTCCGGTGTGGACACCGCGTCCGGCCAGTTGCGGGACATGGGCGACCGGCTGACGGCGATGGCGCGGGCCTACCGCGACGCCGAGTCCTCCGCCGCCGACGGCTTCGACAAGGTCTGACATGGGAATCGAGCTGCCCGCCGAGCTGGCCGGCATCGCGGCGAGGACCGGCGTGAAGTGGCCGTCCGCCGACGAGGACAAGATGCGGGAGGTCGCGCAGGCGTGGCGCGACACCGGAAAGAAGATCGACACCCTGATCAGCGAAGCGGACACGACGGCACGGTCCGCGCTGAACACGACGCAAGGCGCGGGCGCCGACGCGGCCCGGCGGCACTGGGGCACGTTCGTCCAACCGGACACCGGGCACCTGACGAGACTCGCCAAGGGCTGCGTGTCGAACGCGGACAAGCTCGACCACGCGGCCGACCAGATCGGCCAGGCCAAGCTCGCGATCGTCCGCGAGCTGACCCCGTTGGCCAAGAACGTGGACGTGGCCGAGCACGCCGCCCAAGCCGGTGACCCGACCGCCCTGCTCGGCCTGGACACGGCGATCCGTGGCGCAGCGGCGAACCTGGCGGACCTGCACTCCACATTGGTCACCGCGGTCCAGCCGGTCAGCGGCGTGGTGATGGACACGGTCGAGCCACTCGTGAACACAAACCCGGGCGGCGCAGGCCAAAGCCTCCTGACTCCGGTCACGGGCCTGGCTGACGGCGCCGGGAAGGTCGTCACGGACGCTTCCGCCGCCGTGTCGCCGATCGTGGACAGCGCAGCCGGTGCCGCGCAGCAAGTAGCCGGTGGGCAGGCAAGCCCTGGCGTGCTGCCGGTTGCCGGTGGTGGCCATGGCCCCGGTGTCCTGTCGCCGATCGTGGACAACGTTGCCGGTGCGGTGCCGCCGGTAGTGGGCAGTGGCCACGGGCCTGGTGTCCTGCCGCCGGTGGTGGACAACGTTGCCGGTGTGGTGCCGCCGGTAGTGGGCGGTGGCCACGGGCCTGGTGTGGTGCCGCCGGTTGGGGTTCCCGGTGTCGCGCCACCGGTGGTCGATCCCGACCAGTTCGGACCAGGGCAGTTCGGGCCCGGCCACGGCGGTTCCGCCGGATCTCCCGGCCAGTTCGGGCCCGGTCACGGTGGTCCTGCCGAGCCGCCTGGTCACGCTTTCCCGCCTGGTGCCGGGCATTCGGACCCGGTGACCGGCCCGTTGCCCGCACTCGTCGACGCACCCACGCCGCCAGCCGGTTTCCCAAGGCCGGACCACGGCGTGCAGATCGCCGGTGCGGCCGCTGTGCTGGACGCGCCCCCACCCCCACCCGCGACGCAACCGCCCGTACAGCAAGCGCCAGCGGGCATTCCGGCGCAGGCGACCATCGGTCAGCCTCCGGCCGCCTCACCCGCGAGCCCGTTCGTCGGCGGTGGCGCCGCGGTGCCACCGCCGCAGGCCACGGCATCACCTGTCGTGCCACCGCCAGTAGCTGGGGCGCAACCAGTCGTCCCACCGCAGCAACAAAGCCCGCAGCAGCAAAGCCCGCAGCAGCAAGGCCCGCGGGCACCGCTGCCTCCCGCGGCGGTCGCTGTCACCGCCGAGCCGGGCCGTCAGCAGCCCCCGCCTCCTGTTGCCGTTCCGGCGGCAGCGCCTGGGAAACCGGAGCAGGACCGGGACGCGGTGATCGCGCTGTGGCTGGTGCGGATGTTCCCGATCGGTCACATGCCGGTGGCCGCCGCCCGCCCGTCACGCCAGCTGCCGCCGCCGTCGGCGGAGTTCGACTACGCGGCGGGCATGCGGTTCGAGCCGAACGACCACCCCCAGTCGGATCTGGTCGACGACACGGACGCGCTTGCGTTGGCGGGCGGGGAAGAAGTCGTGCCGGGACCGTCCATTCCGGCCGGTGCCGTGACACGTGACCACGACCCGCTGGCCGGGCAGAACGAACGGGACTGGGCACGCCGGTTCGTCGTCCGCGAGGGCAGCGGACGGGACACCGCGGACACCGAGTACGCCTGGCCGCCGAGCGAGCTGTTCCCGGAGGGCGCGACGGCACCGGGCGAGCCGGAAGTCCTCGAACCGGGCACGCTCATCGACCGTTTCGGCGCACCGGACGGCCGCGTCTTCGCCGAAGCGGGCATCCCGTTCGCGCAGCGGTCGTTGCCGCCGTCGTACGTGCACGCCGAGTACCGCCGATACCGCGTACTGCGGCCACTTCCGGTGTGGCGCGGGGTCTCTGCGGCGTGGTTCGGCCAGACCGGCGGTGGCGTGCGCTACCGGACCACTCACCCGGCGCTCGACCTGATCGCGCTCGGGTACGTCGCCGAGGAACCGGCCGAGCAATCAGTACAGGAGACAGGCAATGAAGGCTGAGTCGATCACCGGCTGGCTCGGCGCGGTCGGCATCCCGGCGGAACTGGTGTCGATCGGCACGGAGGCCGACAACGCGTGGTGCCTGATCCGCTCCGACGACCCGGACGAGAACGGCCAGATCAGCTGGGAAGTGTTCTGGCGCGAACAGGGCAACCGCTACGACTGGGCCAGGTTCACCAACGAACAGGTCGCGTGCCACTACCTGTTCGGCCGGCTGACCTGGGCCCAGGTCGCGCGTGGTGCGGTCGGCGTGATCAAGGAGGACTAGGAGGACAGCTTCGCCAGCACGGCGTCGTGCAGGTGGCCGTTGGTCGACAGGGCCGAGCCGCCGAGGAAGGTGTCCGTGCCCTTGAGGTCGGTGAACCGGCCGCCTGCTTCCTTGACGATGATCTCGACCGCGGCGACGTCCCACGGGTTCACGATCGCCTCGGCGGCCACGTCGATCACGCCTTCGGCCACCAGGCAGTGCTGCCAGAAGTCGCCGAACGCGCGGTTCTCCCAGCACGCGTCCACCAGCCGCAGGTACGCCTCCCTGGAGTGGAAATCCACCCACGACCCGAGGTGCGTGGTGGACAGGTAGGCGTCGTCGAGGGACAGCACGCCCGACACGGACAGCTTGCGGCCGTCGTCGGTGTACGCGCCCTCGGTCGCCTCGGCGAACCAGCGCTTGGCCAACGCCGGGGCGCTGACCACGCCGACGACCGGCTCGCGGTCGATCACCAGGGAGATCAACGTCGCCCACGCGGGCACACCGCGCAGGAAGTTCTTCGTGCCGTCGATCGGGTCGATCACCCAGGTGCGGCCCGAGCCGATCTCGCCGCCGCGTTCCTCACCCGCGATGTCGTCGTCGGGGAAACGCTCGGTGATCATGGCGCGGATGGTGTCCTCGACGGCCGTGTCGGCGTCGGTCACCGGGGTCCGGTCCGGTTTGCGGGCGACCTTCAGGTCCTGCGCGCGGAACCGGGCTGACGTGATCTCGTCCGCCGCGTCGGCGAGACGCAACGCGAAGTCAAGGCTGGATGACACAGTCCTGATGTTGCCAGGCCTACAGTGGTGGCCGTGAGTGTGGTGCTGCTGGCCGAGGACGACTCGGCGATCGCAGACCCGTTGTCACGCGCTCTGCAGCGTGAGGGTTACGCCGTGGAGGTCGTCACCGACGGGCTGAGTGCGTTGGAGTTCGCCGACGCGGGTCGAGCCGACCTGCTGGTGCTCGATCTCGGGCTGCCGGGGATGGACGGGCTGGAGGTGTGCAGGCGGCTGCGCCAGTCGGGCCGTGGCCTGCCGGTGCTGATGCTGACCGCGCGCGCCGACGAGGTGGACTTCGTCGTGGGGCTGGACGCGGGGGCCGACGACTACGTGGCCAAACCGTTCCGGCTGGCCGAGTTGCTCGCCAGGATCAGGGCGCTGATGCGCCGCCAGGCACCGGGCGCGGTCGAGGTCAACGGCGTCAAGATGGACATGGCGGGCCGCGTGGTCACCGTGGACGGCCAGGAGATCACGCTCGCCAACAAGGAGTTCGAGCTGCTGCGGGTGCTGATCCAGCGCGCGGGCCAGGTGGTCACGCGTGAGGAGATCCTCGCCGAGGTGTGGGACGACGCGCCTGAGCGCAAGACGAGCAAGACACTGGACATGCACATGTCCTGGTTGCGCCGCAAACTGGGCGACATCGGGCCGCGGGGGGCGACCGAGCGGCGGATCGCCACGGTCCGCGGTGTCGGTTTCCGGTTCAACTCCGACTGACCGGCGAGGACGGACGGGACTGACGCATGCGCAGGCGGATCCTGCTGGCGATCCTGCTGGCGGTCGCGGTGACGACGCTGGCTCTCGGCATCCCGCTCGGCTACGTCGCGCTGCAGCAGGTCGAGACGCTGACCAGGGAGGAGTTGCAGACCAGGGCGCAGCAGATCGGCGTGGTGCTCGACGACGACCTGGCCAACAACCGCGAGCCGGACATCGCCGACGCGGAGTCGCTCGTGCCGCCGGGCGGCAGGCTGATCGTGGCCCTGCCAGGCAGGCCGTCCCAGTCGATCGGCCCGGATCTGGGCGAGGACATGCTGGCCGAGTCGATCAAGATCGTCCGCGAGGGGACGGTCGTGATCCAGGTGCCTGCCGGTCCGACGAGGACACGGCAGACGCAGGTCGCCGGGCTGGTGGTGCTGGTCGTGGTGATCACGATCGCGATCGCCAGCGGTGTCGCGATCGTGACAGCCAGGCGGCTGGCCCAACCACTGGGCCACGTGGCCGACCGCGCGGGAAGGCTGGGCGCGGGGGACTTCAAGCCGGACGCGCGCCGCTACGGCGTCGCCGAACTGGACCGGGTGGCGGAGGCCCTGGACACGTCCGCGGGTGCGCTGGCCGAGTTGGTGCAGCGCGAACGCGACCTGGTCGGTGACGTCTCACATCAGCTGCGCAGCAGGCTGACCGCCCTGCAACTCAGGCTCGAAGCGTTGCAGCACACCAGCGACCCGGAGAACGCCGCTGACGCGGCAGCCGCGCTGGAACAGGCCGAACGGCTCGGCGACGTGCTCGACGAACTGCTGGCGGCAGCCCGCGAGGCCAGGGCGACCGACGCGGAACCGGTGGACCTGGCAGCGGCATTGCCCGCGATCACAGGCGAATGGCGTGAACCGCTGCGCGCGAAAGGACGCGCCCTCCGCGTCCGCGTACACGGCAGACCGCTGGCGAAGGCGACGACCGCCCGGCTGAGAGAAGCCATCGGGGTGTTGCTGGACAACGCGATGCGACACGGCGCAGGTCCGGTCTCGGTGACGGTCCGCAGCAGCGACGCGACGGTGTCCATTGAGGTCACCGACGGCGGCAACGGAGTACCGGACGAACTGGTCGCGCACATCTTCGACCGCGGTGTCTCCGGCGTCGGCTCGACCGGCGTAGGGCTCGCGCTGGCCCGCGCACTCGTGGAGTCGGACGGCGGACGGCTGGAGCTGTCGGTACCACGCCCCGCGACGTTCACGATCTTCCTGCCAGTGCCCAGGGTGGACGACCTGCGCGGAGTCCGATGGCCAGCGGAGCGATCCCCCCGCTGAAGGAGCGGAGTCGAACCGGACAGGAAACGCAGAGAAGACTGCCGACACCAGCCCAAGAAAGCAACCGCGCAACCAACCCGCAGCAGCAAGCGCCCACGCCCCTGAGAACCCACCAAGGAACCAGAGCACAAAGGCTCCTGCCCAGAGGTCAGCCCCCGGCGAGGGAAAGCTCGTTCCGTGCGAGCCACGAAGACACAAGAGACAGTCAGGAATGCCCGAGATCCTCATCACCCGGATCGGTGCGCACGATCCGAGGACGGGCGTTGGCCTGAGGGAAGACCCAGCGCCGGAAACCCCAGAACCGGAAGAACATCGCGAGCAGCATGCCGACCACTGACCCGGACATGAAGTCGGCGACTTCCTGCACCCAGCGTTCGACGTGCGGCACTTGGAGGTCCAGCACGTAGCGGGAGACGTACGGCGGCACCAGGTTGATCGCCACACCGCCGCCGCTGATCAGGAAGAACAGGGCGGCTTCGTGGTGGCGTTCGCGCCCGCCGCGGGTCCGGAAGGACCATTCCCGGTTCAGGACGTAGGACACGATCGTCGCGATGATGATCGCGATGGCCTTGGCCGTGATCGGTTTGCTCTCCAGGACGGTGAGCTTCATCAGGAACCAGAGGCCGTTGTCGATCACGAACGTGGTTCCGCCGACGATGGCGAACTTCAGCAGCTCGCGGTGCTTGATCAGAATCGAACGCAGCGGCTCGGGGACCTGAGCCAGCACGCTTTCGACAATCGACACTTCCGTAGTTTACGGAAAAGGTCCTACGCCGCTCGACGATCTTCGTCGTCTTCGACGGCGTGCAGGGTGCGCCCGGTCTTGGTGGTGCGACCGCGGACACCGGCCTCCGGGAACACCCATTTCTTGAAGGCCCACCAGCGGAACACCATCGCGACGAGGGTGCCGAGGATCATGCCGCTGAAGAAGTCGGCGACCTCCTGGGTGACCAGGCTCACATTCGGCACCATCAGGTCGAAGACGTACCGGCTGACGAACAGCGGGGTCGAGTTCAGTGCCACGCCGATTCCGCTGATCAGGAAGAACAGGGCGGCTTCGTGGTGGCGTTCGCGTCCCCCTCGGGTGTGGAACGACCACTCGCGGTTGAGGATGTACGACACGATCGTCGCGATGATCACCGCCACGGAGAGGGCGGTGACGGGGTGCGCGTTCAAGATCGTAAGCTTGAGCGTGTAGTTCACGGCGGTCGTCACGGCGAAGCAGATTCCGCCGACAACGGCGAATCTGAGCAGTTCGCGGTGCTTGAGCATGATCTTGCGTACCGGCTCGGGGAGACGCTTGAGAACGCTCTGTACGACGGCCATGGCGGCAAAGCCTACTGATCCACT
This sequence comes from Kibdelosporangium phytohabitans, assembly GCF_001302585.1. Taxonomy (GTDB): domain Bacteria; phylum Actinomycetota; class Actinomycetes; order Mycobacteriales; family Pseudonocardiaceae; genus Kibdelosporangium; species Kibdelosporangium phytohabitans. Next base: position 10,818,390 of record NZ_CP012752.1, on the reverse strand, counting down.
GATGGGGCCTTGACAGCAGTGCCGCGCATTGTGTGCGCGGCCACGCCCATACCCGGAGCATCCCCGCATACCAGACATATCTCGTGCCTGGGCCAGTGGTCCGGGGCACAGGTCACGGCGGGCAGCGGCCGGTGATCACGGCCAGCAGGCGCTCCACCGCTCCCAGTCGTGAGCAGTAGTCGTTCGGTGGGCGTTCCTCCGAACGCGGCGGTGTCGTGGTCGTCGTTTTCGGTGTCGTGGTCGTGCCGGGTTTCGACGTTTCCCTGGCCGGCGGTGTCGTGGTCGTGGTCGTGGTCGGCTTCGTGCCCGTGTTCGGCGGTTTGGTCGACGTCTTCGGTGGCGTTGTCGTGGTCGCCGGGGGTTTCGTCGTGGTCGGCTTCGGGTCCGGCGGCACCGGCCAGCTCCACCACGGCAGCTTCACCGTCGTACTGGCGCTCGCCGAACCGATCGACGCGGTCACCAGAACCTTGCTGTGCTGCCAGAACGGCGGCCGGCCGCGGTCGGCGGTGCTCACTTCCCCGGTCGGCTTGGTCAGCTGGACCCGTAGGTAGAAGCGGTCACCCGGGTTCAACGGCGCCGAGGTCACGCAGCTCGTGATCGCGCCGTTCGTCGTGCACGAGGCCGCGGGCCACGCCGTCAGCAGTTTCGCGGGCTGGTCGAACGTGACCGTCACCTGCTTGGTGCTCTCGCCGGTGTTCTTGGCCACGGCCTGCAGGCTGGGGTGGTGCCACCGGCCGGGCGCGGGGATGCCGAGCCAGTCCTGGAAGGCGTAGACCGACACGCCGTCCTTCTTCGGTGGCGGCGGCACCTCGACGTTCACCGAGATCTTCACGCTGACCGAGGTACCGGCGCTGATCGTGCCGGTGATGGTCCCGCCGGGGCTGGCCGGGCTGGCGACGAGCTGGAACACCAGCGTCACCGACTGCCCTGGCTGCAGACCCGAGTCGGTGCTGCACGTGACCGTGCCGGAACCGCTGGGGCACGCCACCGAGCTCGGCTGACGCGCGCCGTTGAGCCGCAGCAGGCCAGGTCCGGTCAGCTTGTCCGCGCCGACCGCGCTCACACCGGGCGGCAGGGCGAGTGAGGCGACAACCGGTTCGGAGATGCTGCCGCCGTTGTTGGTCACCGACAGCGGCAGGGCCGTCGGGCCGCTGCCCGGTACCAGCGTCAACGGTGGCGGTGACGGCACAGTGAGGTTCGGCGGCGCAGGCGGAGGCGGCGGCGGCACGGGCGGCGCCGGAGTGCTCGGCGCCGGGCTGGACGGCGTCGGAGCTGGTGGTGGCGGCGGAGGTGGCGGTGGCTGCTGCGTCGGTGGCGCGCTCTGCGGCGGTGGCGGAGGTGGCGGTGGCGGAGCTGGTGGGTTCGGCGGAGGTGGCGGCTGTTGCGTCGGCACCGACGGCGACGTCGGCACAGGTTGCGCCGCGGGGATGTCCGGGACCTCCGCGGCCGTCAACGCGAGCGCGACCGCGGCGGCCACGGCTGCGACGGACGCACCCACCCCGACGAACTGCCGTGGCAACGACGACGCGGCGCCACCGGCACCTGCCGCCGTCCCTCCGGCAGCGCCTGCGGTGACTCCGGCGAACACCGCGGATCCGGCCTTCGCGGTCGTGGCGAGGTACCCGATGGCACCGGCACCGAGCACGAGCGGCGCGATGAACACGCGCATGCCGCTGTTGACGTCAGCCAGTTCGGCGGCGAGCGCACGGCAGCGTTCGCACTCGTCCAGGTGGGCCTCGACCTGCGCGGTCTCGCGTTTGGACAGACCACCGCGGGTCCACGCGCCGAGCCGCTCGGCGGTCGCGCGGCAGCGTTCGCTCGTCGATTCCGCCAGGTGCACCTGGAGGTACGCCTGACGCAGGCCTTCCCGGGCCCGGTAGGCGAGCGCGCTCACGCCGTTGGGCGTCAGGCCGAGGATGGGCGCGACCTCGGCGGGCGTCTGTCCCTCGACCTCGGTGTGCCACAGCACGGCCTGCCAGCGTTCAGGCAGCCGCGCGAACGCCCGTGCGGCGAGCGAGCGTTCCAGCCCGGCGACGGCCGTGTCGCTGAACGGGACAGCCGTGTCCGCGCCGGAGACTGTCGTGACGTCATCGGACAGTTCGACGCGCTTGTCACGGCGGGTCTTGTCGTAGGCGGTGTGCCGCAAAGCGGTGAGCAGGTACGCCCGAAAGGCTGAATCCGGGCCGCGTCCGGCGCGCAGGGTGTCGAGGACCTTCGCGAAGGCCTCCGACACCAGGTCGTCGGCCTCGGCTTGGGAACGGGACAGTTGACGGGCGAGGTTGTACGCGGCTCCGACATGCCGCTCGTAGAGCGACCCGTAAGCCGCGACTGTGCCCTTGCGTACCGAGTCGATCAGTTCGGCGTCACTCGGGCCGTGCACCTCAGCGGGAACTGTGGACACGTGCCTCCCTCGTCGCTGCCCGTGATGTGGGTAAGTGTGACTGACCCACGTCACGGAGTCATCTCCCCGGTCACGCTGTTTGTTAGCTCAGCGTGAGCGGGTAACCCGTTCGCATGACAATTCGGCTGGAACCGCGTCACACCTGAGGCCCAGCGACGTTTCAGATCCGGATCTTTCAAACCGGCGGAGAGGAACTGGTAACTGTGGCGGTTCGCGAAGCGGGTTCACGGTCACCCCGTGGCGACGCCGATGGCGCTGAGGCCGCCCTTCGGTCCCTGCGTGCCAGGTGGCGCACCGCCAGCATCGCGGCCGGCTGGCGCTACCCGAGCGACTGGGCGTTGCCCGAGGTCGACGCGGTGTGCGCGTCCGCGCTGGTCAAAGCCGACCTGGCTGACCCGCTGGCGGACCTCGGCCGGGCGCGTGCGGTGTCGGGGGCGGGACTGGACGAGACCCTCACGGACGTCGCGGCGCTGCACGCGGTGCTCAGCGATCCCCGGCTGGTGATGGCCAACCCGGATGCCACGCCGGCGAGGCTGCTCCGGCTGACGGCGCTGGCCTGGGCGGACGTGTCGACGGCGGAGATCGCCCGCAGCGAGGTCAGGGAAGGTCTGACCGGGCTGTCGACGGCCGCCTACCTGCGGACGAGGCTCGGTGAGATCTACCGGCAGGCGTCGCGGGACGAGCGGACGCCTGGTCACGTTCTGCTCACTGTGAGTATCGACCTCTCCGCGGTGGTCGGCTGGTCCCGGCTGATGGCGATGGTGCTGGCCGCCGACGTGCTCAGGCAGGTCTTCGACGGCGGCGAGAGCCTGGCGCTACTGGGCCCGTCGGTCGCCGTGGTGCTCACCGAACGCGAGCCTGACCTGGCCAAACGCTGTTCGGACACCCAGCTCATCCTGGCCGAGCGGCTGTCGGTCGACCCGCAGTTGCACACGCTCGGGCCGGTGGAGGTGCGCCTGCACCGGCTGCCGGCGACGCACGACAAGGCCTGCGACCTGATCGACGATCTCGGAAGACTGTGAAACCCCAGGTAAACCTCGTGAGTGGTTAAGCCGGTTCTAACCGGACCAACCACTCACGAGGGGCCATCCGGGGGCTCCAACCACCATCGGGTGGACTTCGTGATTTGCTGTTCGCGTGAGCGACGGTGACGAGCGCAGTGGGGGTGCGCCCGTGCGGGCAGCAGGTCGGGTCACGGCTTTGGTCGAGTGGTTCGTCGGGTCGTGGCGTGCGATGTGGGTCGTGCTGGCGGTGCCTGCCGGGTTCCTGATCACGGGAATCGTCGTGTGGCTGGCGCACGGCCGGATGGGCGTGGACTCGGCTGTGTACCGCGCCGGCGGTATCGCGCTGCTGACCGGCGAGCCGTTGTACGACAAGATGACGTTGCTGGCCGAGCCGTGGTGGGCGCAGCTGCCGTTCACCTACGCACCCCCGGGTGCGCTGTTCTTCGTGCCGCTGGCGCCGTTCCCGACGACGGTCGCGTGGGGCTTGTTGTCCGTGGTGTCCGTGCTGTCGATGAGCCTGGTCATCCGGATCACGCTGGACAAGGTGACCAACCGGCCGAGCTGGCTGTCACCGACGAAGGCCACGGTCTGGTTCTCGGTGCTGATGCTGGGCATGGAGCCGGTCTGGCGGTCGTTGTTCCTGGGCCAGATCAACCTGATCCTGATGGTCATCGTCGTGGTCGACGTGCTGGTGATCGCGGACGCGGGCGGCCGGGTCGGCAAGTGGGCCGGTGTGCTGGTCGGCATCGCCGCCGCGATCAAGCTGACCCCGTTGATCTTCGTGGCGCACCTGGTGCTGGTGGGCAAACGCACCGCGGCGATCCGCGCGTTCGCCACGTTCGCCGGGCTGCAGGGCCTGATGTTCCTGATCTCCGCGCACGACGCGTGGAAGTACTGGACGGTCACGATCGTCGGTGACCCGATGCGGATCGGCCCGGTGTTCTGGAACGGCAACCAGTCGCTCAACGGGCTGATCAACCGGATCACGGTGCTCGACCCGAACTCGACCAAGATCGCGCTGGCGATCGGGGCGCTGCTCGCGATCCCGGCGATGCTGCTGGTCCGCCGGTTCCACCGGCACAATCGAGCTGTCACGGCGTTGCTGGTCAGCGCCTTCTTCGGGCTGCTGTTCAGCCCGGTGACGTGGACGCACCACTACGTGTGGGTGGTGCCGCTGCTGGTCATGCTGATCGCCCGGATGCCCGACCCGCTGCCGCAGGGCTTCTGGCGGGTCACGCGGGCCGCGGTCGCGCCGCTGGCGGTGTTCGCGGTGTTCGTCAGCTGCGTCCTGCTGTGGATGCGCGGTGGGCACAGCAAGGAACTGCTGTGGCACTGGTGGGAGTTCATCCCCGGCAGTGCCTACATGATCGTCCCGGTCGGTGCCGGGATCGCGATCGCGATCCGGGTGTGGCGCCGCCGGATGCGGGCCCGCGCGGAGGCGGGCGACGACCAGCCGAGGGTGCCTGCCGGTCAATCCTCGTGAAGCGGCCGTTGGCCGTCGATGCCGTTTTCTACCTGGGTTTCGGCCTGGACGCGGTCTACACGGCGGTGTTCTCGGAGTTCTACGGCTTCCGGGTGTGGGGTAATTTCGCGCTCGCCGGGTACGCGTTCGCGTTCCTGCACACCGTGATCCTGCTGCTGTCCAGGCGTCAGGGGTCGCGCTGGGTCCCGGTGGGGTACGTGGTCGTGCTCAGCATGGTCGTGCCGACGCTCGTGCTGGTGTTCAAGCGGATGACTGGGCGGGACTGGGGATCGCCCGCGCATTCGATGACCGCGCAGCCCGAGGTGTGGGTGATCGAGCGGGCCGGGCGGCTGCTGCTGTCCACCGGATCGCCATATGTCGACTTGTCGACGTTGAACCGGCCGCCCGTGGTCGACGACTACACGCCGTACAGCCCGGCCATGGCGCTGCTCGGCCTGCCCAACGCCCTGTTCGGGCGGTCCGTGCTGACCGATGCCCGGATCGTGGCGTTCGTCGTGACGCTCGTGATCTTCCTGCTGGTGCTCAAGGCGTTGGACTGGCCGTCGCTGCCCATCCGGTCGGTGCAGTTCGTCGCGCTGACGACGTTCACCACGTTGTCCACCGCTGTCGCAGGCAACGACATGCCCGTGGTCGCGTTGCTCATCCTCGGAGCCGTACTGGCGACACGGTCCAATCCTTGGGCGGCCGGGTTGGTGCTGGCGCTGGCGTCGAGCATGAAGCTCACCGCGTTGCCCGCCGCCGCGGTCGTCGCCGTGGCTCTCGGGTTCTCGTGGCGTTTTCTCGCCGCGTTCGCAGGCGGGCTCGTGGCGTTCACCGGCATTTCGGCCGCGGCCAACTGGGAAGCGTTCGTGGACAACGTGATCCGCTTCCCGGCGAACATGGCCGAGGTGCGGTCGCCAGCGGGCAGCCCGCTGCCGGGGCACCTGCTGGAACAGACCGGGCCGGTCGGGCACACGGCTGTGCTGGTCCTGCTCGGCCTCGCCGCCGTGGGGATGGTGTGGTGGCTGCTGGCCCGCCCGCCGCGCACGACCGCGGAGATCCTGCTGCGCACCGGCGTGGGACTGGGCGTGGCGATGCTGCTGATGCCCGCGACCCGATGGGGGTACTTGATCTACCCGATCGCCCTGCTCGGGGCCGCGCTGTACTCCTGGCGTCCGGCTCGCGAGTTGACGCAGGTAGGGTGACCTGCTCGTGGACCCTGTTACCGGCTTTCCCGTTGTCGGCATGGTTGGCGGCGGCCAGCTCAGCCGGATGACCCAGCAGGCCGCGATCGCGCTCGGCCAGTCGTTGCGCGTGCTCGCCGTCTCACCGACCGACTCGGCGGCGCTGGTGGCGCCGAACGTGACCATCGGACACCACACGGACCTGGAAGCGTTGCGCGGCTTCGCATCGGCGGTCGACGTGCTGACGTTCGACCACGAGCACGTGCCGACCGAGCACCTGCGCACCCTGGTCGCCGAGGGCTTCGCGGTGCACCCGGGGCCGGAGGCGCTGATCCACGCGCAGGACAAGCTCGTGATGCGCGACCGCCTGGCCGGGATGGACGTGCCGATCCCGGCGTACGCCGAGGTGAAGACCGTGTCGGACGTCACCCAGTTCGGCGAGAGGCACGGCTGGCCGGTGGTGCTGAAGGCAGCGCGCGGCGGCTACGACGGCCGTGGCGTGTGGATGGTGCCGTCCTCGGGCGGGGAACTGGTGGCCGAGCTCCTCGAAGCCGGAACACCGCTGCTGGTCGAGGAACGCGTGGACATGAAGCGTGAACTCGCCGCTGTCGTGGCGCGTTCGCCGTTCGGCCAAGGAGCGGCGTGGCCGACCGTGCAGACCGTCCAGTCGAACGGGATCTGCGTGGAAGTCCTGGCCCCAGCACCGGACCTGCCGGAAGAACGGGCGGACGAGGCGCAGGAACTGGCGCTGCGGATCGCGTCGACGCTCGGCGTGGTGGGAGTCCTGGCGGTGGAGCTGTTCGAGACCGCGTCGGGGCTCGTGGTGAACGAGCTGGCGATGCGCCCGCACAACTCCGGCCACTGGACGATCGAAGGCGCGGCGACGTCCCAGTTCGAGCAGCACCTGAGGGCGGTGCTGGACTACCCGCTCGGTTCGACGGACCCCGTGGCGCCGGTCATCGTGATGGCCAACGTCCTGGGTGCACGGTCCACACCGGACATGGGAACCGACGAACGGCTGCACCACCTGTTCGCCAGGTACAAGGACGTACACGTGCACCACTACGGGAAAGCCGAGCGGCCGGGGCGCAAGATCGGCCACGTGACGGTGCTGGGCACGAACCTCGCGGAGGTCCGGCAACGCGCCCGGTTCGCCGCGGACTGGCTGTCGACGGCGACCTGGCCGGACGGCTACGACGTTCACGGAGGTAAGTAGAAGTGGTCGACGTTGGCGTGATCATGGGCAGCGACTCGGACTGGCCGGTGATGTCCGCGGCGGCGACGGCACTGGACGAGTTCGGAGTGTCCTATGAGGTCGGTGTGTACTCGGCGCACCGGACACCGGGCCGGATGCTGGACTACGCGCAGAACGCGGCCGGCCGCGGAGTGAAGGTCATCATCGCGGGAGCGGGCGGCGCGGCGCACCTGCCCGGCATGGTCGCGTCGGCGACAGCGCTGCCGGTGATCGGCGTGCCGGTGCCGCTGAAGTACTTGGACGGCATGGATTCCCTGCTGTCCATCGTGCAGATGCCCGCGGGTGTGCCCGTCGCGACCGTGTCGATCGGCGGTGCGCGGAACGCGGGCCTGCTGGCGGTGCGGATATTGGCCGCGACCGACCAGGCGCTGCAGAAGAAGATGGCGGAATTCCAGGCCAGCCTCGAAGCGATGGTTCTGGAAAAAGACGAAAACCTCCGCAAAACGGCGGCCCGCCAGCACGACTCGTGACGCCATTTCGCGCTGCGCTGAATTCATGGCGTCACGCCGTGGAAATTCAACAAGCGTGAGGTTAACCTACCGGAAAATGAGGTTAATCAGGCCGCAATGAAGAAGCGCTGGAATTACCTCCCCGGCGACGGTGTGATCGCCACGAACCACACGGAGGTAATCCATGAGCATCATCGGCCAGCTGGTCGCGGCACTGTCCGCGCTCCTGCACGCTATCGGAATCGGCTGAGCAGCCACCGAACTCGTGAGTGTTTTGGCCGGTTAGAACCGGCCAAAACACTCACGAGGGGGTTAGTTGAAGACCACTGAACGCAGCAGGAGCCTGTCGGAACCGTGCCCGCCATCGGGGCGCAGGGAGAAGTAGGCGTCCCCTTCGCACCCGCTTTCCTTGAAGACCACCGCGCGCGAGCCGGTGTCGTTCCGGGGACGGAACGCGTGGACGTCCTCAAGGTCGGAGACTTCCGGGATGTCGATGCATTCACGGCTGGGCGGGTCGATCAGGGAACCGGACTGGACGTCGCCGTCCTCGTCGAGGTACCGGTAGGTGAATTCCCCCACAGCCGCCGACGCGGTACCGGGAATCGTGAGGAACAGGGCGAACGCACTCGTGACAGCGAGCAGAGCGGTGCGCGTGCGCATCGGAACGTGTCCTTTCGATGGCGGACCTGGCTCCCTCCACAGTGCTCGATCCGGCCGGCCGGTCCACCGATGTCACCCGTTCACGTGACGCGATTTCACCAGCAGGAGTGGACAGTCGGGAATTTCGCAGACAGCGGGGCAGTGGTGCGCGCCGACTCGGCGGGATCTGCTGAATCGCGAACGTGCTGTCGCTGAAGCGGGTCTGTCACTCGACCAGTCGGCGACCGATCGGGTGACAGCTTGGTCGTGACCGATTCGTGTTCCCTGTTCGACCAGCGGAAAAAGCATCGTCGAGTCCAGCACCGGCCGATGGCGTAACACCGCATTGAGCAATTTGGACTGTCATCGCATCGAGCGCCTGTTCGTCGGCAGGCGCGAACACGACCACGGAACGAGCCGCGAGGTGCAGATGAGCAGGCCGGACACAATCGTTGGGTTCATAGTCGCCACCATGCTCGTGGCTGCGGTCGTCGCGACCGTGGTCGTGTTGGTTCTCGGCGGCGGGGACCAGCAGCAACCTGCCGCGCCCCAGCCGATCGCCAGATCGGAGTTGATGCGCCAGTACGCGGAGATCAATCCTGTCGACAGTTCCGCGACCCCCGAGACCGTCGACGGTCTTGCCGAGTCGATCTGCACCAAGCTGAGCGAGGGTCACAGCACCGACAAACTGATCACGGTGGCGACTGAGACGTACAGCTCCAAGGCGACCGAGGTGATCAGGCTGCTGGTGTCGTATCGGTGCCCTGGTCACCTCAAGGACTTCAAGTGACGAGAATGCCCTTCTCCGGCCCTGCCGAGCTGGAGAAGGGCAACGTCCGGAAGCTCAGCCCTTGAGCAGGGAGCGGGCCATCACCTGGCGCTGGATCTGGTTGGTGCCCTCGTAGATCTGGGTGATCTTCGCGTCCCGCATCATCCGCTCGACGGGGAAGTCACGCGTGTAACCGGCGCCGCCGAACAGCTGCACGGCATCCGTCGTCACGGCCATGGCGACGTCGGACGCGAAGCACTTCGCGGCAGCGGCAACGAAACCCGTGTCGGCGTCACCGCGTTCGGCCTTGGCGGCTGCGACGTACACCATGTGCCGGGCTGCTTCGATCTTCATCGCCATTTCGGCCAGCATGAACTGGACGCCTTGGAAGTCGGCGATCGCTTTGCCGAACTGCTTGCGCTCCTTGACGTACGTGATCGTCGCGTCGAGTGAGCCCTGGGCGATGCCGACTGCCTGTGCGCCGATCGTCGGACGCGTGTGGTCGAGGGTGCGCAGCGCCGTCTTGAGCCCTGTGCCGGGGTCGCCGATGATGCGGTCGCCGGGGATCACACAGTTCTCGAAGTAGATTTCCCTGGTCGGCGAGCCCTTGATGCCGTGCTTGCGTTCCTTGGGCCCCACGGAGAAACCTGGGTCGTCGGCGTGTACGACGAAGGCCGAGATGCCCTGTGACGGCTTCGCCGCATCGGGGTTGGTCACGGCCATCACCGTGTACCAGCTCGATTCGCCCGCGTTGGTGATCCAGCACTTCGTCCCGTTGAGCACCCACGTGTCGCCGTCCTGGCGTGCGCGGGTTTTCATGGCTGCTGTGTCCGAGCCTGCCTCACGCTCCGACAGCGCGTACGAGATCGACGTCTGGCCCGAGGCGAGCGACGGCAGGACCTGCTTCTTGAGCTCCTCCGACCCGGACAGGATGATCGGCATCGAGCCGAGTTTGTTGACCGCCGGGATCAGCGACGAGGACGCGCACACCCTCGCCACCTCCTCGATCACGATGCACGTGGTGATCGCGTCGGCGCCTTGCCCGTCGTACCGCTCGCCGATGTGCGGCGCGTTGAAGCCGGATCGGATGAGCGCGTCACGGGCTTCGGATGGGTACCGCTCGTTCTCGTCGCAGTCGGCCGCGTACGGCGCGATCTCCTTCTCTGAGAGCGCGCGAACTGCCTCGCGCACAGCATCGTGCTCTTCCGACAGCTGGTATACGCCCGCGTTCACCGTGCTCCGCCTTCCAACCGACCAGTAACAACGATCCCGATGTTAGCCCCCGTTTACTACTCCGAGCTTGTGTCGTGGCACGCACTTGAGTTTCATTCATCGGATGAGCCTTACTTGGCCCCCGCACCTCGGTAAGAAGCTCGACTACCCGGAGGTCGCCGCCGGCGCGATCCTGGCCGGCTCGGCGCGCCGGTTCGGTGATCATGTGGCGTTCCGCCACAACGGCGCCGAACTGTCTTACGAGCAGCTGTGGCTGCAGGCGTGCCAGTTCGCGAACGGCCTGGTCAGCAGGGGTGTCAAGGCGGGGGACCGGGTGGCTCTGCGGATGCCGAACTGCCTGCCGTTCCCGGTCGCGTACTACGGCCTGCTGCTGGCCGCGGCGACGTTCGTCCCGGTCAACCCGCTGATGCCGGAGCCGGTGATCGAGGCCCAGCTCGCGGACGCAGGCGCGGTGCTCGCCGTCCGGTCCGGTGACGTGGCCGGGATCTGCGCGGGCCAACCGGACTCGCCGCCTGCCGTGGAGATCGACATCTACCGTGACCTGGCCCATTTGGCTTACACGGGTGGGACGACCGGGCGTTCCAAGGGCGTGCGGTTGCCGCACCGGAACGTGGTGGTCAACACCCTGCAGTTCGCCTGCTGGCAGTCGGGATCGGTGCCCGCGCTGGACGACGCGGGTGGACTGGTCCTCGACCAGGTCAGCGACCCGGCGGAGTACCGGATCAGGCTCGGCCAGGGCAGCGCGATCAACCTGACGCCGTGGTTCCACGCGATGGGCACGATCGGCGGGCTGAACATCCTGCTGCTGACGGGGTTTACCGCGATCCTGCACGACCGTTTCGACCCGGCCGCCTACCTGGCCGACGCCGCCAAGTACGGGATCAACTACATGGGCGGCGCGCCCGCGTTGTTCGCCGCGCTGCTGGCCTGCCCGGATTTCGCGACCACCGACCTGACGCGCGTGCTGGCGGTCGGGTCGGGCGCGGCCCCGATGCCCCACGAGATGACCAAGGCGCTCCAGCGCAAGATGCCCGACGCGGTGATCGCCGAGGGGTACGGCCTGACCGAGGTGACCATGGGCGTGGCGGCCTCCCCTTGTTTCACGTCCGGCCTGCGGAAAGTCGGGACCGTCGGCGTGCCTGTCTTCGACACGGAGGTCAAGCTGGCCCCGGTGGAGGGCGGCACGGAGGAGGTCCCGCTCGGCGAGCGCGGCGAGATCTGCGTCCGCGGCCCGCAGGTGATGCTCGGCTACCTCAACAGGCCGGAGGAGACGGCGCAGACCCTGGTCGACGGCTGGCTGCACACCGGTGACATCGGCGTGTTCGACGAGGACGGCTTCCTGTCCATCGTGGACCGCAAGAAGGACATGCTGATCTACAAGGGCTACAACGTCTACCCGCGTGAGCTGGAGGAGTTGCTGATCGCCCACCCGGATGTCGCGATGGCCGCCGTGGTCGGCCGCAAGAGCGACGACGTGGGAGAACTCCCGGTCGCGTTCGTGGTGCCGAGCAGGCCGGACGTGCGCGCCGGCGACGTGATGGCCGCGATCAACGAGCAGGTCGTCCCGTACAAACGGCTCCGTGAGGTGATCGTCACCGACCAGCTCCCCGTGTCGGCCGCAGGCAAGATCCTCAAGCGGGAACTGCGGGACCGCCTGGGCTGAGGGCGTGTGCAACCCGGTAGTCGGCTCGTTACGTCCTGTACGCATGAGGCGTGTCGTGATTGTCGGAGCTTTGGGGCTGCTCGCGGCCGGCTGTGGTGGTGGTGGGACGACCGCACCCGGCGGCAACCAGCCGAATCTCAGCGGACAGGTGTTCCTGTCCAAGTCCGTGACCGAGGACGGCAAACCCAGACAGCTGGTGGACGGGACCCGGATCCGGCTCGAGTTCACCCAACAGGGTGAAATTCGGGTTCGGGCCGGCTGCAACCACATGTCCGGTCCGGTGGACACGAGCAATTCGCGGCTGTCCGCCGACGGTCTCGCGGTGACCGACATGGGCTGTGACAAGCCGCGCCACGAACAGGACACCTGGCTGACCGGCCTGCTCGGCAGCAAACCGGAGTGGCGCTACGACGGCACCACGCTGACTTTGAAGTCCGGGGCCACGCAGATCCAGCTCGCCACCGAGCAGCCCGCGGACCTGGAGGGCCCGACCTGGGTCGCTGACACCGTCGTCGACGGGAACACGGCCACGACGGTGCAGGCGCCCGCCTGGGTCACGTTCAAGGACGGCGCCGTCGAGGCCGGCAACCAGTGCAACCAGCTCGGCGGTCGCTACCAGGCCACGCCCGAGAAGGTCACGTTCCGCGAGGTGACCACGACCCAGGCCGGGTGCCCGCAGGCCGACGAGATCCTGCCGTTGCTGGACGGCGAGCTGACGTACCGCATCGACGACGAGACGCTCACCCTCACGAAACCGTCCGGCAAGGGGCTCCAGCTCAAGGTCGGTTCGACGGACAACGGCTTGGGCGGCAAGGAGTTCGTCTCCGCCGACGGCAAGACCCAGGTGAAGTTCGCCGACGGCAAGCTGAACGCGACCATCGGGTGCAACGACATGACCGGTTCGGCGGTCGTCGCGGGCGGCAAGCTCGTCGTGCAGAACCTCGGCAGGACGCGCAAGGCCTGCGAGCCCGCGGTCATGGAGCAGGAGGACAAGCTCGCCGACCTGCTCAAGAGCTTCCCCGACATCCAGATCACCGGGACCGGACTGCAGCTCAGGTCCAGCCTCGGCGAGCTGGCCCTCAGGACGCGGTGATCGGCGTGGCCCGTTCCGATTCGAGGTGGGCGTCGGCCTTGCTGGGGTTGGACACCTGGACGAGCGAACCGCCGCCCGCGAGCACCGAAAGCAGCCCGGAGATCACCCCGTCCGGCACCGTCCACTCCAATGTGGACAATACGCGGCCGGAGATCGCCTTCTCCCGCGCGGATTCGACGACTTCGGCGACGGTCAACGCGCCGAGCGCGGGCGTCGAGCCGGGGACTTGCCGCACCGGGAAGAAGTCGTCGCCGAACATCCGGGACTCCGAGATGTAGTCCAGTGCCCCGTCCGGCGGTGAGCCGCGCAGGCCCATGCCCATCGGGTCGAGCGACACCACCGCCCACGCCGCGCCCGGCGGTGGCACTGCGTCCACTGTGGTCAGTGCCACTTCCGGTGCGGACGCGGTGACGTGCGCGCCGCACCACCACGCGCCGAGCAGCACGCCCGCCGTCTGCCAGTGCGCCGGCAGGTCGACCGTGACCGGCGTGCCGGGTTCGACGTCGAACTCCTCGCTCAGCCAGTTCGCCGTCTTGGCCGCCCAGTTGGCCAGCGTCGCAACGGAAAGCTCGACGCGCGTGCCTGCCGCGTCGTCGTAGTGCGTGATCAACGGGCGGGTTCGGTCACCGGCGAGCAACGGCCGGAACAAAGCTTCTGTCACTGACATCAGTCGACGCACCTCACACCGTCTATTATGGTCGGTTGCTGCTGGGCTGGTCGCTGCCGGGGCAGCGCGCCGTCGAGCACGAGCGGCCGTGGCGCGGCGGCGAACCGCGGCGGCGCCTGCCTGCCGAGCAGCTGGGCCACGAACTGCCTGACCTGCGGCACGTCCACCGTGATGATGCTCTGGCCGCGTTCGTTGCGCGCGCCGACCGCGACGACCGGGATCGTCACGAACTCGACCGCGCCCGACGACATCGACCCCAGGTGACGGGCCAGTTGCAGGATGTCCAGACCAGGCGACACCACGATCGACTTCGACGCCGCGTCCGTCAGCGCGGACAGCCTGCCCTGGTCGGTCAGGGTTCCCGCGCTCAGCAACTGCTGCATCGCCGAGCCGAGGAACGCCTGCTGGCGCACGATCCGGTCGAGGTCGCCACGCGGCAGGCCGTCGCGCTGCCGCACGAACGCCAACGCGGAGCCGCCGGACACCTTCTGCACGCCCTTGCGGAAGTTCGCGCCGGAGTTCGGGTCGCTCGTCGCGTGGTTCAGGCAGACCCGCACGCCGCCGATGGCCTCGGTGAGCAGGTAGAACCCGTACAGGTTCACTTCGGCGAAGTGGTCGACGCGCACGCCGGTCAGGTCGTGCACGACCTGGGTGAGCGCGGACCGCCCGGCGGTGGACGACAGCCGGTCGACCTCGGCGCGGTCGGTCTTGCCCTCGGCGCGCAGCTTCTGCGCGGTCCGGTACTTGATCACGCCGTACGCGGAGTTGATCTTGTCGTCCTGGTAGCCGGGGATCGACACGTACGTGTCACGCGGGAAGGAGATCGCGTAGCCCTTGCCGCCGCCCTTGGGGATGCGCAGCAGGATGATCGTGTCGGTGTTCAGCCCGTCGCTCGCCTCGGTCCGCAACTGCCGCAACACCTTTTCCGGCAACGGGTTGCCCTTGGCGTCGGTGCGCGTGTCGCTGCCGATGATCAGGTAGTCGTCCGCGCCGTCGTCCGCGGGCGGCGCGGTCCGTTCGACTTCCTCGGTGAACACGTCCGACGTCGGCACGTTCTCCCGCACGGTCTGCACGGTGTCCCTGGCCATGCCCGCGGCCACCAGCGAAGCTGCGGACGCCAACGCCACGAGTACCCGGCCGGTCATCCACGCGGCGCGTGCCACGCGCCCTTTCGACTTCCGATCCGGCGCGTGCGAAATCTCTTCGTCACTCACCGACGTTCTCCTCCCCACCCCTCCAACCCCTATGAGGGTAACGAGGCACGCCGACTAATTGACGCAGGTCACCCCATCGGCGTTGATCGTGGGCGCGTTGGACGACGGCGTGGCGGAACCAATCTGGGTGGACGGCGTCACCCCGCTGCCCTGTGCCGCGGGCGGCTGGCCGGTCTGGCCCGCGAGGCTCCGGCCGAGCGCCACCGGGAAGTCGTCGCCGAGCACGGCCCGGACCTGTCCGGCTTTCAGCGTCGCGTCCGGGGTCAGCGTGAACTGGCCGCCGAGTTCCGTGCTGACGCGGTTGGCGTGGCCCTCTTCGCCCGGGTGGAAGAACAGCGCGGACGTGCGCTGGCGGGTCGCGTTGCTGACCGTGCCCGCCAGGAAACCCTTCCCGACAAGGATGTTCTGCACGGTGGCGGCAAGGCCTTTCTCACTTGACGCGTTGCGTACATCGACGGTGACCTTGGTGTCCGCGGCAGGCGGGGCCGATGTCGACGTCGCCGGTGGCTTGTCCGACGACGGCGCCGGGGTTTTCCGCTCGTCCTTGCGCTCGTCCTTGGTCAGCCCGAGCACGAACTCGTTGACCTGCTTGGGGTCGACCTTGATCACGTCGGCGCCGCCGATCTTGGCCGGGCCGAGGGTGGGGATGGTGTGGAAGTCGATCGCGCCGCTGGACAGGCCCTGCATCTGCTGGGCGAACGTGGTGACGTCCCAGCCCGAGCTGAGCACGACGGACTTCTTGATCGCGTCGACCAGCGCGTTCAGCTTCGAGAAGTCGGTCAGCACACCGGTGGACAGCACCTTGTGGGCCAACGCGCCGATGAACACCTGCTGGCGCACGATCCGGTCGAGGTCGCCGTTGGGCAGCTCGTGGCGCTGCCGGACGAACGACAGCGCGGCCTTGCCCTCGATGGTCTGCTTGCCAGCGGGGAACTGGGCACCGGAGTACTTCGTCTCGTCGACCGGGTTGTTCAGGCAGACCTCGACGCCGCCGATGGCCTTGGTGATCTCGTAGAAGCTGAGCAGGTTGACCTCGGCGTACCGGTCGATGGTGACCGCCTTGCCGATCAGCGACTCGATCGTCGCGATCAGGTTCTTGCGGCCCTGCTTCTTGGCCTCGTCCTCGGCCTGCCTGCGCGGCACGTTCGCCTGCGCCTTCATCGTGTTGTTGAACTGGTACACGAACGCCGAGTTGAGCTTGTGCTTGCCGAACCCGCCGGACAGCTCGACCCACGCGTCGCGCGGGAACGAGATGGCCACCGCGCGGCGGCCGTCCACCGGGATGTGCACGAGGATCATGGTGTCGGTGTTGCGCTCGCCGTCGCTGATGCCGCCGTGCAGCATCTGCATGACTTCCTTGGGCAACGGGTTGTCGAAGTTGTCCGTCCGGCTGTCCATGCCGACGAGGAGGATGTCCACGGCGCCGTCCAGCGGCTTCACGCCCGCCTTCTGCACCTCGGCCTCGATCACGTCGGTGGTGACCACGCCGTCGTTAACGTCGTTGAACTTGGCGTATACGATCCCGGACGCGCTGAGCACAGCGACAGACACCAGTGCCACCGTGCACCGGGACAGATACAGCGCCACGCGCGCGCCGCTCCCCAAGTGTCCCTCCCGTGTTCGAATCCCCGTCGGACCTACATTACTGGTAAACCGATATCTCCCGCTGCGCCTCGGCCGTACCTCTAATACGCCTTGAGGGGGTGAGTGGTTGAGTGGACGTGACAGACTTGCGGCCGACATCACGTTCTTTGGAGGCGGGCGAATGCGGGTACTGGTCACGGGGGGTGCCGGCTTCATCGGCTCGCACTACGTCCGGCAGGTTCTCGGCGGCGCGTATCCCGAGCTCGCCGACGCCGAGGTGGTGGTGCTCGACAAGCTGACCTACGCGGGCAACCAGGCGAATCTCGACCCGGTCGCCGACTCGCCGCGGCTGGAGTTCGTGCGCGGCGACATCTGTGACGCCGCCCTGGTCAGCGGGCTGATGAAGGGCACCGGTCTGGTCGTGCACTTCGCCGCCGAGTCGCACGTGGACCGGTCCATCGAGTCGGCCGCCGACTTCGTGCTGACCAACGTGCTGGGCACGCAGTACCTGCTCCAGGCGGCGCTGGACGCGTCGGTTGGCAAGTTCGTGCACGTTTCGACCGACGAGGTGTACGGCTCGATCGACGAGGGTTCGTGGCCGGAGGATCACCCTCTGTTGCCGAATTCGCCTTACTCGGCGTCGAAAGCCTCGTCGGATCTGATCGCGCGCTCCTTCCACCGGACGTACGGGCTGCCGGTGTGCATCACCCGGTGTTCGAACAATTACGGGCCGTACCAGTTCCCTGAGAAAGTCATCCCGCTGTTCGTCTCGAATCTGCTGGACGGCCACAAAGTGCCGCTTTACGGCGACGGCCTGAATGTCCGCGACTGGTTGCACGTGGACGACCACTGCCGGGGGATCCAGCTGGTGGCGGCGAACGGCAGGGCGGGCGAGGTCTACAACATCGGCGGCGGGACGGAGCTGACCAACCGCGAGCTGACCGAGCGCCTGCTGGACGCGGTGGGAGTGGACTTCTCGATGGTGCGGCCGGTGGCGGATCGCAAGGGCCACGACCGCCGCTACTCGGTGGACATCACCAAGATCAGCACGGAACTCGGCTACCAGCCGCAGGTGCCGTTCGACGAAGGCCTGCGGGCAACGGTGGAGTGGTACCGCGACAACCGGGCGTGGTGGGAGCCGTTGAAGAAGCGCGCGGCGCTGGCCTCGGCGCGATGACAGCGCTTGCACTGCTGATCCCTGGCGGGAACGGGCAACTCGGCCACGACCTGGTAGCCCAGGCGCCGGAAGGTTCGGTGGTACACCACCCGGGCTCCCGCGACCTGGACGTGACCCAGGCCGGTGACGTGGTCCGCGCGATCGACGCCTTGCTGGCAGCCGCGGGCGACCTGTCGCCGGTGGTGATCAACGCGGCGGCGTACACAGCGGTCGACGCTGCGGAAACCGACCGCGACGCCGCGTATTCGGTGAACGCCGACGGGCCGCGTCTGCTCGCGGCGGTGTGCGCGTCCCGCCAGGTCCCGTTGATCCAGGTGTCGACCGACTACGTGTTCTCGGGCGACAAGGCCGAACCGTACGAAGTGGACGATGCCGTCAGCCCGCAGTCCGTCTACGGCATCACGAAGCTGGCCGGTGAGTCCTCGGTGCTGCGTTCCGGTGCCGAGGCTTGGGTTGTGCGCACGTCCTGGGTTTACGGTGCTTCGGGCAGCGCGAACTTCGTGAAATCGATCCTCCGGCTGGCTGGCGAGCGGGACTCACTGTCCGTTGTGGATGATCAGCGTGGCTCGCCGACGTGGAGTGCTGACCTGGCAACAGGTTTGCTCGAGCTCGCCGGGTTGGTCGTTGCTGGTGGTGGTCCGAGGTCGCGCGTGCTGCACTGCACCGGTGGCGGCGAGACCACGTGGTACGGGTTCGCTCGGGCGATCTTCGAGGAGCTCGGTACGGACCCTGAGCGCGTGAAGCCCTGTACAACGGCGGAGTTTCCCCGTCCTGCCAAGCGTCCGGCCAACTCGGTGTTGTCTCCGGCTGCTTGGGCTGAGGCGGGGCTGACTCCGTTGCGGCCTTGGCGTGCGGCGTTGAGCGAGGCTTTCCCGGGGTTCGCCACTTCCGCTCGGGGTTGATCCCGCCGGGCGGTCAGGGATGCGCGTCCAGGGTGGCGAAGATGTTCGCCACCCTGGCCTCCTTCGCCGCGTACAGGTCCGGCCGCCGTTGCCGTTGCGGAACCCAATCCCCTGGGTCCTCGCCACGCGCCTCCGCCGCACACCGGCGTGCGGTGTACGTCATTTCCTCGGTCCAATCCTCGACCAGGCCGCGTTTGTGCTCGTCACGCGCCAATTCGTCCGCGCGTTGTTCGAGTTGGAACTCGTAGAAGTCCGCCCACTCGTCGTACGCCGCCGCGAGCTCCGGGCGCGGCGGCTGCGCGAAGCTCTTGGCGAAGAACCATTGGTGGTACTCGTCGTTGATCGTTTCGGTCTCCGGGTTCACGCGCAGCCACGGTCTGATGTTCGGCCACCGCTTCGACAACTCACGGGCGGTCATCTCACTCAAGGATTTGGTATCCATGTGGTCTCCCGTCGGTGACCGGTTCTCGCATCCGATTAGGACGGTGGACTTTCTTCCTTCGTACCGCTTGACCTTTCAGAGGTGGGAAGGAATGCGATGCCGAACAAGCGGCAACCACCCAGGCCCAGAGACAGGATCATCGGCGCACGCCTCCGTCTCCCGATGGCCCGGCGCTGGTCGTCGACCTCACCGGCCTGCTGGCCGTCATCAAGGCGCAGTGATCACCACATCGCGCGGCGATAAGCGGCGATCGTCGTCTCCGCACAACGCCGCCAGGTGAACTCCGCCGCGTGCGTGCGGCGGGCGGTCAGCGTTGCGGGACTCGGCGGCTCCTGCAACGCCGCGTTCAACGCCACCCGCAAAGCCTCCAGGTCACCGAACGGCACGAGCGTCGCGTGCCCACCCGCGACCTCACGCAAAGCGGGCACGTCCGAGCAGATCACCGGCACGTCACACGCCATGGCTTCCAGCACAGGCAACCCGAAGCCCTCGTCACGGGACGGCAGCACAAGCGCCGAAGCGCCGGCCACCACGTTGCGCAGGTCGACGTCGGACAAGTAACCGACCGGCCGCACCCGATCCGACACGGCCGTATGACCAGGCCCGGCGAGTACGAGCGGAGGCAGATCGGGCGCCGCGTCGTGGGCTTTCAACAGCCAGTCGAGGCGCTTGCGTGGCCCCGCCGCACCCACGAACAGCAGGTATTCCTCAGGCAGGCCAAGGCGTTTGCGCACGTGGTCACCCGGCGGCCGGGCGGCGAACCATGCCGGATCCACGCCGAGCGGGGTCACCGCGATCCGGTCCTCCGGCACGCGAAGCCGTTCCATCACCACGTCGGCGACGGCCTGGGTCGGCGTGCACACCATCGCTGCCCTGTTCGCGGACCGCTTCACCAACTCGGGCAGTTCACGGTCGCTCGGCGGCAACTCGTCCGGTGCGTCCAGGAACGCGAGGTCGTGGATGGTCACCACGCCCGCCGCCCGCAGCGACGGCGGCAGGACGAAATTCGTCCCGTGCACGACATCCGTGAACCCGGCGAACACCTCGATCGGCGGCAACGGCGCACGCAGCCAGCACTTGCGCAACAAGCGCGCCGAGACGGGCATACCGCGCGCACGCGCGCCGTGCGGTAGCACGCGGCGCAGCTGACGCCAGCCTCTCAACGTGAAGGCGACAGCGCGCATATCGACTTCGGGCATGGAGGCGAGTTCCTCAGCCAGGGCAGAGGTGTACCTGCCCACTCCGGTCCGGGCCCCCAACAGCGGGGTCCCGTCCAACAACACTCGCAACCTGCCCTTTGCCAACGTGCGCTACCTCCCTTGTCCCAACACCCGCCGGAGTCGGCCCCCGGCCCGCCTGGCGAGCTCACGCGGCCCGCCCGCGTTCAGATATTCCTTCATCAGTGCCACGTCCCTCCGGACCGCGGCAACCGCGTTGAGCGGTTTCGTGCCGACCATCGGCCCCGCGCCGGGCAGCCGGTCCGCGGCCGGGCGCGGGTCGCGGCAGAACTCCACCAGCGGCGCCAACGCCGTCTCCCACGTGAACCGCTCCCGGACGACCTCGATGCGTTCCCGGCAGGACTGCGCGAACTCCTTGTCGTACAGGACTTTTTCCAACGCCTCCGCCAGCACCCGCGGATCCTCGGCCGGCACGACCACGCCGAGCTTCTCCCGCTCGATCAGGTCGGCGAACGAGTCACCGGTCGTGGTGACGATCGGCAGACCCGACCACAGGTAGTCCAGGACGCGGGTGCGGAACGCGAACGTGGTCTCGACGTGCTCGTAGTGCGTGGTCACGCCGCAGTCGGCGTCCAGCAGCCAGTTCTGCCGTTCCTCGAACGGGACCCACGTCTCGTTGAAGATCACGTTGTCGCCCAGGGCGAGCCGCGCGGCCAGCGCACGCGTCCGGGTGGCCATGTCCATCTCGCCGACGTCCGGGTTCGGGTGCTTCATGCCAAGGAACAGCAGTTTCACGTCCGGGTGCGCGCCGCGCACGCGGTCGATCGCGTGCAGCAGCGTCAGCGGGTCGAACCAGTTGTAGATCCCGCCCGCCCAGATCACCAGCTTGTCGTCCTGGCTGATCGAGGCGATCTCCTCCCGTGCGCCCGGCCCGGTGCGCTGCGGCGGCTTCGCCGACAGGCCGAACGGTGCCACCGCGAGCAGCGAGCGCACCGACGGGTCGCTGTCGTACAGCGTGGGCGACAGGCGGCCGATCGCGCCAAGGTGCCCGAGCCAGAAGTGCCGCTGCCGCTCGGACGCGCACAGGAAGAAGTCCCCGCGCAGCAACTGGTTGCTCAGCACCTCGGTGACCACCTCGACCACGTGCGCACGGCGCGCGTCGGTCAGGTCCCTGCCTTGCTCCAGCTGTTCGAGGTGCATCGGATCGTAAATATCACATACCACGATCTTGCTGCTCGTTTTCAGCTGCGGAACCTGCTCCAGCACATGCCCCTGCAGGATGACGACGTCCGCCCAGTCGACGTGCACGCCCATGTCGGACGGCGCCTCGTGGCGCACGTCGAACGGCGCCGTCGGCGGGCTGGAATGCGCGTTCATCGTGATCAGCCGGACGTCGTGCTCACCGCCGAGCACGTCGGCCATGTTCCACGCCCGGATCGCGGGCCCGGCCATCCGCTCGGTGATCGCGTCGGACGTGACGATGAGGACGTTGCGGCGCAGCGTGTACAGCTCGTCCAGGCCCATGGTCGCGACCAGGTTCTGGTGCGCCTCCAGGTAGGCCTGCTCGGGGCAGGCGGGTTCGAGCGCGTCGTGCATCAACGGCAGCAGGTCGGCGTCCGTGCGCACCCTGGCGGCCTGCTCGACCGCGCGTGACTCCTTGAGCGACGGCATCATCTCGACGAACCGGTCGATCGCGAGCATCGCGGCGGCCGAGACACGCGGGATCTCGATCGGACCGGTCAGGTCCGGGCCGGTCGCGGGCCGGTTGGTGATCTCCAGCTGCGTCGGGTCGATGTTGCCGCGCGCGGTCGCCCGGCGGATCGACAGCGCGAGCGCGGCGGGCAGCACCTTGCCGAGCGCCTCGTCCGAGACGTTCTTGTACAACGCCGCCAGCGCGTTGCGCTCCAGCAGGTACGTCTCACGCGAGTTGTCCAACGTGGACATCGACCGGTGGTGCTTGTGGTACGCGACCGACTTCGGCTCGTAACGCACCCGCCAGCCGCGCAGGTTCAGCCGCCAGCCCAGGTCCACGTCCTCGTAGAACATGAAGAACCGCTCGTCGAACCCGCCGAGCCGCTTGAACGCCGCCGCGCGGACGAACAGCGCCGAACCCGTCCCGAACAGGACGTCACGGGCCGTGTCGAAGCGGCCGTCGTCCAGTTCACCCTGATGGGTCTTGTAGCCCATGCCGAACCAGGTCAGCCCGCCTTCGACGAAGTCGATCCGCTTGCCGTCCCAGTCGAGCACCTTGCTGGCCACAGCAGCCACCGTCGGCTCGGCCATCAGCACGTCGACCGCGGCGCCGACCCAGTCCGCGTGCGGCCGGGCGTCGTTGTTGAGGAACGCGACCACGCTGCCGTCGGCGTGCTGAACGCCCAGGTTGCAGCCACCCGCGAAACCGATGTTGGCCTTCGACTCGACCACTTTCACGCCGGGGGCGTTCGCCTTGATCCGCTCGACGCTGCCGTCCCCGGACGCGTTGTCGACGCAGATCACCTGGACCCGGTCGGCCGGGTACGCCAGGTCGTCAGCCAGCGAGCGCAGGCACGTGATCGTGTCTTCCGCGCCGCGGTAGTTGACCACGACCACCGACACGATCGGTAGCAGCGAGTCGTCGGGCACGACACCTCCAGGAGCTCTCACGTACCCCTTAAGACTGCCTCATCGTGCGCGACGGCCGCGCAGTGGTTAGCCTGCGGCGGTGTTGGCCCGCGTGATCACAGCCGTACTGCTGGTAGTCCCGCCCGGTCCGGCCGCCGCCGACGAGCAGCCGACCTGCGCGGGCGGATTCGCGCCGAACCCGAGCGTGGAAGAAGTCGCCGCCAACGGTCAACCCGCTGGTTACACGTTCGAACCGACCTGGTCCGTGCCGCCGGGAACGCCCGCGGCCGAACAACCCCGGTTGTTCGTGGACAAATCCACCCCGGCAGGCGGCGAACTCAGTGCCGCGATCGCCACCCCGGCAGGCCGGGCGAGCACGGCATACGAGACAATCCCGACAGTCATCCCACAAGGGACGTACCACCTGGTCGTGTGGGCGGGTACGCACGACATCTCGCAGAACCAGCCGATCGGGCTGCGCTTCTACGACAAGGACGGCACGCAGGTCGCCGAACGGTCCGTTCAAGCCGACCACGACATCGACACGGACAAGAAGCTCGGCCGGTTCGATCTGGGCCCGGCAACCGCGCCCCCGGCCACCACGATGATCAGGTTCTTCGCCGCGACGAACGCGAACTGGCTCAAGTGGGACTGCGTCCACCTGACCGTCGCCCCACCCAACTCCCGCTCGTGAGTGTTTTGGCCGGTTAGAACCGGCCAAAACACTCACGAGGTTTTCAGCGGCGACGGAGGGCTCGGGGGAGACCGAGGAGCACCTCGCCGAGCACCCGCAGCCGCAGGCCCACGCGGAAGTTCGCGGCGTCCGGGACAACCCGCTTCACCGGGATCAACGCCGTGATCACGGCGAACCTGGCCAGCTCACGGGCAGCGACCCGCAGCGGGGCGTTGCGCAACAGCGTCAGCAGACGGTTGCGCTCGTTCCACCGGTGGAAGTCGACTGAGCCGGGATTGGCCGTGGCGCCGTGCAAGTGGACGACCTCAGCCGCCGGGACCGACACGATCCGCCAGCCCGCGCGGCGCAGTCGCCACGAAGTGTCCGTGTCCTCGTAGTAGCAGAAGAACTCCACCGGCAGGCCACCGATCGCGCGCAGGGCGTCGACACGGGTCAGCGCCGCACCGCCACAGAAACCGAAGACCGGGCCGTCGATCAGGTCGATGCCGTGGCCGTCACGCGTCAACCCGACGCCGACAGACTGCACCTCACCCGTGCTCGTGAGCAGCTTCGCGCTGGCCGCCGCGACCGCAGAGTCCGCGTCGAGCACGTCCTCCAGCGCGCCGAGCCAGCCGGGAACAGGCATGGCGTCGTCGTTCAACCACGCCATGTACGGCGTGCCGCACACATCCAACGCGGCCTGGATCCCGCCCGCGTAACCGGTGTTGCGTGGCAGCCGGAGCACTTCGGCCCCGACGGGGTGCGCACGAGCCAGCTCACCCGAGCCGTCATCCGAGGCGTTGTCCACCACCAGAATCCGATGTGGACGATCCTGCTTGGCCAGCGCGTCCAGGCACGACTCGATGTGCGCACGACCGCGCCAGGTCACGACCACCACGGTTGTCCGCACGGCCAGCAACCATACTCGCGACCCCATAGGCTGACGTGGTGCCCGAACTGGTCGTGCTGACCGAACAGCTGCTCGCCCCCGTCCCCGGCGGAACCGGCCGCTACACCAGCGAACTGCTGCACGCCATGGTCAAACACGTCCCGCCGGGCTGGACCCTCGTCGGTGCCACGGCCAAGCACCGCGACCCCGCCGCCGCGACGATCCCCGGCGTCGACGGACCCCGGATGATGCCGTTGCCGCGCCGAGCGTTGACGTTGGCCTGGGAACGCGGGGTGCGGTTATGGCCCGGCGGCGACGCCGTCCACGCGCCCACGCCGTTCGCGCCGCCCGCCCCACGCCGTGGCCGCAGCCTCGTCGTGACCATCCACGACACCGTCCCGTTCACGCACCCCGAGACGCTCACCCGCCGCGGCGCCGCCTGGCACCAGGCCATGATCAAGCGCGCGACCCGGCAAGCTTCTGCCATCGTCGTCCCGACCGAGGCCGTCGCCGCCGAACTGGCCAAGTACGCGCCAGGCCCCGCACGCGTGCACGTCATCGGGCACGGCGTACCGGACGTGCTCACGCGTCCACCCGCGCCGGACACCGCCGAGCGCACCGTCGAACACCTGCGGCTGCCGGAACGCTACGTGCTCGCGGTCGGCACGATCGAGCCGCGCAAAGGCCTCGACGTCCTGGTGGAAGCCATGGCCCGGCCCGCAGCGCCCGACCTGCCGCTGGTGATCGCCGGGCCACCCGGCTGGGGCGGCATGAACTTGGCCGGAATCGCCGCGGAGAGCGGGTTGCGGCCGGACCGGCTGCGCGTACTCGGCAAACTGACCGACAGCGAACTCGCGGTCGTGCTGCACCGCGCGTCCGTACTGGCCGCGCCGAGCATGGCCGAAGGATTCGGACTGCCCCTGCTCGAAGCGATGGCCGCCGGCATACCCGTCGTGCACTCCGACGCCCCCGCACTGGTCGAAGTCGCGGCCGGCACAGGAGTCCTGGCCAGGCGCAACGACCCGGTCGCCCTGGCAGCCGCACTGCACAGCGTGATCGCCTCCCCCGGCCAGACGGCCATGCGCGTACGTGCGGCGAAGGCCCGCGCAGCCGACTTCACCTGGGACAAAGCCGCCGAGTCCCTGTGGCGACTACACGTCGAACTCCGTGACGCCGACGCTGTGCCCGCCAGGCCAATGTGACTTGGCCGGTTCCGCCCATGCCGCCACCGGCGGGGACGTAGTCTGCTTGCGTGGCCAGTCCAGAACCCTCCGTGTTGATCGACGCCACGGCCGTGCCAGCCGACCGCGGCGGAGTCGGTCGCTACGTCGACTCGCTGGTGTCCGCATTGGACGCCGACGGCGCACGGATCTCGGTGGTCTGCCAGCTGCGGGACGCGGAGCTGTACTCGAAGCTCGCCCCGAACTCGCGGATCGTGACCACGAGCGAATCGATCGAGACCAGGACGGCGCGGCTGGCGTGGGAGCAGACGACACTGCCCGGCCTGGTCCGGCGGCTGGGCGCACACGTACTGCACTCGCCGCACTACACGACACCACTGGCCAACTCGGCGGCCTCAGTCGTCACCCTGCACGACGCCACCTTCTTCACCGACGCGGTGCTGCACTCCTCGGTCAAGGCACGGTTCTTCCGCGGATGGACCCGCGTCGCCCTCAACCGCGCCACGCTCTGCGTAGTCCCCAGCGACGCCACCGCAGCCGAGCTGGTCAGGGTCGCACGCGCCAACCCACGCTCGATGGAAGTCGTACACCACGGCGTGGACGTGGACCGCTTCCACCAGCCAACCCCCGAAGAGATCGAAGCCGCACGAGCCAGCATCGGCCTGCCACGCATGCCATACGTGGCGTTCCTCGGCGCGCTGGAGCCACGCAAGAACGTCCCCGCCCTGATCCGCGGCTTCGCCAAAGCGTGCGAAGGCCGCGCCAACCCACCAGCGCTTGTCCTCGCAGGCCAACCAGGCTGGGACGGTCAAGTCGAACGCGCACTGGACGCGTTGCCGCACCGGCTGCGCGTGATCCGCGCGGGTTACCTGCCGTTCGCGCAACTGTCCGGATTCCTCGGCGGCGCGGAACTGGTCGCGTACCCGAGCCTCGGCGAAGGATTCGGCCTGCCCGTGCTCGAGGCGATGGCCTGCGGTGCGTGCGTGCTGACCACGAGCAGGCTGTCCCTGCCCGAGGTCGGCGGCGACGCGGTCGCGTACTGCGGCGTCGGCGCCGGAGACATCGGGGCGGCGTTGACCGAACTCCTCGACGACCCAGCCCGGCGGGCCACCCTGTCCTCAGCGGCGCAACGGCGGTCGAAGGAATTCTCGTGGGTCCAGTCCGCCGCGCAGCACCGAACCGTCTACGGCCGGGCGATGGCCATCCACCGCCGGGGACTGTGACAGAATCCACGGCCGTGACCGAACCGAAACGTTATGGCGACGAGCTGGCGGTGGTCACCGTCACCTACTCACCCGGCGAGACGATCGAGCGTTTCCTCGACACCCTGGCCACGGCGACCGAACGGCCGACGCACGTGGTCATGGCCGACAACGGCTCAACCGACGGCGCACCGGAAAAAGCCGCACAACGCGACGGCGTCCGCCTGCTGAACACCGGCGAGAACCTCGGGTACGGCACAGCGGCCAACCGCGGCGTGGCCGAATTCGGCGACGAATACGGCTGGGTCATCGTGGCCAACCCCGACATCGAATGGGCCCCCGGCTCAATCGACGAACTGCTCAAGGCCGCGTCCCGATGGCCACGCGGCGGCGCATTCGGCCCCCTGATCAGGGAAACCAACGGCGAGGTCTACCCGTCCGCACGGCTGCTGCCGTCACTGGGCAAAGGCGTGGGCCACGCGATCGTCGGGCGCGTGTGGCGCGACAACCCGTGGACCAAGGCGTACCGGCAGTCCGACACCGAGGTCCGCGAACGCACAGCCGGTTGGCTGTCCGGGTCGTGCCAGCTGCTTCGCCGGGAAGCGTTCGACTCCGTCGACGGCTTCGACCCGCGCTACTTCATGTACTTCGAAGACGTCGACCTCGGCGACCGGCTCGGCAAGGCCGGCTGGCAGAACGTGTACGTGCCCGCAGCCGAAGTCACCCACATCGGCGGGCACTCCACGTCCAAGGCTTCGGCGAAAATGCTCGCCGCGCATCACGCCAGCGCTTACCGGTATCTCGCCGACAGGCACCAGGGGCCCGAGTGGAAGCCGGTGCTCGCGGCGATCAAAGCCGGACTGAAGCTCCGCCTCAAGCTCGAAACCAAGCCCTGACCCAAGCCCGAGAGCTCCCCGGCCTGTGGACTCACCCAGCTCGGGGGTTCGCGCAGTCCGGGGTTCGCCCAGCCCGAGTGGCCCACCCAGCCTGAGGGCTCCCGCGGCCCGAGGTGCCGCGGCCCCGAGGTGCACGCGGTCCCAGGGTGCACGCGGCCCCGGGACTCACGCAGCCTGGGACTCACGCAGCGCGAGCGGCCCACCCAGCCTGAGGGCCCACGCAGCTTGGGGCTCACCCAGGCCGGGGGCTTACGCAGGCTGGGCTCAACCGGCTCGTGGGCTCATCCCAGTCCAGCCAGCCATGTTTCCCAGCCTGGCGACGCCTACATCCAGAACTTTGAACTCTGTATTCAGCTGAGTTGAGTGCAGGGGTGGAGGTGAGGGAAGTCCGGCCTCACATAGCCATGCACTTAATTCTGTATTCAGGAAGCCTGAGTTCTGTATTCAGCTGAGTCGCAGCCCGGGGGCGCACACAGCCCGAGCGGCTGACCCAGCCTGGAGAGTCGCGTGGCTCGAGAGTTACGCAGCCCGGGCTCACGCAGCCCGAGTTGGCTCACCCGGCCTTAAGGCTCACGCTGGCCGGGGGCTCACGCGGCTTGGGGCTCATCCAGCTCGTGGGCTCACCCCTGTCTGGCCGCTCACGCTGGCCGGGGGCTCACGCGGCTTGGGGCTCATCCAGCTCGTGGGCTCACCCCTGTCTGGCCGCTCACGCTGGCCGGGGGCTCACGCGGCTTGGGGCTCATCCAGCTCGTGGGCTCACCCCTGTCTGGCCGCTCACGCTGGCCGGGGGCTCACCCAGCTCGTGGGCTCACCCCAGTCCAGCCACCCACGTTTCCCGACCTGCCGACGTCTGCATCCAGGGCTTTGAACTCTGTATTCAGCTGTGTTAAGTGCAGAGGGTGGAGGTGAGGGAAGTCCGGCCCGGTCTAGGCGTGCGCTCAGTTCTGTATTCAGGAAGGCTGAGTTCTGTATGCAGGTGAGTGGGTCAGGTGTGGGGGAAGTTCGACGTGGCGTTAGAGATGTATTGAGCTCTGTGTTCAGGGAACCTGAGTTCTGTATTCAGGAGGACCATGTGCTGGATGCAGGCACATCGTGTGCTGCGCTGAGCCACTCGTGGGTTCAGAGCGCTTGGGCCTCCCGAGGTTCCGGCGAGCGCTAAACAAACATCAAGGTGCCCAGAGACCAGGGTTGCTCCCACGCCACAAAGGCGCCTTGGCGCACCCGGCACACGAGGTCCGCCTGGGGCACACCGAACGCCACAAGCCGCTTTGGTCGTACTGAACGCTGAAGGCCACGGTGGTCGTGCTGAACGCTGAAGGCCACCGTGGTCGTGCCGAATGCCACAAAGGCCGCCGTGTCTGTCGCCGTGGTCGCCGCAGCTGAAACGCGGGTGGTGCCAGTAGGCGGCGGTGCACAGCTTGGTGCTGGCGGCCATGTCCTTCGTCAGACCACTTCACACCCGACCGGATCTTGAACGTCCACGTCCGCTTGTCCGCCACGCGATCCGCGTTGAGCCCGACGCGCGTCTGATGCTGGAGTTCTACGCGACGAAGTGCCAGTCGGCCACGTCGAAGGTGTAGTAGCCCTTGCGCCGGGTGCGACAGAAGGCCGCCGTGGTTGCGCCGAAGGCTACGAAAGCCGCCTTTGTCGTGCGAACACTACGAAGAGCGCCTCGGCCGTGCTGAGCGAGCAGAGGCTGCCTTGGTTGTGCCGGGTTCGGCGAGGGCCGTCGGTCGCGCCGAACGTGAGGGCTGCCGTGGTTGTGCGGGATGCGACGAAGAGCGCCTTAGCCGCGCCCAGCCACGAAGGCGTCTTGGTTGCACCGAACGCTACGAAGGCCGCGTAGCGCGACCCAGTGCGAGCGACCCAGTGCGAGCGGTGGGCTAAAGCGTGCCGTCCAGCCGTTGTGACAGTGACGGACGTGGGCTCGGCTTCTTCAACGTCGGAACCATGCCTTCCGGCTTGGGCTCCGGCTGCGGTTCCGGTTCGGCCACCGGTGGTGCTTGCACCGGCACGCCGTGCGGCGGGGTCTGGATCTGACCCTGGCTCGCTGGGAATGGCTGCGGACGTCGCGGCGACGGCTGTCGTTGCGTCGGCTGCGGGTCTGCCAGCGGATGACCTACCACCATTGTGGCTTCGCTGTCGTGGTGCTTGTCGTCCAGTGACGACACGACCACCCGTGGGATCTGCAGCGTGTTCGCCGCGTCCATCGGTGAGATCGCGTCTTCTGGCGTCACCACGAAGGCACCGCGCGCGCGGGCGCGGGCCAGAGCGGCATCGGCTCGCTCCCGGGGATCCATGCTCCGGCCTCTCCCGCGTTGCCTCGAGCCGGCACTCCCACCGGCTGTCCCTGTGCCATCAGAGTATCCCTAGTCAAGGGTGGCGTCAGGGAAGAACTGAAATCCGTATGTTGATCTTAGACGTATTCGGTGCGGCCTGTGTCACGCAGGATCTCGGTGAGGCGTTTGATGTCCTGTGCCCGGCTGCGGTCGCACACCAGTACCGCGTCGGGTGTGTCCACGACGATCAGGTCTTGTACGCCGAGGGTCGCGACCAGGCGTCCGCCTGCCGGGACCGCGATCACACCGGCACTGTCGACGGTGACGACCTCGCCCGCGGCCGGGGTGCTGACCACGTGGGCGCCGTCTCTCGTGTCGGACAGGAGCTCGCCGAGTGTCTCGAAGTCGCCGATGTCGCTCCAGCCGAAGTCGCCTGGCACGGTCGCGACGAGCCCGTCCGCTGCCGCGGGTTCCATCACGGCGTACTCGACCGCCACCTTGGGGATGGTGGCCCACAGCGCCTCGACCACGGACACGCGGTCGTCGGTGTCCCATGCTCGCGCGATCTCGCTGACCGGCTCGAACACGTCCGGTCTGCGCTGGGCGAGTTCACGCAGGAACAGGTCGGTCCGCCAGACGAACATGCTCGCGTTCCACAGGTACCGGCCGGATTCGACGTACTCGGTCGCGGTCGCGAGGTCCGGCTTCTCCTTGAACTCCAGCACCTGCTGCTGCACGCCCAGCTCTGCGGTCTCGCTGCACTGGAGGTACCCGTAGCCGGTTTCCGGCCGTGTCGGGGTGATGCCGATGGTCATCAGCTTGCCCTCGGCGGCGCCGCGGACTGCCTCTTCGACCGTCCGCCCGAACGCCTCGGTGTCCTTGATCAGGTGGTCGGCGGCGAACGACGCCATCACCGCGCCGGGGCTGCGTTGCTCGATCACGGCGGCGGCCAGCGCGATGGCCGCGCACGAGTCACGCGCCAGCGGCTCGATGAGGATGTTGCGCTCCGGGACCTCCGGCAGCTGCCTCGCCACGGCTGTCGCGTGCGCGGTGCCGGTGACGACGTGCACGCGTTCGGCGGAGGCCAACGGTGCCAGCCGGTCGAAGGTCGCCTGCAGCAGTGAGCGCTCGGTGCCGGTCAGCGGATGCAGGAACTTGGGGTTCGTCGCCCGGGAAAGCGGCCACAACCTGGTCCCACTGCCACCCGCGGGCACAACCACATGGAGGTCCACGCAGTGAACCTTAACGTCGCGCCAATACGCCGAATGCACGCACCGTATGGTGACGCCATGTCGGTCCGTGTCTGGCGGCCCGGGTACGAGCTCGACCTGGGGTCCATCCTGCGCCCGCTCCAGCGCGG
This sequence comes from Kibdelosporangium phytohabitans, assembly GCF_001302585.1. Classification (GTDB taxonomy): domain Bacteria; phylum Actinomycetota; class Actinomycetes; order Mycobacteriales; family Pseudonocardiaceae; genus Kibdelosporangium; species Kibdelosporangium phytohabitans. The sequence goes on along the minus strand of NZ_CP012752.1, from coordinate 10,786,993 downwards.
CGGCGGTGACCCCACGTACGGGCGGACGCCGGGTGGCGCGGTGTTCCGTGCCACGAACACGCCGTGTGGCCCGGGCACGTTGGCTGTCCGCCGAGTCGGCGGCGAGGTGCACGCCGAGGCGTGGGGAGAGGGCGCCGAGTGGTTGCTGGACGGCCTGCCCGCGTTGCTGGGTGTGGCCGACGATCCGTCGGACTTCCAGGCGCACCACGACATCGTGGCCGAGGCGCGCCGCAGGATGCCGGGCCTCCGGCTGGGCAGCACTGGCCGTGTCTGGGACCTGCTCGTGCCGTCGATCCTGGAGCAGAAGGTCACCGGCAGGGAAGCGTTCCGGTCGTTTCGCGAGTTGTGCCTCCGGTTCGGGGTGGTCGCGCCGGGGCCGATGCCGCTGCGCGTCCCGCCGACGCCGAAGGCCCTGATGTCGATCACCGACTGGGAGTGGCACAAGGCCGGTGTGGACGGTGCACGGCGCCGCGCGCTGATCGCGGCGGCGCAGGTCGCCGGGCGCCTGGAGAAGGCAGCCGAGCTCAAGGGCGCCGAGGGCCGTGCGCTGCTGCGCAAGGTGCCGGGGATCGGTGTGTGGACGGCCGCGGAGGTGGCGCAACGCGCGTGGGGAGACCCGGACGCGGTCAGCTTCGGCGACTACCACATTCCCGGCAACGTCGGATATGCCTTGGTGGGCAAGCCCTTGGACGACGCGGGCATGTACGAGGTGCTCGCGCCGTATGCGCCGCAACGGCAACGCGCCGTGCGCTACATCGAAGCCACCGGGATCACGAAGCCCCGGCGCGGTCCCCGTTTCTCGCCGCGTGACTACCGCGCGATGTAGCCACGTCGATCATCGGCATCAGCTCGGCGTTGGGCACCTCGCTGACCGGCCACCAGCGCAGGTCGTCGGACTCGTCGCTGCGCACCGCCCGCGCGCCCGCTGGGGCGTGGACGGCGAAGCGCACGTCGAAGTGCCGCGTCGGCACCCCGAGCGAGCACGTGATCGGGTGGACTTCGAGGTGGATCGGGGTCGGGTCGATCGTCAGACCGTCGATCCCGGACTCCTCGGTCGCCTCCCGCAGCGCGGCACCGGCCAGCGTCCCGTCCTCCGGCTCGCAGTGCCCGCCGAGCTGCAACCACTTGCCCACACGGGGATGCAGCGTCAGCAGGACCTTGTCACCGTCGAGGACCACGGCGGATGCCGTGATGTGCCCGGCGGCGCACGAGCGGTCGCAGGAATCCTCCCGCGCCGCGAGGAAACCCAGGTATGCCTGCCGCAACGACTCCTGGTGGGGGTCGTTCGGCTTCCAGTTGCCCAGCACGGTCATCGCATCGGCGTGTACACCCACAGCCGGGAACCTTAATTCACGTGACCGCGTGCCTGTCGTGGGTGCTGGGGACCGATCCACCTCGCGGCCGAGCGTGGCAATCCGTTCCTGTTGGACCTGTCAGCGGGCTTCAGGCCTGCGTGAAGGCGTCGCCCGGCTCGCGGGGCGGGCGGGGCGCGAGCGGACCGTCGGCCGGGTAGCCGACCGCGACCGCGCCGAGCGGTTCCCACTCGTCGGGCAGACCGAGGACTTCGCGTACGACAGGCGCGCAGAAGATGGTCGACGAGACCCAGCACGACCCGATGCCCTCGGCCGCCAGCGCGACCAGCAGGCCCTGCACGGCCGCGCCACCGGCGATGGTGAACATCGTCCGTTCGGCTTCGGCCCGCTGCGGGTCCGGGTACGTGTGCGCACCTTCGCGAACCAGGAAAGGCAGGACGATTTCCTTTGCTCCGTACAGCAGATCGCCGCGTTTGACGCGGCGGTCGATCCGCTCACGCGACCAGCCGTCCGCCGCGAGGTCGGCACGCCACTGGGCGCGCATCGCGTCGAGGAGCTCCTTGCGGCGCTCCTTGACGTGCACGAACCGCACGGGCTTCGTGTGGTGCGGCGCCGGCGCGGTCAGCGCGACGCCGACAGCCTTGCGGATCGCGTCCTCGGGGATCGGCTCGTCGGTGTAGAACCGGATCGAGCGGCGCACCAGCACGGCCTCGGAGCGGCCCTGGGCCAGCGCTTCCTCCGTGCCGAGCCGGAAGAGGTCCTCGCCGGTCGGCCGGATCAGGTCACGGGCGGTCGAGCCGTCGTCGGTGACCGCGAAGCCGCGCACGACCGCGACCGGCATCCCACCGGTTTTGCCCTTCACCAGGTCCGCCGCGCCCGCGAGCTCGTCGGCGACGGCGACCTCGGTGACCACGAGCTCGTTGCCCTGGCGGTCGATCTGTCCCGCGTACTTGTGCAGCACGCGCAGACCGGACGAGCCGATCGCGGCATCGGTCTGGCCCACCCGCCACGCGCGGCCCATGGTGTCCGTGATCAGGACCGCGACGTCGACGCCGAGCCGGTCCCGCAGCCCGGCGCGCAACGCGGCCGCCGACGCGTCCGGGTCCGCGGGCAGCAGGGCGAGTTCGTCACCGGCCACATTGGACGCGTCGATGCCGGACGCGGCCTGCACGATGCCCAGCTTGTTCTCGGTGATCAGGGTCCGGTTCTTGCGGGCGATGACGCGCACGGCCTCGGCTTCGACCAGCCGCCGGCGCTCGGCGTCCCGGGCATCGGCGTCGCCGGTCACCGCGACCAGCCGACCCTCGACTTTGGACACGATCTTGCTCGTCACGACGACGATGTCGCCGTTCTCCAGCCAGGGAGCGGCGTCGGCGACGGCACCGGCCAGGTCGTCACCCGGACGGAACTCCGGCAGCCCGGTCACGCCCATCACCGTGATGTTCCCGGCGCTCGCGTGGTCGCTCATGCTTCGAGCCCCGCCATCTCCAGTGCGGCACGGACCATCTCGGCGGTGGCGTCCACATCCGACATCAGCAACGGAACCGCGCGGACGGCCACCCCGGGCACGTCAGCGGCCTCGCCGGTGTGCACCAGCCACGCGTCGAGCACGCCGTCGTCGGAGCACTGGCGCGAGCCGTAGTACCGGCCGACAGCCTGCGAGCTGGTCTCGACACCGATCGCGCTCAGGCAGGCGTCCGCCATGCCCCGCAACGGCTTCCCGCCGATGATCGGCGAGATCCCGACCACCATGCCGTCGGTCTTGCGCAGCGCGTCCCGCAGACCCGGGACCGCCAGCACCGTGCCGACGCTGACGACGGGGTTGGACGGGGCGAACAGGACGACATCCGCCTCGCCGATCGCGTCGAGCACGCCCGGCGCGGGCTCGGCTTCGTCGGCACCGACGGGGACGATCGAGTGCGCGGGCAGTTTCGCCTGGTAGCGCACCCACCACTCCTGGAAGTGGACGGCTTTGCGCTCGTCTTCCGGTGTGTCGACCACGACGTGGGTCTCCACCCGGTCGTCGGTCATCGGCAGCAGCCGCACACCGGGCTTCCACCGGTCGCACAACGCCTCCGTGACCGCGGAGAGCGGATACCCGGCACGCAGCATCCGCGTCCGGACCAGGTGGGTGGCGATGTCCTTGTCACCGAGCCCGAACCAGTCGGGGTCGGCGCCGTACGCGGCGAGCTGCTCCTTGACCACCCACGTCTCGCCCTTCTGCCCCCACCCCCGCTCGGTGTCGATCCCGCCGCCAAGGGTGTACATGCACGTATCGAGGTCAGGGCAGATCCGCAGCCCGTGCATCCACACATCGTCACCGGTGTTCACCACAGCGGTGATCTCGTGCGGGGACTCACCGGGACCCACCGCGGGCAGTCCGAGCAGCGCCTTGACGCCCAGCAGGAAACGGGCCCCGCCGACCCCACCAACAACAACGACGACCTTCACGGAATCGATCCTTGCACGGACCGCCGGTGGCGTGCTGAAGGCCCTGCTCGGCAGGGCCTTCCCGGGGGTTCAGAACTGCGTGGCCGGCAGCGCGACGAGCTGGCGCAGGTTCACGTGCGCGGGACGGCTGGTGACGTAGGCGACCACGTCAGCGAGGTCCTCGGCGGCCAGGATGCCCGCCTCGGCGATCCAGTCGTCCAGGAACGCCGCCGCGTCGCCGGTGATGTCGTCCCGCAGTTCGCTCCGCACGAGGCCGGGCTCGATGTTCGTCACGCGGACCCCGGCCGGGCCGAGTTCGGCGCGCAGCGACCTCGACAGGTAGGTCACCGCCGCCTTCGTGGCGCCGTAGACCGCGTAGTCCTTGAAGTACTCGTGCGCGCCGATCGACGAGATGTTCACCAGATCCGCGTGCCCGTCGGCGGTCAGGTCCGGCGTGAAGGCCCGCAGGACCCGCAGCACGCCCGTCACGTTCGTGTCGATCATCCGTTGCCAGTTGCCGGTCGACGCCGTGTCGATCGGCTCGGGGATCATCACACCGGCGTTGTTCACGACCAGGTCCACGCGGTCGAACACCGAGTGGATCCGCTCGGCCGCGCCGGTGACCGATGCGTCCGAGGTCACGTCAGCCGTCACGGCGATCGCTTGTCCGCCGTTGGCGTTCAGTGTGGCCGCGAGCTCTTCGATCCGGTCACTGCGGCGGGCCAGGAGCGCGACGCGGGCGCCGTTGTCCGCCAGTGCCGTCGCGACTGCCGCACCGATTCCGCTCGCCGCGCCGGTGACCACCGCGGTACGCCCTGCCAGGTTCTCGTATGTCATGGCGACAACGCTGCCGCCGGTCACGGCCGCGTACGAGGCCCGCGTTCGACTGGTTCTGTCAGGGCCACCCTTGTTCGCCCGTGCCGTTGCACACTGGTGGACGTGAGCAATGAGCTGGGTGAGTTCCTCAGGACCCGCAGGGCGCGGATCACGCCGGAGGAAGTCGGGTTGCCGCGGGCGGGACGGCGGCGGGTCCCCGGGCTGCGGCGCGACGAACTCGCGCGGCTGGCGGGCGTCAGCGTCGAGTACTACACCCGGCTTGAACAGGGACGCAGCCCGAACGTGTCCGAACCGGTGCTGGACGCCATCGCGAACGCGTTGTCCCTGAACGAAACCGAGCGCGAGCACCTGCGTATCCTTGTGCGCCCCGCGCGGCGCGCGCGCCCGTCGCCGCGCGGGGCCCGAGTCCGGCCGGCCGTGCGGATGATGCTCGACCAGATGGACCGGATGCCCGCGTTCGTCTTCGGGCCGACGCTCGATGTGCTGGCGTGGAACCGGCTCGGCGACGCCATCAGCGGGTACTCCGCCACCGACCGCCCCAACCTGTGCCGGACGGTGTTCCTCGACCCCGGCGCGCGGGATTTCTATCCACAATGGGCATGCGTCGCCGAGGACACCGTCGCCGTCCTGCGCTGGATGGCCACGCGCGATCCCGGCGCGCCCGGCCTGGCCACCCTGATCGGCGAGCTGTCGCTGCACAGCCAGGAATTCCGCGATCTGTGGGCAAAGCACGACGTCAAGGAGAAGACCGCGGGCGCCAAGCGGATGAACCACCCCATCGCCGGCGAGCTCGACCTGTTCTACGAGAGCTTCCCGCTGCCCGGCCAGGCCACTGACATGGTGCTCGTCACGTACGTGGCCGAGCCGGGCTCGCCGACCGCGGAGAAGCTGTCGTTGCTGGCCAGTTGGTCACAGCCAGAACATGAACGTGTGGCGCCCGAGCGCGGCGGCGTAACCGGATCCGCCGACCGCCTCGAAGATTGACAGGATCACCTCGTAGAACGCGGAGCCGACGCCGGGCAGGCCGATCAGGGCCGCGAACAGGATCAGCGGCGCCCACTGCGCCGCCTTGTGCCCGAAGACCTGGGTCTTGTACGACAGGTACGGCTGGATCGCGCCCCACCCGTCCAGGCCGGGGATCGGCAGGATGTTCAGCAGGAACGCGAAGATCTGCAGGAAGGCCAAAAAGGACAGTCCGGCCGACAGCGGCGTGAGCTCGCCGGGCATGAACAGCTGCACGGACAGGATCAGCAGAACGCCGAGCGCGAGGTTGGACAGCGGACCGGCCAGCGACACCCACGACTCCACGCGCTTGTTGCGCAACGCGTGGTGGTTGATCCAGACCGCGCCGCCCGGCAACGGGATCCCGCCGATCAGCAGGAAGATCAGCGGCAGCACGATGCTCAGCAGCGGGTCGGTGTAGCGCCGGATGTCGAGCGTCAGGTAGCCCTTCCACGCCACCTCGCGGTCTCCGCCGCGGTAGGCCACAATGGCGTGGCCGAACTCGTGCAGGCAGAGTGAGACCGCCCACCCACCGAGAACCAGGATCACCACACCGGTGGTGTAGGCGAACTCACTTTCGAGAATGGTCAGCACGCCGCCGCCGATGGTCACCGCGAGCAACGCGAGGAACAGCGGGCTGGGCCGAGTGTGTTGTGTCCGCACGACTCCAGTGTGGCAAGAGCCGGCCTCCGGCGGTGATCGGCCTCCTGTCGGATGCGTGTCGGGCCTCTTCACCCGATCGGGCAAAGAACCGGACTTTCCTCGGCAAATACCGTCACCCACGTGGGTACTTCGCTTGACCGGCCGGGACTACACGGGTGTAATCACAGAGATGTCATTCGCCGAATGGGAGGGCGGTGGCATCCGCCAACCGGGGAGTGGAAGGCGGGGAGGTGGACGGATCATGATGGCTGACGAAGGGGACCGAGTCGTGGAATGGGGGGACGCGCCGACTGAGGATCTGGGCGTCCTTGTACATCTCTTCGACGCGGCGGAGGACGAGCAGGAGTGGCAGGAGCGCGCGCTGTGCGCCCAGACCGATCCTGAGGCGTTCTTCCCGGAGAAGGGCGGCTCGACCAGAGAGGCCAAGCGGATCTGCCAGGGCTGCGAGGTGCGTTCCGAGTGCCTCGAGTACGCGCTCGGGCACGACGAGCGCTTCGGCATCTGGGGCGGCCTGTCCGAGCGGGAGCGCCGCAAGCTGAAGAAACGCGCGATCTAGCCCGCGATTCGGGGGCTGGGTTCGCGGCGGATGTCCGTACGGTGTCTACTCGCGAGTAGGAGTAGGAGCCGACGGAGGTAGCCGGTGCGCCCACAGCTCAGGACTGTGCCCGTGTTCGCGGTCCTGGTCTGCCACGACGGCGAGGAGTGGCTGCGCCTGGCGTTGTCGGCGTTGCGACGCAGCACGCCGATGCCCCGGCACGTGGTCGCGGTCGACACCGGCTCGCTGGACGGCACGGCGAAACTGCTCGCTGCCAGCGAAGACGTTCTCGACGGCGTGATCACGCTCGACCGGGCGGCGAGTTTCGGTGACGCCGTTTCGCAAGCGCTTGCGTACGGCAAGGAGCGCTGGGGCGATCCCGGCGGCTGGCTGTGGCTGCTGCACGACGACAGCGCGCCCGACCAACATTGTCTCGGCACCTTGCTGACGGCGGCGGAACTGTCGCCGTCGGCCGGTGTGCTCGGCCCGGTCGCGGTCGACTGGCACGAGCAGCGGCTGGTCGTCGAAGCCGGTTTGTCGACCGACGCGTCCGGCCACCGGCAGACCGGCATCGGTTCCGGTGAGGCGGTCAGGGCCAACCAGATCGAGCAGAGCAGCGAAGTGCTCGCGGTCCCGTCGTCGGGTCTGCTGGTACGCCGTGAGCTGTGGGAACGGCTCGGCGGTTTCGATTCGGCCGTTCCCGGTCTGTTTGATGACATCGATTTCGGGTGGCGGGCCAATCGGTCCGGAGTCGTCGCATTGTGCGTGCCAGCCGCACGGATTCGACACGCCCGGGCGCGACGCGCCGAGAATGTGCGGTCAAGGGCGAACGGGATACGCACATTCCTCGTGAATTCGGCGTTGATTTCGTTTCTGGTCGGCGTTCCCCGCCTGGTTGTGCTGAGCCTGCTGCGCGCGCTCGGATTCCTGCTGATCCGCCGCATTTCACGGGCGCGTGCCGAATTCGTCGCGGCAGGCCGTCTGCTGGGCGGCCGGATGAGGCTGCTGCGCGGACGCCGTGACCGGCGGGAACTCGGACCCAACAGCAGTGTGCGCGGGTTGTTCACCAGTCGCTTCACGCGGCTGCGCAACACGTTCCGCGGGGCGGTCACGTACCTCGTGCGCCGCAGGGTGGAAGCCGACGCGGCGCTGGGGGAGGCGCCGGGCAACGTCTGGGTGCCGCCGGAGGACCTGCACCGCCCGATCGGTCCGGACGCGCTCCCGGCGGGTGCCCTTGGCCGCAACAAAGTCCGCCGAGCCGCCGGGCTGCGCCGCCCGCCGGCGGCGGTCGCGGTGTCGGTCCCGGTCATTCCGAAGTTCGGCACCGGACCGAAGGTCAGGCGGCCCAGTCCGCGCCCCCGCCCGTCGCCCGTGCCGCGGGACGGCAGCCCGGCGCCGCAACCGGAAGTCCTGCTCGTCCAAGTCGATCGCGGCCGTGTGCTCAAACAGATCCTCCTGGCGCCACCGGTGCTGCTGGTGCTGGCGTTGGTCGCGGTCGGACTCGTGGTCAACTCCGACCGGCTGGGCCTGTCGATGAGCGGGGGCAGGCTGCTGCCCGCGACCGACCTCTGGGCGGAGTACCTCGCCGGATGGCACGCCGTATCAGGCGGAACGGCCTCGCCTGCGCCCGCGGCCCTTGCGGTACTGGGGATCCTTGGCGGCAAGGCGGGCCTGCTGCTGCTCGGCGACCTGCCGCTGGCCGGGCTGAGTGCTTATCTCGCGACTCGGAAAATGGCTGTGCGGCGCGGTGTTCGCGCTGTCGTCGCCGGTGTGTACGCGTTGCTGCCGCCCGCGGTCGCAGCGGTGTCGCAGGGCAGGCTGGACGCCGTCGTCGTGCACATCCTGCTGCCACTGGTGGTTTCCGGGATCGTTTCCGTGCTGGCGGGGGCGTCGCGGTCGTGGCTGTCGGTCGCCGCCGGGTCGTCGCTCGGGCTCGCCGTGATCGGTGCGTTCTCGCCGCTGGTGCACGTGATCGTCCTGGCGTGCGCGCTCGGCGGGTTCGTGCTCGTCGGCGGGCAGCGCGGGGACGGCAGGCGCCGTGCCGCCGCGTTGTTCGCGATCGTGTTGCTGCCACTGGCTTTGCTGCTGCCGTGGCCGGCCGTGCTGATCCAGAACCCGGGCATCGTCGTGCACGGAGTCGGCGCGTGGGTGCCGCCGGGCGCGGATTTCGGCTCGTTCGTGCTCATGATCGTGGTCGCCGTTGTGGTGCTGATCGGGCTCGTCGTCCAGCCGGGGCGTGGATCGTTGCCCGGTTTGGGACTGCTCGTGCTCGGGATCGCGGCCGTCGCGCTCGTGCGGTTCGTGCCGATGGCTCCGGTCAGTGGCGGTGCGCCGCAACAGGGTTGGCTCGGGACGCCGCTGATCGTGGTCGGCTGGGGGCTGCTGTGGGCGCTGGCCGGGTCCGCGCCTCGCCCGCGTCCGGCCGTGGCCGTCGGCGCCGGCGCGCTCGCCGTCCTGGCGGGCGGTGCGGTCCTGCTCGGCCGTGACGGGCCGGTGACCGCGGGCGACGGCGCCCGGTTGGGTGCGACGCCCGCGCGTGAGCTCGCGGAGACCGGGCGCGGTGTGCTGGTGCTCGCGCGTGGCGACGAGCCGGCCCGGCAGGCGGCGGGCCGGATGCCGCAGTTCGGCGACGACGACCTCATCCCGGTGGCCTCGGCCCGTACCCGGATCCAGCGCTGGGACAACGACTTCCGCTCGGACGTGCCGGAGGTGGCCAGGGCCGCGGCCGCCGCGGCGGCGACCGCCGGTGTGCTGTTCGTGGTGCTGCCTGATCAGGCCGCGGGCACCCGTTTGCGGGCCGCGGCCGGTGACCTGGTCTCGCCGACAACGTCCACTTCGGACGGACGGCCGGTGTTCCGGCTGCAGCCCGCCGCGGGCCGCGCCGTCCTGCTGGCCCCCGAACCGGCCAAGCAGGCGGTTACTGGCGGCAACCCGCCGACTACGCTTGGTGCGGGCGGGATCGTGCCCGTCGACGCGGGACCGCCCGAGGCCGCCGTCCGCGTGTCCGACGGATCGGAAGGACGCCTGCTGGTCATCGCAGCCGCGGAGGAACCGGGCTGGCGCGCGGACGTCAACGGCCGCCAAGTGCCCGTGGTCCGTGCGTGGGGCAACCTCGTCGGCGTCGCCGTGCCCGCGCGCTCGGCGGACATCCGAGTGGAGTACTCCTCGGGCCTGCGCGCGTTCCTGCTGCTGATCCAGGGCGCGGCCCTGCTGTTCACACTCCTGACCGCCATCCCCAGCCGCAGAAAGACCTCGTGAGTGGTTAGTCCGGTTCTAACCGGCCGAAACACTCACGAGCCGCCTTCGATGGCGTCCGGGTCGACGCTCAGGTAGTTCGCGACCTGCTCGACCAACACGTCGTGCACGAGGTCCGCCAGCTCCGCGCTGTCCTTCGCACGGGCCTCCAACGGCCGCCGGTAGAGCACGATCCGCGCGCTCGTGGGGTTTCCGCGCCGGTCCATGCCCGCGGGCACCAGACGGGCAAGCGGGACGCCGCTGTCGGCCAGCACGCCGTCCTGCGGCGGGGAACCGGCTGCCTCGATCTCCGGGACATCGTCGACCGCGACGTCCAGCTTGGTCAGCTCGGTGCGCCACCGTGCCTCGATGGGCTCGAGCGCGTCGAGCACGAGCGCGTCGAACTTCTCCGCGCGAGTGCTCGCGGCAGGGAGCGTCGACGGGTACAGCGGCCCGCGCATGCCACGACCATGCCGATCCCGTCCGCGACGCGCTGACGACCGGCGACGGGGCGTGACCACCTTGCAAGCACCTCCATGACATACCTCTAGGACAAACAGGGTACTGGGGGCGTGTCGCCGGTGTGCCTGGCTGCCTGCCGAGGAGAAACGCGCTATCGTCCACGATCGTGCGGAATGTGCGGCGTTGTTCGCGGACCGGGTGCGTGAATCCGGCCGTCGCGACGCTGACCTACGCCTATGCGGACTCCACCGCTGTAGTCGGCCCGCTCGCGACGTACTCCGAACCGCATAGCTACGACCTATGCGAAGAGCACGCGATGCGGCTGACCGCCCCACGGGGCTGGGACGTGGTCAGGTACGACGGCGAATTCGCCGCGCCGGAGCCGTCCCATGACGATCTGACCGCCCTCGCCGAGGCGGTGCGCGAGGCCGGGCGGCCCGACCGGCCCGTCGACGCGCCCGACGTGAACGCGGGTTCGGGGCGGCGCGGCCACCTGCGGGTCCTGCCCGATCCCGTCGCCGAGTAATTGACCTAATAGGCTCCCGGGTCAGGACGATCCGACCCCCGGGAGACCTTGTGCGTGACCTGTCCGCCATCTTCAAGGCATACGACATCCGCGGCTTGGTGGGCGAGCAGCTCGACGCCGACGTGGTCCGTGAGATCGGCGCCGCCTTCGCGCGCTTGGTCGGCGGCCCGGCCGTCGTCATCGGTCACGACATGCGTGACTCGTCACCAGGCCTGTCCGGCGCGTTCGCCGAGGGCGTGACGCGCGAGGGCGTCGACGTCGTCAGCATCGGCCTGGCGAGCACCGACATGCTCTACTTCGCCTCCGGCAACCTGAACCTGCCCGGCGCGATGTTCACCGCGAGCCACAACCCCGCCGCGTACAACGGGATCAAGGTCTGCCGCGCGGGCGCCGCGCCGGTCGGCCAGGACAGCGGGCTCGCCGACATCCAGCGCGACGTCGAACTCGGCATGCCCGAGAACGGCGCCGCACCGGGCGAGGTCGAGCAGCGCGACATGCTCGACGCGTACGCCGGCTACCTGCGCCAGCTCGTGGACCTCTCGGCCATCCGCCCGCTCAAGATCGTGGTGGACGCGGGCAACGGCATGGGCGGCTACACCGTGCCGAAGGTCTTCGACGGCCTGCCGATCGAGATCATCCCGATGTACTTCGAGCTCGACGGCTCGTTCCCCAACCACGAGGCCAACCCGCTCGACCCGAAGAACATCGTCGACCTGCAGGCCAAGGTCCGCGAGGTCGGCGCGGACGCCGGGCTGGCGTTCGACGGCGACGCCGACCGCTGCTTCGTGGTCGACCAGAACGGCGACCCGGTCTCGCCGAGCGCCATCACCGCGCTGGTGGCCACGCGCGAGCTGGCCAAGGACCCGGGCGCGACGATCATCTACAACCTGATCACGTCCAAGGCCGTGCCGGAGATCGTCGCCGAGCACGGCGGCAAGCCGGTCCGCACCCGCGTCGGCCACTCGTTCATCAAGCAGGAGATGGCCAAGACCGACGCCATCTTCGGCGGCGAGCACTCGGCCCACTACTACTTCCGCGACTTCTGGCGCGCCGACACCGGCATGCTGGCCGCGCTGCACGTGCTGGCCGCGCTGGGCGAGCAGGACCGCCCGCTGTCGGAGATCACGGCCGCGTATGCGCGCTATGCCGCGTCCGGCGAGATCAACTCCACGGTCGACGACCAAAAGGCCAGGCTGGCCGCGGTCAAGGAGACCTACTCGGCCAAGGACGGCGTCACGATCGACGAGTTGGACGGTCTCACCGTCGAGCTCCCCACCGGCGCCTGGTTCAACCTGCGGCCATCGAACACCGAACCGCTGCTCCGGCTCAACATCGAAGCCGCGGACGACGCCGCGGTGGCCGCGTTGCGCGACGAGGTGCTCGCCATCGTCCGCGGTTAGGCCACACTGGAAGCAGGAAAAGGAGGACCCGTGGCCGTACAGCTCGACCCGCAGTTGCTCGACATCCTCGCCTGCCCGTCCGAAGACCACGCGGCGCTGCGCCCCGGCACCCCGGACGACCCGGACGCCGACGTGCTCACGTGCACCTCGTGCGGTCGCCAGTACCCGGTGACCGACGGCATCCCGGTGCTGCTGCTGGACGAGGCCACGCGACCGGAATCACAGACCGCGGACGAGTGAGTCCGGTGACGACTGACGACTCCTTGCTCGACGACCCCGCCCGGCTGTCGGAAGCCGACAGCGACGGCCTGCTGCGCGCCGCGGCGCAGGCCGGTGCCCAGGTGCGGTCGGTCGTCGAGATCGCGGCGGAGATCGGCGTCGACAGGGTGCTTGCCGACGTCCGCCCCCGCGCGTTGCTGATCGTGACCGGGCCGGGTCTCGGCGGCGCGCTCGCGGACCTGCTGGTGGCGCTGCTCGGCCCGGCGTGCCCGGTGCCGGTGGTGGTCACCGACCAGGTGCCCGGCTGGGTCGGCCCGCTGGACGTGGTGATCACGCACACAGAGGACCCCGGTGACCGCGATCTCGCCGAGTCCATCGGCCGCGCCACGCGGTTCGGCGCCACAGTCGTGGTCACGGCACCGCAGGACGGCCCGGTGGCGGCCGCGGGCGCGGGCCGCGCGCTGCTGCTGCCGCCCCGCGTGCCCGTGCCACCCGGCTTCGCCTTCCCGAGGGCGCTCGCGACCGCTCTGCTCAGCCTGACGACCATGGGCCTGCTGCGCACCGACATGGACCGGTTCGCCGACGAGCTGGACAAGGAGGCGGAGAAGGGCCACCCGGCGCACGAGTCGTTCGTCAACCCGGCGAAATCCCTGGCTCTGCGCCTGTCCGACCGAGTCCCGCTACTGTGGGGACTGGACCCGGCGGCGACAGCGGTGGCGGCACACGCCCGGCACGTCCTCGCCGCGCATGCCGGGTTCGTCTGCGACGCCGGCTCCTACGCCGACGCGCAGACCCGGTTCGCGTTGCACCGGGCGGCCGTCAGGTCGACGTCCGGTCAGGGTATCTTCGACGATCCGGACGACTTCGTCGGCGACCCGACAGCCATGCTGCGGGTGCAGTTGCTGGCGATCAGTTCCGGACCGGTGGCGGACGCGGCACGCACCATGGCCGCGGACACGCTGCCGGGTGCGGACGTACTGGTGCCCGCTGAGGAGGTCGGCGCGGACGAGCCGACCAGAGCGGCAGTCCTCGCGCTGCGCTTCGAGCTCGCGGCGCTGTATCTCGGCCTCGCGGCCGGGACGATCGGCGGGTCGGGCCGGTACGCCTCCGCTGGCGTCTGACTAGGGAGAGTTTGAGAGTGGAGTTGCTGCGCAACGCTGTGCGGCCCTACGCGTGGGGGTCGCGCACGACCATCGCCGAGCTGCTGGGGCGGCCGGTACCGGCGCCGCACCCCGAGGCGGAGCTGTGGATGGGCGCGCACCCCGGCGACCCGTCACGCGTCGAAAGCGGCCAGTCACTGCTCGAACTCGTCGACGCCGATCCAATTGGCCAGCTCGGCACCCAGTGCGCGGACCGCTGGGGCAACCGGCTGCCGTTCCTGCTCAAGATCCTCGCCGCCGAAGAGGCGCTGAGCATGCAGGCCCACCCGTCGGCCGAGCAGGCCCGCGAGGGCCACGAGCGCGAAGAAGCCGCCGGGATCGCCAGGGACGCCAAGAACCGCAACTACCCGGACCCGACGGCCAAGCCGGAGCTGATCTGCGCGCTGACGGAGTTCCACGCGCTCGCGGGCTTCCGCGACCCGCACGAGACCGTCCGCCTGCTGCGCACCCTGGAGACACCGGGTCTCGCGCCGTACACGTCGTTGCTGGAGGGCCAGCCGGACTCCGCCGGGCTGCGCGCGCTGTTCACGACGTGGATCACGCTGCCGCAGACCTCGCTGGACGTGCTGCTGCCGGAACTGCTGGACGCCTGCGTGCTGCACGTGAAGGAACACGGCGAGTACGACCTGGTCTGCCGCACGATCCTGGAGCTCGGCGAGGCCCACGAGGGCGACGCGGGCGTGCTGGCGGCGTTGCTGCTCAACCGCATCGTGCTCGCCCCCGGCGAGGCGATCTACCTGCCCGCGGGCAACCTGCACACGTACCTGCACGGCACCGGCGTGGAGATCCTGGCCAACTCGGACAACATCCTGCGCGGCGGCCTGACGCCCAAGCACGTCGACGTGCCGGAACTGTTGCGCGTGCTGGACTTCAGCTGCGGTGAGATGCCCGTGCTGAGCGGTACGCCGGTCGCGGCGCGGATGTGGCAGTACCCGACGCCCGCACCGGAGTTCGAGCTGTCCAGGCTGGAGTGGAGCAAGGACGAACGCGAACCGGTCGAGCTGGTCTGCCGGGGCCCGCAGATCCTCGTGTGCACGGCGGGAGCCGTGCGGCTGCTGGAGGCGGACGGCAACAAGGTCGAGCTCGGCAGGGGCCAGTCGGCGTGGTTGCCCGCGTGCAACCCCGACGTCCAGGTCATCCCGGTGGAGGGCGCGCCTGCCCAGGTGTTCCGGGCCACCGCGGGCGACTGAACCACTCGTGAGTGGTTGGTCCGGTTCTAACCGGCCTGACCACTCACGAGGTCTGAGCTGGCGTGGTTTAGGGTTCGACCGGACAATCCGGACGCATCTGGGAGGGCACGTGTCTGCAGGGGGCGGAACCAAGGCCATCGTCGCCGCTTTGCTGGCGAACGCGGGCATCGCCGTTGCGAAGTTCGTCGGCTTCCTCATCACGGGGTCGTCGTCGATGCTGGCGGAGTCCGTGCACTCGGTGGCCGACACGTCCAACCAGGGCCTGCTGCTGCTCGGGCAGAAGACCGCGAAGCGCAAGGCCAACATCGAGCACCCGTTCGGCTACGGCCGTGACCGGTACTTCTACTCGTTCATCGTCGCGCTGATGCTGTTCACCCTCGGCTCGGCGTTCGCGCTCTACGAGGGCATCCACAAGATCCAGGAACCCGAGGCGCTGTCGTCGCCGATCGTCGCGGTGGTCATCCTGGTCGTCGCGATCATCCTGGAGAGCCTCAGCTTCCGGACCGCGATCGTGGAGTCCAGGCTGATCAAGGGCGACGTGACCTGGTGGCAGTTCATCCGGCAGTCGCGCACGCCGGAGCTGCCGGTGGTCCTGCTCGAAGACGCCGGTGCGCTGTTCGGCCTGGTGTTCGCGCTGATCGGCGTGGGCCTGGCGACCGTGACCGGCGACCCGGTCTGGGACGCGGTCGGCACGCTGATGATCGGTGTGCTGCTCGGCGTGATCGCGATCATCCTGATCATCGAGATGAAGAGCCTGCTGATCGGTGAAGGCGCCACCCCGCGCGAACTGGACCTGATCGTCGACGAGCTCGCCGCAGGCCGGATCGAGCGCGTGATCCACATCAAGACCCAGTACATCGGCCCGGACGAGCTGCTCGTCGCGGCGAAGGTCTCGATGACGAGCGGCCTCGCGGTCGAGGAGGTCGCGCAGGCGATCGACGACGCCGAACACCGCGTGCGCGCCAAAGTCCCGGCGGCGCGGCTGATCTACATCGAACCGGACCTCGACCGCAGCACCGCCGCGACCAGCTGAGGCGACCTCCTGCACCCGATCGTGATCGGCACGCCGTAGGCTCCTCCCACGCACTGTCGGGGCGCGTGGTGAGGAGGCAACGGTGCCAGGAACTGGCTTGTGGCGGACGAAATCCGTCGAACAGTCGATCTCGGACACGGACGAACCGGATACCAGACTCCGCAGAAACCTCACAGCGTGGGATCTGACGGTCTTCGGTGTCGCGGTCGTCATCGGTGCGGGCATCTTCACGCTGACCGCGCGTGCCGCCGGTGACCTGGCCGGCCCGTCGGTGGCGTTGGCGTTCGTGCTCGCGGCGGTCGCGTGTGCGCTGGCTGCCTTGTGCTACGCCGAGTTCGCTTCGACCGTCCCGGTGGCTGGGAGCGCTTACACGTTCTCCTACGCCACTTTCGGCGAGTTCATCGCGTGGATCATCGGGTGGGACCTCGTCCTGGAGTTCGCGGTCGGCGCCGCCGCTGTCGGCAAGGGGTGGTCGGCATACCTCCAGGTGGTGGGCGGTTACGTCTTCGGCAAGGGCTTCACCACCACGACCACGATCTTCGGCCTGCACGTCGACTGGGGCGCACTGCTGCTCATCGTCGTGCTCGCCACGCTGCTGACCGTCGGCACCAAGCTGTCCTCACGAGTCAGCCTGGTCATCACCGGTATCAAGGTGGCGATCGTGCTGTTCGTCATCTTCTACGGGTTGTCGTTCGTCAAGTCGGCCAACTACGCGCCGTTCATCCCGGACTCCGCGCCGCCGACCGCGACCAGCGCGACGGGAGTGGACCAGTCGTTGTTCTCCACCTTGGCCGGTGGCGCGACGAGCACGTACGGCGTGTTCGGTTTCCTGGCCGCGGCGAGCCTGGTCTTCTTCGCCTTCATCGGGTTCGACGTGGTCGCCACGACCGCGGAGGAGACCAAGGACCCGCAGCGCGCCGTGCCCCGCGGCATCTTCGGTTCGCTGGCCATCGTGACCGTCCTGTATGTCGCGGTTTCCCTTGTGGTCGTGGGCATGCAGTCGTACAAGGAGCTGGCGACGAGTGCGGAACCCGCCGGTCGCAAGACGTTGGCGTCCGCGTTCGCGGTCAACGGCTCGGACTGGGCCGCGACGATCATCTCCATCGGTGCCCTCGCCGGCCTGACCACGGTCGTGATGGTGCTGATGCTCGGCCAGACGCGTGTGTTGTTCGCGATGTCGCGTGACGGTCTGCTGCCGCGCGGCCTCGCCAAGACGAGCAAGTTCGGCACGCCGGGCCGGGCGACCATGCTGGTCTCGTTCCTGGTGGCGATCGCGGCGACGTTCTTCGAGGCCGACAAGCTCGAGGAGATGGTGAACGTCGGCACGCTGTTCGCGTTCATCCTGGTCTCGGCCGGTGTGTGGGTGTTGCGCAAGAGCCGGCCCGACCTCAAGCGCGGCTTCCGCGTGCCGTGGGTGCCGGTGATCCCGATCCTGGCGATCCTCGCCTGCCTGTGGCTGATGCTCAACCTGTCTGTGCTGACCTGGCTGCGGTTCCTCGCGTGGATGGTGCTCGGCGTGGTCGTGTACTTCGTGTACAGCCGCCGGAACTCGTTGCTGGGCAAGCGGATGAAGGAAGATGCCGACAGTGTCTGATCGTCCTCGCTGCGCGAGGACGGGCTTTGTCGCCAAAGCCGGTCATTTCCACCCCGCCCCACGCGGCCGACACCGCTCAGTGCCATCCGGTCGCTGGTGCTGGGGCGGCGCCGGGCGTGCTGCGGGGCGTCAATGACCGGCGCGACAAAGCCCATCGCGTGTCTTGATGTCGGTTCGACGTGGACCAAGGGCGCGCTCGTCGGCGACGACGGCGCGCTCCTGGCCACGGCACAGCACGCGACGACCCCGCCGGAAGTTCTCGACGGGGTCAACGCTGTGCTCAAACAGCTCGGCCACGCCGACGAGGTCCTGGTCTGCTCGTCGGCCGGTGGTGGGCTGCGGCTCGCCGTCGTCGGGCACGAACGGCTGATCAGCGCCGAAGCCGGGTATCGGGTGGCGTTGTCCGCGGGCGCGAAAGTCGTGCACGTGTCGGCGGGCGAGCTCGACGGCGCCGGTATCCGCGCGTTGCGTGCTGAGGAACCGGATGTCGTGCTGCTGGTCGGCGGAACCGACGGCGGTGACGCGAAAGTCCTGCTGCACAACGCGGCGGCGTTGGCCCGTAACCGGATCCGGCCGCCGATCGTGTTCGCGGGCAACCAGAGCGCGCGGCTGGAAGCGCTCGAAGTGCTCGCCGGGCGCACGGTGGTGCCGACCGCGAACGTGCTGCCGGATGTGGGCGAGCTCGAACCGGGCCCGGCGCGTGCGGCCATCCGCGAGGTGTTCCTGAATCACGTGATCGGCGGCAAAGGCTTGTCGCGCGGCCGGAAGTTCCGTGACATGGTCCGTGCGGTGACGCCGGACGCCGTGCTCGCGGGCGTGTCGCAGCTGGCCAGTGAGGACGCTGTTCTCGTCGTGGACGTCGGCGGCGCGACGACGGACGTCTACTCGGCTGTGTCCATACATGACGAACAGGACCGCGCGGTTGCTCTGCCGCAGGACCGGCGCACGGTCGAAGGTGACATCGGGATGCGGTGGTCCGCGTTGGGGATCGTCGCGGAGGCCGAGGCGGAACGCCTTGCGGTGGACGGGCTCGCGGAGTTCGCGCGGCGCAGGTCGTCGGCGGTCGGCTTCGTGCCGGACACCGCTGAAGAGTCCGCTGTGGACCTTCGGCTCGCCGGGCTGGCCGCGGTCGTCGCCGTCCGCCGCCACCTCCGGCTCGTCGACGGCAAGCTGGGCCCACGCGGGGCCGGTCTGCTCGTGCTGTCCGGCGGTGTCTTCCGGCACGCCGGCGACATCGGCCCGGTCGTCGACGTCCTGCGCAGTGATCCCGTGCTGCGGCCCGCGATCCGGGAAGCACGGATCGTGGTGGACCGTGACTACGTGCTCGCACCTGCCGGGCTGCTCGCGGCGGACGGGAAAGGTGCGGTCGCCCGGAAGCTGTTGACCACGTTGGACGGCGCTGAGTAGCTTCGGGTGTCGTGACTGAGTTATACGGGGACACGGTTTTCGGGGCGGGTAACGACCTCGAGGCGATGCGCCTTGACGCGCTGTCGCGGATGTTCGACCCGGCCACCCGTTCCCGCCTGGCCCAACTGGCCCGGCCGGGCATGCGGTGTCTCGACGTCGGCGCCGGACTCGGCCGGATCTCCGGCTGGCTGGCCGAGGTGTGCGCCGAGGTGATCGCACTGGACGTGGACACCCGGCTGCTGACGAACCTGCCGAAGGTGTTCCCGACCGTGCGGGTCGTCGAGGCCGACGTGACCGGTGACCTGGGGCTCGGCACATTCGACCTGGTGCACTGCCGGTTGGTGCTGATGCACCTGCGCAACCGCGAGGAGGTGCTGCGCCGCCTCGTCGACCTGGTCGCGCCAGGTGGCTGGCTCGTGCTCGGTGAAGCGTTCGAGGCGCCCGTGGTGACCGGTCCGCCGGACAGCCCGTTCTGCAGGATGATGGACAAGCACTGGCGCGGCTTGGAACGGTCCATCGGCACCGACGGCAAGTGGGGCCTGCGCTATCCGGAGTTGTTGCGGCAAGCGGGTTTGGTGGACGTCGGAGTGGAGATGTACCAGCCATCGGTGACCAGCACGTCCGCTGCGGGCGAGTTCTTCCAGCTCAACTTCCAGCACCTGCGCGGCCGTGTGGTCGCGGACGGCCTGCTCGACGACGAGACCGTCGACGCGGCGCTGGAAGCCATGCGCAGCCCGGATTTCAGCGAGTTGGGGATGGGCTTGCTCACGGCGTGGGCGCACAAGCCGCGATGAACCGCAGCACCCGTTCGTTGACCTCGACGGGTGATTCGGCGGAGATCGAGTGGGTGGCGTCCGGCCACAGCTCGGCCTGGATGCCCGCAACCAGCCGCTGGGCGCGTGCGTGGGCGGCGGCGGGGTGGTGGATGACGCTGCGGCCCGCGATCAGCGCCAGCATCGGCACGGAGATCGACCGCAGCTGCTCGTCGCGGAAGTACGCGGGCATGGCGGTGCGGACCCGGTGGTGGTGCAGGCCTGCCGCGATCACATCGGAGACGGGGTCGTTCTCGGGCATCCGGTCGCTGCCGGAGATCCACCGCATGAACGCCGGACGGGCCCAGTGCGAGATCACGGGCAGCATGCCGAGCAGGGAACGGATGATCAGCGTCGGCGGGAAACGGCCGAACGTGTTCGCCGGATCCAGCACGCTCACCGAGGCCAGCCGGCTGGATTTCCACACGGCGAGGTTGCCCGCGAGCCAGCCGCCGAAGGAAACGCCGACCAGGTGCACGCGGCCCAGTTCGAGGCGGTCGAGCGTCTGGTCGAGCCAGCGCGCGTGGTCCTGGGTGGTGTCGATCGACGCGGTCTGGGTGCTGCGCCCGGCCTCGCCGATCGGGTCGATCGCGTACACCGGGTGGTGCTCCATCAACCCGGTCAGGTCGGCACGCCACATGATCGGCGTGCCCGCGCGTCCCGGCAGCAGCGCGATCGGTTCACCGTCGGCGTCGCCGAAGCGGTACACCTTCGCGATTCCGTAGTCGGTTTCGACATCGTGCTCGCCTGCCGGTGGCGGCAACGTGCGCAGCCCGGCGTCGTAGGCGCGGTAGTAGTCCGACTGTGCCTGCGGTGAGGTGAACCGGCTTGTCCCCATACGAACGGATTGTAAAAGGGACTCGCGGTTTTCGCAATCCGATCGTATTATCAAGGTGTGCCCAAGATCGTCGACCACGACCAGCGCCGCAGGCAGCTCATCGACGCGCTCTGGCGGATCGCCAGCCGCGACGGGCTCGAAGCGGTCAGCCTCGGCCAGGTCGCCGCCGAGGCAGGCGTGTCGAAAGGCCTTGTCCAGCACTACTTCCGCAGCAAGGGCGAGATGCTCCTGCATGCGACGACCTACCTGCGGGAACGCGTCGAGCAGCGGATCGCGGCACGGGCCGGGTCCGGGCAGCTGCGGGCCATCCTGCTGGCGTTCCTCCCAGTCGACGAGGAAAGCCGCACGGAGATGCTGGTCGCCAACGCCTTCTTCTTCCGCGCGCTGCGTGACCCGGCGATGGCCGAGCGGTTCGAGCGCGGCAACACCGGCCTGCGCCAAGCCGTCACCGATCAGATCGTCGCCGCCCAGCAGCGCGGCGAGATGGCCGTGGACCTCGATCCCGCCCAGGAGGCCACCGTTCTGCTGGCGCTGGTCGACGGCCTGGCGTCGGGACTGCTGCTCGGCCACCACACACCGGAGTCGGCCGAAGCGACGCTGAACTACCAGCTGGCCAAACTCGGCTGATCCCGCGCCTCCGTCGCGTCGATACAGAACACCTAGGCCAGGCCGGCGGCGATCGCGACGGCTTCGTCCCACTCCGGGTCGGCGTAGTAGTCGCTGTGCCGCCGGACACCCGGTGACCAGCGCAAACCTGGCACGGCCTGCAACTGCGGATCCGGCAACCAGTGGTCGCTGCCCAGCACGAGCGCGCCCGACTCACCCGCTTTGGCCGGGCTGAGCGGACCGGAACTGCCGTCCGGCCGGAACCCCATCCCGATCATCTTCGAGTCGTACACCTGCCTGCGCCACGTCGTCACAGCGCCGCCCAACGGATCGGTGCCACGGCACAACGCGCGCCAACGACCGTCGAGTTCACCGTGCAACTCCGCCAACGACCGGTGCGGCACGACACTCGGGAACGCCCGCGAGTACGCCCACTGCAAAGGAGAACCCGCCGTGACCAGACCGACGCGTTCACGGGCCGTCGGCGGCAGTGTCTCCATCAACCGGGCCACGGTGACGATCGCGATCAAGCTCCCGTGGCTGTGCCCGGTGATCACGACACGCGTTCTCGGATCCTCCAAGTGCTTCGCGGCGCGTTCGGTCAGCTCGGGGATCACCTTCAGCGCGTAACACGGCGGCACGAACGGATGCGACTCCCGGGGCCAGAAACACGCCAGATCAGCCAGCACACCCAGCGTCCTGGCCAGCTCCGGGCGCCTGATCGCCTGGTACACGGCACGCATCAGCGCCACAGCCAGGAAACCCAGGCTGAACACGCCGACCGCGGAGAACAGGCCCATCCACTCCGGCGGCCCGAAGTCGCGCAACCGCATCCAGATCGCCACAGCCGCGCCCGCTGCCAACGCGGTCCCACACGCCACCAGCACGTGGTGCAGGTGGTTGCGTTGGAAACGCCCGTTGCGCCAGGCACGAGTCGCCGTCGACTGATCCGTGGGCGGCGCGTCCGCGTGCAGCAGCCCGCTTTCCGGGGGCTGGGCGCCCCGCCGGTCGTTGCGCCACCTGTGCACACCGGTGATCGCGCCGAGCAGCAGGCCGATCAGCAGCGCGAAAGCCGCGGACACGCCCCACAACAGCGTCACCGGCTCGTAGCCGGACGGCAGCTGCAAACCCTGGCTGCCCAGCAGTTTCCGCACCGCGATCGCGATGCCCGCGCCGAACCCGCCGCCCAGCAACGCGGCGATGACCAGCATGATCGGCGACATCCAGCCACCGGCCCACGGCCGCAGCTCGTGCGGTTGCTCCGCCCAGAACTCCCGCCGCGCGATCCACGCGGCGGGCATCACCACCAGGCCGAACAACACGCACACGACCACGAGCGCGGCGGCCGTGCCCTCGATGGTGATGTCGGTGCCGGTGAGCCGGGTGGGCAACCGGTCCTGCGTGACAGCCGTGCTGAGCACCAGCAACACGCTGACGATCAGCAGCACGCGGCGCGTGACCTTGCCCAATGCGAGTCGCAGCCAGCGGCCCGCGCGATGAGGTGACGCGCCCGTCGGATCGTCGAGCAACAGCACACCGAGCGCGGCAAGCACCAAAACGGACAGTCCGACCAGCCACTGCGTCGTCACGACCGGCGAAGCCGCGAACGGCCCGCCGGCCGGGAGCAACGCCAGCACCGCGAGCCCCGCCACGGTGTGCAGCGCGCGCAACGTGGGCGTGTCCGGGTCGGCGACCAGGTTCGCGCCGGGCATCCGCCGCGGCCGGTTTCCCGGCACCGGACTGGGCAACGGCGGCGCGTTCACCCGCCACGTGACCGCCGAGACCCGGCCGAGCACCAGCACGACCAGCGTCGCGGGCAGCAACCCGGCGATCGCTCGAAAACCGCGCAACTCCCGCAGCCAGTCCGGCACGACCGAGGACAGGCACGGCGAACCGGGCGCGAGGCACTGCGCGGCCAGCAGATCGAGGCTGACCACGGCGACCTGCGTGACGAAGAGCACAGTGAGCAGCAGCGCCGCCAGCCGCAGCAAAGACCGCCCCACCAGGCCCAACGCCGCCGCGGGCCGGTTGTCGTGCGGCACCGGCGGCAGCATCCAGTGCGCCATGTTGGCCAGCACGAACGGGAACAGCAGCGCCCAGGTGGACTTGCCGACACCGCCGGACGTCATCCCGCTCCACAGGTAACCCTCGATGGTCCTCGGCACCGAACGCCCGTCCGTGTGCAGCATCGGACCAGGTCCGGGCCTGCGCAACCGGTCGGCAGGCCGCACGATCCGGCCGACGCCGTCACCGGCGACGTCGACCGCGGCGACCGCTCCGACCAGGGATTCCGCGGTCGTGCCCATGATTCCGTGCACGCGCAGCTCCACCACCCGCGTGTCGGATCCAGGCATCAACAAGGCGACTCCGTTGAGTGTCGAGGCTCCGCCGAGTGCACGGCGGTACTGTTCGGCGTAACGAGTTTGGAGGGAACAGGGCGATGACCGCTGAAGACACGCGGAACGTGACCGGAGCCCGGTACGCCGGAAAGATCGGCGACATCGACTTCGCCGTTGCCGATCTTTCGCTGGCCGAGTTCGGGCGCAAGGAGATCCGGCTGGCCGAGCACGAGATGCCGGGCTTGATGGCGCTGCGGCGTGAGTATTCCGAGGTCTACCCGTTGCGCGGGGCCCGGGTCTCCGGCTCGCTGCACATGACGGTGCAGACCGCGGTGCTGATCGAGACGCTGGTGTCGTTGGGCGCGGAGGTTCGTTGGGCCTCGTGCAACATCTTCTCCACCCAGGACCACGCCGCGGCGGCGGTCGTGGTGGGCCCGCACGGCACCGAGGCGGAGCCGAAGGGTGTGCCGGTGTACGCCTGGAAGGGCGAGACGCTGCCGGAGTACTGGTGGTGCACCGAGCAGATGCTGACCTGGCCGGACGGCAAGCTGCCGAACATGCTGCTCGACGACGGTGGCGACGCGACGTTGCTGGTGCACAAGGGCAAGGCCTACGAGGCCGCCGGTGTGGTGCCCAACGCGGAGCAGGACGACCCGGAGGAGTGGCAGGTCATCCTGGAGACGCTGCGCGCGTCGCTGTCGGCGGATCCGACGAAGTGGACGCAGATCGCGGACGAGATCAAGGGTGTGACCGAGGAGACCACCACCGGTGTGCTGCGGTTGTACCAGCTGGCGGCGGCGGGTGAGCTGCTGTTCCCGGCGATCAACGTCAACGACGCGGTGACCAAGTCGAAGTTCGACAACCGCTACGGCATCCGGCACTCGTTGATCGACGGGATCAACCGGGGCACGGATGTGCTGATCGGTGGCAAGGTCGCGGTGATCTGCGGGTACGGCGACGTGGGCAAGGGCGCGGCGGAGTCGTTGCGCGGCCAGGGCGCGCGGGTGATCGTGACCGAGATCGACCCGATCTGCGCGTTGCAGGCCGCGATGGACGGGTACGCGGTGCGCAAGCTGGAGACGGTGATCGGTGAGGCGGACATCGTGATCACCACCACGGGCAACAAGGACGTGGTGACCGCGGATCACATGTCGCGGATGAAGCACCAGGCGATCCTGGGCAACATCGGGCACTTCGACAACGAGCTGGACATGGCTGGTCTGGCGCGGTTCGAGGGGATCCGGCGGATCAACATCAAGCCGCAGGTCGACGAGTGGGTGTTCCCGTCCGGCCGGTCGATCATCGTGCTGTCGGAGGGGCGTCTGCTCAACCTGGGCAACGCGACCGGGCACCCGTCGTTCGTGATGTCGAACTCGTTCTCCAACCAGGTGATCGCCCAGATCGAGCTGTTCACCAAGAACGAGGAGTACGACAAAGAGGTCTACCGGCTGCCCAAGAAGCTCGACGAGTACGTGGCCAAGATCCACCTCGAAGCGCTCGGCGGTGAGCTGACCAAGCTCTCCAAGGAGCAGGCCGAGTACATCGACGTCGACGTCGAGGGCCCGTTCAAGCCGGAGCACTACCGGTACTGAGACGGCTAAGTCCACTCGATGAGGATTTCCGCGAGGCCGGCCGGGAGATTGGTGAAGTAACCACTGGTCACCCGGCCGATCCCGCACACGAGGCCTTCCGTGCCGACCGGCTCGGCGCCCTCGCCCCTGCGGTACTGGCGCGTCACGCGCGCGGGCATCGCCTTGCGGTGGAACGCGTGCTGCACCAGGTAGGTCCCGACGCCGCGCAGGAACGTCCGCTCCATCCCCGGTGACGTCCCGCCGGACCCGTCGACGATCGTGAAGCAGAAGACGTGCGTCTCGCCCTCGGCGAGCCTGCGGTCGAACAGCAACTCCATCGCCATCACACCGGACACGGCGCTGCGCCGGACCCGGCCGAGCCTGCACCCCTCGGCCGTGGTGATCTCGGCCCGTTCGATCAGGCAGCCGTCGTCACCGCCGTGCGTGGCGAAGTACCGGTCGGGTCCCGACCGGGCGGCCGTCACCACGAACCGCGTGGTCTGTGAACGCTGCTCCCGGTGCGGCCCGAGCTGGATGTAGTCGTGCACCGCGTCGATGCGCAGGTCCGCGTTGGTCCTCGTCTCCGGTGCGGCGTCGAACTCCGCGAGCAACGCGGGCGCGTCCTGCCAGACCCGGCTGACCTCGGTGAACTTCGGCACGATCTCGTCTGCCTTGCCCGCGCGCGGGCGCGGTCCGATCAAGACGACCAACGAGTCCGACGGCAGCCGGAGCACGGTCTCCAGCGCGCGGACGGTGTCGATCGAGCGCGGCACCTCGGGGTGCCGCAGGCCGCGTTGCCAGTAGCTGAGCGTGGACTGGCCGATCTTCACACCGAGCCGGTCGAGGTGCGCGGTGATCCTGGTCAACGACAGGCCGCGGTACTCGATCGCTTCACGCAACGCACGGTGGAAGGGCCCGTAACGCAGCGCGTCGCCGAGCCGCTCAGGCAGTGGCCCGTTGTCCAACCTTGCTCCAATCGAACCAGCGTTCACGGGGTGTGAATGGACCGTGAACGTTCACAGTAGTTCCTCGTGGGAACGAGAGATAGGGGCGAACGATCCCCCTGCGGGCCAGGTGGGGTTGCCCTGAGGGATCACCCGATCGCACTGTGTTGCTCATCAAGGCCGTGCCGAAGAGATCCAACCGGACCCTGCAACCGGTGAAGAGCTTCGAGGCCCGGCACGTTGAGGGCGAGAAGGGACCCAAGCCCATGTCGGCACTCAGGATCACGCGGCGTCTGCCCGCGACCGCGACCCTGGGTGTCGTCCTCGCCCTCGGCACGGCCCAGCCGGCCGTTGCCGAACCGGCGCCGATGGCAAAAGTGATCGCCAGGGGTGAACGTGAGGTGGTAGCCGACCAGGCGTCCGCCGCGCGGGAACTGCTGCTCCTCATGGTGGCAATGGGCGGTCTTGCTATCGGCGCCGGAGGCGTGCTCGTGGCACGCAACGGACATCAGTGAGTCCATCCGGCTCCGCGCGCCGCGTCGACCCGAGCGTCCTTTTCGGACTCCGCAACCGGTCGTGAAGCCTGTGCCAAGGCCGGACTAGGGTTGCCGTCGTGGGTCGACTCGTTGTCATCGAAGGTCTGGACGGATCAGGCAAGCGCACGCTCGGCGCGGCGCTGACCGAAGCGTTCCAACGGCGTGGTGCCAAAGTCGCGCAGCACGCCTTCCCGCGCTACGGCGACAGCGTGCACGCGGATCTGGTGAGCGACGCGCTGCACGGGCGCCTCGGTGACGTGGCCGACTCGGTGCACAGCATGGCCGTCCTGTTCGCACTCGACCGGCACGGGGCGCGGGACGCGCTGCTGCGTGACCTCGAGGACTTCGACGTCGTGCTCGTCGACCGGTACATCGCGTCGAACGCCGCGTACCAGGCCGCCCGGCTGCACCAGGACGAGCACGGCGAGATCGTCGAGTGGATCCGGCAGCTGGAGGTCGAGCGGTTCGGCCTGCCCGTGCCGGACCGCCAGTTGCTGCTGCGGGTGCCCGTCGACCTCGCCGCCACTCGCGCCGAGACCCGGGACCGGGTCCGGGACACGTACGAAAAGGACGGCGGGCTGCAGGCCCGTTGCTCCGCCGTCTACGACGGACTCGCCCGCGTCGGCTGGCTCGCCCCGTGGCAGGTCCTCGACGGCAGCGGCGACCAGGACTTCGAGCAGCTCAGCGGCACCCTGCTGGCCGACGCGTAACGCACTGGGCCGCTGATACGGATAGGACACCATCCACTGGCAGACAGGCGAGCGCAGCGTGGCGATCGAATGGAGTGAACGGGTGACACAGCGGCAAGATCAGCGGGTTGTGCACGTCCCCGTCAGCGAAAGTGCGACGATGGGGAGCATGAAGGCACGCGTGCTGGTTGTGGACGACGACCCGGCCCTCGCCGAGATGCTGACGATCGTGCTCCGCGGTGAGGGTTTCGACACCGCGGTCGTGGCCGACGGCTCCCGCGCGCTCCCCGCGCTGCGCGAGCTCAAGCCCGACCTGGTGCTGCTCGACCTGATGCTGCCCGGCATGAACGGCATCGACGTCTGCAAGGCGATCAGAGCGGAGTCCGGCGTTCCGATCGTCATGCTGACCGCCAAGAGCGACACCGTCGACATCGTGCTCGGGCTGGAGTCCGGCGCCGACGACTACGTGGTGAAACCGTTCAAGCCCAAGGAATTGGTGGCCAGGGTGCGGGCGCGGATGCGCCGCACCGAGTCCGAGCCCGCCGAGGTGCTGGCGATCGGCGACCTGACCATCGACGTCCCCGGGCACGAGGTCACCCGCGAGGGCAAGGCGATCCAGCTGACCCCGCTGGAGTTCGACCTGCTGGTGGCGCTGGCCCGCAAGCCGCGCCAGGTGTTCACCCGCGAGGTCCTGCTCGAGCAGGTCTGGGGCTACCGCCACGCCGCGGACACCAGGCTGGTGAACGTGCACGTCCAGCGGTTGCGCTCGAAGGTCGAGAAGGACCCGGAGCACCCCGAGGTCGTGCTGACCGTCAGGGGCGTGGGATACAAGGCCGGGCCTCCGTGATACTGACCCCATGAAGCGTTTCTTCGCGCGGTCCAGCCGGCTGGTGATCCGGCAGCTGGGCCGCGCGGTGGCGTTCTGCCGCGAGCGTGCGAAAGCGTTCAGCGAGCTGTGGCGGCGGTCGCTGCAGGTCCGGGTCGTGGTGAGCACGCTCGCGCTCTCGTCGGCTGTGGTGTTCGTGCTGGGCATGGTGCTGCAGAACCAGATCACCGACCGGCTGCTGTCGAGCAAGCAGGAAGCCGCGATCGCGCAGACGCACATCGCGGTCGGCATCGCCAACCGCGAACTGCTCGCCGTGAACGTGCTCTCCGACGGCTTCCGGGAACGGCTCAGCGGCGCGGTGAACCGGCTGTCCAGCTCGGCGGCGGACGAGGAAGGCGGCGACTCGGTCGCGGGCGCGTTCGACCCGATCATCGCCTACGACGGCGAGGACGTGGCCGACGCCGTCCACGCGGGCCAGAACTACTCCGACGTCCCGCAATCGCTGCGCGCGTACGTGCAGAAGGGCGATGTCGCCCGGCAGATCGCCACCGTGGAGCGCAGCAACGTGCGCACCACGTTCCTGTTCGTCGGCGCCCCGGTGACCAGTGCGAACCGGCCGTTGCAGCTGTACCTGCTGTTCCCGCTGACCACCGAGCAGAACACCATCGACGTCGTGCAGAGCACGCTGATCGTCGGCGGTCTCGTGCTGCTCCTGCTGCTCGCGGGCATCGCCAACCTGGTGACCAGGCAGGTCGTGCGGCCGGTGCGGCGGGCGGCCGAGGCCGCCGAACGGTTCGCCGCGGGCGAGCTCGACGAACGCATGGCCGTGATCGGCGAGGACGACGTGGCCAAACTGGCCGAGTCGTACAACCAGATGGCCGAGAGCATCAAGTACCAGATCCGCCAGCTCGAGGAGTTCGGCCAGCTCCAGCGCCGGTTCACCTCGGACGTCTCGCACGAGCTGCGCACGCCGTTGACGACCGTGCGGATGGCCTCCGACGTGCTGCACGCCTCCCGCGCCCAGTTCCCCGCCGGCCTGGCCCGGTCGACCGAGCTGCTGGTCGACGAGCTCGACCGGTTCGAGTCGCTGCTCGGCGACCTGCTGGAGATCTCCCGGCTGGACGCGGGCGTCGAGGACCTCGTCGCCGAGTTCACCGACGTGCGGGCGATCGCCAAGCGCGCACTGGACTCGGTGCGGGTGGTCGCCGAGAACGCGGGCAGCCGGATCGAACTGGAACTGCCCGCCGCGCCCGCGACCGCCGAGGTCGACGCGCGGCGCATCGAACGCATCCTGCGCAACCTCCTGGCCAACGCGGTCGACCACGGCGAAGGCCATCCGGTCCGGCTGCGGCTCGCGTTCGACGAGACCACGCTGGCGGTCGCGGTCCGCGACTACGGCGTCGGCCTGCGCCACGGCGAGGCAGACCTGGTGTTCAACCGGTTCTGGCGTGCCGACCCGTCCCGCAACCGGCACACCGGCGGCACCGGCCTCGGCCTGGCGATCAGCGTCGAGGACGCCCGGCTGCACGGCGGCCGGCTCGAAGCGTGGGGCGAACCGGGGCACGGCGCGAACTTCCGGTTGCTGCTGCCCCGTTCCCAGGATGTCGAGATGGGCGAGAGCCCGCTGCCGCTGCGGCCGGACGACGACGTGCCCGCCGAACCACCCCTCGAGGAGGTCCGGTGATCCGCCGGTTGATTCTGGTGCTCGGCTGTCTCGTGCTGGTGGCGTCCTGCGCCAACATCCCGGAACAGACCAACGCGCAGGCGATCCCGAACTCCGCGGCGCAGCAGCAGCCCAAGATCCCGCTGCCGGAACGCGACCAGAGCCCGATCACCGTGGTCCGCAAGTTCATCGAGGCCAGCGGGGAGACCGCGGTCGCGGAGGCGTACCTGACCGAGGAGGCCAGGAAGCTGTGGCGGCCGGACAACCAGGCGACCATCATCGAGGACGAGTTCAGCACGGTGCCCCAGCCGCAGGGCAAGGACGCCGACCCGAACCGCACCACCGTCGAGGTGAAGGCCACGTCCAAGGGCTGGCTGGACTCCCGCAAGTCCTTCGTGGCGCAGAGCGGGCCGCAGACCGGCATGGTCAAGCTGATCAAGCAGGACGGCCAGTGGCGGATCAACGAGGCGCCGAGCAACGTCCTCATCCCGATCACGATGTTCAACAACCACTACCGCGCGGTGAAGCTCTACTTCTACGACAGCGCCTCCCGTGAGGTGCCGGTCCCGGACCAGCGCTACCTGCCGGGCGCGACGCGCGCGTCGCCGAGCGAGATCATCGGCCTGCTCCTGCAAGGCCCGGCCACGGCGTTGCAGGGCGCGGTCCGCACGGCTTTGCCGTCGTCGGCCGTGCAACGCACGAACGTGACGCTCTCCAAGGACAACGCGACGGTCGTCAACCTCGGCCAGCTGGGCAACGTGACCACCGAGGAGAAACGGGCGATCGCGATCCAGATCGTGCTGTCGTTGCAGGACGTGGCGGGCACGACCGTCCGGCTGCAGGTCGAGGGCCTGCCGCTGGTGCCCGACCAGCCGGACTGGAAACTCAACGACATCCAGGCCGACAGCGACCGCACCACGCCGAAAGCCCAGCTCACCGGCATGATGGTGGTCGGCAACCGGGTCAAGGAGCTGCGCGACGGCAAGCAGATCAGCAACCCGGCGGGCGACGGCTCGTACCACGTCGAAAGCGCGGCCCAATCCGTCGACGGCTCGCAGCTGGCCGTGGTGGAACGGCTGAACTCCGGCGACCTGCAGCTGAGGGTCGGCGCCCTCACCGAAGGACTGCGCCAGACCAACGTGACCGGCAAGGAGATAACCCGCCCGACCTGGCAGTTCGCCGTCGCGTCGAACGAGATCGGCAACGAGGTCTGGGCGGTCGTCGACGGCAACATCACCCGGGCTGTGCGCACCCGCGAGGGCACGTGGCTGTCCCTGCCGGTGAACGGGTCCGAGCTGGAGCGCTTCGGCAAGATCACCGAGCTGCGGCTGTCGCGCGACGGCGTCCGGGCGGCTGTGGTGGCGGGCGGCAAGCTCTACGTCGGCTCGGTCGGCCGCACGCAGGGCACCAACAACGTCGCCATCATCTCCCCGAAGCCGTTGCTGCCGTCGGTGTCGAACGTCGTGAGCGTGGACTGGCTGGACCCGAGCCGGGTCGTCGCGGCGACGAACACGCCCAACGGCCTGGTCTGGCAGGTGCCGGTGGACGGCATCGAAGCGCAGCGCTACAGCCTCGCGAACCTGACGGCCCCGCTCGCGTCGGTCACGGCGGCACCGAGCCGTCAGATCGTCGTGACCGACGCCGTGGGGATGTGGACGGCGTCGGAGGTCGGCCAGGTCTGGCTGCCCCACCCGCAGACCCAGGGCCCGAACGCGCGGCCGTTCTACCCGGGCTGATTGTCGGACCCCACTGGCATCCTGCGCCTGTGCTGAAGGCGTTGATGGAACTGCTGGTGCCGTCGTGCTGCGCGGGGTGCGACAGACCCGGCGAGGTGCTCTGCGGCGAGTGCCGGTCGAGCATGTCCGGTCCCCGGCTGATCGACCGCGGCCCCGGCCTGCCCCCGATGTACGCCCTCGGCCAGTACACGGGCGTGGCCCGCCGGGCCGTGATCGCCTACAAGGAGCGCGGCAGGAGGGAGCTCGCGGCGAGCTTCGGCAGCCTGCTCACCGACGCGCTGCGCGAGCTGCCCCCGGCTGATCTCGTCCCGGTGCCGTCCCGGCCCCGGGCGGTCCGTGCGAGGGGTTTCGAGCACATGGCGCTGGTCGCCGCGCACACCCCGGCCGTCGTCCGGCCGTTGCTGCGGCTGGATCGGCGGGTGCGTGACTCGGTCGGCCTGGACGCGGACCAGCGGGCGCACAACCTTGCCGGAAGGCTCACGTGCGTGCCCACTCGTGCGAGGGTCGTTCTCATCGATGACGTCGTTACCACCGGGGTCACCGCTACTGCCTGTTGCAGCGCTCTCACCAGGGCCGGAGCCGCTGTCGTCGGGGTTGTTGCGCTGACTGCCACCTAGATCGTCTGCATACCCCCACACGGGTGATTACTCGCCGGGAACCAAGATCTGTTTCCGGCCGTTGAAACGGTATGGAACGCCGGGATGAATTGCCGGTGGGCCCGTTGGAGGGACAACGGGACCCATCCGAGTCAGCCCGGACAGCGACCGTGCCGGGCCGATCGATCCTCCACAAGGGTGAAAACCGCCCTCGTCGTGTGGACTCTCCGCCGTCACAGGAGTATCGCGGTGGCCGTTTTCCGGTGGCCGGTGTCACTCTCCGTCGTGGTCGGAGTTCGCCCGCCGTGGGGACTGTTGCTCAACCGCAACGCGGGCTAACGTGCTGCGCTATCAGCCCCGGCATGAGGGAGGAGGCGATCAGCCCATGACCCTGGCGCCGGCGGGGAGCTGAACCCAACAGAGGCAACGGTTCGGCTCGGCAGGACCCCGAGCGCCATGTTTTCGCCGATCAGATGGCTCGCAGAAAACAGCGAGGAGGTCGTGTATGGACATCGTCGTCAAGGGGCGCAACGTCGAAGTACCCGATCACTACCGGGTGCACGTGACGGACAAGCTCGCCCGACTGGAGCGGTACGACAAGAAGGTCATCCGCTTCGATGTTGAGTTGTTCCACGAGCCCAACCGCAGGCAGATGAAGAACTGCCAGCGCGTGGAGATCACCGCCAAGGTCAGGGGACCGGTGGTCCGCTCCGAGGCTTGTGCCGGCGACTTCTACGCCGCACTCGACTCAGCGGTGAACAAGCTCGAGAACCGGCTGCGCAGGCTGCATGACCGCAGGCGTGTGCACTACGGGCGACGCAGCCCGACCTCAATGGCGGAGGCGACAGCCACGCCAGCGATCGGCTCCGTTGACGCTGCGCCGCAACTGCGCGCGCGCAACATGACCAACAGCCAGCGAGCCGCACAGACCGCGGTGCTGGAAGCGCCGGAGTACGAGGGTGTCGTACCCGAGCAGCGTTGGGACGACGGTCTGGAAGAACCCAGGCCAGGTCGCGTGGTGCGGGAGAAGGAGCATCCCGCGACTCCCATGAGCGTCGACCAGGCTCTGTACCAGATGGAGCTGGTCGGGCACGACTTCTTCCTCTTCTTCGACGTCGAAGCGGGCCGGCCGAGCGTGGTCTACCGCCGCAAGGGCTTCGACTACGGCGTCATCAGAATGTCCTGAACCCCCAGACCTCGACCGAGTGAACGCCCCGGGAACCCGTATGGGTGCCGGGGCGTTCTTATTGGATGGAGCACGGTCGTACGACGCACGGCCGTGCACCGTGTCATGCCCGTTCCCTACGATGGGGGAGAGGTGCCCTGTCGGCGGGCGCACAGTCGATCACGTAATGAGGTCAGGGCAACATGGTGCTGGCTCGGATACTCCGTGCGGGCGAAGGTCAGAAGATCAAGCGCTTGCGCAGGATCACCGCGGACGTCAACGACCTCGAAGAGGACGTCGTCAACCTCACCGACGAGGAACTGCGCGCTAAGACCGCCGAGTTCAAGAGTCGCGTCCAGGACGGCGAGGATCTCGACAACCTGCTGGTCGAGGCGTTCGCCGTGGTCAGGGAGGGCGCCAAACGGGTGCTCAACCAGCGCCACTACGACGTGCAGATCATGGGTGGCGCCGCCCTGCACCTCGGCATGGTCGCCGAGATGAAGACCGGTGAGGGCAAGACGCTGACCTGTGTGCTGCCCGCGTACCTCAACGCGCTGGCCGGCCGCGGCGTGCACGTCGTCACCGTGAACGACTACCTGGTCGAACGTGACGCGGAGTGGATGGGCCGCATCCACCGCTTCCTCGGCCTGACCGTCGGCACGATCCTCTCGGAGAAGACGCCCGAGCAGCGCCGCGAGGCCTACGAGTGCGACATCACCTACGGCACGAACAACGAGTTCGGCTTCGACTACCTGCGCGACAACATGGCGTGGACGATGGAGGAGTGCGTCCAGCGTGAGCACTACTTCGCCATCGTCGACGAGGTCGACTCGATCCTGATCGACGAGGCCCGCACGCCGCTGATCATCTCCGGCCCGGCCGACCAGTCCTCGCGCTGGTACCAGGAGTTCGCCAGGATGGCGCCGCTGATGCGCCGCGACATCCACTACGAGGTCGACGACCGCAAGCGCACGGTCGGCGTGACCGAGGCCGGTGTCGGGCTGGTCGAGGACCAGCTGGGCATCGAGAACCTGTACGAGTCGGCGAACACGCCGCTGGTCGGGTACCTCAACAACGCGCTGAAGGCCAAGGAGCTGTTCAAGCGCGACAAGGACTACATCGTCCGCAACGGCGAGGTCCTGATCGTCGACGAGTTCACCGGGCGCGTGCTGTCCGGCCGCCGCTACAACGAGGGCATGCACCAGGCCATCGAGGCCAAGGAGCGCGTGGAGATCAAGGCCGAGAACCAGACGCTGGCCACGATCACCCTGCAGAACTACTTCCGGCTCTACGAGAAGCTCGCCGGGATGACCGGTACCGCCCAGACCGAGGCGGCCGAGCTGCACCAGACGTACAAGCTCGACGTGGTGCCGATCCCGCCGAACCGGCCGATGGTCCGCAAGGACCAGGTCGACCTGATCTACAAGACCGAGCAGGCCAAGTTCGACGCGGTCGCCGAGGACATCGCCGAGCGGCACGAGAAGGGCCAGCCGGTGCTGGTCGGTACCACGAGCGTCGAGCGCTCGGAGTACCTGTCGAAGCTGCTGCTCAAGATGGGCATCCCGCACGAGGTCCTGAACGCCAAGAACCACAAGCGCGAGGCCGCGATCATCGCGCAGGCCGGTCAGAAGGGCGCGGTCACGATCGCGACCAACATGGCCGGTCGCGGTACCGACATCGTGCTCGGCGGTGGCGAGATCCACATCGACGAGGACGCCGAGTCGGAGGTGCCGGAGGAGGAGCGCGAGGGCGACCTCGCCGGCGACCCGGCACACGTGCAGGCGCACCGCATCGCGACCGAACGCGCCGAGGAGAAGGCCCGCGCGGCGGCGGAGCGCAACACCAAGCCGATCGCGACGGCCGCGCAGGAGGAAGCCATCGGCAACCTCGGCAAGGTGCTGCGTGAGGTGCTCAACGCGACCGACGCCGTGGCCGAGCAGAAGGTCCTGGTGGCGCGTGTCGGCGGTTCGCAGAAGGTCGAGGAGATCTACTTCAAGCGCCGCGACACGGCCTTCGACCAGCTGGTCATCAAGGTCCGCGACGGCGTGGACCGCGTGCTGCGCCAGCACCGCGACGTCGTCACCGACGGCCTGGCCGACAAGGCAGCCGACGAGGCGCTGACGGTCGTGAAGAAGCAGACCGAGCGTTCGTCGAAGCGTGACCGCGGCGCCGACGAGGCCAAGCGCGAGTCGAAGCTGGAAGAATCCGTCGGCGCGGCCGTGTACGACATCGTGCACAGCTCGCTGTACGACAAGCAGTTCCAGGCCGTCCGCACATCGATGTTCGACCAGAGCATCTACGACGCCACGTACGACGAGGCGTACTCGACCGCCAGCGCGTCCCGCAACGAGATCGCGGAACTCGGCGGCCTGTACGTGCTGGGCACCGAACGGCACGAGTCCCGCCGTATCGACAACCAGCTGCGCGGTCGTTCCGGCCGTCAGGGCGACCCGGGTGAGTCGCGGTTCTACCTGTCGCTCGGTGACGAGCTCATGCGGCGCTTCAACGCCGTGATGGTCGAGCGCGTGATGACGACGCTGCGCGTGCCCGACGACATGCCGATCGAGGCCAAGATGGTCACGCGTGCGATCAAGAGCGCGCAGACCCAGGTCGAGCAGCAGAACTTCGAGATCCGCAAGAACGTCCTGAAGTACGACGACGTGATGAACGAGCAGCGCAAGGTGGTCTACGCCGAGCGCCGCAAGGTCCTCGAAGGCGAGGACATCCGTCCCGAGGTCGAGCGGATGATGCACGACATCGTCTCGGACTACATCGACCAGGAGACCTCGGAGGGCTACGCCGAGGACTGGGACCACAAGCGGCTGTGGACGGCGTTCAAGCAGCTCTACCCGGTCAGGGTGACCTGGGAGGAGCTGGCCGACAACGACGAGATGGACCTCGACGCCGAGCACCTGAAGAAGGCGATCGGCGAGGACATCCTGCGCGCGTACCACGAGCGCGAGGCGGAGATCGACGGCCAGTTCGGCGAAGGCACCATGCGCGACCTGGAGCGCCGGATCCTGCTGTCGGTGCTGGACCGCAAGTGGCGTGAGCACCTCTACGAGATGGACTACCTGAAGGAAGGCATCGGCCTGCGTGCGATGGCGCAGCGCGACCCGCTGATCGAGTACCAGCGGGAAGGCTACGACATGTTCCAGTCGATGCTGGACGGGCTGAAAGAGGACACAGTCCAGCACCTGTTCAGCGTCCGGATCGAAGCGGAGGCGCCGCCGCAGCAGATCCAGGAAGCGGAAGTGCCGGAAGCCTTCGCCAGGGCAGCCCAAGCGGCGCAGGAAGTGGCGGCGGGCAACGGCCAGGGTCGCCACCGCCTGCAGGACCCGGAACCCGCCGAGTCCCAGATCCCACCGGCCCTGCGCGGCGGCGCGGGTGGAGGGCAGCAGCGCCTGAGTTACAGCGGCCCAGCCGAAGACGGCGGAGTGGAATCCCACACCGAGGACGCAGGCGAAGCAGGAGAAGGCGGCCAGTCCGGAACCCGCCGCGAACGCAGGGCAGCAGCCAGGGCGAGCGCGAAGAAGGGCCGAAAAGGCCCCCGCCGCTGACTGAAGCAAAACCCCCGCTGGGGCGGCCGAACCGGCCGCCCCAGCGGCATGTGGAAGCCACCAACAGCCTGCCTCTGAAGCCCGCCATCCAGACCAGAGGCCTCGGGGTGCGTGCTCTGGTCGGGGCGGGGCTGGTACTTGGTCGGAGTGGTGGTGTGCTGGTACTTGGTCGGAGTGGTGGTGTGGGGTCTGGTGTTTCGGTTGGTGGGGGTGAGGGTGGTTGCTTGGCCGGAGGTTGAGGTAGGGGGCTGGTGTGTCGGCCAGGGGGTTTCGGGGCCGGTGCCCCGGTCGGCGGAGGTGAGGCGTGGAACCCCCGGTGTCCGGTTGGAGAGGTGATGGTTGGTACTCCGTCGGAGAGGCGGCGTGGAGACGCGCATTCCAGTCGGCGGAGTGAGGCGTAGACCCAGCAGCCCAGCCGGGTGCTGGGCGCAGCCTGATCTTGGCAACCAACGTGGCCCTGGTAGCGCGAAACGCAACCAACGTGACCCTGGGAAACGCAACCAACGTGGCCTTGTAGCGCGAAACCCAGCCGGAGGGGCAAGTCGAACTGCGGCCTCGCCGCCGCGCATCCCCGCAGGAGCTTCCCGCGGTAGGGCGAGGCCGCTCAGCCGGTACCAACACTGCGCCCCGGACAGCGCCCTAGACGCGTCGCAGCACAGGGCGAGAACACGACGGCCAAGCCCGAGGCATCGATGATGATCTGTGGCGGCGCGCTGCTGCCGATCGGCGCGGCGAGCCTCGGACATCACGCCACCCCCGGATCGCCTGCGACCGGACGGACGAGCTTCCCTGTGGACAACCTGGTCGTTGTCGATCTTCGTCACCTCTTCTTGTCGGTCCGCCTCGATAGGCTGGATTCCGGGGGCCGGAGGCTGCCCCAAGACCTGTCAGCCAGATCCCGGCGCAGCCTCCAGCGTCGCGGAATCGCGATTGTTTGTGCAGGTCAACAGTGGATTATTCGGAAGTACACGCAGATCCACCGCCCTTCTCCGTACTCGAACCGGCATGCCAGTGCCTCTGCCCGGCGCTGTCTTGTCCCGTGGCGGGCTGTCTCGACGAGGCCGGAGGCTTCTACTGCGTCCACAGCCGGGCGGCAGCTGTGGATGGATGACAGTTGGTAGCGGATTCCCACCGGTGGTTTGGTTCGCAGGCGTGTGCGGGTCGCTTGGTAGACCGATGGCGCCACCAGTGTCTGGAGGTGCCCCAGTGGTCTGCGGCCGTCCAGGACTTCGAGGATCTTGGTCGTGATCTGCGTGAACCGCGCGTTGTCCGCGGCCACCGGCTGTTCGTGCGGTTGGGTTGTGGGTTGCGGCTGCCTTGCCGCTGGGATCAGGACTTGCCCGTCGATGGGCTCGTAGGTGGTCAGCGGGCGCAGGGTCGGTGTCGTCAAAGCTGGGCTCCCCCGGTCGGATCGGTTACCGGACAGAGAGCCAGGACTGTCCGATCCGGACAGAGTTCCCCCGGTCGGATGACACCGGCGCGTGGCCGGTAATCATTCCTTTGGAGCAGCGGGGGTCACCGCGTGCGTTTTGTTTCACTTGCCCGGTCAGTTGTCAGCAATTACTGGGCGTGGTTACGCTCGGTTCGTCATCGCTTCGAAAAAGGAGAGCTGATGCGCAGAAATTGGCCGCTTTAGTCGCTTCTGTCATTTCGGTTGGCACACCCGTGACTGGTTTGCCCCGCCGCCGCTCGCGGTCTCCCGCAATCGGCGTGTGGCGCCATCAGGTACGGCGTCGTCACTGGTCAGGGCATTGCAGTCTACTGCGACCATTTGCCTTACCTGCCCTATCTTTATCGCGTGGTCGCGCGCTGCGCCGCCGGTTCGGGCTTCTGGCACGAACTGGGTTATTCGGTCGAGCCCGGTCATGGTCCGTCCAGGGCGGAATGCCGTGGGCATCTGTCAGTGTCGCTCGTATCGTCGAACATTACGTAGACGAACGCTGATATGCTAATACGTTGACGGGTCGCGGCGGAGGTGTTCGAAGCACAGCACCGCCGCCGCGCTCGCTACGTTGAGTGATTCCACGCCGCCGCGCATCGGGATCGACAGCCACGAAGTCACGTGCTCCCGCACGTCCGGGCTCACGCCCGCAGTCTCGCTGCCGAGCACGAACGCGGCCTTGGCGGGCAACTCGGCGGCGAACAGCGAGGCCGGCGCGTCCGCGGCCAGCGCGAACAACGGATATCCCGACGAGCGCAGCAGCTCGGCGGCCTCGGCCGCCGTCGCGCACCGCAGCACGGGCGCGTGGAAGGCAACCCCGGCCGAGGCCTTCACGACCAGCGGGTCGATCGACGCGACCCCGCGGCGCGGCACCACGATCCCGCCCATCCCGGCGGCGGTCGCGGTCCGCAGGATCATGCCGACGTTCGCGGGCGTCGTGATCCCGTCCAGCAGCAGCACGCCCCGAGGCGGTCGCGGCCCGGACAACGCGTCCGCCAGCAGCTTCATCCGCGGCGCGACGACGTCCGCCAG
Source organism: Kibdelosporangium phytohabitans (assembly GCF_001302585.1). GTDB lineage: Bacteria > Actinomycetota > Actinomycetes > Mycobacteriales > Pseudonocardiaceae > Kibdelosporangium > Kibdelosporangium phytohabitans. Next base: position 10,747,634 of record NZ_CP012752.1, on the reverse strand, counting down.
CACACCCTGGTCCTGCTTGCCGTTCCCGGCGAGCACCTTCACCCGCTGGGCCGTCGCACGCTGCACGTCGACGCCCCGCGCGGAGGCGGCGTCCAGGATCTCCCGCGCGGCCGGTCCGCGTGCCGTGTCGGCGAGGACGACCTTGTCCACTTGCAGCGCCGCGTCGCCGAGCGCCTCCAGCACCGGTTTGCGGCCGTACACGGTGACGAACCTGTCCTTGGGTGAAGCCATGTGCGCAGAATCCCACGCCGCGCGGATGTGCGACGAGCGGGCCACGGCGCGGCAATTAAGCTCGGGGTATGCCCGATCGCCTGTCCGCGGTGGACGCCTCGTTCATCTACCTGGAGGACCGGGCGACGCCGATGCACGTCGGCGGTGTCGCCGTGTTCCGCAGGCCGAGGGGCGGGTTCGACTACGACGAGCTGGTCAGGATGATCGAGCAGCGGCTCGACCTGATCCCGCGCTACCGCCAGAAGGTCCAGTCCGTGCCCGGTCACCTGGCCAGACCGGTGTGGGTGGACGACCCCGACTTCGACCTGACCTACCACGTCAGGCGCTCCGCGCTGCCCCGGCCGGGCAGCGACGACCAGCTGCACGACCTGGTCGCGCGGCTGATGTCCCGGCCGCTCGACCCGACGCGGCCGCTGTGGGAGACGTACCTGGTCGAGGGGCTGGCGCGCGGCCGGTTCGCGATCGTCACCAAGACGCACCTCGCGCTGGTCGACGGGATCGGCACGATCGACATCGGCCAGCTCATCCTGGACACGTCCCCGCAGGTCGGGCACAACAGCGACGGCGCGTGGATCCCGCAGCGCCCGCCCACGCAGACCCGCCTGCTGTTCGACGCGATCAGCGACGCGGTGCAGTCGCCGCGTGAGCTGGTCGAGAACGCCCGTGCGGCAGCCGGTGACCTGTTCTCCAGCGCGCTCGTGCAGCGGCTCGCGGACACGGCAGGTGGCCTGGTCACGGCGATCGGCACGGCCAGCACGGCCCCGAGCGGCCCGCTGAACGTCCGGATCTCGCCGCAGCGGCGGTTCGCGGTCGCCAGGACGAGCCTCGACGACTTCAAAGCCATCAGCAGCGAGCACAACTGCACTGTCAACGACGTCGTCCTGGCCACGCTGGCAGGCGCGTTACGAACGTGGCTGCTGTCGCGCGGCCAGACGGTCACCTCCTCGACGACGCTGCGCGCGTTGGTCCCGTTGGCGATCCGCGAGGACGAGACCGACGAGACCGTTCCCGGCATGCTGGGCAACACGGTCACGGCCAAACTGGTCGATCTGCCCGTCGGCGAGCCCAACGCGGTCGTCCGGTTGCACCACGTCAGCCACGCGATGCGCGGGCACAACGATTCGGCGCGCAAGGTCGCGGCGAGCGCGCTGAAGAGGATGAGCGGGTTCGCGCCGCCGACGCTGCACTCGCTGGGCGCACGGGCGGCGGGATCGTTCTCCCGCAAGATCTTCAACGTGGTGATCACCAACGTGCCGGGCCCGCAGGAACCGCTGTACGCGGGCAACGCGAAGATGATCGAGATGTTCCCGGTCGTCCCGCTCGCGCGCAACCAGGCGCTGGCGATCGGGGTGACGTCGTACGACGGTGGCGTCTACTTCGGACTCAACGGGGACCGGGGCGTAATGTCCGATGTGGACACCATGGCCAGGATGGCCGAGGAGTCCTTGGAAGAACTGCTTTCGACGGTAAGGGTGTGAGGGCGTGCGGGTCTACCTTCCTGCGACGGTCACGATGCTGCACGAGCTCAACACGGCAGGCGAGTTCAAGCCGTTGAACGGCACCGCGTTCGCGCTGACACCGGCGCTGCGCGAGATGTACACCGAGGGATCCGCCGAGGACCTCGAGTACGTCGCGATGGCCGACGCGGCGAGGGCGTCGCTGCGCCTGCTGAGCTCGGACCCGGAGGCGATGCGCCGCAGGGTGGTCATCGCGGCCGATGTGGACGGTGTGACGGTCCGGCCGGACCTCGACCACTCGGTGGTCCGGTTGCCGGGGCCGGTCGTGCTCAAGGACGTCGCCTCGATCCACATGGACAACTCCGAGGCCGAAGATGCCGTAGCCAAGGCCGTCGCGGTGATTGACGCTGCGGACATGGGTGATGAGGACGCAGAATTCGTGCTGGGTGACGCCGAGGACCACGAACTGGCCTGGTACGCCACCCAGGAACTGCCGTTCGTGCTGGAGCTGATGTAGAGGAGAACCGTCGATGGACGCCGTCTCGTCCGTGCCACAAGCCCGCAACGAGCCGATCAGGTCGTACGCGCCGGGAACACCGGAACGCGCATCGCTCCAAGCCGCGATCAGGGCGCTGGAAGGTGACCGGACCGACTTCACCATGACGATCGGCGGCGAGGAGCGGATGGCGGGCGGCGACCGCGTCGACGTCGTCCAGCCGCACGACAGGGCACACGTGCTCGGTCAGACAGCGCAGGCCACGGCGGACGACGTGCGCGCGGCGGTGGCGGCAGCGAAAGCCGCCGCGCCCGCGTGGCGTGAACTGCCCTTCGAGGAACGCGCGGCGATCCTGCTGCGCGCGGCGGACCTGCTCGCCGGGCCGTGGCGCGACAAGCTGAACGCGTCGACCGTTCTCGGCCAGTCGAAGTCCGTGCAGCAGGCGGAGATCGACAGTGCGTGTGAGCTGATCGACTTCTGGCGCTTCAACGTCTCGTTCGCCCGTCGGATACTGGCTGAGCAGCCGGAATCCAGCCCGGGGATGTGGAACAGGTTCGACCACCGCCCGCTCGACGGGTTCGTCGTGGCGATCACGCCGTTCAACTTCACGGCGATCGCGGGAAACCTGCCGACAGCGCCCGCGTTGATGGGCAACACGGTGATCTGGAAGCCGTCGCCGACCCAGTCGCTGGCGGCGCACCACACCATGCGTCTGCTCGAAGCAGCAGGCCTGCCGCCCGGCGTGATCAACCTCGTGACAGGAGACGGCCCAGCGGTCAGCGAAGCCGCGCTGACCGACCCGGACTTCGCCGGACTGCACTTCACCGGGTCGACGAAAACGTTCAAGTACCTGTGGCGGACCATCGGGGAGAACCTGGACACGTATCGCGCGTACCCGCGGATCGTGGGTGAAACCGGCGGCAAGGACTTCGTCGTCGCACACAGCTCGGCGGACCCGCACAGCCTGACAACCGGCCTGATCCGCGGCGCGTTCGAGTACCAGGGGCAAAAATGCTCGGCGGCCTCCCGCGCGTACGTCGCCCGCTCGCTGTGGGAAGGCGGCGGCGTGCGCGACGCGCTGGCCGACGTGGCGAAGTCGTTGTCCTACGGGGACGTCACGGACTTCTCCCACTTCGGCGGGGCGGTGATCGACTCCCGCGCGTTCGCGAAGCACTCGGACCTGTTCGCCCAGGTGCGCGCAGAAGGAAAACTGGAAGTGCTGACCGGCGCGCAAGCCGACGACAGCGTGGGTTTCTTCGTCCAACCGACAATCCTCGTCGGCGACGACCCGACACACGACGTGTTCCGCACGGAATACTTCGGCCCAATCCTCGCGGTGCACGTATATGACGACGCGGACTACCCGAAGATCCTCGAAGCAGTCGACACAGCCTCGCCGTACGGCCTGACAGGCGCAATATTCGCAACAGACAGGCACGCGGTCGAAGAAGCACAACGCGCGTTGCGGTTCACAGCGGGCAACTTCTACGTCAACGACAAGCCGACGGGGGCGGTCGTCGGCCAGCAGCCGTTCGGCGGAAGCCGCGCCTCGGGCACGAACGACAAAGCAGGCTCGATCTTCAACCTGCAGAGGTGGATCAGCCCCCGCTCGATCAAGGAAACGTTCGTCCCCCCAACCGAGCACACGTACCCGCACATGGGCTGAGAGACCAGCGCTGCACGAGGATGGCCAGCCCACGCAGCCAGCCCACAAGCGAAAGAGCAGAGGTTCGCGGCCCACGCGCAAAGCGCAGACCAACCACAGCGGCTCGCTCGCCACTCAGCCAGCCTGAGTGGTGAGCGAGCAAGCACGCGGAGCAGCCCGAGCGGCGAGCACGCAAGCGCAGAAAAGGGCTTCGGGCAGGAGCACCCACGCCCGAAATCCACCGAGGAACCAGAGCAAAAAGGCTCCTGCCCAGAGGTCAGCCCCGGCGAGGGAAAAGCCCGTTCCGTGCAACAACGCCAAAACAGACAAAAAAGTTGTGCGCCAACGCCACGTGCTCGATCCGAGCACACATCGCTAGCGCACAACCGGGATCTGACTCGCCTGTCCCAGCAGGACGGGCTGAAGGGTCAGTTGGAGGCGACCTGAGAAGCGGGCGGAGCCTTGATCTCCACCGGCTTGCCCCAGTCCTTGTAGGTCGCGTTGATGTCGACCGACTGACCGGCGGCGGTGATCTTGCTGGTGATCTTCACCGGCAGGTTGTCCGAGTTGATCCACCACTCCATCGGGAAGGACTTCACGCCTGCCTTGCTGAGCTGCTGCGCCGACTCCTTGGTGGTCTGGTCGGTCGCGTTCTCAGCCATCTTCGCCGTGTCGATGGTGATCTCGTAGTGCGTGACCTCTTCGCCGTCCAGCGTCGTCTTTTCCTGCTTGTCGATCGTGCCGGCCGACTTGATCTGGTCGAGCTGCTTGTCGATGTCGAAGCTGTCGTCGATCTTGTCGAGCATCGGGCCCATCTGCTTGGACAGCGGGTCGCTTCCGCCCGGCGTGATCTTCACCCACGGCTTCGCCGCCGAGGTGCCGCCCACTCCGCTCGGCATCTTCATGTAGAGGACCTTGTCGACAAGGACCATCTCCATCTTGGCGCTGCCCATGTCCATCGTCATCTTCATGGACGGGCTGGCACCCTCGGCGCTGAACGCACCCTCACCCTTGAACGACTCGCCGGCCGCGGCGCCCGCGGACATGTCGAAGGTGATCTTGGCGCTCTTCTTGGAGTCGCCCTTGCTGTCGATCGCCGCGGCCAGGTCGAGGGCGCTGTTGATGCCGTCCTTCTTCTCGCCGCCGGCGCTGCCCGTCGCCGACGTGTTGCCGGATCCGCCGCTGACCGGCGTGCCCGACTCCTTGCTGCCACAGCCGACCACAGTCAGCGCGAGCACCACGCTCGCAGCCACAATCCCGGTCTTGCGCATACTTCTGTCCTAACCCCAGCTAGTACGTAGGAACCAAACGGTGCGAACGCTAGCATTATTCAGCCGAACGGGCGCACCGATTGGCATATTTCCTGGTCACACTTATTCAACGCCCTGTTCGCGCTGTGATTCGTCGAGTCCCGCCCGTGACGAAAGCAGCCTGCGCAGTGAATCGAGCCTGCCTGTGGTTGCGCTCCCATCCGCGACGACCGTGTCAAGCATGCAGCCGGGGTCTTCAGGCGTGCCCAAATGCCCGCAGCCGGACGGGCATTCTTCAGCAGCTTCGACGAATTCGGGAAAGGCGGCGACGATGTCGTCCGGTTCGATGTGGGCCAGGCCGAACGACCTGATTCCCGGTGTGTCGACCACCCAGCCCCCGGTCGGCAGCGGCAGCGCGACCGCCGTGACGGACGTGTGCCTGCCTTTGCCGACCGCGCTGACCACGCCGGTTTCCCGGTCGGCGTCCGGCACGAGCTTGTTCACCAGCGTCGACTTGCCGACGCCGGAGTGCCCGATCAGCGCGGTCACCTGGTCGCGCAGCCGTTCGGCGACGTCGTCGGGTTCTTTGTCCTGCCTGGTGACCAGGATCGGCATGGCCAGTTCGGCGTAGGCGGTGATGATCTCGTCCGGTGCGGCCAGGTCCGACTTCGTCAAGCACAGCACGGGTTCGAGGCCGCCCGCGTACGCCGCGACGAGCGCGCGGTCGATGAAACCCGTCCTCGGCGGCGGGTCGGCCAACGCGACGACGATCAGCAACTGTGAGGCGTTCGCCACAACGACCCGCTCGAACGGATCCGTGTCGTCGGCGGTCCGCCGCAGCACGCTCGTCCGGTCGGCGACGCGCACGATCCGCGCGAGCGTGTCGGGTTTGCCGCTCGTGTCACCGACCAGGTCGACGCTGTCGCCGACGACGACCGGTGTCCTGCCGAGTTCCCGCGCGCGCATCGCGACCACGATCTGCTCCGGGTCGCCTTCCAGCGAGCACGTCCACCGGCCGCGGTCCTTGCCGACGACCATCGCCGTGACCGCGTCGGCGTGCTCAGGACGGCGTTTGGTCCGGGGTCTGGTGCCGCGGCCCGGCCGGACGCGCACGTCCGACTCGTCGAGCTTGCTCCAGTCCTTGCCGCGCCCTGCGCCACGCGGGCTCACCTCACTGGCCCCCGCCGAGCATCCGCGCCCACATCCCGGGGAAGTCCGGGATCGTCTTGCTGGTCGTGGCGATGTCGTCCACCGCGACCCCGTCGACGACCAGGCCGAGGATCGCGCCCGCGGTCGCCATCCGGTGGTCGGCGTACGCCTTCCACGGCCCGCCGCGCAGCTCGCGGGGCCGGATCACCAGGCCGTCTTCGGTTTCCTCGGCGTCACCGCCGAGCCCGTTGAGGTCCTCGGTCAAGGCGGCGAGCCGGTCGGTTTCGTGGCCGCGCAGGTGCGCGATGCCGCGCAGCACGGACTGCCCGTCGGCCAGCGCGGCCAGCGCGGCGACGGTCGGCGTCAGCTCGCCGACGTCACGCAGGTCTATGTCCACACCGGACAGCCGGCCGGGCCCGGTCACGGTGAGCCCGTTGGCATCCAGCTGCACGTCGCATCCCATCCGGGCGAGGATGCCACGGATCTCGTCGCCCGGCTGGGTCGTGCTCGACGGCCAGCCGCTGATCGTGACGCGCCCGCCGGTGACCGCAGCCGCGGCCAGGAACGGCGTCGCGTTGGACAGGTCGGGCTCGACGACCCACTCGCGGCCCCGGATCGGCCCCGGGCGCACCTGCCAGGTGTTCGCCTCGGAGTCGTTCACGTCCACGCCGGCCGCGCGCAGCATCTGCACGGTCATCTCGATGTGTGGCATGGAGGGGACCGGTTTGCCGTCGTGCCGGACGGTCAATCCCTTGTCGTAACGCGAACCGGAGAGCAACAGGCCGGACACGAACTGTGACGACGCGGACGCGTCGATGGTCACCTCGCCGCCCGGGAGGGACCCTTTTCCGTGCAGTGTGAAGGGAAGCCGGTCGCCGGTGATGTCGGCGCCGAGGCCGCGCAGCGCGTCCAGGATCGTCCCCATCGGACGCTCGCGGGCGTGCTCGTCGCCGTCGAACCGGATCTCACCGCTGCCGACAGCCGCGGCAGGCGGGAGAAAACGCATGACCGTGCCAGCCAGCCCGCAGTCGACGTCAGCGGGGCCACACAGCGCGGCGGGGGTGACGTGCCAGTCCTCACCCTCGTCGGTGATCTCGGCGCCGAGCGCCCGCAGCGCGGCGACCATGAGGTTCGTGTCGCGGCTGCGCAGCGGAGCGCGGACAGATGACGGACTGTCCGCGAGCACGGCGAGGACCAGGGCGCGGTTGGTGATCGACTTCGAGCCAGGGATGGACACGGTGGCACGGACCGGTGTGGCCGATACTGGGGCGACCCAGGGCTGCGTCATGGGTCGATGATCCCCCATGCACTCGCCAGGCCGGCGCGCACGTGTCACGATTCGAGTCGGAGGTGTTGAGAAGTGTGCGGTAGGTACGCGTCCACCAAGAATCCCGCGACGCTCGCGGCCGAGTTCGACGCTGTGGACGCGACAGAGGACGCGATCGGCGGTCCGGACTACAACATCGCCCCGACCCGCAACGTGGTGGCGGTCGTGCAACGCCACCCGCGCGACGAGGACGGGGAGCCGGACATGTCCACGACGGAGCGCTCGTTGCGCGTGATGAAGTGGGGCCTGGTCCCGGCGTGGGCGAAGGACGCGAAGGGCGGCGCGAAGATGATCAACGCCCGCTCGGAGAGCGCGGCGGAGAAACCGGCCTTCCGCACCTCGTGGACGAAGCGAAGGTGCTTGCTGCCCGCCGACGGCTGGTACGAGTGGCAGCGTGACGGGAAGGTGAAGCAGCCCTACTTCACGACCCGCAAGGACGGCCTCAGCCTGGCGATGGCGGGCTTGTGGACGGTGTGGCGCGACAAGGAGCAGCCGGACAGCCCGCCGCTGGTGACGTGCTCGGTGCTGACGATGCCCGCGGTCGACCAGCTGGCGGAGATCCACGACCGGATGCCGGTGCTGATGGCGCCGGAGAACTGGGCGACCTGGCTCGACCCCGACAACGCGGACCCGTCGGCTCTCATCGCGCCGCCGTCGGAGGAGTTCCTGGCGGCGCTGGAACTGCGCCCGGTGTCCTCGTCGGTGAACAGCGTCAAGAACAACGGCCCGGAACTGATGCAACCAGCGGTGGAACAGGACGAGCCCGCCCTGTTCGACCCGGGCCGATGACGACCGCGGAGATCGACACCCCACGCGGCCCCGCCCGCGCGGAACTCCACTGTGCCCCGGAAGGCCGGGCGGCCCTGCTGCTCGGCCACGGAGCGGGCGGCGGAATCGGAGCCCCTGACCTGGTCGCGGCGGCCCGGGGCGCGACGGCGGCAGGCGTGCACGTCGCCCTCGTCGAGCAGCCGTACCGGGTGGCGGGCCGAAGGGCCCCGGCTCCGGCGGGCCAGTTGGACGAGGCGTGGCTGGCGGTGGCCGACGACCTGGCTGAACGCTGGTTCGCCGACCTGCCGATGGTCTTCGGCGGGCGGTCGTCGGGAGCACGAGTGGCCTGCCGGACGGCGGCGGAGGGCGAAGCCGTGGCCGTGTTGTGCCTGGCGTTCCCGCTGCACCCGCCGGGCAAGCCGGAGAAGACCCGGCTGCCGGAGCTGGACGGCGTGGACGTCCCGGTCCTGGTGGTCCAGGGCGAGAAGGACACGTTCGGCCGTCCCGAGCCCGCGCACCACCGCGAGGTCGTGCTGCTGACGGGTGATCACAGCCTCAAAGCGGACGTTCAGGGCGTCAGCCAGACCGTCCGGGAGTGGTTGGACCGCGTGCTCAGGCCTCTTGGCTGACAGCATGTCCGGACAAAGTGTGCATTCAATGTGTCCATGGATGGGGAGAGTGCGTTACGCCCACGGCTGATGTGGGCGACTGTCGCTGGTGTCGCCGTGTCTGTTCCCGCGGCGATCGGGTGTGATCCCTTCGAGGCGTTCGACCCGAAGGCCGACTACCACATGCGAGTCGGCGTCGACCCGGCCATGCGGACGCGGATCGGGAACGTGGCCCTCGCGGTCGCGATGGTGCTGCTGGCGCGTGCCTCTTCCACGCCCTGTTCCGCGGCATCCAACTGCACGAACTGTCGAAGGCGTCAGCGGGCGGCGATCTCGGCGACGACGGCTGACGTGAGCCGGACGAGGTCGTCCGGCGCCAGTTCGACCTCGAGCCCACGCCGCCCAGCCGAGCAAAACAACGTAGTGAACCCCACGGCTGAGCTGTCCAGAACGGTCGGCAAGCGCTTGCGCTGTCCCAATGGGGAGATGCCGCCCGCGACATACCCAGTGGCGCGCTCGGCGGCGGCGACTTCGGCCATCCGAGCCTTCTTGCCGCCGACAGCAGCCGCCAGTGCCTTGAGGTCCAACTGAGCCGTGACGGGCACGATCCCGACCGTCAAAGACCCGTCCACCTCGGCCAACAGCGTCTTGAACACCCGCTCGGCGGCCAGGCCCAGCGCCTCGGCCGCCTCGAGCCCGTACGAGGCGGAGCGGGGGTCGTGTTCGTACGAGTGGAGTGTGTGCGGCACCTTCTGCTTCGCCAACAACGCTGTGCCTGGGGTCCCCTTGCCGGCCATGTGGCTCAGCTTACGGATGGGAATGACGGCGGCAGGGACCGTGTTGACCTGGACGTGCTGACCGAGATCGCCCCGCAGAAGGCGCCAAGCCGGCTGATCACACGCCGCGTATCCTCGATGAAGTCGCGAGCGTCGACCGGGATCCGTACTGGTCGGTGGGAAGGGAGCGCGGTGCCGGGCACCGAAACCCAGGTGAACAACGAGCCGGAGAGCACGCAGGAGCGCGCTGCCCGGTTCGAGCGTGATGCCATGCCGCTGCTGGACCAGCTGTACTCGGCCGCGTTGCGGATGACACGCAACCCGAGCGACGCCGAGGACCTGGTGCAGGAGACGTACCTGAAGGCCTTCGCCGCCTTCGAGTCGTTCTCCGCCGGTACGAACCTCAAGGCGTGGCTCTACCGCATCCTGACCAACACGTACATCAACGGCTACCGCAAGCGGCAGCGGCAGCCGATCCAGCAGCCCACGGACGAGATCACCGACTGGCAGCTGGCCCAGGCCGAGAGCCACACGTCGAGCGGTCTGCGCTCGGCCGAGGTCGAGGCCATGGACAACCTGCCGGACGACGACGTCAAGCAGGCCTTGCAACGGCTGCCGGAGGAGTTCAGGCTGGCTGTCTACCTCGCCGACGTCGAGGGATTCGCTTACAAGGAGATCGCCGAGATCATGGGAACCCCGATCGGGACCGTGATGTCACGACTGCACCGCGGCCGCCGTCAACTGCGCGACATGCTGTCCGACGTCGCCAAGGAGCGGGGCTTCGTGCGGGCGGAGGTGTCGGGATCGTGAGCTGCGGCGACCACCACGAGACGGACTGCTCCGAGGTGCTGGCCGAGGTCTGGCTGTTCCTCGACGGGGAGTGCGACAAGGGCCGCAAGGAGCTGCTCAAGCAGCACCTCGACGAATGCAGCCCGTGCCTGGCCGAGTACGGCATCGACGAGCACCTCAAGGAGCTGCTCGCGAAGAAGTGTGGCGGTGACCACGCCCCGGAGGCCCTCAAGGAACGCCTCCGGGCCACGATCCGCAAGACCGTGGTCGAGCAGGGCGGCGTGACCGTGGAGGTCACCCAGGCCCAGGTGGAGATCCGCAAGACCCAGTGAAAACGGCCCCGGGGATCCGGGGCCGTTTCGCGCTTCAGCTGTTCGGGCGCTTGCCGTGGTTGGCGCCGCCCTTTTTGCGGTCGCGACGCTTACGTGCGCGCTTCGACATGCGAATCTCCTACTGCAATTGTTGCTTTGTCAGCCCATTGTGACAGGTCAGCGGGAGCGGGTCGGACCGTGGTTGGATTGACCGGGGAGAGGAGCGCCCTTGTCGACACTCGCTGACCTGCTGGCCGAACACACCGGGTTGCCGGGGACCGCCGTCGACCACCTGCAGAAGGTCGTCGCCGAATGGCAGTTGCTGTCCGATCTGTCCTTCGCCGACTTCCTGCTCTGGGTGCCGTACGTCGAGGACCACGAGAACAGCACCGCCGCGGACCGGCTGGGAGGCGAGTTCGTCTGTGTCGCGCACGCGCGCCCGACGACAGCGCCGACAGCCCACCCGGAGGACATCGTCGGCACCTTCATCAAGGTGTCCGACCACCCCCAGCTGCGCAGAGCCGCCGTGGAGCGGCGCGTCTGCCGTGAGGAGGACCCGCACTGGTACCTGGGCGTGCCCGTGCGCAGGGAGACGATCCCGGTGGTTTTCGACGGCGGCGTGATCGGCGTGCTTTCCCGTGAGACGAACCTGGCGGTGCCACGCGTGCCGTCGCCGTTGGAGATCGCGTACCTGGGCAGCGCGGGCGACCTGTGCCAGATGGTCGCGGACGGCACGTTCCCGAGCGTCGAGCCGACTGCCGACGTGCACACGAGCCCGCGCGTCGGTGACGGCCTGATCCGGCTGGACGCCAACGGAACAGTGATCTTCGCGAGCCCCAACGCGTTGTCGGCGTACCACCGGATGGGACACGCGGCCGATCTGGTCGGCGCCCGGCTGGCGCCGCTGACCCGTCAGCTGATCGCGGACCCGTTCGACGCCACCGAGATCGCGCAGCGCATGCTCGCCGCGATCGACGGCCAGCCGAGCATGCGCACCGAAGTCGAGGCACGGCGGGGCGCGGTTGTGTTGTTCCGTGCGCTTCCGTTGCGTCCCATGGACACTCCGGCCGGTGCGCTGGTGCTCGTCCGTGATGTGACGGAAGTGAAGCGCCGCGACCGCGCGTTGTTGTCCAAGGACGCGACGATCCGCGAGATCCACCACCGCGTGAAGAACAACCTGCAGACCGTCGCCGCGTTGCTGCGCCTGCAGTCCCGGCGCACCAACAGCCCGGAGGCCAAAGCCGCACTTGCCGAATCCGTGCGCCGGGTCTCCGCGATCGCGATGGTGCACGAGACGCTGTCGATGTCCGTCGACGAGCGCGTCGACCTGGACACGTTGCTGGACAAGGTCATCCCGGTGGTCAGCGATGTCGCCGTCGCCGAGTCGCACGTGAAGGTCAAGCGCAGCGGGCAGTTCGGCGTGGTGTCGGCGGAACTGGCGACGCCGCTGGTGATGGTCCTCGCGGAGCTGGCGCAGAACGCCGTCGAGCACGCGTATCCGGCCGGTCAGGGCGGTGAGGTGACCATTTCGGCCAATCGGTCGGCGCGGTGGCTCGATGTCGCCATCTCCGACGACGGCAAAGGCCTGCCGCGCGGGTTCTCACTGGAACGCACCGACGGTCTCGGCTTGCAGATCGTGCGGACTCTCGTGGAATCGGAGTTGCGCGGTTCGTTGTCACTCCGGCGCAGGGAACCGCGCGGTACGGAAGCGGTGTTGCGGGTTCCGCTGTCCCACAGGCGTTGAAAACATCGTGAGTGGTTGAGCCGGTTCTAACCGGCTCAACCACTCACGAGCATTGAGCTGAGAAAACCCGAAGGCCCGATACCGAGGTTGTCGGTATCGGGCCTTCGGGCGCTTTGGATTGCGCGGATAGCCAGAGCCTCAGGCGTTGCTGCGCGCCCGGGTGCGAGCGTTGCGCCGCTTGAGTGCGCGTCGCTCGTCTTCGCTCATCGCGCCCCACACGCCTGCGTCCTGGCCACTTTCCAGGGCCCAGGACAGGCACGCGGAGGACACGGGGCAGCGGGTGCAAACGGCCTTCGCCTCGGCGATCTGCAGGAGCGCAGGACCGCTGTTCCCAACGGGGAAGAACAGCTCGGGGTCCTCGTCACGGCAGGCCGCGCGGTGGCGCCAGTCCATTTTCCTAGCTCCTTGCCAGGCGCGCTTCGGCGCGCCAGTCGTCGTCATATCGGTCGTTCGGGGTGCTTGTGAATGCTTTCACGAACTGGCCGGATGTCAAGGGGTCTTCTGTGGCCGGTGAGTGAACTCACCCAAAAGATCGACGGCGCGACGTATCCGCCGGACCTAGCGTGACCAGCGGTCACACGCCCGGTATCTCAAGTACCCAATCGGTCAGACGGCAACCACAAGTGCCCTCGGAACCGACGTGAACTCGACGTTCGTCAACTCGTCGACGAGGTCGCCGTCCACCTGGAGCCGGACCGGTTCCTCGGCGGTGACCCTGATCAAGCCAACGTCGTCGCGTCGCAGAACCTTCCCGCCTCGCTGATTTCCCCGTTTGGACACGGCCTGCCGGAGCGCGCGCAGCACCGTCGGCACCCTCAGGGTGCTCAACGAGTAGAGACCCAAACCTCCGTCGAAGGTGCACCCCGCGTTCAGGTGAACGGGACGGTCGCCGAGGTAGGTCCACGGGTCGGTGTTGGAGACGAACGCGAGCTTGCCGCCCTGGTGCGGCTGCTCGCCGGGGATCTCGATCTGCAGCCTCGGCTGGCCGTGCGACGGCTTGAGGTAGCAGGCCATCGCGGCGCGGGCGTACAGGTACGGACTGGTTTGCTTGCCGCGCTTGCGATCCACCCACGCGACGACGTCGGCGTCCCAGCCGACTCCGGCGTTGAACGTGAAATACCTGCTGCCGTCGTGCCACGAGACGCGGCCGAGCCCGACGGTCCTGGTCCGGCTCTCCTCGATCGCGGTCAGCAGGACACCGGTCGCCTCGACCGGATCGCGCGGCAGCCCGAGGGCGCGCGCGAAGACGTTGGCCGATCCACCTGGCACCACTCCCAGCATCGGCGTGGGCGAGCCCGCGGTGAGCAGGCCGTTGACGACCTCGTTCACCGTCCCGTCGCCGCCGTGCGCGACGACCAGGTCGACGCCCTCCTCCGCGGCCTTGGCGGCTGCCTTCATCGCGTGACCGCGGTAGTCGGTCTCGATGACGTCCAGCTTCACCTCGCTGGCCAGGGCGTGCGCGAGCACGTCCCGCCCGGCCGGCGTTGTCGCCGTGGCCTGTGGGTTGACTACCAGCACTGCACGCATGACCGCAGCGTAAAACAGTGCGTAGGCGTCGCTGCCCGGCACGGGGCTCGTTGGAGGGGCGTGGGGTAACCCACCTGAGTCACCTGGTGGCTGCCAGTGATCGTGCTCCCTTCGTCCTGACACCGATGTCGCGCTGTCGTGACGAGTGCACCCGGACGACCGATCCGCTCGACGACGACCTCGTGGAGATCATCGCTCGAATCCGTGCCGGATGGGACCGGCCGTCCGGGTGGCATACGATCGGTTACCACGCACCGACCGTCACAATCCCCTGCCACCAGGAAGTTTTCGTGACCACTGACACACCCGTGCCGGGCACGGTCAAGGCCGCCGGCCTGCTGGTCGGCATCGAGGGACTGGCGGGCATCGCGTTCGCGGTCTTCCTGCTGGTCGACGGCGGTTCGTTGCCGGGGGGCAACCTCTACGGCGAGGCCGGCTACTTCGTGGTGATCTTCGGCGGCGTGCTCGCCTGCGGGATCGGTCTGCTGCTCGGCAAGCGCTGGGCCCGCGGCCCCGCCACGGTGATCCAGATCCTGCTGCTGGGGGTGGCCTGGTACGCGACCGGACCGTCCGGGCAGCCCGCGTACGGGATCCCCGGCGCGGTGGTCTGCATAGCGGCGCTCGTGCTGCTTTTCCGTGCGCCGTCACGCATCTGGGCGGACGGGCACGGCGTTACAGACGACGGCGAGAAGTAACACTCGCCACAAACCCGACTTTTGACGGGTAGATGGACTCATTCGAACGGGTGACCCTTGACGGGTCCCTGATTCCACCCTGCAAGCGGCGGACGATCGCCGCGGAATCGAGTGAGCTAGATGAAGTTCGCGCGTTTTGGCATGGCCTTGGCCGGAGTGACCTTCTCCGTGCTCGGCGCCGTCGCACCGGCGGCCACCGCCGCACCGGCCGCGGAGCCCACCGACGTCGCCCCGATGATCATCGGGGGCGGCAACGCCTCCAACGCCCCGTGGGCAGCCCGGCTGTTCAAGAACGGCCAGCAGAACTGCACCGCCACGGTCATCGCCCCGAACTACGTGCTGACCGCGCAGCACTGCGTCACCGGCGGCGGCACGTTCACGTTCCGCATCGGCAGCCTTGACCAGACCAGCGGTGGTCAGATGCGCACGGCCGCGCAGATCACCCAGCACCCGTCGGCCGACCTGGCCATCGCACGGCTGTCGCAGTCGTACACCGGCACCTACGCGCCGCTGGGCACCACCAGCGACGTGCAGGTCGGCCAGACGGTCCAGGTCTACGGCTGGGGCGCCACCTGCACCGGCCAGCCCGAGATCAACTGCCAGTCGCGGTACCTGAAGGTCGCCAACGTCAGCGTCACGAACGTGAACGGCCGTGACTACCGCGGTGGCGTCGCCGTCACCGCGCGCCGCGGCAACGGCATCACCGCCGGTGGTGACTCCGGTGGCCCGATGTTCGCCTCCGGCAAGCAGGTCGGCGTCGCCTCCACGAGCGACCGCCAGACCGTCACCAACTACACCAACATCACGCGGTACCGCCCCTGGATCCAGCAGATCGCCGGCGTCTGACGCCGTCGAACCGCTAGCGAGCGGGCCCGGAATCCCTGCCCCGGGCCCGCTTTGTCCATTCCGGGATGATCAGTCGAACGGGGAATCGCTTTACGCCGCCGCGTAGTCCATTGTGGAGTGCATGTGTGAAGCGGTCGCTGCGTCGCCGAACTGCCAGCGACTGTTGGCAGGCGGCAAGCACATGCTGTTCGGCGTGAGCCTGTTCAACAGCTTCTACAGCCCGGCCAGACTGCGCGAGCTGGCGTCGTGGGCTCTGGTGCGCTTCGACTCCGTGCACTTCCTGGTCGCGGACAGGCCGAGCACGCACACGCTGATCGCGATGGGCTACTCGCCACAGCGCGCTGTTGCCAAGATGTCGCAGGAAGCCAGGCTGGCCACCAACCGCGTGCGGCGCGCACTCGCCGAGGCCGGTGCGCCCGATCCGGACGCGCACCTGCTCGGCTGGAGCGACCTGGAGCAGAGCCCGGGATACCTGCGCCTGCGGGATCTGGTGCAGACCGCGTTCGACAACGACGTGCGGTTCCGTTCGTCGTGCATGGAGATCTCACGGGCCTACCTGACCCACCGCGGCGAGTCACCGACCGTGCAACAGGTCATCACGGCGAGTTCTTACTTCCTCAACGAGCTGCCGATCGGCATGGACACGCCGTCCATCCTCGGTGTTCCCGAGTCGCTGTGCGCCTACCACCGCGTGCTCGCGTTCGCGGACGTGCTGCAGACCGGTCCTGGCTGGCTGGCCCCCTCAGCCAACCAGGGATACCTGATGGTCCGGCCTAGCGGTTGAGCGCGGCCCGCAGCGGCTCCAGCGCGCCGATCGCCTGGTCGAGCGAGCCGGCGTCCTCCCACAGGTCACGCCACTCGGACTCGTCGGACAGGATCCGGGTGATCGCGCGTACGCCCAGATCGGCGAACTCCTCGGGCAGGTCCACGCTGTCGCCGTCGGTGAGGAACTCGGGGCCGTACACCGAGTCGACCTCGGGCCCGTCCGGCTGCTGCGATGCGACGACCGCGGCAGCCGCGATCGCCGCACTGGCTGTCGAGGCGGCCAGGTAGTCGTCGTTGTCCGCGGCGGCTTCCAGCGCCTCGCGGATCAGGCCCGGCCGTTCGCCGGGGTCCGCGTCGTTCAGGTCCCCGGCGAAATCCGCCGCGTCGTCGTTGTCGAAAGCACCCGTGCCCCAGGCACCCATCGGCTTGCTCCTCGCATGGTCCAGATCGTGCGCGGCAAACCTACTGGCGAGGAGTCAGACGTCCAACGGCGGCACGTTCAACCGGTTGACGCGGGGCTCGCCCCGCTCGTGGTCCAGTACGGCCGTACCGGCCGGACCGAGTCCGAAGTGGACACCGCTGGTCACCGGCAGGCCGAGCCAGCGCGCGATCAGCACGCGGCTGAAGTGCCCGTGCCCCACCAGGACCACGTCACCGCAGCGGAGCAGTTCCCTGACCCGGGTGAGCAACGCGTCCGCCCGGTCGCTGACCTGCTGCGCCGCCTCGCCGCCGCGCGAGGCGTGCGTCCACACGGTCCAGCCGGGTACTTCCTGGCGGATCTGGTCGGTGGTCATGCCTTCGTAGTCGCCGTAGTCCCACTCGGCGAGCTCTTCGACTTTCTCGTCCACGGTGAAACCCGCGAGTTCGGCGGTCCGGACCGCGCGCTGCCGGGGGCTGGTGAACACCCGGTAGGGCGGAACCGCGCTGCCGCGCAGCGTGCTCATCACCAGTCCGGCGCGACGCGCCTGCTGCTCGCCGTGCTCGGTCAGCGGGATATCGGTGACACCGGTGTGCTGGCCGCTGTTCGACCACTGGGTCTCGCCGTGCCGGAGGATATAGACCGCGGAGGCTGTTTCGACTGCTTCGACTGCCACTTGGCGATGGTAAAAGCGCCGTTGGTCAGGCGTTGGTAGTTTGCGATGTGAGCTGCGTCGTACTCCTTGCAAAACGGTTGTCCGGTAAGACCTTGCGCGTGCGGCGATGCCTGCGGCGGCTCACCGCCGTCAGAAACGCCCATACCAGGTGCAACACCATGGTTCAGGGTGCCCGTTCTGGCGCCTCCCGAACCCGGCGCATGTCGCTTGACTGGTGTAGACCAATTACGGTTTAGTGGCCTGTGTCACGTGGACTCGCCGTTTCCGTGTCCTGCCTAAGGAGTCAGTCGTGTGGTCAGGCCGCCTTGCCGCTTCGGTGGCTGTCTGCGCGGCGGCTGTTGGCTCCTGTTCAACTGCTGAACCGGCCCCACCGGCTTTCGTGGTGACGGAAGCGCAGTTCGACGAGATGTTCCCGGCCCGGAATTCGCTCTGCACCTACAGCGGACTGGTCGCGGCAACCAGCGCGTACCCGGGATTCGCGAGCACAGGCACGGACGAAGTGCGAAAGCGTGAGGCAGCGGCCCTCCTCGCCAACGTGCACCACGACACCGGCGGCCTCGAGCACATCGTGGAATCCGGTCAGGCCGACCACCCGAACTACTGCGACGCGTCGAGACCTTACGGCTGCCCAGCCGGGCAGACGGCGTACCACGGCCGCGGCCCGATCCAACTGAGCTGGAACTTCAACTACAACGCGGCGGGGGAGGCTCTGGGGCTGCCGCTGCTGACCGAACCGTGGCAAGTGCAGAACGATGCGGCAACCGCGTGGAAAACAGGACTCTGGAACTGGAACACCCAGACCGGCCTGGCAACCACGACACCGCACGACGCGGTGTCAGCGGCGCGGGCTTCGGCGAGACGATCCGGAGCATCAACGGAAACCTGGAACGCGGCGGCGGCAACCCGGCAGAAGTCCAGAGCCGCGTGGACGACTGCACCCGGTTCACCGCAATCCTGGGTGTTCCGCCAGGCGGCACCCTCTGCTGTTGACAGCGGTGCCCGCACCGCTCGCGCACCGGAGGTGGCGCCCATCGAGGGGGTGGGCGCCACCTCCGCGTAGCGGCGTGGCCCGCCCGATCGAATTCGTGGTCAACCGGGGGGAAGGGCGGGCGGCGGCAAGCTCGCCAACTGTCAGTGGCCGGCCCCTCGGTGCACGCCGTCGCGCCGGCAACGCCCGCAGGCGCTCGCAACAAGAGCGTTGCCAGGCTAGGAATCCGACGCCCGAACGCTGAGTGTGCGGCGTGGACAGCGTGTAACTCGGCAGTATGGATTCATGACTGCGTCATCGACACTGTCCGTTACCGAACTGGAGACGGAACGTCTTCTGCTGCGCCAGGTGAGTGGCACCGATCGGGAGGGGCTGATCGAACTCTTCACGGACCCGGAGGTACGGGCCCACCTCGGCGGCCCGAGGCCGCGACCGGAAGTGGAGCGGATGCTCGACCACCTGGGGACGACACACGTACCCGGCAGTTACGCCATCGCGGACCGTGAGACGAACGAGTTCCTCGGCGGCCTCTGGCTCGACCGCCGCCCGGTAGATGTGCCGGGACACGTCACCGAGGACGGCAACGAGCTGGAGCTGTCCTACGCGCTGCGGCGCAGCGCGTGGGGCAAGGGGATCGCTTACGAAGCCGCGGCAGCGGTGTTGCGCGCCGCCGCCGACGAGATGCCCGACCAGCCCGTGGTCGTGGTGACGCAGACAGCCAACCAGAGGTCGATGAAGCTGGTCGAGCGCCTCGGTTTCCGCGTCGTGCGGACGTTCGAGCAGTTCGACGCGCAACAGGCGCTCGGAACGGCATCGCTGTACTCGTTCAAGGCCTGACAACGACGACGGCGCCCACCGAACCGGTGGGCGCCGCTTCAGGAATCAGTGAGTTCGCCCTGCTCGGCACGAGCCCGCCACGCCTCGCCCCACGTGTCCCGCAGCACGGCCTGTGTCGCGTTGGGCACCTTGTTCATGTCCAGCATCACGCCCAGCTCGCCTGGCCAGGGCGACTGTCCCTGTTCGATGCGGTGCACCTTGCTCACCGATCCGCCGAGCTGCCCATCGACCGCACCCTGCGTCAGCCCCGTGTTCTCACGCAGCTGCCGAAGCTGCCTGGCCAGCACCAGACTCTCAACGTTCGGCTTGAACGGTCCCTTCATACGAACCTCCCTGTGTACGTATCCGCAGCGCGGAGCTGCGAGCCCAGCTCGTCATGAAGCTCCGCCATCGCCTCGATCACCGCCGCCTGACACCGCAGTCGAAGTGCCCCTTCGAGCGCCACAGCGGAACTAGTGCTGTCGGATTCGCTGAGTACGTCAGCGACGACCGCGAAGGACACGGCTTGAGCTCGCAGTGCGTCCACGACCTCTTCGGGTGATGCGTCTGGGCCGGGAAAGGACAGCGTCTGTATCACTGCTCATCCCCTTCGAGTACGTCAGCGACCCGTGCCGCTTCGCGTGACAGCTCCCGGCAGAACCGTGTGAGCACATGCGAGCCGTCCGGGAACACCGGAAGCTGAATGGCGACGTTGACCGGGTCCAGGTAGAGGATCAGCGTCGGCAGCTCCGGCGTGACCATCACCAGACCCGCTGTCGCGTCCTTACCCGGCGAGCACGTGACGTTGAAGCCCATCGCTCAGCCCTCCTCAGTCCGTCTGGTTGCTTGTCGAGCGCGTCCCGGCTGGTCTGGATCGCCTCAAGCAGCTCCTCGATCGCAGCCCGGTCGATCAGCAGCGCGAGTGGGAAGGCGTTGCCGAAACGGATCTCCACCCGGTCGGCGAACGGCAGAGCGCGGGAGCGGATCGGTACGCCCTCCATCACTTGAAGGCTCACCAAGTCGCGCATGCCTTTCTCCTGCGCGCTCACGCTGCCGTCTTCCGTTCAGCAGTCCGACTCGCCTTGTCACGCGCCGGAGCCCGCAAACCCTTGGCGCGGAAGCTGTGCGCGATCCGGCCCTTGTTGTTGGCGTACGGCGTGATTGTCAGGACCGGTGCGTACGGAAAGCCTTGAATCTTCGCAGGCGGAACCGACTGCGGTGGAGCGGCAACCTTCGCCTTGAACTCTGCACCGAACCGCGCGGCCTCTTCGTTCGCGTCCAGCGCCCGCACGATCCAGACCAGCTCGTTGGTTCCACGGACCCGTTCCTGCCGCTTGGGCGCCTGCGGGTCCGGCTGGAACTCGATCGACGGTTCCACGCCGAAGTCGGCGGCGAACCTGGTTGCCATGATCGGCATCTCGTCTCCCAGTGTTGGTCAAGGCCCTACACGGCCTGCTGACGAGATACAGATTCGTCCGAAATGGAGGACGCAAGCACCACATCAAGGGACGCCTTGGGACGTCCTGTGATACCTTCAAGACGTCCCTAACGTCCTCGAGGGTGAGAAGATGCCGAACGATCGGCTACGAGACGCATTGTTGCGCAACGGCTTGACGCCCGCCAAGGTGGCCAGCGCCATCGGCGTCGACCCGAAAACCGTCGAGCGCTGGATCACCAAGGGCAGATCCCCCCACCAGCGACACAGGCACGCTATCGCCGCCATGGTCCGCGAGACCGAGAAATACCTCTGGCCCGATGCCGTCTCGCCGGAACGCAAGGCAGAAGTCGCGGACTCGGAAGTCGTCCAGGTCTTCCCACACCGCAACTCGATCCCCGTCGAACTCTGGGACCGGTTGATCAACGACGCCTCAGCACAGGTGGACATCCTCGTCCACGCCGGGATGTTCCTCGTTGAACGCCCCAAGTTCGTCAAGGGCCTGGCCCAGAAGGCGGCCAAGGGCGCACGCATCCGACTGACGTTCGGCGACCCCGACAGCCCAGAAGTCGCCCTGCGCAGCGAGCAAGAGGACCTGGGCGAAGGCACCTTGGGTGCGAAGATCCGCAACGTCCTAGCCGCCTACCGACCGTTGCGCGACGTCGACGGCGTGAAGATCCGCTTCCACCGCACCACGCTGTACAACTCGATCTTCCGCTTCGACGACGAGATGATCATCAACACGCACGTGTACGGCATCCAGGGCGCCCACGCTCCCTCCCTGCACCTACGCCGCCTGTCTGCGGGCGACCTGTTCGAGACCTACGCTGAAAGCTTCGACACCGTCTGGCACAAGTCAGCAAGAGCGACGTTCTAGGGAGCCGCATGGCGCGCGTGGACCACTTCCACGACCCCAACGCACCGCAGCCCAACAGCATCGCCGTAGCCGTCAGCGCCTTCGTACTCGACGCTGACGGCCGTCTACTGATGATCCGCCGCACCGACAACGACCTGTACTCAATCCCAGGCGGCCAGCTCGAACTCGGCGAAACCCTCACCCAGACCGCAGTGCGCGAGTTCATCGAGGAAACCGGCATCGAAATCGAGGTCACCGGCCTGATCGGCATCTACTCCAACCCCGACCACGTGATCGCGTACGACGACGGCGAAGTCCGCCAGGAGTTCTCCATCTGCTTCCGCGGCCGCCCCATCGGTGGCGAGCTCCGGACCAGCAGCGAAAGCAAGGAAGCCGCCTGGATTGAACAACCTCTACTGGCGGAACTCACCATCCACCCGTCCACCAGGCTGCGCATCCAACACGGCTTCGACAACCGCAGCGAGCCCTACTACACCTAGATCAGCTCGTCGAGCCGCACGACCGAGCATCTACTCAGCTCACGCAGCAGGCTGGACGCCAAGGTCCACCGAATACGCGGATCACCGAAACCGACAACGTCCTCATCCGTCGGCACCGGCAGCAGCCCGGCGGTCTGATGAACGCGACCACGCACACCCACCACGGGAGACTGCTTCACCCGGACAGCAATCGCTCCGCCCCGCAGAGCCGGGCACAGCTTGTTCGCCAACACGGCACACGCCCTACACGTAGGTGGCTCGTCGACTGCCATCCGCTCCGGCCAGTCCGCCCACTGATCCCGGCTGTCCGGCAGCAGCCACAGCACACCATCGGCGTTCCTGTCAGCAGGCCCAGCACAGACCTGACACAGCAGCTTGCCCATCACCAGCCGCTGCCTCAATGAGTGCACCGCCCCGAACAAAGGGCGCCCATGCCGGGGCAGCGACGCCAGCCGAGGCCAAGGATGCCCCGCTTGTCCCGGTCGCCGATGACCTCATCCACGTACCCGATGCCACCACGCCTCCGGATCACCAGCGCGGACGACAGGTCTTGTTCCTTGCTCCACCTGGCCACATAGGGAACGGTCACCCGATCCCACGGCTCCTCAGACGATGGCCCTTCCGCGGCTTCACCGGAAGCCCGCACCGGACAGTTCGACATGAACGACTACCTCTCGGTCAGGTCTGCGCTTTCCAGACTCTCGACCAGGAGAATCGCCAGCTCACAAGGACACGAGCACCCCACAGCGGGACACCTCAGGACGTCATACGCCCCGGCCGTCCGACACACGTCACGGCCACACGTCCTCTACTCGAAGTCGATCCCAGCGGCCCTCAGCCGCTCCTCGGTCCGCTCCACTGCCACCCCCAGCTCCGGCTTGGCCTGCCGGATGAAGAACGTCACCAGGTCATCAGGCCCGTACCGCTCCTGAATCTCCCCGATCCGCCGCTCAAACGGCACCGTCACCCCATCCGGCGACGTCGTCATATCCGCCCACCACAGCGCGTCCCGCAACGGAGTCTGCTCGTCGGCCCACTCCGCCAGCTCCGCCGACAATCCCCGCAACTCAGCCTCCCGATACGCACAGGAGTGATGCGCCACCAGCGCACACAACCGCTCCGACGCGTCCAGCTTGCGCAGGTACCGAGCACCATCCAACGGATGAAACCCACTGTGCGCGAGATCAGGGGCATACCCCACGTCATGCAACACCGCAGCCGCCACCAGCAGCTCACCCTCGCCATGCTCGAACAAGGCCGCAGCCAGCCTCGCCCGATCAAGCACACCCTGCACATGACTCCACCGACGAGGCAGGGACACCACCAGGCGATCCTCCGCGACAGCCGAGGACCAATTCACCAGGTCAGTCACCCAGTCACCGTAGCGTGCGGCGTTCAGGAATCTGCTGACTGCGCGTTGCCTACATAGGATGCCTGCATGCCGCAGGCGGGCAACCCAGTGCGCATACTCGTCAGCGATTATCCAGAACCATCGATGAATTTGCTCGACAGTTCATCGCTACGGAATTCGCTCTGCACCTGTGACGCGAAATGCCCGGTAAAGCGCTCGGATTCTCTTCAGGATCATAGATAGAGTCAATAGCATCTGAGTTGCCAAGAAGACTATTGTAGCCGTAAGTATGGGATGTAACGTCTGATCTTTGCTCCCAAACATCGCAAGCCCTCCGAGGATCGCCGTTAGGGTTAAGCCCAGTAGGACCGCGTAAGAGATGTTTGCTCTCAGTTCATCAGCTAGTCTGTTTATAGTTGAAAGGGTGAGCGGGGTCGGTCTTGTCGGTTGCGCGCATAGTTAGGTCAAATAGTAACACAAAAACATTGAAGATTAGGCCGGTTAGAATTGCTGCTGCTGCCAACAGTTCAGGTATATTTCCAGCCCGGGCATTGCACGCCCATGTTGTGGCTGACAGCGTAAGAGGAAAGCCGATATATGCGACAAAGTCGAGCAGGCGCCTGCGGCCGGTCGCGGCATCGCGAAACGTGTCGTAGTGGTCAGTAACCAACGTCAGACTGGAGAACTTACCCCGCCGCTTCGGCTGGCCCCTCATCTAGAGACACCTCCTGCGTCGGCACGGCGACTACGGTCGCGAGTGACTCCTTGGACCAAGAGCCAGCATGCCAGTCCGCACCGACATTTGCGCCGAACGCGCGGCCAACCTCGGGTACCATCCGTAGCACTTCGGCGTAGAAGCGCTCTTCGGTGGGAACACCGATAGACGACAGTTGGTAGACAAATGCTGGCATCCTGTCGCTCGACACGCACAGTGTGGTGTTGCGTTCGCCTACCTGCATCTTGACGTTGAGTTCACTGAAGTCGAGCCCATGGACAGACAGTAGCCGTCGACGCGCTCGATCATCCCGTCGGAACTTGTTCGCGAGCTGCTGGCTAAGCTCCCTGATGCGACCGCGCCCAATCGTCATCTCCAGACGTCCTAGGTGGGCATCTGGTTGGCGAATTTCAAGCTGCTCTGCTATGTCTTGAGGTACTCCGTGACGACGCAAGGTGATCGCATTGACCTGTGCCGTGTTCAAGAACGCGCGTAATGCTTCCTCATGTACAACAGTATTAAAGTCCATGATCAGGCCCGTGTGGTTTCGGACGCCTCGCTTAAGGATCGCGGTAATCTGTTCTCGCCCGGTCGATCTTGACCGAGACTCCAGGGCGAGCAGGCCAACGGTGGAGTTTGTCGGGGCGACAATCAATCCGCGCCGCTGATTTGCTTCAATGTGGCGACTGGAGCGTTCGAACACGGGTTCGTCGCCTTCCATGCGAGGGTCGAGGAACCATGAGGTTTGACCACTCGTGCCAAGCTCTGCGGTGAACTCAATGCACCGACCTCGGGGGCACACCTTTGAGATTCCGAGGTGCTTGTTCTTTTCGTCGATGCGGTGACCACGCAAACCATAGGACGCCATAAAGAGTCACGACCATTTCTGCCCGTGACAATGGCGCATCCGGTATCGCCGTCTGTCCGTCAAGGAGATGGCCGAGCCTAAGTGGGTTCTTTGCCTCTCCGTGCTTATGCACGCTAAAGGTAAAGAACATGTACCCGTAGTTGGTCATAAGCTTTCCTTACGGACGTAGGTCCTAGGTGGACTGTAAGCCGGGCATCATGATCAAGTCATCCGTGACGCACAGTTTCTATCAAGTCCGCCCATTCGTGGGTTTGATCACCCGAACGGACTAGGTCGCGTCCAGTGTGGTGTGTGACCTTGAACCCAAGGTCAACTCAGGCTGTGTTGAGGCCAGAAGCGGCGGCCTCAGGCTGCACCGCACAACTTGGGTGCGTCGCTTCTAGCGATGCATGTGGGTTCTTGCCGAATTTGGCTCTATGGGATCAAGGTGCGCCGTCGTCGGCGGCGCACATCGCGCTTGGCGGCTCGGGCCAATCCATCTCGACACGAGCGGGTTTCCGCTTCGCTACGCCCGCTCGGTCGATCGGCTGGCCCCGAGCCGCCCGCGCGAGTAATCGAGCCGACAGCGGCGCGTGAACCTCAGAACCGTCCGGGCCCACGACGCGGACTGAAGATCTCCATTGGCGTACTCCCAGCACGGTCGCCCTGGGCTGCTCCCGCCGTCTCCCGACCCAGCCCGCTTCTAATCGGGTGCGAAGGCCGCAGCGTTGAAGGTCCTCGCTGCTGATCGTTCAACACCGGCCCACCGCCATCAAGGGCGCCTTCGGCGTGGCTTCGCCACGGACGCGAGCGCCCACCCTTGACACCGACGACCCGGAGCTAACTGGCGGCAGGGGCGAGGAGAGGGACCGGTCGAGTCATCTCGTTCGCGCCCACTACGTCGGGAGGTCGGCATGTACCGGAGCCGGAGATCAGCCCCAACCAGACGGCGCTCTGGACGGTCTACGAACTCAACGAGGTCTACCGCTCGACCACCGGCAGAGGTTCAAGATCAGGCCGTCTCCAGGCCGTCAAAGCTCGACCAACAACGAGAAACGACGCTCACCGACGACACACGCTGTCGCTGGTGAACGCCGTTTCAGGCAGTCTGGGCTCAGCCCTGCTTGGTCTCCCAGAAGATCTTGTCGATCTCCGCGATCAGGTCGAGCAGCTCCTGGCCCTTCGCCGGGTCCATGGTGCCCTTCGTCCCCGCTGCTCCGGCCGCCTTCGTCGCGCGGTTGAACAGGTCGTGCAGCTGCGGGTACTTCTCGAAGTGCGGCGCCTTGAAGTAGTCCGTCCAGAGCACCCACAGGTGGTGCTTGACCAGTTCGCTGCGCTGCTCCTTGATCACGACCGCACGCGCGCGGAACTCCAGGTCCTCGTTGGCCTGGTACTT
Organism: Kibdelosporangium phytohabitans; assembly: GCF_001302585.1. Taxonomy (GTDB): domain Bacteria; phylum Actinomycetota; class Actinomycetes; order Mycobacteriales; family Pseudonocardiaceae; genus Kibdelosporangium; species Kibdelosporangium phytohabitans. The sequence goes on along the minus strand of NZ_CP012752.1, from coordinate 10,721,252 downwards.
CTCCTGGATCGCCTTGATCGACTCGGCTTCGATCCGGGCCTGGGCGGGGTCGTAGACCCCGCATGGCAGGTCGCAGTGAGCGCTTGCCTCCAGCCGCGGGCGCACGAGCGCCCTGAGCGACGGCAGTCGCATGGGTGCCTCCCTGGCAGTTTGCGCCGACAATGGCGCACTATTCACTTACGGATGCTCCGACAATGTGGACCTTACTCGTGCGCGCCCCGCCTGGCAGTCGGAGGTGACTGGTGACCCATCCCTTGGGCTGGTGGCCCATCCGTTTCGTCACTGTCCGCGGCCCGTCCATGGCTCCGGCGCTCAAGGACGGTGATGTCGTGGTCATCCGCCGGGCCGCGAAGGCGAAGCCCGGTGACGTCGTGCTCGTGCGGTGGCCGCACCGGCCGGGCCAGCTGTCCATCAAACGCGTCGCAGGGCCCGGCTACTTCGTCGTGGGTGACAACCAGTTCGCGTCGACCGATTCGCGCGAGCTGGGGATGGCCGAGGTGCTCGGCGTGATGGTCTACAAGCTGCGATAGTGCGCCACGCAGGCGTCGTACGTCGGCAGCAGGCCCGCGGTCATCGCCTCGGCGAGCGTCGGTGCTTTCGTGTCCTTGTCCGAGAGGATCGGATCGATGTCCGTCGGCCACGGCAGCCGCAGCGCCGCGTCCAACGGTGTTATGCCGTGCTCCTTGCCGGGGTTGTACCCGGTCGAGCAGAGGTAGCTCATCGCCGTGTCGTCCTCCAGTGCGACGAAGCCGTGCCCGAGCCCTTCCGGCACGTACAGCGCGCGGAAGTCCTTAGCGTCGAGCAGCACCGAGTCCCACTGGCCGAACGTGGGCGAGCCCACCCTGATGTCCACCACCACGTCCAGCATCGCGCCGCGCGGGCAGTAGACGTACTTCGCCTGTCCCGGTGGGGTCTCGGCGAAGTGGATACCGCGGATCACCCCGCGGCGGGAGACGCTGTGGTTGGTCTGCCCGAGCCGCAACGGGTGGCCGACCGCCTCGGCGAACACCTCGCCCTGGAACGGGGCCGCGAACAGGCCCCTCGAGTCCCCGAAGCTCCTCGGCGAGAACTCGAAGACGCCTGCGATCGACAATTCGCGTACCTGCATGCCGTGGATTCTAGGTAGCCGACTTGACCGATCGTGAGGCGCTCCGCCTGCGGGCTTGTGTACAAACCGGACGGACGTCTTGCGAAAATGCGGACTGACGTGCGGAAATCACGGTGAAAACTGTGATCCCCACCGCAGACACCCCCGGTGCCAACTGCCACACTGTGGGGACCGCAGCGTCCGCGGTTGCCCCGTCCAACCAGCGGATGGGCGCGACCGGGCGGTCGACGCACCCGGACGACCGGCGCCACCGCGCTGATTCCGGCGTCGCTCCCGTACCCACTCCTGACACGAGGACGCCTCCTGTGACTGCAATGGATGAAGAATTGGCCAAGCCGGTGACCGACGACGAGATCTTCCGCGCGCACGAGGGCGGGAAACTCGACATCGGAGTGCCCCGGCCGATCTCCGATCCGCGCACGCTCGCCATCGCGTACACCCCCGGTGTCGCCAAGGTCAGCCGCGCCATCGCCGAGGACCCAGCCGTCGCACGCACCCACACCTGGACGCACCGCCTGGTCGCGGTGGTCAGCGACGGCACCGCCGTGCTCGGCCTCGGCGACATCGGCGCGGCCGCGTCCCTTCCGGTGATGGAGGGCAAGTCCGCCCTGTTCAAGACCTTCGGCGGGCTCAACTCGATCCCGCTCGTGCTGAACACCACCGACGTCGACGAGATCGTCGAGACGCTGGTGCGGCTGCGGCCGTCGTTCGGCGCGGTCAACCTGGAGGACGTCTCGGCGCCGCGCTGCTTCGAGCTCGAGGCGAAGCTGATCGAAGCCCTTGACTGCCCGGTGATGCACGACGACCAGCACGGCACCGCCGTGGTCGTGCTCGCCGCATTGCGCGGCGCCGCAACGTACACCGGTCGTCAGCTCAAGGACCTGCGCGTGGTCATCGCCGGTGCCGGCTCGTCGGGCATCGCGTGCGCGAAGATCCTGATCCTCGCCGGTGTCGGTGAGGTGACGCTGCTGGACTCGCGCGGCATCATCCACGAGGGCCGCGATGGGCTGAACAAGTACAAGGCCGAGATGGCCAAGATCACCAACGCCGGCGGCCTGCGCGGCGGCATCGCGGAGGCGCTGCGCGGCGCGGACGTCTTCCTCGGCCTGTCGTCGTCCAAGGTGCCCGCCGAGCTGATCGCCACGATGGCGCCGAACGCCAGCGTGTTCGCACTGTCCAATCCGGACCCGGAGATCCACCCGGACGAGGCGCGCCAGTACGCGGCGGTGGTGGCCACCGGTCGCAGCGACTTCCCGAACCAGATCAACAACGTCTCGGCGTTCCCCGGCATCTTCCGCGGCGCGCTCGACGCGGGGGCCACGCGGATCACCGAGAACATGAAGCTGGCCGCGGCCGAGGCGATCCACGCGGTGGCGCTCGACGAGCTGGACGCCGACCACATCATGCCCAGCGCGCTCGACCCGCGGGTGGCGCCTGAGGTCGCGCAGGCCGTCGCGGTCGCGGCGGTGGCCGACGGCGTCGCGCCGAAGCCTGCCTGATCAGCAGGTGGTCCAGGCGATCGTCACAGCCAGGGATTGATTGTTCACAGCAGGACGGTAGCCTGATCGCGCGGCGGGAGGTACGTATCCAGGATGGCGCTCGGCCCGCCCGAGGTGTGGCGCGGGAAGGGTGGCACCGTGGCCGAACTGGTCGAGCCTGCTGGATCGGCGCGTGAATCGGCGGTTTCCGACTCGCCGCATGCCGAGGCGGGCTGGGTCCGTTGTTCGGACGGCCTGGTGGTTCAGGCCAACCTGGGTGCGGCTGTGCTCGCAGGTGTGGACGCCCCGGACGAGCTGATCGGCCAGTCACTGGCCGGTCTGCTCGCCGAGGACGGGGCCTGCCAGCGGGTGCTCCGTCCGGACGGCACATCCGTCGAGGTCACGGCGTTGCGGCTGGACCAGGGCTGTGGCGTGACCATGGTGGTCTTCGCGCCGCCCGCCGGCGGCGGCCGGTTCGGTGCCGACGAGTTCACCGAGGTCCAGCGGGTCGCGGACCTCGGCAGCTTCGTCCACGACGTCGCGGAAAGCCGCACGTACTACAGCGAACCGCTCTACGACCTGCTCGGCGTGACCGAGAACGCGGGTGACACCGAAGCGGAATTGCTGTTCCGGGCGCATCCCGAGGACCTGCCCGCGATCATCGAGTTCCGCGAACGGCTGCTCGACTCCCACGAGGGCCAGCCGATCGAGCTGGAACTGCGGGAACGCGACACCGACCGGATCTTCCTCGTCCGCGCCCAACCGGTGTTCGACGAGCACGGTGTGCCGCGCCTGGTGCGCGGCATCGTGCAGAACATCACCAACCTGCGTGCGCCCGGACGGCAGCGCGCCCTGGACCGCAGGCTGTTCGAGGACGCGCAGCGTGTGGCGCTGCTCGGCACATGGGCGTGGAACACGGCCACGGGCGAATGCGTGTGGTCCTCGATGCTCTACGAGCTGTTCGGCGTCGAAGAGCGCACGGTGATGGCGTACAACGACTACCTGGAATACGTGCACCCGGACGACCGCGTCTGGGTGGACCGGACCTGGCGGCAGCTGGCGGAGTCCGGCAACCCGGTCGTCTGCGAGTACCGCGTGGTCCGCCCGGACGGCTCCATTCGCGTGCTGCGCTGCCGTGGCGCGTCGTTCGCGGGCCGCAAAGAGGGCCCGGTGATGGTCGGCACCGCGCAGGACGTGACCGAGCAGCGGTCGACCGAGAGCCGGATGCAGCGTTCCAGCCAGCGGTTCACCGACCTGGTGGCGATCACCCCGGTCGGGATCGGGCTGTTCGACGCGACCGAGCGGCTGGTCGACGCCAACGACGCGCTGTGCAAGCTGCTCGGAATGGATCTCGAGCGGCTGCGCGGGATGTCAGCCGAGCAGCTGACCCATTCGGAGCACGAGCCTCGGGCCCGGCTGGAAGCCGGTCAGCGCGTGCTGGCCACCGCGTCCGGCGAACCCGTCTACTGCGAGCTCAACGTGGTGTCCTCGGTGGCCGACGACGGCCGCCGGTTCTGGCTGGTGGTCTTCCAGGACGTGACCGAACGCCGCCGCGCCGCCGAGCTGCTGCGCCACCAGGCCACCCACGACGACCTCACCGGGCTGCCCGGCCGGTTCGCGGTGAACGAACTGCTCACCGAGCTGCTCTCGGCGCCGTGCGCCAGGGACGTCGCCCTGCTGTTCTGCGACGTCGACAACTTCAAGCGGGTGAACGATTCCCTCGGCCACGACGCCGGGGACGAGTTGCTGATCGCGCTCGCGCGCCGCCTCGAGGACGGCCTGCCGGACGGGTGCACGGCCGCGCGCATGTCGGGTGACGAGTACGTGGTGATCTGCCCCGACCAGAACGAGGTCGGTGGCGTGGACGCGTTGGCCAGCAAGGTCGCGCACCTGTTCCGGACCGCGGTTCCCGTGCGGGGGCAGCTTTTGCGCGTGTCCGCTTCGGTCGGCGCGGCCGTGCCGAGCGGCCCGGAGACCACCGGCGCGGACCTGCTCAGGTTCGCCGACGCGGCCATGTTCGAGGCGAAAAGGCGTGGCGCCGGAAGGGTTTCGCTCGCCAACGCGGCACTGATCGCGACGGCCGACAGCCAGATGTACCTGGAGGGCCAGCTGCGCGAGGCGCTCGGCAACGACGGCCTTGTCCTGCACTACCAACCGGTTGTCGGCGTGGACGGTTCGATCCTGACCGCGGAGGCGCTGGTCCGCTGGCCGCACCCGGACAGGGGCCTGCTCGGCCCCGGCCAGTTCCTGCCCGTCGCCGAACAGGGCGACCTGCTGCGTGACCTGGACAGATGGGTGCTGCGGACCGCGCTGCGGGAGGCCAAGTCGTGGCCGGACGTGGACGGCGGGCAGGTCTCGGTCGCGGTCAACCTCGCCGGGCTGGTGCCGGGCGACCCCGAGTTCGTCGACGTGGTGGCGACCGCGATCGCGGGATCCGGTGTGGAGTGGGAGCGGGTCGTGCTCGAACTGGTCGAGACCAGTTTCGTCGACCTGCCGTCGCGCAGCCGGACGGCCATGGCCGACCTGGTCTCCCGCGGCGTCCGGTTCGCTGTGGACGACTTCGGCACCGGCTATTCGTCGCTGGCGAGGCTCAAGGACCTGCCCGCGCAGATCATCAAGGTCGACCGCAGGTTCGTCGCGGGGATCGGCACGGACCCGTCCGACTTCGCCGTCGCCCGGGCCGTGGTCGACCTGACCAGGGCGATGGGGCGCACGTGCGTGGCCGAGGGCGTGGAGACCGACACGCAGTTCAACGCGCTGCGCGACATCGGCGTCGAGGCCTATCAGGGCTGGTTGATGTCCCGCGCCGTGCCCGCCGACGCGTTCCGCGAACTGTTGCGGCTCGGCCCGTTGCACGTGCCCGCCCCGCCCGGACCGTAACCGTCCTGTAACGCTGCGCCAGCTGGCCGGATACTGGAATTCCGTGCCGTTGTCGGTACCTCGGGATAGGGTCGTTGAAGAATTGAGGCGGCCGGCAGGAGGCCGCCGCGACGACAGGGGCCCCGGTGATCGAGTTCCGGGACGTGACCAAGCAGTATCCCGACGGGACAGTCGCCGTCGACAAGCTGAACCTGACAGTGGACGCGGGAACCATAACCGTGTTTGTCGGGCCGTCCGGATGTGGCAAGACGACCTCGTTGCGCATGGTCAACCGCATGATCGAGGCCACGTCGGGCACGATCCTGATCGACGGCAAGGACATCAAGGACTCGGCGCCGGCGTCGCTGCGCCTTGGCATCGGTTACGTGATCCAGCAGGCCGGGCTGTTCCCGCACCGCACAGTGCTGGACAACATCGCCACCGTGCCGCTGCTGTCCGGTTGGGACAAACGCAAGGCGAGGTCGAGGGCGGCCGAGCTGTTGGAGACCGTCGGGTTGCCGACCGAGATGGGCAAGCGCTATCCGGTCCAGCTGTCCGGTGGCCAGCAGCAGCGCGTCGGCGTGGCGCGTGCGCTCGCGGCCGACCCGCCGATCCTGCTGATGGACGAGCCGTTCAGCGCGGTCGACCCGGTGGTGCGGGAGGACCTGCAGAACGAGTTGCTGCGGTTGCAGGGCGAGCTGGACAAGACGATCGTGTTCGTCACGCACGACATCGACGAAGCCGTGCGGATCGGTGAGAAGGTCGCCGTGTTCCGCAAGGGTGGTGTGCTGGCGCAGTACGGCACGCCCGCGGACGTCTTGCGCTACCCGGCGGACGAGTTCGTGGCGAGCTTCGTCGGCCGCGACCGCGGCTACCGTGGACTGTCCTTTCTGGAGTCGTCGGGGATCGCGGTCGACCAGGTGCCGACCGCGACCGTCGGCGAGCCCGTCTCCGGCGCGGGTTCGGACTGGGTGCTGGTGCTCGACGCGAACTCCCACCCGTGTGGCTGGCTCCCGCCGAACACCACAGTGGACGGCCCGCTCGGCTCGGGTTCCTTGGTGGCAGGAGGATCCCTCTACACGACGGGCACGCCTCTGCGTGGTGCGCTGGACGCGGCGCTGTCCTCTCCGGCCAGTCGCGGTGTGGTGGTCGACTCGGACGGCAAGTACGTCGGCGTGATCACCGCGCGCCAGGTCCTCGACGAGATCGAAGGCCACCCCGAGTCCGTGGGCAAACCATGAACTGGTTGTCGAACAACTTCGACAAGGTCATCGACCCGCTCGGCCCGCACCTGGTGATCTCGCTGCTGCCGGTGCTGTTCGGCCTGGTGATCTCGATCCCGCTCGGCTGGGTGGCCAACCGGTGGCCGGTCGCGCGCGCGATCCTCGTGCCCGCGGCGGGAATCCTGTACACGATCCCGTCGCTCGTGCTGTTCCTCGTCCTGCCGCCGCTGCTCGGCACGAAGGTGCTCGACGAGATCAACGTGATCGTGGCGTTGACGATCTACACGGTCGCGCTGCTCGTGCGCTCGGTCGCCGACGCGCTCGCCGCGGTCCCGTCGCACGTGATCGCCGCGGCGAACGCGATGGGCTACCGGCCGGTGCGCCGGTTCTTCGGCGTGGAGCTGCCGTTGGCCGTGCCCGTGCTGATCGCGGGCCTGCGGGTGGCGACCGTGTCGAACATCAGCCTGACCAGTGTCGCGGCGATCCTCGGTGTGCCGCAGCTCGGCGCCCTGTTCACCGACGGCTTCTCGGTGGAGAACTACGACGAGATCATCGTGGGGATCGTGCTGATCTTCCTGCTCGCGATGGTCTTCGACGGTCTGTTGCTCCTGCTCGGGCGGTTGCTCACGCCGTGGGCGCGGGCCGGGCGGACGGTGGGGGCGAAGTGAACAGTTTCGGCAACGCCTTCGACTGGTTGTTCGCGCCCCAGCAGTGGTCGGGGCCGAGTGGCATCCCCGCCAGGGTCCTGGAACACCTCGGGTACACGGCGCTGGCCGTGCTGCTCGGCCTGGTGATCGCGGTGCCGATCGGCATGGTGATCGGGCACAGCGGCAAAGGCGGGTTCCTCGTCGGTGTCGTCAACGCGCTGCGCGCGATCCCCGAACTCGGTCTGCTGATCCTGCTGGTGCTGCTGATGGGCATCGGCCTGCTGCCCGTCACGCTGGCCCTCGTCGTGCTGGCGATCCCGCCGCTGCTGGCGGGAACGTACTCCGGCATCAGGAACGTCGACCGGTCCGTTGTGGACGCCGCGCGCGGGATGGGCATGAAGGAGGGCCGCATCCTCTGGAGCGTCGAGCTGCCCAACGCGCTGCCGCTGATCCTCGGCGGCCTGCGCGCGGCCACGCTGCAGGTGCTCGCGACGGCGACGATCGCCGCGTACGTCTCGCTCGGCGGGCTCGGCCGGTTCGTGATCGACGGGCTGTACCTGCGTGATTTCGCCCAGACGCTCGGCGGCACGATCGTGATCGCCGTCGTCGCCCTGGCCATCGAGGGGCTGCTGATCCTGCTGCAGCGGCTCGTCGTGTCCCGCGGCCTGCGCCGCAACCCGACCCGCCGGCGCGACCGCAAGGTCTGGCCGGTGGAAGTAGCAGTTGAAACCGCATGAGGAGAGAAACACGATGAAGCGCACACTCGCCGGGCTGGCGACCGCCGTCGCGGCGGCGCTCATGCTCACTGCATGCGGCGGCTCATCCGACCCGCTGGCAAGCAACAACAACGCGACCGGGCAGCCGGCGCCGACCGACACGATCATCGTCGGCTCGGCGAACTTCGCCGAGAGCAGGCTGCTGGCGGAGATCTACGCGCAGGCACTGGCGGCCAAGGGCGTGAAGGTCGACAAGAAGCTCGGCATAGGCAGCCGCGAGACGTACTACCCGGGCCTGCAGGACGGCTCGATCGACCTGGTCCCGGAGTACACCGGCACGCTGCTGACCTACTTGGACAAGAAGGCAGCGGCGACCAGCCCCGACGACGTCTACGACGCGTTGAAGAAGACGCTCCCGCAGACGCTGGCAGTGCTGGACAAGGCAGCCGCCGAGGACAAGGACGCCGTGGTCGTCACCAAGGAGACGGCGGAGAAGTACAAGGCGAAGTCCATCGCGGACCTGGCCCCGCACATGGGTGAGATCACCTTCGGCGGGCCGCCCGAGTTCCAGCAGCGCGTGCAGGGCATCCCTGGCCTGAAGGAGAAGTACGGCCTGACCTTCAAGGACTACAAGTCCCTCGAGCCGGGCCCGATCACCACGAAAGCACTGAAGGACGGGAACATCCAGGCCGCGGACATCTTCACCACGGACGCGGCCATCCCGGCCAACGGATTCGTCGTGCTGGAGGACCCGAAGAACCTGTTCGCGGCGCAGAACGTGATTCCCGTCGTCAACGCCAAGAAAGCCAGTGACCTGGTGAAGACGACGCTGAACAAGGTCTCGTCCAAGTTGGACACCAAGACCCTGTTGGAGCTGAACGGGAAGCTGGCTTCGCCGGACAAGCCGGATGCTTCCAAGGTCGCTCAGGAGTGGCTGGCTTCTGCCGGTATCTGAGTCAGGTTCGGTTGGGCCCTCGGTTTTCCGGGGGCCCAACTTTTGTCTTGTTCGCAGCGAAGGGCCCGCCTGGCGTCGCCGATTTGACATGGAGCCTCCGGAATGGCCTCGGAGAGCGCAAGGGGGAGGAGCCCGTTCCATGGCGTATGGCTTTGCGTTCTCGTTTGCTTGCGGGCTCTCCGCGCGGACGAGCTTACGGCCATTCCGCTCCATGTGAAATCGGCGCCGCGCTGGGGTTTTGGTTGTGTCGGCTTCTTTCGTTGCAGCCCTTGGGTTTCGTCTCTTTGATCGCTGCCTTGTCCAGGTCGGTGCGCTTCATCGCTTTGGTGGTGCGCGCCGGGTTGATGTTGCGTGCTTCTGCTATGCCTTGAAGTCTGCTGCGTGGTCCTGTGCCCAGGCGCGGAAGGTCTTCGCCTCGGTGCCGGTTATCTCTTCCACCGTTGGCACTATGGGTTCCGGGTTTTCGACCATCGATGCCCATGCCGCGATTGCTCCGTCGACCACGGGTTCCGGCCAGCCGGTCGTGAGCATCTTCGCTCGTGCTTCTTCGGGTGTCTGCTCGTCCAGGCGCAGGTCTCGGCCGATCACGTCGCCGATGATCTTCACCTGGTCGAACTGGCTGACCAGTTCCGGTCCGCTCAACGTGTATTTCGCGCCCACGTGCTCGTCTGACAGCAGGGCTCGTACGCCCACTGCGGCCATGTCGTATTCATGGATATGCGGCCGGGACATGGTGCCGAACGGTGTTCTGACCACTGCTTCGGTTTTGATGTCGTTCGCCCATCGCAGTGCGTTGGCGGCGAAGCCCGTCGGCTGCAGGAACGTCCACTCCAGGCCGGTCTGTTCGATCAGGTTCTCCGCCGCGCGGGCCCATTCCGGGTCTCCGGCTGAGGACAGGTACACGATTCGCTTCGCCTGCCCTGCGATCGCTTCGAGGACCCTGTCCAGGCCTTCGGTGTGGAAGAACGGCCAGACCAGGAACACCTTGTCCACGTCGGTCAGTGCTTCGCGCACGCTGTCTACATCGGTCAGGTCGCCGCCGGTCGCCCGGGAGAACGGCCTGACTGGTTCTCTCAGCTGGGACACGACCTGTCCGCCCACACTTCCGGTCGCCCCGGTCACCAGGATCGTCATGGCCTCACCGTGCATCCTCAACCTGGGTCGAGGTCAACCTCGGCCGCCTACCCTCGTGGTCATCCCGGCCGCCACCTTGCGCACTTCCACTGCCAGCTCCGGCCAGGTCTCGCCGCATTCGCTCGCGCATTCGTGGCGGAAGGTCGCGCTGATCGCCGCGATCGGCCTGCCGCCGTGGTCGAAGATCGGCGCGGCGACGGAGGCGAACCCGGGTGTCACGTACCCGTCCTCGACTGCCCAGCCCTGGCGGCGTTCCGCGGTGAGTACCCGGCGCAGCGACGGCAGGTCGCGGGGACCTCTGTCCGTTCGCGTCACGAAACTGTCCTTGCTGGGGAACAGGGCTCGTACCTGCGCGGGCGGCAAGTGCGCCAGCATCGCCCGCCCCGATGCGGGCAGGTGGGCGGGGAGCCGTACGCCGACGGACGTCACCAGCGACTGCGGGTGCGACGGCTGCTCGCGCACCACGTACAACGTCTCCGCGCCGTGCAGCACGCCCAGGTGGCCGGTATGCCCGACTCGGTCGGCGAACCTGCGCAGCAACGGCCGGGCGAGCCGCTCCAACGGGTCTTGGCGCAGGTAGGCCGAACCCACCTCGAACGCCGTCACGCCCAGCCCGTACCGCTGCTCCTCCGGCAGGTGCGTCACGAACCCGGCCTCGGCCAGCTCCGCCAGCAGGTGGTACGTGGTCGAGCGCGGCAGGCCCAGCTCACGGGCCACGGTCGCGGCCGACACCGGCCCCGGCCGCCCCGCGATCAGCCGGAGCACGGCCAGGCCCCGTCGCAGCGCGGGCACGTCCGAACTCGTCACCACGGGGGCCACGCTATCCCCGTTCGGCGATGTCTGGGATACCAGACACGATCGTCTTGTCCCGGGTCGTGCCGGAGTGATCCACGGGGTGTGATGGCCCAATGGCAGAACCGGTAGCCCTGGGTCTCACCCCGATCAGCCGCGCCGACGTGGTCGCGGTCGCTCGTGATGGCGTAGGCGTTCGTCTGACCGACGAGGCCCTGCGCGCCGTGGCGCAGTCGCGCGAGCACATCGAACGGCTGGCGTCACGTCCTGAACCGACCTACGGCGTCTCCACCGGCTTCGGCGCGCTCGCGGTCCGCCACATCCCACCGGTACGGCGGACCGCGCTGCAGCACGCCGTGGTGCGCTCGCACGCGGCGGGCGCCGGGCCCGAGGTGGAGCCCGAAGTCGTCCGGGGCCTGATGCTGCTGCGGTTGCGCACCCTGGCGATGGGCCACAGCGGCGTGAAGCCGTCCACTGTGGAAGCCCTCGCCGGGATGATCAACGCGGGCATCGTCCCGGTCGTCCAGGAGTACGGCTCGCTCGGCTGTTCCGGTGACCTCGCCCCGCTTTCCTCGATCGCGCTCGCGCTGACCGGCGAGGGTGACGTCCGGGTCGACGGCGTGCTGCGGCCCGCGGCTGAGGCGCTGCGCGACGCCGGGATCACCCCGGTCGAACTGGCCGAGAAGGAAGGCCTCGCGCTGATCAACGGCACCGACGGCATGCTCGGCATGCTCGTGATGGCCGCCGCTGACCTGCGCGGACTGATGAAGATCGCGGACCTGACCGCGGCGATGAGCATCGAGGCCCTGCTCGGCACGGACCGTGTCTTCCAGGCCGAGTTGCACGCGCTGAGGCCGCATCCGGGGCAGGGCGAGTCCGCGAAGCGGATGGCCGGGATCCTCGCCGACTCCGAGATCGTCGCCAGCCACCGCGGGCCGGACTGCACGCGTGTGCAGGACGCGTACTCACTGCGCTGCTCACCGCAGGTGCACGGTGCCGCGCTCGACACCATCACGCACGCCGAACTCGTCGCCGACCGTGAGCTGGCGTCCGCCGTGGACAACCCGGTCGTGCTGGCCGACGGCCGCGTCGAGTCCAACGGCAACTTCCACGGCGCGCCGATCGCGTACGTGCTGGACTTCCTGGCGATCCCGGTCGCCGACGTGGCCAGCATGGCCGAGCGGCGCACCGACCGGATGCTCGACGTTGCCCGCTCGCACGGGCTGCCCGCGTTCCTCGCCGACGACCCCGGCGTGGACTCCGGGCACATGATCGCCCACTACACGCAGGCCGCGGTGGTCGCCGAGCTCAAGCGGCTCGCCGTGCCCGCGTCGGTCGACTCGATCCCGACCAGCGCCATGCAGGAGGACCACGTCTCCATGGGCTGGGCCGCCGCGCGCAAGCTGCGCAAGGCCGTCGACGGTCTCACCACGGTCCTCGCGATCGAACTGCTCACCGCGGCACGCGCGCTCGACCTGCGTGCCCCGCTCAAGCCCGCGACGGCGACCGCCGCCGCCGTCGCGGCTCTGCGTACCCGTGTTCCCGGGCCGGGGCCGGACCGGCACCTCGCGCCCGAAATCGCCGCCGCCGAAGAACTGATCCGCTCTGGAGGCATCAAGTGACCGTACGGGCCACCACCGGCACCGCACTGACCGCGAAGAGCTGGGCGACCGAGGCCCCGCTGCGCATGCTGCACAACAACCTGGACCCGGACGTCGCCGAACGCCCGGACGACCTGGTCGTCTACGGCGGCACGGGCAAGGCCGCGCGGGACTGGCCGAGCTTCAACGCGATCACCCGTGAGCTGACCGAGCTCAACCAGGACGAGACGCTGCTGGTGCAGTCCGGCCGCCCGGTCGGTGTGATGCGCACGCACGAGTGGGCGCCGCGTGTGCTGATCGCCAACTCCAACCTCGTGCCGGACTGGGCGAGCTGGCCGGAGTTCCGCAAGCTGGAGGCCGCCGGACTGACGATGTACGGCCAGATGACGGCCGGTTCGTGGATCTACATCGGAACGCAGGGCATCCTGCAGGGCACGTACGAGACCTTCGCGGCGATCGCGAACAAGAAGTTCGGCGGCTCGCTGCGCGGCACCCTGACCGTGACCGCGGGTCTCGGCGGCATGGGCGGCGCCCAGCCGCTGGCCGTGACCATGAACGACGGCGTGGCGCTGGTGATCGAGGTCGACCCGCACCGGGCCCGGCGCCGGCTGGAGACCCGCTACCTGGACGAGCTCGCGTCCGATTTGGACGACGCGATCCGCAGGGTGGAGACGGCCAAGCGCGAGCGCCGGCCGTTGTCGGTCGGCGTGGTCGGCAACGCCGCCGAAGTGCTGCCCGAGCTGCTGCGCCGGGGTGTCGACATCGACATCGTCACCGACCAGACGTCCGCGCACGACCCGCTGATGTACCTGCCCAAGGGCATCGAGCTGGAGGACTGGGCGGACTACGCGGCCAAGAAGCCGGACGAGTTCACCGACCGCTCCCGCGACTCGATGGCCGAGCACGTCGACGCCATGCTGGGTTTCCTCGACAAGGGCGTCGAGGTGTTCGACTACGGCAACTCGCTGCGCGGCGAGGCCAAGCTCGGCGGCTGCGAACGCGCCTTCGACTTCCCCGGCTTCGTGCCCGCGTACATCCGGCCGCTGTTCTGCGAGGGCAAGGGCCCGTTCCGCTGGGCGGCGCTGTCGGGTGACCCGAAGGACATCGCCGCGACCGACCGGGCCATCCTCGAGCTGTTCCCGGAGAACGAGTCGCTGGCCCGCTGGATCAAGATGGCCGGGGAACGCGTCGAGTTCCAAGGCCTTCCCGCCCGCATCTGCTGGCTCGGCTACGGCGAGCGGCACCTCGCGGGCCTGAGGTTCAACGAGATGGTCGCCAGCGGCGAGCTGTCCGCACCGGTGGTCATCGGCCGTGACCACCTCGACTGCGGCTCGGTGGCCTCGCCGTACCGCGAGACCGAGGGGATGGCCGACGGTTCGGACGCCATCGCCGACTGGCCGCTGCTCAACGCCATGGTCAACACCGCCTCCGGCGCCACGTGGGTGTCCATCCACCACGGCGGCGGGGTCGGCATCGGCCGGTCGATCCACGCCGGACAGGTGACTGTCGCGGATGGAACGGAGCTGTCCGCGCAGAAGATCGAACGGGTGCTCACCAATGATCCGGGGATGGGCGTGATACGCCATGTGGACGCCGGATACGACCGTGCGGCCGAAATCGCCCAATCACGGGGTGTGCATATCCCGATGACCCGGGCATGATCTTGCCATGACCACGGCGACGGAGTTGCTGACCGCGATCAAGGACGTCGGAACCGACCCCTCGCGCGGCGGGTATTCCAGGCACGGCTTCGACGCCCCGGAACTCGAACTGCGCGAGTGGTTCACCGCCGAGGCGGGCAGCCGCGGCCTGGACGTCGAAGTCGACCGCAACGGCAACATCTGGGCGTGGTGGGGCGCGCCGGGACCGGACGCGCTGGTCACCGGCAGCCACCTGGACTCGGTGCCCGGCGGCGGTGCGTTCGACGGCCCGCTCGGCGTCGTGTCCAGCCTCGCCGCGGTGGACGTGCTGAAGGCGAAGGGGTTCAAGCCGGACCGGCCGCTCGCGCTGATGGTGTTCGCGGAGGAGGAAGGCGGCCGGTTCGGCCTCGCCTGCCTCGGCTCCCGGCTGCTGACCGGGGCGACCACGGCCGAGACGGCGTTGAACCTCAAGGACCGCGAAGGCGACACGTTCGCCGACGCGGTCAGGGCCGCGGGGCTCGACCCGGCCAGGGTCGGCAAGGACGACGAGGCCCTCGCGCGGATCGGCCAGTTCGTCGAACTGCACGTGGAGCAGGGCCGTGGGCTGGTCGACCTGAACGCGCCGGTCGGCGTGGCCACGTCGATCCTGGCGCACGGCCGCTGGCGGTTCCGGTTCACCGGCGAGGGCAACCACGCCGGTGCCACCCCGATGGGCTCCCGGCGTGACCCGATGCTGCCCGCGTCGCAGCTGATCCTCTCCGCGAGGTGGGCGGCGTCCAGTGTGGACGGGTCACGGGCCACGGTCGGCCGGATCGAACCGATCCCCGGTGGCACGAACGTGATCGCCTCGTCGGTGGACGTCTGGCTCGACGCCCGCGCCCCCAACGACGGCCGTACCCGTGCCGTGGTCGAGCGGATCACCGCCGCGGCCAAGCAGGCGGCCAGGGACGAGGGCTGTGGGCTGGTCGTGACCGAGGAGTCCTATGGGGACGCGGTGCACTTCGACTCGTCCCTGCGTGACGACCTGGTGGCCGCGCTCGGCAACGTACCCGCGCTGCCGACCGGGGCCGGGCACGACGCCGGGATCCTGGCTGAGCACGTGCCGACCGCGATGTTGTTCGTGCGCAACCCGACCGGTGTGAGCCACGCGCCGGCCGAGCACGCCGAGGCCGCCGACTGCGAAGCCGGTGTCGAAGCCCTGGCCAAGGTGCTGGCGAAGCTGGCCACCAAAGCATGAGGTACTGGTGCGAGCACGCCTGGCTGGACTCGTCAGGCGTGCGGTCCAGCGTCCTGGTCGACGTGGCCGACGGCAAGATCACCGCTGTGGTGCCGGATTCGCCGTGCCCGCCCGATGCGCATCGGCTGCCCGGCCTGGTGTTGCCGGGTTTCGCCAACGCCCATTCGCACGCGTTCCACCGAGCGTTGCGCGGCCGGACCCACGCGGACGGCGGCACGTTCTGGACCTGGCGCACGGGCATGTACGCGCTGGCCGGGAAATTGGACCCGGGCAGCTACCGGAAGCTGGCGACCGCCGTGTACGCCGAGATGGCGCTGGCCGGGGTGACGTGCGTCGGCGAGTTCCACTACGTGCACCACGCACCGGGTGGGGCGCCGTACGCCGACCCGAACGCGATGGCCGAGGCGCTGCGGCAGGCGGCGTCGGACGCGGGGATCCGCGTGACGCTGCTGGATACCTGTTATCTGGCAGGCGGAATCGACCAGCCGCTGGCGGAGGAGCAACTCAGGTTCTCGGACGGTTCGGTGGACGCGTGGGCGTCGCGTGTGTCGTCGCTGCGGTCCGATTCGGTGCTGCTCGCAGGCGCCGCGATCCACTCGGCCCGTGCCGTGCCCAGGGCTGCGTTGCCGTCGCTGGTTTCGGCGTGGCCGTCGGGGCCGCTGCACGTGCACCTGTCCGAGCAGCCTGCCGAGAACGAGGCGTGCCTGGCCGCGTACGGCCTGACGCCCACCGAGCTGCTGGCGGAGGCGGGTGCGCTTTCCCCGCGTACCACGGCAGTCCACGCGACTCATTTGTCCACGAAGGACATCTCGTTGCTCGGATCGTCGGGGACGGGCGCGTGTTTCTGCCCGACCACCGAAGCGGATCTGGCCGACGGGATCGGCCCTGCACGTGAGCTCGTCGACGCCGGAAGTCCGCTGTCCCTTGGCAGCGATCAACATGCTGTGATCGATCCACTGCTGGAAGCCCGTGCGGTCGAGCACGGCGAACGGCTGCGCACCGGGCGGCGCGGCCGGTTCACACCAGAAGAGCTGTACACGGCCATGACGGCGCACACCAGCCTCGGCTGGCCTGCCGGGTACGCGGACCTGGTGGCGATCTCCCTCGACACGCCGCGGACCGCCGGGTGCCTGCCGTCGCAGGCGATGCTGGTGGCCACCGCGTCGGACGTGCACACGGTCGTGGCAGGCGGCCGGGTGATCGTCGAGGACGGGCGCCACCGCGCCGGCGACGTGGGACAGCTGCTGACCGAGGCCATTGAGGAGTTGTGGCGATGAGTTTGCTGCTCACCGGGATCGGCGAGCTGACGACGAACGACGACGAACTGGGCACGCTGCCGGACGCGGCGCTGGTGCTGGACGGGGCGTCAGTGGTCTGGGCAGGCCCGGCGTCCTCGGCGCCCGCGGCGGACTCGGCCGTTGACCTGGAAGGCAGGGCTGTGCTGCCCGGCTGGGTCGACAGCCACACCCACCTGGTCTTCGCAGGCGACCGGACAACGGAATTCGCTGCCCGGATGGCGGGCCAGCCCTACCGCGCGGGCGGAATCGCGGTGACGGTCGGCGCGACCCGGTCGGCGTCCGACGCGGACCTGACCGCGGTGATGAGCCGACATGTCGCCGAAGCGGTGTCCCAAGGCACGACGTACATCGAGACGAAAACCGGCTACGGCCTGGACGTGCCGAACGAGCTGCGCTCGGCGGTCCTGGCATCGGACCAGGTCGACGAGGTCACGTTCCTCGGCGCGCACCTGGTGCCGCCGGGCTGGGACGCTGATTCCTATGTGGACCTCGTCTGCGGCGAGATGATCGAAGCCGTCACACCGCACGTGCGCTGGATCGACGTCTTCTGTGAGACAGGCGCGTTCGACGGCCCGCAGTCCCGTGCGGTGCTCGAGGCAGGCCGCAAACACGGCCTCGGCCTGCGCGTGCACGGCAACCAGCTCGACTACGGCCCCGGCGTGCGGCTCGCGGTCGAGATGAACGCGGCTTCGGTGGACCACTGCACGTACTTGACCAAGTCCGACGTCGAAGACCTCGCCAGCTCCGAAACCGTGGCGACCTTGCTGCCCGCCTGCGACTTGTCGACTCGTCAGCCTTTGCCGGACGCACAGGCTTTGTTGAACGCGGGTGCGACGGTTGCGTTGGCGTCGAACTGCAACCCCGGGTCGTCGTACACCACTTCGATGGCGTTCTGCGTGGCCACGGCTGTGCTTCAGATGCGGATGAGTGTGGCTGAGGCTGTGCGTGCTGCCACGTGGGGCGGTGCTCGGGCTTTGCGGCGTGAGGACGAGATCGGGATCCTGCGGCCCGGGAGTCGTGCGGACATCCACGTGCTGGACGCGCCGTCGATCACGCACCTGGCTTACCGGCCCGGCGTTCCGTTGACGTACGCCGTGTGGCGCAAGGGAGAACGCGTCAGGTAGCGGCGAGCAGGATCGTCTCGGCGATCGGGGCGTCGCCGTTGGCCCGGCGTTCCATCAGGATCAGCCCGGCCGTGCAGTGCAGGAGTTGGTCGGCGGTGACCGTGAGCCCGTGATCCTTGGCCACCGGGACAAGACACCATGCCGCGATGCGCAACGCACTGGCCAGCTCGGCTGTCAGCGTCTGCTGACGTTCGAACACAGGGAGCGCCGCTTCGGCGAACCCGCGGCCGACAGTGCGCGCCCACGGACTGTTCGTCATGTGCTCGACCTCGGTGCGTACCTCGCGGATGATGATGGGGAGCTTGTCCAGGTCGACGACCACGTTGCTGAGGCCGGCGAACGCGCGCTCGCCCATGGAGCGGTTCTCCAGGTTCTCCAAGCACTCCGAATCCTTGAGCAAGGTCGGTGCTCCGTGGCGCTTCAGGTCCGCGGCGAGCTGTCCGACCTGGATGGTCGCGCCGACGTAGTGCGGGTGCACGGCCGCATACCCCGCCCACAGGGCGTATGAAGCCTGGTCGGGGTTCAGCCAGGCACTCCGCACCGACCCGATCTTCCGCCGGACCCTCGGGTCGTTGAGTTCCGCGCTGGTGGGAAGCCGGTAGCTCCCCTCCGTGATCCCGTTGACCCACTTCACGAAACTCAACGCGTCGGCACGCCGGGCACCGAGCACCGGGGTGTCGTCCGGCACGAACTCGTCCGGTGCGTCCGGCATCGGGCCGGGGACCTCCTGCCGGAACAGGTGGTAGATCTTCCTCGTGATCGGCGCCGTGCAGACCTGCCCGTGCCCTTCCACCGAGGTCAGTTGCCGCAAATGTCGCGTCACGAGTACCCGCGCGGCCAACGCCCGATGATCCCGGTCGGCCGTGGTGGCCAACGCGTCCGTGACGAGACTGTCCAACTCGTCCGACAACTCGGGTTTCAACTCGCTGCCCTGGTCGACGCAGTCCAACGCCAAGGACAAAGCCTGCACACTCCCCGACTTGAGACACGCTTCGACGATCGCGTCCGCGTCGGCCCGCGCCGTGTACAGCAACGTCGTCTCACGCCACCACAGGTCGTCGACGTTGTCCACCAGCGTGCCGAGCAGGTTCTTGTCCCGGATGTGGTTGGCTGCGAGGAACTCCTGGAACGTGTGGTGGGCGAACGCGTACAGCCCGCTCTCCCGCTCCACCAGCAGTCCGTTGGAGGTCACGTCGGCGACGAAGTCAGCCGCCGTGACCTTGCGCGACAGCCGCCGGAGTGTCGACCCGACCTCCTCGTGCAGGCGCTTACCGGACAGGTCGCGCACCCTGTCCTGCATCATCGTGTACGCCAGCGCGGCGAGCAGCGTCGCCTTCTTGTCCCCGCTGATGTCCAGCGGGAGCTTCTTCACCTCTTGCCTGCGCCACAACATCACCTGGCAGATCTCGCTGTACAGCTCGACGCGGCTGCCCGGCAGCGCTTTGCGGTACTTGTGCACGTTCGCGATCATCGTCAGCAACAGCGGGTTCACGGTCAGATCCGTGAGCGCTGGTGCGTCGTGCAGCCTGCCGAGCAGGTCTTCCGCTTCCGCCTCAGCCTTGTGCACGGGAGCGTCCGGGTTGATGTGGCGCTCGATCGCGACGTACCAGCCGCGTACGAACGCGCGGACCTGCTCGTCGGTGAAACTCTGCACACGCAGCACCGTCGCGCCGTTGACCGGGGTCGCGCGATAGCCGTGTGGCCTGGAGGTGAGTACGAAGTCGTTGCGGGGGAAGTGGTTGATCTGTTTCCCGACCCAGTCGGCGACCAGTTGCCGGTCTTGCTTGCGGGCGACCTCGTCCAGGCCGTCGAGGAGCACCACGCAGGCGCCGTCGGTGAGTTTCTGCGTGAACCAGCCCGACGGTTCCGTCTTGCCGAGGTCACCGAGGGTGTTCGCGGTCAACGTCGCCACCGAGACGTCCGGGTTCCTGGCGATTTCGGCGACGTGGTCACGCAGGTACAACAAGATCGGGACGTTGCGGTGCTTGCTGGCGAACACGCGCCTTGCGCTGTGCCGCAACAACGTCGTCTTCCCGCTGCCTGGTGCGCCCAGCACCGCCAGCACGTTCGGGTCTTTGCCGGTGAGGAAATCCCAGATCGAGTGGCGTGAGGTGTCGACCGTCGGCAGGTCGCCGAGCAGACCGCCGGGGACCTGGTGCGGTGCGCGGTGGTCCAGCGTCACGTCCACGAACACGTCGTCCAGGTCCGGCGTGTAGAAGCCGCTGGTCGGCAGGCCTCTGACGTCCAGGGAGCGCAGGTCGCTCAGCACGTACTCGCGGTAGCGGCGGTCGAAGCGCGTGAACCGGCGGCTCAGCGCCTTGTCGAGCCGGTCCGCCGCACGGGCCTGCCAGCGCTTCTTCAGGTCGTTGAGCACTCCGCCCGCGATGCCGACGAGGAACAGGATCACCTCGTAGCCGCCGACGACCGCCCACTTGATGACGTCCGGCCAGATCAGCGCGGCCACAGGACCTGCCGCGACCGCGCTTGCGAAGACGGCGATGCCAGCTTTACCGGTCACAGAACAAGATCCTTCGCGCCGAAGCTGCCGGGAAAGCACACAACTGTACGCGCGGGTGCGCGCCCGCCGAGCAAGGGGAACTCGGCGGGCGCGCGGATTCAGGTGGCTCAGCTGGTCTCGTAGACCAGGTCGGAGTAGAACGCGTTCAACGGGCTCGCCCACGAGGTGCCGGGGGAGACGTTGCAGCCGGTGTTGCTGCGGCTGTGCAGGGCAACGGCGTAACGGTTGCCGCTCGACGCCAGCCAGTACCAACCGCCGCCGCTGTCGCCGCCGCAGGCGTCGTAGCCGTCGATACGGACCATGCCGCGGGTTCCTGCGTCACTCGTGTTCGTCACCGTGGCACACGGGTTGCCGCCACGCGCCGGGTTGGTGAAGCTGGCCGACAAGCACGCCACGTCGTTGACAAGGAAGAACGACTTGCCCTTCACGGGCGCGGTCGACGACCCCGCGCCGATGTAGATGCGGCCACTGTTGACGTCGCCGTAGAAGGTGTTCGTCGACACGATCCTGGTCACGTCGGACACGCCCGAGTCGATGCGCCCGCTCACCGAGCCGACGGTCCGGACGGTGGCCGTCCCGTTGGACCACACCTCGCCGATGCCGGTGCTGCAGTGGCCCGCGGTGAGTGTGATCCGCTGGTTGGCCGAGTTGCGCGCGGTGAAGCCGATGGAGCACCAGTGCTGGCCGGCGCCGTTGCGCAGCACCAGGCCCGCCGCTTCGAAGTTGTCGCAGTTCGCGCGGTCGGTGCAGGCGTCGGCCTGTGCCGTGGTGTTCTGCCCGTTCACCACGATCACGCCTGCCTGGCTGAGGTCCGCGCGGCGGGCGGTCGCCGGGATGGCCGCCACGACCTGGTTGGTGCGCACGTCGATGCCCACGTTGCGCGCGGCAGCCTTGGCGAGCGCGGACGTGCCGTTGCGCAGCGCCTCGGCCTCGGCGTTGAGCTGGTCGAGGCTGCGTGCTACGAGCGGCGTGTTGACCTTCACGCCCTTGCTGTCACCGACTGCGGTTAAGGCCTTCCCGGTCGACGACGAGGTGACGGCCAGGTTGTAGGTGGCGGTGTACGGGTCGAACCAGCCGCCGCCGAACGTCTTCCACTGTTTGCTGATTTCAGCCTTGAGGTGCTCACCAGCCGACTGGGCCAGTGCCGCTGCCCGGGCCTTCGCCGGGGTCAGGCCGGGGTGCGAGGTCAGGTACGCCTTGGCGATCGTGGCTGTCGCGTCCGTCCCGGTGTCGTAGGCGCCGGTCACCTTCGCGGCCGCGGGCGTGGCCAGCACACCGAGAATCGAGATCCCAGCTGCCGCGAGTACCGCGCTTCTTCGGAACATCATTCCTCCCCATTTGTCCCGCAGGCATGACGGCAACGCCGAGACAAATCGGATTCGTTGGTATTCGAACTGGCCTTTACCTGCGTCATCGCCGCTGATTCGGACGATATGCGGGCACTTCGCCGAGTGTCAACGAAGGACGGCCCGGAATGCAGTCCACTGCAATCGCCGTCGCTTTTGCGTAACGGGACGTATTTTTTCTCCGCCCTTTCGGGCGGCCGAGCCGACGATGGTGGCACCATGTGGCATCACCGGTGGCACTGCTGTTGACCTGCTGAAACGTGAAGTGATGCCATCTGGGACTTGCGATGGCACCACTGTGGTGTCATAGTTAGTGCCATGGACCTCACCCCGTACGTCGAGAAGCTCCGAGCCGAACTGGCGACTGCCGCGGCGGCGGGCGGCGCGGATGCCAAGGAGCTGGCCGAGCGGCTCACCGCGCCACTGGACTCGGCGACCAGGCTGACCTTGCTCGACGCCCTCTCGGCGGCGGCGGCGGAGATCACCCGTGATCTCACGCCGGGCTCGGTCGAGGTCCGGCTGCGGGGCAGGGACCCGGACTTCGTCGTGGTGCCAGGTGTGGTGCCAGAGGTGGCGCGGCCCGAGCAGGCGCCTGTCGTGGTGCCACTCGTCGACGAAGCCGCCACCGCCCGGATCAACTTCCGGCTCCCCGAGCAGCTCAAACAACGCGTCGAGCGGGCGGCGAGCCGGGACGGGCTGTCGATCAACGCGTGGCTGGTCCGCGCAGTCGCCACCATGGTCGACGCCGACGGTGCCGCCGCCAGGCCGAAACACCGCACGTCAGCGGAAGGTCAGAGCTTCTCCGGCTGGGTCCGCTGACCTGCGCCACATCGAAAGGAAATGCTGTCATGACTGTTTTCCAGACCCCGGAACCCATTACCATCCAGCTTGAGGTCGCGGTCGGTGAGATCGTCATCAACGCGACCGAGCGGGCCGACACCGTCGTCGACGTACGCCCGCGGGTGGAATCCAATGGAAACGACCGGAAAGCGGCCGAGAAAACAACGGTCGAATACGCGAACGGCCGCTTGAAAGTGAAAACACCGAAATGGCCGCTCGTCGGCAAGGGCGGCACTGTCGACATCACCGTCGACGTGCCCCACGGCAGCGCGCTGACGGGTGAAGGCCAGGTCGTCGACATCCGCGGCGACGGCCGCCTCGGCGCGGTGCACTACAAGATCCAGCACGGTGGCGCGAGGTTCGAGCAGACCGGCACGCTGACCGTGGACACCGGCCACGGCACGCTCGTCGTCGGCCAGGTGAGCGGCCCCGCCGACCTGCGGACCGGTTCCGGTGAGGTCAGCATCGGCCAGGTCGACGGCGACGCGACCGTGAAGAACGGCAACGGCCGCACCAGGCTCGGCGACGTCGCAGGCGAAGTGCGGGTGACCGCGGGCAACGGTGAGGTCGAGGTCGAAACGGCGGCAGCCGGCGTCACCATCAAGAACAGCCACGGCGACATCAGGGTCGGCGAGGTGGCTCGCGGCACGGTCCTGCTCAACACCACCCACGGTGCCGTGGAAGTCGGCATCCGTCAGGGAACCGCGGCCTGGCTGAAGCTCAAGACCGTCATGGGGGCGGTCCGCAACGACCTGACCACCACTGACGGCCCCGGTCAGAACGAGGAGACCGTCGAGGTCCACGCCCACACCGGGTTCGGCAACATCACCGTGCGCCGCGCGGCCTGATCGCCTTCTTTTTCCCACAACGAATTCACGCCGGGGCGGAGCTGTGCCCCGAGTTGCCAACCAAGCGCTTGCTACACCAGTGAGGAACCCATGAAACTCGCGATCGACGCGACCGGGCTGCGCAAGTCGTACGGCGACAAGGTCGTCCTCGACGGCGTCGACCTGCGGGTCGCCGAAGGAACGATCTTCTCCCTGCTCGGCCCGAACGGGGCAGGCAAAACCACGACCGTGCAGATCCTGTCGACGTTACTGGCCGCCGACAGCGGCAAAGCCGTTGTGGCAGGCCACGATCTGTCAGTCGACCCGAGCGGCGTGCGCGGCTCGATCGGCGTCACCGGCCAGTTCTCCGCCGTGGACAACATGTTGACCGGCGAGGAGAACCTGCTGCTGATGTGCGACCTGCACCACCTGCCCAAAGCGGAGGGCCGCAGGCGCACGGCCGACCTGCTCGACCAGTTCGACCTGGTCGAAGCCGCGCGCAAAACCCCGATGCAGTACTCCGGCGGGATGCGCCGCAGGCTCGACCTGGCCATGACGCTGGCGGGCGACCCGCGGATCATCTTCCTCGACGAACCGACCACGGGCCTGGACCCGCGCAGCCGCCGCACGATGTGGGAGATCATCCGCAAGCTCGTCAAGGACGGCGTCACGATCTTCCTGACCACCCAGTACCTCGAAGAAGCCGACCAGCTCGCCGACCGGATCGCGGTGCTCAACGGCGGCAGGCTGGTCGCCGAAGGCACAGCCGACCAGCTCAAGCGGATGATCCCCGGCGGCCACATCCGGCTGCAGTTCGCCGACGTGCCGCGCCTGAACCAAGCAGCCCACCTGTTCGGCAACGCGACCCGCGACGACGACACGCTGACGCTGGACGTGCCGTCCGACGGCGGAGTGCGGTCACTGCGCTCCCTGCTGGACAAGCTGGACGCCGACCTGGTTGAGGTGGACAGCCTCTCGGTGCACCTGCCCGACCTCGACGACGTCTTCTTCGCCCTCACCACAAAGGAAACGGCCCGATGAGCACTCTCGCCCTCGCGGTGCGCGACTCCGGCGCGATGCTGCGCCGCGACTTCACCCACTCCAAGCGCAACCTGATGATGACCATCAGCGGCATCGCCACCCCGATCTTCATGATGCTGCTGTTCGTCGGAGTGTTCGGCGGCGCAGTCGGCTCGGGTGGTGGCGTCGACTACATCGACTACCTGGCACCGGGAATCATCATCATGAGCGCCGGTACCGCGTCAGCCGCGACGGCCGTCAAGATCTGCCAGGACATGGCAGAGGGCATCATCGACCGCTTCCGCACGATGGACATCGCCCGCTCGTCCGTCCTGATCGGACAAGTGGTCGGCAGCGTGATCCGCACCGTGGTCAGCTCGGTCCTGGTGGTGGCGGTCGCGCTGCTGCTGGGCTTCAGCCCGTCGGCGAGTTTCGGCGACTGGCTCGCGGCGCTCGGGATCTTCACCCTGCTGACGTTCTCGCTGACGTGGCTGGCTGTCGCGTTCGGACTGAAGGCAAAGACACCGGCAGGCGCCAACAGCCTCACGCTGATCGTGCAGTTCCTGCCGTTCATCAGCAGCGCGTTCGTCAACCCGGCGACGATGTCGGCACCGGTCCGCTGGTTCGCCGAGAACCAGCCGTTCAACCCGGCCATCGAAACCATCCGCGCCCTGCTGACCGGCGGCCACGCCGGCACCGACGCGTGGCTGGCGATCGCCTGGTCGGTCGCGATCACCGCGGTCGGCTACCTCTGGGCCCGCAAGCAGTACAACAGCCCACGGGCCAAGTAGCGCTCAGTCGTCGATGTCCTCGTCGTCGCGGGCGAGGAACGTGGCGAGGCGCTCGATGGCCTCTTCGTAGTCGGGGTTGGCGTCGACGAAGGCGCGGAGCTTCTCCGAGAGCCAGCCGAGGGTGACTTCCTCGTCGCCGCGGCGGCCTTCGAGCTCTTCGATTCCCCGGTCAGTGAAGTACATGAGGTTCTCCATGCAAAACGGCTCCCGGGGCGCACACCCCGGGAGCCATCTTTATACGTCAGTCCGCGAAGGCCTTCTCGATCAGCTCACGCTGCTCGACCTCGTGCACCTTCGACGAACCCACCGAGGGAGCCGCCATCGGGCGCCGCGAGACGCGCTTCATGGTGCCCATCCGCTCCGGGAACTTCTCCCGCACGAACAGGCCGTAGAACGGCCACGAGCCCTGGTTGGCCGGCTCCTCCTGCACCCAGCGCACGTCGTGCGCGTTCGGGTAGCGCTCGAAGATCAGGCCGAGCTTCTTCTGCGGCACCGGGTAGAGCTGCTCGACACGCACGATCGCCGTGTCGGTCACGCCGCGCTTGGCCTGCTCGGCCGCCAGCTCGTAGTAGAGCTTGCCGGACACGAACAGGATCTTGCGCACGCCCTGCGGATCCGGCTGCGTCGGGTCGTCGAGCACCGACATGAACTTGTTGTTGGTGAAGTCCTCGACCGGGCTGACCGCGGCCTTGTTGCGCAGCATCGACTTCGGCGTGAAGACGATCAGCGGCCGGGTCACGCCGTCCAGCGCGTGCCGGCGCAGCAGGTGGAAGTAGTTCGCCGGGGTCGACGGGATCGCGACCGTCATCGACCCCTCGGCGCACAGCTGCAGCCAGCGCTCGATCCGGCCGGAGGTGTGGTCCGGGCCCTGACCCTCGTGGCCGTGCGGCAGCAGCAGCACGACGTCCGACAGCTGGCCCCACTTGGCCTCCGACGAGGAGATGAACTCGTCGATCACCGACTGCGCGCCGTTGACGAAGTCACCGAACTGCGCTTCCCACAGCACCAGCGCGTCGCCGTTGGCGACCGAGTAGCCGTACTCGAAGCCCACGGCCGCGTACTCCGACAGCGCGGAGTCGTAGACCATGAACCGGCCCTGGTCCTCGCTGAGGTTCTGCAGCGGCGTGTACTCCTGGCCCGTCTTGCGGTCCACGACCACCGAGTGCCGCTGCACGAACGTGCCGCGCCGCGAGTCCTGGCCCGCCAGGCGGACCAGCTTGCCCTCGAGGTTCAGCGAACCGAACGCCAGCAGCTCGCCGAACGCCCAGTCGATGTCACCCTCACGGGCCATCTTGGCGCGCCGCTCCAGCACCGGCTTGACCCTCGGGTGCGGCGTGAAGCCCTCCGGCAGGTTGATGTGCGCGTCGGCGATCCTCTCGATCACCTCACGCGCCACCGCGGTCGGCACGCGGGCGGGCACCTGCTGCTCCTCCTCGACCGACGGGCTGGGCACCGGTGGGTGCTTCTCGAGCTCACGCACCTCGTTGAAGACGTGCTCGAGCTGCGAGGAGAAGTCCCGCAGGGCCTTCTCGGCCTCGTCGACGGAGATGTCGCCGCGGCCGATCAGGGCCTCGGTGTACGTCTTGCGCACGCTGCGCTTCGTGTCGATGATGTCGTACATCGCGGGCTGCGTCATCGAGGGGTCGTCGCCCTCGTTGTGGCCGCGGCGCCGGTAGCACAGCATGTCGATCACGACGTCCTTGTTGAACGCCTGGCGGTAGTCCATCGCCAGCCTGGCCACCCAGTGGCAGGCCTCCGGGTCGTCGCCGTTCACGTGGAACACCGGCGCCTGGATCATCTTGGCCACGTCGGTCGCGTACTGGCTGGAGCGCGAGTGCTCCGGCGCGGTGGTGAAGCCGACCTGGTTGTTGATGATCACGTGCACCGTGCCGCCGGTGCGGTAGCCGCGCAGCAGCGCCAGGTTCAGCGTCTCGGCGACCACGCCCTGGCCGGCGAACGCGGCGTCACCGTGCAGCGCGACCGGCAGGACCGTGAAGCCCTCGCCACCCTTGTCGAGGATGTCCTGCTTGGCCCGCACGATGCCCTCGAGCACCGGGTCGACGGTCTCCAGGTGCGACGGGTTGGCCGTCAGCGACACCTTGGTCTCACCGTCACCGAACATCCGGAAGTACTTGCCCTCGGCACCGAGGTGGTACTTCACGTCGCCGGACCCGTGCGCCTGGCCAGGGTCGAGGTTGCCCTCGAACTCGCGGAAGATCTGCGAGATCGGCTTGCCGACGATGTTGGCGAGCACGTTGAGGCGGCCGCGGTGCGGCATGCCGATGACGACCTCGTCCAGCTCGGCCTCGGCGGCCTTGTCCAGGATCGTGTCCAGCAGCGGGATGACGCTCTCGCCGCCCTCGAGCGAGAACCGCTTCTGGCCGACGTACTTGGTCTGCAGGAACGTCTCGAACGCCTCGGCGGCGTTGAGCTTGGACAGGATGTACTTCTGCACGGCCGCGTCGGGCTTCTCGTGCGGGATCTCCACGCGGTCCTGGATCCAGCGGCGCTCGGCCGGGTCGAGGATGTGCGTGTACTCGATGCCGACGGTCCGGCAGTACGAGTCGCGCAGCACGCTGAGCACGTCGCGCAGCTTCATCCGCTCCTGACCTGCGAACCCGCCGACGGCGAACTCGCGGTCGAGGTCCCACAGGGTCAGGCCGTGCGACAGGATGTCCAGGTCGTCGTGGCGGCGCTGGCGGTAGTTCAGCGGGTCCGTGTCGGCCATCAGGTGGCCGCGGTTGCGGAACGCGTCGATCAGCTCGATGACCCGGGCGGCCTTGTCGAGCGTGCCCTCCGGGATGTCCTGCACCCAGCGGATCGGCTCGTAGGGGATGCGCAGCGAGGTGAAGACGTCGTCGTAGAACTTGTCCTCGCCCAGCAGCAGCTGGTGGATCCGGCGGAGGAACTCGCCGGACTCGGCGCCCTGGATGATCCGGTGGTCGTAGGTGGACGTCAGCGTCATGATCTTGCTGATGCCCATCTCGACCAGTGCCTTCTCACTGGTGCCCTGGTACTGGGCGGGGTACTCCATCGCACCGACGCCGATGATCGCGCCCTGGCCAGCGGTCAGCCTCGGCACCGAGTGGTTGGTGCCGATGGTGCCGGGGTTGGTCAGCGAGATCGTGGTGCCCGCGAAGTCCTCGGTGCCCAGGTTGCCGCCGCGTGCCTTGCGGATCAGGTCCTCGTAGGCCTGCCAGAACTGCGCGAAGGTCATCTCCTCGCAGCCCTTGATGGAGGCGACGACGAGGTTGCGGGCGCCGTCCTTGCCCGGCAGGTCGATGGCCAGGCCGAGGTTGACGTGCTCGGGCGTGACCAGCTGCGGCTTGCCGTCGGCCGCGGCGTAGTGCCGGTTCATGTTCGGGTAGTCCTTCAACGCACGCACGAGGGCGTACCCGATCAGGTGCGTGAAGGAGATCTTGCCGCCGCGGGTGCGGCGCAACCGGTTGTTGATCACGACCCGGTTGTCGAACAGCAGCTTGGCGGGCACCGCGCGCACACTCGTCGCGGTGGGAACCGTCAGCGACTGCTCCATGTTCTTCGCGATCGCGGCGGCGGCGCCGCGGATCGGCTTGCTGGTGTCGCCTTCGGCCTGGGGGGCCGCCTTCGCGGGCTCCGGCTTCTTAGCGGCGGGGGTGGCCGGCTTCGTCGGCTTCGTCGTGGGCTTCGGGGGTGCCGACGACGGCGCGCTGGCCTTGGGCTGGGCAGCCTTCGGCGCTGTCGCCTTCGGTGCGGCTGCCTTGGCGGCGGGGGCCTGGCCGTTGGTGTCAGGGGCAGGCGGCTCGATCTTGGTGACCGTCGTGGTCTGCCCGGTAGCGCTGTTGCTGGCCACGCCCTGAGCCCGCTGCTGTGTGGGCTTGTAGTCGGCGAAGAAGTCGTGCCACGCGGGGTCTACCGAAGCCGGATCCGCGAGGAACTGCTCGTACATCTCTTCGACGAGCCACTCGTTGGGGCCGAACTGTGACGCAGGGCTGCTGCTGGACACGGCTGGCACTCGCCTCTATCCATACTCGTTCTCGATATTGAACACACTCGCCAACCAGGCTAGTACCCCGCTCGGGCTGTGTGTGACCCGATTGAACCTTGTGCGCATCACGATGATGGGGTATTGCTCACTGAATCGATCAGGGAATCGATTCTTCCGGCCACTATCCCGGGTGATCGGTGAAGAAAACCAGACGTTCGTAGGTCAACGACCCAGCTGGCCTAGACCATTCCGGCCGACGGGACGCGCGCGTGGCGAACGGTGACCCGGTGTGTCCGCACCCATTCGACCATCGGCTGAACGAACACCCGATGGTGGTGATCACCGCGGTGCCTCGAACCGCTCCGGCTTGCACACCCCGCGCCGGCCGGTCCGGTCCGAGGCACGGCGACGGATCCCGGCCCGAACAGTTCTCGGCGCGCTTGGTCGGCCTGTCGGTTTGGGGGTTCCAGGCACGTCACGTGGTGCGCCGAGGCCATGCCGGGCTGCTGGCTGTACATGTCGTTCGTCGCGCTTGCGCCGTCTTCAGGACGTGGCGTGCCGGGGACTTTTCGGCGGCACTGTGGTTGCGGCTTCGCCTGATCGGGCTTCAGCTGCATGGGGTCGGTTGGGTCTGGTGGGGTGGTTGGGGCCGTGCGTGCTTGGTCGGCTTGTCGACTTGGCGATCTAGACATGTCGCGGTGGTGCGCCGAGGCCATGCGGGTGGGCTGGCTGCGCGTGTCGGTTCGCCGCGCTCGGTGTCGTTGTCTCAGGACGTGGCGTGTCAGTTTGTCGGCGGCGCTGTGGTTGCGGCTTGGGCCGGTCGGCTCGGCTGCATTGGATCAATTTGGCCTGATGGGGTTGTTGTTGCGGTCGTGCGTACTTGGTCGTCCGACGGTTGACGCTGTTCATGGACGTGACTGCTGCCCCTGTCGCCAGGTCTGTGAGTACTCGAACGGGTGGTTCGGCCTCGTGGAGTTGATCTCTGGAGTCGACAGCTCGATGCAGAGGCGCGCCTTGCCATTGCGGACGTTGACCGGTGGATCGACGTTGGTCGTGTGCAGCTGGCTCCGCCAACTCGCGCAACGCGGCAAGGGCACCTGGTGGTCGACAGGTCGGAATCGAACACGAATGGCGGTGGTCCGGTGTGCGGCCGGCAGCCGGGGCCGGTCAGCGGGGATCATCTCTGGCTCCGAAGCGGGCTGGTCGGGTAGGACGTCGCTGGGGTTGTCCCCGGCACAGTGCGCCGCGTCGGCGCGGATCTCGTTGCGGACGCGGGGCGACAGCGAATAGGTGCTGTCGTTGAATAAAGTGCTGTCGTTCGCGGGAGCGACCGAGGTCAGCACCTTGTCGACGAGTGCGGCGCGCTGGCCCATCGCCTCGGGCGGCATTCCGCGTTGGGCGAGGATGTTCGTGCCCAGCCGCAGGCCGCTGGTCACCAGGGGCGGCCGGTGGTCGCCGGGTACGCGGTTCTTGTTCGCCAGGATCCCGCATTCATCCAGCGCCGCTCCGCGACCAGCTCGGTCACCTGGTGGCGCGCAGGTCCAGCGGCACCATGTGGGTGTCGGTGCCGCCGGTCAGGGTCGGGGGCCCCGCCGGGCCACGCCGGGCCACGCTGGCGGCGAGCGCGTGGGCGTCCGCGACGGTCCGTGCCGTGACCTTACGGACTGCGGGAGGGCCGCCAGTTCGAGCGCGTGGGCCTTCGCCGCGATCGCCGCCGGTTCGGTGTCCCCTGCGACCACGGGAAGGTCGCTCGCTGCATCCGGCGTGCCAAGGTCGTGCGATCACCGTCGCGGCGGTGATCGTGGTCCGCGCCGAGCAGGATCAGCTCGCCGCTCGGGCCGCCGTGTTGCTTGTAGGTGCTGGTCGTCGTCACGTGCGCCACATCGATCGGGCTCGGGTGCTCGCCCGCAGAGCGGCAAGCGATGACCTCGCCCGCCTTGGGGTCTATGCCCCGCTGCCGGTGCGGCGGCTGGGACGCGGGCCCGTGTTGTAGGGCGGCAACGCGGTCGCGGATTGCCAGTGCGGCATCCGGATCACCGTGGGCGTCGCGATGATCGCGTTCGTGGCCGGGCCGGTGTTCGGCCGGTCTTGGCGGGCTGTCGCGACTACACCGGCGGCTGACTGCATCCCTGAGCTGCGCGCTGGTTGAGTGCGGGGGCACGTGGTGGCTGGGCTTCCGCGGCCGCTGCGGTCGGCTCGAGTGGGTCTTCGGGCGGTGGCTGCCGCGTCGGTTCGCTAGTCCACGGACGCGTCGGCTTTCAGGACGGTGTCCGGTGATTCGTTCGTTGTGCCGAAGTGCCAGAGGCGAGCGTAGGGGCCGTTGTTGGTCAGCAGTTGTGCGTGGGTTCCCTGTTCGGCTATCCGGCCGCCTTCCAGGACGATGATGCGGTCTGCGCGGGCTGCTGTGGCGAGTCTGTGGGCGACGACGAAGGTTGTGCGGGAACGGGTCAGTTGCTCGCTGGCGGTCAGCACCTGTGCTTCGGTCGCCGGGTCCAGTGCTGCCGTTGCTTCGTCGAGCAGGAGGATGTCCGGGTGCGCCAGTTCCGCCCTTGCCAGGGCGACCAGTTGGCGTTGGCCCGCTGACAGGCTCTGGCCGCGTTCGCCGACCTGCTGGCGGAATCCGTCGGCCAGGGAGGCGACCATGGGCAGTGCGCCCACTGAACGGGCGGCGTCCTCGACCTCCGCCGGGCCCGCGGCTGGGCGGGCGTAGGCGATGTTGTCGGCCACGTCGCCGGTGAACAGGTGGGCTTCCTGGGGCACGACGCCCAGGCGCTGGCGGAACGAGGTCAGGTCGTAGTCGCGGATGTCCACGCCGTCGACCAGGACCGAGCCCGAGCTCACGTCGTAGAACCGGGCGACCAGCTTCACCAGCGTCGACTTGCCGGCTCCCGTTGCCCCGACCAGGGCGACCGTTTCGCCTGGTGCGACGCGTAAGTTCACGCGGTCCAGCGCGGGCTCGGCGACACCGGGGTAGTGGAACGACACGTCCCGCAGTTCCACCTCGCCTCGCAGGCTGGCGGGCGCCGCGATCGGGCGCTCAGTCGCGCGCAGCGAACTCGGTGTGCGCAACAACTCGCCGATCCGGCGCAGGCCCACGCGGGCCTGCTGGTAGCCGTCGAACACGCCGCTGAGTTGTTGCACGGGCGCGAAGAACAGACCGAGATAGAGCAGGAACGCAAGCAGCACACCGGGACTCAGCGAACCGTCGGCCACGCGCTGAGCGCCGACCACCAGCACAGCCGCTCGCGCCACCCCGGAAAGCATGTCCACAAAAGGGAAGTAGGTCGCGATGTAGCGCTGGGCGCGGGCACGGGAACGGCGGTAGGCGTCGCTGCGCTCGGCAAAAGCCTGCGCTGACACGCCTTCCCGCGTGTACGCCTGGGCCACTCGCAGGCCGGAGACGTTTTCCTGCATGTCCGCGTTGACCGCGCTGACCCGCTCCCGCGCCTCCGCGTACGCCACTGAGGACAGCCGCTGGAAGATCACAGTCGCCACGATCACGACCGGCAGCACGGCCAGCGCCACCAGCGCCAGCGATATGTCGGTCACCAGCAGCGCGACCGTCACCGTGATCACCGTCAGCAGGCTTGCCACCGCTGTGACCAGGCCGGTCTGCAGGAACGTCGACAACGCGTCGACGTCCGTGGTCATCCGGGTCATGATCCGCCCGGCCATCTCGCGCTCGTAGTAGTCGAGCCCGAGTCGTTGCAGGTGCGCGTAACTGCGGACCCGCAGCAGGAACAGCAGCCGTTCACCGACTCTGGACGCCCACACGGTCCCCATCGCACTGGTGAACCAGCCGAGCGCCACGAGCGCGACACCCAGCCCCGCCGCGATCCACAGCCCGTTCAAGGACTTGGTCACCACGCCGTCGTCGATGCCGAAGCGGACCAACGAGGGCAGCGCCATCGCCAGCACGGCGTCCGTGACCACGAACACGCCGACGAGCACCAGTGACCAGCGGACCGGGCGGAGCAGCCGCCGCAGCGAGAACCGCGGATCAGGGCTGGTCGGGTCCTCACCGGGCAGATCCGGCTCCTCCGTGGCGGGTGGCAGCGCCTCGATCTGCGCCAGCAGCTCCGGCGTCGCCGGTACCGACGCGGCCGCGCCGCCTGGGCCGCCACGCGCGCCCGCCGTCCGGACCGGGGCAGGGGTGGAGGTGGCCGGTTGCTGCTCGGCCGCGTCCGACGGCCACAGGGCCTCGGTGACGCCGTCCGACCCGAGCTCGTCCGGCGCGCACCGGCACGTGCCTTCGATCTCGTCGCCCTGGTTGGCGAGCAGATTGCGGTACAGCTCGCAGCGGGCGGTCAGCTCCTCGTGCGTGCCGACGTCGACGGCACGGCCACCGTCGAGCACCGCGATCCGGTCGGCCAGCTGGAGGCTCGACCGGCGGTGCGCGATCAGCAACGTCGTCCTGGTCGCGGTGATCTCCCGCAGCGTGTCGTGGATCGCGGCCTCGGTCGCGGTGTCCACGGCGGACGTCGCGTCGTCGAGCACCAGCACACGCGGATCCGTCAGCAGGGCTCTGGCCAACGCGACTCGCTGGCGCTGCCCGCCCGACAGCGTCAGGCCGCGCTCGCCGACGACCGTGTCGTAACCGTCTGCCAGTTCCATGATGAAGTCGTGCGCCTGCGCGGCCTTCGCCGCGGCGATCACTTCGTCTTCGCTCGCGTCGGGGCGGCCGTACGCGATGTTGGCCCTGATCGTGCTGGAGAAGAGGAACGCCTCCTCGAACACGACTCCCACCGCGTGCCGCAAGGAGGTCAGCCGCAGCTCGCGGACGTCCACCCCGCCGACCTTGATCGCGCCGTCGTGCACGTCGTAGAACCTGGGCAGCAGCATCGAGATCGTCGACTTGCCCGACCCGGCCGTGCCGACCACGGCCAGCGTTTCCCCCGGCTCGACACGCAACGACAGGCCGTTGAGGACGGGTTCGCTGCGCGTGTACCCGAACCGGACGCCGTCGATCGACACGTCCAGCGGGCCGTCCGGCACGTCACGAGCGTCCGGGGCCTGCTTGACCTCCGGCTGCGAGTCGATCAGGTCGTAGACACGCTCGACACCGGCCCGCGCCAGCTGCGCGTTCACGACCAGGCTCGACAACAGCCGCGCCGGACCGACCAGGTTGGCGACGTAGCTGGTGAACGCCAGGAACGTGCCGAGCGTCACCTGCCCGTCGAGCGCCATCCACCCACCCAGCGCGAGCACACCGACCTGCCCGATCGCGGGCAACGCGACCAGCGTGGCCGATGGCCGTGAGGTCAACACGGCTGTGCGCATGCGTTCCGCGAACAGCTTGCGCGCCGCCGTCTCCAGCCGCGAGACCTCCCTGGTCTCCTGGCCGAAGCCCTTCACGACCCGCACACCGGTGACGGTTTCCTCGACGTGCTGGGCGAGGTCCGCGGCTTTCTGCTGCGCGGACCAGGTGGCGGGGAAGAGCTTGGTCTTCGTCCGGATGCCGACGACGACCACGAGCGGCACCACGACGAGGGCGATCACGGTCAGCAGCGGCGACAACCACACCATGGCCGCGATCGCGACGATCGCGAAGAAGACCGTGCCGACCGACAGCGGCACCATCGACAGCAGGCCCTGCACCAGCTGGAGATCCGTGATCGAACGGGACACCACCTGGCCGGTGCGCAACGCGTCCTGCTTGGCGCCGTCCAGCCGTTGCACGGACTGGAAGACCTGCTGGCGCAGGTCGTGCTGGACGTCGAGCGCCAGCCGCCCGCCCAGGTAGCGCCGGATGAACGCGGAGCCGAACGTCAACAGCTCCAACGCGATCAGCACGGCGACGATCACGGCCAGGCCGTTGGTGTGGCCCGCGACCGCGCCGTCGACGGCGACCTTGACCAGGATCGGCCCGACCGCCTGGAACCCGACGCCGATCACGGAGGCGAGCACGGACAACAGGACCAGCCGACGGTGCCGCCAGCAGGCGGCCGTCAGCCTTCGGATCCATCCAGGCGTTGGTTCTGGCACCTTGCCAAGTTACGCCCGGGGACCGACAAAACAGTGTTTCTGCTGGTCAGGTGATGTCTCGGCGGCGTGCGACGAGCCAGCCGGCGAGGCCGAGGGCGACCGCCCACGCGATGAAGATCAACGCGCTGACCCACCACTGCGGCGAGTGGGTCATGTTGAGGAACTCGCGCAGTTCCTCGTACGCCCGCTCGTTGCGCCGCGAACTGCCCGGCAGGTTCTCGAAGAACAGGTCGAGCGACAGGTCGGTCACCATGCTGCCGCCCGAGGTGTTGAGCAGGTACGGCGGGATCTGGCCCATGTCGTTGCCGCGCAGCACCGCGCTGATGATCGGCTCGACGATCAGCACGTAGACGATCAACCCGACGGTCGTGCCGACCTGGTTGCCGATCAACGCGCCGACACCGACGCCCAGCAGCGTCCACATGATCATCGCGATGACACCGGCACCGGCGAGCGTGAACCAGTCGGCGGCGTTCGGCAGGTTGTCGCCGAACACGGCGCCGAGCGTGGCGGAGAGCATGCAGACCACGCCGTACACAGCGCCGATCGTGGAGTACACGAACAGCTTCGCGGCCAGCACCGCGCCGCGCGTCGGACCGGTGAGGTAGCTGGTGGTGATCGTCTTGTGCCGGATCTCGCCGGTCACCGCGGTGCCGCCGAGGATCAGGCCGAACACCGACGCGAAGTTGATGCCCTGTCCGAAAGCGGGGATCGCCAGCGGGAGCACCC
The DNA here is from genome assembly GCF_001302585.1 of Kibdelosporangium phytohabitans. GTDB lineage: Bacteria > Actinomycetota > Actinomycetes > Mycobacteriales > Pseudonocardiaceae > Kibdelosporangium > Kibdelosporangium phytohabitans. The sequence continues at coordinate 10,685,417 of NZ_CP012752.1, read as the reverse complement.
CACCGACTTCCCTGTCCATGTCGCCGAGCGTGCCCAGCAGCGCGCCGCCCCACGTGAACGCCATGCTGAGCACGGCGGCGGGGATGAGCAGCGCCCACCAGAGCTTGGTGGTGAAGACCTTGCGGTATTCCGCCTTGATCAGGAGGTTCACTGCTGACCACCGTCCTGGGGGCGCTGCCACTGCTGCTGCTCGGGTTGCTGGGCGGGTGGTTGCGGCCAGCCAGACGGTGGTTGCTGGTACGGCTGCTGGGGTTGTTGCTGGTACTGCGGCTGCATCTGCTGTTGCTGGTACTGCTGGTGCAGTTGCTGCTGGAACTGTTGCTGGAACTGCGGCGAGGCCGGGTTGAGCTGCGCACCGGAGAACTGGCCGCTGGTCATCTGGAAGAAGATCTGCTCGAGGTCGGCCTGCTGCGTGTGCATGCCGTAGATCGCGACGCCCGCTTCCAGCGCGAGGTCACCGACCTGCTCGGGTTCGACGCCCGCCACCGCGAGGACACCCTCCGGCAGCTGCTCGATGTTCGTGTGCCCGGCCTCTTCCAGCTTCGCGGTGAGCTGCGGCGCGTCGGCGGGGCGGACGATGACCCGGCTCTGCTGCGCCTTGCGCAACTGGTCGAGCGGGCCGTAGTACATGGCCTGGCCACGGCTGAGGATCACGACCTGTTCGACGGTCTGCTCGACCTCCGACAGCAGGTGGCTGGAGACCAGGACGGTCCGGCCCTGGCGCGCGAAGCCCTGCAGGAACGTCCGCAGCCACACGATGCCCTCGGGGTCGAGGCCGTTGGACGGCTCGTCCAGCACGAGGACCTGCGGGTCGCCGAGCAACGCGGTCGCCAGCGCGAGCCGTTGCCGCATGCCCATGGAGAAACCACCGACGCTGCGCTGGCCGGCGTCACGCAGGCCGACGAGGTGCAGAACCTCTTCGACACGCTGATCGGGCATGCCGATCGCGGCGGCGTAGACACGCAGGTGGTTGCGGGCGCTCCGCTGCGGGTGGAAGCTCTGCGCTTCGAGCACAGCGCCGACGACCCGCGCGGGATTGCCGAGGTGGTGGAACGGCTGACCGTTGATGGTCGCGTGTCCCGCTGTCGGCGTGACCAGGCCGAGCAGCATTCTCAGCGTGGTCGTCTTACCCGCGCCGTTGGGACCGAGGAAGCCGGTCACCGACCCGGGTTCCACCGTGAAGCTCAGATTCTGGACCGCGAGGACCTGACCGAACGTCTTGGTCAGGTTCTGGACAACGACCCGGCCGCTTCCGTCGTGCACGCGTGCCCTCCCACTCGACTGTGGGCGACATACTGCACCATCCGGCCGGCTCAGCCGCGTGGGACTGGCGGGATCTCCATGGTTTGTTCGGCCGGTGTTTCCCTGTCCCTGGATTTCCGGAGGGCCCTGCGTACGGAGTTGCGCAACGGCCGCCTGCGTTCCCGGTGTGTGACGCCCTCACCGATGAGGTGCTCGTGGGCCATCCGCCACACCTGGCAAGGCCACCGCCTGCCCCGCCAGCCACGCGGGCACGCGTTGCACTTCCGATCAGGCCCAGGCTGGTGCACGGTGAGCAACAGCCGCCACCCGTCGGCGAGCCTGCTGATCTCGGAGCGCGCCAGCGGCAGCAGAGTGGCCGGATCGCCCTGTTCGGCGACCTGGTCGAGCAGATCGAGCCGACGCAGCACGGCGGCACGCAACACGTCGTCCAACTGGCTCACGGTTCGCCTGCCCGTCCGGCGGCCTGGTCGAGAGCCTGACGAAGCCGACGAGTCTGTTGCGCGGACAACACGGCGGAAGCACCAGGCGGAGGAACCAGAACAACCTTGTCGCGATCAACGATCACAGTGAGCGCCCGATCTCGGCCGAACGGATCAAGACACTGGACATCCCACCGCGGCTCAACCACGAAAACCTCTACATCTCATCTTTCAACCATCGACACGCCACACGGTCGACTGAACCCCTTCCGCTTTCGCCCGGTTTTCGTTCTGGGCTGGTTTCTGGGGGTACCTCGCCGGCGGACGGCCTCCGAGAGAGGGAACACCAAGGGGGTGTGTGCGCTGGCGCGCTTGTGGGGATGGGTGAGGTCCGTGTGGCTGCCGCTGCGGCTCTTGGGGTAGGCGGACCTCACCCGCTACGGGCACCGCGACCGCTTCGATGGCCCAGCCGTGCCTTTGGTCTCGTGACAGATGCCCCCGTGGCCAGAAGGCCCTCGCCGCCTCCTGGGTCTCCTTCTCCGGCGCTCCGCCGCCGTCGCCCTCGGTCTCCTTCTCCGGCGCCGGAGGCGCCTCGCGGCGCAGCCGCGCGCGTTAGTCCAAACGCGTCGCGCCCAGCGCTGGATCAGAAGGAACGCGCACCGTGGGGGCTTGAGGGCTCGGCCCCCCAAAATAACGACGTCGGCCTCCCCAGCGAAGGTCGCGAAGCAACCGAGCAAGGGGAGGCCAGAGGTAGACGACGGCCCGCTCAACCAGCCTGGGGGTCACCGGGAGCGGGCCGTCTGCTTTTTATATTAGGGGTTGTTGGTGTTTCTCGCTTCTCTGGGGTGGCCGGTATTTCTTCACCGGTCTTCGTTACCCGTGGTTAATCGGTCATCTGTGCAGGTAAACGTGACCGAGGTCTCAGATGACTTCGTTGATTGGGGTGTGCGGGAGGGCGTGGGCCTCTGCCACGGGGGCGTTCGTGAGTGCTCCGGCGTGCATGTTCAGGCCGAGGGCCAGTGCCGGGTCTGCCTTCAGTGCCGCGTTCCAGCCCTTGTCCGCCAGTGCCGTGGCGTAGGGGAGCGTCACGTTCGTGAGGGCGTAGGTCGATGTCCGCGGGACTGCGCCGGGCATGTTGGCCACGCAGTAGAAGACCGAGTTGTGGACCTGGTAGGTCGGGTCGTCGTGCGTGGTCGCGCGGGAGTCCGCGAAGCAGCCGCCCTGGTCGATGGAGATGTCCACAAGGACCGAGCCCGGCTTCATGCGCTCGACCAGTTCGTTGCTGATCAGCTTCGGTGCCTTGGCGCCCGGCACCAGTACCGCGCCGATCACCAGGTCTGCTTCGAGCACTGCCTGCTCCAGCGTGTACTTGTTCGACGTCAGGGTGCGGATCCTGCCGTTGAAGTCCACGTCGATCTGCCGGAGGCGGTCCACGTTCGTGTCCAGGATCTCCACGTCCGCGCCCATGCCCTGGGCGATGCGGGCCGCGTTCACGCCTGCCACGCCGCCGCCGATCACGACCACCCGTGCGGGGTGGACGCCGGGGACGCCGCCGGGGAGCACGCCGCGGCCACCGGACGGGCGCATGAGGGAGTACGCGCCGACCTGGGGCGCCAGGCGGCCTGCGACCTCGGACATCGGGGCCAGCAGCGGCAGCGCCCTGTTGGCGGTCTGGACCGTCTCGTACGCGATTCCCGTCGTGCCCGCTTGGAGGAGCGCGTCGGTCAGCGGCTTGTCGGCTGCCAGGTGCAGGTAGGTGAAGAGGACCTGGTCCTCGCGCAGGTACTTGTACTCCGAGGCGATCGGTTCCTTGACCTTCAGGACCAGGTCGCCTTCGGCCCAGACTTCTTCCGCTGTCGCCAGGATCTTGGCTCCGGCCGAGAGGAACTCCTCGTCGGGGATCGCCGATCCGATGCCCGCGTCGGCCTGCACGAACACGTCGTGCCCGCGGGCCGTCAGCTCGTGTGCGCCTGCCGGGGTGAGGGCGACCCGGTACTCGTGGTTCTTGACCTCGCGCGGGACTGCGATCTTCACGGCGTTAGCTCCTCCATCCGGGTGTCTTACACCACGGTGGCGCACACTTTCCGTCGTGTCATCGTGTTCGGAGCACTAGAGGGGGGACTTCGTGTTGTGTTCCAAACACAGTCGCTAGGCCCAACGGGTCGTGGCGAGCTGCACGGTCACCGCCATCCTTATGTCCGGGTCGTCCAGGTTCAGGCCGGTCAGTTCGATCAAGCGGGTCATCCGGTACCTCAGCGTGTTCGCGTGGATCCGCAACGCGCGCGCCGCTGTCTTCGGGTCGCCGGGGTGACGGAGCCACTCGTACAAGGTGTCGACGTACGACGAGCCGGTCTGTTCGTCGTGTGTGCGCAGGACTGACAACGGGCCGAGGTCCGCGGCGGCCGTTGGGACCGCGGCGGAGGCGACGCGGTGCAGCGCGACGACCGGCCATGCCTCGTCGTGGCTCGCTACGGGACCGTTGACCAACCGGGCGCGTACGAGGCTCAGTGCTTCTTCTGCTTGGGCACGTGAATCGGCGAGTTCGGTCAGCTCGGCAGGGGAGCCCGCGCCGACGAGCGCGCCTGTTTCCGTGCGCAGTGCCTCGCTCAACGCCGGCCAGCCCGCTTGGTCGGGGACGATCGCGTAGAGCACCCCGTGCAGCTCTGTCACCGCTGGTTGGCGCCCCACGCCCGCGGTGATGCGTTCCCACAGCGCGAGGCGCAGGCCTTCCGCGTCGAGTGCGTCGGTCGTGTCCACGTCGATCGCGACCACCCGGTGCGGCTCGTCGTCCAGGTCGAGTTCCGCTGCGGCCAATCGGACGCTTCCCTTGCCCTGCAACAAGGTCCGTACCAACTCCGCTGAGCGGCGGCGTTCGGCGTCCGCCAGTGCGCGGCGGCGCAACAGGTGCAACGCGACAACCGGGGCGGTGTCGGCGAACGCCGCCGCGCGTTCGTCGGACACCGGGCCGGGCACGACCGCCCACATCGAACCGAGCAGCTCACCACCCATCCGGATCGGCACGATCAGCCTCGGCAGGGTGCCGTCCCGTTGTGCGGGAACGAAAATCGTTGTCCGGCCACGGCTGAGGTCGCGGAACACGCCACGCGACCGGAACCGGGCGAGCACGTCGTCGGGCACGCGCCTGCCCATGATCGTCGACACGCGCGCCGGGTCCGTGCGGTCCTGCCTGGCCGAATACGCCAGCACGCGCGAATTCGCGTCCTCGATGGTCACCGGCGCGTCCACCACGGCGGCGGCCGCGTCGGCGAGCCGGAACAGATCACCGAGGCCCTGGTTGCCGGGTTCGACCGCGTGCTCGTCGTCCTCCGCCGCGTCCAGAACTGTGCGCAGCAGCCAGACCAATTGGGCCCACGCCGTCGCGTTGTGCACTTCGACGACCGCCGTGCCGGTCTCCCGTGCTGCCGTCAGAACGCCCGCGGAGGCCGCCAGCGGCGGCTTCAGCAGGACCGCCGCCGCGCCGTGAGCTCCGCAGTACTCGACGAGTTCCGCGGCCTTGCCTGCCGTGTTCACCGTGACGCCGAGGACGAGGTCACCGTCGGCCACGTGCGTGCGTCGGCCGAGTTCGGCTATCACCACATCGGTGACACCTCGGTCGCCGGGCAGCACGGTGCGCAGGAGCGTGGGGCCGACCCGGTCGACCACCCCTTGCACCGTGATCATGCTGTCCTCCCACCAATTGGGCTTCAGTGTGGGCCGTTCGCTCGCAAAATTCGTCCATGCGACACGCAACCTTCAACGGACTTGCGTCGTCTTCAGAGTGAGGGTTTAGTTACCCGCGCCCTGGGGTACTGCGTTAGCGGTCAACGACTCAGGGTGACCTCTGGGGCTCGCATGCCCGGCCTGCCGGGTTTCGGGCGGTGGTGTGGTCGTCATCGGGGGCGGCCACACCACCGCAATCTCACCCTGCTCATCGCTCGTTCCTCGCGCTTTCGCCGGTTGCGGCTCGATGATTCCGGGGGCCGAGCCCCCACGGTGCGCTCCGCTCTGACCCAGCGCCGGGCGCGTTCGCTTGGACGACACTCGCCGTTGCCTAGACCTCATCTGGTGTGCTGTGTAAGACGTCGTCCAGGGAGATCTCGTCTCGGGTCGAGCAGATCGCCCAGCGGTGGCCGAACGGGTCGCGGACTATTCCGTAGCGTTCGCCCCAGAACATCTCCTGGGTGGGCATCTCCACCGTCGCTCCCGCGAAGATCGCGCGTCTGGTGAGGTCGTCCACGTCTTCGACCTCCAGCAGCAGCATCACCGGGGAGTCGCCGACGGTCTGCGGGCTCAGGGCGTTCAGCTGCGGGATTTCCTCGCTCAGGATCAGCCTGCCGCCGCCTGTCGCCAGGTCGACGAACAGCAGTGTGCCGTCCGGCATGCGGTTGGCGAACACCTCGACCGCGCCGAACGCCTTGCGGTAGAACTCGATCGCGGCGGGCACGTCTCGGACGAACACGTGTGGCGTGAGGCTGACCGCCCTGCTGGGTGTCACGCTGTCCTCCGTTTGCCGAGCAGGCCCGCATCGGTCGCCGCGGCCACCAGACGTGAAAGCAGTTCGGCTTCGCCCGCTGCCGCGGTTCGCCCGAGGTTCGTCAGTTCGTAGTAGCGCCGCCTCGCGTCGTGGGGATCCGGGGTCTCGCTCGCCACTTCGACTTCCTTGACCAGGCCGTCGGCGACCAGGCGTTGCAGGGTCCGGTAGAGGGTGCCGGGGCCGAGGCGGACTGTTCCGCTCGAGATCTCCTCCACGAAGCGCATGACCGCGTAGCCGTGCGCCGCGCCCCCGGCCAGGGCCAGGAGGACTTGGAAGCCCGCCGGGGTGAGCGGTGGGGTGTTGCGGTCCGCCATGTCCGGAGTATACAGTCCGGCTTCGTTGTATCCATTGTGGTTATATCTGGACAGGATAGTCGTGCTCCGAGGTGTCGACCAGGTCGTGCTGTACGTCGGTGACCAGCAGATCGCCAAGCGGTTCTGGACCGAGAAGATGGGGTTCACCGTCGCCGAGGACTCGCCGTACGGTGAGGACGGCCGCTGGATCGCGGTGCTTTCGCCGGACGGCAACATGCGAATGGTGTTGTCCCTGCGGGAACCGGGTCACCGGCCACCGCGGGCACCCGACGGACTGCCGACGTCCAACATCATGTTCTACAGCGACGACGTCGAGCGCACATACCGCGAACTGACCGCGAAAGGCGTTGATTTCCCTACCGCGCCAAGCAAAATGTTCTTCGGCTGGTGGTCGGTGTTCGCCGCCGACGACGGCACCCGCTACGCGCTGGGCGAACAGTGGGGTACGAATAATTCGTTGTAGCGCTTCGAAGAGCGCGAGATGATATTGGGGTGTCCAAGCAGCAACTCCACGTCGTGAAGACGGTCACCGCGCCGGATCCGGTGACCGCTCTGCCGACGCACCTCCAACTCGATGCGGGCGACTCGCCGATCGGGGTCTTGGACGCTCTGTTCATCAGCCTCTTCGCCAGCGGCGAGCACACAGCGTCCCAGTCCGCCTCAGTCCAACCGCTCAAAGCGGACGCCACGCTCCTGCCCGCGGACGCCACGGTCATCCGTGAAGCCAAGGACGACTCGCGCAAAGCGGTCCTGGCCACCGGCGAAGGCTGGATCATGCTGTCCCTGCGCTGGGACGACGGCGGGCGCGTGTCCGTCACCGCGACCTCGGACGAGCTGGCCGCGAAAGTGCTCGCCGAGGCGGTCGACGGCGCGAAAGCCGAGCCGACCGAGGACCCCGCGGTCGTCACGATGGGTTTCTGGTACGTGGCCGAGCACGGTCCGCGCCGCCGCACCAGGGACATCGTGGCCCCGGCCTGGGATGAGATCAGGCGCAACTACACGTCCAGCGTGGGAGCCGCCTTCGACAAGCTGATGGCGACCACAGCGGACGAGCTCAACGGCAGGCTGCTGTTGCTGCACGGCCCGCCCGGCACCGGCAAGACGACCGCGTTGCGTGCGATCGCGCAGTCGTGGCGCGAGTGGTGCGAGGTGGATTGTGTGCTTGACCCGGAGCGCTTGTTCGACAGCCCGTCGTACCTGCTGCAAGTCGCGTTGGAGGAGAACAACGACGACGACAAGCCGTGGCGTCTGCTGTTGCTGGAGGACTGCGACGAGCTGATCCGCGGCGAGGCGAAGGCGTCGACGGGACAGGCGTTGTCCCGGCTGCTGAACCTCACCGACGGCCTGCTCGGACAGGGATGCCAGACGCTCATCGGGATCACCACCAATGAGAACCTGGCGCGCCTGCACCCGGCGGTGACCCGGCCCGGCCGGTGCCTCGCGCAGATCGAAGTGGGTCCGTTGACTCACGTGGAAGCCGACGCGTGGCTGGACGGCAAGGCCGTCGCGCCGGGCTCCGGTGCGACGCTCGCGGAGTTGTACGCGCTCGCCGAGGGCGCGTCGCCGGTCGTCGCGCACATGCCCGACGAGCACGGCAACCTCTACCTCTGAAAACGTCCGAAAAGGACAGACGGAACGCTCAACATGGCGACAGCCTGCATGCCCTTGGCATTGGGGTGCATCTGCGCTGCCGGTGCGGACGGGAAAAGGCCCTCCACCCACTTGCGGTCGGCGGGCTGACAGGCGTCGTGCCCGTGGGAATACGGGTACGGGTTGACGTACGAGGCCTTGTGCTTCGTGGCCTGCGCGCCGAGTTCAGCGTTGAGCAGGCGTGACGTCCGGTCGAAGTACGGCACGTCACCCGCGGCGAACGGGACCTGGGGAAAGCAGGTCCCGTTCGGCGGCAGGATCCGCAAGTAACCCACCACGACCACATGTGCACGCGGTGCGCGCTTGCGGATCTCGCCGAGCACAGCGGAGACCTTTGAACCGACGCCCGAGATCCGTGCGGCGATCCGGTCCGTGCCGCCGGACGTGTAGTACCGCTCGCACGGGTTTCCCTGCTGGTCGTGCGCGGCCAGCTGCCCGCACTTCTGCAGGATCTCGCCGAAACCCATGTCGTTGCCGCCGATCATCACCGTGACCAGGTCGGTGTCCGCGCGCAACGCGTTGAGCTGCGGCGGATTCGTCCCACCGGAGACCTTCTGCGGCTTGGTCATGTCGACCGTCCGCGCGCCACTGCAACTGACATCGGTGAACTGCGGGATGCGCAGCCATTTGGCGATCAACGCGGGATAGTTCCGATCCGAACGAGCACATCCCGCCGGTTGACCTACCTGGTTGGGGATACCGGGGCCTGCCGCGTAGGAGTCACCGAGCGCGACGTACGAGCGGGCCAGGCTGTGCCGCGGCTCGGCCGCCGCAGGAGCGACAAGCAGTCCGAGCAGCGTCACCACCAGCACTAAGACACGCATGCTGGACAAACTAACAAGACAACACCTGTCGGAGCACGTTCTTCAGCGTGGCCTCGTCGGCTTTCGACGTGGTCCGCCACGCCACCACCCCGTCCGGCCGCAGCAGGCTCGCACCTTCCCGGCCGACCCCGAACCGGTCGTGCACCTCGCCGAGCGACCGGAACTGCAGTATCCCGAGGTCGATCTCGTCCCAGCCGCCGTCCGGCCCGCCGAGCAGGGCCCAGCCGGCGCCCCAAACGTCCAATGTGGTCTCTCCGGACGGCAGGACGACGTGGGGCGCGTGGAAACCCGGCTCGCCGTTGAACTTGAACGGGTCCATCGTCAGCGAACCGTCATCGGGTTCGGGGATCACCGCGCTGGACGTGTGCCGCACGCCGAGCACGACCTCGATCGGCCCGATCGCCTCGGGGATGTCCGGCCCGGCCAGGTGCGGCGCCATGCGCAGCACGTAGTTGGCCATCGACTCGTTCACCACGAGTTCCGCGGCGCGCTTGCGTTCCGCCTCGTAGGTGTCCAGCAGGCCCGGTCCCGCCTCGCCGGTCAGCACGGCGGCGAGCTTCCACGCCAGGTCGAAGCCGTCGCCGACCGCCGCGTTCCCACCGAGCGCGCCGGTCGGCGGGGTGACCTTCGCGGCATCGCCGACCAGGAAAACCCTGCCATCACGCCACTTCTCGGCGATCCGCGCGGCCATCTCCCACGGGCCCGTCCAGATGATCTCGGGGTCGAGGTCCGGCGAGTCGAGACCGATCCGCATCAGCTCGACGATCCGCTCGGCCGGGTAGTCGGTGAAGGACTCGCCCTTCTCCGGGTGGTACTCGATCGAGAAGATGTGCCGGTTCGGCTTGTTGACACCGATGTACGCGCCGGTGAACGCCGGGTTCTGCAGGTAGTAGAGCCACTGCTCGCCGTCGGGCAGGACGCCGGTCAGGTCGGCGTCGAACACGATGCCGATGTGGTTGGACAGGCCGCCGAAGCCGGTCCGGGCGATGCCGAGCCGCTCGCGGATCGGGCTGCGGTTGCCGTCCGCGCCGACGAGGTACTTGGCGCGGACCTCCTCGGACCGGCCGGATTCCACGTCGAGAAGTTGGGCGGTGACGCCGTCGGCGTCCTGCTCGAACGACACCAGCTCGGTCGCGAACCGCACGGTCGCGCCGTGATTGCTGGCCTGCTCCATCATGATCGGCTCGGCCTGGTCCTGCGTGGCCGAGCCCCAGCCCGCCGGGGTGAGCTGCTCGACCGCGCCGAGCCCGTCGGCGAAGTTCTCCATGACGGTGTGCAGCACGCGGCCGTGCAGGCTCTCGGCCACTTTGATCCGGAACTCGGCAGGCGGGGGACCGACGGCGCGGATCTCGTCCGCCACCCCGCCGATGTGCAGGAACTCCATGGTCCGCTGGTGCTGGCCCGCCGCGCGCGGATGCGGCGACGTGCTCGCGTGCCGCTCGACGACCAGCACGTCGATGCCGCGCCGGGCCAGGAACATCGCTGTCGACGAGCCGCCGAGGCCGGCGCCCACCACGATTACATCAGTCATGTAAGTATCTTAAGAACTAAGAGAGTAAGTTGGCAAGACTTATTTTTTGTGAAGGTTCCAGCAGGTGGACGCTGTGGTGAGGCCATTCGGCCCTGGCTAGCTTCTGCAGACATGGCAAGCGACGGCTGGTCCTTCGAGACCAAGCAGATCCACTCCGGTGCGGCCCCCGACCCGGCCACGGGCGCACGCGCGACTCCCATCTACCAAACAACTTCGTACGTCTTCCGGGACACGCAGCACGGCGCGGATCTGTTCAGCCTCGCCGAGCCGGGCAACATCTACACCCGGATCAACAACCCCACCCAGGACGTGCTCGAACAGCGGGTCGCGGCACTCGAAGGCGGCGTCGCCGCGGTGGCGTTCGCGTCCGGACAGGCCGCCGAGACGGCCGCCATCCTCACGCTCGCCCGCTCCGGGGACCACCTGGTGTCCAGTGCCTCGCTGTACGGAGGCACCTACAACCTCTTCCACTACACGCTGCCGAAGCTGGGCATCGAGGTCAGCTTCGTCGACGACCCGGACAACCTCGACGAGTGGCGCGCCGCGGCACGACCCAACACGAAGCTGTTCTTCGCCGAATCACTGGCCAACCCCCGTAGCCACGTACTCGACATCGAAGCGGTCGCAGCCGTCGCACACGAGGTGGGCGTACCGCTGATCGTCGACAACACCGTGCCCACGCCGTACTTGTTGCGGCCGCTCGAACACGGTGCCGACATCGTGGTCCACTCGGCCACGAAGTACCTCGGCGGACACGGCACCGCGATCGCCGGTGTGGTCGTCGACGGCGGCAAGTTCGACTTCGGCGCCAACGCCGAGCGCTTCCCGGACTTCCACGAGCCCGACCCGAGCTACCACGGCCTGCAGTACTGGCCTGTGCTCGGCCACGGCGCGTTCGCCGCGAAGCTCCGCGTCCAGCTGCTGCGTGACACGGGCGCGGCGATCGCACCGCTGACCAGCTTCCTCATCATCCAAGGCATCGAGACACTGTCGCTGCGCCTGGAGCGGCACGTGGCCAACGCGCAGGCGCTGGCCGAATGGCTCGAGCAGCGCGACGAGGTGCTGGCCGTGCACTACGCGGGCCTGCCCAGCAGCAAGTGGTACGACGCGGCGCGGAAGTACCTGCCGCGTGGCGCGGGCGCCGTGGTGTCCTTCGAGCTTCGTGGTGGCGTCGAAGCTGGACGGGCCTTTGTGGACGGTACGGAACTGTTCTCGCAGCTGGTGAACATCGGCGACGTACGCAGCCTGATCGTGCACCCGGCGAGCACGACGCACAGCCAGCTGACGGCGGGCGAGCAGCTGGTGACCGGCGTGACGCCGGGACTGGTGCGGCTGTCGGTGGGCATCGAGGCGATCGACGACCTCAAGGCGGACCTGGAGGCCGGCTTCCGCGCGGCGAAGGCCGACACGTGACCGGTGGCTGGCACGAGGGAGACCCGGCGGGCAGACGCCGCTGGGTCTCCCTCCGGCAGCCGCTCGAACTGGAATCCGGCGACCTGCTGCCGGACGTGCGGATCGCGTACGAGACCTGGGGCCTGCCCAACGTCTCGAAGTCCAACGCGGTCCTCGTGCTGCACGCGCTGACCGGCGACAGCCACGCCGCCGGGCCAGGCGAACCCGGCTGGTGGGACGGCCTGATCGGGCCGGGGAAAGCGCTCGACACGAACCACTACTTCGTGGTGGTGCCGAACGTGCTGGGCGGATGCCAGGGCAGTACGGGGCCGGCCAGCATCGCGGCGGACGGGAAAGCATGGGGCAGCAGATTCCCGGCGTTGACCGTGCGCGACCAAGTCGCCGCCGAAGCCCACTTCGCGGACGCGCTGGGAATCCCGTCATGGGCCGCGGTACTAGGCGGATCGATGGGCGGGATGCGCGCAGTCGAATGGGCGGTGACACACCCGTCGCGAGTGCGCACCTTGCTGCTGCTCGCGTGCCCAGCAGCAGCATCCGCCGAGCAGATCGCGTGGGCAGCGCCCCAGCTGGCAGCAATCCGCGCCGACCCGGCATGGCAGGACGGGGACTACTACTCGTCGCCGCCCGGCCCGGTGGCCGGGCTGGGCATCGCCCGCCGGATCGCGCACGTGACATATCGGAGCGAACCCGAACTCGCCGCCCGCTTCGGCCGCACGCCGCAGGGCGACGGCCGATTCGCCGTCGAATCCTATTTGGACCACCAGGCCGCCAAGCTGGTCCGCAGATTCGACGCAGGCAGCTACGTCGTCCTCACCCAGGCGATGAACTCCCACGACGTCGGCAGAGGACGAGGCGGAATCGCCGCCGCGCTGAGCCGCGTCCAGGCACGCACCGTCGTCGCCGGGATCGACAGCGACCGCTTGTACCCGTTGTCCCAGCAAATCGAACTGGCCCAGGGCATTCCGGGGGCCGGGGATGTTCGTGTGGTCAACTCGCCTTACGGACACGACGCGTTCCTCATCGAGACCGGTCAGGTTTCCGCTTACGTCAAGGAGTTGCTCGGGTAGAGCCAAGTTGCTTGCGGGAGGTGGTCGTTTGGGCTCCTGTGCACTCCACTCTTGGTTCCCGGCTTGTGACGCGGTCGGTTCTCTTCCGTACGGCCTGTCATCGGCTCGTATGGCCGCCGCTGTGGCTCTTTGAGTTGTCACGTCCAGGCCTTAAGGAGGGGAGCAACCTCTCCGCCCACGCCCCCAGTCGCGAGCCACAGGCCATCCACGCACCAACTCACACGCAGTTGAATTCACCCACCCAGTGACTTACCCCCACACCGCACACCACCGCACCACCAACTTTTAACCAAATCCCCCAAAACCCCAACAAACAAGCCCCCACCCAACCCGGGGGGCGTCCCTGCTCCAGTCTACCGGTGATGGGCCTGGTCAAGGGGGGTTACTGACCGGTTGTGGACAACCGGATTTGACGGTGATCCCATCGGTGCGACTCGTTCAGTGCCGTGGCGGTTCCTGTCGGAGTGGGTCAGCTCGGTGGCGGTGGTCTCGTTGGCGTGGCGTTGCTCAGCGCAGTGGTGGTTTTGTCGGCAAGGGCAAGGGCAAGGGCAAGGGCAAGGGCAAGGGCAAGGGCAAGGGCAAGGGCAAGGGCAACGCGCCCAGGCGGCACGGCGCGAGAAGACCAGTCGCACAGTCGACCGACGCACCCAGACCAGCTACACGCTCAGCGCAGGTGGTCGTCTTGCCGAAGCGGATGAGCTCGGTGCGGTGGTGTCGGCGGAATTGAGCCGTTCGAACGTGGTGCTGATCTGTCGAGAGAGCTCGGCTCACCGCAGCGGTGATGCAAACGGCAACGGGTTCAGCTCAGCGCGGTGGTGATCCACTCGGACACGGGCAAGTCCCGGCTGCTGCACTCGGCGGCCAGTTTGATCGTCCAGCGCAACGCCTGCATCATCACCATGGCCATTTCGGCGGGTGCCGCGTTCGCCATGGCTATCTCGATCTGGTCCTTCGCGGCTTCTGTGTCACCGTGGACTTCGGCCAGGAGGGTGCGGACGGCTGTGCGTACGGGTGGGTCCGCTTCGTCGATCGGGACTTCTTTGCCCTCGTCGTCGTAGACCTGCATCTTCACCGGCGCTGTGCCGCCGCTGCCCAGTGCCGCCACCATCGCGCTGCATTCGCGGAACAGCATCAGCATCAGCTCGGTCGCTTGTTCGCGGCCCTGCTCTTCGGCGAACGCTGTCATCCGCTCCACCGCGCGCGTGTCCTCGCCGGCGTGCATCGACGCCAGCGCCTGGCTTGCCGCTTCGATGATGCCTTGCGGTTGCTCGGGGTTCGGGGCCACTAGGACATCTTCCAACAGCGGGCGTGCCGCGTGACAAGACCGGGCATGTGATCCGTCACCCGGTTGGATGATCTACGATTGGCGCCGCTGACTTCAGGCCCCGTTCACCGACTGGGCCGTGTGTTCAGGGAGCACGCTCACCAAACCCCCCGGAACTCCGGCGAATTCGCCCTGGCCGCGGGCTACCCCGAGCGCGTGCCACCACGCCGCGTCCTGTGGTGTCGCCAGCCCTGACGCGTTCACGACCGCGCCCGTCTCCCTGAGGTTGCTGATCATTCCCCGGGTGACTTTCGTCAGCAGGGAGTCCGGTTTGCGTAGATCCGGCCGATTCCGCACGAGTGCGCCCGCCAGCATCACCGACTGGATCTGCTCGTCCTCCACGATCGCGAACTCCGCCTGGCTGCCGGTGAACTCGTGCAGTCCGATGACAACCCCGTTGTCCCGTATGGCCTGGAGGTTCGACTGTGCCTCGCCGCGGTTGGCCACGACCGACCTCGCGTCGAGCGCGATCTCCAGCCGGTCGGGTGGCAGGCCGCTCGAGTGGAGCATCCTGTTGAGCACCGCCGCCAGGTTGCCGTCGGACGACTGCATCTCGGTCAGCCGGAACCGCAGCACCAGGTCACCGATGCCGTGCTCGGTCACCTCCCGGACAGCGCGCATAGCCGCCCATGGCCCGATCGTCAGCGACATGCCGGTGCTCTCGGCCATCTCACGGCACCGGTCGTGGCCGATCACGCCTTCGGTGGGGTGGTTCCAGCGCAGCAGCACCTCCAGTGCCGTCACGCGCCCGTCTGCCAGGTCCACCACTCGCTCGTACTCGCAGTCGAGCTCGCCCATCTCCCACGCGCCCGGCATGGCCGAGGTCAGCGCGAAGAGCTCCTTCTGCTCGTGGTCCTCGTGGACGTTGTGCGCCTCCCACTGGCGCTTGCCTACGGCCTTGGCACGCCGCATCGTGGAGTTCGCCGCACGCAACAGGTCCAGCCTGCCGTGCGCCCGGCCGACGTGCTGTGCGACGCCGATGCTCACGCACACCGCCACGCCTGTCTCGCCGATGAACGTCGGCTCGGCCAGCCGCTCGTTGATCTGGTCGATCAGCGTCTGGTAGTGCGGCACGTCGGGGGAGTTCTCGAGCAGGATCGCGAACTCGTCGCCGCCGACCCGGCCGACCACCGCGTTGTAGTCCTCGACGATCCCGCGCAGCTCGTTGGCCACCACCTGCAGCATCCGGTCACCGGCGAGGTGGCCGAGGCCGTTGTTGATCACCGAGAACGAGTCGATGCCGACGTGCAGCAGCGTGATCGACGTGTGCGGACCCGCACCTTCGAGCACGGCATCCAGTTTGGACTGGAAGTGCTGGCGGTTGGCCACGCCGGTGAGCATGTCGCGCACCGACTGGTGGCCGAGCTGGTTCTGCAGCGCCTGCAGCTCGCTGAGGTTCTCGACCATCGTGACGTGGTAGGCGGGATCGCCGTTGACGTCACGCAGCAACGAGATCACGAGGTAGACCCACGCGATGGTGCCGTCGTGGCGGACCATCCGGCGGCGTTCCCTGATCCGCGGCAGCATGCCCTCGGTCACTTCGCGGTACGAGATCACCACGTCGTCGGCGTCTTCGGCCGGGAACAGCTCGCGGATGTTGCGGTCGGCCAGCTCCGGCTCCGGGCACTCCAGGATGTGCGCGAGCGCCGCGTTGGTCTGCACGAGGTTGCCGGCCATGTCGGTCAGCGCCATACCGATCGCGGAGGCGTGGAAGACCTCTTCGAACCGGTCGTTCGCGGCCCGTTCCCTGCGCTCGGCTTCCCGCTTGGACTTCAGCAGCGCCTGTTTGATGTGCTCCTGCTGGTCGAGCGTGCGCATGCGCATCGCGTTGGAGTAGCCGGTGGCGAGGTTGGACACCAGCCCGACGACCTTCTCGGCCAGCCTGCGGTCGCCGTGGTCGGCCGAGTCGATCAGCAGCGCCCCCGCCAGGATCTCGACCGTGCACTGCAGGCTCTCGGGGCCGGTGAAGTCGTTGTGCACCAACGCACTGCCCACGGAGATCGCCACGGACGGGTCGAACAACTCGGTGTTCAGCGCGTTCGCCAGCGTGTGCACCTTGTCCAACAGGAACTGTTCCATCTCGTCGGCCGTCATCGGTACGTAGGCGGTCCGGCCGACCACACGCGCCCATGCCCTCGCGACCTCGGCACGCCTGCGGGCGCGCGGGGGGTCGAGCGGCATCGGCGCCGTCACGGGGCGTTGTCCTGCGGGTGCGCGGGTGTTGAGCTCTGACTCGGAGTCACAACGCACCTCTTGCGGTCGGGGCAACGGGTATTCCTGGGATTTTCGGTGGGCTACTCGCAGATATCGGACTCGCACAGCTGTGGGATTACCGCCGTATGGGCAATCGGCGTCGTCGAGGAGACGGGCTACTCGATCGATCCACGGCTGCGGCACACCTCTCGGTCCGTTCTGGTGATGGTCAGGCTACTCAGCGGAGTGCTCTTCCGGTAGACGGGCGCACCCACCCGGCCCATTCGGGCTAGTGTAGGCGGGCAGTTAGTTGCTCACCGTAGCGCGCGTTACTTCTATCGGGTGACATGGCGACGATATTTGGGACTCAGACGGTTGGGAATCTGTTCGTTCCGGAGTCACGGCCGCCGAACCTTGACTCCGACACCCGCCCACATGCCGTCCTCCTCGCCGCCGCCACTCGTGTGCGAGATGTCCGGCCGCCACTTCGACGGGGGTACCAGGCCCGGCTCGGCGAGCTCGAAGTCGCCGAACAGGTCGGTGATCTCCGAGCGGGTCCGCAGGCACGCCGGGTTGTGCGCGATGGCCTGCACGGTCTCGACCATCTGCTTGGCCTGCACGCGCTCGAAGTCGGCGGTCATGTGGCTGATCGCCAGCGCGCTGCCCGGCACGACCACCTCGCGGTAGCGGTCGAAGGCGCCGTACACGTCCACCTCGGCCGGGATGTGGTGCGCGGACGCCACCGCGAGCAGCCCGAGCGGCACGCCGAAGTCGAGTAACCGCCTGGTCTCCGGGTGGTCGAGGACGTCGCCGGGGCGGGCGAAATCCGCTTCGACGACAGCGGTGTTCGGCACGCCGTCCAGCAGCAACCTGCTGTGCGCGATCGCCATCTCCTCGACGTCGACGTAGACCACGCGGCACGCCGGATCGGCCTTGCCCGCGATCTCGTGCACGTTCCCGACCGTCGGGATGCCCGAACCGAGGTCGAGGAACTGCCGGATGCCCGAGTCGACCATGAACACGACCGCCCTGCGCATGAACGCCCGGTTGCTCCACGCCATCTGCCGCGTGTTCGGCTGGATCTTCTCCAGCTGCTCGAACACGGCGCGGTCACTGGCCAGGTTGTGCCCGCCGCCGAGCGCGTAGTCGTAGATCCGCGCGGGCGACGGGCGCGCGGGATCGAGGTTCTCTGGAATCCAACGGCGTTCGCCGGCCATCGAGGAACCCTGTTTCATCGGTCATCGAGCAAAGCGGCGAAATACTACTCCCGTTGTCCCAAGAGTGCCGCGAGCGCCATCCTCCGCAGCAAGGCGGCCATTTCGCCGCGGTCGATGTGCCTGCTGTGCGGGGTGGAGTTGATCAGGCCGAACACCGCGTGCGCCGCCGCGCGAGCGGACGGCTCGTCGACGTCGCGCACTACGTCCCGGATGGCCTGCACCCACACTTCCACGTACCGGCGCTGCAACGCCCGGACCCGGCGGCGGTCCGGATCGGTCAGGTTGCCGAGGTTGCGTTCCTGGACGGTGATCAGCGCGGGGTTGTCCAGCGCGAAGTCCACTTGGAAGCCGACGAGTTCGCCGAGCAGGTCGCCGGGGCCCGCGTCCGTACCCGTGCCGTGCCGTGCCGCGATGGCCTGGCCGCCGTCGAGCAGCAGTTCGCTGATCGACGTCAGCATCTCCCCGAGCATCGCGTCCTTGCTGCGGAAATGCCGGTAGAGCGCCGGGCCGGAGATGCCAACGGCCGCGCCGATGTCGTCGATGCCCACACCGTGGAAGCCGTGTCGTGCGAACAGTTCCGCCGCCGCGGCGAGGATCTGGTCCCTGCGGCTCAGCGGTGCGGCAGGAGACACCGGTTGGGACGACACGATCATCATGCTAACTCGGTGTCGTCGGCGAGTACTGGCCACTGACGGATACATACGGTCGGGTTAACAATTCACCGGAAGCTTTCGTGGTCGGTGCCCAGCGCTGATGATGGGAAGCCCTATCCCTGCCATTGAGGGACCTCTTCACGCGGAGGGCACAATGAGGCGACCGTTCCGTGTTCTGTTATGCCTGGCGGCTACCGCCCTGGGCCTGACCACGCTGTCGGCACCCGCCAACGCGGCGGCTGAGAACTACGTTGCGCTCGGCGATTCCTATTCGTCCGGTGTCGGTACCGGCGGCCCCTACAGCGGTGGCGGCTGCAAGCGCAGCTCCAACGCGTACCCGCAGCTGTGGGCGAACTCCCACAAGCCCGCGTCCTTCCAGTTCGCGGCGTGCTCGGGTGCTGTCACGGCGGACGTGCTGAACAGTCAGATCAACTCGCTCACGGCGAGCACCTCGCTGGTGACCGTCTCGATCGGCGGCAACGACGCCGGCTTCGTCGACGTGATCACCACGTGCACGCTCAACGGCGACTCCACGTGCGTCAACCGCGTGGAGCAGGGCAAGACGTTCGCACGCAACACGCTGCCGGCCAGGTTGGACAACGTCTACAACGCGATCAAGCAGCGGTCACCGTCCGCGCGCGTGATCGTGCTCGGCTACCCGAGGTTCTACAAGGTGCCGGGGTCCTGCAGCGTGGGCCTGTCGGACACGAAGCGTTCGGCCATCAACAGCGGTGCCGACGTGCTGGCCGAGGTGACCGCGCAGCGCGCGACCGCCGCGGGCTTCCGGTTCGTCGACATCCGTTCCGCGTGGACGGGGCACGAGATCTGCTCGAGCGACCTGTGGCTCAACAGCCTCACGTGGCCGGTCGAGGAGTCCTACCACCCCAACAAGAACGGTCAGTCCAAGGGCTACCTGCCCGCGTTGAACGCCGTCACCGGCTGAGCACGGGCACTACGGGAAGGGCCTCGCCGCGGGCGGGGCCCTTCTCGCTGTCACGACTCCCCATCCTGTCGTGAGTGGTTCGGCCGGTTCTAACCGGCCAAAACACTCACGAGAGTGGTTGGGTGGACTGGGACGTTAGTCAGCGCTAACATTGGGGCATTAGTTAACGCTGACTAACAGGGAGTCAGATGGACGCGCCCGTGCTGCGCAGTCAGGCGGACCCGTCGGATCCGGCCTACCAGCGCTACGTCAAAGAACACGCCGAACTGGTCGACGACCTGCGGGAACGTCTCGCCAAGGCGCGTGTGGGCGGCCCGGAGAAGGCGCGCAGGAGGCATGTCGAGCGCGGCAAGCTGCTGCCCCGTGACCGGGTGGATTCGCTGCTCGACCCCGGCTCGCCGTTCCTGGAGCTGTCCCCGCTGGCCGCCGACGGCATGTACTCCGACGAAGCGCCCGCCGCCGGGATCATCACCGGCGTCGGCCGGGTGTCCGGCCGGGAATGCGTGATCGTCGCCAACGACGCCACGGTCAAGGGCGGCACGTACTACCCGATGACCGTGAAGAAACACCTGCGCGCGCAGGAAGTCGCGTTGCACAACAACCTCCCGTGCGTCTACCTGGTCGACTCCGGTGGCGCTTTCCTGCCCAAGCAGGACGAGGTCTTCCCGGACCGCGAGCACTTCGGCCGGATCTTCTTCAACCAGGCCACCATGTCCGCGCGGGGCATCCCGCAGATCGCCGCCGTGCTCGGTTCGTGCACGGCCGGTGGCGCGTACGTGCCGGCGATGAGCGACGAGGCCGTCATCGTGCGCAACCAGGGCACGATCTTCCTCGGCGGCCCGCCGCTGGTGAAGGCCGCGACCGGCGAGGTCGTCACGGCCGAGGAACTCGGTGGCGGTGACGTGCACTCGCGCGTGTCCGGCGTGACCGACCACCTGGCCGAGGACGACCCGCACGCGTTGCGCATCGTCCGGTCCATCGTTTCCACACTGGGTCCCCGTGTTCCCAAACCGTGGGACATCGCGCCCGTCGAAGAGCCGGCGGCCGACCCGGAGCAGTTGACCGGTGTCGTGCCGACTGACTCACGGACGCCCTACGACGTCAGGGAAGTCATCGCCCGCGTGGTGGACGGCAGCCGGTTCCGCGAGTTCAAACGGGAGTACGGCACGACTCTGGTCACCGGCTTCGCCCGGATCCACGGTCACCCGGTCGGCATCATCGCCAACAACGGCGTCCTGTTCGGGGAGTCCGCGCTCAAGGGCGCGCACTTCGTCGAACTGTGCGACAAGCGCCGGATCCCGTTGGTGTTCCTGCAGAACATCACCGGTTTCATGGTCGGCAAGGACTACGAGGCAGGCGGTATCGCCAAGCACGGCGCCAAGATGGTCACCGCGGTGGCGTGCGCGCGGGTGCCGAAGTTCACCGTGGTGATCGGCGGGTCCTTCGGCGCGGGCAACTACTCGATGTGCGGCCGGGCCTATTCGCCGCGGTTCCTGTGGATGTGGCCGAACGCCCGGATCTCGGTGATGGGTGGCGAGCAGGCCGCGTCCGTGCTCGCGACCGTCCGCCGTGACCAGATCGAAGCGGGTGGCGGCGAGTGGTCGGCCGGCGACGAGGAGTCGTTCAAGGACCCGATCCGCCTGCAGTACGAGGACCAAGGCAACCCGTACTACTCGACCGCGCGGCTGTGGGACGACGGCGTGATCGCCCCCGGCGACACCAGGACCGTGCTCGGCCTGGCGCTGTCGGTCGCCGCGAACGCGGAACTCGAAGAAGTCGGCTACGGCGTTTTCCGGATGTGATGGGGATGTTCCAGCGAGTTCTGATCGCCAACCGAGGCGAGATAGCCGTCCGGATCACCCGGACCCTTGCCCGCATGGGCGTGCGCTCGATCGCGGTCTACAGCGACGCGGACGCCGACGCGCGGCACGTGCTCGAAGCCGACACGGCCGTCCGGATCGGCCCGGCCGCCGCGCGTGACAGCTACCTCTCGATCCCCAGGATCATCGAGGCGGCGGTGGCGACGGGCGCCGAGGCGATCCACCCCGGCTACGGCTTCCTGGCCGAGAACGTCGACTTCGCGCGGGCCTGCGAGGAAGCGGGCCTGGTGTTCGTCGGGCCGCCGGTCGGCGCGATCGAGGCGATGGGTGACAAGATCCGCGCCAAGCAGACCGTGATGGCCGCGGGCGTGCCCGTGGTGCCGGGCCGCACCGAGCCGGGCATGACCGACGACGACCTCGTAGCGGCGGCTGCCGAGATCGGTTTCCCGGTGCTGATCAAGCCGTCCGCCGGTGGCGGCGGCAAGGGAATGCGCCTGGTCGGGGAAGCCGCCGGGCTCGCGGCGGCGATCGAGTCGGCTCGTCGTGAGGCCCGTGGTTCGTTCGGCGACGACACGCTGCTGATCGAACGGTTCGTGCAACGACCGCGGCACATCGAGATCCAGGTGCTGGGCGACAAGCACGGCAACGTGATCCACCTCGGTGAACGTGAGTGCAGCCTGCAGCGCCGGCACCAGAAGATCATCGAGGAAGCCCCCTCGCCGTTGCTGACCGAGGACATGCGCGCCCGGATGGGCGCCTCGGCCGTGGACGCGGCGCGCGCGGTCGGGTACACGGGCGCGGGGACCGTGGAGTGCATCGTGTCCGCGGACCGGCCGGACGAGTTCTTCTTCATGGAGATGAACACCCGGCTTCAGGTCGAACACCCGGTGACCGAGCTGGTGACAGGCCTTGACCTGGTCGAATGGCAGCTGCGCGTGGCGGCGGGCGAAGCGCTGACGATGACGTCCGTGCCGCTGAACGGGCACGCGGTCGAGGCGCGCGTCTACGCCGAGGACCCGTCGCGCGACTTCCTGCCGACCGGCGGGGTCGTGCTGGACGTTGTGGAACCCACCGGTGTCCGCGTCGATTCCGGGGTTCAGGCAGGCACAGTCGTCGGGTCGGACTACGACCCGATGCTCGCGAAGGTCATCGCGTGGGCGCCGTCCCGCGCGGAGGCGCTGGGACGCCTGTCGTCGGCGTTGGCCGACACCGCGTTGCTCGGCGTCGGGACGAACGTGGCCTACCTGCGTGACCTGCTGGCCGATCCGGACGTCGTGGCCGGGCGGCTGGACACCCAGCTGGTTTCGCGGCGGAAGCCCTTCGAACAGTCCACTCCGGACCACGTGTTCGCCGCGGCCGCGTTGGACGAGCTGATCGCGTTGCGCCCGCGCGGGCCCGTGGTCGACCCGTGGGACGTTCCGTCTGGCTGGCGGGTCGGCGGCTCGGCCGGGTTCACGGTCCGGTTCGACTCCGGTGACCGCCAGGTGACCGTCCGGGTCGTCGGCGATTCGGTGTCCATCGACGGCGGTGCACCTGTCAAGGCTTCCGCGTCGGTGGACGGCTCGCAGTTGCGGCTGACGTATGACGGACGGACCTACCGGTATCGGCTCGCGAAGTCGGGCTCGGTGCTGTGGCTGGCGTCGGACGGCTTCACGTGGGCGGTCGCCGAGCACTCGCTGCTGGAGGAGTCGACCGGTTCGAGCACGGAAGGCGGGCCGGTCACCAGCCCCATGCCCGGGACTGTGCTGGTGGTGAAGGCAGCCACCGGTGACCGGGTGTCGGCGGGGGCGCCGCTGCTGGTCGTCGAGGCGATGAAGATGGAACACACGATCACCGCACCGGTGGACGGCGTGTTGACGGAGCTGCATGTGCAAGCGGGCCAACAGGTCGCGCTGAACCAACCACTCGCCCTGGTGACCCCAGAGGAGAAGCAGGAATGATCGACTTCAGGCTCGAAGAAGAACACGAGGCGCTGCGAAAGACAGTGCAGGAGTTCGCACGGGAAGAAGTCGCGCCTGTCATCGGCGACTACTACGAGCGTGGCGAGTTCCCGTACGACATCGTGGCGAAGATGGGGCAGATGGGGCTGTTCGGCCTGCCGTTCCCGGAGTCGGTGGGAGGGATGGGCGGCGACTACTTCACGCTGTGCCTGGCCTTGGAAGAACTGGCGCGGGTCGACTCGTCGGTCGCGATCACGCTTGAAGCGGGTGTGTCACTCGGCGCGATGCCGATCTACCGCTTCGGCTCGCAAGAGCAGAAGGAGCAGTGGCTGCCGAAGCTGGTGGCAGGCGAGGCGCTGGGCGCGTTCGGCCTGACCGAACCGGGAGGCGGCTCCGACGCGGGCGCGACCCGGACAACCGCCCGCAGGGACGGCGACTCATGGGTCATCAACGGCACCAAGGCATTCATCACCAACTCGGGCACAGACATCACACGCCTGGTGACAGTGACAGCGGTGACCGGCGAACGAGACGGCCGCAAGCAGATCTCCGCGATCATCGTGCCATCGGGTACACAGGGCTTCGCGGTGTCCAAGAAGTACTCCAAGGTCGGATGGAGCGCATCCGACACACGTGAGCTGTCGTTCGCGGACTGCGCAGTGCCGGTGTCGAACCTGCTCGGGCAAGAAGGCCGCGGCTACGCACAGTTCCTATCCACATTGGACGAGGGCCGTGTTGCCATCTCCGCCCTGTCGGTCGGCCTCGCACAGGGCTGCGTCGACGAGTGCGTGCGGTACGCGGGTGAGCGGGAAGCGTTCGGCCACAAGATCGGCGAATACCAGGCGATCCAGTTCAAGATCGCGGACATGGAAGCCCGGACCCACGTGGCCCGTCTGGCCTACTACGACGCGGCGGCACGGATGTTGCGCAACCAGCCGTTCAAGCGCCAGGCAGCCATCGCCAAGCTGATCTCATCCGAGGCAGCGATGGACAACGCCCGCGACGCCACACAGATCTTCGGCGGATACGGCTTCATGAACGAATTCCCGGTAGGCCGCTTCTACCGAGATGCGAAGATCCTGGAGATCGGCGAAGGCACAAGCGAAGTCCAGCGCATGCTCATCGCCAGGGAACTGGGCCTCACCCGCCCATGGCAGTGACCGACGGTAATCCGGTCGGGTAACGAGCTCGAACAGAAGCACCAGCAGATCCAGCGGCAGCCAACCCACTACGGCGAACGCGCGCTAGCGCAGACCGGCGTCAGGGCTCGAACGAGAAGGTGGAGCAGCCGGAGCAGTAGCCAGCCCCGAGCGGCTCGCGCGCTCGCCAGCGCAGCCCAGCCCGCATCGGCTTGTGCGCCAGCGCAGATGTGGGCTTCGGGGGGGGGCTCCTGCCCGTCGGCCTGGGCGAAGCCCAACCACACGTGTCCAGAGGTCCGCCTGCGTTTGTCGCGGGCATCAGCGCAGGCCCAACGGGCCTCTTGACGCGTGTGGTTGCCTCCGGCAGGCCGTCGGGCAGGAGCGCCCACGCCTTCTCAGTACACGCATCAAGGTCTCGGCTGTGGTCTGGAAGAACACCCACCGCCGGCTCCTGCCTTGAGGTCTGCCTCCCGGCGAGGGACCCGCTTGTTCCGTGCTCACCTCCCAGCTATGACCCGGTGTCGAACGCTGCGGTTCAGTGCACGGAACAAGATGTCCCTCGCCGGGAGCAGACCTCGGGGCAGGAGCTTGTGGTCGGTGTCCTTCGTCTCCAGAGCCCGGGCCCCAGGTGTGTGTCCTTCGATGCGCGGGCGCTCGGGCCGTTTACCAGTCTGGGCGCAGTGGCATTCCTGAGTGGCCACGGCTGTCGGTTTTCACTCCCAGGATCTGGTGTAGTTGGATCCAGTTTCTGTCGAAGCCCAACCTTGAGCCTGCCATGTACAGACGCCACACTCGGGCTGTGTGGGGGCCTACTTCGTTGACGGCTTCTTCCCAGTTGCGCTCCAGGTTGTCGCACCAGCCCGCGAGGGTGCGGGCGTAGTGCTCCCTGAGGTTTTCCTCGTGCCGAACTTCGAAGCCTGTGTCGTGCATCTGGGACAGGATTCTTCCCGGGCCCAGCAGTTCTCCGTCCGGGAAGACGTATCTGTTGATGAAGCCGCGGGTTTGGGCGTTCCTCAGGTTGTCCGGGCGGGTGATGCAGTGGTTCAGTATTCTTCCGCCGGTCTTCAGTTTGCTGTACAGCAGCTCGAAGTAGGCTTCCAGGTTCGCTTCTCCGATGTGCTCGGTCAGGCCGATCGAGCTGATCGCGTCGAAGTTCCCCTCCATCACCGCGCGGTAGTCCATGTGCCGTACTTCCGCCAGGTCTCCCAGGCCTTCCTGGGCTATCCGCTTCTGTGCCCATTCCGCCTGGTTCGCTGACAGCGTCACGCCCAGCGCCTGCACGCCGTAGTGCTTCGCCGCGTGGATCACCATCCCGCCCCAGCCGCAGCCCACGTCCAGCAGGCGCGTTCCTGGCCGCAGCGCCAGTTTTCGCGCCACCAGGTCGTGTTTGGCGTACTGGGCTTCTTCCAGCGTCGAGTTCTCCGTCTCGTACACCGCGCAGGTGTACGCCATCGATGGGCCCAGCACCCACTCGTAGAACTTGTTCGACACGTCGTAGTGGTGGGAGATGGCTTCGGCGTCCCGCATCCTCGAATGGCGTTCCCCGGCCAGTCTTCTTTCCTGCGCCGGGGGCTTCGTCGGCCACAGCAGCCTTGCCCCTGCCAGTTTCGCCGCCAGTTTCACGCGCAGCGACGCTGGGATCTCCTTCAGCCGCACCTCCGGGATCGAGGCCAGCGCCGTGTACATGTCGCCGACGATCTCCAGCGCACCTGTCACATAGGCCCGCACGAGGCCCAGGCTGTTGGGCGAGCTGGCGATGTGCGAGAGGGCGAGCGGGGACTTCACGTCCACGCGCACCCGCGCATCCTGGGCACCGGCCCGGCTGCCGTCGTAGGCGACGAACTCGACCGGCACGTCTGGGCCGGTCACCTCGTAGATGGCTTCCGCGATTCGCATCATCTAACTACCCCGCACGCACTTGTCGTAGAGGTCGGGCAACCGACCGTCCGGATCGAACTGGAGTTTCATGGCGCGATAGCGCTCACCGTCGTACAACCGCCAGAAGCCCTCGCGCGAGTAGAAGGACTCGGAGTACAACGACTTGTGCCCGCCGAGGTCGGTGACGACCTGCTCGATGAGGCGGTTGTGGTGCCCCGGCCGCTGCCCCGGCGCCAACGGCACCGTTGCCCAGAACCCCACGTTCACGTACAGCGTGTCCGGGTCCATCGGGTACAGCGGCCAGGTCGTGCCGTCGCGCAGCTTCACCGGGCAGAGCCAGACCGGGCTGATGCCGATGTCCCGGTGGAAGAACTCGAGGAACTCGGCCAGCCGGGCCAGTGGGATCTCCACGTCCTGGATCACCGGCTCGCGGTCCGGGGCGCCCCTGAGCTGCCTCGCCCGTTTGGTCACGCCGTACTTGCGGTCGAACGCGACCACTTTGCGGTACACGTCGGAGCGCAGGTACTGCTTCGGCCACAGTTTGCGCACCCAGGGGATCTGGGCGCCGAACGCGCGGGAGCACCAGAACCAGTCGGTGTCCCATCGCCAGATGTAGTCCCGGACGGTCAGCAGGTCGGCCGAACGCTCCCGGATGGACTTGTAGAAGATCTCCGTCCCCGTGTAGTCACTCGGACGGTGTGTTGGTTTGTCGACAAATCGACCGATGGTGAGGTACTGCTCGCCCGGCCCGAAGACCGTGCCGTCCAGGAAGTCCGCGTCGATGTGCTCGGCGATCACCGCCGGGTCGTCGAACCGGACGTGCCGCAGTTCGACGTACGGCTTCACCGGCTCGAGTTCGATCTTCAGCCGCAGCGCGTAACCGAACGTGCCGTACGAGTTGGGGAACGCCCGGAACTGCTCGTCACCCCGCTCCAGCCGCGTGAGCCGGCCGTCGCCGGTGAGGATTTCCATCTCCAGCACGGATTCGTGCGGCAGGCCGTTGCGCAACGAGGTCGACTCGATACCCAGCCCGGCCACCGCGCCGCCGAGCGTGATCGTCTTCAGCTGCGGCACGACCAGCGGCATCAGGCCGTACGGCAGGGTCGCGTCGACCAGGTCCTCGTACGTGGTCATCCCGCCGACGTCCGCGGTCCGCGCGTCGGCGTCGACGTTCAGCACGCCCGCGAACCGGCTGACATCCAGAGTCCGGGTGGCCGGGTCGCGGAACCGGAACAGGTTCGACGTGGACTTCGCCAGCCGGACCGGCGTGCCCTGGGGCAGTGCCGCGTACTGGGCTCGTAACGTCGCCGCAGCCCGATCGTGGCCCACCAGGGCCTGTTGGTTGCCCATACCAACCGATGCTAGGCCTGTGCGCACGACCCAGCATTGTGATTTTCGGACAACGCCGGGCCGGCCGCGGACAAAACGCCCATCCGGGCGTCCACGTAGGACTCAGTACCTGCGCAGGTGGTCGAGCAGGAACGCTGACGTCGCACCGGGGGCGGCCTCCGGCACGCTGTGGCCGACACCCTTGAGCGTCTCCAGGCGATACGGGCCTTTCACCCATCGGTGGGTCTGCGCTACGCCGTAAGGAGCCACGAACGGGTCACTGTCACTGGCGATGAACAGCGTGGGCACGCGGACACTCTGTTCGTACCCCGTGAAGTCGTTGGCCCGGTACCAGTTCAACGCGGCGGTCAACGCTCCCGGCTGGTTGAGGCGTTCCTGGTATATCGCGCACTTGCGCTCGGGGACGCCGGGCAGCGTGAGCTTGGTCCCGAGGATCTGGTTCTCGGGGATCGGCGTGGGCTGCCGGAAGCGGTCCATGTACTCCGACCTGTCCCGCTGGTCGGGATCCACCCGCAACGCCTCGGCGAACGCACCGAGGTGCGGCACGGAGACGGCCGTCAGTGTCCGCACGCGATACTCGTAACGCGCCGCGGCGATCCACGCGACACAGGCACCCCAGTCGTGTCCGACGAGGTCGAACTTGTACCACCCCAACGCGTCCGCGATCGCGACGACGTCGTTCACGCCGTAGTCGAGCCCGTAGTCCGCGATCTGCGGTGGCCGCACTCCCGCCGAGTAGCCGCGCTGGTCCGGCGCCACCGCCCGGTACCCGGCGGACGCGAGCGCGAGCAACTGGTCCTCCCACTCGATCCCGAGCTCGGGAAAGCCGTGCAGCAGAAGGACTTTCCGGCCGTTGCGGGGACCGGCGGCGACCGCGTCGAACGTGCCGACGCAGGTCCTGATCTTCAGCGGGCTGATCCGTTCGGCGGCATGCGCCGGGCTGGCGACGCCGAGGGACGCGACCCCGGCCGCGGTCAACGCGAGGAAACTCCGGCGAGTGCTGGGCATGCCCCAAGCCTGGAGTCAGGCCGGTCCCCGGACCATCATGCGCGCCCCCCGAGGGGTGGTGGGGCTAGCCCTAGTGCACCGTGGCCAGGCCTGCCGGGGCGATCAGGCGCAGGCAGGCCTTCGCGCGCTGCCAGCGGGCGTCGAGCTGGGAGTCGTCGGGGTACGCCCATGAGCCGATCAGCAGGCCGCGGATGGTGTCCATCGCCGTGTACGCGTAGTGGCGGAACTGCGCTGTGTCGGCTTTCGGGCCGAAGAGGCGCTGGCCGAAGGTGACGAGCACGTCGCTGATCTCCGGCTCCACCGAGGACACGAGGGCGCGGAGCTCGGCGTCGGTCCGTGCGGCGAGCAGCAGTTCGGTGCTCGCGGCGAAGATCGGGCCCTGGTGGATCTCCCACAGCAGGTCGAGGGTGTCACCGATCGGGTCGGTCGAGGTCGCCAGCTCGTCCATCCGCTCGTCCGCCAGCCGGGCGCGGCGGTGGGCGATGTCCCGCACGGCCGCTGTGACCAGGTCGGCCTTGGTGGGGAAGTGGTGGACCTGGGCACCGCGGGTCACGCCCGCGCGGTCGGCCACCCGGGTCGTCGTCGTTCCTGAGTAGCCGTATTCGACGAGGCAGTCGATGGTCGCGTCGAGCAGCCGCGAGCGCATCGCCGCGCTGCGTTCTTCCTGCGTACGGCCGGTTTTCGAAGTTCTTGTCGCCGGCATGGGGCAACAATACCTGCACGTGTGTATGTTAGTTGAGTTGTCCGGCGATCCGGAGGTGCGGCGTGGCGCGTTCGCTCTCAGGCAAGGTCGTAGTGGTCACGGGCGGTGCGCGCGGAATCGGCGCCGCCATGGCCGATGCACTGGTCAGAGCCGGTGCCAAGGTCGTCATCGGGGATCTCGACCTCGCGATGGCCGAGGCCACGGCCGCCAGGCTCGGGGCGCTCGCCCTGCACCTGGACGTCACCGACCCGGCCGGGTTCACCAAGTTCCTCGACGAGGTCGAGAGCCGCAGCGGCCCGATCGACGTCCTGATCAACAACGCCGGGATCATGCCGCTCGGCCGGTTGGAGGACGAGGACGACGTCACCACCATGCACCAGCTGGAGATCAACCTGCACGGCGTCATCCACGGCACCCGCGAGGCGGTCAAACGCATGCGCCCGCGCGCGACCGGACACATCGTCAACGTCGCCTCAGCCGCGGGCAAGAGCGGCTTCCCCGGTGCCGCAACGTACTGCGCGACCAAGCACGGCGTCGTCGGGCTGACCGAGGCCGTCCGGCTGGAGCTGCGGGGCTCGGGCGTCGAGACGACGCTGGTGATGCCCGCGATCGTGCGGACCGAGCTCACCGCGGGCGTCACCAACGACGGCCCGGTCAAGACCGTCTCGCCCGAGCAGGTCGCCGCGGCCACAGTGGACGCGCTGCGCAACCCGAAGTTCGAGGTCTACGTGCCGAAGTCGGTCGGTACGCTCAACCGCGTCGGCCGCCTGATGCCGCGCGCCTTCGGTGAGTGGATGGTCCGCACGCTCAAAGGTGACCGCGTCCTCGCCGACGCGGCACACTCGTCGGAGCGGGCCGGATACGAATCACGCGCCGCGGCGAGCGCGCCCGCGGCCGACGAGGCGCACGGGATGAAGAAATGATCAGCGACGCGTTGGTCGCCAGGCTGTGCGACCGGGTCTCAGCCGCCTCGGCGGACACCGCGGGCACGGTGGACGTCTACAACGGCGGCACGCTGGCCAAGGTGCCGCGCTCGTCGCCGCGGGACGTGGCTGACGCTGTCGAGGCCGCGCGGCAGGTGCAGCGGCTGTGGGCGGGTGTCGCGGTCGCCGACCGGGTCGCGATCTTCGAACGGTTCCACGCCCTGTTGCTGCGGCACACCGACGAACTGCTCGACATCCTGCAGGCCGAGACGGGGAAGTCACGGCGTGACGCGTTTCTCGAAGTGTCCGCGCCGCTGGTCACGGTCGGCTACTACGCCCGCAAGGCCCCGAAGCTGCTGGCGCCGCGTCGCCGGGAAGGCATGGTTCCCGGGTTGGTGAAGACCGTGGAACTGCGCGCGCCCAAGGGTGTCGTCGGGATCATCACGCCGTGGAACTACCCGTTCGCGCTGGCGTTCACCGACCTGATCCCCGCGTTGATCGCTGGGAACGCGGTGGTGCTCAAGCCGGACACGCAGACCGCGCTGTGCACTTTGTACGGTGTCGATCTGCTGTACCAGGCCGGCCTGCCGCACGGGCTGCTGCGCGTGGTGATCGGTGACGGGCCGGTCGTCGGTAGTGCCATTGTGGACACTGC
Source organism: Kibdelosporangium phytohabitans (assembly GCF_001302585.1). Lineage (GTDB taxonomy): Bacteria > Actinomycetota > Actinomycetes > Mycobacteriales > Pseudonocardiaceae > Kibdelosporangium > Kibdelosporangium phytohabitans. The sequence goes on along the minus strand of NZ_CP012752.1, from coordinate 10,654,656 downwards.
CGACTACATCGGGTTCACCGGTTCGACGCGCACCGGCCGTGAGGTCGCGGCCCGCGCCGGGCATCGCCTCGTGGGCTGTTCGCTCGAACTCGGCGGCAAGAACCCGTTGCTGGTGCTGTCGGACGCGAGTGTCGGCAAAGCTGTGGCCGGTGCCGTGCAGACGTGCTTCTCCAACTCCGGCCAGCTCTGCATGTCGCCTGAGCGCTTGTTCGTGCACACCGCCGTGTACGACGACTTCACGCAGCGGTTCGTCAACGAGGTGGCCAAGATGAACCTCGCGGCGACGTTCGACTACAGCGCGGACATGGGCTCGCTGACCTCCCAGCGGCAGCTGGAAACGGTGACGCGGCACGTCGAAGACGCGCGTGCCAAGGGCGCGACCGTGCTGACCGGCGGCAAACCACGGCCGGAGCTCGGCCCGTTCTTCTACGAGCCAACGGTGTTGACGGACGTCACGCCGGAGATGCTCTGCTACGACAACGAAACCTTCGGTCCGGTTGTGGCGGTCTACCGCGTGGTGGACGACGCGGAGGCGATCGAACGCGCCAACGCCACTTCCTACGGGCTGAACGCCAGCGTCTACAGCAAATCCGTGCCGCACGCCGAGCAAGTCGCTGCGCGGCTCAAAGCGGGCACAGTGAACATCAACGACGGTCACGTGGTCGGGTTCGGCAGCGCGGACGCGCCGATGGGCGGCATGAAGGACTCCGGGGTCGGACGGCGGAACGGAATCGAAGGGCTGCTGAAGTACACCGAGGCGCAGAACGTCTCGGTGCAGCGCGTCCCGTTGTCCACACCGCCGAGGTGGCTGCCGTTCGGCTGGTACGCCAAGGGAATGCAGGCGTTGCTGCGGACCGTGCGCAAGGCCGGTATCCGGTGAGGCAGATCCCACTCGTCGGGATCGCCGAATAGGTCACACCGGCTTTCGCGCTGCCGGATGGATGCGGCAGCCCATAATTGACACATGGTGAGTGTTTCGGCAGCAGCTTCGAACGTGTTGGACAAGGTGTTCAACGGCGGCGTCGCGGACCTGCGGCCGACGCCGCGGGTCCTGGTCGACCACGGTCCCAACCGGTGGGTCTACCGGATGACCGGTGACGCCTCCGGCGACCCGGTGCTGCTCGTACCGCCGTTGGCCGCGCCCGCGCTGTGCTTCGACCTGCGCCGCGGCTGCAGCCTGGCCGAGCATCTTGTCGAGCAGGGCAGGCCGACGTACCTGGTGGACTACGGCTCAGTCAGCTTCTCCGACCGCGGCCTGGGTATCGAGCACTGGATCGACGAGGTCCTGCCGCGGGCGATCCGCGCGGCCAGCAAGGACGCGGGCGGGCGGCCGGTGCACGTCGTGGCGTGGTGCCTCGGCGGCATCCTGTCCCTGCTGACCACCGCCGACCAGGCCGACCTGCCGATCGCGTCGCTGACCACGGTCGCGAGCCCGATCGACTTCACCGCGATCCCCCTGGTCGCGCCCGCGCGCCCGCTCGTGGAGCTGACCGGCGGCTGGGTGCTGACCGCGCCGTACCGTCTGCTCGGCGGTGCGCCGAGGCAGCTGGTGCGGTGGGCGTTCCAGTTGAGCTCGGTGGACAAGTACGTCACCAAGCCGTTGGCGCTGCTGACGCACCTCGACGACAAGGAATTCCTGGCGCAGATCGAGGCGGTAGATCGCTTCATGGACAACATGGTCGCTTACCCGGGAAGGACGTTCGGCCAGATCTACCACCGCTTCTTCCGCGGCAACGACCTGCACGACGGCGTAGTCGATGTTGAGGGCAGGCTGATCTCGTTGGCGGAGATCAAGGTCCCGGTGCTGGTGCTCGCCGGTGCGACGGACGGGATCGCGCCGGAGCCCGCCGTCCGCAGGCTGACCCGGCTGCTGGACAAGGCGCCGGAGGTGAGGTTCGAAGTGTGCCCAGGGGGTCACCTCGGTGTGCTGACTGGTCGCAGTGCGAGGGATACGACGTGGAAGGTGATCGATTCCTTCCTCTCGTCGCATGCCCAGCAGTGATCGCTTGGTACCGGGGTCTGACGCATACTGGGTTGTGGTCGGCTTTGCGCATGCTTGTGGTCGTGGGCTCTTGGTGGGTTGGGGCGGCGCCGATTTGACGAGGGGTCCTGGGGCGCCCACGGAGAGCCGTAAAGGTGGAGCCCCGCCCAGTGGGGCATGCTTGAGCGGTTTCGTATGCTCGCGGGGTTCTCCTCGCCCGGACAAGCGGATGGGCGCCCCTACCCCTTGTAAAATCGGCGCCAATTTTGGGTTTTCGGGGCTTTCGGGCTGCGACCCACTCCCGGAGCAGGTGTCGTGCGCGTGAGCGCGGAGCGACCCGCGACAGTCTCGCGCGCAAGCGCAGGAGGCACCCACGCCCCAAAATCCCGGAATCTCCCGGAGAAATTCAGGTAGCGACGCCACCCACGGACTCCTGTCCAGAGGTCAGCCCCCGGCGAGGGAACAGCTTGTTCCGTGCGAAGAAGCAAACCAATCCGCACAAGCAAAAGAACAGGTTTCACCAGAAACAAGCTGCTCCATCTGTCTGATTGAAAAAATACTGAAACAGGTTCTACCGTCGAGGCATGGCTGGGGCGACACGAAGAAGTGTGCTCGCGGGAGCGGGTCTGGCAGTCCTCGCCACACCCGCGGAAGCGTCAGAGTCGGATGTAGTAGTCGTAGGAGCGGGAGCGGCAGGCATGACTGCCGCGCTGACAGCGGCGAAACGCGGCCTGCGAACAGTAGTGATCGAAAAGGCCTCAACGTACGGAGGTTCGGCGGCCAGGTCGGGAGCGGGTATCTGGATCCCGAACAACAGCGTGATCCTTGCCGCCGGAGTCCCCGACACCCCGCAGAAGGCCGCCGCGTACATGTCGGCGGTCGTCGGTGCGACGGTCCCCCTCGTACGCCAGCAAGCCTTTCTCCAGCACGGCCCGGCGATGCCGAACTTCGTGATGGCCAACAGCCCGCTGCGGTTCCGCTGGATGGAGGGTTGCAGCGACTACTACCCGGAGCTTCCGGGAGACATGCCCAACGGCCGATCGATCGAGCCGGACATGCTGGACGGCAAGACCCTCGGTGCCGAACTGGCGAGGCTGAACCCGAGCTACATCCCGACGCCGCCAGGCCTGGTGGTGTTCAGCGCGGACTACAAGTGGCTGAACCTGGCCGCTGCCAACGCGAAGGGATTCGCGGTCGCCGCGGAATGCGCCGCACGCGCAACCGCCGCCGCGCTCGCCGGTAAGAAACCCCTGACCATGGGCCAAGCGCTTGCTGGTGGGCTGCGTGCGGGTCTTCAGCAAGCCGGCGTCCCTGTCCTGCTGAACACGCCCCTGACCGAACTGCACGTGGAAAACGGCGTGGTGAAAGGGGTCGTCACGCCACAAGGCCTGACCCGCGCCACTCGTGGGGTGATCATCGGCTCCGGCGGATTCGAGCACAACGCGCCCATGCGCGCCCGGTATCAACGTCAGCCGACCGGCTGGTCAGTCGGAGCCAAGGCGAACACCGGTGACGGGATCCTTGCCGGACAACGACTCGGCGCGGCGCTGGACCTGATGGACGACGCGTGGTGGGGTCCGGCGATCCCGCTGCCGGACCAGCCCTACTTCTGCCTGGCCGAGCGCACGCTCCCGGGTGGACTGATGATCAACCAAGCCGGGCGGTGGTTCGTCAACGAGGCAGCGCCGTACGGCGACGTCGTGCATGTCATGTACGACAAGGCGATGGTCCCGGCATGGCTGATCATCGACCAGAACTACCGCAACCGGTACCTGTTCAAGGACGTGGCGCCGTCGCTGCCGTTCCCGCAGTCCTGGTACGACTCCGGTGCGGTGGTGAAGGCGCCGACGATCGAGGCCCTGGCCGCGGCGATCAGCGTTCCGCCCGCGACCCTGCGGGCGACGGTCGCCAGGTTCAACGGGTTCGCCCTTGCTGGGCGTGACCGGGACTTCTGGCGTGGTGACAGCGCCTACGACCACTACTACACGGATCCCGCTGTGCTGCCGTCGTCCAGCCTGTCGTCATTGTGGCTGCCGCCGTTCTACGCCTTCAAGATCGTTCCCGGTGACCTCGGCACCAAGGGCGGGATGCGAACGGACGCGCAGGCGCGCGTGCTGCGCGCGGACGGTTCGGTGATCGGTGGGCTGTTCGCCGCGGGCAACGCCAGCGCCGCCGTGATGGGCACCAGCTACACCGGAGCCGGGGCGACGATCGGTCCGGCGATGACCTTCGGGTTCATCGCCGCCAACGCCGTCTGAAATTCTCCGGCCGTCTGATCTGGGCTTTCGTTCTGTCGTGTGGTCTGCGTGACCTTCTGTCCCCTCGCGTCCGGGTCTTACCTACTCTACAGTAGCTAAGACTCGGATGCGAGGAGTTGGTGACATGGTGGACCGGCACAAGCGAGATGCGATGGGGATCGCGCTCGCGGTGCTCAACCGGATCGCCGGCGCACGGCTCGTGCGGCGGTTCGGCCTGGAAAAGCCCATCGAGCGGGGGGTGTTCCACGCGACGCGGACCGGCTTCCGCACGCTGGGTGCCGCGACCCGCTCGTTCCAGGCCGTCAGCAAGCTCGGCAAGCCCGCCCGGTTGCCCTCCGCGCCCGAGCGCGGCCTGTTCGACCTGACACCGGACGAAGACCAGCGGATGATCCGGGACACGGTCGCCGAGTTCGCCACCGAGCAACTCCGCCCGGCCGCCGCCGAGGCCGACACGGCGTGCAAGCCACCGGCCGAACTGCTCAGCACCTCCGCCGAACTGGGGCTTGCCATGCTCGGCGTGCCGGAGGAACTCGGCGGGGCGGGCAGCGAACGATCCACAGTGTCCGGTGCGTTGATCGCCGAAGCCCTCGCCCACGGCGACATGGGCCTGGCAGTCGCGTGCCTGGCGCCGTCGGCCGTGAGCAACGCGCTGGTGCTGTGGGGCGACGGGGACCAGCAAGCGATGTACCTCCCGGCTTTCGTCGGCGACAACGTGCCCGCCGCCGCGCTCGCGATCCTGGAGCCCCGGCCGCTGTTCGACCCGTTCGCGCTCAAGACGACCGCGCGCCGGACGCCGGAGGGCTACCGCATCGAAGGCGTGAAGTCTCTGGTACCCAGGGCGGCCGAGGCCGAACTGTTCGTGGTCGCGGCCGAACTGGACGGCACGCCCGCCCTGTTCATCGTCGAGTCCACCGACGTGCAGATCGAAGCCGAACCCGCGATGGGCCTGCGCGCGGCAGCCATGGGCCGTCTCGTGCTGGACAACGTCACGGTCCCGCGCACGGCACTGCTTGGTGGCGGCGCGAAAGAGGTCTACGCCGACTGCGTGCGGCTGTCCCGGCTCGGCTGGTGCGCGCTCGCTGTCGGCACGGCGCAGGCTGTGCTCGACTACGTCATCCCCTACGTCAACGAGCGTGTCGCGTTCGGCGAGCCGGTCAGCCACCGGCAGAGCGTGGCGTTCAAGGTCGCCGACATCGGCATCGAACTCGACGGGATGCGGCTGGTGACGTATCGCGCCGCCGCCCGCGCCGAACAGGGCCTGCCGTTCGCCCGTGAGGTCGGGCTGGCGCGCAAGCTCTGCGCGGACAAGGGAATGGTGATCGGCAGCGACGGCGTGCAGCTGCTCGGCGGGCACGGATTCGTCAAGGAGCATCCGGTGGAGCGGTGGTATCGCGACTTGCGAGCCGTCGGCCTGATGGAAGGGGCGGTGCTGCTGTGATCAACCTCGAGATCCCGAAGAAGTTCGGTGCGTTGGTCAACCAGGCGCACCAGGCCGCCGCCGAGATCTTCCGGCCGAACTCGCGCAAGTACGACATCGCCGAGCACGAGTACCCGAAGGAACTCGACATCTTCGCGGCCCTGCTGGACGGCATGAACTCGTCCGGTGAGGGCGGCGCCGGTGCCGGTTCGGTGCGGCGCACGGAGAAGTCCAACCAGGTCCGCAACGGCGCCAACATGTCCATTGTGCTCGGTGCGATCGAGCTGTGCTGGGGCGACGTCGGCTTCCTGCTGTCCATGCCGCGCCAGGGCCTCGGCAACGCGGCGATCGCGTCGGTGGCCAACGAGGAGCAGCTGGCCAGGTTCGGCAAACTGTGGGCGTCGATGGCGATCACCGAACCGGACACCGGCTCGGACTCGGCCAACATCAAGACCACCGCCGTCAAGGACGGCGACGACTACATCATCAACGGCGAGAAGATCTTCGTCACCGCCGGTGAACGCTCCGACGCCGTGGTCGTGTGGGCCACTCTGGACAAGGCACTCGGCCGCGCGGCGATCAAGTCCTTCGTGGTGGAGAAGGGCACGCCGGGTATGGAAGTGGTCCGGCTGGAGAACAAGCTCGGCATCCGCGCGTCGGACACGGCGGTCATCCAGTTCACCGACTGCCGGGTGCCCGCGGCGAACCTGCTCGGCGACCCGGACATCAGCCAGGGTTTCGCGGGCGTCATGCAGACGTTCGACAACACCCGGCCACTGGTCGCCGCGATGGCGATCGGTCTGGCACGGGCGGCGCTCGAGGAGACGTCCAAGCTCCTGGCCGAAGCCGGTGTCGAGGTCGACTACGACAAACCCGCCAACCAGCAGCACGCCGCAGCGGCGACGTACCTCGGTCTCGAAGCGGACTGGGAAGCGGCCAACCTGTTGACGCTCAAGGCCGCGTGGATGGCGGACAACTCGAAGCCGAACTCGCTGGAAGCCTCCGAGGCGAAGGCGAAAGCGGGCCGGGTCGTCACCGAGCTGACCCTCAAGTGCGTCGAGCTCTGCGGCTCCATCGGCTACTCCGAGCACACCCTGCTGGAGAAGTGGGCGCGCGACTCCAAGATCCTGGACATCTTCGAAGGCACGCAGCAGATCCAGCAGTTGATCGTGGCCCGCCGCCTGCTCGGAAAATCCTCCGCCGAACTGAAATGACCTCGTGAGTGGTTGGTCCGGTTAGAACCGGACCAACCACTCACGAGGGTTTACGTCACGCGGTAGGCTCGGATGATCGTCTGGGCTACGGTGTTGCCGTCGCTGTCTGACGCGTTGGCACGCAATGACACGAAGCCGGACTTCGGGTTCTGGACCATCACCCACCATGAGTCGTTGACGCGCAACAGCGGTACCGCGCGCCAGGTTTTCCCGTCGTCGACGGACACTTCGACCTTGCGCGGTTCTGCTTTGCCGCCCTGTGCACCGGCTTGACGGTCGACTCGCACAGGGATCGCTGCCACCGCGCCCGCTGGCGCGTGGTTGGTCAGGTCCACCTTCGGGTCGAAGGCAACCGTGATCAACGGCAGTGGCGTGTCGGCAGCGGTGTGCGCTGACCGGAAAGTCCACTCAGCACTGACCGATGTGGACAACGGCCACGCCGGGTGGTTGCGTCGGACCTGGGCGGTCAGACGGTAGTCGGCGGCAGCCGCCGGGACCGTGAAACGCCCCTCGCCGGGCTGGCCGCTGCGGCCGATCTCCTTGCCGCCGGAGCACAGCACGGTGTCACCCGTGTCCCCGAAGTCGGACCACGAGAACCCGGCATGTCCAGCCGAGTCCGAGAACAACGGCAGCTTCGCCGTGATCACGTCACCGGACCGCGCCACCAGCCGCGACGGCCGGAACCTGCTGTCCACGCCGGTGATCCCCGGGCCGGCCACCGACTTCCCCCAGTCCACCGTGGCCTTCTCACCTGCCTTGAACGCGCGCGTGCCGAGGTATTCGGTCGGCTCACCGCCCGGTGCGAACGTGACGAACCCCGTCAGCCATGACACCGGGGAGAAGTACTCGGTTCGCTCCAGCGGCAACGGGATCTGGGTGATGTCGATCGAGGCGTCCAACAGGATCGAGCGGTCGGTGGCCTGCATGTCGACGTACCCCGTCTGGCCGTCGCTGTTCGCCCGGTATGTCGTCCGGACGGTGGCCAGGTCACGGGCCCGTGCCTGGTAGTCCACAGTGGCCGGCATGCTTCCGTGGCTCGGGTACGCCAGCTCGTAGTGGTACGGGCTGGGTGGGTTGCCGGTCAGCGTGACCGACGCCGTGCCCAGCTTCGCCAGCCGTGCGCCTTCCGGGCGGATCGTCACCGCGACCGGGATCGGTGTCGGCCCCATGATCCGGATCGCGCTGCCGGAGAAGTGGAACAGCGCCGAGTTCGCGCCCGCGTCGGCGATCGCCTGCACCCGCGCGTTGTACTCCACGCCCTCCGCACTGTCCAGCGTGAACACCGCCAGTTTGCCCTTGAGGTCACGGGCGGCGATCTCGACGGGCGTGGCGTGACCGACATCCACCGCGGTCAACGCACGCATGTCCGTCGTGGTGGGTGAGGCCGTGATCCACTCGACCGGTACTTCGAACGACTCGGGCTTGTCCACCGTCAGCCGGACCGCGGGGCGTTCCATCCTGATCCGGTCGAAGTACGTGAAATGCGGGTGGTTTCCCGTTCCCGGCACGGTGTAGTCGTCATCAGTTTTCAGGCTGTAGTAGCCGACACCGTACCCGCCGGGGCCGGTCGCGACCGCCATTCCCGTTGTGCTGGGCGTCATCCGGGCGTCTTTCTCGTCGGTCCGCACGGTGACCTTCTTGCCCTTGCGCGCGTCCAACGTGACTGTCGCGTCCTTGGTCAGGTCGATCGTCGGTTCGGCGGCACTCGTGACCGACGGCGTGACCTGGCCGGGAATCGGTGTCTGGATCGAACCCGCCACGGCGTAACGGCCCTTGGGCAACCGGGCAGTCTGGTTGTCGACCAGTACGTCGAAGGCGTCGTCACCGGCGTCGAGGCGGATCCAGATGGCGTAGCTCGTCAAGCCCTGCTGCGGGTTGTTGCCGTCACGGTCGACGAACTTCGCCGTGAGGTCGTAGCTCTCGGGTTCCTTGTACGCCCCGACCGGTGTCTGAACGACGACGTCGCCGCTCGTGGCGGCCAGCCTTCCGCTGTGGACGCCGAGAGGCACGCTGGTGTGGTCGAACGTGACCGTCGTACTGGCTTCGCCGTTGGGGGGCACGGTCAACTCGGCCGCGCTCACCTTGAACGCCGCGACATCGGTGCTCAGCTTCAGCACGACCGGCGTGGTGCCGTTGTTCCTGTACGTGATCTGCTTGCCTTCGAGTGGCTGGGTGTGCGGGAACCTGACCACGCCGAGGCTCAGGCTGCCCACGCTGGGGACAAGCGTCTGCTTCACCGCTCGGCCGATGTCGAGCCGCCCCGCGCCCTGCTGGAACACCGTCGCGTCCACCGGCTTGGCACTGGACATCAACGCCGCCTTGATCTGCCGGCCAGTCCAGTCCGGGTGCTGCGCGGCCAGAATCGCCGCCGCGCCGGCGACATGCGGAGTCGCCATGGACGTTCCGGTCAGCTTGGCGTGGTGCTCGTCGACGGCTTCGTTCGCCAGCGTGCCCTCGGCTCGCGCGGCGACGACGTCCTCACCCGGCGCGGCGATGTCCGGCTTGAGTGCGTTGTCCTTGACCCTCGGGCCGGGCTGGCTGAACGTGCTGAACTTGTCCTGCTTGCTCACGCTGGCCACGGCCAGCGCCGCATCCGCCGCTGCGGGCGTGCCGACGCGCGTGGAAGGGCCGTAGTTCCCCGACGCGACAACGAACAGCGTGCCCTTCTCGGCCGAGATGCGGTTGATGGCGGTGTCGAGCGGACCGGTTCCGTCGCTCGCACCGGCCCCCAGGCTCATGTTCACGACCTTCGCGCCGCTGTCGGCAGCCCACTGCATGCCTTCCAGGATCGCGTCGAACGGGCACCCGCTCGCCGTGCAGACCTTGCCGATCACCAGATCGGCCCCCTTGGCGACGCCCGTGTACCTGCCGCCGCGACCGGCGGCCGTCGACGCCACGTGCGTACCGTGTCCGTTGGTGTCCTTGATGCCTTCGCCGGTGAAGTCCTTCTCGCCCTTGACGATCCCGGCCAGATCGGGGTGCTTGGGGTCGTAGCCGGTGTCCAGGACCGCGATCTTCGCCCCCGCGCCGGTCTGCCCGGCCTGCCACGCGACCGGGCCGCCGACCTGCGGGACACTCTGGTCCAGCGTGGGGAAGGCCTTGCCGTTGAGCCAGATCCTGCCCGGTGCCGACGTGGTGATCTGCTCGCGTGCCTGCTGTTTCGGCACTGCCACAGCGGACATCTTCGCTCGTGGCAGGTCCCGCGTGACCTTGCCGAGCGCCTTCGCCGCCGGCGACTCCACCAGCAGCGGGATCTCAGACGTGCGGGCATCGTCGTAACCGAGGTCGATCAGCTTGGTCACGTCGAACAACGCGCGGTCCAGCGCGCCCGAATGGATCCGCGGGATCACGGTCGACGGGATGACCGTGACGCCCTTGGCGGTCACGGACTTGACGAAGCTGACCCGCTCACCGACTCGTTTGGCCGGTTCGATCCTGGCATCCCAGGTGCCGTTCTGCTTGGTCACGGTGACTTTGTCGCCGGTGATCAGCGTGACGGTTTTCGGCGGTTCCGTCTTCCCCGCCGCCGCGACTGGATCCGCGGCAGCGGGCAGAACCGACAAACCGCTGGCCAGCACGGCGACGACCGCCGTGCGGCCAACTAGTCGTTTGTGCACGATAAGCCCCTTGTGCTGTGTTTGAGGATGGTCCTCCGTCCACAGCACTCCTGGGAGCGCAGGTGGGTTGCCCCTGGTTCGGCCGTCCCGGATTTATCGGACTGCCTTCTTGTACTGCTAGAGAACGGCCTTCTCCAACTCGGCCAGTGCGTCCTCGAGGTGGCCGAGCAGGCGTTGCAGGTGGGGCACGTTGCGGCGGCAGCCGGTGAGGCCGAACTGCAGCTGGTCCGCGTAGCTGGTGATCGTGATGTTCAGCGCCTGCCCGTCGTACGGGATCGACAACGGGTACATGCCGTCCAGCTTGGCGCCGTTCCAGTACAACGGTCGCGGCGAGCCCGGCACGTTGGAGATGATCAGGTTGAACGGTGGTGGGGTCGTCTGCACGAAGCCGGGCAGCGGCGCGAACGCCAGCGGCGCCATGGTCAGCCCGGACAGTGCCAGGATCTGCAGCGGGCTCAGTTCGGCCAGCGAGCGCTTGGCGATCTGCGCGGACTGCTGGATCTGGACGAACCGCTGCGCCGGGTCCTCCAGGTGCGTACCCAGGTTGACCAGGATCGCGCCGACCGAGTTGCCGCTTGCTTCGCTGCGCTTCTGCTTGGCGCGTAAGGAAACCGGCACCATCGAGATCAACGGCCGGTCCGGCAGCGCGCCCAGTTCGAGCAGGTAGCGGCGCAGCGCGCCGGAGCACATCGCGAGCACGACGTCGTTGAGCGTCGCGCCGGTTGCCCGGCGGATCGCTTTCACGCGGTCGACCGGCCAGCGTTGCGCCGCGAACCGGCGCGCACCCGTGATCTGCACGTTGAAGATCGACCGGGGCGCCTGGAACGGCAGCACACTGGCTTGCTCGCGTAACGCTGTGTTGGCGCTGCGCACCAGCGCGGGCAGCACGCCCGCGATGTCCGCCGCCGAGGCGCGGAGGTTTTCCAGCAGTTCCAGCGGGCCACCACTACCACTGGGTTTGTCCGGTCGCTGCATCGGCGGCACAGCCCACACCGGCGGCATGTCCCGGTCGTCGGGATTCGTCGACAACGCGCGGCTGGCCAGGATCAGCGACGACACGCCGTCCATCAGCGCGTGGTGCACCTTGGAGTACGTGGCGAACCTGTTCCCCTCCAGGCCTTCGATCAGCGAGAACTCCCACAGTGGACGGTGCCGGTCCAGCAGCGACCCGTGCAGCCGTGAGGTCAGCTCCAGCAGTTCACGCACGCGCCCCGGCCGCGGCAACGCCGTCAGCCGCACGTGGTACTCCATGTCCAGTTGGTCGTCCGAGGTCCACGACCACTGGCCCAGGCTGCTGACCGGGCGCCGTGGCCTGCGCCGGAACAGCGGTTGCACGCTCTGCTCGTCGGCTACCAGCGAGTGGTAGATCTGGCTCAGGTAGTCCGGGCCCGCGTCATCGGGCAGTGAGTACAGCTGCAGCCCGCCCACGTGCATCGGATGTTCGCGCGACTCGGCGAGCAGGAACATCGAGTCCTGGACTGGCATGAGCGGTATCCGCGCCATCGGCGCCTCCTGTCCCCGGTGTGACCAGCCGAGATTACCGCCACGGACGGTAGCCAGGAAGATCGGATAACTGGAGATTCTGAGACGCCGGGCGTATCTTCGTCTCAGGAGGTGCGTGATGCTCGGACCTGACTCTGAATCCTGGCGCCACGTCCTCGACTGGCGGTTGCTGCTCGGATCCGGGCGCGCCCTGCTGCTGCAGGTCGCCCATCCCACGGTCGGCGCCGGAGTCGCCCAGTACTCGGATTTCCTGCAACGCCCGTGGCACCGGCTGCGCCGCACGGTCGACTCGTTGATGACGATGAACTACGGCCAGCACCGCGCGGTCGTCGAAGCCAAGCGGCTCAGGGAAATGCACGAGTCGTTCAAGGGAATCGACCATCACGGACACCGTTACAGTGCGCTGAACCCGGACGCGTACTGGTGGGTGCACGCCACGCTGTTCGAAGGAACGCTGGACACGCACGCCAACTACGCCACCCCGATACCGCGCTCGGCGCAGGAGCGGCTGTACCGGGAATGGCGGGAGATGGGCGAGGTGCTCGGCCTGAACGCCAAGCGGATGCCGGACGACCTCGACGGGTTCTTCCGCTACTTCGACTCGATGGTGGCCGAGTGCCTCGAGGACAACGCGTCGGTCCGCAAGGTGCTCGGCGCGCTGGGCGATCGCCGTCCGCAGTGCCCGCCGGGCTGCCCGCCGCCGGTGTGGCGGCTGCTCGGCCCGATGTCGTCGGACGCCATCCTGACCGCGACGGTCGGCACGCTGCCGCCGGTGTTGCGCGCCCGGTTCGGTCTGCAATGGACAGAACGAGGGGATCGGAACTTGGGCGCGTTGAAACTCGCGGTGCGCCTGGGAATGCCGTTGCTGCCCGACAAGGTCCGCTACCACCCGATGGCTCTGGCCGCCAAACGCGCGGCACGGCCGTAGACTCGCGGGATGTTCCTCGCCGAGGTCAGGGCCTCCGCCGAACCGGAAGACGAGAGCACGCGCCGCATCCTCGACGCGGCGCTGGAGGCGTACCAGGAATTCGGCCTGCGCCGCACGACCATGGACGACGTGGCCCGTGCGGCGGGGATCGGCCGCGCGACGCTGTACCGGCGGTTTCCGCAGAAGGGTGACCTGGTCACGGCGGTCGGGCTGCGTGAGGTGCGGCGGTTCATCGCCGCGGTGGACGTCGAGATCAGCAAGGCCCCCAACGCCGAGGAGCGGATGGTCGAGGGCTTCGTGGCCGTCGTGCGCGGGTTGCGGGAGAACCAGTTGCTCAACCGGTTGCTCTCCAGCGAGCCCGAGGCCGTCTTACCCGGGTTGACGCTGCACGGCGGGCCGGTGATCGCGCTGGCGCGCGGTTACCTGAAGGAGAAGATCGAGGAGGACCAGCGCGCCGGGCTGATCGCCGACTTCGACGCCGAGCCGCTCGCCGAGACACTGGCGCGACTGATCCACTCCATCGTGCTCACGCCCGATGGCCGCATCCCGACGCGGGACGAGCGCCAGATGCGAGCCTTCGCGCGAACGTACTTGGTTGCCTGGCTCAGGATTTGAACACGAGCAGTGACCGGGCGCCGGTGCCGGTCTTCATCCGCTCGAACGCCCCGGCCACGCCGTCCAGCCCGATCCGGTGCGACACAAGCGGTTCGAGGTCGAGCCTGCCGAGTTCGATCTGCGTGGCCAGTGCCGGGATGTCCCGGTCGGGATCCCCGGAGCCGTACACGGAGACGCCGAGCGTCCTGGCGAAGTGGTACAGCTCCAACGCGCTGAAGCTGACCTGGTCGTCCTTGCGGCCCGCGCCGACGATCGTGGCCTTGCCGCCGCGCCGCGTCGTCTGCCACGCGGTCCGGATCGTCTTCGAGTTGCCGACGCACTCCAGCGCGTGGTCGACGCCCCTGCCGCCGGTCAACGAACGGATTTCCTTGGCCAGCTTGTCGTGCGCGAGGATGAAGTGCGTCGCGCCCGCGTCCCGGGCGAGTTTCTCCTTCTCCGGCGCGACATCCACCGCGATGATCGGCGCGGCACCGGCCAGCCGTGCGCCGATGATCGCCGACAGGCCGACGCCACCGAGCCCGATGACCACAACGGACTCACCCGGCCGCACCCCGGCGGTGTTGCGAACCGCACCGATGCCCGTCACCACGGCACAGCCGAGCAGCGCGGCGACGTCCAACGGCACGCCGTCCGACAACGGCACGACACCGGCCTGGTCGACCACGACCTCTTCGGCGAACGCACCGACGCCGAGGGTGACGTGCAGCGGGTCGCCGTCGATCGTGCCCCGAGGCAGGCTCGACATGCCCTCCACGCTCGTGCACAGCCACGGCTGCTGGTTGAGGCAGAACCAGCAGTGCCTGCACGCGGGCGCCCAGTTCACCACCACCCGGTCGCCGACCGCCACACGCGTGACCTCCGAGCCGACCTCGGCGATCGTCCCCGCGGCCTCGTGCCCGAGCACGAGCGGGAACTTCGGCGCGAACGTGCCGTTGATCATCGAGAGGTCCGAGTGGCACACGCCCGCGGCCGCGACCCGCACGCGGACGTCGCGTGGGCCCGGGGTGGGCAGTTCTATTTCGCGGACCTGGATGTCCGCGTCAGGTCCTGCTGCTACTGCGGCATTCACCATGGGTGACATTCTGCATGGCGTAGTTCACACCAAGCCGTACGGTGTTAGGTATGCGATAAATTACTGGCGAGTAGGAGGTGGTCGATGGTGAGCACGGGACCGCTCGCGGGTGTCCGCGTGGTCGAGCTCGCCGGGATCGGACCGGCCCCGTTCTGTGCGATGCACCTGGCCGATCTGGGTGCGGACGTGGTCAGGGTCGACCGGCCCGGTTTGATCCCGGTCGCGGGTCCGCCCGACCGCGACCTGCTCAACCGCAACAAGCGTTCGGTCATGGTCGATCTGAAGAACGACCGGGGTGCCGAGGTCGTGTTGCGGCTGGCCGAGCAGGCGCACGTGCTGATCGAGGGCTTCCGGCCCGGCGTCGCCGAGCGGCTGGGAATCGGCCCCGAGCAGTGCTGGGAGCGCAACCCCAAGCTCGTCTACGGCCGGATGACCGGGTGGGGCCAGGAGGGTCCGCTCGCGCACTCCGCCGGCCACGACATCGCCTACATCGGCATCACCGGCGTCCTGCACGCCATCGGCCGCGCCGACGGCCCGCCGCAGGTGCCGCTCAACCTCGTCGGCGACTTCGGCGGGGGCTCGCTCTACCTGGCTGTCGGTGTCCTCTCGGCATTGCGGCACGCCGAGCAGACCGGCAAGGGCCAGGTCGTGGACGCCGCGATCGTCGACGGCGCCGCGCACCTCGCGACCATGATCTACGGCCTCGCGTCGGCAGGCGTCTGGCAACCGCAGCGAGGCGTGAACCTGCTGGACACGGGCGCCCCGTTCTACGACGTGTACGAGACCTCGGACGGCGAATACATGGCCGTCGGGCCGTTGGAGCCACAGTTCTACAAGGAGTTCGTGCGGCTGCTCGGCATCGACGGCGAGGGCGGCCTGCCCACCCAGTTCGAGATCCCGCGCTGGCCTGAGCTGCGCAAGCGGTTCGCCGAGGTGTTCGCCACCAGGACCCGCGGCGAGTGGGCCGCGGTGTTCGAGGGGACAGACGCCTGCGTCGCGCCGATCCTGTCGCTCACCGAAGCGGCCGGCCACCCGCACATCGCCGCCCGCGGCACGCTCGTCGAGCGCGGTGGCCTGGTCCAGCCCGCGCCCGCGCCGAGGTTCACCGAGACACCGGCGCAGCTGCGCACCCCACCCGCCTTGCCCGGTCAGCACACCAGGAACGCGCTGGCCGACTGGGGTTTCCAGGACATCGACGAACTGCTGGCACACGGCGCCGTACAGGAACGGAACGAAACATGAAGATCAGCACGCAGGTGATGTACGCGGGCAACCCCAAGGAGCTGATCGACCAGGTCGTCAGCCTGGAGAAAGCCGGGCTCGACCAGGTCTGGTTCGCCGAGGCGTACGGCTTCGACTCGCCGACGCTGATGGGTTACGTCGCCGCGAAGACCGAGCGGGTCCAGATCGGCTCGGCGATCCTGCCGATCTACACGCGTACGCCCGCGCTGATCGCGCAGACCGCCGCCGGTCTCGACGCGGTGTCCGAGGGCCGCGCGATTCTCGGGCTCGGCGCGTCCGGCCCGCAGGTCATCGAGGGCTGGCACGGTGTGCCCTACGACAAGCCGCTCGGCCGCACCCGTGAGGTCATCGACATCTGCCGCCGGATCTGGCGCCGCGAGATCATCACCAACGAGGGCAACTACCCGATCCCGCTGCCCGAGGGCCAGGGCACCGGCCTGGGCAAACCGCTGAAGATCCTGACGCACCCGGTCCGCCCGGAGATCCCGATCTACATCGCGTCCCTCGGCGACAAGAACGTCCAGCTGACCGCCGAGGTCGCCGACGGCTGGCTGCCGACGCTGTTCCTCCCGGAGAAGGCGAACGACGTCTGGGGCGACGCGCTGGCCAAGGGCAAGGCCAAGCGTGACCCCGCGCTCGGCGAGCTGGAGATCGTGGCGGGCGGCATGCTGTCGATCGGCGAGGGCCTCGACGACCTGCGGGACGCCTCGCGCCCGTACATCGCGCTGTACGTCGGCGGGATGGGCGCGAAGGGCCGCAACTTCTACAACGACCTGGCCAAGCGGTACGGCTACGAGGCCGAGGCGGAGAAGATCCAGGAGCTCTACCTGTCGGGCAAGAAGCAGGAGGCCGCCGCGGCCGTGCCCGCCGAGTTCGTCGAGCTGATGAACCTGGTCGGGCCCGAGAGCTACGTCAAGGAACGCATCCAGGCCTTCAAGGAGGCCGGGGTGACCACGTTGAGCGTGACCCCGATCGGTGAGAACCCGGCCAAACTCGTCGAACAGGTCAAGGAGTGGGTGTCCTAGCCTGGGTGGCGTGAACACGGTCATCACGGGCGCGTACATCGCGACAGTCGACGGGCACGGCACGGAACACGCCGACGGCTATGTGGCCATTGTGGACGGACGCATAGCCGCGGTCGGCTCCGGCGCCGTGCCCGCCGCGTATGCGGATTTCAAGCGGGTCGACGCGACCGGATGCCTGCTCACACCGGGTTTGGTGAACACGCACCACCACCTCTACCAGTGGGCCACGCGTGGCTACGCGCAACAGGAGGACCTGTTCGGCTGGCTGACCGCGCTGTACCCGGTGTGGGCCGGGATCGACGAGGACATCGTGTCGGCCACGTCCGCCGCGGGCCTGGGGATGCTGGCGTTGTCCGGCTGCACGACCGCGGCCGACCACCACTACGTCTTCCCCCGCGACGGCGGGGACGTGTTCGGGGCGTTGATCGAGGCCGGGCGGCGGATCGGGATCCGCTTGCACGCCGTTCGGGGCTCGATGGACCGCGGCGAGTCCGACGGAGGTCTGCCGCCGGACTCCATCGTGGAGACGACATCCGCCGCACTCGAGCACACCGAACAGGCCATCACCGAGTACCACGACTCCGCGCCGGACGCGAAGATCCAGGTTGCTGTCGGCCCGTGTTCGCCCTTCTCGGCCAGTCTCGACCTGATGCGCGCAGCCGCAGAGCTCGCGCGCGGGCACGGCGTCCGCCTGCACACGCACCTGGCGGAAACCGAGGACGAGCAGGCACAGTGCCAGCGGGAGTTCGGCAAGACCCCGGTCGAGTACGCCGAAAGCCTCGGCTGGCTTGGCGACGACGTGTGGCTGGCGCACGGCGTGCACCTCGACGGCGACGAGATCCCGTTGATGGCCAGGACCGGCACGGGAATCGCGCACTGCCCGAGCTCGAACGCCCGCGTGGCCGCCGGAATGGCGCCGGTCAGGGCGTTACTGGACGCGGGCGCGCCCGTCGGGCTCGGCGTGGACGGTGTGGCGTCCAACGAATCCGGTGGGCTGGCTGAGGAGTTGCGCCAGGCGTTGCTGACCGCCCGGCAGAAAGGCGGCCCGGACGAGTTGACCGCGAGGCAGGCCTTGCGGATCGGCACGATCGGCGGGGCTCGGTGCCTGGGACGTCAGGAGCACATGGGTTCGGTCGAGCCGGGCAAGCTGGCTGATCTGGCGGTGTGGCGCCTGGACACGCTGGCGCACGCGGGGATCGCGGATCCGGTCGCAGCGCTGGTGTTCGGCCGTGTGCCACCGTTGGAGCTGTTGCTCGTCGGCGGTGAGCCAGTGGTCGAGAACAACCACTTGCTCACCGCCGACGAACCAACCCTCACCCATTCCCTCAGAAACGCCTGCTCAAGACTCGTGAGTGGTTGGTCCGGTTCTAACCGGACCAACCACTCACGAGGTTAGGGTGCGGGTTTGGAGGTTGTGGCCGGTCAGCTGGACGACCGGGGACGTGCCGCCGAGGTCGGCCGTGCGGTACGTGGTCGTCAGCGTCAGGGTTTCCCCTGGCCACACGGTCACGTAGTTGTCCGACCAGTCCTGCGGCAGGACCTCGGCGCCGCCGTCGCCCTTGCGTACGCTGGCCCGCAGGAAGAACGCCATCTTGCTGCCGGTGCCCGTGATGGTCACCGTCGTCCTGGTTTTCTCACCTTCCACAGTGGACGACGCCGACGCGTTGACGGTCCCTGCGGGCAACGAGTTCAGGCCCTTGAGGTCCGCGTAACCCGACTGCGGCGTGAAGTACCAGTCCGAGCCGCCGTAGTCGAGCGTGTCGGCCTTGGTTGACAGCCAGTACACGTTGCGGTCGACGACCTTGCCGGACGAGTCCTTCAGCAACAGCCTGGCGAAGTACGTCGTCGACAGGCCGCCCGGCTGCGGCAACGAGCCTGCCTTGGTCGTGGCGTTCCCGGTCGAGTTGACCCGACGTGTCTCGTCGGCCTTCTGCGTCCCGTCCGCGTTGAACAGCGTCACCTGGACACTCAGCCCGGACGTGTTCTGCAGATCGGTGTTCACGACCGACAACGACTTGTCATCGTAGGAGTACTGGACGTGCAACGGGCGCAGTGCCGTCTTGGCGCCGAAGTACGAACCGGCCGTGGCCAGGTTGTAGTTGTACAGGTGCCAGAACAGCTTCGGCCACGGGTCGTTGAGCATCCAGTAGATCACGCCGGTGGACGGGTTGCTGCTGTCCGACTGGTTGTCCGCGTACGCCTCGAACTGGGCGCGGTTGGTCTCGTAGTTCGCCAGCTGCGCCTTGCGGACCAGGTCGTCCACATTGGCCGGTTTGCCGTACCGGTTGTCCAGCGCGGTTCCCCAGAAGGACAGCTTGCCGAACGTGCCACTCGGTGACAGGTGGTACTGGGTGGTGCTGTAGTTGGTCAGCGAGTTGATCTGGGACTGCGTCAGGAACTTCTTCAACTCGTCCAGCTCGGGGATGGTCGGGCCCGGCCCGATCTCGGAGGCGAATCCGGCCGCGCCACCGAGTTGCTTGTTGTGCCAGTACACCGGCGGCTCGTACCAGTACGGGCCGTCCATCTTCATGCCGGAGTTGCCCAGCTGCGGCGAGCTCTTGTCGGACGCCGACGCGATGATCGGCAGGTTCCAGTCGGCACGGGCGAGCGCGTCGAGGTAGATCTTCTCCTGCGCCGCCGGGGTGGCCAGGTCGCTGGCGATGAGGAACCCGAGTACGCTCGGGTGGTTGCGGATCCGCTTGCCCTCGCTTTCGGCGGACTCACCGGCGACCCGGTTCTTCTCCGCGTTGAACGAGCCGTAGCTCTCCCACGCCGAGCAGCACTCCCAGCCGGTCAGCACCATGATGCCAAGCCGGTCGGCCATGTCGTAGAACTCGTCGTTCTCCGGTTTGCCCTCCAGGCGGATCGTGTTCAGGTTCATCGACCTGACCAGGTTCATCTGATCCTGGATGTTGCGCAGGTTCGTGCGCAGGAACAGGTCTGACGCCCAGCCGCCGCCGCGGACCAGGAACGGCTTGCCGTTGACGATGAACTGGCGTCCGCCGCCGTTGGCCCGCGTGGAGGTGATCTCCCGGACTCCGAAGGTCGTGCTCGCGCTGTCGGACACGGCACCGCCGACAGAAGCGGACACGTTCGCGGTGTACATGGGCTGGCCGCCCATCGTGAACGGCCACCACACGCGGGGGTTGGTCAGGCGCAGCCCAGACGTGTTGCCGGGGTTGAAGGTGACGGTTTTGGTCTCGCCTGCGGCCAGCGAGACCGGCTGCGTGAAGCCGATGTTGTCGATCGTGCCGGTGACCTGCGTGGTCTGCGCCTGGCCGGAGTCGTTGCGCGCGTTGACCTTCACCGTCACGTCGGCGGTGGTCAGGTTCGGCAGCGGCAGGTCGGTGGACACACGCAGGTCACGCAGGGACACCGCGCCGCTGTTGGCGAGTTGCACATCGCGGAACAGGCCCTGGTTGCGGTCCGGTGGCAGCTGGGTCCAGTCGACGAAGTGGATCAGCAGGTCCTTCGACGGGTCCGACGACATCGCCTTGATCGCGATCGCGTTGGTGCCGTTGCGGATCAGCGACGTCACGTTGTACTCGCGGGTGGGGTAGGCGCCGATTACGGTGTCGGTCCCGGCCACCTTGGTGCCGTTCACCCAGACCTCGGCGCGCGCGATGATCCCGCCTTTGAGCTTGAGGAACGTGTTGGTGCCCGCGGGTTGCTGCGCGGTGAAGCTCTTGCGGTACCACCACGGCACGCTGAAATCGTCCCGGTTGACGCTCTTGAGGTTGTCGCCGAAATTCACGTCCGGGTACTTGTTGTTGGCGATCAGACCGGCCATCACGGTGGACCGCGCGGGCACTGGCAGCCAGCTGCTGTCGTTGAACGACGGGTCGGAGTACACGTTCCCGCCGGACGTGGCCGTCCGGCTGGTCTGCAGCCGCCAGTCGGGGATCGTGGTGACCTGCCCCGCGGCGACCGAGACAGTCGGGACGCTGCTCGCGTGCGCCACTGTGAGCAGGGAGAACATCAGGGATGAGGCGGCAAGGGCCGCCAGGCCGGCACGGCGTCGTCTCATTGCGGACGCTCCTGGGCTACGCGGCGGCGACATTGACAGGGCGTCACCCACTCTTGCCCGCCCGGCATGATTTGGCAAGACCCTTTACAAATTAGACCGATCCGTTGGGAGGTTTGTCGGCTTTTGCCGTCGAAACGTGCCCCAAGAAGCTGGGATACCGGTGGTCAGGCGTTGCTGGGAGGTTCGAGCCATGCGATCAGGACAGCCAAAGCAGCGCGGCAATCACGAGGTGGGCGACGAGCTCCTGACGAGTCCGCGTCCCGGTCGCGGCCGTCACCACGATCGCGACCGACCCGTCGTAACGGTCGAGCGGAGAGACGTGCGCCACCAGCCGCGTTCCGTCCGGGGTTCGGACACGCACCTTGGCGGTACGGCCGTCGCGGGCCTCGTGCGCGATCATCGCGAACGCGGTCGGCACCTCCCGGCCAGTGGCGGTGTCGACGGGCAGTTCGGCGATGGCGGCCTGGGCTGAGCGCGCAAGCGCAAAGGAGCGTCCACGCCCACCGAAACACACCAACGGCTCGGCTGTGGAGAGGGGGGACCGCGCTCATGGCTCCTGCGCAGAGGGTTGCCGCCCGGCGAGGGCCTTCTTGTCGGTCTGTTAAAGGCTCGTGCCGTACGAAAGGCCCTTGCCGGGTGGGCAGACCGCCGCAAGGTGTGCAAGAGCGGTTCCAGCGCCGGGCGCGGCTTCGTGTGGTGAGAGTGGGGTTCTTCCGTGTGGCCTGCGGGAGGCACTCACACGTGTCTAGGGGCCCGGTGGGGCTTTGAGTCTGGCTGGGCAGGGCAGGCGGGCCCCTGGACACGTGCGGTCGGGCTGGGCCCAGGTCATACGGAAGGGAGAAACCACGAAACCGAGCCCTGTGCTGGCAGCACAGGCGTGATCGACCGCCCTGCCCACCGCCGCGATCTCCCAGGTCGAGGTCGGTCCTGATGGCCGTCGCCGCAGACACCCAGTTGCGAACCCTGGTCCGCGACATCGCGGGCCGTCAGGTCGACGGCGACACCAACGCGCTGGAGTACCAGCAGAAGTGGTGTGTGCCGAACCGCAGCGAGTTCGGTGGCTGGTTCGAGGGCAAGCGCGAGATGCGCGCGATCGTGCTGACCATCACCGGCGTGACCATCCGGACGATCTACTTCCCGAGCATCAACAAGAAGCACATCGACAGCTGGCAGAACTCGGACCTGTTCGTCACCACGTGAGGCCGCGCCCAGTGGGGTGACGTGATCGGCTACCAGTGGTTCGAGGAGGACGGCGGCCCGGAGATCACCGTCGGCGTGCCGCCGTGTCGTGGTCCACACGAGCGCCGGATACCCGATCAAGGACTTCGACGTCCAGGCCTGGAACGGCGTCACGTACGTCACGGTCGGCTCGGTCCACAACAACACCGCTGAGCACGGCGGTCACGTTCGCCGCCCGTACCTCGAGGCTGGTGCGGATCCTGGCGCACAGCAGCCTGATCCAGCTCGTGAGTGTTTAGTCCGGTTAGAACCGGACTAAACACTCACGAGGTTTCAGAAGGGCCAGGCTGCGTTTCGGCCGGCTTCCAGCAGCGGCACCATTCGGAAGGTCGCGTCGGTCAGGCCGCCGAACTCGTGCCGGTTGTCCCCTCCTGTCGCGTACGCCGCCGGGGCGTACCCGCCGAGGTTGAACCCGTAGATCGGGACGTTCCTCTTGACGGCCTTGCCGACGTCGCCCTCGATCGTCTGCATGTCCGACACGATGAACACTCGATCGTGCTTGCGGTAGGAACTCCGCAACGCTCCGGCGATGTCCGTGCCGTGCCCGACTTCACCGATGCGACGCAGGAAGCGCTTGACCTCGCGCAGCACCGATCCGCCCTTCGGGATCTCGTGCCGGAACGTGCCGCTGGCGAACCCGACCACGTCGACGTCCTCGCCCTTGGCGCCGAGCGCGACACCGAACACCGCCGCTGCCTTCGCGGGGGTGACGGTGGAGCGCTTGGAGTGACCCACGTTCGTCATCGACGCCGAGGTGTCGATGAGGATCAGCGAACGTCCTGGCAACGATGGCAGGTTACGCAGCGAAGCGCGCAGCGCGTCGTCCAAAGCCTCGCCCCACCGGAGACTGGGCGCGGTCTCGTACGCCGACAGGAACCGGAACGGGAACTGCCTCGACCTCGCCACCTGCTCGGGATCGGCCAGCCGCTCCGCCACCTTCGCGGCGACCTCGTCCGACACCCCCGTCTCGTCGAAGTTGCGCAGGTTACGCAGCAAAGCCATGTAACCCATCGACGGGATGAGCGCTTCCCACAGCCGCGCCTTGTCCACCTTGGACCCGAGCAGCGACAGGATGTCCTCCCACGTCATGCCCGCGCCACGCAACGCCTCCGCCTCGACGAACATCTCCGGGGCATCGGCCTGTGCGAACCGCGCCCGCAGTGCTGCATTGGCATTGAGGACCCGCAACGACTCCGGGATCGGGTTGTCACGCTTGTGCCGGCGGTCGAGCGCGTGCGTGAACAGCGCGCCCTGCCATTCCTGCTTCGACTTCGGGTGCACGAGGTCGATGACGTCCGCGAACCGGAACCCCTTGGAATCGGTGTCGTACTTCAGCAACGAACGCTCGTTGTACAGGCGCAGCACGGCATCGGCCACGCCACGCTTCACCGGCTTCGGGATCGCCCTGCCGTACTTCGAAGTCCAGTAGGCCAGCATCTCGCCCGGCTCGTCCGCGCGTTGCAGCACCGAATCGACGACCTGCCGCGACATGCCGTCGAGGTTCGCCTTGAGCCGCGCCTTGGTGAACTCCGCGGCGCCGACGATGGAAGCGGACCGCATGTTCGCATCCGAACGCAGCCACGCCAGCAGTCGCGCCGTCCACTCGGGATCCGCGATGGTCGCGCGCCTGACCAGAGTCGCGTAACGGTCGTCGCGGTCGTCCGCGGACTCGTAGAACGTCTGCTCGCCGACCATGTTGGACACAGCGAGGAGCAACAGCGCGGACTTCGCGTCGCGCTCGTAGCCCAAGCCGCGTTCGAACGTGCGCTTCGACGGCTTCTTCCTCGTGGTGACGGGAGAACTGACCTGTGGCTTCGTCGTGGACGTGTTGAACTTGGACACGGTGGACCTCGGTGTGTACGAGGGAGTTCACGCGAAAACCAGATGTGGCCCGAGATCGGAGTCGGAAACAGTACAAGCTGCTCTGTCCATCTGAGCTACGACGGCGTGGAGCCGTCGGCGGGACTCGAACCCGCGACCCGCCCATTATCAGTGGAAGTAACTGTCGCCTGCGCACCGGGCACACATCTGGAGTTGTGACTCCCGAGATCAAGACCGCCCGCGGTCTGGATTCGTTTCGAGCGAAGGAACCGCGGGCCTCGCACCGGGAGATGCTGGCGTGAGCCTAACAACGCCCGGTGCGCGTGATCCACCGATTTACTGGTACAGGGACTCGATCGCGGTGGCGTACCGGTCGATGATCACCCGGCGCTTGAGTTTCAGCGTCGGCGTCACCTCGCCGGATTCCGGTGTCCAGGTCTGTGACAGGACCGTGTACTTCTTGATCTGCTCCGCCTGCGCCAGCACCGAGTTGGCCTCGTGCACGAGCTTCTCGATCTCCTCGAGCACAGCGGGCTGTTCGGCCAGGTTGCCGGTGGGGATCCCCCGCGCCTGCGCCCACAGCGGCGCGGCCTCGTCGTCCAGCACGATCAACGCGGTGACGAACGGCCGCCGGTCACCGATCGCGACCGCCTGGCTGATCAGGGGATGCGCCCGCAGCAGGCCCTCGACCTTGGCAGGCGCGATGTTCTTGCCGCCCGACGTGATGATGAGTTCCTTCTTGCGGTCGGTGATGTAGACGTACCCGTCCTCGTCGATCCGGCCGACGTCACCGGTGGCGTACCAGCCGTCCTCGTCGACATCCGGCTTGATCGAGCCGTCCGGCTGCAGGTAGCCCATGAACACGATCGGCCCGCGGACAAGCAGTTCGTTGTCCTCGCCGAGTTTGACCTCGACGCCCGGCAACGGGCGGCCGACCGACCCGACCCGGTACGCGTCGGGGAGGTTCTCGGTGGCCGCGCCTGTGGTCTCGCTCAGGCCCCACAGCTCGTAGACGTGAATGCCGACGCTGGCAAGGAAGTTCAGCACCGAGACGGGAATGGGCGCGGCGCCGCTGTTGCCGCCGCGGTGCATCTGGTCGAGGCCCAGCATCGTCCTGATCGGCAGCAACGCCTTCTCGTCAAGCGCCTTGGCCCGTGCGGCGAGGTCTTCGGGCACGGGCTTGCCCGCACTGCCCAGCTGCCAGACCTCCGCCGCGGCGTCCCGCGCCATCTGCACGCCGACACGCTGTTCCTCCGGCAAGGCGCCGAGCCCGCCTTGCAACGCGGCGGTCATCTTCTCCCACACACGCGGCACGCCGAACACACCGAAAGGCCGAACACCGTGCAAAGCGGGAACGAGCTGGGTGTGGTCCGGGACCGCGGTCACGTGCCCGGCCGCGTATATCGGCAAGTACAGCCCGAGCACGCGTTCGGCGATGTGCGCCAACGGCAAGTACGCGACAGACCTGCCGAAATTCGGCAGCGGGTGGACGAGGTTCACCGAAGCTATCTCGGACAGCACGTTGCGGTGGCTGATCACGACGCCCTTGGGATCGCCGGTGGTCCCGGACGTGTAGATCATGCACACCGGCTGTTCCGGCGTGATCGCGTCGGTCAACCGCTCGAAGGCCGCTGGATCCGCGGCGTGCTTCGCCGCACCCGCCTCGAAGACCTCCCGGTACGACACGTAACGGTCGTCGCCATC
Source organism: Kibdelosporangium phytohabitans (assembly GCF_001302585.1). GTDB lineage: Bacteria > Actinomycetota > Actinomycetes > Mycobacteriales > Pseudonocardiaceae > Kibdelosporangium > Kibdelosporangium phytohabitans. The sequence goes on along the minus strand of NZ_CP012752.1, from coordinate 10,628,993 downwards.
GGGGATCGCGGACTCTTGGATGACCACGACCTTGCGCAGATTCGGCAGGCCGGACAACACGGGAGCCCAGCGCGCGACCTCACCGGCGCCCTCGATGATCACCACCGGCGCCGCGCTGTGCTTTGCGACAAAAGCAATCTGTTCACTGGACAACGTGTCGTACGCGGTGCACGAGACCGCACCGAGGTGCATCGCGCCCAGATCGCTGACCCAGTGCTCCGGGCGCCGCGATGCCATGATCAGCATCCGGTCGCCGGAGCCGAGCCCGAGTTCGGCGAGACCGTGTGCCAGCGCGGCAGCGTGTTCACGCATCTGCGCCCAGGTCAGCGTGGTGACCTCGCCGGGACTCCATCCCTTGCTCAACGCTGGTTTGTCACCGAACTCGGCCGCGTTCCGCCGCATGACGGTCGCGATCGTCTGGCCCTGGATAGCGCGCTGTACCTCGTCGGCTCTGCCCACCGTCGCTCCTTTGCGTCCGCCCGGACCTGCAAACTAGAACAAAGCGGCTGTCAACTCCATACCTGTCAGTAACTCCAGCGGCTGCGGGTGACGATCTCCTCCGGCGTGAGGCCGTCGAGCAGCCGGATCTCGTTGTTCCGGACGCTTGTGATCGCGTCGACCAGTTCGACGCCGAGCGTGGCGAGCAGCGTCGGCTCGGCCTCGAACGCCTCGACCGCCGCGCCGAGGTGACCCGGCAACGGGATCGAGCCGGCCAGCGTCGCCGGGTCGGTGTCGACCGGCTCGGGCAGGCTCGCGCCCTCGGCGATCCCGGCCCCGCCCGCGGCCAGCAAACCGGCCATCGCCAGGTACGGGTTGGCCGACCCGTCGAAGCACTTGATCTCGATGTTCGGCGACCCGGCCTTGATGAACCGCAGTGCGGCCTCCCGGTTCTCCAGGCCCCACGCCACGAACGCGCCGGCCCAGTGCGACGGGACCAGCCGCAGGTAGCTGGGCACCGAAGGCGCACCCAGCGCCAGCAACGCGGGCAACCTGTTCAGAATCCCGCCGATGAACGACGCGCCGTCCACCGTGAGCCCGAATGTGCCGTTCCCGCCACCCATCAGGTTCTCGCCGTCACGCCACGCGCTCAGGTGCACGTGACAGCCGTTGCCGACGCCGCCTGCCACCACTTTCGGCGCGAACGTGGCGCGCAGGCCGTGGTTCATGCTGACCGCACGGATCGTTTCGCGGACGAGCACGAGATGATCGGCGGCGGTCACGGGATCCTGGTGCGCGATCGACAGCTCGTACTGGCCGGGCGCGTACTCGGGGTGGATCTGCTCGACGTGGATTCCCTGCGTTGCCAACGCGTCCAGCACGTCGTGCAGGTAGCCGCCGAGCTCGGTCAGCCTGATCATGCCGTACGCCGGGCCGGAACAGGCGGGCACGAACTCGTCACCTTCGCCTTTGGACACACACCACTCGATCTCGAACGCGGCCCGTGCGCTGACACCCTGTTCGGCGAGCTCGTCGGCCACCCGGATCAACAGGCCACGGGAATCACCCGGATGGACGTTGCCGTCCTGGTCGTAGCGGACGGCGGGCGCCCACGCCCAGCCCGGTTGCGCGGCGAGCACGGTCAGCTTGCTGACGTCGGGCTTGAGCCGAAGGTCGCCGATCGGGCCGCCGGTGACCGAGTCGTCGAACACGAACCGGTCGAACGTCGGGGACGCGCCGATGCCGTTGGCCACCGCGTTCGGCAGCACACCGACCGGGGCGGCCTTCACCCTGGTCACACCGCTGTTGTCGACCCAGGTGACCGCCACCGCGAGCACACCACGCGCGGTCAGGTTCGCGGAATCCATGCCATCCCCTAACGTGTCCAGAAGTACCGTCCATGATCTCCTCGCTGAGCGGAGTGCGCGATGGCAGATGGGGCAACCCCACGGCTGGTCGACCACCACTGCCACGGTCTCGTCCAGCGCGACCTGGCCGACGACGAGTTCACGGCACTCCTGACCGAAGCGGCCGTTGCCTCGGCCGGTGCGTTCGACTCGCGGATCGGACTGGCTGTGCGGCGCTGGTGCGCGCCCGTGCTGGACCTGCCCGCGCACGTCCCTGCCGACGAGTATCTCGCTCGCCGTACCGAATTGGGATTCGCGGAGGTGGATGCGAGGTTCATGACCGCGGCTGGGTTGTCCGCGCTGTGCGTCGACACGGGGTATGTGCCGGAACCGATCTCGACGCCCGAGTCCCTCGCGACAGCGATCGACGGGTCGGCGTACGAGATCGCGCGCCTCGAACAGGTCGCCGAGGACCTGCACGGGAAGGTCGACGCGGCCGGGTTCGCCGACGCGTTCCAGGCCGCGTTGCGGCAGCGGACCGAGCGGGCGGTCGGGGTGAAGTCGATCGCCGCGTACCGCGTCGGGCTCGACCTCGACCCGGCACGCCCGTCCGCGGGTGACGTGGTGGGCGCGGCGTGGCGGTGGCTGTCCGGCGGCAAACGGATCGCCGACCCCGTGCTGCAACGGTTCCTGATCTGGTGCGCGGTCGACCGCGGCCTGCCGATCCAGTTCCACGCCGGCCTCGGCGATTCCGATGTGGACATGAAGTCCGGCGATCCGTTGCTGCTGATGCCGTTGCTCAGGGCGGTCGAGCCCACCGGGGTCCCGGTCATGTTGTTGCACAACTACCCGTTCCACCGGCACGCCGGATACCTGGCCCAGGTGTTCGGCAACGTCCACGTGGACGTCGGTCTCGCCACGCACAACCTGGGCGACCGCTCCCGTGTGCTGATCGAGGAGACTCTGGAGCTGGCGCCGTTCGGGAAGTTCCTGTTCTCGTCGGACGCGTTCGGTCTTTCCGAGCTGTACTACCTGGCCGCGGTGTTGTTCCGCAGGGGAGTGGCGGCGGTGCTGGAGGCCGGGGTGTCCGGGGGGTCGTGGAGCGCGGCGGACGCGGACCGGCTGGCCCGCATGGTCGGCTCAGAGAACGCCGTCCGCGTTTACGGGCTGGGTGACGCCGGTTTCCGCCACACCGCGTAGACGACCGCGGAGATCGCGAAGCCGACGAGGAAGGTGACGTCGCCGATCCACGGGATCGCCTCGGGGACCGGGCCGCGGTACCTCGCCTGGTTGGCGAACAGTCCGATGGAGACGATCATCCCGGCGAGCAGTGCGACCGGTCCGGCCCGGTTGCGGTGGGACGTGTCGTCGAGCACGTGACCGAACCGCTGGTCGCGCCGGATGTGCTGGTCCACCAGGGTGACGCCGAGCCACGGGCCGATCCAGTACGCGATCACCAGCAGGAAGCTCTCGAACGCGTGGCCGGCGTCCGCGAGGCCGAGCCACGCCAGGACGAACCCGATCACGCCGAACCCGACCGCCACCACAGCACGCCGCCACGCCAACGGCAGCTTGACCCCGAGCGTGAGGAACGCCAGCGCCGCCGAGTACACGTTCAGCACGTTCGCCGCCATGCTGCCCAGCGTGATGGACAGCAGCGTCAGCGCCGCGAGCCAGCCCGGCAGGTGCCCGGTGAACACCGTCGCCGGATTGTCCGAAGTGGATCCGCCGATGGTGGCGGACGCGGCGCCGACCAGCATCAGCACTGTCGTGGCGAGGAACAGCCCTGAGCCTGCCGACCAGCCGACGGCACGGCGTGAGGTTCCCGTCGGCAGGTAGCGCGTGTAGTCCGCCGCGTACGGATTCCAGCCTGCCGTGTAACCGAACGCGGCACTGGCGGCGAGCAGGAAACCGCCGGGCCCGCCCGTACCCGAACTGTTGCCTGGTGACGCCTTGCTGAAGATCACGACCGCCGTGATCGCGAAAACCACTGCGAGCACGGGAAACGCGTACCGCTCGAAGGCCTGCACGAGGTTGTGCCCGAAGAACGCGATGACGACCTGCAGCAGGACGACGATGGCCAGGCACAGCAGCAGCGGCATGGTGGTCAGCGAGTTCAACGCGAACGCGCCGCTGACGCTGTTCACCGCGAACCACCCGGCACCGGCCATGACCGACATCAGCGTCGCGGGCAACACGTTGCCCCAGAAGCCGAACGCGACCCGTCCGAGCACCATCTGCGGCACACCGTAGGTGAGACCGCGCGCGGACAGCATGCCGTGCGCGGTCGCGCCGAGGAGGTTTCCGAGCGTCAGCGCCGCCGCGGCCTGCCAGAAACCCAGGCCGAACGCCGACACCGCGAGCACACCGAGGAAGATCGTCGCGAACTCCAGGTTCGGCGACGTCCACGTCCAGAACAGCTGGCGTGGTCTGCCGTGCTTGTCGGCCTCCGCGACCGGCTCGATGCCGCCCGGTTCGACCTTGACGACCTTCTCGCCGTACATCAGGTCACAGTGATGGCGTCGAGCTTCTCCTTGAGGTAGTCGGACGCGATCACCTCGGGGTAGTCGGCCTTGCCGATCGGCGGGCCGAGCGAGGCGATCCGCGCGTCGTGGTCGGTCTCGTAGAAGAAGATCAACGACACCAGGTCCTCGTCCGGCGCGCTCGCGTGCGGCGGGAGCACCCGGTGCCGCGTGGACCGCCAGCGGTCACCGGTCCAGCGCGCCATCAGGTCGCCGATGTTCACGGTGAAGGCGTCCGGCACGTGGGGCGCGTTCTGCCACCGACCGTCCTTAGTGAACACCTGGAGCCCGCCGACGCCCGCCTCCCTGTCCAGCACGGTGACCGTGCCGAAGTCGGTGTGCGGGCCGATCCGGAACTGGCCGTCCGCGGGGTGGCCGACCACGGTGAGCGGCGGGTACCAGTTGATGTTGAAGGTGTACGTGGGATTGCCGGTGTGCCTGGTGAAGTGGTTCTCCGGCAGCCGCAACGCGACCGCGAAGACCGTCAGCAGCTCGTCGGACAACGCCCGCATCCTGGCCATGTACTCCACCGAGGTGGATTCGAGGAACGGCACCTCGTCCGGCCACACGTTGGGGGCGTACCAGAAATCGTCGACCGCGGGATCCCCGACCGGGTGATCCGCCCCGACGGAGTAGGACTCCTTGAGGTCGGGCGGGGACTCGATGCCCTCGGCGTACGAGTTCGCCTCGACACCGGGCGGCAACCACCCGCGCCCGCCGACCGAGACGGCGTAGCGCTGCTTGGCCTCGCCGGACAGCCCGAAGAACCGCCGGGCCTGCTTGCGGGTGTCCTCGCGCAGCGATGACGGCACGCCGTGCCCGGTGACCAGCAGGAAACCCGAGTCCTGCAAGGCGCGGTCGATCTGGTCGGCGACGTGTGCGCGGTCCTTGAGCGAACCGTGGAACCACGGTTCGAGATCGATGAGCGGGACGGTCATGAGCGCTCCTCCCCGATATCCTCGAACCACAAGTCGGGGTGTTCGGCGATGAACTCGGTCATCAGCTCGACGCAGTCCGGGTCGTCCACAATGGTCACTTGAACGCCGTGCCCGGCGAGCCAGTCGTGCCCGCCGGAGAACGTCGTCGCCTCGCCGATGACCACCCGCCCGATGTTGAACTGCCGGACCAGTCCACTGCAGTACCAGCACGGCGAAAGCGTGGTCACCATGATCGTGTCGCGGTAGTGCGGCCTGCGGCCGGCGTTGCGGAACGCGGCGGTCTCCGCGTGCATCGACGGGTCGCCGTCCTGCACCCGCCGGTTGTGCCCGCTGCCGAGTAACTCCCCGTCGGGGCCGTACAACGCGGCACCGATGGGAATCCCGCCAGTGGCCTTGCCGCGCAGCGCCTCCTGCCGCGCCACAGCCAGCATCTGGTTCGCCTCGATCAACTCGCGGCTCGCGTGCATGGTCACACTGTCGTGCCTCCGCAGCGGCCTGGCAAGAGGTTGACCAGTGGACCCGGAAGCCGGTAACGATCACCGATCGGGTGACTCTCCGTGGCCGGATCCCAGGCTGGCGCGCAAGTCGATCTACGCGTCGAGGACGGTGTTCTCCGCCTGTGCCCTGGCGGCGCCCGCGACGGGCGGCAGCGTCGACCACGGGAAGTTGATCCAGCGGTCGGTGTAGCGCCAGACGTAGTCGCTTTTGACCGCCGAGTGCGGCTTCTCGTACACCACCGCGCACCTGACCTCGGCCACGTGGTCCTCGCAGAAGTCGCGGACCAGTTTCAGCGTCGCCCCGGTGTCGGCCACGTCGTCGGCCACCAGGACCTTCGCGCCCGTCAGGTCGACCACGTTGGGGACCGGTGGCAGCATCACCGGCAGGTCCAGGCGTTCGTTCACGCCCGTGTAGAACTCGACGTTCATCACGTGCAGGTTCTTGACGTTCAACGCGTATCCCAGTGCGCCCGCCGCGAACAGGCCGCCGCGTGCGATGGACAGGATCAGGTCGGGCTGGTAGCCGTCACCGGCGATCCGCTCGGCCAGTTCACGGCTGGCGGTGCCGAACAGCTCCCAGGTGAGTACTTCGCGCTGCTCCGTCATGGTTGTCGAGGGTAGCTTGCCGCCGGATCGTGCCTGGTCAACGGGTCTGGGCGAAGAGAAAATACCGACCGGTCTTTTTTCTCTTGCATACCGGTCGGTTGGTTTTATATGGTGATCCGGCCAGCTCGCACGGACGGAGAAGCTGATGGAGATCGGCGTTTTGGGACCTCTCGAGGTCCAGTCAGGCTCGGGCCGGGTCATGCCGACGGCCGCCAAGACCCGCAAACTGCTCGCGATGCTCGCCATCCACGCCGACGAGGTCGTGCCGATCAGCGAGCTCAACGAGGAACTCTGGGGTACCAACGTCCCGCGCAGCGCGAGTACGACGCTGCAGACGTACGTCCTCAACCTGCGCACCATGATCGCCGCCGCGACCGGCGGCACCAACGCCGACGCCAAGCGGATCCTCGCCACCAGGCCAGGCGGTTACACCCTCACCGCGTCCTCGGTCGACGTCCGCGAGTTCGAACGGCTCACCGCCGCCGGGCACCGCGCCCACCAGGCCAGGGAGTACGAGCTCGCCGCGGACACCTTCCGCGCCGCGCTCGGCGCGTGGCGCGGACCGGCGCTCGTCGACGTCCAGCTCGGACCGCTGCTGCGCGCCGAGGTGCAGCGGCTCAACGAGGCCCGGCTGTCCGCGCTCGACCGCCGGATCGACGCCGACCTCCGGCTGGGCAGGCACCACGAACTCGCAGGCGAGCTGACCGGGCTGGTGGCCAGGCACCGCACGCACGAAGGGCTGCACGCGCACCTGATGGTCGCGCTCTACCGCAGCGGCAGGCGGGCGCAGGCGATGAGCGTCTACCGGTCCGTGCGCGAGGCGCTGATCGAGGAACTCGGCCTGGAACCGTCACTCGGACTGCGCCGCCTCCAGCAGGCGATCCTCAACTCCGACGCCGCGCTGGGGGAGTCGCGGCTCGAACGCGTCGGGTGAGGGTGTGGTCAGGCAGCAACGCTCCGAGCAGACCCGGCGCCTGTTGGTCGGGGCCGCGGCGGAGCTGTTCGACCGGGTCGGTTTCGTCCGCGCGACCATGGCGGAGATCAGCTCGGCGGCCGGGGTGACCAAGGGGGCGTTGTACTTCCACTTCCCGTCGAAGGACACGCTCGCGGACGCGGTACGGGCCGAAGCCATCGAGATGCTGGACATCCTGGTGGCCAGGCTGCCGGCCGGGTTGTCGCCGATGCAGGCCGTCATCGACATGCACCACCACGTCGTGCGCTGGCTGCGTGAGGACGCGATCGTCCGCGCCAGTCTGCGGATCAGCCACGACACGGGCGACCCGGCGGACTTCTGCGCGTCCTGGCTGGCGGCGACCGAACGGTTGCTCAGGCGGGCGTCACCGGAACGGGCCGAGCTGGCCGCGACCGCGCTAGTCGGGCTCTGCCTCGGCGTGGAGACGTTGCGGTGGAACGGGATTCGCCGGGACGGCAGGCCGGAGCCGTGGGAGCTCGTGCTGCCGAGCCTGGTCGGTCACGACCCCTCCGGCACGAACCGGCTGAGTCGGCGCGGCGGCACGATCGACGGCAGGACGTAACGCCACATGGTCGCGACCCGCTCGGGCAGGTCCGCCCGGTCGGTCAGCACCTGCGCCGCGGTCTGCAGGCCGGTGAACGCGCCGACCAGGAAGTTGGCGATCTCGGTCGTGTTCAGCTCCTTGCGCACGTCACCGTGCTCCTTGGCGTGGTCGAGCTGGCCGCGGATCACGTCGATCCACCGCAGGTAGGAGTCCGGGTTGGGTTCGCTGAACGTGCCCTGCTCGATCACCAGCCGGATGCTCGCCCTGATCCGGACGTTCTCCCTGAGGCTGCGCGCCATCGTCTGGGTCAGGTCGATGACGTTCTGCAGGCCGGGCTCGCCCGCCTCGCCCGGCGGCGGCCAGATGGAGAACTGCTCGTCCACGAGCGCGTGCGCGAGCTCCTCCTTCGACGCGAAGTGGAAGTACAGCGCGCCCTTGGTGACTCCGGCCTCGGCGAGGATGTCGGACAGGCTCGCGCCGACGAAGCCCTGCCGGTCGAACACCGTGGCCGCCGCGTCGAGGATCGTGGCCCGCGTCCGCTCCGCCCGTTGCTGTTTCGGCACCCGAAATCCCCTTTCCCAGTCGCGGTATCGAGTCTAGGACCGCACCGGCGCCGAAACAAACCGGGAGGTAGGTATTTTCCTACTGGTGGGTGGGGCACCCCGCGCCCCACCCGCCAGCGTCAGGTCACGCGGGCGCGAACGGGATGACGACCTTGGACTGGCCGTCGTTGACGCGCAGCGACGTGGCCGCGTCGCCGATCGCGTTCCAGACCTCGAGCCGGACGCAGCCGTTGCCCATCGACTGCGGCGTGCCCGACGCCGACCGTTGACCGGCGGCCTGGCTGTAGGTCTCCCAGCCGGTGACCGGATCGGTCGCGAAGTAGTTGTACGTCTCGCTCCGGGTGTAGGTCGATCCCGTCGGTGCGTACGAGATCCGCGCCTGCACCCCGGCGCCGACCCCTGTGCCCGCGTCGACGCCCAGGCTGAACTGGGTCGTCTTGGCCGGGTCGTAGGTGCCGGTGAAGCCGCAGGCCGTGTACGTCAACGGGTTGTGCGGTGTGCCGTCCCAGTTCGCGCCGCCCGCGGACGAGATCGCGGCGCTCGAACCGCTCGCGCCCGCGGTGGTCGACAACGCACTCGTGTTGACGAAGAACGTGCTGCTCCCGCCGCCGCCAGGAGGCGGATCGGTCGGCGGTGGCGTGCCCGGCGCGCTGCCGCCCTGCCAGGTGATCGCCCCGGTGGTCGCTGTCTGTCCAGGTTGGACGGTCAAGGACGTCCCGGTGGAGAACGTCACTGTGAGCGGGGTCGTGCCACGGTTCGACGCGACGTACGTCCGCGCGCCGTTCTTGGTGAACACGGCGTACAGCGGGGTGTTCGCGGTGACACCGGTGTCCACTTGGCCCAGCGACGACAAGTTGCGCAACCAGTGGAACGTGTGCGCCCGGCTTTCGCCTTCCTCAGGTGTGTAGCCGGTTGTCCGCCACGCCTGGAGCGCGGCGTCCGGTTGGGACAGCGCCTGGAACTCCCAGATGATGTCACGCCACACAGTCGGCGCGGACGGTTTGACGGTCCGCATCTCCTGCAAGTTGGAGTTGATGTAACCCGGGTTGTAGCCCAGGTACAGCGACCCGCCGGTGATCGGCAGCATGTTGATGCCGTGGATCATCTCCGGCTCGGCGGAGAACCAGGTCGCGTACGCGCCACCGTTGCCCCACACCATGCCGACGGTGTTGTGCGGGAACGCGGCCGGAAAGTTGGCGCCGGTGTTGTCGTGCCAGTACTCGGCGATCGCCGCGGCCTGGGTGACGTACTGGTAGATGCCCGCGTCCCGGATGGTCTTGTTGCCCGTCGCCTGGCCGAACTGGATGAGCGCCGAGTCGAAGTTCATCCCCTCCGACGAGGACTCCTGGTTGTTGCCCGCGAAGAAGTTCGCGTGCCCGGACGCCCAGTCGTGCCCGGCGAAGATGTCGAAGTCCCGCAGGAATGTGAACCGCCGGTCGTTGCGGTCGTAGTTGTTGGCGTCCCGGATGAGCACGTCGACCATTCCGCCGTACTGGCCGGGCGAAGCCCACACCGGATCGTATTTCGCGAGCGTCGCCGCGGCCGCGATGAAGTAGCCGTAGTGGAAGTGGTGGTCGTTGAGCTCCTGGTCGGACCCGAACGACGCGGGGTAGCCGATCAGCGTGCCCCAACTGGAGTTGTAGCCGAAGACCCGTGCGGTCTTGCCCGGTGTCGCGGTGAACCAGTCGGTCAGGCGTGCCTTGATCGCCGACAACATCCGGTCACGAACAGCCGTGTTGCCGACCAGGTCAGCGATCTCGGCCAGCCGCGCCGCCCGGCCGAGACCCTTGCCCGTCCAATACGTGTCGTTGCCGAACCCGGCCAAAGGATCGCCCGAACCGGCCGCGTTCAGCTCGTTGTTCAACGTGGTCAGGTCAGCACCGGTCATCCCCACCGCGGGCAGTTCCGGCAGGACACCGCGGTAGACCATGCTGGTCTGGAACGACGTTATGTTCGTGAGAACACGCATCGGGCCGCGTGGCGAGATGTACGTGTTCCCCAAAGGCGCGCCACCGGCGAGGTACTTCCACTGGTGTGGGTACAGGGCGGTGACTGTGCCGGTGGCTGAGCCTTCCCTCGCCTGGGTGGTGAAGTTGTACGTCGTGGTGAGCCTGCTGGTGGACTCGTTGAACGCCCACGAGACATTAGTTCCGGTGATGAACGAATACGCGTGAGGCGCGAACGCGTTCAGCAGGCTGGTTCGCTCGGTGTTGCTCGACTGCGCGGTCGTCGGCAGAACAGCGATGGAGAAGTAGCCGCGCCCGGCCAGTGTCGAGCTGATCGTGGCACCGGCGGTCATCCAGGTCGCTCCCGTTGGCGCGAACAACGCGTAGTCGTGGCCGTTGATCGTGACACCGAGGGTTTTGCCTGTGTTGGACCAGATCGCCGGTGCGGACTGGAAGCTCAGCACCGCGTTGCCGCCGGTTGCCTGCGCGTAGACGAACGGGAGCCCATGGCCGATCGTCGTTTTCAGTGATCGGCCCGCGTTCGCCCACGAGGCCGTGACCGTCCAGTCGCTCCAGCCGTCGACCATCGCGGTCGACGACAGTCCGTCGACACCGATGGTGAAGTCGGTCGAGTGTTCGAAGTGGTACTCGCCGGTAGTCGTCGCCGACCCGGTGATCGTCGGCGTGGTCGGGTAGTCGACGCCTAGACCGGTCGTGGTTGCCTTGAGGGACAAGGGGTGTGCCGCGAGGTTGTCCGAACCTGCGCAGTCGTTGCGTTTCCAGAGCAGTGACGACCACCAGTCGTTGGTGGGTACGCCTCCTGCCGGGGCGTTCGGCGTGACGAACGTTCTGGCGTTGCTGCCGATGGAACCGCAGCCGGTTGGGCCCGGGCCCGGCAGTGAGTCCAGGTAGCCGCCCGCTCCGACCGGGGTCGCGTTGGCGGTGTTGTTGCTGGTGAACAGGACAAGGCTGAGTGCAAGCGCGAGTGCCGTGAGGGCGGCTGGTGCCTGCTTCTTTGCAGGGGGCATTGACTCTCCTCCTGGAGGAAGAGTTGCAGGGGGTTGAGGGAGAGCGCTCTCACCCGTGTCAATGGGACCTTGCGGACATGTCTCGTGTCAAGGTTGGACGACGGAGCACGCGGACTCGGCGACCACGGCGAGCCCTGTGCTGCCAGCACAGGGCTCGGTTTCGTGGTTTCTCCCTTCCGTATGACCTGGGCCCAGCCCGACCGCACGTGTCCAGGGGCCCGCCTGCCCTGCCCAGCCAGACTCAAAGCCCCACCGGGCCCCTAGACACGTGTGAGTGCCTCCCGCAGGCCACACGGAAGAACCCCACTCTCACCACACGAAGCCGCGCCCGGCGCTGGAACCGCTCTTGCACACCTTGCGGCGGTCTGCCCACCCGGCAAGGGCCTTTCGTACGGCACGAGCCTTTAACAGACCGACAAGAAGGCCCTCGCCGGGCGGCAACCCTCTGCGCAGGAGCCATGAGCGCGGTCCCCCCTCTCCACAGCCGAGCCGTTGGTGTGTTTCGGTGGGCGTGGGCGCTCCTGCCCGTCGACCTGCCCAGAGGGAACCACGGACTGTCAAGAGGTCCGTATCGCTTCCGCTCGGTGGTGCTTCGCGTGAGCGGACCCCTGACAGCCCGTGGTTGGCGCAGCCCAGGCCGACGGGCAGGAGCACCCCTTGGCGCTTGCGCGCTCACCGACCAGGGCTGGTTTGCGCGCTCGCCACTCAGTGCCGGTTTCTGTGCTTCCGTGCTCGCCGTTAGCGTTGTGCTGGCGTGCGGTTTCGTGGGTTGGTGTCTTTGTGTATGTGTGCTCGTATTCCGGGCGCTGAGGTTGGCTTCTTCTTTATCGGTTTGCTGTCAGTTCGTCGAAGCTTGGGAAGTCGTTCGCCAGGGTGTTTCCGGTGAAGTTCCCGACCCAGCCGCCGTCGTCGTGGAAGAAGCGGATCGCCACGTAGTCCGGCCGTGTTCCCATGTCGAACCAGTGCGTCGTGTTCGCCGGGACGCTCAACAGATCGCCTGCCTCACACAGGATCCCGTACACCTTGGCATCCACGTGCAGGTAGAAGACGCCCGCTCCGCGTGCGAAGAACCTGTCTTCGTCGTCGTCATGGGTGTGTTCCGCCAGGAACTTCTGCCTGGCCTGTGCCGCTGACTCCGCCCATTCCGGAGTGTTCTGCGGTGTCATGTGCAGGGCGTCCACGTATGTGTAGCCCTCGCTCTCGTTCACCCTGTCGACGTACTCGCGGTAGACCGCCAGCACCTCGTCCGAGGTGGGTTCCGCTGGGAGGTCCACGACCGGCCAGCGGTCGAAGCGGACGCCGAGCTGCTTGAGCTCACCCTTGATCTCCTCGGCGTCCTCAGTGCGGATCAGCACCTGCGACGAGTCCGTGTCGGGCCATGCGGTCAGCAGCGTCATGCTTCGATTATGAACCTCGTCAGCCATTCCAGGCACTCCGTCCGATGCCTGGCTTGACGCAGGTCACTGCCCCACACGTAGAGGCCGTGGCGGGCCACGATGAGGGCCGGGGTGTCCGCCCGCCAGCCTGCTTCGAACGCGTCGCCCAGTGCTTGCATGTCCTGGCTGTTGCGCACTACCGGGATGGTCACCAGGTCGTCGTGCGCTGCCCGGCCGAAACCCTTGAGCATCTCGAGGTCACGCAGTTCGACGCCGCCTGGCCAGCGTTCGGCTGCCAGCACCGGTGCCAGCACGTGGACGTGCACCACCGCGCCTGCGCCGGACACCGCCGCGATTCTGCCGTGCAGGCCTGCTTCGGCTGACGGGGCCAGCGCGCCCTCGCTGACCGGGGCGCCCGTCGCGTCGATCTCCACGACGTCCGACGCCGTCAGCTCACCCTTGTCCAGGCCGCTGGCCGTCACCGCGAGCCGCAACGGGTCGTCGCTCAGCCGCACCGACAGGTTCCCGGAGGTTCCGCGCATCCAGCCGAGCTCGGTGTACCGCGCGCACTCCGCCGCCAGCAGTGCCCCGGCTTCCGGCAGGTTCATGCCGGATCCACCGTGATCTGCGCGAACGACTCGATCGCCAGGTGGCTGCCGAAGTCCGCGTCACCGAACGGCTCGCCCGGCCTGGCCAGGCCCACCGTCTGCCAGCCGTCCTCCGCTGCCGCGTCCAGCTCCGCCGGAACGTCGGACAGGAACACGATCTGCTCCGGTGGCGCGTTCAGCGCGGTCGCGATCGCCCGGTAGGACGGCGCCTCGCGCTTCGGGCCCGCGTTCACGGTGTCGAAGTGCTGCGAGAACAGGGTGGTGATGTCACCGTCCGACGTCCGGGAGAACGCCGCCACCTGGCCCGCGACCGAGCCGGACGAGAACACCGCCAGGTCGAGGCCTTTGTCGTGCCACGCGCGCAGGGCCGGGGTGACGTCCGGGAACAGGTCCGTGACCAGGTCGCCTTCGGCGTATCCGCGCTGCCAGATCAGGCCCTGCAGCGTTTTCAGCGGCGCGATCTTCTGGTCGGCGTCCATCCAGCCGTGCAGCACCTCGACGATGTCCGGCGTGCCCGCCGAGTCGGGCAGCTCGCCCAGCAGGCGGATCTGGGCGACGGCCTCGACGACCACGGGGTCGTCGCCGTTCGCGTCGATCCACGGGCCGAGGCGGGGCCGCGCGTAGTCGTAGAGCACGACGTGCACCTGGCTGGTCGGGGTCAGGGTGCCTTCGATGTCGACGACGACCCACCGTGCGGTCAGCGCGGTCACTGGTTCTGTTCTCCTTCGCTGTAGTACTCGGCGATCCGGTGCGGCTCGAACGGACCCCGGTCGGTCACGATCGTGGTGACGAACCGCGGCGGTGTCACGTCGAACGCGGGGTAGAGGCCGCGCACCTTCTCGCTCGCTGTGCGGATGCCCAGGGTGTGCAGGACTTCCTCGCCCGGCCGGTACTCGATCGGCACGTCGTCGGCTGTCCGCGCGTCCTGGTCGGGGGCCTGCACCATGGCGTGGAACGGCACGCCGAACGCCGCCGCGGCCACGGCCAGCCCCAGCGTGCCGACCTTGTTGATCACGTCACCGGTCATCGTGACCCGGTCGGCCGCGGTCACCAGCGCGTCCACCTCGCCGGACTGCAGCACGGCCGCGCCCATCCCGTCGGAGATCAAGGTGGTGTCCACGCCCATCTCGGCCAGTGTCTCCGCGGTCAGCCGGGCGCCCTGCAGGTACGGGCGGGTCTCGGTGCAGAAGAAGCGCAGGCGTTTGCCGTCGCGCTGGGCCGCGGCGACCAGGTCGACCAGGTACAGGTCGGCCCAGCAGTGCGTCATCACACCGCCTTCGTCGGGCAGCAGCGACGCGGCCGCCCGTCCCAGCGCGGCGCTGCGGCCGCGGTAGAGGTCGTCCCCGGCCTGCGCGCCTGCCAGAGCGGACGAGAGGAGCGTCTCACCGGAACCGGACACTGAGGACAGAACGGCGTGTACGGCCTTGCGTAAGTGGTTGTTCGTGCGGCGCGCGTTGGTCAGGCGCACGCCCGCTTGTTCCATGTACGCGTACGCGGCGTGCGGGCGTAACCCGGCGGCTTCGCGGGCGGCGAGGACCATGCCGTACAGCGCGGCGAAGTAGGGGCCGGAGGACTGGGTGACCATGTCCTCAATGGCTTTTGCCACCTCGCTGGAGTTACGGCACAGCACCCACTCCCGCGCGAACGGGAAACGGCGGCGGTCCAGGATCAGCACGCCGTCGTCGGTGAGCTTGACGCTGTCCGCCAGTACCGGAGTCATCAGCTGTATCCCGTGAACGGCGGGTGCTCGCCTGTCAGGTAGTACGCGCCGACCTCGCGCGCCTTGTAGACCACCGGGTCGTGCAGCGTGAGCGTCCTGGCGTTGCGCCAGAACCGGTCGTAGCCGAACTTGGTCGCGGTCGCCCGCGCGCCCATGAACTCGAAGACCTTCGTCGTGGTCTCGTTGACCACGCGGGTGGCGAACACCTTGGCCGACGAGATGGTCACGGCCGTGCTCGCTCGCAGTTCGGCGGTCAGTTCGGCGCCGGCGTCCACCGACTGGCGCAGCGCGTCCGCCGCCCGGTCGGCCAGTGTCCCGGCCGCTTCGACGGACGCGACGAGTTCCCCGTACCCGGCGGCGATGTACGGGTCGGCCGACGCCGACTCCACACCGGACAGGATCCACGGCCGGGCCTGGCCGCGCGTGTACTCGGCGGCCTCGGCGAGCGCGCCTGCCGCGATGCCGACGTAGATCTGCGTCAGCGCGAGCTGGAAACCCAGCGCGGCAAGGGAAAGCCGGATCGAGTCGGACGGCTGCGGGCCGAGCACGTCCTGGCCGTCGACCGCGACGTCCTCGAACACGATGCCGCCGCTCGCGGTCAGCCGCTGGCCGGTGTTGTCCCAGTCGGACGGGTACGAGATGCCGGATGCCTTGGCGTCGACGGTGAACGTCACCTTCTCGTCGTTGTCCACCCTGGTCGCCGAGACCACGAGCCGGTCGGCGACGCTGGCTCCGGTGGCGAAGGTCTTGCGGCCGTTGACGATGAAGCCGTCGCCGCTCGGGGTCAGCCGCAGGGCCGCGTCGAGCGGGTTGCTCACGCCCGACCAGAACCAGTTCGCGTCGGCACGCATCCGCTGCGCGGCAGCGGGGTTGTCGAACAGCCGGGCGCGCCACAGGTGCAGGTAGTGGTAGCCGATCAGGTGGCCGATCGACGCGTCCGCCGCCGCGATGATCCTGGTCACCGCGTCGGCCGCGCTCTCGTCGGCGGCCAGCAGGCCGGACGAGCGCAGCAGGTCCACTTCCGCCGTGGGTGGCCGGTTCGCCCGGTCTCGTTCGGCCGCGTCCGCCTTGAGCCGCGCGGCGACTTCCTCGGCCAAGCCGATCCAGTCCGTCATGGCCGAAACCGTACTGGGCCTGGGCGCCCGTGCCCGCGCCTGTCCACATGACAAAACTTGCGTGTTCCGAAAACTTGCGGAGCGCGCAGTTTTCTGGCAGCCTCGGGTGGTGTCAGGGTTGAGAGAACGCAAGAAACGGGCCACCCAGGAGGCGCTGAGCTGGGCGGCGTTGCGCCTCGCGGTCGAGCGTGGCGTGGACAACGTGCTGGTCGAGGACATCGCGGCGGACGCGGGTGTGTCGCCGCGGACGTTCAACAACTACTTCGCCAGCAAGTACGAGGCCATCGTCTGGCGTGAGCTGGACCGGATGGTCCGGATCGGGGACATCCTGCGGGAACGCCCGCTCGACGAGCCGTTCTGGCAGTCGGTCGAGCACGCCGTGCTCGCGATCTACGGCGACGACGACGCCACCACCCCGCCGGACGTGAAGTGGACCCAAGGCGTGCGGGACCTGGTGAACTCGGCGTCGCTGCGAGCCGAATACCTCAAAGCGGACGCGGCGATGGCGCGTGCGCTGGCCGAGGCGATCGCCGAACGCCTCGGCAGGGACGTCGACAAGGACATGTACCCGCGTGTCATCGCCGGAACCGTCGGTGTGGCGTGCAGCGCCGCGCAGGAGCAGTGGATGAGCGCCGATCCGCCGGTCCCGCTCGGGCCGCTGATCCGGGAAGCGCTGGGGTACCTGAAACGAGAGGGAGAACCATGATCGCGATAGCCGGGGGCGGGCCGAACGGTCTGATGCTGGCCTGTGAACTCGCACTGGCCGGGTTGCGTCCGGTCGTGCTCGAGAAACTGGCTGAACGAAGCCAGGAACCGAAGGCGAACGGCATGGTCGGCCAGGTGGTCCGGCTGCTGCACCACCGCGGCCTGCACGAGCGGCTCGGTGGCGGTGAGACTCCATTCCGGACACCCGGCTACATGTTCGGCATGCTGCCGTTGGATCTCAGCGCGGTCCCTGACAACCCGCTGACGATCCTCCCTGTGCCGCAACACCGGATCGAGCAGGTGCTGGAGGAGCGGGCGCTGGAGCTCGGTGTGGAGATCCGGCGTGGCCACGAGGTCACCGGCTTCACCCAGGACGACTCCGGCGTCCACGTCCGGGTCCTTGGTCCGCGGGGAGTCCACGAGCTCAGCGTGGAGTTCCTCGTCGGCGCGGACGGCGGGCGCAGCACGGTCCGCAAGCTCGCCGGGATCGGCTTCCCGGGTGTGTCCACAGAGAAGGGTGTGGTTCGGGTAGCGCACGTGTCGCTGCCCGAACGCGTCGACGGGAACCTGGAAGTACCGGGGCACGGCCCGATCCCGCCCGGTTCGCACGTCAGGACCGAACACGGTGTGTTCATGCACATCGAGCTGGAACAAGGCAAACCGTTGGTGATGACCGTCGAGTGGGATCCGGCGGACGACCTACCAATGACCCTTGACGAACTGCGGCAAAGCATCCACCGCGTGCTCGGCGCGGACGTGCCCGTCGGGCCGCCGCGGGCGCACGGTCCGCACATGCTGCGCCGGACCTCGGGTGGCAACACCCGGATCGCCGAGAAGTACCGGCGCGGCCGTGTTTTCCTGATCGGCGACGCGGCGCACGTGCACTCCGCGATGGGTGGTCCCGGGCTGAACCTCGGATTGCAGGATGCGGCAAATCTGGGCTGGAAGCTTGCCGGGCACGTGCACGGCTGGGCGCCGCCCGGACTGCTCGACACCTACGAAGCCGAACGCCGCCCAGCCGCCGAACGCGTTGTCGTGCACACCCAAGCCCAGACCGCGTTGACGGGCCCAGGGCCCGAAGTGACCGCGCTGCGGACGTTCTTCGCCGAACTGATGGCGGGCGCCGACGTCGCCACGCACATCGCGGAAACCATGGCCGGGGCGGACATCCGGTACCCGACGGGCGCGAACCACCCGCTGGCGGGCCGATTCCTGCCCGACTGGGGCCCGGTGTCCCTGTTGTCCCAAGCGCGCCCGCTGTTGCTCGACCTCACCCGCAAGCCGGCGCTGAGGGACATCGCGGCCGAATGGGCCGATCGGGTGGACGTGGTCGAGCTCGAATCCACTTATGCGCATGCGGATGCGCTTCTGGTCCGGCCCGACGGGTACGTCGCGTGGGCGGGCGACGGTGTCCTGAGTGGACTGCGTGAGGAATTGGCCGCCTGGTTCGGCAGTCCGCGAATCCTTGCGGCCGTGACGAATTAGTACTCGGTCGGTCACCGTGCGTGCTTGAGTAGAGCGGCCGTTGTCAGATTGAGATCCCCGGCGCGTCACGTTCCCGCCTGCTACGCCGAACAGACCAATGTGGACTAAGCGGAATAGGCCAGTTGTGTGATTGTCATCCCAGCCTCGCCCGGATGTGCTTCGGGGGCAGTTTCTTGCCACGATCCCCATGAAGGGTTTGGCTGTGACACCACGATCTCCACAGCGCAGACGCGCCGGGTGGGCGGTGCTCGCGATGAGCACCGCCGTGCTCGGCCTGGCGACGCCGACGGCGGCGCTCGCCGAGCAACCCGCCCCACCGGAGCAGCCGGTTCCATCCGACGCCAAGCAGCTCGACTCCCGCGACCGGGCGCTCGTCGCCGAGGCGGAGAAGGCGGGCAAGCCGTCGGTCACCGTCCTCGTCGCCGCCGAGCACGGCCGTGCCGACTCGGCCGCCAGCGAACTGCGCGCCATCGGCGCGAACGTCAAGTCCGTCGAGAAGGACCTCGACTACCTGAAGGTGACGCTGCCGCCGGGCAAGGCGCGCCAAGCGGTCAAGCTCGACTCGATCCGCGCGATCGACGTCGACGGCCTGATCGCCAGGGACGAGCCGCGCCCCGACGGCATGGGCAACCCGCTGCCGCAGCCAGCACCGGGCCCCAACACCCCTCGGGTCAACCCGTACATGCCGACCGGCGACACGCACGCCGCCCAGTTCGGCAAGGTGTTCCCGTTCTGGGACGGCAAGAACGTCACCGTGGCCGTTTTGGACAGTGGGGTCGACCTCGACCACCCCGCGCTGGCCAAGACCTCCGGCGGCGAGCGCAAGATCGTCGACTGGTACAACGCCAACTCCCCGGACTCCGGTGACAGCACCTGGGTCGCGATGTCCCAGCAGACCTACACCGGCCAGTTCACCACCGCCGGGCGGACGTGGACCGCGCCCGCGACCGGTGGCCCGTACAGCATCGGTGTGTTCGCCGAGAACGCCGGCGCCAACGACTTCGCCGCGGCCAACAGCGAGATCGGCGGTGACGTCAACCGCGACGGCGACAAGGCCGACCGGTTCGGCGTGCTGCAGGACACCACCACCAAAGAGGTGCGCGTCGACCTCAACGGCAACGGCAACTTCACCGACGACGCCGCGCTGATCGACTACAAGGTCAAGCAGGACGTCGGCCACTTCGGCACCGACAACCCGGCGACGCCCGCGGTCAAGGAGACCGTGCCGTTCGTCGTGCAGACCGACAAGTCGGTCTACGGCACCACCGACACCCCGTTCGTCGGCCTCGGCATCGCCGCCGCCGCGCACGGCTCGCACGTCGCCGGTATCTCCGCTGGCAACGCGCTCCTGGACGGCAAGATGGCCGGTGCCGCACCCGGCGCCAAGGTCCTCGCCATCAAGGCGTGCCTGTCGACGCCGTCGTGCACCGAGAGCGGCCTGATCGACGGTGTCGTGTACGCGGCCCGCAACGGCGCCGACGTCGTCAACATCTCGATCGGTGGCCTGCCGCCGCTCAACGACGGCAACAACGCCCGCGCGGTGCTCTACAACCGCGTCATCAAGGAATTCAACGTCCAGCTGTTCATCTCGGCCGGCAACAGCGGCTCCGGTGCCAACACCGTCGGCGACCCGTCGGTGGCCACCGACGCGGTCAGCGTCGGCTCGTACGTCACCAAGGAGACCTGGCTGTCGAACTACGGTTCGCAGACGGCCAAGAAGGAAGGCCTGCACCCGTACTCGTCGCGTGGACCGGCCGAGGACGGCGGCTTCAAGCCGAACATCATCGCGCCCGGCTCGGCGATCTCGTCGATCCCGCAGTGGCAGCCCGCCCAGCCGCTGCCCGGCACGTACACGCTGCCGGTCGGCTACGCGCACTTCAACGGCACCTCGATGGCCGCCCCACAGGCGACCGGTGCCGCCGCGCTGCTCGTGAGCGCCTACAAGGCGACCCACGGCGGCAAGCGGCCCAGCACGGCCGCGCTGCGCAACGCGATCTACTCCTCGGCGCGGTTCGTCGACGGCCTCGGCGCGTACGAGCAGGGCAACGGCCTGTTCGACGTGTTCGGTGCGGCTCTCTACCTGGCTGCCAACCCGAACCCGGACACCGTGACCAGCTCGGTCGAGGTGAACACGGTTCTGGACGGCTTCCTGGCCAAGCCGGGTGTCGGCGTCGGCATCCACGACCGTGAGGGCGTCGTGCAGGGCAAGCAGTACACCCGCACCTACACCTTCACCCGGACCACCGGCGGCGACCGCACGGCGCCGTACCGTCTGAAGTGGATCGGCAACGACGGTACGTTCTCCTCGGCCGGTTCGGTGAACCTGCCGCTGAACAAGCCCGTCACGGTCGACGTCCGCGTCAACCCGCGTCAGGGCGGCGTGCACTCGGCCGTGCTGGAGCTGGACAACCCGTTCACCTCCGGCACCGACTCGCAGCTGCTGAACACCGTGTTCGTGCCGCAGCAGGTCAACGCGGGCAACAAGTTCACCGTCACCAACAGCGGCAAGATCGACCGCAACCAGACCCAGAACTTCTTCGTCAACGTGCCGCAGGGCACGACCGGCCTGAAGTTCGACCTGACCGGCGGCGGCGCCGCGGCCGGTGCGGGACAGGTCCGGTTCATCCGGGTCGACCCGCGCGGCATCCCGATCGACGTGACGTCCACGACCAACTGCTACAACCCGGACGCCGGTGCGGGCTGCACCACGGGATCGCCGACCACCCGCACGGTCAACAACCCGATCCCGGGCGTGTGGGAGGTCTACGTCGAGGCACGGCGCACCTCGGACGTCGCTTCGGCGCCGTTCTCGCTGACCACGACGGCCATCACGACGAAGATCAGCCCGAACCCGGACACGATCGACTCGTTGCAGGCCGGTGTGCCGTCCAACCGGAACTACTCGGTCACCAACTCGGCCGGTGCGTTCAACGGCAAACTGGTCGGTGGCCCGCTGAGCAGCTCGCTGACGCTGCGGCCGAGCATCGTGACCGACGCCCAGCAGCAGCGCCAGATCAACGTGCTGCCGGGCTCGACGTCGCTGCGGGTGGCGATCGGCAACACCAGTGACATCAAGGCCGACCTCGACCTGGCGCTGTTCAACTGCACCAGCGGGTCGTGCGTGCTGGCGGCGCAGAGCGCGGACGCGGACTCCGAGGAAGCGGTCAGCGTCAGCAACCCGGCTCCTGGCGTGTGGATCTCGTTGGTCGTCGGTTACGCGGTGCCCGCGGGCACCACGGACTACGACTACAACGACCTGTTCTCCTCGCCGCAGCTGGGCACGGTGACTGTCAACGACAGTGACGCGCAGCGTGGCCTCGGGGCGACCTGGAACGCGCCTGCCACGGTGACCGCCGCGGCGGTCCCGCCGGCCGGTCGCAAGCTGCAGGGTGACCTGACGGTCCGGACGAGCGACGGCGGAATCGTCGGCAACGGTTCGATTCTGATCAACACCGTCACGCCGTAAATACGGGAGATCTCAGGGGCGGGCCGGTTTCGACCGGTCCGCCCCTGAGTTCGCCGTGCTAGAAAATGACGTCGTTGCAGAGGTAGAAAGCCTCGCCGCTGTCGGGCAGCTGGCGCTGCCAGATCGTGAAGACCACGTGCCTGCCGCTCTTGCCGCTCGGCAGCTTGGTGGCGATCTGGTACACGCCGTTGACCGGGACCGGGTTGGTCACCTGGTTGAACTGGACCATGTCGGACCAGCGCAGCGGTTGCAGCGGGTTGTAGCCGTCACGGGTGACGTACGACGTCCACACGCCCTGGTGCGCCGCGGTGGCTTTGACACCGAAGGTGAAGTTCGCGCCCGGCGTGAGTTTCGTGGCGGGCCAGTCGTCGCGGGCCAGGTTCAGCCCGGAGTACTTGGCCCGGCCCGCGCCGCAGAGCTGGCCGTCCGGGATCATCGACCGGTGGTTGCCCGCGACGTTGGGCAGGTTGACCTCGTGCCAGTCGTAGAAGGCCTGCGTTCCCCCGGCGGCGACCGCCGCCCGGCACGCGGCCGAAGCCGGGTTTTCCGGATTCTCGTTGAACCGGCACTGCCAGGTCCGGCTCGGCGGGTTCATGGTCGAGCCGTGCGCGTTCGCCACGGACACCGGCAGGACGGCGGACAACACGACGGGGATCGCTCCGAGCAGGGCGACCAGTGCGGATCTGCGGCGCTTGGTCATCAGGCGTCTCCTTGCGGAAGGGTGCCATGAAGTCGTCGCGCCCGACTCATGAGGGAGAAACTCCGTTATTCGAGTGTGAATTGATCCAGTTCGGTGCCGCTAGGTCCATCCGGGCTAAAAGATTGCGGTGACGCACCCCTGACGGTCGGCGATAAACCCCCGATCTCACTGGCGCGAGGGGGAATTACGGCCCGATGATGAGGAGTTGCGTCATGCGGCTGAGATATATCCTTGTTTCGATCATGGTAATACTGGGAATCACTGTTTCCACGCCACAGGCGAATGCGGCCATCGGCGACGACTGGGCATTCGCGTTCAACAACCACCTCGCGCCCGTCGGTGGTTTCACCCTGATGGACCCGGCACGCCGGTGGAGCAAGTACGGCGGCGCGAGCGGGCTGGTCCGTTCGCCGGGGCCGGTCAGTACGAGGTCCTGTTCCCCCGAGACCGCGGGCAAACGCGGCATCGCGCACGTGACGTCGGCGGCCAGGGCACGATCGTGAACGAGTTCAACTCGTTGGGCGCGGCCAGCTTCGTCGGCTGGGGCGGCGCCGGTTCCGGGTTGTACAAGGTGTTCCTGCCCGACGCCGGACCGAAGGACCCGAGTGGGAACTTCCAGGTGACCCCGGTCGGGCTCAAGCCCGCGCTGCAAGATCGCCGAGTGGTACCCGTCGGGCACCGGCCGGACCGTGGTTGTGGCGTGCTTCGACTGGCTCAGCAAGCCTTTCGACACGGCGTGGACGCTCAGCTACAACCGTGAGCGGCCGGTGATCGGGGAGTACGGCCCGCCGGAGCGGTTCGGCCACGTGCAGGTCACCGCCTACGGGCCGGGGCCGGACTACTGCGTGCTGGGCAACCTGTGGTTCACCACGGCCAGTGACGCCATCGTGCGCAACGTCGAGTGCTACAACGCGAGCGGCAAGCTCGCCAAGCACGAGTCGTTCGTCGCCTGCACGTCACGGCAGTGGGTCTTGACCATCCTGGCGGCTGAGTCTTTACTGTTCGGAAAGTTTCCTATTTAACTCGCCGCCAGGATGGAGCCAGCCATGCTCAGACGCGGGTCGGTTGCCGTACTCACACTGTGTTGTCTAGCAGCGACCGCGACTCCGGCGTCGGCTGCTGCCGCCGGATTCGTCCGGGTGGACCAGGTCGGGTACGCCACGGGCGAAGCCAAGGTCGGGTATCTGCTCGGCACGCAGGCCGTGTCCGGCGCCCCGTTCACCGTGGTCGACTCCGGTGGCAGGACGGTGCACTCCGGCAAGGTCGGGGCCAGCCTCGGCAGCTGGAACAGCAAGTACAAGGCCGTGCACCAGGTCGACTTCTCCAAGGTGGACAAAGCGGGGACCTACCAGGTCAAGTTCGCCGGCAAGATCACCGCGCAGTCACCGAGCTTCAAAGTGGACAGCGCGGGCGCGCTCTTCCAGCCGCTGGTCCAGGCCACGACGGAGTTCTTCCAGGCGCAGCGCGACGGCAGGAACGTCATCCCCGGCAGGCTGGACCGCAAGCAGGCGCACCTGACCGACGCCAAGGCGACCGTCTACGCGGAGCCGAAGTTCAAGGGCGACGGCGGCGACGTGCCCGCCGAGCCGCTCAAACCGGTCGGCGGCCCGGTGGACGTCGAAGGCGGCTGGTTCGACGCCGGCGACTTCGTGAAGTTCACGTCGAACACCGCGTACTCGTTGGCCGAACTGGGATACGTGCAGCGCACGGGCGGGAACGCCCAGCTGCTCGCCGAGTTCAAGCACGGGCTCGACTGGCTGGACAAGGCGTGGGACGCGAACAGCAGGACGCTCTACGCACAGGTCGGAATCGGCACAGGCAGCGAGGAGTTCGGTTTCCTCGGCGACCACGACGTGTGGCGGCTGCCCGAGGCCGACGACCAGCTGACCGTCAAACCGGGCGACGAGCAGTACTTCATCAAGTACCGCCCGGTGTTCCCGGCCGGACCCGCGGGTTCGCCGGTCAGCCCGAACCTCGCCGGTCGCGTCGCCGCGGCGTTCGCCCTCGGCGCGCAGGTGGAGCAGGACCCGCAGCGGGCCAAGCGCTACCTGGAGGAAGCCGCGTCGATCTTCGCCGCCGCCAAGACCACGAGCGTCGGCGAACTCGTCACGGCCTTCCCGCACGCCTACTACCCGGAGTCGTCGTGGTTGGACGACATGGAACTGGGCGCGGCGCAGCTGGCACTGGCCGGGCGCAAGCTCGGTGACGCCAGGTCCGCCACGTGGGCCAAGCAGGCGACGCAGTGGGCCAAGCAGTACATCGCCAGCACCGCCAAGGACACGCTGAACCTGTACGACACCAGCGCTTTGGCGCACGCCGAACTGGTCGGCCTGCTGCGGCAGGGCATCCCCGGCGCCCAGGTGACCGAGAAGCAGGTGATCGACGACCTCAAGCGGCAGCTGAACTCCGGTGTGCAGCGCGCGTCCGGCAGCCCGTTCCGCACCGGCGTGGAGATCACCAGCTTCGACGCGGCCAGCAAGAGCTTCGGCTTCGCCGCGACCGCACGGCTCTACCGCGCGGTGACCGGTGACAAGTCGTACGACGCTTTCGGCGTGCAGCAACGCAACTTCGCGCTCGGCTCGAACGCGTGGGGGATCTCGCTCGTCGTCGGCGTCGGTGCGACGAACCCGAAGTGCCCGCACCACCAGGCCGCGAACCTGGCGGGCGATCCCAACGGTGGCAAGCGCGTGCTCTACGGCGCGGTGATCAACGGCCCGAACGGTGCCGAGAACTTCGCGGACCTCGGCGAGATGCCGCCGGGTGCGATCCCGTGCAGCAACTCGCTGACCGCGTTCGACGGCCAGGGTTCCCGGTTCTTCGACGACCTGAGGTCGTGGCCGAGCTCGGAACCGGCGATCGACTTCACGTCGACCGCACTGCTGGCCTTCGGCGTCTCCCGCTGAACCCTCGTGAGTGGTTGGTCCGGTTCTAACCGGACCAACCACTCACGAGGTTGTTTTGAGGGTTTTGGTCTTCGTTCTGGTGTGTTTGGGCTTGCTCGGCTTATCCGGTTCAGCTTGGCTGTGGGGCTCGGGTTGCTCGTCCGCCGCTTCGGTGGCCGGTGCCGCGGGCGCCGGGCCGGGGGTCTTGGCGACGGTTTCCTGGTTCGACGGGCTCTGACCGGCGGCTTGCTGGTGCCGCGGCTGGGGGTTCGCGGCTGGTTGGGCAGGCGTCGGCGGGTCGTTGCTGATGGTCGAGTCGATCAGCACACCGCGGTTGGGCTTGGCCGGGAGGGGATCTGGGCGCGCGGTGTCCGTCGCCGGCGCGGCGACGAACAATGCGATCGCACCGGCGGTCAGGCCCGCGCCGACGACCGCGGCCACCTTCGGCACGCCGAACCGCCGCGGCCGCCGGGGGAGCGGAACCGTCGGCCGGTCGACGCGCAGCAGCTCCCCGCATTCGGTCGCGTTCGGGCGTTCACCCGGGGTGGACCTGGTCATCAGCTCGAGCGCCTCGGCCAGCGGCGCCGGGATGTCGCCGGGGATCCGCGGTCGCCGGTTCAGCCTGGCCAGCACGGTCTCCGCGTCCAGCCCGGGGTACTCGACCTCGCCGGTCAGGCACTCGAGCAGGATCAGGCCGAGGCCGTAGACGTCCGCGGGCGGGCCGACCTCCGTACCGAGCACCTGCTCGGGCGAGAGGTACGCGGCCGTGCCGACCAGCCGGTCGGACGCGGTCATCCCGCTGCGCGCGAGCAGCTTGGCCAGCCCGAAGTCGGCCAGGTGCGGTATGCCGTCGGCGTCGAGCAACACGTTGCCGGGCTTGATATCCCGGTGGACGACCCCCTTGCCGTGCACGTACGCCAGGGCGCCTGCGATCTCGATGCCGATCCGGCTGACCTCCTGCGGCGTCATCGGGCCGCTGTCGATCCGGTTGCCCAGGTGCGGGCCCTTGATCAGCTCGAGCACGAGGAACGGCTCGCCGTTGGCGTCACCCGAGTCGAACACCTTGACCAGGCGCGGGTGGTCGAACCCGGCCAGCAGCCTGGCCTCGTCGTCGAATCTCAGACGGCCGACGGGATCGGCGTGCGGCTGGAAGATCTTGACCGCCACCTCGCGATCCAGCCGCTCATCCCACGCTTTCAGCACCCGCGCGGTGCCACCGCGGCCGAGTTGCGTGATCAGTCTGTACCTGCCGGCCAGCACGGGTGCGGCGCGTCCGCCGGATTCCTCGTACATTTCGGCCACACTAGTGGCCATGGATCTCAAATCCATAGCGGACCGGCTCTACTCCTTGCGCCCGGCTGATTTCATGGCCGCGAGGAGCGAGTTCGTGCGTGCCGCCAAAGAAGAGGGCGACAAGCAGGGCGCGACGGCGATCGGCAAGTTCCGCAAGCCGTCGCTCGCCGCGTGGGCGCTGAACCTGCTCGCCCGCAAGGCACGCCCTGACCTGCAACGTCTGGAGAACCTGGGCGTCGCGCTGCGTGACGCGCACGGCCGTTTCGACGGCGAGACCCTGCGCGAGTTGTCCAAGCAGCGCCACCAGGTGATCCGCGCGCTCGTGTCCGAAGTGAGGTCTTTGGCCTCTGGCGAGGGCCAGAAACTCAGTGAATCCGTGCTGCGCGACATCGAAACGGTTTTCGCCGCGGCGCTGGCCGACCCGGCGGTGACCGAGGTGTTGCTGGCCGGGACTCTTTCGGCCACGAACGACTTGACGCTCCCGCAGGCGTGGCCCGAATCACCCGAGCCGGTGGTCGACGAAGTGGGCTTGCGCCGTGAGCAACGCGCGGAGCGCCGCCGTCAGGAAATCGGCCGCGCTCGCGCGGACGCGCAGCACACGGCCGAAGTCCGCGACCGCGCCCAGTCGGCCCTGTCGCAGGCGGAGCAGAAAGCCGAACGCGCCGCCCGCCAGATCGCCGACCTGACCGCGGAACTGGAACGCGTCCGCGCCACCGAACAGGAAGCCACGAACGAGGTCAGGGAAGCCAGGACGGTGTTCCGCACGGCGGAGAAAGCGGCCGAACGGGCGCGCCGCCACCTGGAGACCCTGGAGTGACCGGACTCATTGGACGATCGTGCGCAGTGCCGACACCGCTCCTTCCCTGTGTTCGTTCCACAGCCGGACGACTTCGTCCGCGTCACCGGCGCGGATGGCCGCGATGATCGCCTCATGTTCGGAGTGGACGCGGGCGCGGTTGTCCGAGGAGCTGTAGTACAGCGCGCGGTACGCGTCCGTGGCGTCCCACAACACCCGGACAAGCCGGGTCAAACGCGGCATACCGGACGCTTCCAGCACGGTGAAGTGGAAGACCCGGTTCGCCGCGGCCATGGCGACGATGTCGTCGGCCGCCGCGGCCCGCATGATGTCCTCTTCGGCCTGCTCGAGGCGTTCGACGTCCTCGGCCGACATCAGCGGGACCGCGCGTACGGTCGCCTCGGTCTCCAGTAGCTCCCGGATCCGGTACACCTCAAGCAAGTCGTCGAGTGACAGGTCGGCGACCTGGTAGCCGCGGTGCGGGCGGTAGATGACCTGGCCCTCGCCCTCCAACGTCCGCAACGCCTCCCGCAACGGCACACGGCTCACCCCGAGCCGTTCGGCCAGCGCGTCCTGGCGCACGGGCGAGCCGGGCGGCATTTCCCCGGTCAGGATCGCCCTGCGCAGTTCGGCGAGGACGAACTCCTGCGCGGTCGGCGGGCGCTTCGGGGTGTTCACGCCGGATTGCTCCGATACACGGCGGGTGTCCGGCTCAGCCGGATCGGGTTGGCGACGTGCGGCAGGCCGTCGATCGAGACGACCGGCTCGAGGCCGACCTCCGTCGCCAGGCCGACCGCCTCGGCGATGGTGTTGATCGGTCCACAAGGGACACCCGCGTCGGCGAGCGCGGCACACCAGTGCGCGGCGTCCCGCGTGGCCAGCCGGGCGTTGATCACGGCGGTCAGCGCGGCCTGGTGCTGGACGCGCAGCGCGTTGGTGGCGAACCTCTGGTCCGCCGGAATGCCGAGCACGGAACACAGCGCGGCGAACTGCTTGTCGTTGCCCACCGCGAGCACGAGCGGCCGGTCACTGGCCTGGAACAGGGCGTACGGCACGACACTGGGGTGCGCGTTGCCCATCGCCTTGGGCACGACGTCTGCCATCACGTACGCCGCGGACTGGTTGACCAGGCCCGACAGCAGCGAGGACAACAGCGAGACCTCGACGAGCTGGCCCTCGCCGGTGACCGAGACGTGCCGCAGGGCCGCGAGGATGCCCGCCATCGCGTGCAGTCCGGTGATCACGTCCACCACCGCGACCCCGGCCTTGGTGGGCGAGTCCGGCGTTCCCGTCACGCTCATCAGCCCGCCGACGGCCTGGGCGAGCAGGTCGTAACCGGGCAGCGCCGACGACGGCCCGAATCCGGTGATCGAGCAGTACACGAGCTTCGGGTTCACCGCCGCCAGCGACGCGTGGTCCAGGCCGTGGCGAGCCATGGTGCCCGGCCGGAAGTTCTCCACGACGACGTCTGCCGACTCGGCCAGTTCCCGTGCGGCGGGGTCGGCCAGGTCGTGCGAAACGATGTGTTTGTTGCGGTTGAGGCCGAGGAAGTACGTGGCGTCGTCGCCCACGTATGGCGGTCCCCACGCGCGCGTGTCGTCGCCGCTGCCCGGTCGTTCCACCTTGATGACGGTGGCACCCAGATCGGCGAGCAGCATCGTCGCGTAGGGCCCGGCCAGCACACGGCTGAAGTCGGCGATCGTCACGCCTGCCAAAGCTTGCACGTGATCAGGTTAGCATTGGAGAATTGATATTGGATCCAATTCTGGGCTAGCCTGCTGGGCATGACCCGTACTGCCCCGCTGGACCTGGTCGCGATCGACGGCTTGCTCTCCGACGAGGAGCGCGCGATCCGCGAGACCGTCCGCAAGTTCTGCGCCGACCGGATCCGCCCGCACCTGGCGGAGTGGTTCGAGAAGGGCGACCTGCCCGCCCGCGACCTGGCCAAGGAGATGGGCGGACTCGGGCTGCTGGGCATGCACCTGCAGGGCTACGGCGCCGCGGGCACCAACGCGGTCTCCTACGGCCTGGCCTGCCACGAACTCGAAGCCGCCGACTCCGGCGTGCGCAGCCTCGTGTCCGTGCAGGGCTCGCTGGCGATGTACGCGATCTACGCGTACGGCAGCGACGAGCAGAAGAACGAGTGGCTGCCCCGGATGGTGGCGGGCGACGCGATCGGCTGCTTCGGCCTGACCGAGGCGGACTTCGGCTCCAACCCCGGCGGCATGCGCACCAACGCCCGCAAGGACGGCGGCGACTGGGTGCTCAACGGCACCAAGATGTGGATCACCAACGGCTCGATCGCCGACGTCGCCGTGGTCTGGGCCCGCACCGACGAGGGCATCCGCGGCTTCGTCGTGCCCACCGACAGCAAGGGCTTCACGGCCAGCACCGTGCCGGGCAAGCTCTCCCTGCGCGCCTCCGTCACCAGCGAACTCGTCCTGGAAGACGTGCGCCTGCCCGCAGCCGCCGTGCTGCCCAGGAGCAAAGGCCTGTCCAGCCCGCTCGGCTGCCTCAACGAGGCCCGGTTCGGGATCATCTTCGGCTCGATCGGCGCCGGCCGCGACTGCCTGGAAGCGGCGATCTCGTACGCCGCCGACCGCGAGGTGTTCGACAAGCCGCTCGCGGCGTACCAGCTGACGCAGGCAAAGCTCGCCGAAATGGCGCTCGAGCTGGGCAAAGGCATGCTGCTGGCGGTGCACATCGGCAGGCTGAAGGACGCGGGCGCGCTCAAGCCCGAGCAGGTCAGCATGGGCAAGCTGAACAACGTCCGCGCGGCACTGCAGATCGCCCGCGAGGCCCGCACGATCCTCGGCGCGAACGGGATCACACTCGAATACCCCGTGCTGCGACATGCGAACAACCTGGAATCAGTGCTTACCTACGAGGGGACGAGCGAGGTGCACTTGCTCGTGATCGGCCAGGCGCTCACCGGCGTGGGCGCGTTCCGCTAAGGCGTAGGAGGCGTTTTCTATGGGGGCGTTGTGGCACCCGTTCTCGGACATGGGTGCGGTCACCCAGAACGGCGAGTTCGTCGTGTCCCGTGGCGAGGGCGTGTACGTGTGGGACGCGGACGGCCGCCAGTACCTCGACGCGACCGCGGGGTTGTGGTTCGTCAACGTGGGCCACGGCCGTGCGGAGCTCGCGGAGGCCGCCGCCAAGCAGATGCGCGAGATCGCGGCGTACTACACGTTCGGTGACGTGGCCACGCCGTCGACGATCGAGCTGGCGGAGCGGCTGGCGTCGATCGCGCCGATGGCCGACGCGAAGGTGTTCTTCACCAGCGGCGGCTCGGACTCGATCGACACCGCGCTCAAGCTGGCCCGCCGCTACTGGCACGAGCAGGGCAAACCCGGCAAGAACATCGTCATCGGACGTGACCGCGCCTACCACGGCACCCACGTCGGCGGCACGGCGCTGGCAGGCATCCCCGGCAACCGCGAGGGCTACGGCACGCTGATGCAGGACGCCGCGACGGTCGAGTGGGACTCGGCGAAAGCACTGCTCGCGGAAATCGAACGCCTCGGCGCCGACCGCATCGCGGCCTTCTTCTGCGAACCGGTGATCGGCGCGGGCGGCGTCTACCCGCCGCCGGCGGGCTACCTCGCCGAAGTGCGGCAGGTGTGCCGTGACAACGACATCCTGTTCGTGGCGGACGAGGTCATCACGGGCTACGGCCGGATCGGCGGAGCCTGGTTCGCCAGCACCCGATACGACCTCTCGCCGGACATGGTCACCACAGCGAAAGGGCTCACGTCCGGCTACCTGCCGATGGGCGCGGTGCTGATCGCGGGCCACGTGGCCGCGCCGTTCCACAAGCCGGGCGCGGGTGTCTGGTGGCGGCACGGCTACACGTACTCCGGCCACGCCACGAGCGCGGCGGTCGCACTGGCCAATTTGGACATCGTCGAACGCGAGGACCTGCTGTCGTCCGCCGCGCGCCTGGAGTCCACTTTGGCCAAGGAGTTCGGCGTGCTCGCCGCGCACCCCGCTGTCGCCGAGGTGCGCAGCGGATTCGGTGCTGTCACCGCGATCCAGATGGTCGATCCGGCCGACGCGATGAAGATGATCAAACTGCTGCGCAAGCACGGCGTGTCGGGCCGTGCGGTGGGGGCGGGCGGACTGCAGGTCTCACCAGCGTTGATCATGACCGACAGCCAGGTCAGCGAGTTGGTCGCCGGATTCGACGAAGCACTGCGGGAGTTGCAGGGGTGACCGCCCGCCAGCGATCACCCCTGCGTTACCTCGTGAGTGTTTAGTCCGGTTAGAACCGGACTAAACACTCACGAGTTTTCCCCTACTGCACCGTGAGGGAGTATTCGGTGCTGCCGGACTTGCCGGACGAGTCCGTGCCGGTGATGGTGATCTTGTAGGTGCCCGCCTGGAACGGCGAGATGATGGTGATTTCCGACGTGCCGCCGGGGCTCACCGTCTGCGGGCTGAAGAACGGCTTGAACTGGGTGCCGGTGGCGTCGAGCGAGATCGTGCCCTCGCCGCCGGTCACGGTGACCGTCGCCTTCAGGAAGCTGCCCGCACGCGCGGTGCCCGAGCCCGGTGACACGCTGAGCTTCAGGTCACCGGCGGGCGGGCCGCCGACCGACAGCGTGTACTCCGCCGTCTTCGTCTCGCTCGATCCCTTGCCCGACACCGTGATCCGGTGCGGACCGGCCGGGGTGGACGCCGAGGTCTCGATGGTCAGCTTGGCGTTCTGGCCGGACTGGATCTCGGTGGGCTGGAACGTCGCCTTCGCACCCGACGGCAGGCCGGACACGCTCAGCGCGACGTTCTCCGCGCCCTGCTCGCCTGCCTTGGTCGCGACGGTCGTCGACACGGACTTGCCCGGGTCGACCTGGCCGGAGGACGGTGTCAGCGCCAGCGTGAACGTGCCGGGGTTCTGCCCGCCGCCGATGAACCCGGTGTACAGCTGCTTGTTCGGCGAGCCGCTGCCGGGGTTGCCGACGCCGCCGCTGGCGTTGTTGACCAGCGCGTCACGGACCTGCTGCGGCGTGGCGGACTGGTTGGCGGTCAGGTACAGCGCCGCCGCGCCTGCCACGTGCGGGCTGGCCATCGACGTGCCGGACATCGTGGCCGAGCCGCTGTTGATCCCGGTGGACACGATGTTGCCGCCCGGCGCGAACAGGTCCAGGCACGAGCCGTAGTTGGAGAAGCTGCTACGGCTGTCGTTGCGATCGGTCGAGCCCACGGTGATCACCTCGGGCACGCGGGCCGGTGAGGTGTTGCACGCGTCCGCGCTGCTGTTGCCTGCCGCGACCGCGACCGTGATCCCGGCCTGTACCAACGCTTTCGCCTGCGTGTCGCCCACGCCGACGGTGTCCATGCCGAGGCTCATGTTGACCACGGCCGGCTTCTTGGCGTTCTTGGCCACCCACTCCATCGCGCTCACGGCCGCCGAGTCCGGCGCCGATCCGCCACAGCCGAGGGCACGCACCGCGACGATCTTGGCCTTCTTCGCCAGGCCGTACGTCTTGCCCGCGATAGTGCCGGACACGTGCGAGCCGTGGCCGTTGCAGTCCTGGGCCTCGTTGTCGTTGTCGACGAAGTCGTAGCCGTAGCCGGCCCGGCCTTCCCACTCCGGGTTGGACGGTGCCACACCGGTGTCGATCACGTACGCCGTCACGGCTTCACCACCGTTGGCGTACGTGTACTTGCTGTCCAGCGGCAACGCCTTCTGGTCGACGCGGTCCTGGCCCCACGACGGCGGGTTGTTCTGCGTGTCCGCGATCCGCGCGGTCCCGTCCTGGTAGACGGCCTGGACGTTCGGGTCCGCGGCGAGGCGGCGCGCCTGCGTCTCGGACAGGTCGCGGACGTGGAATCCCGAGAAGGTCAGCTTGTACTCGGACTGGATGGCGCCGCCGTACTTGGAACCGAGCGCTGACGCCGACGCACCGGACTTCATCTGCACGATGTAGCTGCCGCTGACGGGTTGGTCCGCCTGGATGACCGCGCCTTCCGGCTGCGCGGCGAAGGCAGGTGTCGTGCCCGCTGCCATCAGCACGGCGGCGGTGATACCGAGAAAGACTCTCATTGCCATGCTCCTAGAAGGTGATGGACCAGCCGGTCAGGGCACCGCTGTCGAACGTGTAGATGTCACGCACCCGCAACTGCCAGCGGCCGTTGGCGTTCTCGCCGGCGGCGTTCACGGTGAACGTGGCGTGGATCCCGCCTGCCTCACCGATCCCGCGCGGGGTGTGCAGCGGGTACACCGCGCCGCTCGGCCCGATCAGGTCGACGGCGAGGTCAGCGGTGTACGTGTGGTCGATGTCGACCTTCACCGGCAGGCTCGCCGACGCGCGCCCGTCGCAACCGGCGTTCTCGATGGTGCTGGTGACCGCGTCCCCGGCGTCCGGAATGGACACGTCGGTGTCGTTGGTCTTCGCGCCGCAGCCGGGCGGCGGGCCGCCGGTGCCGATGAACTGCGTGTTCAGCAGCTTGTTCGGCGAGCCGGAGCCCACGTTCTTCAGCACACCGTTGGCCGCGTTGTTCACGAGCGCGTCACGGACCTGGGCGGGCGTGTAGCTCGGGTTCGCCGTCAGCACGAGAGCGGACACACCGGCGACGTGCGGCGTCGCCATCGACGTGCCGGACATCTGGGCCGTGCCGCCGCCGTTGCGCGTCGAGGTGATGTTCGAACCCGGGCCGAAGATGTCCAGGCAGGTGCCGATGTTCGAGAACGACGAGCGGTTGTCGCTGTTGTCGGTCGAGCCCACCGTGATCGCCTCGGGCGTACGGGCGGGCGAGGTGTTGCACGCGTTCGCGCCGTTGTCGTTACCGGCTGCGACCGCGTTGACGAACCCGGCCTGCACCGCGCGCTTGACCGCCTCGTCCACTGAGGACTGTCCAGGGCCGCCGAGGCTCATGTTCAGCACGCCGGGCTTCTTGCCGTTCTTGGCCACCCAGTCGATGCCGCCGATGACCTGCGACCACTCGCCCTGGCCGGAGCAGTTGAGCACGCGCACCGAGACGATGTTGACGTTCTTGGCCACGCCGTAGGTCGCGCTGCCGACCGTCCCGGCCACGTGCGTGCCGTGGCCCTGGCAGTCGGAGGCGTCGGCGTCGTTGTCGATGAAGTCGTACCCGCTCTTGGCCCGTCCGCCGAACTCGGGGTGGGCGAAGTGGACACCGGTGTCCACCACGTACACCGTGGCTCCGTCGCCCTTGTTGGCGTACGTGTACTTGGTGTCGAGCGGCAGGTTCTTCTGGTCGATCCGGTCGAGGCCCCAGGTCGCGTTGTTCTGGGTGTCGGAGATCCGGGCGATGCCGTCGGGGGCGACGGACGCGACACGCGGGTCGGCGGCCAGCGTGCGTGCCTGGGCCGCGGTCAGCCGTGCCGCGAAGCCACCCAGCGCGGTGTACTCGCGGTCGGCGGCGTAGCTGCTGGTCAGGGAGCTTACTGAAGCACCGGGCTTCAGCATGACGATGTAGCTGCTCTCGGCGGCGGGTGCCGCTGTGGCTGGCAGGCCGCTGACGAGCGCGGCCAGCCCCACAGCGAGTATTGCCCCTCGCATGAGTGCTCCGTTTCGGTTGCAGGGATGTCCGAGCACCATCCGGCGGCGTGTGCGCGTGGAACAACCGAGGCATTGATCCGTAGGGGTACGTAATCTTTTGGGCATGATCGCCCCGAAAGACGGTTCCGTTCAGTAGTGCGTGTTCCCTACGCTGCGGAAATGACCTCACCAGTGTTGGTGGGACGCGGCGAGGAACTTGCCCTGCTCACCGCGGCCGTCGCGAACGCGCCCTCGGTGGTGTTCGTCGAAGGTGAGGAGGGCGTGGGCAAGACACGCCTGGTCGCTGAACTGCCGGGCAGCGTGGTGGGCCACTGCCAGCCGTTGCGCGACCCGTTCCCGTACGGCGTGATCTTCGAATGCCTCGGTGCCTGCGCGGACAGGCTGACCGGACGGCTCGGCGCGATCACCGGGGCGCTGCGGCCGTACCTGCCCGAACTGGCCGACCGGCTGCCGCCGACGCCCGAGCCGCTGGGCGACCCGGCTGCCGAACGGCACCGGCTGTTTCGCGCGATCCGCGACCTGATCTCCGCCATGGGCAGGCTCACCCTGGTCATCGAGGACATCCACTGGGCCGACGAGGGAACCAGGCAGCTGCTGCGGTTCGTGCTGACCAACCAGCCGCCGGAGTTGTCGCTGGTGCTGACCTACCGGCGGGAGGACCTGCCCGGCGGGACCACATTGGGCAGGGCGTTCCGTCCACAGCACAGCACGCACGTGGTGTTGCGGCCGTTGGACACCAACGGCGTGCGTGACCTCGCCGAGGCCATCCTGCGCAGGCCGGTCACCCCGGAGTTCGCCACGACCCTGCACAAACGCACGGCCGGGATACCGTTCGTGGTCGAAGAGACGATGCACGCACTGCGCAACCCGGACGCCCGCCTGCTCGACACCGTCGAGGTCCCGGCGTCGCTGCGGGAAGCGATGATCGAACGGCTGGACGGCCTGCCGACGATCGCGCGCGGCATCGCCGAGGCCGCCGCCGTGCTCGGTGTGCCCGCCGGGATCGACGGGTTGAGCGCGATCGCCGTCGAGACGCAAGCCCGTACCCAGCAGGCGACGATGAAGCTGCTCGAAGCGGGTGTGCTGATCGAACCGGTCGAGAACAAGTACGGCTACCGGCATGCCCTCGCGCGCCGGACCGTCTACGAGTCGCTGCCTGGTCCACGCCGCCAGGAGCTGCACCTGCGCTCGTCTCGTGTGCTGTCGCGACTCGACCCGATCCCGCTCGTGCAGGTTGCCGAGCACTGCAGGCGCGCGGGCCTGATCCAGGAGTGGCTGCGCTACGGCGAGCAGGCCGCGGATGCCGCCATGGACGCCGGTGACGCGTCCACCGCGCTCGAACTGCGCTGTGCGCTGGTTTCGGAACCCGAGGTGCCGCCCGCTGACGTCGACCGGCTGGCCACGAAGCTGTGCCAGGACGCGTTGACCGGGTTGCACCAGCACGAGGTGACCGCCCAGTTCGAACGGCTGCTCGCCGATCAGCGGCTGTCCGACGAGGTCCGCGGCGAGGTGCAGCTCGGCTTGGGACTGATCCTGGTCAGGGGCTGTGACGAGATCGACCGCGGCCGGTCGGAGATCGAGATGGCGTTACCCGCGCTGGCGCACCGGTCGGAACGGGTGCTGCGCGGGATGGCCGTGCTCGCGATGCCGTATCTGAGTACCGCGCCGCTGGCCGAACACATGGTGTGGCTGCGGAAGGTCGAGCAGGGCCTGCCCGACGTCGCGGTGCCGTCGGTCCGGATCGCGTTGCTGGCCAACGTCCTCGGTGCCCGGATCCACATGGAGGGCGAGATCGGCTCGGTGGACCCGCCGCACGCCGACGACCCGGAATGCACACGGCAGCTGGCCCGGCTGTACAACAACGTGGCCGACTCGTACTCGTGGGTCGGTCACTACCGCCTCGCGGCGAAGTACCTGCGTACCGGCCTAGACCTGGCGACCAGGTCAGGTGCGCCCTATGTGGTCGGGACCGCGGAGGCGACGCGGATCCGGCTGGACTGGCTGGCGGGTGAGTGGTCCGGGTTGGACGAACGAGCCCGTCAGCTGACCGAGGTGTACGAACACCTGCACCCGGTGGCGACGGAGCTGTCCCTGGTCCGCGGCTGGCTGGCCACGGCACAGGGCGACTGGGGCTGTGCGGTGGAATGCTTCCAGAGCACGGGTCTCGACGCGCCGGAGAAGGGGATCGCGCCGGCGGTGATCGCCGCGTTCGGCGGGATGGTGACGTTGCTGCTGGCCCGCGACGACCCGGAAGCCGCCGCCCGCGAAGCCGACACCGGCGCGGAAGTGCTGCGCCGCAAGGGAGTCTGGTCCTGGGGCGGTGAGTTCGCCGCGCAGGCGGTCGACGCGTACCTCAGGGTCGGCCGGACAGCGGACGCCCACGAGCTGACCCGCGACTTCGAAACCGGTCTGGTCTCTGTGGACGCCCCGCTGGCCAGGGCGGCGCTCGCGGTCTGCCGCGCCCACCTCGGCTACGAGAGCTACGAGATCCCGCGGCGGCTGTACGAGAACCTCGGTCAGCCGTACCGCGTCGCGCAGCTGGCCGAACGGCTCGCGCACACCCCCGAGGACCTCAACGACCTGGCGGTCCAGTACGAGGCGCTCGGTGCGACCACCGACGCGGCGCGGTGCCGTCACATCATCAGGACCAGCGGCGGCCCCATCCCCTCCCGCAGGGGCCGCCGCGGTTACGGCAACGAGCTCTCCCCCCGGGAGCATGACGTCGCCCGGCTGCTGGCGGCCGGGCAGACCAACCGCCAGATCGCCTCCGCCCTGTTCCTCTCCCGCCGCACCGTCGAGCAGCACGTCGCGAACATCCTGCGCAAGCTGGGCGTCAGCTCTCGGCAGGACCTGCTTTCGTGATGGTGTCCGAGATGGTCGTGATCAGCCAGATCCCGGCGATGACGGACATGAACGGGATGGCGCCCTGCCACAGCGCGGCGGTGTGCTCCGGCGTGCTGACGACGAAGATCAGGAACGCCATGACGCCGCACGCGATGCCGTAGGCGATCATGAACTTGCCCCACGCGCGCCACTCGTAGCGCACCCGGGCAGGCCCGGACTTCGGTTTGCGCCACGGCGGCGGGCCGCCTGCGAACTTGTGTGCGAACCGCTGGTCGGCCCAGCGGATCATGTTGGGTCCGAACGCGACACTGACGCCGAGGTAGATGGCGGCCAGACCGTGGACGTTGTCGGCCGACCCACCGTCGGCGAGGTCGGCGACGGTCGCCGCGAGCAGCACCACGTCCACAAGCGGCACGCCGATCAGCAGCGCGGTGCTGGTTCGCTGCCAGCGCAAGACGTACCTGGCCACCAGTGCGGCGCCGAGCACCACCCAGAACCCGGCCTCGCAGGCCACGATCAACATGAACATGCTGTAAGCCTGCGTGAGCGGCGCGGCGAACGCGTCACGCGACAGTACGGCGGCCGGTCATCCCTTCGTACGACATGGTTCGCGGGAAACTGTGCTGAGATTGTGGGGTGATCCTGACCGAGCTGACCCGGCGTTACCGGTCGCGTCCGTGGTGGGACGCGTTCGTCGCGCTGGGCTTCTTCGGGGTCGCGCTCGTGCTCTACGCCTCGAACCTGTACGCGATCTCGCCGGAGAACCAGCTCCCGTTGTGGCTGTTGGTCAGCCAGTCGGGTGTGCTGTGCGTCGCGCAGATGTTCCGCCGGAAGGCTCCGCTGGCGATGCTGGCGGTCGCGGCGGGGATCCTGCTGGCCGACCTCGCCTACAACCTGACCCTCCCGGTGATCATGGTCTTCGTCGACCTGCTGTTCAACGCGACGCTGAGCACGACCCGGCGGGCCAGCCGGATGATCCTGGCGATCGCGGTCACCGTCGTGGTGACGATCGCGATCGTGGTCGGCGTTCTCGCCGGGGATTGGCGCAAGGGTTTCTTCGCGTTGCAGGGCGTCTTCAGCCTGCTGATCATCCCGGTCTGGTGGTCGTTCAACATCCGCCAGCACGACGAGCTCCTGCAGGCCGAGCGGGAGAGCTCACGGCAGCTGCGGCGGATCGCGGAGCTGGACAGGCGCACGGCGGTCGTGGCCGAACGCGGTCAGATGGCCCGTGACCTGCACGACGTGGTGGCCGGGCACCTCTCGGCGATCGCGATCCAGTCCGAGGCGCTGCTGTCGATGGCCGACCGCGACCCGCAGGTGGTCCGGACAGTGCTGAAGTCGGTGCGGGAGAACAGCATCCAGTCGCTGGCCGAGATGCGCGCGATGATCGAGGTGCTGCGCGCCGACGGCGGCGACGACGACCCGAGGACGGCACCGGCCCGGCTGGCCGAACTGGACAGACTGGTGGACTCGGCGCGAGCGGGCGGCCTCGTTCTCGACGTGCACCGGGCCGTGGGCGACGAACTGCCGGTGGCGGTGGACCTGGCCGCGTACCGGATCATCCAGGAGGCGCTGACGAACGCGCTGAAGCACTCCGGTGGCGGCGGCGCCACCGTCGACGTGCGCGTGGCGGGGGGTCGGCTGATCATCGAGGTCGTCAACGATCTGAGCGGGACCCCGGGTGCGGGGGACGGGACGGGAACCGGGCTGGTGAGCATGCGTGAGCGCGCCTACGCGGTCGGCGGGGATTTCGAAGCGGGCCCGTGGTCCGGTGGCTGGCGCGTCCGAGCGGCGTTGCCCGTAGGAGGAGCGGCGAGTTGATTCGGGTACTGGTCGCGGACGACCACGCGGCGATCCGCGCGGGTTTGGTCCTGATCCTGGGTGGAGCCGACGGGATCGAGGTGGTCGGCGAAGCGGGTGACGGCGCGGCGGCGGTCCGGATGGCGCGGGCGCTCAAGCCGGACGTGGTGCTGATGGACGTGCGGATGCCGGGGGTGGACGGGATCGAGGCGACCCGTGAACTGGTCCGCGACGGCGTCTGCGACGTGCTCGTGCTGACCACGTTCGACCTGGACGAGTACGTGCACGGGGCGTTGCGGGCGGGCGCGGCGGGTTTCCTGCTGAAGTCGGTGGAGGCGGCGCGGCTGATCGAGTCGATCCGCCTGGTGGCGGCGGGCGACGGCGTGATCGAGCCGAAGGTGACCCGCAGGCTGCTGACGGCGTTCGCGGCGACCGCCCCGAAACCGGTGAAGGACGCCCCGGGCCTCGACCAGTTGACTGAGCGGGAGCGCGAGGTGCTGATCTGCCTCGGCGAGGGCCTGTCCAACCAGCAGATCGGCCGCAAGCTCTACATCGGTGAGACGACCGTGAAGACGCACGTGTCCCGCGTGCTGACCAAGCTGGACCTGAGGTCACGCGTGCAGGCCGCGATCCTCGCCCAGGACGCCGGGCTCGTACCGGAATGACGGGTCCCGGCCCATCCGCCGCGGCAGCCGGTCCTGCCCGCGGGCGGGGTGAAGTCACGGGCGCCGGGACAGGCGCGCGATGCCATGCCACAGCGTGGGACTGAGTTTGACGCAGCGTGACGAATTCGTCCAATAGGTGCCGAAGTGATCGCGACGGCGGTTCGACGGGTGTTACTTGCCGACCACATGGTGAGATGATCCGTGACCAGGCACGGACCCCGCTTAAGGTCCGTGCTGGTCACCCGAACAGCCGACGACGGAAGGTGCCGTGTCCGACCCCTTACCGCTTGGCGGCGACGTTTCGCCGGGTGCCGCGCGTTCGCTCCCGGTCGCTCTGCTGCGCGCCGTCCGCCGCGACGCGTGGACGCTGACCTGCGCGCTCATGGCTGTGGCCATCGTCATGCTCGCTGCCGGCGCTGATCTCTGGGTCGCCATCGAGGGCCAGGACCTCGATCCCGACCTGACCGCGCTCGGCCCGGACGGGTTACCTGCCAGGTCACTCGGTGGTGTCAGTGGTGACCACTGGTTCGGTGTCCAGCCCTTGAACGGCATCGACCTCTTCGCGGTCGTCGCGTACGGCGCGCGTGTGTCGCTGTTGGTCGGTCTCGGTGCGACGCTGCTCGCGACCGTCCTCGGTGTCCTGATCGGCGCCAGCGCGGGGTACATCGGCGGCTGGTGGGACCGGGTCGTGTCGTGGTCGTCCGACGTGATCCTCGGCTTCCCGTCGCTGATCTTCATGATCGCCCTCGGCGCCGTCGCGCCGATCGAGTTCCCGCGCCAGCTGCTGCTGATCGTCGTGCTCGGCCTGTTCGGCTGGCCGAGGGTCGCCAGGATCGTCCGCGCCCAGGTGCTCAGCCTCGGCAAACGCAACTTCGTGTCCGCGTCCAAGGTGATGGGCGGCGGCACGTGGCACGTGTTCGTCAAGCAGCTGCTGCCCAACCTGTGGGCGCCGATCATCATCGTGTCCAGCCTGACGATCCCGTCGATGATCGGCAACGAGGCCGCGCTGTCGTTCCTCGGCGCCGGTGTCCTGCCGCCCACCCCGAGCTGGGGCCGGACGATCTCGGACGCGATCGACTTCTTCGAGACCGACCCGATGTACCTGATCTTCCCCGGGTTGATGCTGTTCCTGATCACGCTCGCGTTCAACGTGGTCGGTGACAGCATCCGGGACGAGCTCGATCCGAAGTCGAAGGGCCGTGGCTGATGCGCGCCGTCAAATTCGTGGCAGGCCGGTTCGCGGGCATGGTCCTGGTGCTGCTGATCGTCTCGTTCATCACGTTCGTGGTCTTCTACGTCCTGCCTTCGGAACCGGCCCAGCTGGCGTGCGGCCGGCCGTGCTCACCGCAGGCGCTCGAGCTCGCGCGTGAGTTCATGGGCTACAACGTGCCGTGGTACCAGCAGTACTTCGACTTCATCGGCGGCATCTTCGGCGGGCGGACGTTCGGCACGGGCCAGGCCGCGATCGTGTGCTCGGCGCCGTGCTTCGGCTACGACTTCCAGAACAACGCCGACGTGCTCGACGAGATCCTCAGCCGCGTCGAGGTGAGCGTCTCGGTCGCCATCGGTGCCGCGATCATCTGGCTGATCACCGGTGTCGGGCTCGGTGTCGTGTCGGCGCTCAAGCGCGGCACACCGCTCGACCGGATCACCATGGCGGTGGCCATGGCCGGGGTGTCGATGCCCGCGTACCTCGCGGGCATGCTCGGGATCACGATCTTCGCGTTCGGCCTCGACGTCGTGCCGAAGAACGGGTACGTGCCGATCGGCGAGGACGTCGCGCAGTGGGCGTGGCACCTGGTGACGCCGTGGCTCGTGCTCGCGTTCCTGCACGCGGCGATCTACGCACGCCTGACCAGGGGCCAGATGCTGGAAACCCTCGGTGAGGACTTCATCCGCACGGCACGCGCGAAGGGCCTGACCGAACGGAAAGTCGTCGGCAGGCACGCGTTGCGCAACGTCCTGCTGCCGGTGGTGACGGTGTTCGGTGTGGACCTCGGCCTGCTGCTCGCCGGAACCGTGATCACCGAACGGATCTTCAGCATGCCGGGCGTCGGCATGCTGCTCGTCGACTCGATCCGCAGTCTGAACCTGCCGATCCTGCTCGGCGTCACGCTGTTCGCGGCGTTGGCGGTCACACTCGTCAACTTCCTCGTGGACCTGTTTTACGGCGTGCTCGACCCACGGGCACGGCTGACATGAAGGGGAACCCATGAAACGCAGGCATTCGCTCGCCGGGATAGCAGCGGTGGCAGTG
Source organism: Kibdelosporangium phytohabitans (assembly GCF_001302585.1). Lineage (GTDB taxonomy): Bacteria > Actinomycetota > Actinomycetes > Mycobacteriales > Pseudonocardiaceae > Kibdelosporangium > Kibdelosporangium phytohabitans. The sequence continues at coordinate 10,586,354 of NZ_CP012752.1, read as the reverse complement.
TTGCTGGCCGCCTGCGGCGCCAACGACAAGCCGGCCGGTGGGCAGGCGGGCGGCGACGTGAAGAAGGGCGGCACGCTGTACCTGCTGTCCGACTCGCCGACCCAGCAGTACGACCCGGCACGCAGCTCCAGCCTGGTGGTGACCGGCCTGCAGTTCGTGCACCGGCGCCTGACCTCCTGGAAGGTCGCGCCGGGGCAGGACACGACGATCGTGCCGGACCTGGCCACCGACACCGGCAAGCCGAGCGACGGCGGCAAGACGTGGACCTTCACCCTGAAGGACAACCAGAAGTACAGCGACGGCAGCACGATCAAGTCGGCGGACATCAAGTGGGGGCTTGAGCGCTCGTACGCACCGGCGTTCGCCGGCGGTCTGGCGTACCACAAGGACTTGCTGTCGCCCGGCCTGACGTACAAGGGCCCGTTCGAAGGCGGCCAGGAGCTCAGCACGATCGAGACGCCGGACGACAAGACGATCATCTTCAAGCTGGCCCGCCCGTACGGTGACTGGAACTGGGTGGCCAGCACGCCCGCGTTCGCCCCGGTGCCCAAGGGCAAGGGCGCGGAAGCCAACTACGGCGAGCACCCGATCGCGTCGGGCCCGTACCAGATCGACAAGTTCGAACGCGGCAAGACGGCGGAGTTCAGCCGCAACCCGCACTGGGACGGCAAGACCGACGAGACCCGCCCGGCGAACCCGGACAAGGTGATCTGGCAGTTCAGCCAGCAGACCAACGTGATCTCCAAGCGGCTGATCGACGACACGGGCGAGGACAAGAACGCGTTCGGCATCTCGTTCGCCTCACCGGCGCAGCTCGCGCAGATCCAGTCCAACCAGTCGGCCAAGTCCCGCCTGGTGACGTCGGAGTCCGGCGCGCTGGCGTACCTCGCGCTGAACACGCTGCGCGGCAAGCTCACGGACGTCAACGTGCGCAAGGCTTTCCAGTACGCGGTGAACAAGGCTGCCTACCAGGTCGCCAGCGCGGGCAACGCCCAGCTGGCCTGTGACGCCGCCACCACGCTGGTCACGCCGGGCATCGCCGGTCGCGAGCAGTTCGACCTGTACCCGAGCAAGCCGGAAGGCGACCCCGCCAAGGCCAAGGAACTGCTGGCCGCGGCCGGCAACCCCAACGGCCTGGAAGGCCTGGTCCTGGTGACCCGCGCGGAGAACAACTGGCCGAAGCTGGCCGAGTCGGTGCAGTCGAGCCTGGCCGCGTCGGGCATCAAGGCGACCATCAAGCCGATGGACGAGGAAACCTTCACCGCCGAGGTGCAGAACAAGCCGAACCCGGACTACGACCTGGCGCTCGTGTCGTGGCAGCCGGACATCCCGTCGGCCAACGCCAACATCCAGCCGCTGTTCCAGTCGACGGAGATCGGCGGCGGTGGCTACAACACGGCGCGGTACAACAACGCCGACGTGGACAGGCTGATCACCGAAGCACAGGCCACTGTGGACCAGAAGGAAGCCGCGAAGAAGTGGGCTGAGCTGGACAAGAAGATCCTGGCCGACTCGCCGGTCGTGCCGTTGATCTACACCCGCAACTCCTACCTGCACGGCTCGAAGGTCGGCAACGTCCAGATCGGGCGCTTCCCGGCGTACGCGGACTACCGGCAGTTCGGGATCATTCAGTGACAGATCTGCTTGAACTGGACGGGGTCGAAGTCAGCTTCGGCTCCGTCCAAGCGGTTCGCTCGGTCAGCTACTCGGTCGCGGCGGGGGAAGTCCTCGCCGTGGTCGGGGAGTCGGGCTCGGGCAAGACAGTGACGGCCATGTCCCTGCTCGGACTGCTGCCGTCGACCGCGAAGGTCTCCGGCCGTGCGCTGTTCGACGGCCGGAACCTGTACGACCTGCCGCCCGCGGACCTGCGTGAGGTCCGCGGCGGTGACGTCGGCATGGTGTTCCAGGAGCCGATGAGCGCGCTGAACCCGGTGTTCACCATCGGTGACCAGCTCGTCGAGGCGATCAGGGCGCACCAGGAGCTGTCCTCGGCGGACGCGCGCAGGCGCGCGATCGAACTGCTCGACCTGGTCGGCCTGCCGGAGCCGGATCAGCGGTTCCGTTCGTACCCGCACGAGCTGTCCGGTGGTCAGCTGCAGCGGATCGTGATCGCGATGGCGGTGGCCAACGAACCGAAGCTGCTGATCGCCGACGAACCGACGACGGCACTGGACGTGACAGTCCAAGCGGAGATCCTGGAACTGCTGAGGGATCTGCGAAGCCGCCTGCGGACCGCGATCCTGCTGATCACCCACGACATGGGCGTGGTCGCGGACCTGGCAGACCGCGTGGTGGTGATGTACGACGGCAAAGTGGTCGAGCAGGGCACAGTGACGGAGATCTTCGCGGCGCCGAAGGAAAAGTACACACAGGAACTGCTCGGTTCAGTGATCTCACTGGGATCCCGGGCAACGAAAGGTGTCGAACGAGCGCTGGTCGCGGAAGTAGTGACCCGCCCGAACCACCTGGCAGCGGCAGAACACCCGGCAGAATCATCGGTGCCGGACGTGCCAGCCGAGAAGCCGGTGTTGAGCGTGGACGACCTGTCGGTGGTCTACGGCGGCCGATTCCGCGCGATCTCAGTCCGCGCGGCGGACAGGGTAAGCCTGCACATCGAACCCGGCGAAGTACTAGGCCTGGTAGGAGAGTCAGGGTCGGGGAAGAGCACGGTGGCAGGAGCAGTCACCGGCCTGATCAGGACGACCAGCGGAAGCGTACGGATCAACGGCGTCGACATCGCCCGCGTGCGCGGTCGCGCCGCGAAGGCGCTGCGCCGCCAGATCGGCGTGGTGTTCCAGGACCCACTGTCATCCCTGAACCCCCGCACGCCGGTGGGCGAAAGCGTGGCAGAGCCGATCAACCTGCACAAAGCCCTCACCGGCACCGATGTGGACAAGAGAGTCGCATCGCTACTGGAATCAGTGCAGCTGTCAGCGACCCTGCGAACCCGCTACCCCCACGAACTCTCGGGCGGACAACGGCAGAGGGTGTGCATCGCGCGTGCGCTGGCATTGAACCCGGACCTGTTGATAGCAGACGAACCGACATCAGCACTGGACGTGTCGGTACAGGCGAAGGTGCTGGCGCTTTTCCGTGAACTCCAAGCGGAACACGGCTTCGCCTGCCTGTTCATCAGCCACGACCTGGCAGTGATAGAACAACTCGCCGCCCGAGTAGCAGTGATGCACCGAGGCCACGTAGTGGAACAAGGCCCGACGAACAGCGTACTGGCGGAACCAATCCACCCGTACACCCAACGCCTGCTCGCCGCAGCCCCAGTAGCAGACCCAGAAGAACAACACCGGCGCAGAGAAGCCTGGCGCCAGCTCGCGTAACCAACCCAAGCGCGAGCGCGCATCGCAGGTACCAACCCGAGCGGCACGCGCAGGCCGACCCAAGTGGCGAGTGTAGAACCAACTCTGGGGGACGAGCACGCAAACCACCCCGAGTGGCCAGCGCAGGCCAAGCCACAGCGGCGAGCGCGCAAGCGCAGAAGAGCGCCCACGCCACCAGGAACCCACCGAGGAACCAGAGCAAAGAGCCTCCTGCCCAGCGGTCACCCCCGGCGAGGGGACAAGCTTGTTCCGTGCAAAGATCAAAAAAGACCGAGATCCCGAGCATAGATAGCAGCCTGAGTCCGATCCCGAAGCCCCAACCGGCCAAGAATCCGAGAAACGTGATTCTTCACGGTCCCCTCACTGAGAAAAAGACGCGAAGCGATCTCCCGATTCGTAGCCCCGGAAGCAACAAGTCGCAGGACATCAGTCTCCCGCGCAGTCAGCAAATCCACACGACCAGCCACCACATGCGAACTCAAAGCAGCCGCAATATGCTGAGCAGCAGCGTGATCGAGTTGCGTGACACCAGCGTGCGCCAACCGGACAGCCTCAGCCAGTTCGGCCGCAGGCAAGTCCTTCAGCAGATATCCCGCCGCACCGGCCCGCAAAGCCTGCACAACGTATTCCTCATCATCGAACGTCGTCAGCATGACAACCTTGCAATCGGGTGCACGCCTCCTGAGCACGGCCACGGCGTCGACGCCGTCCATCTCAGGCATCCGGACGTCCATCAGGACCACGTCAGGACTCAGCGCGATCACCTGATCTATCGCTTGCTTGCCATCGGCGGCCATCCCCACCACGGAGATCCCCGGCTGGATGCCCAACAGGGACGCGATGCCTTCACGCACAAGCCTTTGGTCGTCGACGACCAGCACCCGGACCGTCATGATCGCGGGACCGTCACCGCGACGCGGGTTCCTGAGCCGGGCGCGCTGTCCACTGTGACCGACCCGCCGACCAGTGCCGCGCGCTCCTTCAGGCCCAGCAGCCCGAAGCCGTTGTGGCTCTCCCCGAGTCGGAAGCCGCGGCCGTTGTCGCTCACGACCAAGCGAATGTCTGCTAGGCCGAAGGTCACCACCACCGACACGGTTTCGGCTTGGCCGTGCCGTCGTGCGTTGGTGATCGCTTCCTGTGCGGCGCGGTAGAGAGCTGTGACGGTCGCGCGGTCCAGGTCCGGTTCGTCGCCGTCGACCTCGACCGCCACGTCGAGCGATGCCAGGGCGGCCGTCAGGTTCTGGCCGGTACGGAGGGTGCTGACGGATGTCCGGACGTCCTCCAGCGCGTGGGCCACCGATTCCCGCGCGTCCGCAAGCGCCCGAGCCGCCACCGAGGGGTCGCGCGAGGTGAACGCCGATGCCTTCTCCAACTGGATGGAGATCGCGGTCAAGTGGTGGCCCAGGCTGTCGTGGATGTCACGTGCGAGCCTGCTGCGCTCGGCCGCCGCCGACAGCTCGGCGATCTTCGCCGCCGCACGGCGCTCACGGACCGCTACGTCGGCCATGGCGACAGCCAAGATCAGCCCGAGGCTGAACATCAGCACGTCGGACACGTAATTCGCGTCCCGATACCACCCGGGCACCCACACCGTGAAGCTCACGACCAGCAACGAGACGCACAGCCCGCCGAGGACAAGACCTGCTGTACGGCCGAACGTGAGATACGCGGCGAACGGCACCAGCACGAACAACACCCGCGACAAGCTCGACTCGTCCAGAGCGACGACGACCGAGAACAGGACCAGCCTGGCGACCAGGAACCACACCGCGTGCGAACGTTCCACCGCGTCGAGCACGAACAACACCGCGATCGCCGCGACGAAGCCGAACACGCGCAACGGATGCGGCTCGCCGAGCCCAGCGAAGACGTAGTAGAGCCCTGCCAGCAGCACGACCCCGTAGACCGCGCCGGACACCCACGGCATCTTCATTCCCCGAGCCTACGGCGCTCCGGACACGGCTCAGCCAAAGTTCGGCCAAAGGTCATGTGCCCCCACCATGACCACAGGCACTTCCACGCACCCGGCCACCACGCCTAGCTTCTGGCGTGCGATCCCTTACCTGTCAAGGAGTTCTCATGCTTTCCAGATCGTTCGGGCTGGCCGCCGGGCTGTGCGTCGTCGCTCCGGGTGCCGTTGAGGCCTTCACCGGGGAGACCGCCGCGACCAGCTTCGTCGTCGGCTTCTCCCCGGCGCTGGCCCTTCCGCTGCTGGTTGGGCTGCACCTGCGGCAGCGTGCGGTGTCCGGCGCGTTCGGCGAGGTGGCGTACACGCTGAACCTGGTCGGGCTCGGGTTGTTCGGCGGCGCCGCGTTCACCCTCAACCTGGTCCTCTTCCACCTCGGGAATCCCGTGCTCCCCGCCGTGACCAGGTTCGCTTTCCTCGGCAGCGCCGTGGTTTTCGCGATCGGGGCCATCCTTTTCGGAGTCGCGATGCTCCGCGGTGGCGTCCACCCGAAGGTCCCGGTCGTCGCCTACATGGTGGCGTTCCCGTTGCTCGCGGTCGCCGCGCGGTTGCCGGACACGCCGTTGACCAGCGTGGTTCACGTCATAGCCGGCGGCTCGCTGATCTGGCTGGCCTGGTCCATGGCGCCCCAGCGTCAGTTGGCGAGGACCTCCTGAGCGACCGCCAGTGCCCGGTTGGCTGTCGGGACGCCCGCGTACAGGCCGACTTGCAGCAGGACCTCGGTGATCTCCTGTTCGGTCACACCGTTTCGCAGCGCCGCGCGGACGTGCATGGCCAGTTCGCCCTCGTGCTGGAGCGCGGCGAGCAGTGCGAGGGTGATCAGGCTGCGTGAACGGCGGTCCAGTCCCGGCCTGCTCCAGATGTCACCCCAGGCGTTGCGGGTGATGTAGTCCTGGAAATCACGTGTCACGTCGTCCGTGCGCGCGATCGCCCGGTCGACGTGCTCGTCGCCCAGCACTTCACGCCGGACCCGCATGCCCTGCTCGTACCGTTCCTCGTCGTTCACCTTGCGTTCCAATCCACGCGCCTGACATTCTGAGACTTAAAGTACGCTTGAAGGTCAAGGGCGGATATGCACACCAGGGACCTGCTGGGGGTCGGCGAGGTGGCACGGCGCAGTGGTTTCGCGCCGTCGGCGCTGCGTTACTACGACAGCCTCGGCCTGATCACGTCGACAAGGACAGCCGGTGCCCAGCGCCGGTACGAACGCAGCGTGTTGCGGCGCCTCGCCTTCATCCGAGCGGCCCGCAACGTCGGCCTGACGCTGGAGGAGATCTCCGACGCGCTGGCGACGCTGCCGCAGGGCCGCACGCCGACCAAGGCGGACTGGGCCAAGCTCTCGCGCGGCTGGCGCGAGCGGATCAACGAGCAGATCGTGGCGTTGGAGTCGCTGCGTGACCAGCTCGACTCGTGCATCGGCTGCGGGTGCCTGTCCATGCGGACGTGCGCGTTCTCCAACCCGGAGGACGAGCTCGGCGACCGCGGTCCGGGAGCCCGGTATCTGCCGGGGCGGCTGCGTGCGGCCGAGGCCGGCTGAGGTGGCAAACTCGCGGCCATGGAATACCAGCTCAAGGCCGAGGTCGCCCCGCCGGCAGGCACCTCGGAACTGGACGCACTGCACCGCCACGGCGTCGTGTCGCTGCTCGACGAGCAGCTCGACCTGCTGGCCGGCATCGAAGGACCCGACGGTGTCGAGATCGAACCGCTCGATCACGAGGTGTCCGCCCACCCGGGTGGCGCGTCGATCAAGTGGCTGGTCGAGGCTCCCGCGCTGGCATTCGCCGAGGAGGCGGCCCGTGCGGTGCTGACCGAGCTGCTCGAGCGCACCGAGCTGCTGGCCAACTGGTCGGTCGGCACGTGCGAGGTCACCGTCAGTGACGAGGACCTGGAAACGGCGCTGGAGGACGAGCCCGCCGACGCCGAGGACGAGCTCGACACCGACGCCGTCGAGCTGATCGAGCTGTCCGGTGAGGAGCTGGACGAGCGCCGCGACCTGCTGGCGAACGCGTCCGAGCTGGTGACCGCGCTGGGCACGGACTCGTTCGGCACCGAGGACGGCGTCAGTGCCGAGCAGGCCCAGCTGGTGGCAGGCGCGCTGGCCGAGGCCGTCGTCGTGGTGATCGACGAGCTGTTCGACGACGTCAACGCGCTCGACGAGGACGACACCACCGCCGACCAGCACGACGAGCTGCTGGTGATCGACGAGCTGCCGACGGCGTTCGCCGACCAGTACTCGGCCTGGTTCGCCAAGCGGTTCCTGATCGCGACGGTGATCGTGGGCGAGCGGCTGACCGAGGACGAGTGGCGTTCCCCGACCAACACCGCCGAGGCGCTGGCGTTGCACGTGCTCAAGGGCCGTGCGCGGACCGAGCTGTCCTCGTCCGGCCTGCTGGACGAGGACACGCTCAAGCGCGCCTTCGCCGCGTTCGACGAGACGGCGTTCGACGACCTCGAGCACGAGGCGCTGTACGGCGAGGACGCCGAGGGCTCCGTTGTGGACTGGTTGCCGACGATCGCCAAGGCGTGACGGCACCGGACGGCCCGGACCTGTCGAGTCCGGGCTGTCCGGATCGTCATTCTCCTGACGAAGGAGGATCGTGATGCGCTACATGTTGTTGATCTACGACTGCCACCGCGAGCAGATGCCGGAGAACTACCGCGAGGTCGTCAACGCCTACGCCGAGCACCTGAAGGAGCGCGGTGTGTTCGTCGCCGCGGATCCGCTGCACCTGCCGGACACGGCGACGACGGTCCGCGTGCGCGACGACGACACGCTGATCACCGACGGGCCGTTCGTGGAGACGCACGAGCACCTCGGCGGGTATTTCATGCTGGACTGCAAGGACCTGGACGAAGCCATCGAACTGGCGGCGTTGTGCCCGATGGCCAAGGTGGGGACGGTGGAGATCCGGCCGGTGCTGGAAGGCATCCTGCGGTAGATGGACGCCATCGAGCGGGTGTTCCGGGAACAGCGGACACGCATGCTCGCGGCGTTGACGCGGGTCCTCGGCGACATGGAACTCGCCGAGGACTCGTTGCAGGACGCGCTCGCTCAAGCGTTGCGCAGCTGGTCAGAGGTGCCGGACGACCCGATGGCGTGGCTGCTGACCGTGGCACGCAACCGCGCGATCGACCGGATCCGGCGAGCCCGCCGCGCACCGCGGGAGCCTGCGGTCGCCGCGTGGGAGCACAGCGAGGAAAGGCTGCTCAACGTCGGTGACGAGCGTCTCTCGTTGATCTTCACGTGCTGTCACCCGGCGTTGTCGCTGGAGGCCCGCGTGGCGTTGACGTTGCAGGCCGTCGCGGGGCTGACCGCGGCGCAGATCGGCCGTGCGTTCCTCGTGCCGGAATCCACGATGGCGCAACGCCTGGTGCGGGCGAAGCGCAAGATCAAACATGCCGGAATCGCGTTCGCCGTACCGGCGGATCATCAACTGCCTGAACGACTTTCAGCCGTTCTGGCGGTGGTGTACCTGGTGTACACGCAGGGGTACACGGCGGCGGACCACACACTGGCCGATGAGGCGATCCGGCTCGGCAAGCTGATCGCGACGCTGATGCCGTCCGAGCCGGAAGCGCACGGTTTGCTGGCGCTGATGCTGCTCCAGAACTCACGCCGGGACGCCCGGCGTACCCGATCGGGTGATCTTGTCCTGCTGGAGGACCAGGACCGGTCGCTCTGGGACGCCTCGCAGATAGCCGAAGGTATCGGAATCCTGGACCGCGCGCTGAGCCGCCGCGCCCCAGGCCCGTACCAGCTGCAAGCCGCGATCGCCGCCGTGCACTCCCAAGCCGCGCGCCCGCAGGACACGGACTGGCTGCAGATCGCCGCCCTGTACACGGAATTGGTGACACGGCAGCCGACGCCGGTGGTCAGGCTGAACCTCGCGGTGGCGGTCGCGATGGCTGACGGACCTGCGAAAGGCCTGGAAATGCTGGACTCGATCGCCGGGCTGGAGAAGTTCCACCTGATGCACTCGGCCAGGGCGGACCTGTTGCGCCGCTTGGGATCCACCGAGGAAGCGGCGGAGTCCTACCGCGTGGCGCTGTCACTGGCCACAGAGGACTCGGATCGCCGCTTCCTGAGCTCCCGCCTCACCGAACTGGAAACTCCATCGAGTTGAGCGCGTCGACGATCTTGCGTTCCTCGAAGGTGAAATGCGACTCCATGATGGCCTCGACGCCGTTGATCTCCCGCAGTGCGTTCGGGCGATCGGTGAAATCGACGTCCTCGAGGCGGTTGAGCATCACGGTGATGATCTCGTGGTCGCGAACGAGCTCGTCGACAACTGGCTTGAGTTCGGGAAACCGTTGCGCCAAAACAGGGAACACACCAGCGTCTTCCCCGGTGTGGTGTTTGGTGAGCGCTGCGCAGAACGTCAGGCAGTGCGCCTGGAGCTTGCGCGGCTGCGCGACCCCGGCATCCACGTCCGCGCGCAACCGGGCAAGCTGCTCACGCAGCCAGTCGTGAATTTCGATCAGTTGAGTACCAAAAGCCGAGATACGGCTCTTCGATTCCAAGTTCTTCCCTGTAGTACCACGCCTCCGCGCCCTCGACGGTCTCTTTGCCGGGTGCACTGCGACGCTGGACAAGATGAAATCACTGGTCAGCCGGGTCCGTCAAGCCCCTCGGGACGTGGGTCGATCCACACGATCTCGTGCGCCTCGCCGAACAGGTAGCCGATCGCGTTGAGCGACCCGAGTTGCCCGGTCATGTTGTCCTCGACCGAGTACACGTGGACACGGTCGGTGGTCGCGATCCCCCACCCGAGCAGGAAGCCGTCGCCGCCGTCATCCTCGACGGAACAGATCGCGAACCGGCTCGGCGGATTCGCGACAGCGAGATTCCGCGGTATGTCGGCGATCTCGTCCAAAGAAGTCATGGAAGTACCGTGACAGAAGGAGTTCGTGTCCCAGCACATGAAACGGCTAGCCCGATCGTGTAGTGGCGCACGTGGTGAAACAGCCGATGCGATGTCGGCATGAAGTACACACGCGGGACGGCCCGGATGCGTGGTCTGGCAGCGGAACTGAAGTCACTGCGGGCGAAGGCGGGCCTCAACACGAGAGAAGCGGCCGCGAGGGCAGGCCTCTCGGCATCGACCCTCAACCGCATCGAACTCGGCAATCGAGTAATCGAAGTAGAGGACATGGCGTCGTTGCTGGTGGTCTACGGAATCACAGGTGTCGAACGAGAGCGACTGCTGTCGACGACAAGGGAGGCATGCCTGCCAGGTTGGTGGCAGCGGCTTGATGCCAGCCTGCCCAAACAGCAATCCGCGTTCATCAGCTTCGAGTCGGAAGCTCAGCGCATCTCGCACCTGGCGATGCTGCGGATACCAGGCCTGATGCAGACTGCCGAGTACATTCGCGCGATCATGACCGCCGGTCACATAACAGGCACGGAACTGGAAGCTCGTGTCGCCGCCCGGCTCGGCCGCCAGGCACTCCTCACTCGATCCTTGCCACCCAGGTATCGGGTCGTTATCGATGAAGCTGTCCTGCGCAGGCCCGTAGGCGGCCCGCAGGTCATGGCCGAACAACTTCGACATGTCGCCCGGCTCGCCACTCGCACGAACATTGAAGTTCGAGTTATCCCGTTCCAACACGGCGCTCACACGGGCCTGGACGGCACCTACACAGTGCTGGAGTTCGAGAAGGCACGTCCCATCGTGTTCCTCGAGCACAAGGCATCTTCACTGTTCGTCGACGAGCCCGAAGATGTGTGTCCGTTTCAGCAGACAGTCGATACTCTGATGGATGTGGCGCTGGATTCAGCCGAATCGGTGAACTTCCTGACGCTCGTCGCAGCCGACTACGACCAAGGGTGAAACAAGATGGACCTTGCAGGTGCCGAGTGGCGGAAGTCCAGCTTCAGTGGAACTGCTGAAGACTGCGTCGAGGTCGCTCTCGTCACCGGCACCGCAGCCGTCCGTGACACCAAGGCCCGGACGAATGGCACCCTCACCTTCCCCCAGTCTTCCTGGGTCTCCTTCGCCCGCTCGACCAGCCGCTGATCAAGTCTGAAATTTCTTCCGCCGCGGTGTCGAGCCGGGGCTGACCTGGTCGTCCTCTGGTCAGTTTGGTTCCGACTCGAAGGGAAGATCCATGTCTGGCGAAGTCAACTGGTTCGAGCTCGCCGTCGACGACACCGCGAAGGCCACCGCCTTCTTCGGGTCCGTTCTCGGCTGGCAGACCGCGCCATTCCAGGACGGGGTGGACTACCACCTCGTCACCAGCGGCGCCGCGGGCGCCATCGCGCCCAAGAGCGCCGAGCTGCCTGCCAGCCGGGTCTACTTCAGCGTCGGCGATCTCGACGCCGCGCTGGCGAAGGTCGCCGACCTCGGCGGCAAGCCCGGCGACGCCGTCCCGATCCCCGGCTTCGGCCGGTACGCGCACTGCGTCGACGACCAGGGCACCGCGTTCAGCCTCTTCCAGCAGAGCTGAGCCTGGCGGTACGGGCTGGTGGGATAAGTTTGTGGGGTCATGACACTCACCGAACTCGTTCCCGCCAGCCCGGACCCGGACGCGCTCTTCGACGTGTTCTCGACCTGGGCGACCGACCGCGGGCTGAGCCTGTACCCCGCGCAGGAGGAAGCTCTCATCGAGGTCGTCTCCGGGTCCAACGTGATCCTGGCGACCCCGACCGGCTCGGGTAAGAGCCTGGTCGCGGTGGGTGCGCACTTCGCCGCTCTCGCCGAGCGGCGCCGCAGCTTCTACACCGCGCCGATCAAGGCGCTGGTCTCGGAGAAGTTCTTCGACCTCTGCGAGGTCTTCGGCGCGGAGAACGTCGGCATGATGACCGGCGACTCCAGCGTCAACGCGGGCGCGCCGATCATCTGCTGCACGGCCGAGATCCTCGCCAACATCGCGCTGCGCGACGGCGCCGAGGCGGACGTCGGCCAGGTCGTGATGGACGAGTTCCACTTCTACTCCGAGCCGGAGCGCGGCTGGGCGTGGCAGGTGCCGCTGATCGAGTTGCCCAAGGCCCAGTTCGTCCTGATGTCCGCCACGCTCGGCGACGTCACGCGTTTCGAGAAGGACCTCACGCGCCGCACCGGTCGGCAGACCACCACGGTCAGCTCCGCGCAACGTCCCGTCCCGCTGTTCTACAGCTACGCGTTGACGCCGATGCACGAGACGATCGAGGAGCTGCTGCAGACCAACCAGGCCCCGGTCTACGTCGTGCACTTCACGCAGGCGTCCGCGATCGAGCGGGCGAGCGCGTTGATGAGCATCAACGTGTCCACCCGGCAGGAGAAGGACGAGATCGCCCGCCTGATCGGGCGCTTCCGGTTCACGTCCGGGTTCGGCAAGACGCTGTCCCGCCTGGTCAGGCACGGCATCGGCGTGCACCACGCCGGCATGCTGCCCAAGTACCGCCGCCTGGTCGAGCGGCTCGCGCAGGCAGGCCTGCTCAAGATCATCTGCGGTACGGACACGCTTGGCGTCGGAATCAACGTGCCGATCAGGACCGTGCTGTTCACCGGCCTGTCCAAGTACGACGGCACGAAGACCCGGCACCTCAAGGCCCGCGAGTTCCACCAGATCGCCGGACGGGCCGGCCGGGCCGGGTACGACACCGTCGGCAACGTGGTCGTCCAGGCGCCGGACCACGACGTCGAGAACGAGCGCTTGCTCGCGAAGGCGGGGGACGACCCGAAGAAGCGCCGCAAGGTCGTGCGCAAGAAGCCGCCGGAGGGCTTCGTCTCGTGGAGCAAGCAGACGTTCGAGCGGCTGATCGCGGCCGAACCCGAGCCGCTGACCTCCAGCTTCGCCGTCAGCCACACCATGCTGCTGAACGTGATCGGCCGTCCCGGTGACGCGTTCAAAGCCATGCGGCACCTGCTTGAGGACAACCACGAGGACCGCGCGTCCCAGCGCAGGCTGATCCTGCGCTCGATCGCGATCTACCGCGCCCTGCTGGCCGCTGGCGTGGTGGAGAAGCTCGACGAGCCGGACGAAACCGGCCGGACCGTGCGGCTGACGGTCGACCTGCAGTTCGACTTCGCGCTCAACCAGCCGCTGTCCCCGCTGGCACTGGCGGCGATCGACCTGCTGGACAAGGAATCCCCGAGCTACCCGCTCGACGTGCTGTCGGTCATCGAGTCCACATTGGAAAGTCCACGGCAGATCCTCTCGGCGCAGCAGCACAAGGCGCGCGGCGAGGCCGTGAACAAGATGAAGGCCGACGGCATCGAGTACGACGAGCGCATGGCGTTGCTCGAAGAAGTCAAACACCCCGAGCCGCTCGCGGAACTGCTGAACGCGGCGTACGAGATGTACCGCAGCGGCCACCCGTGGGTCGCGGACTACCACCTCGAACCCAAGGCCGTCGTGCGCGACATGTTCGAGCGCGCGATGAACTTCGGCGACTACGTGAGCTTCTACCAGCTGGCCCGCTCGGAAGGCCTGGTGCTGCGCTACTTGGCGGACTCGTACAAGGCGCTCAAGCAGACCGTGCCGGACGAGGCCAAGACCGAGGAGCTGCAGGACCTGGTCGAGTGGCTGGGCGAACTCGTCCGCCAGGTCGACTCCAGCCTGATCGACGAGTGGGAGAAGCTGGCCAACCCGGACGACGAGGAGATCCAGCAGCAGGACGACGCCCCGCCGGGGGTGACGCAGAACGCCAGGGCGTTCCGTGTCCTGGTGCGCAACGCGTTCTTCCGCCGGGTGGAGCTGGCCTCCCGCCGCGACTACTACGAACTCGGCCTCCTCGACGCCACCGACGGCTGGGACTACGAAGCCTGGCAGGAAGCCCTCGCGCCGTACTTCGAGGAGCACGACGAGCTGCCGTCGGGTCCCGCCGCGCGCGGCCCGCACCTGTTCGTCGTGGAGCAGAAACCGGAGAGCTGGCTGGTCCGTCAGATCATCGACGACCCGGCAGGCGATCACGACTGGGCGATCAGCGGCGAGGTCGACCTGGCCGCGTCCGACGAGGCCGGGACTGCGGTCATCCGGATCACCGAGGTGGGCAACTAGCTTCGACGTTCGCAGTTCCCGTGCGGCCCCGGCGCACGGGAACTGCCCATGCCTGGATTGGCGGCTACCTACCTAGATGTGGTGCCGCGACGCCAGCACGATCTCTGAGCCGCACCTGATGTGATGCCTGGACTCGGGTGTGAGACCACCCTGGTCACACGCGTCCGCGGTGCTGACACTTCGGATGTCACGAGGGTGGTCCACGGACTCAGGCGCTCCGGAAACCAGGGCCGCGAGCACCACAAATCCGTATGCGGCGACTGCCGCGACCGACGTCTTGATCCGGGCCATCCGTTGAGCTCCTTCAAGAATCACAACAGCTCGATCATGGAACTAAGATCAGGAATCCTAGATGCCGCATTTTCACCGGTTGACTCCGGGTGGAGCTAACCGGCGCCGAAAGTGTGAACAGGGCTCAGCTATCGCGATCGGTTCATGCGATGGATTGACAAAGGGGACACGGTCAGTAGGTCGATGTCCACAACGGGTGAAGATCGTCAATCGCCACCAGCGGCTCCGCGGCTGCGACGGCAACCGGCGCGGTGTCCTTGTCTAGGTCCATCCGCCACGCCGGTGACTGCCAGATGGTCCATACAACTGAGTGATTTCGACCAGAATTCAGCGGTCAAACCTTGCAGTTCCGGCGAAAGTGCGGAGTCTGGTAGACGGGCCAACCACCGGGGAGGTATGCCCATGACGGGAAGCGAGAGACCTGACCAGATCAGACTTTCCGGAATTGTGGAAGGCAGTTCAGTGGTACAGGCGGGTTCCGTCCGCGATATCACGATCAACAAAGGTTCTCGCGATCATACTGTGCCGTCACAGCTTCCGCCGCCGCCACGCGCCTTCACCAGCCGAGACGCGGAAATGGTGACTCTGGATCAATGGTTGGCCGAAAGCTCGGGCCCGCTGGTCGCGGTCATCAGCGGGGCCGGTGGTGTCGGCAAGACGACTCTCGCGTTGCAGTGGCTGCACCGTGTCCGGAAAGGATTTCCCGACGGAATGCTGCACGCCGACCTCGGGACGTTTTCGTCGAGCGGCCCGGCGGCTCCCGATCAGATCCTGGAATTCTTCCTGTTGGCGCTCGGCGCGCGGGCCAAGGACATCCCGTCCGGGTTGCCGCAGCGGCAGGCGCTCTACCGTTCGATGACCGCCGACCGGGCGATGATCGTCCTGTTGGACGACGCTGTTTCCGCTGCCCAGGTCCGCCCGCTCCTGCCTGCCCACGGCAACACGGTTGTCGTCGTGACGAGCAGGAGGCGCCTCGCCGGGCTGAGCCTCGACAGTGCTCGGTTCGTCGAACTCGGTCCGCTCTCCGTCGAGGATTCCGTCCAGCTGATGGACAACATCGTCGGTGCCGGACGGCTGGAACGGGAGCGGAGCCAGGCCGAGGAGATCGCCCGGCTCTGCGGCGGCATGCCGCTCGCGCTGTCCCTCGTCGGCGCGCGGCTCTCCGCCCGGCCGCACCGACCGGTGTCGCGTGAGGTCGGCACCCTGCGCAGCGACGACAGGCTCGCGACGCTCACCGTCGACGAGTCGTCGGTCGAAGCGGTTTTCGACGTCAGCTACGGCGAACTGGACAGCACGCCCGCCAGGGCGTACCGGATGTGCGCACTGCACCCCGGTAGGCAGTTCAGTCTGGACGCCGCCGCCGCGGCCACCGGTGAGGAGCCCGACGAGGTCGAGGAGTCACTGGGTGAACTGGTCGACTGCCACCTGATCGCCGAGGTCTCCGACAGGCGGTTCCGGTATCACGATTTGCTGCGACTGCATGCTCGCCGGCAAGCGGAATGGGCGGACTCGCGAACCGACCGGGAGGCAGCGGTCCGGCGGATGGCCGACTGGTATCTCGACCGGTCGGCCGCCGCGGAAGTCGTCCTGCGTCCCACTCGGCGAAGAGTCGGCTCCAGGTTCCAGGTCCCTCCCCGGCAGCCCTTCCAGTCGCACAACGAGGCTCTGCGGTGGCTGACCTTGGAGCGCCACAACCTGCTCGACGCGGTGCGCGCCGCCGCGGAACACGGCTGGGACGAGGCGACGTGGGAGTTCTGCGAGGCGCTGTGGGGCTTCTTCCTGCATGCCAGGCACTACGACGATTGGCTGGAGATCCACAAGCTGGGCATCCCCGCAGCGCATCGCACGGGGAACACCACAGCGGAGGCCCGGCTGCGGACACAACGGGTGTTCGCGCTGGCCAACCTCCAGCGGTACGACGAAGCCCTTGAGGAAGGCGCGGTCGCCCTCGAGCTGGCCAAGCAGGCGCACGACGAGTTCACCGAAGCGGCGTTGCTGTTCGAGGTCGCCGGGGCCTTCCTCGGCCGGGGTGACCTCGATGCGGCACTCCGGCATTTCAGGCAGGCAGAGCAACTCCGCAACAGGATCGGCACCGACCGGGCGGCTGCCCTGTGCCGTCGCCGGATCGGCGAGACGCTCATCAGGCTCGGCCGCCTCGAGGAGGCCCTCACGACACTGCTCGGCGTCGCCGACGAGGTCTCCGGGAGTGACCAGGCTGAACACGCTCGCGTGCTGACGATCCTCGGCAGCCTGTACCTGGAACTCGACCGGGGACCGGAAGCGGCGTCGGCACTGGCCGAAGCCCTGCGAACAGCTCGCGAACTGGGCTCGGCCCACTACGAGGCGGAAGCGCTCGTGGTGCTCGGCGACGCCGCCCTTCGGCAAGGCGACACGGAGAACGCGCGCCGCCACTGGACGGCGGCGCGCGACCACTACTCGAGCAGCGGTGATCCCAAGGCAACGGACCTGTCCGTCCGGCTGGCCAGCATCCCGTTGCCGCGCAACAGGGATTCGTAAGCCTCCGCCGCGGTCCGCAGCACGTCACCCGGCGCCGCGACCACACGCTGGGACGGCCGGGCCGCGAGCAGAACACCTCGCTCGGCGACGTCCACGACTACCAGGACACATCCCGGCAGTTCGGCGAGAATCGCGGTCGCGAGACTGTCGGCGACCGGCATGCATGGCGCAGCGCGGACAACGACGTCCGCCAACGGGCTGCCCAACGACCGGCTCATGTCGTCACCAGACTCGGCAACGGCACGGGGAACAGCTTTGCCTGGTGTTCGGGCTCCGGCAGTTCGATCGACTGGTAGATCATGCGCCGCAGGATCGTCGCGGCTTGGCCTGGGCGCGATGTCACCTGGGCGGCGATCCGCCGCTTGTGCTTCCTGGCCTGTCCGAGTTGCGGCAGCAGCGGGTGCCGCAGATCCAGCCGGAGTGCGCTGCTCGCCAGCCGGTCGGCGATGCTGCCCGACCGGATCTTGTTCCGCGGGAACGTCGCCAGCGCGACCCGTTTGCCGATCGCGGCCGCGTACTGCGTGGTGGAGCCGTAGTCACCGATCACGTAGTCGCTGGCGACCATGGTGGCCCGCCAGCCCTCCTCCGGCGGGACGATGAGCAGCCCGTCGTCCACGCAGTCGGCGAGCCACGACGAGACCTGCCATCGGCCGTGCGCGGCCCAGACGTTCGGGTGCAACACCAGTGCGACCCGGCTGCCCGCGGCGGACGCCTCCTGAACCAGCCGGTGGCACAGCTCGGGCTGCTGGCCGAAAACCGAGTCCGTCGACCACGTCGAGCTGACCGTGATCAGTTTCTGGTCCGCGTCGATTCCCAGAGCCCGCCGGTATTCCGCGTACTTGGGCACGCTCGCGATCATGCGGTCGTAGCAGATGTCACCGGCGACAACGGCCACCGGCAACGCTTCCGGGCACGTGCGGCGCAGCACACGCGTCTCGTTGTCGTGTGTCAGTGCCAACGCCGCCGGAATGAGCCTGCCCTGCCTGGTGAGCGTCTCCCTGGCCAGCCCGGTGTGCGGTGCCGCCGTGCTGCCCGCGAGAGCGAAGTACTTGCGGGACATCAGGTTCCCGGCACCGTGCGGAAGCACCATGATCCGGCCGTTGACGCGGTCGACACCGATCTGGCTGGCGGCGAGGACCAGGTCGAACCGGTGGTTGACTGCCTGATGCCACGGGATGACCAGGCCGCCGCACGCGGACGCGAAGTCCGACGCGCCGGGCCACGCGTCGTCCGGGACCGTGTACACGGTCTGGATCCGCTGGTCGCCGCGGACGAGTGTCAGCACATCCGCCAGCCGGGCCCCTGCCGTGACGGTCGGGACCATCACCAGCACTGTCCGACAGCCCGCCCTGGTGACCCGTGTCTCCGAGCCATGACCGATCGGGCCTCTCACCCACCTCTCATACATCTGATACCTCCATTGTGGACGAAATACCTCTGGAGCAGTCGATGACCGGCGCAGCGAACCCGGCCACGTTCATCCCGCGATGCCTGGTGACCAACAGCACGAGGTCCACGACGCCCGGTGCCGGCGGCGTGCTGCGCAGCTCGGTGCCGTCGGACAAGCGAAGCCGAGGCACATAAGGGTCGTGATAGGACACTTCGGTTTCCGTCCTGATCTCCTCGATCAGTCGGACGGCCGCGGACCTGCGCACGTCGGCGACTTCGGGCTTGTACGCCACACCGGCGACCACGACCCGTCTGCCGCGAACGTCGATCCTGCGACGGATCGCTCGCGGGGCGGCGTCGTTCACCTCGATCGCCGCCTCCACCGTCCTGGCCGGCGCGCCGTGGCGGCGGGCGGTCGCGGCGAAGAACTCCGCGCACACCGGTACGCAGTCGCCACCCGCGCCGGGGCCGGGGGTGTGTGCGAGAAAACCGTATGGTTTGGTTTTCGCCGCTGCCAGCACTTCGCCGACGTCGACGCCGGCCGCTCCGCACAGTTCGGCCAGCTCATTCACCAGCGAAATGTTGACGAGCCGGAACGTGTTCTCGAAGACTTTGGTCAATTCCGACACGCGGACGGAGCTCACCGGAATCACCTCCTCACCCAATTGCCGCAGGAATTGAATCCCCTTGGCCCGCGCTTCTGGAGTAAGACCGGCGACGGTGCGTAGTACCGGGCTGGTCTGATCAGGCCCGGGGTTGACGCGAACCGGTGAATGGACGACGTGAACCTCACCATCGGCGAACGCCGGTATTCGCGGAACGACGACGCCGTCGATCATCCCCGGCGGGCACGTGCTCTGCACGATCACGAGATCCCCCGGCCGCAGCAGGTGCGAGATGGAGTCGACAGCGACCGCGAGATCCCTGCTCGCCACGCACAGCACGTACACCGGCGCCTGCGGGATGTCGCCCGTCCGCACGCACAACGAGCCCGAAAGCAGCGCCGCGAGCTCGACCTCGGCGACCGTCGTGCGCCCGCAGCCGGGGTCACCAGCGACGATCTCGGCGACCCTGGCCGCACTGGAGTCCACGCCGACGACCCGCGAACCCCGGCGCGCCGCCGCGACCGCCATGGGCAAGCCGGTGTACCCCATACCGACCACAACCACATCGGAATCCACTTGGCCTCCTCCCCTTTTCACCGGGCACGTCCCGGTCCGCGCCAAGACTGCGGGACGGCCGGGGTCATCGGACTGACACGATCAAGACAATTCACGGAAACCGCAGGCCAGGGCCGTGAATCGCGATCAGAACGATTGATCCGTGGACACTTCCGGCGCTGGGGGACAAATAACTGTCATCGATCAGGTCATCCGAATGACACGTAACGACGGGATTTCGGATCCCGGATTCGCTGGTGACCGCCCGGCAGGTGTGGGCAGAATGAACAATTGTCCGACGACCCGACCAGCGAGGGGAAGCGCTGGTGGAGATCAATTACAGGATATTGGGCGTTCCCGCGCTGCGCATTCACGGGCGCTTCGAGCAGGAGTGGGCGCAGTCCAAGCCGCGGGGGATGTTCTCGGTCCTGTTGCTGCGGGCCAGGCAACCGGTCCCGGTCACCGAGCTGACCGACTGGATGTGGCCCGTCGGCAAGGCGCCCGACGATCCGGTGGGCGCGCTCGGCACGTACCGCAAGCGGATCGTGCACGCGCTCGAACGGATGGACGCGCCGCCGCGCATCCGGTACCGCGACGGCAGCTACCAGCTCGACGTGGACCGGGACGAGATCGACTTCCACGAGTTCGGCAGGCGAGCGGACCTGGCCAGGGCGGCGGCACGGGAAGGCGACCACGCCAATGCCGTGCGGGAGCTGGCATCCGCGATCGACGACCTGTGGACGGGCACACCCGTGCCCGATCTGCACGGCGAGCGGGCGGCCAACTGGCGCCAGCTGGTCGTGTCCGAGAGCCTCGCCCCCGCGCACAGCGCGTTGTTCACGAGCCTGGGCGCACTCGGCGAGCACGGGCAGGTCCTGCGCAGGCTCGCCGACCTCCCTGTGGAACTCAGGCAAACCCTGACCATGGTCAAGCACCGGCTCGCCGCGCAGCACGGCGCGCACCGGTTCCAGGAGGCCCACAGCTACTACCTGGACCAGCGCAGGCGGCTCAGGGACGAGGGCAGTCTCGACGAGGCCGACGAGCTCACGCGGTTCCAGGACGAGCTGCGGGCAAGCCAGCAGGAGCACCGGGTCGTGGTCCCCGTGCACCTCCCATCACCGCGACCCGCGGAAGTCCCGAACCTGCTGCCGCATGACGTCACGGACTTCACCGGGCGGGAAACGCTGATCGAACACCTGGACCGGATCACCACGAGCGCCACCGGTCAGCCGGCGGCGACGATCGCGGTGCTGGCCGGCGACCCCGGTGTCGGCAAGACGGCGTTGGCTGTGCACTGGGCGCACCTCGCGGCGGGCCGGTACCCCGGCGGCAGGCTTTACCACGACCTGAACGGTTTCGGTGAAGGACCGGTGGTGCACGAGTCCGAAGTGGTCAACGACTTCCTCACCGCCGTCGGCGTCGCGGCGGAGTCGCTGTCGTCCCTGTCGGCGCGGAAAGTCAGGTTACGCGGCCTGCTCAGCGGGCAACGCGCGCTCGTGGTCCTCGACAACGTCCGCGACCACAACCAGATCCGTCACCTGCTCGACTGCCTGAGCAACTGCACAGTGCTCATCACAAGCAGGTCCAGGTTGCCGGACATGGCACGCCGAGGGGCGTCGACCGTGCCGATCCAGCCGCTGACGTACACGGAAGGCAAGGCGTGGCTGGCGAAGTGGCTGGGCCCCAGGGCATCGGCCGAGGCCGCGGCCACCAGCGACCTGGTGGCGCTGTGCGGCGGCATCGCGCTCATCCTGAAGATCGTGGGGGAGCGGACACACAGCAGGCCCGGCGTGGCACTGGCCGAGTTCGCCGACGAGCTGCGCGACGAACACACGTTGCTCGGTCTCGGCGGCCATGGGCCGGAAGGCAGTGTCCGGGCGGCGCTGGGCTGGTCGTACCACGCCATGAGTCCGGCCGAACAGCGCCTGTTCCGTTTGCTGGGCACACATCCTGGCCCTGACGTCAGCCTCGACGTGGCCGCGGCGCTCGCGGCGCAGGACCGCAGGGAGGTCCAGCGGAAGCTGGACGCACTGGTCGACTTCCACATGCTCAGCCAGCCGGAGTCGCTCACCCGCTACCGGCTGCACGACCTGCTTCGCCGGTACGCCAAGGAACTCGCATCGGCGTCCGACGAGAAACCGGCCGCGGTACGACGTCTGCTGGACTTCTACCTGGCGAGTAGCAAGAACGCCGACCGCGTCACCACTCCGCACCGGGTCCCGGTCGACACGGTCGCGCCCGCGGCGGGTGTCGTGCCCGTCGAGTTCGCCGACCGGGACAGCGCGATGCGCTGGGTGGCAAGGGAACGAGCGAACATCAACGCGCTCATGGGTTACGCGTCCGCCAACGGGCTGCACGAGTTCGTGATGAAGATGGCGAGCGTGGTCGGCGAGATCTTCCAGCGGCTCGGCCACAGGGAGGACGCCGTGGCCGGGCTGCGGATCGCGGTCCAGTCCGCCCGGCTGGTCGGTGACGTCTTCGAAGAGGCCTGCGCGTGGGGGAATCTCGGATTCCACCAACTGGCCTCCCGGGACTTCGAAGCCGCGCGGAGCAGCCTGGTCACGGCACGCGACATGTTCGAGCACGTCAACGACCCGATCGGGATCGCGGTCACCGATCTGCGACTCGGCCGTCTAGCGCTCGACCAGGGCGACGCCAGTCGTGCCATCGACAACGAGCTGTCCGCGCTGCGCACCTTCCGGCGTCTGCGCTCCACCGGTGAGGAAGCGATCACGCTGTACCGGCTCGGCGAGGCGTACCGCAGAATGGGCAACCTCACCGAGGCCGCCAGGTTCGCGCGGGACGCGTTGCGGCTGGCCGAGCAGCTCGGTGACGAGCACACACGAGGCTGTGCGTTCGCTGAACTGGCGGCGATCCAGCTGGAACGCGGCGAGGTGACCGACGCGAAGCGCTGCTGCGAACACGCTCTGCGGATCCACGAGCACACCGACTTCAGCCAGATGGGCGACATCCACCTCACGCTGGCGTCGGTGCACGTGAACACGGCGAACCTCAGAGACGCTGAGCTGTGCGCGCGCCGCGCGTTGACGTACTGCCGGGGCTCGCACGACATCCGCGGCCAAGCGAAAGCACAGCGGCTGCTGGCCGAACTGCTCTACAAGCAGGCCCGGCACGAGGAAGCTGCGGAACTGTGGTCGCTGGCGCTGGGCTCGTTCGAAGCGATCGGCAACCAGCAGGCGGTCACCGACATCAGGGAACGACTGGCCGAAACCCCAGCGGTGCCCAGCATCCCGGCCGACCGGACGGAGTCCATCCAGCATCCTTCCGCCGGGTATCGAAGCGTCTGACGCCGGTGCCGGAGCGGATCACGGCGTGGGGTAGGACTCGTTCACCCCCTTTGCCAGCAGGAAATGGTGGCGCGGGTCGTGACGCGGCCACCAAGTCCTGACTTTCGACGCACAGCTACGACTGCGGCGTCGGGAACGCCACCGGGCTGCGGTGCCCTGCTTTGTCGTAGGCACGGACGCCGAAGAACACGTTGTCCTTGGAGAGGTCGACCTTCGCCGAAGTGGTGTTGCCGACGTCGATGTAGTGGGTCCAGTCGTTCGCTGTTGTCTCACGCCAGACGATCTCGTAGCCCGCGAGGTCCGGCTCGGTTCCGCGCTGCCACAACAGGTCTGTCTCGTTGGTCAGTGCCGCCGTGTTGATCCGCACGGCTTTCGGTGTTCCCGGCGCGGTCGCCAGTGACCACAGGGTCGCCGCGTTGACCTTCGCCACCCTCGCGATGAACGGGAAATCGCAGAACTCCGGCAGGTCACCGAACTGCACGCCGTTCTCCACGCGCACGTCCTGGTGCTGGTGCGCGAAGTTCTCGTTCGGCTCGGTGAACCTCGCCGCCGGGTACGCCTGTTCCAGGAACGGGATGTGGTCGCCGCCGCGCAGGTACCTGTCCCTGCGGTAGATCACACGCACGTTCATCCCGGTCGCGTCGTTCACCGCCACGCTACGCGCGAACCGGGACAACTGGCGGGAGCTCGAATCGTTCTCCCCGCCCACCGACCTGCGGATGTTGGCTTCCGCCGGGGTTTCGGCCGTCGGCACGCCCTCGGCGAAGAGCCGGACCGTCCTCGGGTCGCGGGTTCCGTCGTCAGCCGTGCTGCTGCCGACGATGTCGTTGGTGAACATGGCTTGCACGTCCGCGTTGGCACCCTTGTACTGGGTCGCCATGTGGCGTGCGCCGTGCAGGCCCTGTTCCTCGCCTGCCACGGCCGCGAACACGATCGTTGCCTCCGGCCTGCACCGGGACATGATCCGCGCCAGCTCCATCGCCACCGCCACGCCCGACGCGTCGTCGTTGGCGCCGGGGGCGTCCTTGGTGAAGTCGTTCGGGTCCGTGCACCGCGAGTCGTAGTGCCCGGAGACCACGTAGATCCGGTCGGGGGAGGTCGAGCCGCGCAGGGTCGCCACGACGTTGGTGATCCGGACCGGCTCCGGGACGCGCGGCGGTACGGGCTGCTGGATGTAGGACTGGAGCTCGACCTTCATGTGCTCGTTGGCCGACTTGCTCATCTCCGCGAAGATCCAGTCACGGGCCGCGCCGATCCCGCGGACCGGATCGTCTTGTGCGGACAGTGTGTGCCTTGTGCCGAACGAGGCCAGCTTGCGTACGATCGCCTCGATCCGGCGCTGGTCGACCTGCCGGAGGATCGCCACGAGCTCGGCGTCCGGCTGCTGCGGCCGGACCGGTTTGCCTTCGCCGCGGTCACCGAGCCGCTCGGCACCGGCGGGGACGCCGGTGCCCGCCAACGCGGCCGCCGCGATGGATGCGGACAGGAACGTTCTTCTCGTGCCCATGGGGCCCGTCCTATGCGCAATCCAAGGTCAAGTCCAGCCCCGAAAAGCTGGTGACGGGCCACTAGTCTTCCGCCGGTGCCGTGAACGTCCTCGGCCTCATCTGCCAACCACAAGGGTGTGAGGACGATGACTGATCTGTTCGGGTGGTCGGACGAGGGCGGTCCGCCGTACGACCGCGACCGCCCGGACCTCAGCGGCCCGGACGCCGCCGGGACCATCGGGTGGCTGTTCGACCGGTACGCCGACACACTGCACCGCTACCTGACCAGGCGCGTCGGCGGTGCGACAGCGGACGACCTGCTCAGCGAGACCTTCCTGATCGCGCTGCGCCGCAGGCACAGCTACGACCCGGCCAGAGCGGCCGTGCGCACGTGGCTGTACGGCATCGCGACGAACCTGGTCCGCGAACACGTGCGAGCGGAACTGCGGACCTTGTCGCTCGCGGCACGAGCCGCCGGCGAACGCGTGATCGGGGACGCCGACCACGACGGCGTGGTGGCCGACCGAGTGGACGCCCAGAGCGCGGCCAAACGACTCGCCTCAGCGGTGGCACAACTGTCACCCGCGGACCGCGACGTCCTGCTGCTGATCTCCCTCGCGGGCCTGAACACCGGCGAGGTGGCGGAGGCGCTGGGCATCCCGGTCGGCACGGTCCGCTCCCGACTGCACCGCGTACGCAAACAGCTTCGCACCACCGTCCCCGGACAGGAGGACACCGATGCCTGACGAGGACAACGTCCACGAAATGTGGTCCGACCGCGAACTCGACAACGCGATGGCCGTGCTGTACCCGGAGGTCCCAGTGAACAGAGAAGCCCAGGTCAAAGCCCGTGCGCAGCTGATGCAGGCGGCAGGAGCGGACGAGACGGTCGCGCCGGAACAGCCGGAGGACACCACGCGGCAGCGCCACCGCCGGGTCGCCCCGCTGGCGGCCGTGGCGGCAGCAGTGGCCGTGCTCGTCGTCGGCGCAGTGGTAGTGGTCAGCACGGCGTCACGCGACGAGGTCGACCCCGCCCAGCAACCCGGCTCCGTGATGCCAAGGCCACCGGCCACCTCCGACAGCCAGCACGCACCCATGCCCTCGATGCCGGACCAACCGCAGAACAGCCTCAACAACCTGGCCACGCGAGTGACGGAAACACCACTCAGGCCCGGCCAGTACCGCTACATCGGCGCCCGAGGATGGAACCGGCAGAACACCCAAGGCCAAAGCGGCACCACGTACGTGTACAGGGGCGAGTACCGCACAGAAAGGTGGATACCGGCCAACCAGGAACAAGAATGGCTGATCCGCAACCAGACAACGGGAAACCGGCAGTGGCTCACCGGAACAGAGCAGCAAGCCCGTGCGGACGGAGCGGTCTACGACACGAAGCTGATCCGGCCGGACGGCGAAACCCGAGCCCGCTGCGGACACTTCATGACCCCCAAAGGCCAAACCTGCTCAAAGCAGACGGCGGGAAACATCGAGACGGCGAACGGAAGCGTGAAGCCACCGACCGACCCGCGCGAGGTCTACAAGATGCTGGCCGACGGATCCGCGACACACGCCGACCCGCCGTTGCAGTTCTTCCGTTCAGCCATGGGACTTCTCGACGGCCACCAGCCGGTTGCGGTACGACGCGCCACCCTCGAAGCCTTGAGCCGTCACCCTTATCTGGCCGTCGCTGACACCACTACGAGTGACAAGCGGGCCGCGATCTCGGTGAGCATCGACTTCGCCGACGGCCAGATACGAGTAGAGATACTGCTGGATCCCGCGAACGGGAACGTGATCGGCAGGCAGACGACCGCGCTCAAGGATGTCGATGGCGCGAAAGCCGGCGATGTACTCGACGAAGAAGTTCAGAGTGTCGGTGTTGCCGATGCGATCGGTGTTCCGCAGAATCGGTGAGACTCCTGTTGTTGTTCGCCCGGCGGCTCTTTGGTCGCCGGGTTGGCTTTGGTCTTTTCCTTGTCCTGTTCGGATTGGACTGTTTCTGTCGACTGTGGTGGGGTGTGGTTGAGTTTCCTGCACGGAACAAGCTTTTCCCTCTCGCCGGGTGGCTGACCTCTGGGCAGGAGGCTGTGTTCGGTGTTCTTCCGGTCTCGTGCTCGGGATCCTTGGCGTGTTTTGGGGCGTGGGTGCCCCTACCTGTCGGCCTGCGCGGAGGGAACCACGGCTGTCAAGAGGTCGGTATCGGTTTCGCTGGGTGTTGGTTTGCGTTGGCCGATCTCTTGACAGTCGGTGGTTGGCTTTGCCCAGGCCGACGGGCAGGAGCACCCACGAAGCCCTTTTCTGCGCCTGCGCGCGTGCCGCTCGGGCTGGTCTGCGTTGCGCGCGAGCCGCATCGTGGACTGGTTATCTGGTCAGACAAGGGCTCGTTGTCGCCTAGACCGTGCAGGCCGTCCTTGTGCTTGCACGCGAGCCGCTGTTGTCGCTTAGACCGCGTGAGCTGCTGTTCGGGGTCAGCTATCGCACCGAGTTTTGCTGCGCAGGAGCAGTTCCCGAAGCACACGTCTATTGGCGCGCGAACCATCTCGACTGGCTAGCGCTCGGCTCGCCTGGCCTGCCTCCTCGCTTGTGCGGAGAAAGGGCGTCCGCTGTGCTCGCGCGTCAGCAAGGGCCATTGTCGCTCGCGCCTAGGCAGGCCTGCCCGCTATGCCTTTGCGTGGGCAGGGAGTGTCTGTTGCGCTTGCGCGCCGACAGGCGGTGTCCACTGTTGCGCGCGCATCGACAGAAGTGCCCGCTGCGCTTTCGCGGGGGCAAGGGTGTCTGCGGTGCCCACCTGCTTGTTCTGACCCTGCTGGGTGGTGGGGTTTGCTGGGGCTATTTCCCGTGCGCGTTGTGCTGCGTTGTCCGGGGGCGGGGTGCCGGGCACAGCCGGGCCGGCACCCCGCGGCACTCATGCGCTGGCGGCGGTTGCGGGGTGCAGACGCAGACCGACTCCTGCCCAGAGTGCGCGCCGGACTGCCTCGTAGCAGGGTCGGCAGGCCGGCACCCGGATGGGCCTGGTCACGGATTGGCTCAATGCGACGCTCAGCCCCGGTTCGGCCGTGGACTGGCACGTGCTGTGGTGGTGGCCGGCTGGGGCGCAGACGCACAGGCAGGCGGTGCTGGGGTTCATCGCGACCTCCGTTGGTGAGCGTGACTCAACACACTAATGGCACTCAGTGCCAGTGCGCAACACCCCGTGCTACTTTTTCGGTCATGACGAGCGGGGTGCCCGACCGCAGGCGACGGGTCCGCGAGGCGCTCACCGCGGCCGCGATCGACCTGTTCCTGACGAAGGGGTATGAGGAGACGACCGTCGACGAGATCGCTGCGGCGGCGCGGGTGGGCAGGCGGACGTTCTTCCGCTACTTCCCCTCGAAGGAAGACGTGATCTTCCCCGACCACGAGGCTCGCCTCGTGCGCGTCGCGGAGGTCTTCGCGACCGCTCCGCAGGACGAGTCGCCCCTCGCGGTCGCCTGCCGCGCTGTGCACGGCGTCCTCGAGGCCTACCTCGCCGAAGGCGTTATCGCAGTACAACGGTACCGTTTGACTAGGGATTTCCCCCAGTTGCGCGCGCGGGAGATCGCCAGCGCGCACAGCTACCACATCGCTGTCACGCGTTATCTCGTCGACCGCGTCGGTGACGAGCCCGACGGTGCCCTGTGGGCCGAAGTGGCCGCGTCCGCTGTCGTGTCCGCGCACAACCACGTTCTGCGGCAGTACCTCAAGGCCGGCGGCAAAGGTGACGTGCTCGCCAAAGCCGACCGCGCTTTCCGCTACATCCGGGAGACCCTGGGGGTCACGGCCGCGCGTGGCGACGACGTCGACGACGTCGTCGTCGCGGTGATGCGGCGGGGTATGCCGCTCGCCAACGTGATGAGCCGGATAGAGGACGCTCTCGAACGTTGACACTGAGTGCCAAAATGT
The DNA here is from genome assembly GCF_001302585.1 of Kibdelosporangium phytohabitans. Lineage (GTDB taxonomy): Bacteria > Actinomycetota > Actinomycetes > Mycobacteriales > Pseudonocardiaceae > Kibdelosporangium > Kibdelosporangium phytohabitans. The sequence goes on along the minus strand of NZ_CP012752.1, from coordinate 10,557,998 downwards.
GGGGTTGTCCAACCGTGTCCCCGTCACCGGGTTGGCGGTTGCGGCAGCCGTCGATTGGTTGTCCGAACGGTGGATCTTCGCTGATCCACGTGGAACTTGCATGATCGACCACAGCCACGCTGCCGACCCTCCGTGGGTTTTTGTCGCGTTCATGGCAGGATCCGGCAGTGCGTTATTACGCTGATCTCCACGTGCACTCGAAACACAGCCGGGCGTGCAGCCGGGACTGCGACGTGCGCAACCTGGCGTGGTGGGCGCGGCGCAAGGGGATCACCGTGCTGGGGACCGGTGACTTCACCCATCCGGCGTGGGCGCAGGAACTGCGCGAGACGCTGGAGCCCGCCGAGCCCGGCCTGTTCAAGCTGCGCGGCGACGTCGACGCCGACGTGCTGCGCAAGCTGCCCGCGACCTGCCACGGCGACGTGCGGTTCGTGCTGGAAGTGGAGATCTCCACCATCTACAAGCGGGACGACCGCACCCGCAAGGTGCACCACCTCTGCTACGTGCCGTCGTTCGAGGCCGCCGACAAGTTCACGGCCGCGCTGGCCAAGATCGGCAACCTCGGCTCGGACGGGCGGCCGATCCTCGGCCTGGACTCGCGTGACCTGCTGGAGATCACGCTGGAGTCCGGCGAGGGCTCGTACCTGGTGCCCGCGCACGTCTGGACGCCGTGGTTCGCCGTGCTCGGCTCGAAGTCGGGCTTCGACGCGGTGGCGGACTGCTACGCCGACCTGGCCGACCACGTCTTCGCCGTCGAGACCGGCCTGTCCAGCGACCCGTCGATGAACTGGCGCGTGTCCGGGCTGGACGCCTACCGGCTGGTCAGCAACTCCGACGCGCACTCACCGCCGATCCTCGGCCGCAACGCCACCGTGTTCGACACCGAACTGGACTACTTCGCGTTGCGCGACGCGCTGCGGGACGGCACCGGCTACGTCGGCACGGTCGACATGTTCCCCGAGGAAGGCAAGTACTTCCTCGACGGGCACCGCAAGTGCGACGTGCGGATGGAGCCGGGCGAGACCAAGAAGCTCGGCGGCGTGTGCCCGTCGTGCTCGAAACCGCTGACAGTCGGTGTGCTGCACCGGATCGCCGAGCTGGCCGACCGCGAACCCGGTGTGCGCCCAGCCAACGCGGGCGAGTGCTGGAGCATCATCCCGCTGCCGGAGATCATGGGCGAGATCCTCAAGGTCGGTCCGAAGAGCAAGGCCGTCAGCGCCGCGGTGAGCGACCTGGTCCACGTGCACGGACCCGAGTTGCCGCTGCTGATGGAGGCTCCGCTCGACGAGATCCGCAATCCCCTTGTGCACGAGGCGATCGACCGGCTGCGGCGCGGGCAGGTCCGCTGCGACCCCGGGTTCGACGGCGAGTACGGCACCATCAAGGTCTTCGCGCCCGGCGAGCTGGACGCGCCGACCGACCGCAGCCCGGGGCTGTTCGACGTGCCGACGGTCGAGGAGATCGTGGTGTCGCGGCGGGCCATCAGGCCACTGGTCGAGATCACGCGACCGGTGACCCCGGTGATGATCACGCCGCCGTCCACCTCGTCGCTGCTGGACGGCCTCGACCCGGACCAGCGTGCCGCCGCGTCTGTTGTGGACGGTCAGGTGCTGATCGTTGCCGGGCCGGGAACGGGCAAGACGCGGACGCTGACCCACCGCATCGCGCATCTCGTGCTGTCCCACGATGTTTCGCCGGACTCGGTGCTGGCCATCACGTTCACCCGCCGCGCCGCCGAGGAGATGCGGGAGCGCCTCGCCGCGTTGATCCCGGCAGCCGCGGAGCTGACCGTGGCCACGTTCCACCAGTTCGGCATGATGATCCTGCGTGAACAGCACGCCGTGCTCGGCCTCGCGCCGGATTTCGGCGTCGCCGACGAACCGACCAGGCTCGCCGTGCTGCGGGAGATCGTCGGGGAGGAGCCCCGCCGCGCGTTGCAGGACATCTCCCGAGCCAAGCGGGTGCTCGCCGCCGAACTCGCCGCGGCTGCCGCGGGGGAGCTGCCGATCGGCGACGAGATCGACGGTGACCTGATCGGACTGGTCGAACGCTACGACAAGGCGTTGCACAGCAAGGATCTCGTCGACTTCGACGACCTGCTGACGATGCCGGTGACGCTGTTGTCCCGGCAGATCGAGCTGGTCGAGCACTACCGGGCCAGGTTCTCCCACATCTGCGTCGACGAGTACCAGGACGTCGACGAACTGCAGTACCGGCTGTTGCAGGAGCTGACACCGCAGAACGGCAACCTCTGCGCGATCGGCGACCCGGACCAGGCGATCTACTCCTTCCGCGGTGCTGACGTCGGGTTCTTCCTGCGGTTCCAGCGCGACTTCCCGGCCGCGCGGACCGTCCAGCTGACCCGCAACTACCGCTCCAGCCCGGTGATCGTGGCCGGGGCGCTCGCGGCGATCAAACCGGCGACGCTCGTCCCCGACCGGGAGTTGCAGGCGATGCGCACGGCACGGGGCGACCGTGAGCGGATCGGCGTCTACCCGGCGGCTTCCGACGAGTCCGAGGCGGAGTTCGTCGTGCGCACCATCGAAGAACTTCTTGGCGGTTCGTCCTTCCACGCCCACGACTCCGGCCGGGTCGCCGGTGACGGCGTCGACGGCGGACTGTCCTTTGACGACATCGCGGTGCTGTACCGCACGGACGCGCAGGCGAAACCCGTGATGGAAACACTGGCACGGGAAGGCCTGCCGTTCCAGAAGCGGTCGCATTCGGCGCTGGCGGGCCACCCCGGCGTGCGCGCGCTGATCGAACACTTCGTTGTGGACAGTCCGAACACGTCGTTGCTGCTCAAGCAGGCCGCGCAGCGCGTACCGGACTCGGTCGACGTGCAGGACGCGCTCGAACTGCTCACCCCGTTGGCGGCCCGGCTGGACCCGGCCGCGTTCCTGGCCGAACTCTCGCTGGGCGCGGAGGTGGACACGTGGGATCCGCGTGCCGAGAAGATCTCGCTGCTGACGCTGCACGCGTCCAAAGGCCTTGAATTCCCGGTGGTGTTCATCATCGGGTGCGCCGACGGGACGCTGCCGATGCGCTGGTCGGCGGAAACCGACGAGGAACGGCGGTTGTTCTTCGTCGGCGTGAGCCGCGCGCAGAAGCACTTGTACCTCAGCCACCGCGGCGAACCTTCGCCGTTCCTGAGCAGCCTCGGCCCGCAAGTGGCTGAAAAGTTGGCAAATCGCACGGCTAGGAGAAGTCGTCAGCTCAGACTCCTATAGGTTCTACTGCTATGAGCGACTCACCCGCATTGCACGAAGTGGCTGCCGGGATCCACGCGTGGGTCCAGCCCGACGGCTCGTGGTGGCTCAACAACGCCGGTGTGATCCACGGTGGCTCATCAGTCGTCCTGGTCGACACGTGCGCGACGCGCCGCCGTACTTCCCGTTTCCTCGAAGCGGTTGCGGCTGCGACCAATGGCGCGCACATCGACATCGCCGTGAACACGCACCTGCACGGCGATCACACGTACGGCAACGCGCTGCTGCCGCCCACCACCACGATCGTGTCGCACAAGCTCACGCGTGCCGGTCTGCTCGCGGACTTCATCCTGAAGAACACGCCGCCGGTGTGGTCGCCCGCGCCGGAATGGGAGATCTCGGAGATCCGCGCGGCCACGGTGACCTTCGACTCGTCGATGACCGTGCACGCCGGAGATGTCGCCGTTTCGCTCGAGCACCCCGGTTACAGCGCGCACACCCCGGGCGACGCGATCGCGTGGGTGCCGTCGGCCAAGGTGCTGTTCACCGGTGACCTGATCTTCCACAAAGTCACCCCATTGGTGTTCATGGGCTCGGTGAGCGGCGCGTTGCGTTCGCTGGAATGGCTGCGTGGCTTCGAGGCGGACCACGTCGTGCCCGGCCACGGCCCGCTGATCGACGGCTCGCAGTTCGGTGAGGTGCTGGACACCCACGTCCGCTACTACAAGATGGTCCAGGCCACGGCGGCGGCCGGCCTCGACCGCGGCTGGACCCCGTTGGACGCGGCGAAGGACTGCGACCTCGGCGAGTTCGCCGGCCTGCCGGATGCCGAACGCGTCGTGCTCAACCTCCACCGCGCGTACGCCGAAGCGACGAACACCGAGATGGACCTGCTCGCCTCGATGACCGACGCGATGACGTACAACGGCGGCCCGCTGGCCTGCGCCCTGTAGTCCTCAAAGGACTTGCGTGTCCAGTTTGTCCGCATCGGCCGGATGGGGTTGGTCGAAAAGGGCGGCGGCGGCTTGATCGTCCGGATAAAGTCGGGGGCATGCAGGGGCGGGTTCTCGTGATGGCGCTTGCGCTGGTGGTGGCCGGGTGTGCGGCGCCGGTGCGGGCGGATTCGGACAGGGTTCAGAAGTGCCAGGGGGCCAAGGACGTGATGGCGACCGGTTTGCCGGTCGACGAGTTCAAGCCGGACCCCGTGCCGCCGCTTCCCGCCGACAGCGTGCAGGAGCCGCGGGGTAAGCAGACGGGGGAGACCGTCGAGGTCGCCGCCGTCATCGACGCTGACCCCGAGGTGGTCAAGCGGGACATCGCCAAGGTGGTCACCGCCCGCGGCTGGGCGGAGGGTGACCAGGAGCCCGGTGCGATGGTCACCTACCGCAGCCCCACCGGCCTCACCGGTGACGTCAGGCTGGTGCTGTGCGACGACGAGGACGACTTCGTCGTCTTCAGGCAGCAAGGGAAGTGAACAGCTCCACCGCCGAGTCGATGTCCAGGTCCGCGCCGCGGAAGTTCCACGCCGCCGCGCACATCACCCGTGCGCCCGCGCCGAGGGTGGACGGTGGGCCCGGGTACAGCCGCAGCCTGCCATGGGTCACGGTCGCGATCCAGCCCTCGCATTCCCAGTAGTGCGCGTCGCAGTCCGCGATCGGCTGGTGGCGGAACAGATCCCGCAGGTCGGTCGCGACGAACGTCGGCCGTTCGTCCTGCGGGATCAGGAGTAACGAGCGCAGGTCGGCCGACTCGTTCAACACCAGCACGCTGGGCACGTGGATCTGCCGCGCAGCCGCGACGAACGCCAGGGACTGGCTGATGGCGAGCGGGTACCAGGCGCCTGTCACGCGGATGGCCTCACGCAGCAGCGGGTGGTACGACGGCCCGTCCGGGATGCTGGGCCCCAGAACGGATTCATCCCGTTGGGCGGGAACGAGACCGCACACCAGCCGCGACGAGGCCTGCGACTGGGTCACCACGTGTGCCCCGTGTGCGTGCAGGTTCAGGCTGGCCAGCAGTGCCGCCACGCCCGTCGGGGTCTGCGTGGCGCTGACGAAAGCGAGGGGGTACAGCCTGCCGACCGTCTCGGCCGTGAAAGGGATCACCCCGGTGTTTCGGTCTAGTAATCCTTCCAGCTCGAACAGAAATCCGTCGTACATGTCGGCGAGCGTAGGCATTGACTATTCGACTTCTTTGCTGAACCGGGACTCTGGCGACGTGCTCTTCGGCAGGAGCATACAAGGGGCTGCCGGTCGCAATAACCTACTTTCGCATAGTGTGTCCCGGCGACTGGCACAGCCACGCCGCCGGTCGCGCGGTACGGGCAGGCGGCGAGGGGCTCGGCGGGCGGCCGACCTGCCCCGTGCGATATAGCTGTGCTGCATGAGTTCCCAGCTTCCGGCCAAGACGGCGGCGGGAACCGGTGGGGTCATAATCGCAGAGTTATGCCTCTTTGTTGGGTACCCGGTAATCGTTGCGATGATATTGTTCACGCATACCTTGACCCGGGAGTAATTCGCATGACCGGTGTTCTCGATGTCGGAAACGGTGTGCCCGAATTGCGGGTGAACGCGCGGCACCGAATGACTTGTGTCGAGGGCGGACTCGGGTCGGGCAAGAGCTCGTTGCTCGCCGAAATGGCTCGGCAGGCGCAGGCGTCCGGATTCACCGTCCGGCTGGCGACCGCGTCGGCGGTGGAGACCGATCTGCCATTCGGGGTGGTCGACCAGCTTTTCCCCGGCAAACTCGACGACCTCGACCTGGCCGGGGACATCCACCCCGTGCTCCGGTTCGCCGCGCGCTACCTGCGCACCCTCGCTGCCCAGCACCCGGTCTTCATCGGTGTCGACAACGTCGACAGGGCCGACGAGGAGTCCGTGCGCTGGTTGACCTTCGTCCGCCACCGCATGGCCGACCTGCCGGTCAGCATGATCCTCACGTCCGGCCCGGTGCGGTCCGGCCTGGTCAACGAGTTGGTCGGGCCACCGGCGCGGATCCGGCTGCGCGGCCTCGAACTGGCCGGTTGCGCCAGGATGATCGGTCCGGCGCCTGCCGAGTACGTCACCGCCTGCCGCACCGCGACCGGCGGCAACCCTTACCTGCTCAGGGAATTGCTCGCGGCGCGGGAGCCGATGACCGCCGGGGGGATCGCTGCCTCGGCGGCGACGGTCGCCCTCAGCCTGGTGCCGCGGCTGGGCTGGCACGGTGAGGACGTGCTCGCGATGGCGAAAGCCGTTGCCCTGATTGACAATTCCTCGATCCCGCTCGCGGCGGCGGCTGCCGGGCTGAGTGTCGAACGCGGCATGGCGGCCGTCGCCAAACTCGGTGAACTCGGTTTCGTCGCGGCGGAACCGCTGGCGATCACGTATCCGATCGCCGCCAAAGCGTTGCTGCACAGCATCACCAGTCCCGAACGGGAAACCGCGCACGGTCGTGCGGCCGAGTTCCTGTACAGCCGCGGGGAACCCGCTGGTGAACACCTGCTGGCCAGTGGGCCGCTGGGGGAGCCGTGGGTCGTCGAGGCGTTGCGGGACGCCGCCCGCCGCGAGCAGAGCCCGGACCGCGCCGCCCAGTACCTGCGCAGGCTGCTGCGGGAGCCGTTGTCCACCAGCGGTTTGCGTGCCGAGATCGTCGGGCGGCTCGGCCAGTTGGAGACACACCTCGACCCGGACGCCGCGTTCGAGTCGCTCACCCGGGCCAGCGGGCACGTCGCCGACCCGGTCGGCGAAGCGCGGCTCGCCCTCACGCTGGCCTACGAGATCGCCGAGCGCCAGGACCGCGGCCGTGCGGTGGCCGCGCTCGACACGGCGGCGCAGGCCGTCGCCGTCGCGGACCCGGACCTGGGCCACTCGCTGCGGCTCTACGCCTGCCGGTTGATCCTCGAGGAGTCATGCGTCGACGCCGAACTGCCGCCGCGGCTGGACCGGTTGCGGGCCGAACCCGCCATGTCGGCGAAGAACGCGCTGTTTCTCGACGCGCTGCTGGCCTTCCGCGACTGCCTGCGCGGCCAGGACCCGGCCAGGGCCGCCGCGCTGGTCGGTGTCGTGCCGTCCACCCTCGTCGAAGGGGCTGCGGGCGACATCATCGACCGGGCGGCGTTCACCCACATCGTGATCGCGCTGATGATCGCTGACGAACTCGAACCGGCGCTGCGGCTGTGCGACGCGGCGTTCGCCGTCACCGCCGACCGGGAAGTGCCGGTTGCCTCGGCGCAGGTGCATTCGCTGAGGGCACACATCTGCCTGCGCCTGGGCAGGCTCGCCGACGCGGAGGCAGCGGGCAGCGCGGCGCTGGAGATCTTCGACCGGCTCAAGCTCGGCCGCCAGCGGGTCGTCACCCTCGCGGTCACCGCGCTCTGCTCGACCTGGGCCGAGATGGGCGATCCCGGACGGGCGCTCGACCTGCTCACGGCACACCGGCTGGACGGCGCGGTGCCCGCGGCCCGGCGGTTCGACCGCGTGCTCTACCACCGCGGCATCGTCCGCGCCCGGCTCGGCGACCACGGCGGCGCCCTGCTCGACCTGCTGGAGTGCGGCAGGAGGCTGAGCAAGCGCGGGGTCGTCAACCCCAGTGGGACGGCATGGCGATCGCACGCGGCCGAGGAGTACCTCGCGCTCGGCCGCCCGACCGAAGCGCTGCGCCTCGTGGAGGAGGAAGTCGCACTGGCCCGGCGCTGGGGGCGCCCGCGAGCGCTGGGCAACGCGCTACGTGTGGCGGGTGTCGCCGCGCAGGAACAGGGCGCCGAACTGCTGGCGGAGTCGGTCGAGGTGCTCAGCGACTCGCCCGCGCGGCTCCAGTTGGCCCGGTCGCTGCTCGGCTGGGGCCCGTTCCTGCCGCCCGAGGACCGCCGGCCGGTGTACCGGCGTGCTTACGACCTGGCGAAGCTGTGCGGCGCCATGCCGGTCATGACGACGGCCGCGAACGAGCTGCGCGCGGCGGGTGGGCGGCGTTCACGGCAGGACTCGTACAGCCTGACCGATCAGGAGATGTGCGTCGCGTCGATGGCTGTGCGTGGTCAGACCAACCGCGAGATCGCGGCTGAGATGTCCGTCACTCAGCGTGCTGTCGAGCAACACCTGACCAAGGTCTACCGCAAGCTCCGGATCTCCGGTCGCGCGGAACTGGCTTGTGCGCTGCGGGGACACTGGCCGGGTGGAGATCCGTAAAGGCCTGGGGTACGCGATCGCCGCGTACACGTTATGGGGACTGTTCCCGCTGTACTTCGCGACACTCAAACCCGCTGGTCCGCTGGAGGTTCTGGTACACCGCTGCGTGTGGGTGGCGGTGTTCGGCGTGCTGCTGCTCGCCGCGTTGCGCAGGCTGCGGGGGCTGCGCGACGCGTTCCAGCCCAAGCTGGTGCTCGCCGCCGTCCTCATCGCGGTCAACTGGCTGGTCTACGTGTACGGAGTGCACACGAACCAGGTGGTCGAGACGTCGCTCGGCTACTTCCTGAACCCGTTGCTCACCGTGATATTCGGCGTCACACTGCTGCGTGAACGCCTGCGCGGGCCGCAGTGGGCCGCGGTGGGCATGGGCGCGGCCGCGGGCGCGGTTCTCACCGTCGAGTACGGACGGTTGCCGTGGATCGCGATCACCCTCGCGCTCGCCTTCGGGATCTACGGCGCTCTGAAGAAGTCCATCGCGGTGCCCGCCGCCGAGGGCGTCACGGTGGAGACCCTCTTGCTCGCACCGGTCGCCCTGGTGTACACGCTGTGGTTCGCCGGACCGGACGGCAACACGTTCCTGTCGGGATCGGTGTGGCACACGGTCCTGCTCGTCCTGGCGGGCCCGGTGACCGGGATACCCCTGTTGATGTACGCCGGAGCGGCCCGGCGGCTGCCGCTGACCGTGCTCGGGCTGCTGCAGTACATCACCCCCGTGCTCCAGTTCACACTCGGTGTCACGGTCTTCCACGAACCCATGCCGACGGCGCGCCTGATCGGCTTCGGACTCGTCTGGCTGGCGCTCGCCGTGCTGACGTTCGACGGCCTCAGACAGCGCCGAACGGCCGCCGCGGTGGTTGGCGCCGTTAAGTAGGCGTTCTGTCACCCCAGGTCAGCGATGCTTTTTCGATCAGTTGCCCCGGCCAGCTATGCCTGCGGACACAATGGGTGGCAGTATGGACGCTGGCCGCGGGTCATCGCTGTGACGACCCGGGCTGTATTTCAGGGAGATAGTGGTATGGCGCAAGGCACCGTTAAGTGGTTTAACGGCGAGAAGGGCTTCGGGTTCATCGAGCAGGACGGCGGGGGCGCCGACGTGTTCGTGCACTACTCGGAGATCCAGGGCAGCGGCTTCCGGTCATTGGACGAGGGCCAGCGTGTCGAGTTCGAGATCGGCCAGGGCCAGAAGGGCCCGCAGGCCCAGAGCGTGCGCGCGATCTGAGTCAGCACATCGTGGCGTGGGGCCCGTACCTGCCGGTGCGGGCCTTCCGCCTTTTCTTCGCCTCAGTCGAGGACTACCCCAGTTTGGCGCCGACTTCGGCGGCTCTCGGGTGGCGCAGGTAGTCCAAAATGGCCTTCGCGGCCGTCCACGACTCGACCGCACCGGTCCAGTCCTGCTCGGCTTGCCGGACGTCGCCCAGGTTGTTGAGGGAAAGCGCCTCGTAGTAGGAACTTCCCAGCTCCCGGAATCCGGCGATGGCGAGCCGGTAGTGCTCGGCCGCCTGGCCGAGTGACCCCGTCCGGTGGTGGATGAAGCCGAGGCTGTCCCGCACGGCGGCCTGCATGTGCTTGTCCCGCAACTGATCGGCGATCCGCAGCGCTTGTTCGCACAGACCGAGCGCGGCTTGGTGGTCGCCGAGGTGCGCGGTCGTCCACCCCAGACCGTTGAGGCTGCTCGCTTCACCGAGCCGGTGTTCGTTCCACCTGAACAGGGCGAGTGCCTGGCGGTGGTGGGCCATCGCCCTCTCGTAGTCGGTCTTCTCGTGGTACGTCCACGCCAAGTGCCGGTGTGACAACGCTTCACCGCTGCGGTCACCGAGCCGGCCGTACAGGTCGATCGCTTGCTCGGCGTGGTGCACGGTCTCGGAGTACTCGCAGAGGTTGTGATACGCCTGTGCGAGCAGGCGATGTGCGTCCGCCTCCGCGCCCCGGTGGCCGATCCGTTGTGCGGTCCGCAAAGCGATCCGCTGCGTGTTGGCCCAGTCCTGCCAGTGCCCGCGCAGCCTGAGGAATCCGGCCAGCGCGCGGGGCAGCTGCCACGCGTGGTTGTCCCAGCCTTGGTCGGCGGCCTGCTGCACGCACGCCATCAGCGAGTGGTGCTCTTCGTCGAACCAGCGGATGGTGTTCGGGTAGTCGGTCAGTTCGCGGGGGTTCGCGCCGTCGGCAGGCGGACCGGCGGAGAGGCCCGACAGGTTGCTGTAGAGCTGTTTGTCGCCGGACATCGCGGTGTGCAGGTAGTGGTCGAGCACCCGGCCGAACGCGTCTCGTGTGGGCTCCAGCGCCGCTTGTTCGGCCGCGTAGGCCCGCAGCAGGTCGTGGAACCCGTACCGGCCGGGCCGTTGCTCGCTGAGCAGGTGCGCGCGGACCAGTTCGGTGAGGTCCCGTCTGGCCTGGCCGACGTCGCTCCCGGCCAGCGCGGCGGCGCAGTGCACACCGATGCCGGGGCCGGGGAAGACGCCGAGCAGCCGGAACATCCGGGCCGCGGTCGGGGACAGCCGGTCGCACGACCACGAGAACACCGTTCTGAGATCGAGGGTTTCGCCGAGGTCGAGCCCGTCGAGCCGGGCGTCGGTCAGCTCGTCGACCAGTGACCGCAGCGGGGTCGCGAAACTCGTGTTGACGCGTGAGGCGACGATGCTCAGCGCGAGCGGCAGCCCCGCCGACAGCTGGGCGAGCTCGGTCGCCGCATCCGATTCCGAGACAACGGTTTGCGCGCCCAGTCGCACGGCGAGGAGCTCACGGCTGGTGCTCACGTCGAACAGCTCGAGCGTGCGTCGTTGTGCGCCCGCAAGGGCAACCAACCGGTCAAGGCGGTCCCGGCTGGTGATGATCACGCCGCAGCCCGGGCTGCCCGGGAGCAACGACTGCACATGGTCGCTGTCCACCACGTTGTCGAGCACTACAAGAACTTGTTTGTCCGCAAGGAGACTGCGGAACATCGCGGCCCGCTCGTCCTCCACGGCCGGGACGGCTTGTGGTGCGACGCCGAGGTCTTGCAGGAATCCGCGCAGCACCCGGCTGGCGTCCAGCGGGGGCTGCGGCCCGAAGCCGTGCATGGCGACGTACAGCTGGCCGTCCGGGAAGCGGTGCTGGATCCGGTGAGCCCAGTGCAGCGCCAGCGTTGTCTTGCCCACTCCCGCGGTCCCGGAGATCACGGCGATCGTCATGCGGTCGCTGTCGAGCATCGCGTCCAGTGCGGCGATGTCCTCGGCGCGGTCGACGATCCGCGGGTGGTGCGCCGGAAGCTGCCGTGGCGCGGGGCGTTGTCCCGAACGGGGAATCGCGGGCGGGATGAGCTGGGCGAGGGTCGTGCCCAGTTCGGCGTCGCACCTTTTGGCCAGTTCGATGGACGCAGGGCGCAGACCGTTCTCTATTTTGCTGAGATAGCCGGTGTTGTAGTGCACGCGAGCCGACAGTTCACGCAGCGACCACCCGGCGGCCTGCCTGGCCTCCCGTAGCCGCTTGCCGAACGCGGACACTGTGTTCTCCCATCTCCCCCGTACGTTGCCTACTGACGAGGCAACGGCCAACCACTCCCGAGTGGCCCCCCGCTCGGTGATAGTTGAGAGCACAAGCGTGCCAACCGGCTGGGGCTATCTGCAACGGTAGTAGTACCCACGTCGGTCGTGCTCGCATGGCACCGCGCACCATAGCTTGACAGCTGCGCGGTGACAGGCGGCATCGTGGTGTCCCCAGCACCAGCCGCCGACTTTGGGAGGGGCCTGGCCGGTTTCACCCCCAAGCCGACCATGTCCCTCCCTTCCTTTCCTCCGTGCGGCTGTGCACAAATTTGAGTCAGATCGCCTGGTCACCGGCTGTGGACACGCCGTCAACCTGTCGTATCGCCGGAACTGGCGGCAATTCGCTTACCCCACATGGGTTTTGACAACCGTTGCGGGCGGTATGCGGATCCTGACTAGCGTATGGACCCTTGTGCCACAACGAAAGACCATGTGCACATGGGTCATGTCGCATACCAGGAGCTGGGCGTCTCGCTGATGCCGTACGCGTTGCGGCTGACCGGTTACGACCGGCACTGGGCGGAAGACGTCGTGCAGGAAACCCTGATCAGGGCTTGGCGCAACGCCGGCAGGCTCGACCCGCGGCCGCACCTGTTGCGAGCGTGGGTGTGCACGGTCGCGCGGCGGGTCGTGATCGACGACCGGCGCAGCAGGCAGGCCCGCAACGAGTACTCGACGCGCGGCGGGACCTCGTCGAACACCTCGCGGTGCACGACGTCGTCGTCTTCGAGTTGCCGCAGGTGGGACGCGAGCACCTTCTCGGTCACGCCGGGCAGGAGCCTGCGCAGCTCGCCGAAGCGGTGCGGCCGTTTGGCCAGCTCCCACAGGATCAGCACCTTCCACTTGCCGCCGATCACGTCAACCGCCGCGTCGATCCCGCAGACGTACGAACCCGGCCGCCGACTCGCCATCTTCCGTCCCCTCTTCCCAGTCGCCCCAGGGTAGCGAACCGGTTGACAACTGAGTTGAACTCAACTTAGTTTGATGGGGTGACCACACCGAAGATGCCCCGGGGCGCGGCGGCACGGGACAAGCTGCTGCGCGCCGCCGCCGAAGAACTGGCGGAGACCGGGGAGTTGGAGGTGGCCGCGGTGTCGAGGCGGGCGGGGGTGAGCGCCGGTCTGCCGTACCGGTACTTCGGCACGCGCAGCGGATTGCTGATCGCGGTGCTCGACGCGTTCTACCAGCGCATGAGCGACGCCGCCGCGATGCGCGAGTATGACGCCCCGACCTGGGCGGACCGCGAACGCCAACGGGTCC